>NZ_JBBEBW010000007.1:17052-36125 GCF_040882185.1 Marinobacter sp. | reverse complement strand
TTCATGGCTCCATTCTCTCAGATGCTGGAGCCTCCTCAAAACTCGGGGCGGTTCAGAATGACCCCAATGCCCCCTTTCCTCCAGAGGTCCACCAACCATCTTTTTGGGCTTTTACTTGGGACAGCAACTCACTTTCTAAAGCTTCATTGTATGCTTCTTCAGCTCGCTCTTCTGCGTAATGCTCTGCGAATACATACAATACTTCCTCTGCGTCACCGCGTAACTTCTCTAGCTTTCCATCATGGTAAGCCAATAAGAATTTTTTAACATCGTCAGCTGGAATCGTGTCAACTTGTTGGTTTAACCGATATTGCTCCTTCCACAGATACTTTTCTTCTTTGTAGTCAGCATACGCAAGCATCCCAATTAATCGCTCTTTGGAATCAGGCTCTGCCTCCACTACCAACTTTTCAAAGATGTGATTGTAAACAGGATGCGCGCTTGTGTTAGCTTGTGACACCATGAATCAGAAGTTCCTTATCCAAGTTTTTACGCTTTCCATTGCGTACTTTCATTGCAGCTTCGAACGCAGAATCGGCCGCGCTGACGCTAACCTTGGTCATCTCGCCATTGACCTTCACATAGCGGTAATTTTCTGACGAGCTTCGATTCAGCTTAACTTTTCGCAGCTTTGCCATTTCTTTCACCTAAGAAGGCTATCTATATCAACATGTTGAGTAAAATTCTCAGCAGTGCTTTGACTATCAACTCAGCATAGCACACCGTTTATCATCCAGTCTGCAGCGTTTGCACTAAAGCGTGTGCTTTGTAGTAAAGGCGAAGCCGCAATGCAGTAGACGTCGCCGTGACTGGCATGGTTAGGCGACTGCGGCACGCAATAGCCTAAAGAAGCTGTAGAAGAACCCAAAGCGACGTCCGGATTCTGCAAGCACTGGCGTTTCTTGGGGCAGTGCCTGCATTGCAGTAAAAGGCCCTGGAAGTAGGCTCGACGCTTCGCCTTACGCAACCAAAGAGCTTCAGCGTCTTTATCCGAGAGCTAATCCAGATTCTCCAGCAGACGCTTCGCCAGCGTATGGAAATTTTGTCAAAAAAAATCTGCGTGTGCGCTTACTGAATTTTGGCCATGTTTCTGGCAACGACTTTATCGATTCGTAGGCAAACTCACGTTCGCTGGCGAAATCATCCCCCAAACCAACTGCCTGCTCCTGTTGGCCCAAACCCGTTCATAGGCCTGATACACCAGAGCTTTCGGGATGGTAGACCCAGCACTCCAGGGGCGAATATTCTTCAACTGGTCCGCCAGGGCATCTTCCGTAATCTCAATGTCGTAGGCTGCCTGAGCCCGCAACCAGTAGCCGTTGGACAAAGCAAAGAAGCGACAGAGTCGCAGGTCCGTGTCTGCGGTTATCGAACGCTTTCCCGCAATAATCTGGCCTACTCTCTGAGCAGGCACCCCAATTTCTTTGGCGAGGCGGTATTGAGAAATACCCATCGGTTCAAGAAATTCTTCCTTCAGTAACTCGCCTGGCGTTACGGCATCAATGTTGCGCATGGATTACCTCCTAATGGTAATCAACAATTTCGACGTCTTCCGCACCGGCCTTGGTCCAGCGGAAACAAACCCGGAACTGCCTGTTGATTCAAATGCTGTGCTGACCTCGGCGACCACTTGCCAGCTTCTCGGTATCCTTACACTTGAACAATATGATCATGACTTAATAATGACGCATTGCGTTAATAACGCCAAACGTTAGTGTCTGACAGGATAGATCAGGAGAGGGGCATAAAACGCCGCGCTTTGCGGCTGCGTTGAAGCGCGAGCGGAAAAGCAGTCCGACAATAGCATTTTGTTACAATTTGCCTCAATTGTGGCATATAGCTACAATTGAGAAGATTTTCAGGAGGACATTAACATGGCTACAACCAGCATACGTTTAGACCAAAACCTTATCGAAAAAGCAACTATCATAGCCAAAGCGCTTAATCGGACCCCGCCCAAGCAAATAGAACATTGGGCAAAAATCGGCGAGATGATGGAAGATAACCCCGATTTACCCTACGAGTTTGTGAGGCAGGCCATCATCGCGCAGGCAGAACGAGACGCCGGAAAGCTGGATGCCTACGATTTTGGTTAGGGCCATCCGTGTATTACAAACCCCTACATTCAAGAAAGTGGTGAAGAAGCTCAAGCCCAACCAGAAAAAGGACCTTGATTTAGCCGTTAAGGAGCTTATGGCCAACCCCAACATCGGAGAACAAAAGAAAGGGGGTCTGGCTTTTCTACGAGTCCATAAGTTCAAAATGAACAAGCAACTGACTCTGCTGGGTTACAATTTTGATGATGGCGCTTTTGTACTTGAACTGATGACCCTGGGCTCACACGAAAATTTCTACCGCGATCTCAAACAGCGAAAATGACGTTGTAACGTTGCCTTCCGCCACGCGCTTCGGCTGCAAGGTACGGTTATGCGGCTACTTGCTACTTGAAGGTCCGTACTGCATTCGCAATGATGTATGCGCCAAGCAGCAACAGCGCCACAAAGAACATCGTCCGGAATCGCTGTTCGGAAAGTCGCCTTCGGAGTGCCTGTCCCGCGACCATGCCGACAATCGCTGGCAGAACCGCGCCAATGGATAAGATAGCCTGCTCGGCGTTCAAGATCTTGGATTGCTGCAAGGCCAAGCCCAAAGCCACAGTTGAGGCCATGAACAGCATTCCCATTGCTTGAATCAGGACGTCGCGGGAAAGTCCGATCGCCTGCAAGAACATCACTCCCGGCACAACGAACGATCCCGTCATTCCGGTGAGGACGCCGTTGACTAATCCGGTCAACGGCCCCGCCCACACTTCGTGCCGAGCGGGGATCGCCAATCTGATGCCTCCGAGATTCACTACGGAGTACGTGACCAGAAGCATGCCAAGGAGGGCCGTCAGCAACGAAGGGTTCAGGCGTGTCAGCGCCATTACGCCGACCCACACTGTGGCAGTGGCCATCAGGAGAAACGGCCAGAGACGGGCGAGAATGACCTTGGCATTCCCACCGACTGCGGACTGCCAGAGATTCGCGAAAAACGACGGGACGAGCAACAAGGCCATCGCAGTCGGAAGATTCAGCGCGACACTCAGCAACGCCAGGCTTACGGTGGGTAGACCCAGGCCGATAACGCCTTTAACGACACCCGCAAGCAAGAAAGTTCCTGCGACGAGAAGCATGGTGGATATTTCAAGCACAGCGGCGGCCTCCTCTTCGGTCAATCGCCAGCTTTATTGCCACATAACGAGGCTGTAGAAAACCCCTCGAGCCTTTTTGCAATGAAACTCCTACATAAAATCTGAGTGTGTTTTCGATGTTGACCAAGTTTTAAGAATAGACGCTATTTTTAGCCTAATTAATGATCAATTTCAGGTCGATAAAGGCCGCCACCCTTGGCTCCTCGTTTTGGCTCGCACAAATAAGATTGTATGTAGCTACCACGTTGGAAAGCGCGAACTCTCATAGAGGCCGGGTAATCCCCCATTTTTAGCGGGGGAATTACCGCAGGGCAAACGCTACTGCTGGATCAGGACTGAACGGATAATAACGTGAACCCATATATGTGGTGGAGTGCCCTACCGACCGCTGAATATTCAAACAGTATCTGACAATGCCTTGGTGAACGTCATTCATTTCTTTAGTTCGGGCAGGCCTCAAACGTATCGAGGGAGAGAAGCGCGAGAGAGCAATTTTATATGTATTTAATTTTAATGGTGCCCGGAGCCGGACTTGAACCGGCACAGCCTAACGGCCGAGGGATTTTAAGTCCCTTGTGTCTACCAATTTCACCACCCGGGCAGGAGGATCTTCTTGAAGAGGGTCGGGATTGTATAAGGCCGTGCTCTTGAACGCAATTCTGTTCGCCCTCTCTGGTGCCTATTGTGGCTATACAGGCTTTTCTGCAAGGCCAAGATAGATGTAGGCGGCTATTTTGGGGGCTTTTGGCATGTACAGATTGTCGAGTTCTTTGATGCGAAAACCGGCTTGTTTCAGGTAATCCGCTATCGGACGATTAAGATGGCAGCCGCCTGCGATCTTTTTCCATGCGGGTGTAACGCGGTCCTGCCATTTCGCCACTGCTGGCTCCGGTGACTGACCGTGTTCGCAGAACAGGAGTTGGCCGCCCGGCCGCAGCACGCGGAACATTTGGTGCAGGGCTGTTTCCCAGTCGGGAATGGTACATAGCGTAAATGTCAGTACAACCGTGTCTATGCTGTTGTCCGGCAGCGGGATGGCCTCGCCCGGCAGGTCTAGCCATTCCACTTCCACCGGAGCGCTTTGCAGGTTGGATTGGGCTTTCCGGCGCATGCCTTCTGAGGGCTCAAGGCCGTAAACTTTGGTGACCTTGCTGGCATCGTATAGCGAGAGGTTGATACCTGAGCCCATCCCCACTTCAAGCACCACACCGGTTGCCCGGGGGACCACTCGCTGCCGGAGTTTCATCACCTGCCCGACGGAACAGGCCTTGTTAATGACGTGGGGCAGGATGTATGTATCGTAAAAGCCCATGATGTTCCCTATACTCCGGGTTAAGAATTTAACGGCGGTTATTGCGTTAAACTCATCACAAACATGCAATATCCCAGATCTGCAACATGGCAGACATTCGCCGGTAATAACAATATACAAGATGCGATAAAGGCAGTGCCAGGCGGGCGCAAACTGATTTTATTGATTTTGACGGTTACCGGAGGTTCCTGTGGAATTAGATCCCCTCATTTTATCGCGTATCCAGTTTGCGTTCGTTGTGTCTTTTCACGCGATCTTTCCGGTGTTTACCATCGGGCTGGCATCATTCATTGCTTTTCTTGAAGCCCTTGCTTTTAAAACCGGTAACCCGGTCTGGCTGCGCTTGTCTGCTTTCTGGACAAAGGTGTTTGCGGTGGTCTTCGGTATGGGGGTTGTTTCGGGCATCGTGATGTCGTTCCAGTTTGGCACTAACTGGAGCAATTTCTCTCAGGCCTCTGCGAATTTTCTGGGGCCGATGCTGAGCTATGAAGTGGTCACCGCCTTCTTCCTGGAGGCTGCTTTCCTGGGGGTATTGCTGTTCGGCCGTGACAAGGTGCCCAAAGGGGTACATCTTTTGGCGGCCATTATGGTGGCGGTCGGCACGTTCATTTCCTCGTTCTGGATTCTGTCTGCGAACAGCTGGCTGCATACGCCTGCGGGCGTGGAACTGCGGGATGGCATTTTCCATGTGGTGTCCTGGACCGAAGCCATTTTCAATCCATCCTTCCCCTATCGCTTTGCTCATATGGGCCTGGCTTCGTTTCTGACCGGCGCTTTTGTGGTGGCTGGTGTGAGTGCCTGGTACCTGTTGCGTGGCCGAGAGGTTGAGGCGAACCGCAAAGCCCTGTCCATCTGTCTGTGGCTGCTATTGATCATTGCGCCGACCCAAGCGGTATTGGGGGATTTCCACGGCCTTAACACCCTGGAACATCAGCCCATGAAAGTCGCCGCGATGGAGGGTAACTGGGAAACCAGTACCCGGGTGCCATTACTGTTGTTCGCTATTCCGGATAACGAGACGCAATCGAATCACTATGAGGTGGGTATACCCGGGCTGGCGAGCCTGATCCTCACTCACGATATCGACGGGGAAGTGCCTGGTTTGAATGAGGTGGCGGAGGACGAGCAACCGCCGGTCGCGATTGTGTTCTGGGCGTTCCGCGTTATGGTTGGGCTGGGGCTGTTGATGATTGCAGTCGCTGTGACTGGGCTTTTGCTCAGAGCTAAAGGACGGATATGGGAAGCCCGCTGGTTCCTGCAGGGGCTCCGGTTTATGAGCATCACACCGTTTGTTGCGGTGCTGGCGGGGTGGGTTGTGACCGAGAGCGGGCGTGCGCCCTGGCTGGTCTACGGAATGATGACCCATGAACAGGGCCTGACACCATCCCTTACAGGCGGAATGGCACTGTTCAGTTTGATCGGTTACGTGGTGGTTTATGCGCTGGTCTTCAGTGCCGGTATTTACTACCTCCTTCGCGTGCTTTATGTCGGGCTTGAAAATCAGCCCGTGGAAGAGGAATACGGCGGTGACCGTGGCGTTGACCGGCCAATGCGGCCCATGTCAGCAAGCCATGTTCCGTTCGAGTACAACAAGCCGGGCATGAAAATCGGTAAATTCCGTACGCCAAACAATGAGGGAGGAGCGTAACATGGAGCCATCTGAACTCACGTTGATCTGGGCATTCATTATCGGCTTTGGCGTCATCATGTATGTGCTGATGGACGGTTTCGATCTCGGCCTGGGCATTCTGTTCCCGTTTGCACCGGACGATATCGCGCGGGATGTAATGATGAACTCTGTGGCCCCGGTGTGGGACGGCAACGAGACCTGGCTGGTACTCGGTGGCGCTGGCCTGCTGGCGGCGTTCCCGCTGGTCTATTCCATTGTGTTGCCTGCGCTGTATATCGGGGTGTTCCTGATGCTGGCCGGGTTGATCTTCCGGGGTGTGGCGTTTGAATTCCGCTTTAAGGCGAATACGTCACGATATCTCTGGGATTGGGCATTTGCTGGCGGCTCAATGGTTGCAGCGTTTGCTCAGGGCGCTGTCGTCGGTGCCTACATACAAGGCTTTGAAACCGCAAACCGGGTATACGTTGGTGGCGCTCTGGACTGGCTCACGCCCTTTACCGTTTTGACCGGGCTTGGCCTGATGGCAGGCTACGCTCTACTCGGCGCCACCTGGCTGATCATGAAATCCGAGGGCTATATTCAGGACTGGGCTTATCGCATCACCCTGCCCTTACTCGCAGCCGTGCTTCTCGTTTTTGCTTTGGTGAGTGTCTGGACACCGTTTATTGATGACATGGTCCGGGACCGATGGTTCTCTGCAATCCAGGTCATCTGGGTTTTACCAGCGTTGGCCTCGGCCTGTGCCTTCCTGATATTCCGCTCAGTGCGCAAACGCTATGAGGGCATGCCTTTTGTTGCCACGATGGGTCTGTTTATTTTCACCTATCTTGGCTTGCTGGTGAGCCGCTGGCCTTATGTTGTACCGCCTGAGTACACGATCTGGGATGCTTCATCTGCCTATGAATCACAGTTGTTCCTGCTCATTGGTCTTATCTTTGTCATTCCTGTGGTGCTGGGTTATACCGCCTGGACCTACTGGGTATTCCGCGGCAAAGTTCGGGCTGGCGAGGGCTACCACTGAGTGGCAAAAACCACCCATGGAGCGTCCCGGCTTGATGCTGCCCGGTGGCTAAGGAGTCAGACTGCGGGTAGCCGTAAGCTGGTTACCCGCACCATAGCAGCAGGCTTGTTAGCTGGCCTGTTTACAATACTGCAGATGGGGCTGTTAGCGTGGATTATTCACGCTGCAGTGATCCTTGATAACAGTGCCATGTCTTTACTGCCCTTTTTCGTGGGGCTGGTGCTGGCCATAACGGGACGCTCCCTCGCTCAGGGTTTTCAGGCCCGCTCGGCAGCACTGTGCAGTCACACCATTCGTCAGAACATCCGTATTGAACTTTTGTCGCGCTGGCAGGCGCTCGGCCCCGTTCGTTTGCTGGACACCTCGGCAGGCACCCTGGCACGGGAATGGGTTGAGCACGTCGAAGCGCTACACGGTTACTTTGCGCGTTTTATGCCACAGCAAATACTGTGTATCGCAGTGCCCCTGATGATCGTCATTGTTGTGGCCTGGCTTGATTGGCTGGCGGCGATTTTTCTGATTATCTCGGCCCCGTTGATTCCGTTGTTTATGGCACTGGTCGGCATGGGCGCCGAGAAGCTGAACCAGGAACACTTCCAATTGATCGGACGGTTATCTGGCCATTTTCTCGACCGCATCCGGGGCCTTACAACGCTTCAACTGTTCGGGCAAACCCGGGCTGCCGCTGAAACCATCCATACCCGCTCCCACCAGTACCGACGTGTGACCATGAGAATGCTCAAAGTAGCGTTTCTCTCCTCGGCTGTGCTGGAGTTTTTTTCTTCCGTGGCCATTGCGGTGGTCGCCATGTACGTCGGTTTTGGGCTGTTGGGATATCTGTCCTTTGGTCCGGCGCCGGAATTGACATTGTTCTCCGGTCTTTTCATTCTCCTGCTGGCTCCAGAGTTCTTTCAGCCGCTGCGTTTATTGTCACAGCATTACCACGATCGTGCCTCGGCCCTCGGCGCTACAGAGGAAATTCTCCGGCGGCTGGAATCCGATCCAGAGTCTGTTAATAGTAAATACGCTTTTGAAGAACACCCGGACGAACCGCCCCCTGCTGCAACGGTCGCCACGGAAGAGAGGATCGTCATTCAATCAGCCCACGTCGCTTTCCCGAACGGCCGGGTTGGCCTGGACAGCGTCAGTCTGGTGATTAACCGGGGCGAAGCCATCGCATTGACCGGGCCTTCTGGCGGCGGGAAAACCACGTTCCTGCATCTTCTGGCAGGTTTTTTGAGACCTTGCCAAGGCTTCGTTCG
Source organism: Marinobacter sp. (assembly GCF_040882185.1). Classification (GTDB taxonomy): domain Bacteria; phylum Pseudomonadota; class Gammaproteobacteria; order Pseudomonadales; family Oleiphilaceae; genus Marinobacter. The sequence continues at coordinate 27,707 of NZ_JBBEBW010000007.1, read as the reverse complement.
GGTATTCGGGTACCCGGCCGGGGAGCAACGATTTGGGTGGCTCGGGCAGTCCGCCTTCATGGTTCAGGGAAGCTGGGCAGACAATTTGCGAGTCACTTGCCCGGATGCTACTGACGGGATGATCGAGTCGGCACTGCAAGCTGCCGGTCTTGGCGACCTGCTGACAAGTCGGTCAGGTGGAATCCATAGCCTGGTCTCGGAAGCTGGCGGGGGGCTCTCTGGCGGCCAGGCCAGGCGGCTTGGTTTGGCGCGCTTGTTCCTCGCTGACGTCGACCTGATACTCCTTGATGAACCGACCGCTGCCCTGGATGCAGAATCCGAGCGTTTTGTTCTTGCGTCGCTTCAGCGCCTCAGTACTCAGGGTAAGACTCTGGTGTTCGCCACCCATCACCCTTCCCTGCTGGGGCTGGCTACCCGGGTCATCCGCATCGATGGAGGGCGCATTCTTAATGAATGAGCTGCTGCCCTGGTTAAGGCTGATCGGTCAACGAAAGGCACGGTTGTTTGTCGGCGCTGTCCTGATGCTGGCCACCCTGCTCTCGGGCCTCGGCTTGTTGGCGTTGTCAGGCTGGTTTATCACCGCTACCGCGCTGGCTGGCATACTGATGGCGGCCGGTACCGCGATCATATTCGACGTTTATGTACCCGGTGGGGGTATTCGCGCCTTTGCCCTTACCCGAACGGTGGGTCGTTACCTGGAGCGGGTCTACAACCACGATACAGTGCTGCGATTGTTGGCAGATATCCGCGTTCATGTGTTCCGGAGTCTGGCTGCTTCAAAGAGTCAATTCCGCGACCGGGGCTCCGACTGGCTGGCCCGCATGACCACGGACGTGGATGCCATGGACACGCTTTTCCTGCGGCTGGTGGCACCGACCGGCCTGGCGGCATTATTAAGTCTGGGGTTGGTGGGGATACTCGGTGCCGGAGCAGGTTTCGACTTTGCACTGGTGATTGCTGTATTTCTTATATCAGCATTCCTGACGGCGACGATAGCATTGTACTGGCGAACGGGAGCGCGCTCGTACCGGCAACAGGACGCTCTTGAAACCCTGCGTGGCGACGTTATCGAATATCTTGAGGGTCAGGCGGAATTGACGGCTGCAGGGGTCGTTCCGAGCCACCGCGAGAAACTGTTGGCCAATACTGAACAATGGTCACAGAACCAAAGCATTATCGACCAGCGCAGCGGATGGCATGGCGCTATCTCCATGCTGTTCGTGAACGGTTCGGTGGTGGCAGCCTTGTGGCTGGGGTTGCACCTGTTTCAGACGGACGTAATCTCAGGCCCGGTAATGGTACTGATACCACTTGCTCTGCTGGCCATGAATGAAGTGTATGGCATGCTTCCTGACGCCTATGCTCGCCTTGGCGCTACCATCGCTGCAGCGCAACGACTGAACCGGGACAGTGGCTACCCTTCTGCGGCTGCGACCGAAGGCTCAGCGAGGTCCATTATAGAGGACAGTGCCGCAATGTCTGCGCCTGCGCTAGCGTGGAGCGGAGTGACTATTAACAAATTGGCCGCGGTCGGGGTAAAAAGTGACCCAGCAGCAGCTGATCAAATGCCCCCAGGTTTTTCCTATGCCGTAAGGCCCGGCAAACATGTGGGATTCGTAGGCCCTTCAGGTTGTGGCAAATCCACTCTGGCGAATATAGCAGCGGGGCTTTCGGCACCCGGCGCGGGCCGTTGCCAGCTCGAGTCGGAGCAAGGTGTGGTTGCCCCCTGCGCTCATCATGCCTGGGTGAGCTACCTGACCCAGACAACTCACCTGTTTGACGACACGCTGGGGAACAATCTCCGGATCGCTGATCCGAATGCCAGTGACCAACAGTTGTTGAGCGTATTGGAAACTGTGGCACTTACTGACCTGTTAGCCCAATTACCGGAGGGCCTGGATACGTGGCTTGGCGCATACGGGAAACAGGTTTCGGGCGGAGAGGCCCGCCGTATTGCCCTGGCTCGCGCGCTGCTTCGCGATACCGGTTTGATCATTCTGGACGAGCCGTTCACTGGCCTCGACGAAACTACCAGGACCGTGGTCAGGGACCGCATGTCACCGTGGCTGGCGGGCAAAACCGTGATCTGTTTTGCCCACTCCCCGGCGGCGCTCACCCAGGTGGATACGGTCGTGACACTGGAACGTCTTCACTAACCGTATCCGGGTTATCGGTACAATGTCACCGTTGTTCCTGCAGTTCGAACGTCAGACCGGAATGCGCCCGCAATCTCTCAAGCAAGTGGTCTCCAAAGATGGATGACGGCGTCCAGAAACCACCTGCTTTATCCGTTTTGCTGACATCCAGGGCCAGACACAAAACTGCTTGCCCTAACATTTTTCCAGTAGAGCCATAGCCCGGGTCCATATCACCGGTGACCTTGGTCCGGATACTCTGGCCTTTGGCGGTTTTACCGATAAAGCGCAAATCGTAGAAGCCTTTTTTCTGGGCATCGTCGCTGGGGCCTTCGCCGGGTTTGGGCACCACAAACCGTTCGAGCACATAACGTGTGGGTTTGACTGCTGACGCCACCAGGAAGCCTCCCATGGCGGCAGTAATGCCGTATGCAGCCAAGCGGCCTTTCATACCTTTTCCGGTCATCATGGCTTCGTCGTACAGGAATTCCCTTCCATAGGTGGCGCCCTGCAATGCGTTGGAGCGGTGCACGATTCGGGTATTGATAGCGGCCATCACGAAAGGCGCAAGCCAGACATCGAAATCCGGGTCGAATTCAGCCGATTTCACATTGGGCTGGCGAGCAGTGGAGCGGTGCTTCGGTGGGCAGAGGGAAAAGGGGTTCGCCAGTTCCTTGCGTAGTGCGGGATTGGAAGCTGCCTCTTTCGCGACGTTCATCAGGCTGGCCACGGTGCCGCCGGAGAATTCTCCTTTGGCAGTCCGCACACGCATTTTGACCTGGGTACAGGTCGAGCCGAAGGTTTGCTTTGCCTGCTGCTGCAGAAAATAGACACCCATGTCGGATGGAATCGAATCGAACCCGCAGCAATGTACGATTCTGGCACCGGAAGCTTTGGCTTGATCTTCATAGGTTTCGATCATCTGCCGGATCCACTGTACTTCACCGGTCAGGTCGCAATAGTCTGTTCCCAGCTCCGTACATACCTTTACCAGCGGTTCCCCATACAGCGCGTAAGGTCCAACCGTGGAGATCACAACCCGGGTCTGCTCGCATAAGGCCCGTAAAGAAGCCTCATCGCCCGCATCAGCAGTAAGAATGGTCAGGTTTTCAGCGGCCATACCCAGATCAGTTTTCAGATTCAGCAGTTTCCCCTCTGACCTGCCTGCAATCGCCCACCGGACTTCTTCGTCTACTCCAACCGTTTCCAGCAGGTAGCGGCTCAATATCTGACCCACAAAACTGGTGGCTCCAAATACCACAATATCAAAAGATTGTTGGCTCATTCGTCGTCCTTAGTCGAGCGTTGTTTACAAATAATGCCGGACACTCCAGAAGCAGCCATTCTCAAAACACCGAGATGCTTTTTCTCCGCGCGCCCATGATCGATAGAAATACAGCTACCCCCAAGCCCCAAAAGCCATTCAGGATCAAACCACCAATCCACATCTGGGCACTCGGTTCCATGCCCTTGAGAGGCAAAACCACAAGCATGGCGACGACGGTGGGGCCTATGGCACCCAGGATAATCATGAGCGACCAGAAGCCAGCAGCGCGCATTCGCCCAAGGATGGCCCAAAGTGCCATGCCCCAAAGGCCACCAAAGAAAGCAAGCGAGATCACAGCGGGAACGCCCAGAGGCGGTACCGGCGCCAGGTTAAAGGGTTCAACGGGCACAATGCCAGCATAGAAAAAGACCGCAAACAGCCCCTGATGAAAGATAAGTGTGGCCAGAAATCCGCTGACAAACGCTTTGAACCAAACCATTATCTGAATCCTGTCTTGGAGGGAGTATGGTGGCATTGTGTGCCGAATTGACTACAAGCCGCAAATACGTATGTCTTTTTGTGGTGGTTCTCTTTCGAAGGAGGGTGGAAGTTAGCCCAACCATTTATCGCTGAACAGGGTTCGGTTCTGGTCTACAATCAGCGCCTGAATCCTTTTGCCCGTCACAGGAGCTTAACATCACAATGTTCCCGGCATCGTCCAGCGCCCAATCCTCCGTGTTGCAGTCTCTGAGGCAACTGGAAACCAGCCGCATCTTCCAGACCGTCGTGATTTCCATCATCGTTTTGTCTGCTCTTACCATTGGTGCGAAAACCTACGATGTACCGCCATTGTTCTCCCAGGCGCTTGCTGTGATGGATATGGCTATCACTGTTTTTTTCCTGATCGAAATTCTGTTCCGGTTTGGCGTCTGTCCGAGCAAAAAGCGCTTTTTGCTGGATGGCTGGAATCTGTTTGACACGTTGGTGGTGATTGGCAGCCTGATCCCTCTTGATAACTCGGAAGCGGTATTACTGGGCCGACTATTGCGAGTTTTCCGGGTGTTGCGATTGGTCTCGGTGGTACCCGAGCTGCGGTTCCTGATCAACTCGCTGCTCAAGGCCATTCCTCGCATGGGCTATATCGCCCTGCTGATGTTCATCATTTTCTACATATACGCTGCAATGGGCTCAATGTTTTTTGCCAACGTGGATGAGTTTCTCTGGGGAGACGTCGCTGTAGCCATGTTAACACTATTCCGTGTGGCGACTTTTGAGGATTGGACCGACGTGATGTATGGCACCATGGAGGTCTATCCTCTAAGTTGGGTTTACTATCTTACGTTTATATTTTTAACAGCATTTGTGTTTTTAAACATGATGATAGGCACTATTCTTGAAGTGATGAGCGAAGAGAAGAATGCGAAGCAGGCACAGCAGGCTCATGACGAGCGTGACGACATGGCGAGGAAGCTTGACGAGGTACAAAATAAGCTGGATGAATTGGTTAAGATAGTGAGCGACAACCAGCGGCAATCAAAATAGCGTTATGAAAGTAGTGGCGGGAGAAAAATGTTCGAACAATCGTACCTGAAAAACAGTATTGGTTAAAAAGCGCGCCGAAACGGCAGAACCGGAGTTCTGCCGTTTCGGCAACTTTCGAACCTGATCAGTCCTGCCGCGCAGTGACTTCCAGCAGGTGATAACCGAACTGGGTTTTAACCGGGCCCTGTACTTCATTGACAGGCGCTGAAAATACGACTTTATCAAATTCCGGGACCATCTGGCCGGGGCCAAATTCGCCGAGATCACCACCGTTCTTGCCAGACGGGCAACTGGAGTGTTCCTTCGCCAGTGTGGCGAAATCCTCACCATCCGCGATGCGGGTTTTGAGTTCGTTGCAGGTTGCTTCATCGGCAACCAGAAGATGACGGGCTGAGGCTTTTGCCATGACCAATTCTCCAAATTAAGTGAACGAGCATAATAGCGCGTTACGGAATGATAAAAAAGCCATAAAAAAGGACGCTAAAGAGCGTCCTTTTTTAATTTAAATCAGTTGATTAAAGAACTTTCTTCAATTCTTCTTCCAACTGCGGAATCGCTTGGAACAAGTCCGCCACCAGGCCATAGTCTGCAACCTGGAAGATCGGCGCTTCTTCATCCTTGTTGATCGCAACGATCACTTTGGAATCCGACATACCGGCCAGATGCTGAATGGCACCGGAAATACCTACCGCGACGTACAGCTGCGGCGCAACAATCTTACCGGTCTGACCGACCTGCATGTCGTTCGGCACGAAACCGGCGTCAACCGCAGCACGGGAGGCACCTACAGCGGCACCTAACAGATCCGCGATCTGCTCCAGCATCTTGAAGTTTTCACCGTTCTGCATGCCGCGACCACCGGAAATCACGATACCGGCACTAGCCAGGTCCGGACGGTCTGATTTGGCAAGCTCTTCGTTGACAAAAGTCGACAGACCGGCATCTTTTACGATGTCCAGTTGCTCGACAGCAGCAGAACCGCCTTCAGCAGCTACCGGATCAAACGCCGTCGGGCGCACGGTAATGACTTTAATGGCATCACTGCTCTTAACCGTCGCGATGGCGTTACCGGCGTAGATCGGACGAACAAAGGTGTCCTCTGACTCGACCCGCATGATGTCAGACACCTGGGCAACATCTAACAACGCTGCCACGCGAGGCATGAAATCTTTACCTACGGTACCGGCTGCCGCGAAGATATGACCATAGCTTTTACCGACTTCGGCGACCAGTTCGCCCAGGTTTTCACCCAGAAAGTGGCCATAAACAGCGTTGTCGGCGACCAGCACCTTATTGACGCCGTCAATTTTGGCGGCGGCTTCCGCCACACCGCTCACGTTCTCGCCAGCCACCAGCACATCAATGTCACCACCAACGGCCTTGGCTGCAGCCACAACGCTCAGCGTCGCCTGTTTGAGTTCACTGTTGTCGTGTTCAGCAATAACAAGGATGCTCATCAGATCACCTTCGCTTCGTTCTTCAGTTTATCGACCAGCTCAGCTACATCTTCCACCATCACGCCAGCCTGGCGTGAAGCCGGAGCTTCTACTTTCAGCGTGGACAAGCGAGCTGCAATATCGACACCCAGATCGGCCGGGCTCATGACATCCAGCGGCTTCTTCTTGGCTTTCATGATATTGGGCAATGAGGCATAACGGGGTTCGTTCAGACGCAGATCTGTGGTCACCACCGCAGGCAGGCCCAGTGAGACAGTCATCAGACCGCCGTCTACTTCGCGGGTAACATTAACCTTCTCGCCGTCTACCACAACCTCGGAGGCGAATGTTCCCTGGCCCATGCCGGTCAGAGCGGCCAGCATCTGACCGGTCTGGTTGTTGTCAGAATCGATGGATTGTTTACCCAGAATGACCAGCTTGGGCTCTTCCTTTTCGACAACGGCTTTCAGCAGCTTGGCTGCTTCGAGTGACTGAACCTCTTCAGCCGTCTCTACATGGATGCCACGATCCGCGCCCAATGCCAGAGCGGTACGGATCTGCTCCTGGCAGGCCTTGGGGCCGATAGATACCACGACGATCTCGCTGGCAACGCCCTTTTCCTTCAGGCGAACCGCTTCCTCCACCGCGATTTCGCAGAATGGGTTCATTGCCATTTTAACGTTTGCAAGATCAACGCCGGTGTTGTCCGGCTTGACGCGTACCTTGACGTTGTAGTCGATTACTCGTTTTACAGCGACCAGAACCTTCATAGATTCCTCGTTCTTCTACAATGGGTTTGATGACATGCAATTAAATTGCCCGTTAGCCTCCCGCAGGGGGCTATTCGTTATCTTCCTAACTGCTTTCCCGTCAGTTGAGTTTCCCGTCAACCGACTGCAAATCAACAGCTTCACTGTTCTGGGCCCATACTAAGGAAATGAGCACCCTCAAAGCACTCTCATCCTCGGGGGCCATAATACTGACGGCAAAGCGGGAATGGGTCAATAGCTCCGGCGAACGCTCAAGCGCCTCACGCAGAGTCATTGTTCCAGTCCTTGACTGCCTTCACCAACCGAGACGATACTACAAATCGCCTCAAGTGTGTGGTTAAGCATGCAGCTTCATACGAAGGTTACGATGCCAAAGGATAGGATCAAATTCAAACAAACGTTTGTTTGATTTCCAGAATATTATACCCTTGTGTGCCAATGAGTCAGTCGTTTGGGGGCGTTCACAGTCGTTTCCCACCAGTAAGTTCGCTATTATGGGTGCCTTATTCTGGACGCAGCTGAACAGGCTGACCTAACTTAAAAGAGAGAACAGGATCACAGAGCATTGCAGTGCCTGAATCCTTATATCCACCAGGAAGTTGAGGAGACCAACGTGGAACGCGAATCGATGGAATTTGATGTTCTGATCGTCGGCGGCGGGCCTGCCGGTTTGTCGGCCGCTTGTCGTATCATGCAATTGGCTGAGGAAGCTGGCGAGGAGAAGACCGTTTGCGTCGTCGAAAAAGGTTCTGAAATTGGCGCCCACATTCTTGCTGGCACCGTGTTCGAGCCCACGGCGCTGAATGAACTTTTCCCGGATTGGAAAGAGAAAGGCGCGCCACTGAACACCCCGGTTACCCGGGACGATATTTTTGTTCTTCGTGGGGCGGACTCTGCTACCAAGGTACCGGGAGCCTTTGTTCCCAAAAGCATGCACAACCATGGCAACTACATCATCAGTCTGGGCAATCTTTGTCGCTGGCTGGCTGAGCAGGCCGAGGGTATGGGCGTCGAGGTTTACCCGGGATTTGCCGCGGCAGAAACCATCATTGAAGATGGCCAGGTAAAAGGCATTATCACCGGTGATATGGGTGTCGCCCGGGACGGTAGTGAAAAAGAAGGCTATATGCCTGGCATGGAATTGCGCGCCAAGTACACCCTGTTTACCGAGGGCTGCAGGGGCCATTTGGGCAAGCAGCTGATCCGCGATTTCAAGCTGGACGAGGGCAAGGACCCGCAGCACTACGGTATCGGTATCAAGGAACTATGGGACATCGACCCGGCCAAACACGAGCCTGGTCTTGTGGTCCACACGACCGGCTGGCCACTGACCGAAACCGGCTCTACTGGTGGTTCATTCCTCTACCATCTGGAAAACGGCCAGGTTTATGTCGGGTTAATTGCGGATCTGTCCTACAGCAACCCACATATGAGCCCTTTTGAGGAGTTCCAGCGGTTAAAGCTACACCCGGAAATACGCAAACACCTGGAAGGTGGCAAGCGAGTTTCCTACGGTGCCCGTGCTCTGTCCAAGGGTGGCTTTAATTCACTACCTAAAATGAGCTTCCCTGGCGGCCTTATATTGGGTTGTGATGCGGGTACGTTGAACAGCTCAAAGATCAAAGGCTCACACACCGCCATGAAATCTGGGCTGTTGGGCGCAGAAGCGGTATTTGAGGCACTTAAGGAAGGCAAGAACGGTGAAGAAATCACCAGTTTCGCTGATCGCTTCAAAAACAGCTGGCTATACAAAGAACTCTTCGATGAACGCAATTTCGGCCCGTCCATGCACAAGTTCGGCAACATCGTCGGGGGCGGCATTGCGTTCTTTGAGCAGAACATTCTACATCGCAGCCTGCCCTTCACGTTCCATGACACCGTACCGGATTATGCGACGCTGAAGGAAGCTTCCAACGCAAAGAAAATCAGCTATCCGAAGCCGGATAATAAACTGACCTTTGATCGTTTGACGTCGGTGTTCGTCTCCAATACCAACCATGAGGAAGACCAGCCGGTTCACCTGAAACTCACGGACCCGGACATTCCTATTGAGCACAACTTGCCAAAATATGACGAGCCTGCTCAACGTTATTGCCCAGCCGGCGTATACGAGGTGGTTGAAAAGGATGATGGCAGTGGTAAACGCTTCCAGATCAACGCGCAGAACTGTGTGCACTGCAAGACCTGCGATATCAAGGACCCCGCCCAGAATATTACCTGGGTGACGCCTGCGGGCGGTGGTGGCCCAAACTACCCCAATATGTAAAACCCCAGAGCAAAAAAAACGGCCCACAACGGGCCGTTTTAATTTGCCGACTACGTCAAACTGATCAGTGAACGTGGCCGTGCTCTGCTTCTTCTTCACTCGCTTCGCGAGCCTCAACCACTTCCACATCAAAATGCAGGGTTTGACCTGCCAGTGGGTGGTTGGCGTCAATAGTGACGGTTTCGTCATTGACTTCCACAACACGGACAACCTGTGGGCCGCCCGGAGTTTGCGCCTGGAACTGCATGCCTGGCTCGATTGATTCAACGCCTTCGAACGCGGTACGGGGAACTGGCTGAACCAGCTCTTCATTCACTTCACCGTAGCCTTCAGCAGGATCGATAGAGACCTTAAGCGCAGCGCCTGCGTCTTTATCGTTCAGTGCGTTCTCTAGTCCACCGATAATATTCTGAGCACCTTCCAGATAGGTCAGCGGCTCACGACCTTCGCCACGGGAGGAGTCAAGCTGCTCTCCCTCGTCGTTGGTGAGCGTGTAATGGATGGTGACAACACGAGGTTGGGCCATGTGATCTCCTTGCGTGTCGCAATGATTGCATGAATTGAAAAACGTGGGTAACCGAAAGTGTCCTGAACAGCGAACTGCACGGAAGAACTGACGATCACCGGGCCCGTAAGAGAGCCAAGCTCTGACAACATTCAGAAAACAAGTCTAACAAGGGTCAGACTGACTTTTCCACAGCTAAAGGTAAGGGCGCATAGCGGGAATTCAAGCCCCCTGCCCGATTTCGAAGAAAACGCCATCGCTCCAGACCCCGAAACTGTTATCAGAACCGTCCGGGTTTTCAACAACATGAGCGGCAAGCTCATAGAACGCAGATGTTACCAGCCGAGCTTCCAATCCGTGGCGCACCATTACAACCGGCCTCGGCTCATCGGAGTCGGAATAGGTACCCACAACCAACAAGTGAGCTGTTCCAACAAGCAACCTCTCCTCTGCACTGGTGGTCAGATACAGCTCCTGGTGCTCACCTTCGCCGACGGCTTCAAGGGAATGCGCTTGCAGCGGAGTATCCTCAACCTGAATACGCCATTTCTCGACTGGAGTCACCAGATAGTACTCGTTGTCGTCCTCCCGCCGCATAATGGTGGAGAACAGTTTGGTCAAGGCCCGGCGTTCCATTAATTCGCCCTTGTAGTACCAGTTATCATCGCGGGCAATCCGTATATCAATGTCACCAGACAGCTCCGGATGCCATTGATCAACTGGCGGCAAACCTT
>NZ_JBBEBW010000007.1:0-16952 GCF_040882185.1 Marinobacter sp. | reverse complement strand
ATATCAATGTCACCAGACAGCTCCGGATGCCATTGATCAACTGGCGGCAAACCTTTCTGGCCAGTTCGGGCAGCGTTCAGTTGTGCTTCTATTGCACTCGGTTCCTGGCTCATTGAGTCCACTCCTGGCCACAGTAATAGGGTAACTGTTGTTTACGACAACTGTTCGTTATGGGAAAAACTGTGCCCTGATGTCCGCGCAACCAGGGCCAGCGATAGGCATATCCAGCAATACCGCCTGGCTGGTCATGAAGGGGATTCCGCGCCGGTGCCCATCCACCAGAAGGGTCGAAATCGCACCCACAAAAGGCATGTGAGAAATCAGCATAAGGCTTTGATGAGAGGCCATGATGAGTCTGTCCAGGCACTCTCCCGGATCATCATCCGGGGTTATAAAAGTCTTCTCTTCCACCGGACAATTAATCAGTTCAGAAACGATCGCCGCCGTTTGTCGCGCCCTGACCAGCGGACTGCACCAGATATGCTCGGGCCGCCATCTGGACGCCGCTATCTGCTTTGCAACGGCGGCCGACGCAAGACGGCCAGACTCCGTCAATGCACGCTGCTGGTCCTGGGTATGCCAGCCTGCTTCGCCATGGCGCATGATCAGCAAGAACATGGATAGCTCCGTGCTCGGTTAATGGGTAAGCACGCGGGGCAATATGAACTCTACGTCCGAATTCTGTACTGCCATCATCAGGCTACCGATAACTGCCTTTATAGATGCCCCGCCATATAGAATGTCATACAGTCCGCGGACCAACGGCATGTAAATACCAATCTCTTCAGCCTTTTGTTTAACCAGCAAAAGCGTGTAGATACCTTCCGCCACCTGGCCGATTTCCGCGACTGCATCGTCAAGCTCAGCACCCTTCCCCACGGCATATCCCACACGAAAGTTACGACTCTTTGAGGAGGTACAGGTCACGACAAGGTCGCCCACGCCTGCAAGCCCCATGAAGGTCATCGGATTGGCACCCAGGCTGACCGCAAAGCGGCTCATTTCGGCGAGACTACGGGTAATCAACATGGCCTTGGCGTTTTCGCCCAGATCAAGCGCGGCTGCCATCCCCGAAACAATGGCATAAATATTCTTTAGTGCGCCCGCCAGTTCAACGCCGTACACATCGACATTGGCATATACACGAAGGTAGCTACAACCCAGCAGCTCCTGGACTTTACTCCGCACGAGGGGATCTTTGGCAGCAATGACGGTGGCCGTCAGATCCTCGTTAACAATCTCTCCGGCCAGGTTCGGGCCGCTGAGCACGCCAACATGAGCCCGGGGAATTTCTTCCTGCAGGATCTCGCTCATCAGCTTGAAACCGTGTTGTTCGATTCCTTTGGTGAGGCTGACGACAATCTGGCCGTTACTGAAATCCGACACATGTTCACGAATGACACCGCGGAACGCTTTGCTGGGGATGGCGACGAATACGATTTCCGCTCCATCAACAGCGCTGGCAAAATCCGTAGTGGGATGGATGCTGCCGGACAGTGTTATGTCTGGCATGTAGCGACTGTTGATACGACTTTGGCTGATTTCCTGCACCTGGGCCGGGTCGCGCATCCAGAAATGGACATCGTGACCATTTTCACCCAGTACCTTTGCCATGGCGGTACCAAAGCTGCCTCCGCCGAGAACCGCCACTTTGTGTGCTGCTTTGGAGGCGTTTTTGGACTCCGATCCTTGATTTTCAGACATAGTGATTCCAGTCAGGTGTCGGGGGCATCTGTTATTATCTTGCTTGATTGTAGTTGGTATTGATGTATCCGGTTAGCCCGGTTCTTCACATTCCAGTGCCCGGACGAGATTTTTGAACTCTTCCCGATTCCGGCTGTTGAGGCTCATTAACACTTTGTGGGCATCCAGAACCTTGTCCCGCACCTGTTGTTCACTGGCTTTCAGCACGGGAATTTCTTCGAGTTCTTCAATGCGTGAGGCAGGCTCTTTAAGAATTATGAAGATTGTATCAAACCCCATGGACGTTATGATTCTTGTTACGTCCGGGTTGGTAGAAATGAGGGTGGGCAAAAACTTGCTGCGCTTTTCAGCCGCCATGGCAATTTTCGCAAGCAGGCCAAGAGTGGTGCTATCGATGATATCGGTTTCGGTGAGATCAATAACAACCGTCTTAAAGGCAGGGTCCTGCGTAATCGACTCAACCAGGTTGTCCAGCGTGGAGCACAGGTTCAACCGAATTTCCCCAATGAATTTGAGGACATAGATGCCCTGTTTTTCAGCCTGCAGGATTTTATAACCAGCCATCATTTCATTGCCATTATTTCGACTTCATATCAGTTACTGACACGATAGCGATATCATCCGGGAGCTCCGAGATTTCATCCAGACTCAGAGCCTCACTCAAGGAGGCGATAGTGTGACTACCTCCCGATACTAGTTCAAGTAGTCTACGCTCCTTTTCATCGAGGTTATCTGCTTTTATGACTTCGAGAATGCCATCTGAAAAAAGAATCAACCGAAAAGGCCTGTCGAGCTGAGTTTCATAGACTTCCCATTCCGGTTTTTCAAACAGCCCGACCGGGAGCCCACTGCCTTCCAGGAATCGTGGCTCGCCATCGTCGAACGACAGAATCGGCATGGGGAAGTGCGCACCAACCGCATATCTGAGTGTACGGTCCGATTCCGAGATGATACCCACGAAAACCGTTACATGCTTGCCGAGCCCGGTATCCAGAAGTTCGGTATTAATACGTTCGAGAAAGCGATCTGGATACAGAATATCGTCGCTTGATCCTCGTCTCATATTACGCTGCAAACGGTTGGTTAAATTTCTCAGCAAGACGGTAACAAACGCAGAACTGGCGCCGTGGCCTGAGACATCGGCAATGTAAACAAGTGTTTTATCAGAATCGATGCTGAAGTAATCGAGGAAATCACCGCTGAGATACAGCGAGGGCTTGATCAGATGGTCAATATCATAGGCGCCGATGTGTTGATCGTGGTCCGGCAGCATTTTCATCTGTACTTTGCGCCCTGCCCGCTGATCGGCCCGTAATTCTGAAATCCCGGCACGTAAATCGCGGTTGGCTTCTTCCAGTTCCTGGCGGTAAAGCTGATTCAGTCGGTTGATCCGTACACGATCAAAAAGCTTCCCCAATACGTCATCGAGCTGCACTTTGTCGGTACAGGGTTTCATGACGAAATCGGAAGCCCCTGCCCGCAACGCGGCCACCACTTCTGTTGCTGCTTCAGCTTTTGAGTAGGCAATCAGGGGGACATAGGAGTTCTGGCTGCCCAGCCTGTCTATGAGCTCGGAAATTGCGGCGGGGGTCATATCGACAAAAATGGCGTCGGGAATATGATCTTCAAACAACCCTATTGCGGCCGCGACGTCTGGGTACCCGCGCACATAAAAACCCTTCGCTTCGAGGTGCTTGTCAAGCTCGGATCTTGCGTGTTCGTCAGGGTCGATTATCAAAATGCGCTCTATGCGCGATGCCATGGATGTCACCCTAAACTACCAGCAGTAAACGATAAAAACCGCGTTTTCACGTCTCTTAAGGGCTATTCTGGCACGACGGTGTGATATAACAAGGTAAGATTCGCGTTTTACCCAGTTTTCGGAGATGTTTTATCATGCGAAGTGCCGTCAATGACCTCCTTGGAGCTTATGACAAACTGATTATGGACCCGGTTCATGGCGGCATTCCGCTATATCGTCATGAGATACAGGTTATAGACCATCCGCTTTTCCAGCGGCTTCGGAATATTTGTCAGAACGATATTCTGAGCATGGTGTTCCCTGGTGCAACCCACTCCCGTTTTCTGCACAGTATCGGCGTGATGCATGTAGGCGGGCGTATGTTCCGGGCTATGATCGATGCGTACCTCCGGGAGCGTCAGCTCAGTGAGCAGGTAGACTTGAGCCTGAGCCAACTGGATGCCATTGATTACCTGGCAAAAACCATACGACTTGCCTGCCTGCTTCATGACAGCGGCCACTCGAGTTTTTCCCACCAATTTACCCAGGCCCGAAAGATTCATGACCTTATGTCTCGACCGGATCGTTTTGACGATCTGTGGCAAGGCGTTAATTACCGGGCTTTCTATAAAGAGAAGCCCCTCGAACTTGAGCATGAGCACTACTCGGTGCGCGTGGCTTACGATGTACTTGACTCCATCGACCTCGCAGCCGCAGGCCTCCATGCCCAGGACATCCTTGGGATCATGGAAACGACCGATGTTACGCCGAGCGAATCATTCTGCCGCCATGCCCACACATTCTGGGGCTTCATTGCAGGCCCTGACGCGGAATCCGGCGCATTGAATGAGGCATCGACACCCGGCCTGGTAATGGATTTGCTGTCATCGGTAGTCTCAGGTGAAATCGACGCCGACCGGGCGGATTACATGCTCAGAGACGGCTTTCACTCTTCTGTTACCATTGGCGGGTTCAATCTTGACCACCTGCTCAGCAACCTTCGATTCGGCTGGGATGTGGAGCAACCCTGGCTGGGACTGGCAATTACCCAGAAAGGCCTCGGAGCGCTGGAAGATTTCGTCTACAGCCGACACCAGATGTACCGGAAGGTTTACGCCCATAAAACGGCCCTCGGATTCGACTGGCTTTTAAGAGAAGCTATCAACGAAGTGCTGGATGACCCGGAAAGCTTTGACTGGGTGGATACCTGCCTCAGTAACATGCAGAATTTTGCCGAACTGACGGATAATTTCTTTTGGGAAGCATTCCGCAAGGTCGCTCGTACGAGACCCCGGAGCTACTCCAAATGCATCGTTGACAGAATCAAGCTGGACCACCTCGACACCCGGGAGGATCTGTCTGCAAGCGCAATTACTGATCACAGTGGCTATCTTGCCGAGCAGCTCCACCTCGATGGTAACGACGTGGTGACCTGCTCCATGCGGGCCAGGTTCTCCAATATCCAGGACAACTTCAATGGCATAAAGGTGTTGGTGCGCGATCCGATTTGTCGCCAACGCAGTTTGCGGAAAATCACCGACGTCAGTGTTTTTTTCAGCAAATTCGGCGATGGCACCATTACCCACTTCTACCGGCGACCAGCGTTACTCAGAGGCCTTTGATTCCTCTGAGGTGCCTGCGTCAAGGCAACCGACTGAGCGCAGATGTTTGGTCAAACTCTCGGCGCTCTCGTAGGCACCCTCTACCCGACCGCCCTTTACCCAATCGCCTATCACACCTATGCGATCTTCGTTAAACCAGAAATGGCCGGGGCCGTGGGTAGCCGTAGACTTTGCGTATAACCAACGGTGGGCAAGGGTGTAATCCGGGCGCTCGATAATCCCCGTACACTCAGAAAAAGCCATGATCAATGCCTCGGTAATGTCCTCCGATGACCCGTCCTGATGTCGATCTGACCAGTCGGGGCGGCCATGAAGCACCCACCATTCCCCTTCACCGTCGCGGCCCGGCTTACTGCTATTGTTCGCGGCCCATTGCAGAATCTCGCTTGTGGGTTGGAACCCTTCGTAATCGAGCCCCAGTGTATTGGGGAAGCGGGCAACCACGGTCCAGCAGGCTTGCATCTGGGGGATATGGGTCTCGAAGGATTGCGCCAGTTGCGCGAGTCCGCTTGCGATGAGTATGGTGCTCGTCTGGGCTGGCGGTGCTGTCATGATGACTGCATCAAAGCAGCCGCGATCCTTGCTTTCTGTATCCCATAGCCGCCACTGATCCTGCCCGGTGCGTTCAAGCTTCTCAATCCGAACCTGGGCCTTGATATCTAGCGTTCTTGATAGTGCCCGGGAGATGGCCGTCATTCTGGGCACTCCGACGTATCGTTCGGCGGCATTGAAAAACTCCCACTTGCCGCTGTCTGTCTGGTATCGCAGTCGTGCTGGCCATGTGGTGTAATGCGTCGGCCCTGCGTATTGCTCAAGCAGCGCCCTGAAACCCAAATTGCGGATGGTGAAATATTGCGCACCGATATCGGCAGAGCCTCCGCCGCGTTCCTCTGGCAAGCGTTTAGCCGACAACCTTCCGCCTGGTCCCCGACTTTTTTCAAAGAGCGTGACCTTAACCCCTGATGATTTAAGGAGGAGTGCCGCCGAGAGCCCGCACATTCCTGAACCGATGATGGCGAGATGACGTATATCTTGCGGTGCTTGAGGTTCATTAAACATTATTTTGAGTGCATCCAATTACGGGGTGGTTGACGTAAACCCGGCAGGTAAACAAGCAGTTGGCCACATGGCTATCATGACTATCGATGTAAAGCTAAAGGGTAAATAGGGTATGACCCGAGTGCAAAACTGGTTAACGAATATCATGAGGTGGTTCGACTCGAACGCCCATTCAGATCACCTGGATACAAGCTCCCGCTCATTTAACTTCGTCAGAGTCATTCCCTTTATAGCGCTTCACCTGGCGTGTCTTCTGGTGGTCTATACCGGCACCAGCGCTTTCGCCGTGGGCTTTGCTATCGTCTTTTTCGTTGCGCGGATGTTTGCTATCACCGGGTTCTACCATCGCTATTTCTCCCACAAGACATTCAAAACCAGCCGCTTCTGGCAGTTCATGTTTGCGGTACTTGGCGCCAGCGCGGCCCAGCGGGGCCCTCTTTGGTGGGCCGCCCATCACCGTCACCACCACCAACATTCCGATGACCCTGAGGATCTTCACTCGCCACACCAGAATGGCTTCTGGTGGTCCCACGTAGGCTGGTTTACTTGCGATGCGGGTTTCGCGATGGACGAGCGCCGGGTAAAAGACTGGATGAAATTTCCGGAACTCAAACTTATTAACCGGTTTGATTCGTTGATACCTGCTGTCGCTATTGCTGCGATCTATTTCCTTGGCGAAGGCCTGGCCATCTGGGCGCCCGGACTCGGCACCAATGGTCCTCAGCTCGTGGTCTGGGGGTTCTTTATTTCGACCGTGGCGCTGTTTCACGCAACTGTCTCCATCAATTCACTGGCTCACGTTTGGGGCAGTCGTCGTTTTGAAACCGATGATGACAGCCGTAATAATTTCTGGCTGGCTTTGATCACGTTAGGTGAAGGTTGGCACAACAATCATCATCGCTGGCCCCAGTCGGCTCGCCAGGGTTTCCGCTGGTACGAAATAGACCTTACCTATTACATCCTGAAAGCTCTTGAGAAGCTCGGTATCGTCTACGACCTGAACCCTCTACCACGCCATATTCAGGAAGAAACCTATCGCATCGACCAAGCCCGCAGGAGGCGATCATGACTCAACCACAAGGCCGGACGGGAGCTCACGTGTCGCCCGGAACGCAGACTTCTTTAGTTGTTGAACGGTTCAAGACGCTTTTCAACCAGATGTCATCGAACGATCTGGGTTCAATGAGCGAGGTTTACCATCCGGAGGTCACGTTTACTGATCCTTTTGTTACGGTTCAGGGCGTCGATGCATTGGAAGAGTATTTCAACGGCGCTTATGAAAATGTTATCGAGTGCTACTTCGAGTTTTCTGACCCGATTAGCTCCGGAGATAACGTGTGCCTGCCTTGGGTCATGAAGCTCCGGCATAAGCGCATCCGTCGGGGAGAATTGATTGCGGTAGACGGTATCACCCGTCTGCATCTTGAGGACGGGCTTGTTAAAACCCACCGGGATTATTTCGATGCCGGCCAGCTTTTATACGAAAACCTGCCGGTTCTGGGCAGTGCGGTGCGCTGGTTAAGGAAGCACGCAGCATGAGTGATCTGATGTCGAAGCCCATCACAATCTGGTTGACTGGAGCTACCTCGGGAATTGGCTATGCCCTCGCCGAAGGTCTACTAAAACGTGGACACCACTTGATCGCCACCGGGCGTCGGGAACAACCTCTCCAGGAACTCTCCAAGCTCGCCCCGGGCCGTTGCACGGCTGCTATAGGAGACACTACGGTTAATGAGGATCTGGCGACTATCCGCACAGTGCTCGAACAACACCAACCGGTCCAGATGGCAATTCTCAATGCTGGCACCTGTGAATATCTGGATGTAGCAAATTACAGCAGTGAGGTTATCGAGAAGAACATTGTCACTAACGTCATCGGTACTTCCAAAAGTGTCGAGGCGGTTCTGCCATCCTTGAGGGCAGCTCGCAATAAAGGCTTACCCGCACGGCTGGTCATTGTTAGCTCTTCCGCCTGGTGGTTTCCGTTCGGCCGCGCGGAGGGCTATGGAGCCTCCAAAGCGGCCTTAACGTATTTCGCCCACTCTCTGCGAGCCGATCTGGCAGCGGAAGGCATCGAAGTGACCGTCGTTTCGCCAGGTTTTGTCAAAACGCCACTGACCGATCAGAACGATTTTGACATGCCTTTCCTGATTACCGCAGATGATGCCACCAACCGGATACTCAAGGGTCTGGAGAAAGGTCAGCACGAGATCCATTTCCCCAAGCGATTTACCTGGACGCTAAAAATGCTGGGCGCGTTGCCCCAGGGACTGATTGATCGCATGGCCGCAGCCATGACCCGTAAAAACAGTGAAAAGCAGGAAGATTCTAAATGACCGAACCCCGCCAGCGTATTGCCATCGTGGGAGCTGGCGTTGCCGGCCTCACCTCGGCCTGGCTATTGTCCCAGAAGTACGATGTTGAAATTTTTGAAGCTGGCGATTACGCCGGGGGCCACACCAATACTCGCCTGGTGGAAGCCGGCGGTCGCATGTGGCCGGTCAATACGGGTTTCATCGTCTACAACGACTGGACCTACCCGAACTTCATTAAATTGATGGATCGGTTGGGGGTAGCATCCGAAGTCAGCGACATGAGTTTCAGTGTCGATTGCCCCAACACTGGCCTTGAATACAACGGCACGAGTCTGAACACACTGTTCGCCCAACGCCGAAATTTACTCAACCTGCCGTTCCTTAAAATGATCCGTGAGATCCTGAGGTTTAATGAGGAATCCAAAAAGGACCTGGCTTCCGGTGCCATCAATGATTCGGAAACCCTGGGGGATTACCTCAACCGGAATGGCTACTCCCGGTTCTTCCGCAATTACTATATCGTGCCCATGGGCGCGGCAATCTGGTCGGCTCCGGAGCTGGTACTGGAACAGTTCCCGATTCGTTTTTTTCTACAATTCTTTAATAACCACGGCATGCTTTCGGTAGATGATCGCCCGACCTGGCGTGTTATTTCAGGCGGTTCCGCGAGTTATGTTCATAAAATGATGGAGACTCTGAAGCCGCAGACGCATCTCAACAGCCCGGTCACTCGAGTCCAGCGCTTTGAGGACCATGTCCTGGTCACCGTCAAAGGAGAGACTCTGCGCTTTGACCAAGTTGTATTTGCGTGCCACAGCGACCAGACACTCGCCATGCTCACCGACGCCAGTGAGGTGGAGCGAGAAATTCTGGCAGCGATACCCTTCCAGGATAACGAAGTCGTCCTGCATACAGACGCCTCTGTGTTGCCCACTGAAAAGCGCGCCTGGGCGGCCTGGAATTATTTTATTCCCCGCCACAGTACGGAACCGGTCTCAGTCACCTACAACATGAACATTCTTCAGAACTTCCATGACGCGCCGGAGACGTTTTGCGTCACCCTGAATCGCAGCCGTGATATCGACCCGTCCAAAATTATCGAACAATACCGTTACGCCCATCCGGTGTTCAGCCTGGAGGCCGTAGCCGCACAAAACCGGTATAACGAGATCGGCGGCAAGAATCGCAGCCATTTCTGTGGCGCCTACTGGTTCAACGGATTCCATGAAGACGGCGTACGCAGTGCATTGCGGGTCACTGAAGCGCTCGGAGTCGAGCTTTAACCATGGCCACCGAGCAAAAACCGTTGGCGAGCCAGTGGCTCGAAGGAACCGTTCGACACCGTCGGCTGACGCCGGTAGCCCATCAGTTCGAGTATCACACCGGTATGCTTGCACTGAATCTCGACGAATGGTCCACCGTTACGGATCTGAGCCGATGGTTTTCGATGGAACGTTTCAATTGGCTTTCCCTGCATCGCAATGATTATTTTGCACCGGAGCACCCTGACCTAAAGCATGCAGTTTCTGAACAGGTTGAACTGGCGACGGGCTGGTATCCCGACGGTGCGATAGAGCTGATCACCCACCCTCGCTACTTTGGTTACGTGTTCAATCCGGTCAGCTTCTATTTCTGCTATGACGCAGAAGCAGCCTCCGTTGAAGGTGCTGTCCCACGGGTTATCGCGGCGCAGATTACCAACACACCCTGGCACGAACGTCATGTCTACTGCCTTGAGCGCGGCGAACCCCGAAAGACCGGAGCTGGCTGGAACACCCAGGCGTTCAGCTTCCGCAAACGTTTTCATGTGTCGCCCTATAACCCGATGGATCAGGATTACCACTGGCTGTTCAGCTTCCGGAACCGCGAGCTTCGCATTCACATGAATGTGCATAAAGATGGCGAAAAAATATTTGATGCGACTCTGGCAGTCCAGAGAGTACCCCTCACTCGTAAAACGTTGCATAAGAGTCTGCGGCAGTTTCCGTTGGAATCCTTCAAGGTGGTCACCGGAATCTACTGGCATGCGTTAAAGCTCAAGCTTAAAGGGGCCCGGTTCGAAACCCACCCCGATAACCTCGACACGGCTGACCCCAATTATCGCCTGGGTGGATCTGACCGGGGTGAGGCCGTAGATCAGGCGCATAGCGACCCAACAATTAAAGCAAAGGTAAGCTCATGGAGAACATGAATTCATCACTTGAGACCACTGACCGTAAGGTGCAGGGCTCGCTCACTGACCGAGTGGCCCGCAAGTTAGTCTGCAGCCAGTTGAACGATCTGAGAGATGGAATTCTGACCGTTCGTGAATCGGGGTGGGATGACCAGGAGTTCGGAGACCGCAACAGCGACTACCCGGTTGCAGAGCTAGTTGTACACGATAGCAGTACCTGGCGGGATCTGTTAAGCGGTGGCAGTATCGGCGCGGCGGAATCCTATGTCGCTGGTGACTGGAGCTCGCCGGATCTGGTCGCGCTGCTGCGTATGTTTTCCCGTAATCTTGAGCGTATGAACGCTTTTGAGGACAAGTACGCCTGGGTCACCAAACCGGCGCTCAAGGGTTTGCATTGGCTGAACCGGAACACGCCGACGGGCTCCCGCAAGAATATAGAAGCCCACTACGACCTGGGTAATGAGCTGTTCGAAACCTTCCTTGATCCCACCATGATGTATTCGTCAGCGATTTACCCGAGCGAGACCTCAACCCTCGAGGAAGCCGCCGTTTACAAGCTTGATGCCATCTGCAAAAAGCTGGACCTCAAACCCGGCGACCGAGTGATCGAAATTGGTACGGGCTGGGGCGGATTTGCCATCCATGCGGCAAAGCATTACGGCTGTCATGTCTGTACCACCACGATTTCCCAGGAGCAACTTGAATTGGCTCGAGCTCGAGTAGTACAGGAAGGCTTATCCGACCGCATTACTTTGTTGTTTGATGATTACCGGGATCTGTCTGGCCAGTTCGACAAGCTCGTATCCATTGAAATGATCGAGGCTGTAGGTCCTCAGTTCCTGGACAGCTATCTTGCCCAGATCAACGCCCTGCTCAAACCTGATGGCCTGGCTTTGGTTCAGGCCATCAACATGCCGGAACAACGGTATCGGCGAGCACTCAAGAATGTGGATTTTATCCAGCGTTTTATTTTTCCCGGCAGCTTTATCCCCTCCTTTGGGGCGATTCTCGACTCCGTCAGAACCCAGAGTAATATGGTGCTGACCCACGCTGAAGATATCGGCTTTCACTACGCCCGCACTTTACGGGATTGGTGTGACCGCTTTATGGCAAATGAAGACCGTATCAGCGGCCTTGGTTACGATCATGGCTTTCGTCGCCTGTGGCATTTTTACTTTGCCTACTGCGAGGCTGGCTTCCAGGAACGGGCGATCGGCGTTTCCCAGATTTTGCTCGCCAAACCCGGTAATAAACGAGCTAACTTGTTGAGCTTATGATTACTTCCAGCACCGCTCGCAATGTAGTCAATTTTGTACTGTTTCAGGTTGGCTGGTTTCTGTGCGTGGCATTTCCCGGCATGTTAACGGCCACGGTCGCCTTTAGCCTGGTAGCGGTTCATCTGGTGCTGGTCAGTCAGAACGCTGCAAAGGAATGGCAGTTTATCCTCTTGGGCACAGTGCTCGGCACCTTGCTGGACGGGCTTTGGTTCCGCACGGGCGTTATGGCCGGTACCTCGGGTGCCGCCGTGATTTGGACGCCGGTTTGGCTGGTCGGAGTATGGTCGGTGTTTATGACCACGCTCGCCCACTCTCTTTCGTGGATGGGGCAACGGGCCTGGTTTCCATTTGTGTTTGCCCCAGTAGCCGGACCCTTCGCCTACTGGAGCGCCAGTAAACTCGGGGCGGTAACCCTGCCAGATCTGCCAATGTCTCTGATCGCGCTGGCAGTAGGCTGGCTGGTTATCTTTCCCCTGCTCATGCACATTCGCCAGCGTTTTTATCCGGAGCTCGCCTGATGACAGATAAAACGACCCCTCAAGCAGCGTTGATTGCCGCCCTTGCCCTGCTGGGAAGCCTGCCATCAATGGCGGCAGCTCAGTCTGATAACACCAGCCTCTGGGAATTCACCGGCAGAGCTTTTGACATAAATAACGACGATGTATTGCTCTATGAAGAACGGCATCAGGTCGAAGGCGAATGCGTCAACTCTACCTGGCAGCCCATGTCTCACCAGGTGAAATACTTCAGGGATGACGAGGAGTCAGCGT
Source organism: Marinobacter sp. (assembly GCF_040882185.1). Taxonomy (GTDB): domain Bacteria; phylum Pseudomonadota; class Gammaproteobacteria; order Pseudomonadales; family Oleiphilaceae; genus Marinobacter. The sequence goes on along the minus strand of NZ_JBBEBW010000007.1, from coordinate 4,291 downwards.
TTGCCACGAAAACTCTGAGCTACACAGAATCGTCACTTCGTCCCAGCTTCGAATTTCATCAGTCAGAATTCGATGAACGGATGGTGGTCGCAAACCGGGACGACCGGCAGTTGGACATTGCCTGGAAGACCAATAAGGGCGAGAAGAAAACCTTTGAGACACCGGTTAACCAAAGCGTTGTCGCAGATGCCGGCTTCGATAATTTTGTGCGCCGAAGCTGGCCCATGATTCAGGCGAACGAGACGGTCGATTTCCGCTTTCTGGCTCCCACCCGTGGTGAGCATTATGCTTTCGTTCTTGAGCAGACTTCCGATTCGCGGGTCAGTGCTGACCTGGTTTTGGAGATACGCCCAAGCGGGTTTGTTACCCGTTTCCTGGTAGATCCAATTATCCTCGGCTATGGTGCCGATGGAGCCTTGACTGACTACGTCGGGCTCACCAATGTGCGTGAAAATGCGGATCAAAACTTTACTGCGCACATACGCTACCAGACCAAAACTGCAGTTGACTGCAGCCTCACGCCCTGAGGGCTTCGGGTTCCGACCAGGCCGACATCGGGCGCGGTGATCTATGATAAACTTTCGAGTTTACAACCGCCAACACATCGAGTTTGCGCCCATGAAGTTCGTATCCTTTAACGTCAACAGCATCCGAACCCGCCTGCACCAGCTTGAAGCCGTTATTTCGGCCTGCAATCCTGATTTTATCGGTCTGCAGGAAACCAAGGTCAACGATGTCGACTTCCCCGTCGACGCCGTCAAGGCCTTGGGTTACCACGTTCATTATCATGGCCAGAAGACTCACTACGGGGTTGCATTGTTATCCCGCCAGGAGCCCGATCTGATTACCAGAGGCTTCCCCAGTGATGTCGACGATGCTCAACGACGTCTGATTACCGGCCACTTCACCATCAACGGTGACAAACTTACAGTGGTTAATGGCTATTTCCCCCAGGGCGAAAGTCGGAATCACCCCGTCAAGTTCCCTGCCAAGCAGAAATTCTATGCCGACCTCATGGCAGAGATCGACCGATTAAAAAAGGAAAATCCGAATCTGATAGTAATGGGCGACATGAATATATCGCCCACCGATAAAGACATCGGCATTGGTGCTGACAATGCGAAACGATGGCTGAGAACCGGAAAATGCAGCTTCCTGCCCGAGGAGCGGGAATGGCTGTCTCAGGTCGAGCAACGCGGCCTCACCGACGTGTTTCGCCACCTGTATCCCGACGAAGCCAATACCTTCAGCTGGTTTGACTACCGCAGCAAAGGGTTTGAGCGGGACCCTAGGCGCGGGTTGCGGATTGACCTGATTATGGCGAGTGATTCATTGCTGCCAAAGGTGAAATCCGCCGGAGTCTCCTACGATATCCGTGCCATGGACCGCCCCTCCGACCATTGCCCGGTCTGGGCCGAATTCGAACTTTGATGTCACCGTTTCGCAGGACGCGCCGATGAAAGTCAAAACCCGGGACAAAATTTTGCATACTTCGCTGGCGCTCTTTAACTCGCTCGGGGAGCCAAATGTCACCACCTTGCTGATCTCTGACGAGCTTGATATCAGCCCAGGCAACCTGTATTACCATTTCAAAAATAAAGGCGACATTGTCTCGGAGCTTTTCGACGCGTACGAGCATGAACTGCTCGACCTTCTCAACGTGCCGGAAGACGTCGTTATCGATCTCGACCAACTCGGCATCTTTCTGCATTTGTTATTCGAGGCCGTCGCTCGCTACCGCTTTCTGTATCAGGACCTTGTCAACGTCTTATCCCGCTATGACACTTTACAAAGCCATTTCCGGAAGCTGCTGAAGAAAAAAGAACTTGCCTTTCTGACGCTCTGCAACAGCCTGAAGAACCAGGAAGTCATGAGTATCTCTGAATCAGAACTTAATTCACTTTGTCATCAGTTAAATTTAACCCTATGTTATTGGGTTAGTTTTGACAGCTTATATCACATGAATGACCGTGATGCTGTGAACCCCGGTCGGGGCGTCTACCAGATGATGAACCTGCTGGCGCCCTTCCTGGAGGATGAAGAACGTGAGCAGGTGCAAGCGTTGAGCAGAGATTATTTCTGAGCAGTTTTTCGTTTGGCAGCGGTGCTACGAGTAGTACGGGTAGCTTTTGTCGTAGGTGCTTTTTTGACAGGTGCTTTTTTCCGAGCGGCCGTTTTCTGCGATTTTAATTCAGCCTCCAATGCTTCAATCCTTGCTTCCAGAGCTTCAATCTCATCCCGGCGATGGATACCCAATCTCCGCAATGCACCCGATACTCTTTGATCAAACAGATGCTCGAGCTTATCCCACGTACCGGTGGCTTTATCCCGAACGTCTTCCACCCGGGTTTCTACTGATTTCAGTTGCTTACCGACCGCGCCACGGGTTTTGTTTTCCAGTTCCTCACCCTCATTGACCAGGCGCTCGAAAAACTTGCCCGCATCTTCCTCTGCTTTGGTGTAGGCACCAAGACCAGCCAGCCAGATCTGACGGGCAGAGTCCTTGATCTTCCCTGCCAGTTGAACATCCTGGTCCGACTTCTTGTCATTCTGGTCTGACATAACTGCACCTCTGGAAAAAAAGGCAAACCGATGAAGCAACGTTTGCGGATACATTCATTGTATTACAGGCAGGAACAAATTTCAGTGGTTTGCGGCGCCGGAAACACTTGAAAACTGGCCAGATATTTATGTCGCTATAAGCGCTAAATGAATATGACAAAATGAACTGAGAGTAAACGCGCCAAAACTTGCAGTGTTCAATATTTAGACAATACTACAGTAACTGATGTCCCTGCTGACATCAGTTTGTCTGGAAGTCTTTCATGGATACTACTCGCACGCCTCTGCCCGGCCATCAGTGCCGGGCTTTTTTGGTGCGCCCGGCACGGGCGCACTCCTGGAGGTGCAAGTCCTCCCGTAAGCTGGCCACAGCGAACGAAGTGAAGCGCAACTGCGGAAGGGCGACCGACCGTGGGGAGGAAGCGTGGAGCGTAAACCGTGAGCCGATGAACAAGAATCGGATATGAGGCGCTGCCGAGCAGGGCGAGCGGGCAAGAAGCCGCGAAGCTCTTGTGGCCAAGGCGACGTGGCGTATATCCGGCGGTTGTGCGGTGAAGGAGTGTGTTCTTACCCGGGGAGATCTCGCCTTATGCCTGAAAGGGCGACGTGGAAACGCGGAGCGAGAAGTCAGCAGAAGCCATAGTAGTTCCGAAAGCGAACGAAGGGCTGAACGAGAAGGAGCGTCAAACGCCTTGTCGATGAGCACTGTAACGCATCAGATGCCCGCGCCAGCGGGGCGGGTCGTGGAGCGGGAGGGTGAAGCCCTGCCGAATGTGACCAGCGATGAAACAGGACTCCCGCGACGAGAACCGGAGGGCGCAGGGCGAGGCCTGCTTGAACAGGTCTTCGCACGAGAGAATATGCAACGGGCATGGAAGCGCGTGAAGGCCAACAAAGGAGCGGCGGGTATCGACGGTCTGGACATAAACCAGACGGCCGAACACCTGCAATGGGCATGGCCAGAACTCCGTCAGCAGTTATTGGCGGGGTCCTACCGGCCACAGCCTGTCCGTCGGGTAGGCATCCCGAAACCGGACGGCAGTGAACGGGAACTGGGTATCCCCACCGTCACCGACCGTCTGATTCAACAAGCACTGCTGCAAGTGCTGCAACCTCTGATTGATCCTACCTTCAGCGAGCACAGCCATGGCTTCCGCCCGGGCCGACGGGCCCAGGATGCGGTGCTGGCTGCGCAGCGCTACGCCCAGCAGGGCTGTCACACCGTGGTGGACGTCGACCTGTCGACGTTCTTCGACCGGGTCAACCACGACGTCCTGATCGACCGTCTGAAGAAACGCGTGAACGACCCCGGAATCATCCGGCTGGTTCGGGCGTATCTGAATGCGGGTATCATGGATAACGGCGTGGTCATCCGGCGCGTGGAGGGGACGCCGCAAGGCGGCCCGCTCTCGCCGTTGCTGGCCAATGTCCTGCTGGATGAGGTGGATCGGGAACTGGAACGCCGGGGGCATCGCTTCGCCCGTTACGCCGATGACTGCAACGTTTACGTGCGCAGTCAACGAGCCGGTGAGCGCGTGATGGGGCTGTTGCGTCGCTGCTACAGCAAACTGCGCCTGAGGGTTAACGAATCCAAGAGCGCAGTGACCCGCGTGTTCGGTCGCAAGTTCCTTGGTTATGCCTTATGGCAGACGAGGAACGGCGAGGTGAGGCGTGGACTGTCCAGTAAGGCGTTGCAGGCGTTCAAGCGGAGAATCAGGCAACTGACCCG
>NZ_JBBEBW010000006.1:0-143729 GCF_040882185.1 Marinobacter sp. | reverse complement strand
TCGAGGTAGTGCACGCTGAAATGCTGTTGCCGATCCGTCCAGACAGCACGGCTGGCGAAACCCGCACGGCGCGCCATCGCCTGGAAACCGGCGACGCTGTACTTGTAGGAATTCTCGGTATGGAGCGTTTCACCTGCACGGAATCGGAAGCTCTCACCTGCAACGCTGATAACCTGAGCCATAGTGCTTACCAAATGCATCTCAATGCGGCCAAGCTCTTCGTTGAATACGGCCTTATGGCTGAATCGGTCGGGGTCCAGATTGGCACCGAGTTCCCGCTCAAGACGATGCAGAAGGTTCAGATTAAACTGCGCGGTTACACCAGCCGCATCATTGTAGGCGGCCTCAAGGGTGGCCCGGTCTTTCAACAGGTCCACACCAATCAATAAGCCACTGCCCTTGGGCAAAGTCCGGTGCAAACCACCCAGGAAAGCCTGGGCTCCAGAGGGCTCGAAGTTACCGATGCTGGAGCCGGGGAAGAACCCCACCAACCGTTCACAGTTGAGGTTACGCGGCAGTCTAAGGCGCTGACAGAAATCCGCGCAGGCCGCATGTACCTCTAGCCAGGGATAGTCCTCCGCCAGCTTGCGCGTACTTTCGAGCAGGAAATCCCGGGAGATGTCGATGCCCAGATAACTGGTTATCTGCAGGCATTCGAGTAACAGCCGGACTTTACGGCTAGCCCCGCTGCCAAGCTCCATCAGGGTCGCATTTTGTCCGACGAGGTTGGCAATCTCGTCCACCATGGTGGCCAGAATGCCTTCCTCAATTCGGGTTGGGTAGTATTCCGGTTGCTGACAGATCAGCTCAAAGAGCTCGGAGCCGCGCTGATCGTAAAGATATTTGGGAGAGGAGTATTTTTGAGGTGCCCGTAAGCCCTCCAGAATTTCTTCACGCATTGAACGCGCGCCTGATGCTATAGGTTGCTGGTCATAAAAATGAACTGCTGAAGCCATGTTCAGTCCTCCTTGGCGAGGCGAAAACCGGAAAATGCCCAACGGGCATGGGGTGGAAAAAAATTTCGGTAGGTGGCACGAATATGAGCCTCGGGTGTAGCGCAGCAACCGCCGCGGAGCACCATCTGGCCTGACATGAATTTGCCGTTGTACTCACCCAGGCTGCCCGCCAGTGGTTTGAAACCCGGATAGGGCCGGTAGGCGCTACCCGTCCATTCCCAGACGTCGCCAAACATTTGCAAGGGGTAGCCCGTTTCAGACCTTGCCGACGCCGGTACAGGGCGGAGCCAGTCGGTCTCCAGGAAGTTGCCCTTGATTGGCAAGTCCTGAGCGGCCACCTCCCACTCCGCCTCGGTTGGCAGACGAGCGCCGGCCCAACTGGCATAAGCATCAGCTTCATAAAAACTTATGTGGCACACCGGGGCTTCAGGTTCTATGGGTTGTCTCCCCCCCAGGGTTCGTTGGTGCCAGCCTTCGTCGGTTTTCTCCCAATACAGGGGCGCCTGCCAGCCCTCCTGTTGGAGCAGGTTCCAGCCATCGGACAGCCATAGTTCGGTCTGCAGGTAGCCTCCATCAGCGATGAAAGTCATGAATTCACGATTGCTGACAGGGCGGTTGGCCAATTGGAAGGCCGCCACGTATTCCTGGTGGTGGGGCGATTCGTTGTCAAGGGCGAATGAAAAATTGTCGGTCTTGTGGCCTACGGTCCTCATGCCCTCGGGATAGCGATGCCATTGCAGCGGTTGTGACCTGGCTCCGGCCGAAGCCGTGAGTCCGCTACGATAAGTGGGGGCAAGAGGATTGCGCGCAAAAATATGCTGGATATCCATAAGCAACAGTTCCTGATGCTGTTGCTCATGGTTGATGCCCAGAGTGACCCGGCGTTGGATTTCATCCTGATCAACACCCATGGAGGACTGCAGTAAGCGCCTCATGGCTTCATCCACGAAGTGTCGGTAGCGGTAAATTTCCTGCACAGTGGGCCGGGCCAGCAGGCCGCGATCCGGTCTGGGGAAAGGTTTGCCGTGAGTTTCGTAATAGGAGTTGAACAGGTGGTCGTAGGCCGGATCAAAGGGCCTGTAGCTGCTCAGAAAAGGCATAAGCACGAAGGTCTCAAAAAACCAGGTGACATGGGCCAAATGCCATTTGGGCGGGCTAACATCCGACATGCTCTGGATGACATAGTCCTCGTTTTCAAGCGGGGCACAAATCGCCTCGGTGGCTTTGCGGGTCTGGCTATAACTTATCAGACGGTCTTCCAGTGGAATGCTGGTCTGATATTCAGCGCTCAAGATGTATGCATGAGGCAAAGTCATCGCTGGCACTCCTTGTGGCGACAGGTGCTTCTCTCAGAAACTGTACTGTTACGACATTCCATAGCGGTCAAAGGACTCGATTAAAAAAAACGACTGGACTGCGTGGCTCAGGCATTCTTCTTTGAACTTCAGTAAACGGGGGGAGGGAAACGGGGTCAAGTTTAAATCCCTGTAATAGAGAGCTGGGTTCGGGGGAAGTCTTGTACCGCAAGCGCGAACCGGAGCTATACGATCATGTAACCTTTACGCTGTGCCGTTGGCAGCCGTGTTACCTTCAAGTGGTAGTTAATTTTTTGGCGCCCGACCATTTGAAGTGGCGTTCGCCATTGCCCACCAAGGAGCAATGTGATGTCAAACACTCACAAAACGATTAATCCCGCCACGGAAGAAGAACTTGAAACCTATTCGCTGATGTCCCGCCAGGAAGCAGAGGACGTTGTCGAACAGGCACACAATGCCTTTCTCAGCTGGCGTAAAACCAACTTCAGTGAGCGCGCGGCTATCCTGCGCAAGACCGCCTCCCTGATTCGGGAGCGTCAAGATGACTATGCCGCACTGATGACCCGTGAGATGGGCAAAACCCTGGCTGAAGGCAAACAGGAGTGCGAACTCTGCGCTGCCGTCTGTGAGTACACCGCTGAGCAGGGCCCCAAGGAATTGGCGGATGAAACACGAGAGCTTAAGGGTGGGCGTGCGGTGGTCTCCTATCAGCCCCAGGGTGTGATCTACGGTATACAACCGTGGAATTTTCCGCTTTACCAGGTCATTCGATACAGCGCTGCCAATCTCATGGCCGGTAACACAGTGCTTTTGAAGCATGCTGCCAATGTCTGGGGCATGGCGATGGAAGTGGAAAAGCTTTATCGGGACGCTGGCATGCCTGAGCACGCCTTCCGCACCTTGTTGATAGATCATGATGTGTCGGATGCGGTCATCGAGCACAAACGGGTGCGAGGCGTAACGCTGACCGGCAGCCCCAACGCGGGCCGGGCTGTGGCCCAGCGCGCCGCTAAAGTGCTCAAGAAAACCGTACTTGAACTGGGTAGCAATGATGCCTACATAGTGCTGGCAGACGCTGACGTTCAGAAAGCGGCCAAGATCTGTGTTCAGGGTCGCACCTACAATGCGGGCCAGACCTGTGTGGCGGCAAAGCGCTTCATTGTCGTGGAAGCGGTGTACGACGAGTTCCGGGACGCCTATCTGGCCGAGATGAAGAAGCTTTCCTTCGGAGATCCGACCCACAGTGATACCCGAATGGGACCGATGGCTCGGGAAGATCTCAGGACAGGCCTCCATGAACAGGTTCGAAAATCTATCGAAGCTGGCGCTATCTGTTCACTGGGTGGTGAAATTCCGGAAGGCAAAGGCTACTTTTATCCCCCCACTGTGTTGGAAAACGTGGCACCGGGGCAGCCAGCGTACGATGATGAATTATTTGGTCCGGTGGCTGCTTTGATCAAGGTTAAGGATACGGACGAAGCCATACGGGTGGCAAACGACTCCATCTACGGCTTGGGTGGCGGTATTTTCTCCGCCGACGAAGACGAGGCCCTGCGGTTGGCCCGAGATGAATTCGACACCGGTATGGTCAATATCAATGGCTACAATCTTGCCCAGCCCAACCTGCCTTTTGGCGGCGTCAAGGAAAGTGGTTATGGCCGCGAGCACGGCGGTTTTGGCATGCACGAGTTCGTGAATGTGAAGGCCGTCATGGTAACTCAGTCTTGAACCATCAGTGGATGGTGTCTGAATGACAGAAAAGGGGAAGCCGAATGGGCTTCCCCTTTTTTGTAGGCTGTCCTATCGGAGCAGCAAGGCGGATACGGCTGCTATCCAATCGTTGAGTAAAAGTCTGGACCCAGGAAACGGGTCGGGTGGCGGAATTTACCGCTTTGATTGTACTTTTTACCGTTCGGCCCGAATTCGCGCCGGATTTGTATAACCACAATGTAAGTTACCCAGGCGGACGGAAAGAGGAGAAATTACGGCATTACTTTTGCTGTGTTTCCCACATTGAACTCAGCAACCTTATACTACCAGGAGGCTTTTATGCCTTATGACCGAAAGTCCGAGTTACCTGACAATGTAAAGGATAATCTGCCATCCCATGCTCAGGACATATACCGCAAGGCCTTTAATTCTGCGTGGGATGAATACAAAGATCCCGACGATAGGCGGGGCGACGCAGGGCGCGAGGAGACTGCCCACAAAGTCGCGTGGGCGGCAGTCAAAATGGAATACCATAAAAGAGGAGATCAATGGGTAAAGGACAAATCGTGAGTTACGGGCGCGCGCGTCGAGAGGTCATCGCTGACTCAAGCTGTTTTTTTGCGTTCTCTGTGTTTTCGACCAGGCGTTCATGAGAGGCCGACGCTGTATACGCTTCACCTGCGAGAACATCACCCTCTTCCTTAAGTCTGACGGCGGCATCCGCTACCCAATCCAATAACCGTAACTTGTGCTCCAGCTTCTCCGTCAGTTTTTCAGATTTGCCCGTTAAAATCGAATAGGGGCGACGGTCCAGAAGGTCCCCTGTCGCCTCCCGCAGGTTCCACCCCGTAAGCATCATTTTCGCGTCTGATCACCCAAGGCAGGTTCTCGGTCACGCTCACATTCAGCACGCCTCCGCGATACCCGGGGCGGTTCAGGCTGTCGTTCATATCTTTAGGGTATTCGCAGCCCACTATGCCCAATGCAATGACAATAGAAAGGATGTTGACGATTAGGGCGTCGCGTGAGGTCCGTTGCACTCTCAGGCCTCTCCAGAAGACATCCGATTCGGGTTCAGGAGAAATAAAGATTAGAAATTTTAAGCATAAAAAATCTTCAAAGGCATTAACTTAAGTTAAACGACAAAAATGATTTTACTGCTATATTTTAAATCATTGATATGAGCGGAAAATGACTGGATTTATAGTTGGTTTAGCGACGCTCAGTACATGCTTAGCGGTATACGTTTCTGTAATTGAATTTAGCGGGAGATAAGTCTTCTGAGGCGGGCTTGTCGTTAAGAATATGCAGTTGAATGCGTTAGCGTATAAATAATGGACAGATAACATGTAAAAATTTTAACCACGCAATTTCCTTCGGGAATTCCGTGTTGATTTTATCCATATTCGGTCCATAGTTGAAATATAGTGGTTTTGGGGTGTCTTTACGGAATGCTTGACGTGAAGGCTTGATATCGCTGCTGAACCCATAGGTAGTTAGAAGTCATGTGTTGTCGCGTGTCGTACCCTGACCCGGATTTGTAGGATTCAAAAGGGGGTCTACTGACCCGCTTTTTCTCAGGCAAGTGACTGACGCAGGGCACCGTTTTTCGATGTCCGATGTGAGGTTGTTTGCCTGCGCCCTTTCTGAAAGGGGCTCCTTCTCCGAGTCAGCGAGGTTCGCATGTTGTTGCCGCGTTAGCCTGAATTAAGCGAATGGACCAGCTCAATAATGGGCCGCATCGATGTGACAAGGAGCGATGTATGACTTTAATGGACGCAAAAAACATTCCACTTTCGGCGAACGAACATTCTGCTGATTCGGCGCACCTGCTGATTGTCAGTTACAGCAATAACGGTCAGGCCTTAACCGAAATGCTCAGCAGCCTTCACTTTACCACCACATACACCGAAGTGTTTAGCCATGCGCAGCAAGTGCTTCGTAGTGCGCGCCCGCCCTGTCTGGTGTTGGACATAGACCGGGAGACCATTGGCCAGCTGCAGTTAATAAAATTGGCTGCTGAGGTCTCTGCAACCATTATCGTCATTGGCCCTGCTAATAGTGACGCTTTTGCGAAGCAGTGTCTGAGTCACGGTGCCACTCACTACCTCGCCAGACCGATATCCCGTGAGCGACTGTGTCAGGCCCTCGGTGTCCGGGTAGACAGTGAAGAATGCCGAGGGACAGGGGTGACGAACCCAACGCGTGACCCTTCCCCACTTGAGCTTGATATGACACCCAGCACTTCAAGCAAGATGCAAAAAATAGCTGCGCAGGTCAGACGGGTTGCGCCGACCTCTGCCACTGTCTTTATTTGGGGAGAGAGTGGTACCGGGAAGGAGATAGTTGCTCAGGACATCCATAAGCTCAGTGATCGCTGCAACCGACCTTTTGTACCGGTTAACTGTGGCGCGATTTCCCCCCAGTTGATCGAAAGCGAGTTGTTTGGCCATGAGAAAGGCAGTTTCACTGGCGCAGTGAGAGAGCATAAAGGGGTTTTTGAAAGAGCGCGTGGCGGTACGTTGTTTCTGGATGAAATCACTGAGATGCCAATAGATCTGCAAGTTAAGCTACTGCGAGTATTGGAAACCCGACGGTTTTCCCGTGTGGGAGGTGACGGCGAGATAGAGGCGGATGTACGTATCGTGGCAGCCACTAACCGTTGCCCCGAAACCGAAGTGAAAGAGGGGCATTTCCGGGCAGACCTACTTTACCGTCTGCAGGTTTTCCCTATTGCGCTACCTCCCTTGCGGGAGAGAGCGGGGGACGTCCGAATTCTGGCGAGACATTTCCTGCAGGCGCTTAATGAGCAGGACGGGGGTAATATAGATTTTTCCGAGGATGCTTTACGGATGTTGGAAAACTATTCCTGGCCGGGCAATCTGCGCGAGTTGAAAAATGTTGTCCAGCGGGCCTATATCATGGCTGACGGTTTGATCACCGAGGCCGAGATTCCAGAAGATGTGGTTGATCCTCCCAGCGATAACCTCAACCAAGGGCCTTCCGTGACCGTGAGTATCGGTTCCTCTGTAGCCGAGGCCGAAAAGACCCTGATCTTCGCCACCTTGGACGAATGTAAGGGAAAAAAAGAGAAGGCAGCTAATATTCTTGGGGTCAGTATGAAGACCTTATACAATCGTCTAAGAGAATATGAAAACCGTAATGATGCTTAACTTCGAGAGGATAGCCTCATGGCTAGAGCGCTAATCCAAGCACTCACCGGCAATGTTGAATTTGGAGAAAGTCTGTCAGCAAAGGAGCGGTTATTGCTGAATAGTTTTCCTCCTCAAAAGCTGGAGTTTGAGAAGAATACCGTGGTCTTCCGTGAGGGGGAGCCTGCCAATCAGTTTCTGTTAGTGGAGAAAGGGGTCTGTTTCACCCATCGGCATCTTGAAGATGGCTCACGCCAGATCATTGAGTTTTATTTTCCCAGGGAGGTCGTGGCTCTTGGAGAACTGTCGAAAGCGCATCATTCCGCTGGTTTGATGACACTTTCGGACACGGTGCTCGCAGTCTATGACAAGGATGAGATTACGCAGGGGTTCTCTGAATCTCCCGAGCTTTCCCGTCTGTTCATTCGAATGATCTCCAAACAGCAGGCTAACCTCACCGAGAGACTGGTCGGCCTTACTCGTTACAGCGCCCGCCAGCGGATGGCCCATTTTCTTCTGGAAGTCGATTTCCGGCTGAAGCGTTCGGAAATGCTGGACTTTCAGGAATTATCGGGCAAATGCAGTCAGACTGTAATGCCTGAAGAGACCACTCCGAACAGAAGTCTGGTCAAAATTCCGCAGGTTCTGATCGCAGATTCACTGGGCTTGAGTATTGTCCACGTCAACCGCATTCTCCGGCAGCTTCGGGAACAAGGCTGCATTGCAACTCGTGGTTACGGCATTGAATTGTCGGATATAAAGGCTCTCAAAGGCATTGCCGGTTGGGCTGCGGAAAACCCTACAGCGCCCAAAGACGCTGTTACGCCAGCTATACCGTCCATTTCCGTTGAGTAGCCGAGAAGAAAGCTGCCCTTCTTTGGCCCTCAATACAAGATGGTTGCCAGTTGCCAGTTGCCAGTTGCCAGTTGCCAGTGCTAGTTCGTTATTCCGCGCCGCGAATCAGGTCTGCTGCTTTTTCTGCAATCATGATCGCTGGCGCATTGGTGTTGCCGCCTATGAGAGTAGGCATGATAGATGCGTCTACAACTCTCAATGATTTGATACCGTGAACTTTCAATCTGGCGTCGACAACGGCCATGTGATCATTCCCCATTTTGCAGGTACCCACAGGGTGATAGACGGTGTCCGTTCTAGCTCTTAATACGGTCCGGATATCGTCGTCGGTTCTGACATTTACTGTAAATACATCCTCGGTGATGAACTGGGTGAGAGCGGGGGCCTTCATCAGTTTGTCCGTCATTTTGTAACCCCTGACCATGGTTTCGATGTCGTTTGGATGATCAAAAAACCTGGGGTCAATCACCGGCGCTGAATGGGCAGACTTGTCTTGCAATGAGACTGTGCCCCGGCTTTTGGGCCGCAACAGGCAAACGTGACACGAGAAACCATGGCCCCGGTGAAGCGTTCGGGCGTGGTCCTCGACCAGGGCGACCACAAAGTGAAGCTGGACGTCCGGCGCAGCCAGATTGGGGTTGGTCTTGAGAAAACCACCGCCTTCTGCAAAATTCGACGCCAGCAGGCCGCGGCGGGTTTTGCGATAATGTACAAACTGTTTAGCTCCGTGGAGCGCCCCTTTGATGGAAAGCCCCAACAGGTTCTGGTCATTGGATTTATAGGCAAAAATAAAATCGGGGTGATCCTGAAGGTTCTTGCCCACTCCCGGCAGATGATGGAGAACGTCGACACCGACGGATTGTAACTCCCCAGCGTCACCGACCCCGGATAACATCAGTAGTTGCGGCGACTGAAACGCACCGGCAGAGAGAATGACCTCACGCCGGGCCCGAATTTGCCGAAGCTGATTACCCTGACGGAATTCAATGCCAACCGCCCGCTTGCCTTCAAACAGTATTCGTTGAGCAAGCGCGTTGGTTTTGAGGACCAGATTCGAGCGGCTGCCGAGGTGGGGTTTAAGATATCCCCGGAAGGCGCTCCAGCGCTCACCATTAAACTGGGTGACCTGATAAATGCCAATGCCCTCCTGTTGCGGGCCATTGAAATCCTCTGTGATCGGGTATCCAACCTGGCGAGCTGCCTCAAGATAGTGCTCCTGAAAGGGGTTGTCACTTTGCAGGTTGCTGACCTTCAGCGGTCCATCCGTACCATGCCACTCATTATGTATGTTGTGGTTGCTCTCGGATTTTTTAAAATAGGGCAGCAACTCCTGATAAGACCATCCCCAGTTGCCCAGTGATGCCCAATGGTCATAGTCGCTCGCGTGACCACGAATGTAGGCCATGGCGTTGATGGCCGAGGATCCCCCAAGCACCTTGCCTCTGGGCTGGTAGCCTTTACGGCCGTTGAAGCCCGGTTGTGAAACTGTCTCAAAGGCCCAGTTATTAATGGGTTTTGCGACCATCGCGGTCATTATGCCCGGGGTTTGAATGAGTGCACTGTCGCCCTTTCCGGAGCCCGCTTCTATCAGCGCCACTGACGTGCCGGAGTCTTCGCTCAGACGCCCCGCCAAGGCACATCCGCTAGAGCCACCCCCTACGATCACATAATCAACCGTTAGCATTTCATTCCCCGTTCAAAATCCATTTGGCGGCTTTCTCCGCGAGCGTCCGGTTCTCGGGGTTGGCACTCAGAGGGGCCCGCAGACATTGCTGGCACCAACCACGATGTAGCCAAACTCATGCGCTTGTCCTTGAGCTTTATTGTTTTCGGACATGCTTGACCCTTCAAAGAACCTGCGATTTATTCTTGGGTTGCGCGAAAGTATATAAAGGCCTGCTGAATATGCTCGCGAATCTGTATGTCATCCCAAGGCTTGGTCAGGAATTTGTAGATTGCCCCTTCATTAATGGCATCGGTTACCGACTTCAGGTCCGTGTAACCTGACAACACAATACGAACGGTACCTGGATAGATGGTTTTTACTTGGCTGAGAAATTCCGTGCCTGACATTTCCGGCATCCGCTGATCAGAGATAATAACCTGAACGTCGTTAGTCGCGAGCAGGCTGAAGGCTTCTTTTATGCTCGTGGTGGAAAGGATTCGGTAGCCATCGCGTTTAAGCACCCTCGCAAGCGCTTTGAGAATATTTGGCTCGTCATCTAGTAACAGAAGTGTCGGCTCTTGCTGGTTGCTTATATTGAAGCCAGAATTATTTTTTTCGTCAGACGTATGATTAATGATAAAAGAGACAAGTTCGTCAAAAGGCATCGGACGCGCGAAGACAAATCCTTGTAGAAGATCGCATTGATTTTTGCGCAAGAACGCAGCGTGAGCCTCGGTTTCAACTCCCTCGGCGACCACCTCTAGGCCCAAGTGATGGGCCATGGAAATTACGCCTTGGGTGATCGCAGCATCAGTTCTGTTTTCGATAACCTCCTTAATAAAGGAACGGTCGATTTTGATCTTGTTCGCAGGTAACAGCTTGATGTAACTAAGGCTCGAAAAACCAGTGCCGAAGTCATCAATAGCAATATGCACGCCGAGTTTACGAATGGCATGGAGCGTATTAATGACCCGATCAGTCTCCTTAAGTAAGACAGACTCAATAATTTCCAATTCCAGATTTTCGGCAGGAAGACCTGAGCTCTGGAGCGCCTCAATGACTGTCTTGACAAAGTTAATTTTGCGCAACTGGATCGGAGATACATTGACCGAGATGGAGCAATGCCGGGCACCCTGTGCATGTAAATGCACCATATCGCGGCACGCTTTTCTGAGAACCCACTCGCCGAGGGCGATAATTTGCCCCGTTTCTTCTGCCAGCGGTATAAAGTCGCCGGGAGAGATCAATCCCCTGGTTGGATGTTGCCAGCGAGCAAGAGCTTCAACGTTACGGATTTGCCCCGAGCGTGCATCTACCAACGGCTGGTAATAAACCGAGAGCTCCTCCTCGTCGATAGCATTCTGAAGCTCGTTACGTAATGCAACACGGTAGCTGGCCTCTTCATTGAGTTCCTGGGAGTACCATTGGTAGGAATTAGGGCCATATTGTTTTGCTCCATACATTGCCAAGTCTGCTTGTTGCAGCAGAGCCATGGGTGTTTCAATGTTGCCATCTGTGGCAGAAATTCCCACGCTGGCAGTAAGACGGATCGTCTCTTTATCTAAATGGTAGGGCGCGGCGATTTCCGTAATGACGGCTTCTACCACAAGTATTGCATCTTCGGTTTGGGCTAGATCCGGAAGTAACACGACAAATTCGTCACCGCTTATTCGGGCCACCGTATCGCCGGACCGAACAAGGGAGTTCAGACGTCGGCCCACTTCGATCAAAATCTGGTCGCCCAGACGGTGCCCCAAGGAATCATTGATAAGCTTGAAACCATCCAAATCAATGAACAGTAAGGCAACGCTTCGGCCATACCGCAGGGAAAACTGACATGCCTGGCTCAGCCGGTCCTCTAGTAGGGTACGATTGGGTAGCCCGGTCAGAACATCATGGCTGATATTGAACGCAAGCTTATGTTCCGCTGATTTACGTTCCGATATGTCGTTCTGAACACCTATAAAATGGGTAATCTTACCAAGGTCATCATGCAGGGGTGAAATGTACAGGTCATTCCAGAACGGTTTTCCGTCCTTTCGAAAATTCCGAAGCACTATCGATATTTCACTGCCCTTTTCAAGGCCTTGTCTGATGTCAGCAAGACTTTGTTCGTTACTGAGGTCGTCGCCTTGCAGAAAGCGACAGTTTCGTCCGAGGACCTCAGAAGTAGCGTAGCCAGTTATTTTCTCGAAGGCGTTGTTGACGTAAATAATGGGCATATCGTGCTTCGTTGCGTCGACGATGATTATGCCATTGGAGCTGGACTCGATACTGCGCTTAAAGAGCCGGAGCTGACGACTGTTTTCAACTTGTGTCGTAATGTCGGTCAACATCAGTACTTCAGAGGCAAGCTGGTTGATGCTTACTCTGTTACTGATAACTTCAACAATCATTTCTCCGCCATCCCTGCGTCGATGTCTTTCAAGTACACCGCCTTCGCGTAATAAGATCCCGTCAGCAGGTAGTTTGAGCGGTAGGTGCTCGGGGAGACGAAGATCGCTCAAAGTCAGTCCGTTTATATCTTCGTTTTCATATCCATAGAGTTTTCGGGCGGCGTGATTCATAGAAACCAGCACTAGCGAATCCGACACCATGAGACACATGGGGGCCGAGTTGCTCTCAAATAGCAACCGGTGGCGCGCCTCACTTGCCGCCAAGTTTTTGATTGCTACGGCTCTGTCGATGGAGTAACGAATGCTTCTAACCAGCGTTTGGCCATCTACCAAACCTTTTACAAGATAGTCGGCGGCCCCAAATTCTACGGCGTGGACATCCAAATCTTCATCACCTTGCCCGGTCAGAAGAATGAAAGGGGTGGTAATGCTTCGAGCTCGGGCTGCCCGAATCAGATCAATTCCTGAATCGGGGCCGAGACGAAGATCTACCAGTGCTACTGCATAGAGACCGGTTTCTAATGCGGCGAGCCCCCCGTTCAAAGAAGTCTCCCTATAATAGTCACAAGTATATGGGGTCTAGGCGAGTTTCAACGTAACGTTTGGTATCAGGGATCACCGATAATGTTATGCGTTCTTTGCAGAGTCGGAGCTGCTGGGCCCCGTTACTTGTAGTAGCAAATAATGCGACTTTACTTACTTGCTAAAAAATGTAGTCTCAACTAACCTATTTGTGTACGTAAAGGCAAACCCGTTGAAAGACGGGGACGCAAAGTCACCGGTCTAACGAACTTAACAGTTCTATGACAGCGGGACCGCCGACATTTCATGTGGTTCTTCCGGATGCGGGTTCACCGTATCCATCTCTCCACTGTTTTGTTTTCGGATCCTCCTGACTGGTATTCAATCAAGCAATTGCTAACGGTAATAATCCGGCGGCATGGCTTACAGGGGATTTACAATGAACTCATCCATTTTTCAGAGCAAGATTTTCCGTCGTGCGGCGCTGACTTCGGCCGTTGCGCTGGGAGCATTTGGTGCTTCTAACAGCAGTTTCGCCGCCGAGGCTACGACCACTTCGAGCGCAACCGTCATCGAACCTATCGCAATCACAAAAAGCGTGGATCTGATATTTGGTAAATTTGCGCCTGGCGCCGGTGGCACCGTGACCGTTGCCACCGATGGTTCCCGAACAGCAACTGGGACTATTCTGTCCACCTCAGGCGCCACACCAACTGCTGCCAAGTTCGATGTCACGGGTGATAACGATGCCACTTATAGCATTACCTGGACCGGTGATGCTGAGCTGGTTCACTCAACCGACGCTGCACAGACCATGGTTTTGACCAGGATTAGTGATCTTACCGCTGGCGGGGCAACCACGGGTGAAGTCAACAGCGGTACGCTAAGCGGTACGGGTGCTCAGTCCATTTACTTGGGTGGAGAGTTGGCCGTAGGTGCAACCCAGGTCTCGGGTACCTACAACGGTGACGTGATCGCGACTGTAGAGTACAACTGAGCGTCCGCCGAGTTCAAGAAAAGCGAGTAGTAGTCTGATGAGACCAAGAGCGGGGTGCGAAAAATTTTTCAGGTGCGCCGCCCTTGAATTGGCGCTGGTGACGACAACCGCCGTTATCAGTGCCAGTGCGTCCGCAGACAGCGTCAAAACTTCGGTCAGTGCCGTTGTAATTGCTCCCGCCAATGTCAGTGATACGGTTTTGATACCCGCCCCAGGCGCTTTTGTCAGCGACGTCACCGCTAACTTGACCATACGCCTTCCGGGGGCTGGTTTACCCGGCCCGGACAATAGAGCTCTCCATTCCGCCTCAGCTACATTCTTGACGGTCTTGAGCAATGATTGCCTTCAAACTATCGGGAGGTTGGCCGGTTGTGTTAAGCGTATGCAAAAGGATGGAATACTCAACGGAGATCCGGTGAGCAACCTTATGTTAGATGCTGCCGGTGATACCCGGTCCGCCAGAAACGATATCGGTGTTACCGTGACATACAACTAATGTGCCGATTCCCAAAAGAAGCGTCGCAATGAAATCATCTTTGCCGAGAATACTGGTTGGCGTCGCCTTGACGTCCATGGTGACCCCGTCAAGTTGGGCACTACTGGACATTGCGATTGAGAATGTCCAAAGCTTGTCGTTCGGCAATTTTGTGGCTGGTACCGGTGGCTCCGTAACGATTAGCACCAGTGGTAACCGCAACGCCGGTGGCGGCGTAATACTGATACCGTCGGCTCAGGGTACCGCTGCGCAATTTACTGTCAGTGGCGACCCTGACGCGACCTATACAATTCAACTGCCTGGCAATGATTTCGTCAGCTTAACGGGTCCGGGTATCGATATGCCCGTCAATAATTTTACCAGTAGCCCCTCGGGAGTGGGTGGGCAATTGGGAGCTGGAGGCTCACAGGATATGTCCGTCGGGGGAACGCTCAGTGTGGGTAGCGACCAGGCCCCCGGCAGTTACTCCGGTACCTTCTCCGTGACAGTGAATTACAACTAAACGGAAGTCGCCCGCCTGGATGAAGCTAATAAGGAGCCCGAACGATGCCGCATGCCTTGAACCGAAAAGAGAGAACTATGAATTTCTTTCACCGACTCACCCTGTTCGTCCTCCTCATTTTCTTACCGGTGAGTCATGCATTGGCTGAGCTGATGTTATATCCGACCAGGATCGTCTTTGCAGGAAACCAGCGCGCGGCGCAACTCGAATTGATCAATAATGGCACCGAAAGCGCGACCTATCGCATTTCCCTGGTAAATCGCCGCATGAGCGAAACGGGAGCGTTCTCGGCAATAGAGATTCCGCTGCCTAACGAACAGTTCGCCGAGGATCTGCTGAGGTACTCTCCCCGCCAAGTTACACTTTCGCCTGGGGCAGGGCAAACCGTCCGTATCATGGTCCGCAAACCTGCCAACCTTGCAACAGGCGAGTACCGCTCGCATCTGCTTTTCGCCAAGCAGCCCGATCCCAGAGGCAGAACAAGCGTCGAGAGCAGCGGCGCTACGGCCGACAACGAGATCGGCATCATGCTGACTGCACTGGTTGGCGCATCTATTCCAGTGATTGTTCGTCATGGCAACACCGAAGCCAGTATTGCACTGACCCATCTCGACCTGCGGCGGCCGGTCGATGAAGCACCGGTTCTGGCCTTTGTTATGGAACGTAGTGGCAACCAGTCTGTCTATGGCGATCTGACCATCAGCTTTACTCCGCATAGCGGTAGTGAGAAGGTAATTGCCCGTGCCAACGGCGTTGCAGTCTATACACCGAACCCTTTACGACGCGCGAGCATTGCGCTGAACCAGCTAGACGGCTCTCGACTCACCAAAGGGGCGTTGCGGGTGACCTATCGAGAACAGGCGGAGGACGGCGGCGCACTGCTGGCCGAGACGGTTCTGCAAGTGCCCTGATGTGTGTTACCTGAAGTGATCTGTGTGTTGACTCGCCGCTGGACTCGCTTATGGGCGGTGCCAATCCTGCTACTCGCCTCGATTGTGTATCCTCAGTCTCTCCTATCAGCCCAGTACCAGAGTACGGAGCCGGAATTCCTGCTGCTCGAGATCCGCCTGGATCAGTCAGTTCTTTCCGATGCCATTCCTGCCTATGACATTGGAGAGCACACGCTGCTACCACTGGGCGAATTGGCCCGGCTGCTCACCATTGCTATAAAGACTCAGCCCGGACAAGCTACCGCCAATGGTTTTATTCTCACTGAAGACCGAGGGTTCAGTCTCAATCTGGCCCAGGCCCAGGTTACCCGCGCCGGAGTCTCGGAGAAGTTTGACCCAGCTCTTGTTTTAACGGAGCCAGATGATATTTACGTTGCTACGTCCCTGCTTGAGCGCTGGCTGCCGGTGGAACTTGAGATCAACCGCTCCAGCCTGTCTCTGCGCGTTTATGCACTGGAGGCATTGCCATTACAAGCCCGACTCAAACGTGAGCGCCTGGGTGAGCAAGCCGGTATGCGAGCGGGCTACGAAGACCCGGGGTATCCCCAGCATAAGCAGCCTTATAGATTGCTAAGCATGCCTTTTATTGATCAGACGTTCGCCAGCGAGCTACTGCAAAACGATGGTAATACCCAAACGGACGCGCGCTATACTGCCTTTCTTACCGGCGATCTTTTGGGTATGGAGTCGTCCCTGTATTTTTCCAGCCGCAAACAGGAACCCACGCCGGATGTGCGCGCAACGCTTGGTCGTCACGACCCCGATGGCGGCTTGCTCGGTCCGCTCCAGGCTCGGTCTTTCCAGCTCGGTAGTATCTCGGCGCCAAGTGTTGACAATGTTACTCGGGGCGTTAACGGTGAAGGCGTAATCTTGAGCAACCGCCCATTGACGCAACCTACCAGCTTTGACCGGCAGGTCTTTGAAGGAGACCTGCCGCCTGGCTGGGACGTGGAGCTTTATTACAACGATGCTCTTGTAGGCTTTCAACTAGCCGACTCTGAGGGCCGATATCGGTTCGAAGAGCAACCCTTGAGTTATGGCCGGAATGACTTTCAGTTGGTTTTTAACGGGCCTTTGGGTCAGACCCGGGTGGAGCAATATAGTTTTTCTTTGGCCCAATCCATGGTACCCCCCGGCGAGTTCCAGTACAGCTTGACCGAACATCGTGACGACGAGGGAAAGCCTCGGTCCGTGGCTCAGTTCGACCTGGGCCTTTCCCGCTCCCTTTCGGTAATGGCTGGGTTTACTCGGGCGCCGGTGGGTGATACCGATGGGCAGTACACCAACCTGGGTATGCGCACGTTCTGGCAATCCATGAGTATCAGCGGCGATTTTGTCCAGGCTCAGGGAGGTGGTTCGCTTGCCGAGCTCGGGATGCAGACCCGTGTCGGCGGGGTAGCGGTGGATGCGAGCCGCATACACTTGAATGAGTTCAACAGCGACGTGTTTCTCGATTCAGGCGACGCCATTCGCACTCGGGATGAGCTTAGGTTTAGCGGTTCCATTCCGGTGGGGGAGCGTTCGCGTTTGCCGGTGACCGTGGAGGCGAGGCGGGATGAACTGGAATCCGGCGTTGCCAATACTGATGTAAGCGCACGGGTATCCGCATATGTCTACCGTACTGCCCTTACCAACACGCTGAACTGGCGGGCGTCAGGTGATATCGAACATACACTGGGTACGTTACGCATCAGTCGCCGGGTTCGCGACATGAGTTTCCGCAGCCAACTGAATTACACTCTGGGCGCTAGGAGCGATATTTCAGTGCTGGCGTTCACTGCAGACAAATCTTTGGGTGAGGGTTACCGCACGACTCTGGGGGTGGCGCATACCTTTGTTTCACCGCAAACCCGCTATACTGGCGGTTTCACAAAAAGTCTCGGACGTTATGGGTTGGGTGTTAATGCCAGCTATGTCGACACGGGCGAGATTGCGCTGGGCGCCCAGCTGTTTGTTGCCATGGGGCGAGACCCGAGGCAGGCAGACTGGCTATTCGACGCTCGACCAATGGCCAACAGCGGCGCCGCATCGGTCCAAATGTTTCTTGATGACAACAATAATGGCGTCATGGATGCCGATGAACTGCCTCTTTCGGGTGCTGGTTTCACGGTCAACGGCGGTCGCCACAAGGCACGAACGAACGCTGCGGGCATCGCCCATATTAATCATCTCCCCGTTAAACGATACGTGGACATCGGAGTGGATATGTCGACTCTGGAGGACCCTCAGTGGTCGCCTCAGCGTGGTGGGCTTAACCTGGTGCCGCGGCCCGGCACCGTGGCTGAGCTCGAATTTCCCGTGCGCCTGACTACGGAAATTGATGGCACAGTCTACTTACTGGAAAACGACGTCGAGCGAGGGATAGGTGACCTTGAGTTGGAACTATTAAACGATCAGCATGAGGTAGTGGGTGAAACGACAAGTAGCTGGGACGGCTTTTATATAGTCCCTCAAGTGGTGGCGGGTGAATACTGGCTAAGAATCTCACCTCAGCAGTTACGACGTTTAGGGTTGAGAGATACCGGCATACACAAGCTCACCGTTTCGGGGGACGGCTCGTTTATAAGCGGAGTGGACTTTCTGATAATACCGAATGGCAGACAAAGTGAGAGTCATTCAGATTTTTCGGATGGTGAGGAATCAAAACAGTACGCCCAGACTGATTTCCGTAAGGAATCTTGGGTACAAGATCAACCCGCTGACTATTTTACTGTTCAATTGATGGCGGCCAGTTCTGAAGCAACTGTAAAGCACTACATGGAGCGTCATCAAATAAAACAGATGGCAGCTTACGTGCGTACTTTGCGTCGAGGTTTGCCTTGGTATTCCGTTATATATGGTAATTTTTCGAGCTACCAGGAGGCCCGAACCGCCCTCGATCAACTACCACCAAGTTTGACACAAGCAAAGCCTTGGGTACGACGCTTTGGCGATTTACAAGCCGCACGCTAGGATCACATAATCAACCGTCAGCATTTTATTCCCCGTTCAAAATCCATTTGGCGGCTTTCTCCGCGATCATCAGGGTAGGTGAGTTGGTATTGCCGCTGGTAATGGTGGGCATCACCCCGGCGTCCACCACTCGAAGCCCTTGCACGCCCCTTACCCGAAGATGAGAATCCACCACCGCCATGGTATCGTCAGCGCGGCCCATGCGGGTGGTGCCGACAGGGTGGAAAATCGTCGTGCCAATGTCGCCAGCCAAGCGGGCGAGTTCGTCGTCGGTCTGATATTCAAGGCCCGGTTTGAACTCTTCAGGCCGGTACCTGGCGAACGCCTGCTGTTCGGCAATGCGACGGGTGACCCGAAGTGAGTCTGCGGCTACCTTGCGGTCTTCCTCGGTATTCAGGTAGTTCGGGGCGATGGCCGGAGCTTCCCTCGGATCGCGGCTGCGAATACGGACCGTACCACGGCTGCTGGGGTTGAGGTTGCAGACGCTTGCCGTGATCGCCGGGAACGTGTGCAGGGGTTGGCCGAACGCATCCAGACTAAGAGGTTGCACGTGATACTGGATGTTGGCGTACTCGTATGCATCGGAGCTGCGGGTAAACGCGCACAATTGTGATGGCGCCATGCTCATGGGACCGGAGCGTTTAAGGAGGTATTCGAGACCAATCTGAGCCTTGCCGACCAGAGAGTGGACCATGGTGTTGAGGGTTTTGGCATCGTGGAGTTTGTAGACCGAGCGAATCTGCAGGTGGTCCTGCAAGTTCTCGCCAACGCCTGGCAAATCGGCAATGACGGGGATGTTGAACTGATCGAGGAGATCCCTGGGGCCTATGCCCGAGAGCTGCAGCAATTGCGGCGAGCCAATTGACCCGGCGGAGAGAATCACTTCCTTTGTCGCCAGGGCCTGAATGTTCTGCCCGTCCGCGTTCACCACTCGCACGCCGGTGCAGCGGGGTTGGTCACCCTGCTTTGTAGACAGGTTCAGAGACAACACTTGCGCCGAATGCCAGACGGTCAGATTATCGCGTTTTGCAGCACTGCGAAGAAACGCCTTGGAGGTATTCCAGCGCCAGCCCGAGCGTTGGTTGACCTCAAAGTAATCGACACCCTCATTGTCACCCCGATTGAAATCAAGGGTACGGGGCACACCGGCTTGCACTGCCGCTTCGGCGAAATCTTCCAACACCTGCCATTTCAGGCGCTGATGTTCGATACGCCACTCACCGCCATGACCGTGGAATTTACTGTGGGTAGCATCAGCATTGCCGCCCTCATCAAGCCGGTAGTGGTCCTCATGGCGCATGAAATCCGGCAGACAGTTATCCCAGCTCCAGGCTTCATCGTCCGTCACGTCGGCCCAGTGATTATAGTCCCGGGCCTGGCCGCGGATATACAGCATGCCGTTAATGCTGGAGCAGCCGCCCAGGATTTTACCCCTTGGGTAGATCAGCGAACGACCGTTAAGCCCGGGAATGGCATCGGTACGAAACCGCCAGTCGGTGCGGGGGTTATCGATGCAGTACAGATAACCCACTGGAATGTGAATCCAGTAATAATTGTCCCGTCCCCCCGCCTCAATGAGCAGCACTCGGTTCCCAGGGTCGGCACTCAGACGATTGGCCAGCAGGCAGCCAGCAGTGCCAGCACCTACCACTATGTAGTCAAACTCCTGCGCTTGCCCTTGAGCTTTATTGTTTTCGGACATGCTTGATCCTTCTGGTTATCTGGCTGCGGCTGCTCTTGACTCAGACTGTTGAGGCGGCGTTGTAATACAAACACGTCGTTGGGCTTTTTGCCATACTGAACGCCACAAAAGCGACCTTCAAATACTTAAACTTCAATGGGTCATTTATACGACGCTTCCTGTTCAAAGTGCCAGTTTGTCTCGACTTTGACGCCTCCGCGTAGGGTCTTCATGACAACACAGCAAGCTTCCGCGTACTCCATCAAGGACTTCAGCTTCTTTTCATCAGTGTGGATAGAAGTCTGAAGCCAGACATTACAATCCATGCGCTGAAACGCTACCGGAACCGACTGGTCTACCATGAGGGAACCCCGCACGTCGCACTCCGCTCCGACCACCACCTCGATATCGGCAAGCTCGATATCGAGCCACTGTGCGATCATGCGAGTGGTTGAGTGTAAACACGCGGCGAGCGAGGCCGAGAGCAGATCGCCTGGATTTGGGGCATCGTGATAACCGCCCACCACCTCGTGGATACCCAGAGACCAACGCTTTCCGGCATTGTGCCCTGGTTCGATCTCACTATGGAAAGGGTCCGCACTTCCGCCGATAACGGCCCGGGCTTCATCGCGAATCCAGGCGGCATCGGGCTCTTTGCGATAACGTTGTTGCAATGGCTTCTGGCGGGCTGGGACCAGTTTTGGTTCGATATTCGTAGTATTCGTTTTCATGAGATGACTGCTCCTGTTCAAAGGGTACGACTCCAAACTACGTCACAACAGGAGGCTGGGGCATGAGGCAGCTATCCCGGTTCAGGGGAATGGAGGGCGTATACATGGGGCATGCGTCCCGGATAGCGATCAATTCGCGCCGAACCCTTTTTCCCGGGCCTGCACGATCAATTGCGCCCGGCTTGAAATATCGAGTTTGCCGCATATTGCACTGACATGATTTCGCACAGTCTTGGTAGCAATAGACAGGGCCTGGGCAATTTCGGTATTTGATTCACCCCGGGCTACCCGGTCGAGAACCACTCGCTGGCGGTGCGTCAGTCTGTCAACCTCAGCAGCCGGGCTCCAGGTGGTCGCAGGTCCTTCAGCCAGAAAGCGGCGCAATTCACCGACGAACACGGGCCAGGCGAGGTCTTCAAGCTGTAGTATGTGGTTTGCGCCCTTCAATGGTAGAAAACGCGCATCAGGAAGTTGTGAGGCCAGACTGCGCCCCAGTTCGAAGGGCACCATGGCATCATTTTCTACGTGGGCAACCAGAGTTGGAACATGGATATCCTGAAGCACGTCCCGGATATCAATTTCATGGAAACCACGCCACAGACGGACGGCGTTTTCCGGGGAAGCCGTGATTTTTTGCAGCTCGTCCCACCAACCAATCTGCTCCACGCTGTGACCAGGCGATAAACGGCGGGCAAATAACTCCCGGAAGGCACCGGTTTTGCGCCCCCAGCCGATTTTTATCATGCTCGCCAGTGCCTCGGCCTCTTCGATATTGCGATCACTGGTGCCGCGAGTAAACGCCCCGTTGGTGTAAGCATTGTAAAGCACCAGCCGGTTTACCCGCTGGGGATGACGAGAGGCGTATAGCACAGCAATGGGTCCGCCCTGACAAAGCCCGATAATCGAAAAGCGCTTCCATTCCAGGCTGTCGACAACTGCCTCCAGGTCTTTCACCCACGCGTCCAGGCCCTGTTCGGCAACCTCGTGATCGGATAACCCGCTGCCACGGATGTCGAATCGGGCAAGGGTGTGCTCATGGGTGAGCTCGCGCAACCAATGTTGCCAAACCGGGCTGTCCCAATCGCGTTCCACATGAGTTAGCCAACCACCGACCCGTATGAGTGGGGGCCCGCTGCCAGCAACGGCGTAAGCAATACGAACACCATCCGAAGTTGTGCAGAAACTGATTCGCTGTCGCATGATTCATAGTCGCTTTCAAGGCCCCGAAGGCTCAAACATTACTCTACCCCGTTGACCGGAGATTTGCCGCATTTACGGTGATCCAGCGAAGCGGCAGGCGCATTAGACACAAAGGGGCCCGATGGTAGAAAAGACCAGAGAGAGCTTTCTTTCTCCGGTTATGGTTGGCTATAATTTGATCAGCCAGACAGTTGCGGGGCTGGCAACAACCAACACCGGAGCAACCATCATGAGTGAGGATGTGCTTTCCGGGTTACTTCGTCGTATTCATCTGCGCGGAGCGTTGTTTTTCAATGTTCAGTGTTTCGGAGCCTGGGTCACAGAGGCACCAGCCTCCGCGTTGGTTTCTCATGTTGTCATGCCAGCCTCTGAGCACGTGATGGAATACCACGTCCTGCTGGATGGTGTCTGCTGGGCTGGTATCACCGGGGAAACACAGTTTGAGATGAATGCCGGGGATGTCGTCCTCTTTGCCCACGGCGATGCCCATGTCATGTCCAGTGCCCCCGGGTTGCGTGCCGAGCCTGATCTTCCCTTTCTGATTGCCAATCTGAAACAGCGCAAGGGCTTACCTTTTATGGTGCGCCAACAAGATGATAAGCGTATTCAGTCGGTCGTTCCCCAAACTGAAACCGCGTCTTATTCGCCCGCTGCAACGTTGTTATGTGGCTTTCTGGGTTGCGACAGTGGTCCTTTTAATCCTTTGCTGTCCGCCTTGCCAAGGGTGATTCATGCCCGCGCCAGCGAATTGTCGGAGGACAGCTGGGCCGGCCAGCTCGCCAGGCTTGCGGAAACGGAGTCCCGTGCGGCGAGGCCCGGTGGTGAAGCCGTTCTCGAACGCATGAGTGAAATGATGTTCGTTGATCTGGTCCGACTTTATCTAAGCTCAGTGCCCAAAAACAAAACCGGATGGCTCGCCGCCTTGCGGGATCGACACGTTGGTCGGGTTCTCAGCCTGATGCACAGCCAACCGGCGGAAGCCTGGACACTGGAAAAGCTCTCAGGCCAAGCCGGTCTCTCACGCTCCGCATTGCAGGACCGGTTTGTCGAATTGGTTGGGCAGCCGCCCATGCATTATCTGAGGTGCTGGCGCATTCAGCTTGCTGCCACCCTATTGGTAGAAAGTAACGCCAAGATGGCCAGCATCGCCCATGAAGTTGGCTATGAGTCTGAGGAAGCCTTCAGCCGGTCTTTCAAACGTGCCGTCGGCCAGCCCCCCGCGACTTGGCGCCGCGAGCGTTCGGTTCAGCAGATCCGGTAGAACGGTCATACACTCCGGACGGATGATCATTCATCCGGAAGACGAATCCTCCCACAATAGTACGGTCCGCTGCGCGCCCGGCTTCTGTGAAGGAAGAGCATACGTTCGCCGCTGCGACAGTCTCATACCTCTACTGTTTCAGGGAGAAAGATCATGGAAGCTATTCAAATGTTTGATGAAGACAAGCTCAATGCCTTCGTGGGGCAGGTGCTTGGTGACCTGGGCGGCGCGTACAGTGCGGCGCTGGTGAAGATCGGAGATAAACTCGGGCTGTATCGGGAGTTGCAAAGCGGAGGGCCCGCAACTTCGTCGGAGCTGGCCGAACGTACCGGCTATTCCGAGCGGTATCTTCGTGAATGGCTGGCTCACCACGCCGCCTCAAACTACCTGGACTACGACCCCTCAACCAAACGGTTCCGGTTGCCCCCGGAACAAGCCATGGTGTTTGCCGACGAGGACAGCCCGGTCTACATGATGGGGGGCTTTGAGAATGCCTTCACCACCTTTGAAAACGAGCCCAAGGTTAGAGAAGCGTTTCGTACCGGAGAGGGCGTCGCGTGGGGTGATCAGGCTCCGTGTATGTTCTGCGCGGTGGCCAGGTTCTTTCGCCCTGGTTACCTGCACAATCTGGTACAGAGTTGGCTACCGGCGCTGGACGGGGTGGTCGAGAAACTTGAACTGGGCGCAAAGGTGGCCGATATCGGCTGCGGTCATGGTCACTCGACATTGTTGATGGCGGCGGCGTTTCCGAACTCGACGTTCATCGGATATGACTTCCATGGCGGCTCCATCGAGGCTGCAAATGAGCATCGTGACGAGCATGGCCTTAATCCAGGCCAGCTCCGTTTTGAGCAGGCAACGGCTGTCGACTTCAAGGAGGGTAATTTTGATCTCGTGACCTGCTTCGATGCCCTGCATGACATGGGCGACCCAGTCGGTGCCGCCGCTCACATAGTAAAGCAGCTCAAGTCGGATGGCACCTGGATGATAGTGGAGCCTATGGCAGGCGATGAGCTGAGTGATAATTTCAATCCGGTGGGGCGCTTGTTCTACGCAGCCTCGACCAGCATCTGTGTGCCTACGGCTCTGGCGCAACAGACCGGCCTCGCGCTTGGTGCTCAGGCTGGCGAACGTAAACTGACGGAAGTCATCAAGGCGGGCGGTTTCCGAACAGTACGTCGGGCGGCAGAAACGCCTTTCAATATTGTTCTGGAGGCGCGTCCGTGACATTTGAAATCAAGGGCTCGGGAGTCGTGCGTGGTAAGAACAGGTTACTTAAAAAAGCCCTCTTTAATAAGAGGGCAAAGAAGTCACAACAACGCAGTGACAACCGGAGATAGTTGGCTCAGGTGAGCGCCTTGGAACCGAACGCCAGGCTGAATCTCAGCCTGGCGTTTCCTGGTTCAGGGCTCTCACCCGGATTTCTCGTACTGATTAAAGGGTTCAGAAGTTGTATTGAGCAGCAAACATCAGGCGGCTTGCATTGCCATCGTCGCCATTTACCTTTTCAACCTCGTAGTAGCCATACTGGACGCCAAGGGCGACGTTCTCCACCGGAACCCACTGGTAGTTAACGAAGGCGTTAGTATTAGTTTCGTGTTTGTCACCAACGGCCAATCCATCGTCGACGGCGTCGTCCCAGTCCATGGTGGTCATGCCATAAACAATGTTGAATGCACCCGGACCGGCTTTGACGCTGGCCCCGATATTGGCACTGTAACCGGTAATAGTTTCGACGTCGCCATTGGCGGTTACGTAGGCGTCTTCACCATAGTAGTTGGTGCCTGAACGCCAGAGGTAGCCGTTGGCGCCGTCAGTGTAGTTGACGTTGCCCTGAATGCTGACGGCGTCGGTGACGCTGAACTTGGCGGAGCCGAAAGCAGCAAAGCCCATTGCGGAATCGTCTTCGGTGCCGGTGTCGTAACCAACTTGCTGTACAAGGGCAGACGTTGAAAATGCTAAAGGCCCGGCTTTACCGGTGTAGCGGGCGGTAAAGGTCGGGATGCTCTGTTTGGTGGATACAGCGGTAGCACCGTCCGTGATACTGGCCTTGGAATCTTCAGCAGAGAACGACAAACCGCCAGTGGTGTAACGTATCTGGGCTGAGCGACTATAAAGGCCTGCGTTGCCAGCTACACCGTCAAATTCGAGCACGGACGTGGCGCCGGTGAAGGAGGTGTGGTTCGACCAGGTCTGACCCAGGATCCAGTTCTCATACTGGCCGTAGGCATGGCGCAGACGAACAGTGCTGGTGCTGGTACGGAAGTCACCTTCAACGGTGACTTTTAAATCGTTCGGGAGAGTCGTTCGAACACCCAGGCGTGACTGTACTGCGTCCGCACCAAAATGACCGGAAACTTCGTTATCCTCTTCCGCCCCGGTGTTCACTTTGGAGAAATCACCTGAACGAGTGCCATTTGCGTGGCTGATATCTTCATCAATATCGTAGGAGGCGTTGAGTCGGGCGTAGCCGTAGATGTCGACGGTGGCATCGCCAGCGTTAAATCCAATAGCGGCTGCCTGTCCGGCGACGCCAAGTGCTGCAGTGACAGTAGCCAATTTGATGGCCATGGCTAATTTATTGTTCGACATAGGGTCTTCATCTCCAAAGATTATTGTTGGAATATTGGCAATCTACTCTGGCTTGCCTTGGCTGACGTCGTTTAAAGTTGTGATTGCCCGCCAAGTACCACCCGCAAACTAGCAGCGGATGGTGCCCTCAACAATTATCTATATTGAATACAGCCTATGCTGGCTGGTTATAGGCGGGCAGGCGAAAAGGAAGGTGGTCCGTCGTTGGAGAGGCTGTTAAACATCTGCAAGCAGGTTAGGGTGCCTGTTGGACGGATTGATTTCTTTTGGGTCAAACAATAACTTGCCTCGCCAGGTTCCCGCTCCTACCTGTTCCGCGACTTGCTGCATGATGATCTCCGCCAGTTTCAATGTTGCCACTGAGGAGGGCAGGTCAGTCGGTGTGACAATGGAAAGCGTTCTTTTGAGCTCGGGCGAGGTTATTGGAATAGCGACGATTTCCTTGCGCGTCGTCATTTCATGAACGGCGGCGGAGGACAGTATGGTGTAGCCAAGCCCCCTGCGAACCATATCGGTCAGCATTGGCCAGGCGCTCACTTCCAGGGCGAGGTTCAGCGACTTGTTCCGCTCTGCCGCTGCTTTTTCCATGGTCACTCTGAGCCCGTGCTTTTCTTCCGGCATCACCAAGGGCAATTCAAGCACTTCATCCAGGGTAATTTCAGAACGGTTGGACACTTTTGTATTAGTCGGTGAGATCAGATACAACCGTTCCTCAAGCAACGGGCGGTATCGCAGATTTTTATGGTTACTCTGGCTATAGGATATGGCGAGATTCAATCGATGCTGCATAACCATCTGTTGAAGTGTGCCGCTCATGGCGGATTTGACCGCGAGATTTACTTGGGGGAATCGTTTGCGATACTCCTCAATAATGGCGCCGGAGAATGTGTGTGCCACCGTGGGAAGGAGCCCCAGTACAACTTGCCCCGTCACTTCCCCCGCTACCGCAGTGACGTCGGCCTGGGTTCTTTCGAGGCTCTGAAGCAAGCTGCGCGCACGCTCATATAACAGTTCACCTGCCGCAGTAAGCACCACCCCACGCCCGTGGCGTACGAAAACGTCGACATTCAGTGCTTCTTCCAGCATCCGGATCTGACGGCTCAGCGCAGGCTGGGCGACAAACAGTTTCTCGGAAGCCCGGCTGAAACTACCGGTGTCTGCGACGGT
This sequence comes from Marinobacter sp., assembly GCF_040882185.1. Lineage (GTDB taxonomy): Bacteria > Pseudomonadota > Gammaproteobacteria > Pseudomonadales > Oleiphilaceae > Marinobacter. The sequence goes on along the minus strand of NZ_JBBEBW010000006.1, from coordinate 116,627 downwards.
CAGAAAGGTATTCAACTGGCGTAAGTCGACGTTCAGATTAAAGGGCATCGGAGTCTCATCTATAACGTTGAAGTATCTGATTGCTCACTATATACCATTTTGGTTGATAGGGGACGAGGAAGCTTTTTGGTAAGATATGCCTAAAAAAGATGGTTGATATAAAAAGTATATAATTGTTGTAGATTTTTCTTGCTGATACGGTTGAATCATAGCCGGGAGCCAACAACGCTCCCCTCCCTTCTATACCGGCGCCCACCGGCTAAAGAAATAACAGGGAATAACAAGGAATAACACCGATGCAGAGCAGATCAATCTACAGCAGTGAGCACGAACTTTTCCGGGACAACGTTCGTCGTTTTTTTCGTACTGAGCTGGAGCCGAATATAGACCAGTGGGAAGAGCAGAGCGTGGTGCCCCGCTCACTGTGGGAGAAGGCTGCGGAAAACGGCTTTCTGTGCTGCGGCGTGCCGGAAGAGTACGGCGGCCCGGGCGCGGATTTTCTCTACAACATGGTGTTGTCAGAAGAAACTGGCTACGCCATTGGCGGCGCCAGTGTTGGCTTCTCCGTTCAGGCGGATATTGTTGCCTACTACCTGATGAGCGCGGGCACGGAAGAGCAAAAACAATACTGGCTGCCAAAGATGGTGACTGCCGAGAAAATTGCGGCTATTGCCATGACAGAGCCAGGCGTAGGCAGTGATCTGAAGGCTCTGCGCACCAGCGCCGTTCGTGATGGCGATGACTACGTGATCAATGGCCAGAAGACTTTTATTACCAACGGCCAGAACTGTGATTTCGTATTGGTTGCCTGCACTACGGACCCAAGCAAAGGCGGCAGTGGCATTAGCCTGATCATTGTTGAGTGTGATCGTCCAGGCTTCGCGCGCGGGCGCAACCTCGACAAGATTGGCCAGAAAGCTGCAGACACCTCCGAGATGTTTTTCCAGGATGTCCGGGTGCCGGTCGGCAATCTTGTTGGTGGTGAGGGTGAAGGCTTCAAAATCATGATGCGTGAGCTTCCGCGCGAACGCATCACCATCGCCTGTCGCGCCCAGGCTGAAGCCCAGCGTGCATTTGACTTGACGGTGGCCTACACCAAAGAGCGTAAAGCCTTTGGCAAAGCCATTGCCGAGTTCCAGAACACCCAGTTTGTGCTGGCCGACATGAAAACCAGCCTGGAAGTGGGCTGGGCCTATCTCGACCAGTGCATCAAGAAGTGCGATGAAGGTACCCTGACCCCCGAAGAGGGCGCCATGGCCAAACTCTGGACTACGGAAAATGAAGGCAAGGTCGTTGACCAATGCCTGCAGCTCTTTGGTGGTTATGGCTACATGCGTGAGTACCCGATTTCCCGCATTTATGTGGACGCGCGGGTACGTCGGATCTACGGCGGCACTTCAGAAATCATGAAGCTGGTTATTGGCCGCTCCCTCTAACAAACAGGAAGGAAAACACATGTTTGGTATTACCGCCTACGGTGCCTATATACCGAGAAGCCGGCTCTCCAGGGCAGCCATAGCTGACGCCAATGACTGGTTCGATGCCAGCCTGCGGGGTCTTGCGAAAGGTGAGCGCAGTGTCTGCAACTGGGATGAAGATACGATCACCATGGCCGTGGAAGCCGGGCAGGACTGTTTATCCCTGCTGGACGCCAGCTCGGTGGGCGCCCTGTATCTGGCCTCCACTACCTTGCCTTTCCTTGATCGGCAGAACTCGGTGGTGGTCAGCCAGGCGCTGAATCTGGGTGACCATCTGCGCACCATGGACGTCAGCGCTTCCCAGCGCGCGGCGACCTCGGCCCTGATTGCGATGTTGGAAGCTGGCGGTTCTGATAAAGGCGCCGCCATGCTGGTGGCTTCTGAGCATCGTCGCAGTAAGTGCGGCTCCCGGGCGGAAATGCTCTGGGGTGATGGCGCTGCTGCGTTGGGTGTGGGCAGTAACGGCGTGATTGCTGAGTATCTTGGTAGCGAGACCTATGTAACAGACTTTGTCGATCACTACCGCGGTGAAGACTCCACGCTGGATTATGAGTGGGAAGAGCGCTGGATACGGGACGAAGGTTACCTCAAGAGTGTGCCGCTGGCCGCTTCCCGGCTGCTGGAAAAAGCGGGCGTAAAGGTCAGCGAGATTGCCCATTTCGTGCTGGCATCGGATCAGGCCAAAACACCGGCTGCGGTTGCCAAAAAGCTCGGAGTGTCGGCGGAAGCCGTCGTTGACAATCACATTGCGACGACGGGTGTCTCTGGTGCGGCCCACCCGATTCTTATGCTGACATCAGCGCTTGAAGCTGCCAAGCCTGGCGATCTGATCATGCTCGCAGGCTTTGGCCAGGGTACCGATGTCGTGCTTTTCAGGGCTACCGATCAGGTTGGGGCACGTCGACCGAAAACGGGCTTCGCCGGGGCACTCGAACGTCGTCGTCCCGATGAGAACTATAACCGCTTCCTTAGCTTCAATAATCTGGTTGAACGCGAAACCGGCAAGCGTGGCGAGCTGGACAAGCAGAGTTATCTGGCTGCGATGTACCGCAAAAAGGATCTGCTGACCGGCTTTGTCGGTGGCAAGTGCCGCGAGTGCGGCACCATCCAGATCCCGAAGGAGAACTATTGCGTCAATCCTGATTGTGGCGCATTGCACAGTCAGGATGATTACCCGATGTCCGCCTTACCCGGTCGGGTGAAAACCTGGACTGCTGACCGCCTGACCTTTGACTGGAACCCGCCCGCTTATTTCGGATTGGTGGAGTTCGAGGGTGGTGGTCGAATGATGATGGACTTCACGGAAGTAGAGGAGGGGAGCATCGACACCGGTGTCGCCGTCAGTCTGCATTTCCGTATCCGACAGTTCGATAACCAGCGGGGCTTCCGGAAATATTTCTGGAAGGCGACACCCTCCGGGCAATAACACGCGCAGCTGACAACAGGTGATTGAATATGGCTAGTGGAATCAAAGACAAAGTAGTGGTCCTGGGGATGGGTTGCAGCAAGTTCGGAGAGCGCTGGGATGCCAGCCCTGCCGATCTGATGGTGGAAGCCTTCGAGGAATGTCTTGCTGACGCGGGGATCGAGAAAAAGGACATTGAAATGGGCTGGTTTGGCGCCGGTATTGATGCCTACAACGTGGGCTCCAGTGCATTGCCTTTGTCCCTTGCCTTGCGGTTGTCGAACATTCCGGTAACCAAGGTTGAAAATATGTGTGCAACTGGCACCGAAGCATTTCGCGGAGCGGTTTACGCGGTTGCCTCCGGTGCTTGTGATATCGCCCTGGCGCTGGGTGTGGAGAAACTGAAGGATGTCGGTTACGGCGGTCTGCCCCAACGCACTCGCGGCGTGGAAAACGACATGTTCTGGCCCAATCTGTCAGCGCCGGGCTCGTTTGCCCAACTGGCGAGCGGCTACCGGGCCAAACACGGTCTCGATAAGACTGAATTGAAGCGCGCCATGGCGCATGTTTCAGTAAAGAGTCATGCCAACGGGGCGAAGAATCCGAAGGCCCACCTGCGTCGTGAAATCACGGAAGAGCAAGCCATCAATGCCCCTTATATTGCAGAACCGATTGGCTTGTATGATTGCTGCGGCGTGAGTGATGGCTCCGCCTGCGCCATCGTAACCACGCCTGAGATAGCCCGGCGACTGGGTAAAACAGACCTGGTGTCCGTGAAGGCGTTGCAATTGGCGGTTTCCAACGGTGATGAGGCCAGTTTTAGTGACTGGGACGGGTCTTACCTGAAGACCACGCGTATTGCTGCCCAGCGTGCTTATAATGAAGCCGGTATCAAAAAACCCCGGGAAGAAATCAGCATGACGGAAGTTCATGACTGCTTCTCGATTACCGAGCTGGTGACCATGGAAGACCTGCAGTTGTCTGATGAAGGTCAGGCAGTGCGTGACGTGTTAAACGGTGATTTTGATGCGGGTGGTCGAATCCCCTGCCAGATTGATGGCGGTCTCAAATGTTTCGGCCATCCCATTGGGGCCTCGGGTTTGCGCATGATTTACGAAAACTACCTGCAGTTCCAGGGGCGGGCAGGGGACCGGCAACTGCCGAACGCCCGCCTGGCCCTGAACCACAACCTTGGGGGCTTCCCGCACCAGAATATCTGTAGCATCTCGATTATCGGGCGTTACGAGTAAATGTCGAAGGAACAGGTGATCTGATGAGCCACACACAAACAGCCGTTATGCAGTCGGGCAGCGACGCCGAATCACTGGCGGTAGCCCAACGCAGTCTGGACAAGGTCCGGAAGCAGCTTGGGCTGGCCCTCAAGAACCTCAAAGCCTATTGCACTGAAGAGGGTCGGCTGAGCGCAGGCCTGCTGGACCGGCACCAGTTGAGCTGTTATGAGGCAGCCTTCTGCGCAGCGGAGCTCTCTGCTTCTGATGCGGTCTGTCATTACGCCGTGCAAGCAGGTGTAGAAGACGAGCTTGCCCGGGATGTGGCACTTGCTTTCTGCGCCGAAGCGGTGCCCTCGGCCATCCAGCGTTTGCTGGCCCGCGCCGGAGATGTTGGGCTTGATCGCGCCACGATCATTGGCTTGTACAGCGACGGGGACATCGAGCAGCTTGTCGGGCAGTTTGGAAATAGTGACTTCCTGGCGGCTATCGGAGCCACCGTGGCGGAACGAGGCAGTACCCGTTTGCCGTCCGCTCTTGGCGAAGAAAAGGAAATGGTGCGGGACATGTTCGCGCGGTTTGCCAACGACGTGGTGATGCCGCTGGCCGGCGCAATCCACCGGCAGGACCTCGATATCCCCGATGAGATTCTCAAGCCAGCAGCGGAACTCGGCTGTTTCGGCATCAGTATTCCAGAGCGGTTTGGCGGTTTGTTGCCCGATGATAAGCCGGACAGTCTGGGCATGATTGTTGTAACCGAAGAATTATCACGAGCGTCACTGGGAGCCGCTGGTAGTCTGATAACCCGTCCGGAGATCGCCGCCAAGGCTCTGCTGCAGGGCGGTACCGACGAACAACAGCAGAAATGGTTGCCGCGAATTGCCTCAGGCGAAACCCTCTGTGCGATCGCCATCACCGAACCCGATTATGGCTCGAATGTGGCTTCTCTCGGGCTGAAGGCGACGCCGGTTGAAGGCGGCTGGGTTCTTAACGGCAGCAAAACCTGGTGCACCTTTGCAGGCAAGGCCGGGATGCTGCTGGCGATGGCCCGGAGTGAGCCGGACCCGTCGCTGGGTCACCGGGGTCTAAGCCTCTTCCTGGTGGAAAAACCGCCAGCTGCTGGCCACGAGTTCCACCACCAACAACCGGCTGGCGGTGTTATTTCCGGTAAGGCTATAGCCACGCTGGGCTACCGGGGCATGCATTCATACGACGTTTTTTTTGAAGACTATTTTGTGCCGGCTGACGGCTTGATTGGCGGTGAGAAAGGCCGTGGTCAGGGCTTCTACTTCACTATGGCCGGATTTGCTGGCGGAAGGATCCAGACCGCCGCCCGGGCAACCGGAGTGATGCAGGCTGCATTTGAAAAGGCCTTGAGCTACGCCAAAGACCGCAAGGTGTTCGGCAAGGCGGTGGGTGATTATCAGCTCACCCAGGTGAAACTGGGCCGGATGATGTCGACTCTTACCGCTTCCCGTCAGTTCAGCTACGCGGTTGCCCGCATGATGGACGATGGCGGCGGCCAGATGGAAGCCAGCCTGGTGAAACTGTTTACCTGCCGTTCGGCAGAGTGGGTAACCCGTGAGGCCATGCAGATTCATGGTGGCATGGGTTATGCCGAGGAGTCAGATGTCAGCCGCTACTTTGTCGATGCGAGGGTACTGCCCATATTCGAGGGGGCTGAAGAAACCCTCGCGTTGAAAGTCATTGCAAGAAACCTGGTTGCGCAGGCTTGAAATCACAAACCTACAAGAAACCTTTCGGGAGAATGTTATGAGCGATAAAAAAATGTTGGATGGAAAAGTCATTGTGGTGACCGGTGGTGGTCGTGGTATCGGTCGCGCCACGTCTCTGATGCTCGCGGAACACGGTGCTAAAGTCGTGGTTAATGATATTGGCGGCGGTGCTGACGGTGCTGGTAACGACCAGGCCCCTGCTGACGAAGTCGTATCTGCAATCAAGGAAGCTGGCGGTGAAGCCGTGTCGAGTTTTGACAGCGTGACCGAATGGGAAGGTGGCCAGGCCATCATCCAGACCGCACTTGACACTTTCGGTCAGATCGACTGCGTCGTTAACAACGCCGGCAATCTTCGCGATGGCATTTTTCACAAGATGTCGGAGCAGGACTTCGAGTCCGTTCTTGCTGTGCATCTCAAGGGCACTTTCAACGTCAGTCGCGCGGCAGCACCGCATTTCCGACAGCAGGGCAGTGGTACCTTTGTGAACATGACGTCCACGTCTGGCTTGATCGGTAATTTCGGGCAGGCCAACTACTCCGCAGCCAAAATGGGCATTGTGGGCCTGTCCAAGTCCATGGCCCTGGATATGGACCGGTTTGGTGTTACCTCGAACTGCATCGCACCGTTTGCCTGGAGCCGACTGATCGGAAGCATCCCGACAGAAGACGAGGCCCAGAAAGAGCGTGTCGCGAAGATCCAGAAGATGACGCCGGACAAGATTTCCACGTTGGTGGTATCCCTGTGCAGTGACCAGGCCAAGCATGTGACAGGTCAGATCTTTGGCGTCCGCAATAACGAGATCTTCCTGTTCAGTCAGCCGCGGCCGATTCGTTCTGCGCACACGGCTGATGGCTGGACGCCGGAGACAATACTGAGCCGGGTGATGCCTGCCTTTGAAGCGGATTTCTACCCGCTCAGCCGCTCGGCGGATATCTTCAGCTGGGACCCGTTCTGAACAACCGCGGTTAGCAACGACTCCGTCCGGTATAACCGGAGGGAGTCTTTTCCAGACGAAGGAGGATGCACGTGGCCATCAGTTACGACAAACTTGTAAATCGCAAGTTCGAACGTATCGACCAGAAATACACCGAGAAAGATTCCATTCTGTACGCCCTGGGTGTGGGTCTGGGTATTGATCCCCTCGACCGGGATTGCCTGCCGTTCGTTTACGAGGATGGCCTGAAAGCGCTACCCAGTATGGCGGTGGTTATGGCTTACCCGGGCTTCTGGGCGAAAGAGCCGGACACCGGGATCGACTGGGTGAAGGTTTTGCACGCCGGCCAGGAGGTGGTCATGCACAAGCCGCTGCCTGCCTCCGGTCAGGTGTATGCCACCACTCGTGTCACCGATGTGATCGACAAGGGGGAGGGCAAAGGCGCCCTTATTTTCTCCGAACGCACCGTGATGGACGCCGCGACAGATGAGCCGCTATGTACGTTATTAATGACCACGATTGCCCGCGGCGATGGGGGTTTTGGTGGCCCTGCCGGGCAGACCCCGAAGCCGAATCCCATTCCCGACCGCGAGCCGGATACGGTATGTGACCTGCCAACGCTGCCGCAGCAGGCCCTGATTTACCGGCTGTCCGGGGACTACAACCCGCTCCACGCCGACCCGGATGTGGCGAAAAATGCGGGCTTCGAAGCCCCCATCCTTCACGGCCTGTGCACCTTCGGGGTGGCCTGCCACGCTCTTGTTAAAACCCTGTGTGATTATGATCCAGCGCGTTTTCACCGAATGAGTGTGCGCTTCTCGGCACCGGTTTATCCGGGCGAAACCATTCGCACTGAAATCTGGCGCGAAGGGAATTCCGTGGCCTTCCGTTGTCGCTCTGTGGAGCGGGATCTGGTCGTGATCAACAACGGCTATGCTGAGGTAAGCTGATATGCAGAATATTCTTTCCGGACTACGGGTCATTGAGGGCAGTGCTTTTGTGGCCGCGCCCTCGGGGGGCATGACGCTGGCGCAACTGGGAGCGGATGTGATTCGTTTCGACCCCATCGGCGGCGGCATCGATTACCGCCGCTGGCCGGTGACCAGTAATAACGAGAGCCTTTACTGGCATAGCCTGAACAAAGGCAAGCGGTCCATCGCGGTGGACATCCGCCGTCCGGAAGGTCAGGAAATCCTGTCACGCCTCATTACGCTTCCCGGGGATGATTGCGGCATGTTTCTCACCAATTTCCCGGCCAAAGGCTGGCTTTCCTATGAGCGCCTGAAAGAACTTCGGGAAGACCTGATTTACATGAACCTCACCGGTGACCGTCATGGCAAGAGTGCTCTGGACTATACCGTCAACTGCAAGGTTGGCTTCCCGTCCATCACGGGTGTGGGTGAGGCCGGAAAAATCCCGCCCCTGAACAATCCCATGCCTGCCTGGGATGTGATCACCGGCCAGCAGATTGCCCTGGGTTTGCTGGCTGCGGAGCGTCATCGCTCCCGTACCGGTAAAGGTCAATTGGTTAAGATTGCGCTGGCAGACGTTGCTCTGGCTACGCTGGGTAATCTCGGCTACATCGCTGAAGCCATGATCAACAATGCCGACCGCGAGGCGATCGGCAACGACATATTTGGCACCTATGGGCATGATTTCCAGTGCAGCGACGGTGAACGGGTAATGATCGTGGGGGTCAGCCCGAACCAGTGGAAGGCAATCGTCGCAGTGACCGGCACCGAAAATCCGATCCATGAATTGCAGACGCGCGCAGGCCTGGATTTCAGTAAAGAAGGTGATCGCTACAAGGGTCGTGACGACATTACCGCTATCTTCAAACCCTGGTTCAATGAGCGTCCTTACAGCCAAGTCAGCACTGAGCTGGATAATGCCGGTGTTTGCTGGGGTAAGTATCAGACCATCAGGGAAACGGTGAGTTCGGATATGGATTGCTCCACGGACAATCCATTGTTCCAGCTGGTTGATCAGCCCGGAATCGGTGAATACCTGATGCCCGACCATCCCCTCCGGTTCACCGGCATGGATCGTGACCCGGTGCTTCGGGCACCGAAACTCGGCGAGCACACTGAGGAAATTCTGGCGCAGACCCTGGGGCTGTCCAGCGGTGAGATTGGCAAGCTGTTCGACGATAAAGTTGTAGCCGGTAGTGAGCAGTAGGACCACCCACTGCATTTGACCAACAAAGACAAGAAACGCTGGGCCACCAACGCCCGGCAGGAGAACAGAATGGGACCATTGAACGGGTTTCGGATTATCGAGCTGGCCGGGCTTGGCCCTGGGCCATTCTGCGGCATGGTACTGGCTGATCTGGGCGCGGAAGTGATCAGTGTTGAACGCGTCGGGGCGCAAGCTTCAAAGCCAGCCCTGGATTGCAGTCGCCGGGGCAAACGTTCGATCGCGCTGAACCTGAAAAGTGAAGAGGGTGTCGAAGCCTTACTCAAACTGACAGAGACGGCAGACGCATTGTTCGAAGGTTTTCGCCCCGGGGTGACCGAAAAATTGGGCATCGGGCCTGAGCAATGCATGCAGCGTAACCCGCGGCTGGTGTATGGTCGCATGACCGGGTGGGGACAATACGGCCCGCTATCGAAAGCCGCTGGCCACGATATCAATTATATCTCTCTTACGGGTGTGCTCGGCGCGATTGGCCGAGCTGGAGAAAAGCCGGTACCACCTCTGAATCTGGTGGGTGATTTTGGCGGTGGCGGTATGTTCCTCGCTCTGGGTATTGTTTCGGCTCTGCTGGAAACGGCCAGGTCCGGTGAGGGGCAGGTCATTGACGCCGCCATGACGGACGGTTCGGCGGTGCTCATGTCAATGTTCCATACCGCCCATGAAATGGGCGTGCACTCCCTGCAGCGCGGAACCAATCGCCTCGATACCGGCGCCCATTACTACGACTGCTACGAAACAAGTGATGGCAAGTACATTTCCATTGGCTCGATAGAACCCCAGTTCTATGCCCAGTTGATGGAGGTTGCAGAGCTTCCGAAAGCGGAGTTCGGCGAGCAGTTGGATCGCAGCCGCTGGCCCCGGTTAAAGAAAACGCTGGAGCAGGTGTTCCGTCAGAAAACCCGGGACCAATGGTGTGAATTGATGGAAGGCACCGATATCTGCTTTGCCCCGGTGCTGGATCTGAAAGAAGCCTGGGCACATCCCCACAACCAGGTCCGGCAAACCTATGTTGAGGTGGACGGCATGCAGCAACCAGCACCGGCGCCCCGCTTCAGTCGCACCGCACCGGGCATTCGCTTTGCGGCCCGGCAATATGGCGCGGATACCGCAGAGGTGCTGGGCGAGCTGGGTTTTGCGCCTGAACAGCTGGAAGCCATGCGATCCGCAAAAGTCTGTGGTTAACCACCGACCACATGCTAATCACCCGACAGGATAAGACATTATGAGTCATTTGAACTACGAGATCGATGGCCAGGTCGCCTACCTGACCATGAATCGCCCGGAAGCCCGTAACGCGTTGTCACTGGAAATGCGCACCGAAATCCGGGACCGCTTGCAGGAAGCGGAGCTTAATGACGACATTCGCTGCATTGTTTTGCGTGGCGCCGGTGAGCACTTTCTGGCCGGTGGTGACGTCAAGTCCTTCATGGCGTTCACCAAGCTGCCCCCGGAAGAACGTCGTCTTACCTTTATCAATCGTATCCATGGTCTCAATACCATCATGTACGCCATGCGGCGGTTGAATAAACCGGTGATTGCCAGCGTTCGGGGTGCGGCGGCCGGTGCGGGCGTTAGTCTTGCGCTTTGCTGCGACATGGTGGTGGCGTCCGAAGATGCCTTCTTCACCCTGGCTTATTCAAAGATTGCCAGCAGCCCGGATGGGGGCGCCTCCTATTACCTGCCACGTCTTGTGGGCACCAAGAGGGCCATGGAAATAGCGCTTCTGGGCGATCGTTTCACTGCGCAGGAAGCACTGGGCATGGGTCTTATCAATCGTGTTGTGCCCACCGGGGAACTCGCGGCGAAAACCAAGGAGCTGGCGGATCGGCTGGCTAATGGCCCCACTCGCGCCTATGGCAATATCAAGAAACTGATTCTGTCCGCCTCTGACAATTCCCTTGAAGAGCATCTACAAGCAGAAGCCGAGATTTTCGGGGACACGGTCATGGCGGACGACTGGATTGAGGGCGTCGTCGCATTCAATGAGAAGCGCGAACCGGAATTTAAAGGGCATTGACCCGATCTGGCCTGACCGGCTTTCAGGAGGCGTAGCAGTGACCAATACAACAATCGACAAGACAACATTCAAAGGTATCGTTTGCGGCTCACGGCATTTCACCCATGAGATGTTCCAGAATGATGTAAGGCGTGCTGCCAGCGTCTTCAGCAAGATGGGGATCGGTGAGGGGGAGTGCGTGGGTATCTTCATGCGTAACGACATTCACTTCATGACTGCCAACCACGCCGCCAACTATGTCGGGGCTTATGCGGTGCCTATCAACTGGCACCTGGCGGGAGAAGAACTCACTTATATACTGAATGATTCCGGTGCCCGGGTTCTGGTCATCCACGCCGACCTGTACCGGAAGGTGAAGGAGGCCATTCCTGCCAGTGTCAGTTGTATCCTGGTGGAAACCCACGAAGATATCCGCGAGCCTTTTGATCTGTCGGCTGATCAGTGCACTGTGCCGGAGGGGGAAGCCGACTGGCATCGTTTGCTGGATTCGGAACAGCCCTTGCAGGCCCCGCCCGTTCAGGGGCCGTCCTCCATGTTGTATACCTCCGGCACCACGGGACATCCGAAAGGTGTTCGCCGGATTCCGCTCAATGCCGAAGGCGCCGCCATACTGCGGGATTTCCGGACCCGGGTTTACGGCTGCGGACCGGGCGCCCGCTGTACTGTGCCGGGGCCGCTTTATCACAGTGCGCCCAATGGCTATGCCATGCAGGCTTCCAAAATCAGTGACTTGTTGGTGATCATGCCGAAGTTTGATTCTGAGGAATTCCTGTCATTAATTGAGGAGTACCGGCTGACGGCGGCGATTATGGTACCGATCATGTTCATCCGGTTACTGAAGTTGCCGGAGGACGTTCGCCATAAATTCAACCTGTCGAGCCTCGAGTTCATTATCCATGCTGCCGCCCCCTGCCCGGCGGACGTCAAACGCAGGATGATCGAATGGTTCGGCCCGGTGATCAATGAGTTTTACGGCTCCACAGAATCCAGTGCGGTCAGTGCCTGTAATTCCGAACAAGCACTTGCCAAGCCCGGGAGTGTCGGCAAGACGGTACCGGAAGCGGATATTCGAATTCTGGACGAGAATGGGGATATCGTGCCCGCCGGCCAGATCGGTGAGATCTATTCACAGTTTCCGCTGATGGATTTCACCTACAACCGTAAGCCGGAAGCCCGTGCTGAGATGGAAAAGGATGGCTACGTTACCTCCGGTGACATGGGTTATCTGGACGAGGACGGCTTCCTGTTTATTGCCGACCGGGTAAAAGACATGGTGATCTCCGGGGGTGTGAATATCTATCCTGCTGAGATAGAGGCGGTTCTGCACAACTATCCGGGTATCAAGGATTGCGTGATTTTCGGTATTCCCGACGAAGAGTTTGGCGAATCACTGATGGCAGTGGTGGAAGCGCAGAGCGGCATCACGCTGGATACCGAGAAGGTCAGGGCCTATTTACGGGAACATCTGGCGGGGTTCAAGGTCCCGAGACGGATAGAGATCGGCAACGACCTTCCCCGGGAGGACTCAGGCAAGATTTTCAAGCGTCGCTTGCGGGATAAATACTGGCAGCAGGCTGGCCGGAATATCTGATCAGGTTAGCGTGAGCGCGCTTCCATGAAGATATTCGATTAAGGCATGTTTGCTATAAAAACATAACTTATTTGTAATATGGATAGGGCGAGAAGTAGGGTTTTCAGTTCGCCCGGGAAATCAGAAAAATGCCGATAAACGATAGCAGTGGTAATGCAAATAACTTTAAGACTGAAACCGAAAACATGACCGGTTTCAGGGATGCCCTGGGGTTTACCGTTACGGAGTGGCGAAAAGACTTCTGTGCGTTAACGGTGCCGCTGGGCGACCAACATATGAATCGCAACGGCTTTGTGCATGGCGGGGTATTTATGTCCCTGCTGGACTCCGCAGCTGGCCTGTGTGGCACCTGGTGCTCAGTGCCAGGCAATGTCCGCAAATGCATTACGGTGTCTATGAATACCCACTTTATCAACCCCGCCCAGGATGGGCTGTTGCGGGTTGAAGCCCACCTGATCAGCCGCGGCCGCAAAATGTTCTTTGTGGAGGCTCGGATTACCCGTGACGACCAGCTTATCGCTACCGGCGCCGGAACCTTCCGGTATGTATTCGGCGGCGAGAACGAGGAGGGAGTTCCCTCAGTTTAAGCCTGCCCGTTAGGCCTTCCTTCCCGATAAATAAATGCATAAATCAACCAATAAAATAATGGCATATATTATATAAAATATGGGTCATTGTTGATATTGGTCTGCGGTGCTAGGTTGAACTCACAGCACCACCACGGTGATGTATCTCTTAGTTCAATAACAACAATCAGCACTGGAGACATAACCATGAAACCGTCCATGAAACGTTTATGCCTGCTTCCCCTCCTGGGGCTGCTCGGCGTCGGTCAGGCAACGGCAGACGTTGTCTTTCGATACGCCGAAGGTGGCCCCAACCGTGGTACTCGCGCCGAGGCTGTGCAGTATTTCGCTGACGAAGTCGAGCGCATATCCGAGGGTGAGATGAGGGTCGATATCCATTGGGGCGGTGCGCTGCTCAAGTGGAGTGGCGTGATGGACGGTGTCGCGGCGGGGACCGCAGATCTGGGCTCGGTACTCTCATCCTACGAACCTTCAAAGCTGACGGCGCTCGGTATTGGCGATATTCCGCTTGAGTACTCCGACCCCTGGGTGGGTATGCGCGCGATGTACGACCTGATGACCGAAGAGCCAGCGATGGCCGAGGCCATGAGTGAGCGTGAACTGGTCTATCTCAGTAACTTCAGCACCTCCGGTGTTCAGTTCGAGTGCACGGAAGGCAATGAGATAAAGACCGTTGAAGACATCAAAGGCAAACGGATGCGGGCCACCGGCACCTACAGCAAAGTGCTGGATGACTTGGGTGCGAACATGGTCAATATGACCTTCGGGAAAGTCTATCAAGCCTTGGACAGCGGACTTGTGGACTGTCTCGGCAGCTATTTCTACACCATGCGGGCCTACAAGACCTATGAAGTAGTAGAGACAGTAACCCGTGTCGATTGGGGGCAGTTGCTGGGCTTTGCCATAGTCATGAATGAATACTCCTGGCAGGACCTTGATGGAGAACAGCAGGAGATCCTGCGAGAGGCAGGCTCCCGCATGATCGACCATTTCGCCAGACTGTTGATTGAAGATGGCGAGGAGGTCGCCGAGATGCTGGATTCAGGTGGCTTTGGCAAGACCGTTCCGGTCAAACCCATCGCATCAGAGGAAAGAGAGCGGATTCTGGAGGCCACCCTCAAGTTCCGTGACAGCTGGATTGAGGATGCGGATCAGGCGGGTATTCCCGGCGAACAACTGTGGAGCCGCTACGAAGAACTGCTGGAGCAATACCAGCAGAAGCTTAAGAGCTCGGGTTATCCCTGGGCCGAATAACCCCCCTGGAAAACAAAAAAAGGACAACCTAGTTATGAAGTCAGTCGACTCGATAAAAACCCTTTGTATGGGCTCATTTTTAGCCCTTGCCATGGCAGGGCAAGCCCTTGCCGAAACCACCTTGCGTTATGCCGAAGCCACGCCCAACCGTGGTAGCCGGGCAGAGGCATTGCAGTTCTTTGCCGATGAAATTAATGAACGTTCCGGCGGCGATCTCGCCCTGGACATTCATTGGGGTGGAGCATTGCTCAAGTACTCCGGCATTCTGGATGGCGTATCCGCTGGCACCGCGGATATGGGGAGCGTTCTGGCAGCCTATGAGCCGACCAAAATGCGTGGTTTGAGCATCGGGGATATCCCGGTTGAGGGTAATTCTGATCCCTGGGTCGCGATGCGAGCCATGTACGACCTGATGACGACCAACGAGCAGATCCAGGACTCTTTTGCTGATGAGGGGGTGGTTTATGTGGGGAACTACACCACCACGCCAGTCCAGCTAGAGTGCACGGAAGGCAATGCGATCCGCACCGTTGAAGATATGAAAGGCAAGCGGATTCGCGCTTCGGTTATCTACGCCAAGATCGTCGATGAAATAGGAGCCAATCTGGTGAACTTTACTTACGGTGAAGTCTATCAGGCTCTGGATAGCGGTCTGGTGGACTGTTCTGCTGGTTATCTTTATGCCATGCGTTCCTTCAAAACGCCGGAAGTAACCAGCAGTGTCACCCTGACGAACTGGGGCCAGATTACCGGTTTCGCCATCATGATGAACAAGTACAGCTGGGAGGATCTCAATGAGGCCCAGCAGCAGCTTATGCGGGAAACAGGTTCCGATATGGTGGACTTCTACGCCGAGACGGTGATTGAAGAAAGCCAGGTCATTATCGATGCCTTGCCCACAGGTGAATTGGGTAACGAGATCGAAGTCATCAAGATGGCTGATTCAGAGCGTGACAAGTTGCTCAGTCTGTCCGGCAAGTATATTGAGCAATGGATTGAAGAGATGAACCAGGCCGGATTCGACGGCCAGGGTATCTGGGAGGAATACCAGCAGTTGCTGGCCAAATACCAGCAAGTACTGGATGAGAAAGGCTATCCGTGGGAAGCCTGATCCGTCCCTGAGTCAGCAGGAATGCCGGGCGCCCCTGAGGCGCCCGGCTATCAACTACCTCGACCGGTTTCAGGATTTCAGCAATGAAGAGTATCCACTCCTACCTACCGCCTGATCCACACGGTTCCGATCCGGAATATTGCGGCCCGGGCCCGAAGCCTGTCAGAAAACTGCGTGGCTGCCTGTCATGGCTTGAAAATGCGTTCATTTACCTTGGCGCCATCTGCATTCTCATTATGGGTGTGCTGATTACCGCCAGTGTGCTGTTACGCACTTTTGGTAACTCCGGGGTTACCGATGAGGTCACTATCATCGGTGAATTGATGATAGGTGCACTGATCCTGCCGTTAGCTTATGTGGGCGCTGATCGGGGGTTCATTGCTGTCGAGATTTTCACCCAGAAACTGGGGCCGCGATTTCAGCAGGTTCTCAATCTATTGACGGCCATCGTTGGCCTGTTGGCGGTTATGCCTATTACCTATGCGGCCTATATGACGATGGTGGATGCCTATACCTCAGGTGGCTATTTCTTTGGCATGTTACAGCTACCCAAATGGCCCGGTGCCACGGCGTTTTTTGCCGGTTATTTTCTGTTTTTTCTTCGCCTGGTCGACCTGACCGTAACGGATCTCCTGTGCTCATTGGGGGTGATCAAACCCCGGCCAGACCTGCCTTCCGAGGAGTTGTAATTCATGGAACCCACTGTAATCGGTGCCTATGGATTTGTTGTCGCCCTGGTGCTGATGTTTCTGCGAGTGCCCATTGCCTTTGTTCTGGTCAGCGTTGCGTCGGTCTGCTCGTTGATTACCTACGCCTGGCGCCCAGGCCGTGATTTCGATTTTGAGCGAGGTATACGTCCTGCGTTATCGTTGATCGAGACCAACGCCTTTGATTTCATTCATTCCTATTCCCTGAGCATGATCCCGTTATTTATTGCAGCGGGACACATTGCCTATCACACCCGAATCACCACAGACATTTATGCGGCTGTCCGGGTCTGGCTGGCCCGGATGCCGGGTGGTCTGGCGATCGCGTCGCTGTTCGGTTGTGGTGGTTTCTCGGCCATTACCGGCTCAAGTCTGGCCTGTGCATCTTCCATGGGTCGAATCTGCGTACCGGAGATGCTCCGGTTTGGCTACGGCAAACAACTGGCAACTTCAACTGTGGCGATGGGTGGCACGCTCGGGTCGCTGATTCCGCCCAGCGTACTGTTTATTCTCTACGGTATGTTCACCGAGCAGTCGGTAAACAAGCTGTTTATGGCGGGTGTTTTGCCGGGTGTTCTGACGATGGTGGGGTTCATTCTGGTGGTCGTGATCTGGTCGCTGTGGAAACCCAGCGATGCACCCATACCGGACGAGTTGCGGTATACCCTCAGGGACAAGTTCAAGGCTGGGCTCAAGGGTTGGCCAGCCCTGGCGCTGATGACGATTATCATTGGCGGCATCTACGGCGGAATTTTCACGGCCACGGAAGCGGCTGCTATCAGTCTTGCCTTTGTGATCGGGTTTGGCGTCATATCCCGTCGCCTGAAATGGGCAGACTTTCTCAGTTCTCTGAAAGAAACTGCCTACCAGACGGCGTCCCTGTTTTTCATTGCCATCGGGGCAAAGATCTTCGTGTCGTTCGTCTCCCTTACCGGGGTGACCGGGGCCTTTGTCGCTTTCGTCGCAGGTCTCGGGCTGGAAACCTGGATGGTACTGTTCTTTATCGTCCTGCTGTACGTTGGACTGGGCATGTTCCTGGACTCCATCGGCACCATGTTGCTGACCTTGCCATTTGTAATTCCGGTCGTGGAAGGCATGGGTATGGATCTGATCTGGTTTGGTGTGGTGGTTGTGAAGCTGCTTGAAATCGGTCTGGTGACCCCGCCCCTTGGCATGAATGTGTTTGTTATAAACAGCGTGGTGACAAAGGAAATAAAGGTCCACACCATCTTCTTCGGCGTGATGAGATTTCTGGTCGCGGACTTTGTGGTATTGGGCCTCATCGTGGCTTTCCCGATTATTTCCCTGTTAATTCCCAATGCCATGTCGTGATGTTCGATAACGCGACATCGAATGAATAAATTCAACTGGAGAAGGTATACATGTCAGTAGCAGGTGCCAGGGACAAAACACCGGAAATATCGGCGATGGCCTGGTTAGAAAAGGCAGCGGATTGCTGGCCAGAAAATCCCTCTGTTTCCTGGCAAGGAAGAACTTACTGCTGGCGGGAGACTTTCGCGCGCTGCAAGGCCATGGCGGGCGCTCTGGAGCAACAGGGTATTGGTTATGAAGATCGGGTAGCCTACCTGGGCTATAACACCCACTGGGGCTTTGAATTGTTTTTCTCGGTGCCCTGGCTGGCTGCGATTATTGTACCGGTGAACTTCCGCCTCTCCGTCAGGGAAATGATCGAGTGTATGGAAGACTCGGAGCCGCGCATCCTTGTGGTGGACGAGCATCATATCGAGCAGGCCCGGGCCATCCAGCAGGTGTGCCCCTGGCTGGAGATGATTATTTACGCCGGGTCGGGTGATGTGCCGGAAGGCATGATGGCCTATGACAGTCTGCTGCAGCAGGCGGCCGTGCCTGAAGCCGTTCCTGGGGGTAATGACGATACCCTCATTCTGTTTTACACAGGGGGGACCACCGGTCGCTCAAAGGGCGTGATGCTGTCCCATATCAACCAGTTTGCCAACGCCATGGGCGGTATCTCCCTGTATCAGTTGCAGGAAGGGGAGACCCATTTGCTGGCAGGCCCCATGTTTCATACCGCAGCCGGTTCCCGGGTCTACACTGCTACGCTGATGGGTATTCATACGGTGATCCTGTCCCGGTTTGATGTGGTTTCGGTGATGGAACTGGTGCACCGATACCGCATCAATACCACCCAGATTGTGCCGACCATGTTGCAGATGCTCCTGGACCACCCCCGTTTCCCGGAATTTGATCTCTCCAGCCTACGCCTCATTACCTACGGCGGCGCACCCATGCCCGTGGCCCTGATGGAGCGGGCCCTGCGAGTGTTGCCGGGTACCCGCTTTGGCCAGTCTTATGGCATGACGGAAGCGTCCCCTGTGGTATCAGTGCTGAACAGCGAAGATCATTCTCTGGCACCAGAGCGACGGGCAAGGCTGGTCTCCGCCGGTCGCGCTGCCCCGCACGTTAATATTCGGGTGGTCGGGCCTGACAGAAAACGCCTGGCCAGTGGTCAGGTTGGGGAAATCGCCGCTCGTGGTGCCAATATAATGAAAGGATACTGGCGGGCTCCGGAGCTAACCCAGGCGGTATTAAGTGATGGCTGGTATTACACCGGTGACAGCGGCTATCTGGATGACGACGGCTACCTGTTTCTGGTGGGCCGCATGAAGGACATGATTGTCAGCGGGGGTGAGAATGTCTACCCCATAGAAATCGAAAATATACTGTCACGCCATCCGGATATAAAAGAATGTGCCGTGATCGGTGTGCCGCATCCGAAATGGGGCGAGGCGGTCCATGCTGTGATCCGGGTGTCCGAGGATTCCGTTGTGTCGGAGCAGGAGATTATTGATTATTGCCGGGAGCGGATTGCCCACTATAAATGCCCGACGGCCGTCACATTTATGGACCAGCCCTTGCCGGTGTCGACAGTCAATAAAATCCTGAAAACAGAGCTTAAAAAAATGATTACCGGGGAGATTAACTGATGTCGGAAAACATTCGTTTTAACTTCCCCGCGCCAGTTATCGACGAAAGCGTTGAGCGCTTGCGTATGGAGGTCCGTGCGTTTTTGCAGGATGAGATTCGCAAGGGCGGTTTCCGGCCTGTGACCGATTGTTGGTGCTCGGGTATTGATCCGGCGTTCAGCCGTAAACTCGGGCAGAGAGGCTGGCTGGGCGTGACCTGGCCGAAGCAATACGGTGGCCGTGAACTGAGCGCGCTGCACCGCTACGCGATTACCGAAGAGCTGCTGGTGGCTGGCGCGCCGGTGCACGCCCACTGGATTGCGGATCGTCAAAGTGGTCCTTTGATCCTGGCAACCGGAACGGAGGACATGAAGCGCACCCTGTTACCCCGAATTGCGGCGGGGGAGTGTTTTGTCGCACTGGGTCTGAGCGAGCCGGAATCCGGTTCGGACCTGGCGTCAGTGCGCACCCGGGCTCACAAGGTTGAGGGTGGATGGGAGATTACCGGTACCAAACTCTGGTCATCCGGCGCCCAGATCTGCCAATACATGACTGTGCTGACCCGCACCAGCGAGCGCAATGACAACAAGCGTCACGAAGGCCTTACCCAGTTTCTGGTACCGCTGGATTTGCCGGGTGTCAGCGTGCGTGGTATCCGGGATATGAGCGGGGTCGAGCACTTCAATGAAAGCCACTTTGAGAAGGTGTTTGTGCCGGAGGATGCGGTACTGGGTGCCGTCGGTGAAGGCTGGCAGCAGATTACCAGTGAGCTGGCCCTGGAGCGTTCCGGCCCGGAGCGGCTGCTCAGTACCTTCGTGGTTCTGGAGAAAGCCTTCGTGCAGGGAGCCGCAACCATGAGCGGGCATCAGACAGCAGTGATGGGGGGCATGATTGCCCGAATCCGCGCGTTACGCGCTATGTCTCTCGGCATCGCAGCGTTGCTGGAACAGGGTCATTACCCGGAAGTCGAGGCCTCGCTGGTGAAAGATCTTGGCACCCGGTTTGAACAGGACATTATCGAACGCCTGCGCGAATTCTGGCCTATTCAGCTCAAGCAGAGCTTTGGTGATGAGCTGCATTACCTGCTCTCCGACAGCCTGTTGCGGCAGCCTTCCTTTACCTTGCGCGGGGGCACCAATGAAGTGCTCAAAGGTATTATCGCCCGGGGCATGGGGCTGCGCTGATCAAATATGGGGTTTGAAATGGAACAGACGGATCAACTGATTCTGGACACGTCGCAACGGCTGTTTGTGGATCATTGTGGAGCGGACGTGGTTAACACGGCCGAAAACGGTGTCGCGCCCACCAGGCTGCATACGGCCATTCTTGAGGCAGGACTTCCCCTGGCGTGGGTGCCGGAAGCCGCCGGAGGAGTCGGTGGTTCCCTGGCGCTGGGCTTCAATCTTATTCGCCAGTCGGCCAGCTTTGCCCTGGCCGCACCCTTGGCAGAGACGTTGGTGGCGAACCGGGTGCTGGCAGAAAGCGGGCTCGAGCTTGGGGATTCCTGGTCGGTGTTGGTCTTTGACGGTGGCAGCCTGCCGACGTTATACGATGGTAAGGTCAATGGGGTAGTCGAGAACGCTCCGATGCACACTGGCGTTGTGCGTTTGGTGGTGCCTGTCTCTGATCAGGGGACCATGAGAATGGCCACCTTTACTGCAGACAATGTATCCATCGATTATCGTGAAAGTCTTGCCGGGGAATCGAGAGCACGGGTTCAGTTAAATGAGGCTTGCCCGCTGGAATTATCGCCAGCGATAGCGGACATCACCGAGCAAGGATTAATGCAGTTCTGTGCCCTGGTGCGGGCGTGCCAGATTGCAGGCGCGATGGAGAGAATGACCGAGCTGACGGTTGCTTATGTGAAGGAGCGGCAGCAGTTTGGTCGCGCACTGGGTAAGTTTCAGGCCATTCAGCACAAGGTGGCAGATATCGCAGGGGAAAGTGCGTTGGCGAATGCTGCGGTCGAGCAAGCGGTACGGGAGTTGTCGGCACACGGGCAGCCTTTCAGTAGCAACGGCGACACGCTTCTCTCTGTGGCGACGGCCAAAGTGGTGGCCTCGGAAGCGGCCGGCACGGTAGCGCGATTGGCGCACCAGTGCCACGGCGCCATGGGGTTCAGTTTCGAATACCCGCTGCAACAATACAGCCGGCGGATCTGGAGCTGGCGCGAAGAGTATGGCTCGGAATTCTATTGGTCAGAACGCATCGGCCTGGCCGTCGCCAATGAGTTAAAGGGCAGCCCCACAGGCCAGAGCGAGAGTCAGGTCTGGGACATTGTTTCCCGCTAACAAACAAGGACAACAGATGAAATCGTTTGATGATGTTGCTGTGCAGTGGTTTGAGCATGTAGCGGTGGTGGAAATTCGTCGCCCGCCTCTTAACTTTTTTGATGTGTCGTTAATCGAGCATATCGCCGAAACGTTCGAAGCACTTGAGCAGGACGATCAGTGCCGGGCCATTGTGCTGGCGGCCCAGGGCAAGGCGTTTTGTGCTGGCGCAGATTTTTCCTCCAATGGCAGTGATCTGTTCAAGCCGGACGCAGCCAATAACGCGATCACTCTTTATAAGGCAGCGGCTCGTCTGTATGCCTGTAAGAAACCGATTGTGGGTGCCATTCACGGGGCCGCTATTGGTGGTGGTCTCGGGCTCTCCCTGGTACCGGATTTTCGGGTAGTTTGCCCGGAAGCACGTTTTGCGGCCAATTTTGTGCAGCTCGGTATTCACCCTGGGTTCGGTATCAGCCTGGTATTGCCAAGGTTGATTGGCCAGCAGCGGGCCAATCTGATGCTGTTAACCGGACGCCGGATCAAGGGTGAAGAGGCCTATGAGTATGGCCTGGCAGATAAATTGGTGCCTTCAGACCAGGTGCGGGATGAAGCCATTGGTCTGGCGACTGAAATCGCCCAATGCGCGCCGTTTGCGGTTGAGTCCACCCGCGCCACACTCCGGCAAGGGCTGGTGGACGAGCTGAAACAGCGGCTGGAACACGAGTTTGCCGAACAGGCATGGCTGGCGAAAACGGCTGATCATAAAGAAGGTATGGCAGCGGTTACCGAACGACGTCCCGGGAAATTCAATCGCAGTTGATCACCGCGATTGCTGTCGCCCTCCTGTGTGTACCGCACCCAGAATTGCAGGTGCGGTGCAAATGGCCGTTTTGGCTCAGATCCTTCTGAGGACCTGATTAATCACTTCGTGATTTTCTGCCGTGCAACTTCATATTCATCACGCAATTGCGCCACGGCTTTCGACACCGGTACCATCTCAGTAATGCCACCCACGCCCTGGCCAGCACCCCAGATATCTTTCCACGCCTTCGGTTTGCTGCCCCCGGCGGAGCCGAATTTCATTTTGCTCTTGTCAGAAACCGGCAGGTCTTCTGGGTCCAGGCCGACCTTCTCGATACTGCCGCGCAGGTAGTTGCCGTGAACGCCGGTAAACAGATTGGTATAGATGATATCGGACGCTGAAGAGGCCAGGATCATGTCTTTATAGGCCTGCTCGGCATTGGCTTCTTCGGTGGCGATAAAGCGGGTTCCCATATAAGCCATATCGGCGCCCATTACTGTCGCGGCGAGGACCTGATGACCTTTGGTGATAGAGCCGCCGAGGATAACCGGGCCATCGAAAAAGCTGCGTATTTCCGCCAGCAGGGCAAAGGGGCTAAGCGTGCCGGCATGGCCGCCAGCGCCAGCAGTGACCAGAATCAGGCCATCCACGCCCATGCTCAATGCCTTCTTCGCGTGGCGAATATTGGTCACATCATGGAAGACCAGGCCGCCATAACTGTGGGCAGCTTCCACGATCTTCGGGTTGGCCTGCAGGCTGGTGATAATAATAGGCACCTTGTGGTCCACGCACACCTGCATATCGTGTTCCAGCCGGTCATTGGTGGCGTGGGCAATCTGGTTGACCGCGTAGGGTGCAACCCTGGCGTCCGGATTCTCGGCCCTGTAGGTGGCCAGCGCCTGTTCGATCTCCGTTAGCCATTCATCCAGTTTTTCCGCTGGCCGCGCATTGAGCGCCGGGAAAGAACCAATAACCCCGGCCTTGCACTGTTCGATAACCATTTTCGGGTTGGAGATGATGAACATCGGCGAGCACAGCACCGGAAGGCTCAGTTGGTCTTTGATGTTATCTGGAAGGCTCATGGCAGTTTGCTCCTGTTAAAAGGCTATATAAGACTGGACGTTACAGCACCAGATAGAGTGTCACATACATAATGGCCAGCACGCTGGCACTGAACCACCCGTTCCACTGGATACCGAAACGTAGGGGTGAAATACCGGAAAAACCGGCGATAAAACGTAACGACGCCGTAAACGGGGAAGCGCCCGCAAAAATCGCCCATGTTATGGCAATTACCGAAGCTTGAGCCTGGGGGGCAATGTTGAGGTCGGGCAGTTGCTGCAATGCCCCCAGAATCAGCGTCACCGTTATAATCGCGTTAATACCGATGAATGCAAAGGCCAGCATGACCAGGGAAATACCGACCATCAGGGTGGCATTGCTGATGTTAGCCTGGGCCAGGAATTCGCTGGCGGCGACCGGGTCGATAAGCGGAATCAGAATCACGCCGATAAAGCCGGAAGAGGCGAACAACACCACTTCATTACGCTGGTTAATGAACGTTTCGGGAAAGGATCTCTTCATACGCCTGAGTAGCAGGCCTCTTTTTATCCGGGTCGGTCTGCCCTTGTATTGCACCCAAATCCAGGTCAGGCCGATGACGGGCGCGCAGATCAGTAACGCTGAAAATAGCGGCAGCCCGGTAAGCTGTGAAACCATGAAGGCGAGGCTGGGTATCAGTGCCACCAACCCCACCAGGGGAATAAGATAGCTCAGATTACCACCGTTGACGTACTGCACTCTGGGTCGTTTGTAGGCAAGGCGATCCAATATCGCCCCCCAAAGAATGAACAACAGCGTCCAGAGCAGGCCGAGCGGAGCGTATTGCTCCCAGGTCAGATCAGGTATGCCGGACAACACCAGCAACATGGTAACGGAAGTCGGTGCCCAAAGCGGTACACCACAAAATCCCCGAATGGTGGCGGTTAACATGCGCTTGCGGCGGATGCCGCCAATCCGCTGGGATTCGGGGTCGGAGGCAGGCCGAATGGCCCGGCGTACCATCGTACCTAGAACATTCAGCGCTCCAATATTCAGCATCACACCGAACAAATGCGAGCCGAACGCCATCAACAGGTAACGACGCCCCGGCGGCTGGTTTACCAGCACCGTTCCGCAGCGACTTACCAACTGCGACGTTTTGGCGGATTCGCGAAGGACCGCCAGAGAGGTCAGGAATAAGGTGAAGAACGCCGAGCGGTCAATCGCCTCCGCCAGGACCGCAGCAGATACCGCTCCCCTGATCCAGAGTACGAACCCGAGCACGGGCGCCAGAATGGCAAAAATCCGATAGGTAAGGCTGATACCCGGCCATTGCAGGAACGCGAACAGCACGAGGGCGCCACCGGCCAGTGGACTGAAAACCAGCCAGTCGCTGAACTCCCGTGCCAGAGCACAGAAACAGGCGGTTAGCAGACAAAATGTCGAAAGGGTACGGGCCACTAAGCGGCCCCTACTGGCTCTTGAACATCACCGTGTCAGACAACGGCTCCCGAGTAGTCTGGGTGCGGTTGGCTGGCACATCGGGATCTTCGTAGCCAAAGCTGATGCCCAGCAGGATCCCCGTCTGCTCGTCGAGACTGAAGGCTTCCCGCACCAGATCAGGATAAGCGCGCATGCTGCCCATGGCGCAAGAGCTCACGCCAAAGGCGTTCATCGCCAGTATCAGGGTCTGGGCATAAATACCCACATCAAGAGCGATGGTCGAGCCGAACCTGCGATCCATGCCCAGGAAGAGGATGTGGGGCGCATCGAAGAACTCGAAATTACGACGCACAGCCCGGAGGCGTCCGGCCTTGTCGTCCCGGGCAATGCCCATTTCGTTATACAGGGCGACGGCGCAATCCACCTGGCGTTTACGGTATTCACCTTCAAATTTGGACACGTAACCAAAATCCGGAGTTCCCGGTACGCCGTCTTCCTGGCGTTGCAGGAACTGCTCCCGCAACCGGTCTTTCAACTCGCCGGAGGCCACGTAGCAGGTCCAGGGTTGGGTGTTGCAGTTGGACGGCGAGGTTCTGGCGAGCTCAAAAATCGAGGTCAGGACATCGTCACTCACCGGCTCGGGAAGAAAGCCCCTTACTGAGCGGCGAGTCGTGATGGCGTCGACCAGTGTCATTGTTGGCGTAGTCATGGAATTCCCGAAATTATCAGATGGATTGTTGAGACTGACACGGTAACAAGATAAAGGTCAGTGGAGAAAAGCATATTTTCTATAAAAGCCATGCCGTTTTGGAATGGCTTTTTGAGCGCTTACTGACAGCGGTCGGATAAGCTCAGTTTTAGCCCAGCGGCTCTTTGGTTTTGAGTTCTGTGTTGATCCTGCTGGCGGTCTTCTGGAGCTCTTCCAGCAGGTAGTCCAGCACCCCTGGCTCTGCTGCTTTGCTCGGAGGCATGGTCAGGTTAATTGCCGCAATCGCCTTGTGATGCCGATTCCGGATGGGCACGGAAATGCCGCACATGCCTTCCTCCAGCTCCCGGTCCACGATGGACCAGCCTTTTGCACCGTCGGCCAATATTATCCGTTTTAAGTCTTCCTTGTCGGTAATGGTAAACCGTGTATAGCGGATGATTTCCTGAGTATTCAGGTAGTGGTCAAGGTCTTCAGGCGGCAGATCGGCCAGCTGAATGCGCCCCAGGGAGACCACATGCGCTGGTAAGGTGCTACCTACGTTCAACGTGCTCTTGAGCAGTTTCCGGGTCGGAACCCGCATCACGTAGTAAATATCATAACCCTGCAGCACTGCGATCGAGCAGGATTCCTGAACCTTTTGTACCAGTTCTTCCATATGCCCCTGAGCGAACGACCATATCTCCATGGATGAGAGGTAGGAAAAGCCCAGGTCCAGAATTTTTGGAGTGAGCCAGAAGTGCTTGCCATCGGAGTTGGCATACCCCAGCGCAGCCAAGGTGTGGAGTAGTCTGCGGGCGCTTGCGCGGGAGATTTCCGAGCGTCTCGCCACCTCTGACAGAGTCAGTCGTGACGCGCCCTCACCGAAGGCCCGAATCACGTCCAGCCCGCGGGCAAAGGACGTCACTACGGCGTTGTCGTCGTTCTGAAGGCTGTTAGTCATTTTTTCTATACCTGAAAAGATCCTTTGACATTGCTCAAAAATTGCTCTTATCTTGAGCGTGTTCTCAGAAAGAACATAACGTGCGCACAGCGAACAATAAAGCATCATGGTCCTGCGTGCAATCCAGCTATTCGGAGACATATACATGCCTAACAACAATAGATCCCGACTGATTTCTGCAGCATCTGGTTGTGCACTACTCGCCGGCCTGGCCGTTTCATCCGGTGCCGCTGCCCGTGACCTTACCTTTGCGAGCTATCTGCCGCCCCAGCATCCCACCAGTGAGGGCATTACAACCTTTATCGATGAGGCCCGTGAGCGATCCGACGGTAGCATTGATTTCAAATTTTTCCCTTCCGGGGCCGCTGCATCCGGTAAAGGCATGCTGTCCGCTGTTACCGACGGAATGATCGACGGTGGCTTTCTGGTCACCGTTTATTTCCCGACATCGGTGCCCGCCAATACCACCATCAGCGACCTGTCATTCTGGAATCAGGACTCCCTGGTGGCTACGGCCGCATCAGTGGACACCATCCTGAATGACTGTCCCCAGTGTCTGAAAGAGTACGAAAGCAACAACGTGCGATTCCTCGCCAGTTACGCCACGCCACCTTATCAGGCGATGTGTAAGGACGAGTTTGCCTCCGGATTTGAACCTGAAGGCAAAAGAATGCGTGTAGCCGGTGAGGAAATCGGCAAATGGGTATCCGGTATCGGCGGTGTGCCGGTGAATATACCCAATAGTGAATCCTATGAGGCCATGGAGCGTAGCCAGCTGGATTGTGTCATCGGTGCGACCAGCTGGCTCAAGTCCCTGTCCCTGATCGAAGTGGCAAACAGTGTGGTTGAATTGCCCATGGGCGCGTTTCTCGGTGGCTCCCTGTTGAACATCCGTGAATCTGTCTGGCAGGAAATGAGCGACAAGGAACAACAGGCCCTGGTGGACGCCGCGTCTATTGGTCTGGCCCGTACCATTTACGCCTACCAGGATGAAGAGAACGAAGTTAAGGAACTGGCCAAAGAAGAAGGCGTTAACTTTGTTGAAGTATCCGATGCGATGAAGCAGCAACGTGAAGAGTTCATGCAGTCCCAACTGGCACGGGCGGCAGAGACGGCCACAGGACGCGGAGTTGAGAACGCGGAGCAGATTGTCGAGAATTTCAAGAAGAACCTGGA
Organism: Marinobacter sp.; assembly: GCF_040882185.1. GTDB lineage: Bacteria > Pseudomonadota > Gammaproteobacteria > Pseudomonadales > Oleiphilaceae > Marinobacter. Next base: position 89,053 of record NZ_JBBEBW010000006.1, on the reverse strand, counting down.
AAAGTGGGAAGAGCTGCTGGCAGGCAAATCACTGTCCGAGGCGGAATACGCAGAGCTTTTGAAGACGGAAATCTACGACAAGGCGTTTTAATGTCGAAAGAATGCCGGCTCTAGTGGCTGGCATTGCTACTTTTCAGGGTGGTTTTTGGATGAATGAAAGCGTAACGCAGTTCAAACCCTTTAGCGGGGTGCGTGTATTGGACATGAGTCAGGGCCTGGCCGGGCCTTACGCGGCCCAGATGCTGGTGATGATGGGGGCAGAGGTGCTGAAGGTAGAGCCACCTCAGGGCGATTGGGGCAGGGTGATGGGCGTTGCCCGCGAAGGGCATAGCTCGCTCAGTGTGTCGGCAAACTGGGGCAAACGGGCTATCTGTCTCGATGCCAGAAAACCTGAAGGAAAAGCCATCCTCAAACAGTTGGTGCGTGGTGCCGACGTCGTACTTGAGAGCTTTCGTCCCGGCGTGCTGGCCAAAATGGATATGAGCTATCCCGCTTTAGAGTCGGTGCGCCCGGGCATCATTCTTGGCTCTATTTCGGGTTTTGGCAGCACGGGGCCCCACGCCAAACGGCCCGGCTCGGACAGTATCCTGCAAGGTTCTACTGGCATGGCGGTGATGAATGAGACCGATGATGGCGTCCCGAAGCGGGTGGGTATGCTGGCGGTGGATATGATCGCCGGGCTATACGCGGGCTTTGCCTTGTCTGCGGCGATTCATGAACAGAAAGCCACAGGCCTGGGCCGTCATCTGGACTTGTCCCTTCTGGGTTCCGCCGCTGCCTTCCAGGCTATGCCACTGATTGAGTCCCACTTGCAGGGAGGTGTCAGGAATAAACACGTCACGGTACCTTCAGGAAATTTTGCCACCAGCGACGGGATGATTTCCGTGGTGTGCCTGCGAAACGAAATGTTTGTGGCGCTGGCTCAGGCGGTTGAGCGTCCAGAGTGGGCCGCTGACCCTCGCTTTGCCGATAATGAATCCCGCCAGATCCATGCCGAGGAAGTTCACAGAATGTTGGCAGAGGTGTTTGTCCAGCGTACCCGCGCTGACTGGATTGAGCGCCTTAACAAGGCGGGTGTGCTTTGCGGTCCCCTGAACAGTTATCAGGAATTACAGCAGGACCCACAGGTGCGCTTTCTTGACCTGATGCCGATGGTCGCCCACGGAGCCTTCGGGAGTATCCCATTGCCCCGATTCCCCGGAGCCGATCTTCAGGCTGAAGACCTCAGCACGGCACCTGGTCTGGGCCAACATACCTGTGAATTACTGCGGGAAGCGGGTTACAGCCAAAATGAAATTGACACCTTTCTGATGTCGGACGTTTGTATCCAGGCCCGATAGTTCGATGAATAGTTCAGTGGATAGTTCGGTAAATAGTTCAGTGAGTTAAACAGAAGGCGGAAGATGAAAGGTGGGTTCAACGATGCGTGCAGTAATCTGTGAAAAGTTTTCGTCCTACAAAGATCTCAGGCTGGCGGAGGTTGCCGCTCCTGAAATGAAACCGGGGTGCGTGCGGATTGCCGTTCACTTCGCCAGTGTCAGCTATGCCATATCGTTAATGGTTGCAGGCAAGTATCAACGCAAGATGAACTTGCCGTTCATTCCCGGCACCGAGGTTTCCGGATACGTTCTGGAATGTGGCGAGGGCGTTTCGGAGTTTCAGCCCGGCGATCCTGTGGCCGCGATAATAGATGCTGGCGCCTACGGCGAGGAAGTGGTGGTTGATCCGGCAACGGTCTATCGAGTTCCCGCGGGCTTTCCGTTAGTAAAGGCGGTCTCGATCCCGCTCTCTTTTGGTACCGCCGCGACGGCGTTAGGCCGGGGAGGTGTGGGGCCAGGCAAGACGGTACTGGTGACCGGGGCTGGCGGGGCGCTTGGGTTGGCGGCGGTGCAGGTGGCGCAACTCAAGGGAGCGACGGTCATTGCAGCTGCGGGTTCCGAATCGAAACTTGAGGCGGCCCTGGCCGCCGGGGCGACCCATGCAATCGATTACTCGGCGGGCAATCTGATCGACAGCGTCAAGTCCCTCACCGGTGGCAAGGGAGCAGACCTTGTGTTCGACCCGGTGGGTGGCGAACTGTTTGAACGACTAATCCGCTGCACCGCTATCGAGGGCAGCATGCTCTCCCTGGGTTTTGCCAGCGGCGATATCCCGTCTGTTCCGGTCAATCTGTTGTTGGTGAAGAACATCAGCCTCTTCGGAGTGAACTTCTCGGAGTATGTGGGGTGGGGCAAGCAGGATCGCAGGCATGAGTTTGCCCTCCAGATCAAGGAAATGATGGCCTGGCTATTCAAAGAGGCAGATAACAACAATCTCGCGATCAGGCAGCCGGAAGTGTATGCGCTGTACGATTTCGAGGCAGCGCTTGACTGCGTAATTGGTCGTCGATCGATCGGAAAAGTCGTTATAACAACAAGATAAGAGGTGTGTCGTGGGCAGGTATCTAAAGAAATTCAGCGATGGGACGGCACTGGTGGTAGGGGTGCTTATCGTCCTCATGATGTTGCACGTAACCGCAGAGGTATTATTGCGGGTGGGGTTCGGCATGCACATTCCTGGCACGATGGAAGTCGTTACTTATTACTATATGGTCGCGGCGGTCTTTATGGGCATCTTTGCCTGCACCACTGAAGATGGCCATATCCGGGTGGATGTATTGGCGCAGTTTCTGAAGGGCAGGGTGCGCCTTGCTGTCGAACTGATTGGCCTGGTGGTGATGGCTGTCTATTTTGCTATTTTTGCCTACGGTCTCTATCTGCAGGCCGTGAAGAGCTGGACCCGCAGTGAAACCGTCGATGCGATTTTTCTGGAACTGCCAGTGTGGCCCTCACGATGGATTGCCGTCGCGGGTGTCATTCTTTCTGTGCTTTCGGTCTTGTACCTGTTCCGCTTTGTGTGGGGTAACCGACCTGGTGGGCCTCGGGAGGCAGGGCAATGAGTAATATACAGATTGGCCTGACGTGTATTGGTCTGCTGCTGGTCCTGCTCTCTCTGCGAATCCCTATCGGAGTGTCGCTGGGGATGACGGCCTTTACCGGTATTTTCGCCCTGCGGGGTATGGATGCGGCCTTTTCACTTATGGGGTCCACGACCTTTCAGTTCATCGCGCACTGGTCCTTGACGGCCATCCCGATGTTTATCCTGATGGGCGCTATTGCCTTTCACACGGGGCTCACCCGGACTCTGTTCGATGCGGGCAAAGCGTGGCTGAGTTTCTTACCTGGCGGATTGGCCATTGCCACGAACGTGTCCAGTGCCGGTTTCGCTGCCGCCAGTGGTTCTAGTGTGGCGATGGCAGGGGCAATGTCGAGGCTCGCCGTGCCGGAAATGCTCAGAGCAAAGTATGATCCGGGGCTGGCAACCGGTGTCGTGGCGGCTTCGGGTACACTCGGCGCGTTTATTCCGCCCAGCATACCGTTTGTGCTGTATGCCGTGTTCATGGAAGCGTCGGTGGGTCAGTTGTTAATGGCAGGTATTATTCCCGGGCTGTTAACGATGGTGGCATACTCGCTGTTAATCATTGTGCGGGTAAAGATAAATCCTGGGCTGGCCCCGGTTAGCAGTGATAGCTTTACCCGCTCCGAGAAATGGATGCTGCTGCTGAAGTCATGGCCGCTGCCAGTTATTGTGGCGGGTGTGATTGGCGGGTTGTATACCGGAACCGTGACCGCAACCGAAGCGGGCGCCTTCGGAGCCTTTATCGCCATTGTGGCAGCCGTTGTGCAAAGAAGCTTCAGTTGGGACGCGCTCAGGCAGGCGGTCTCAGAGACCGTAAAAAGCACCGCCTCAATTTTTCTGATTGCTATCGGTGCCGTGTTATTCAGTCGAATGCTGACCCTGAGCCAGATTCCCATGAATATCGGTCTCTGGGTTGATGACTATGCTGTAGCGCTATGGATCTTTCTCCTGATCGTTACTGTTTTTTATATTATTCTCGGGATGTTCCTCGACCCTATCGGCCTGATGCTGGTGACTCTGCCGGTTCTGGCACCGTTTGTTATCGCTTTTGATATCGATGTGATCTGGTTTGGCGTGCTGGTGGTCAAGTTTATTGAAATTGGACTCCTGACGCCGCCGATCGGACTTAACCTCTTTGTGGTGAGCGCCGGCGTGGGAGATGCTGTTCCGTTCGGCACCATTGTCCGGGGTACGTTGTGGTTCCTGGCAGCAGAGGCGGTGGTGCTGGCGTTGCTGATGTTTTTCCCGCAGATTTCCCTGTTCCTGCCCTCGCTGATGTATTAGTGCCTGGAGACCTTGAGGTCTCCAGGGCGGGCGTGTTCACCCCTTCAGCCCCTGACCACGAGCCAGTTCTTCGGTATTGACCAGCGCCCTTACCTGTTCGTCGGTCATCGGGCTTTCGTCGAGCAGTTTTGCCAGCGCATCCGTTGATTCTCTGATGACCGATAAAGGGTCGGGTGGCAGTAGCTTATGGCGCACAACCAGCCACGCCAGCGCCTGTCGCCGCTTGTCTCCCGGTAACCGCGAAGCTTCCCATGCCATCAGAATGGCCGAGGTGATGTGATACAGGCCGCTGGCGATCCGTCTGGCCTCCTGCTCGCAGGCGGAGTCCTGTGCCAGCGCTTCCGCACTCTCCACCGCCTTGTTAAGCAAGGCCTGCAAAAGTCGACTTTCATGGGGCTCCAGCGCCGACTCCTGCAGTCGCTGATTCAGATACTCAGCAAGCACGGCTAACGTTTTCTCACGCCGGATCGACCGAAACACATCCAGAGCAACAATATTGCTGGTGCCTTCCCATATGGAGCCAAGATGCGCATCGCGAAGTACTCGGGCGTCTGACCACTCTTCGATGTAGCCGCAGCCACCGCGTACTTCCATCCCATCCCCGGCCACCTTGCGTGCATCCCGGGTGGTGCGGAATTTAATCATGGGTGTCAGGATGCGTAATAACTTGGCGGCCTGGTTATCACCGGCATCGGCGCGCCGCAGGCAATCGGCCGTATGGAAGACCAGCGTGCGTCCCTGCTCGGCGGTGACCATCATTTTGCTGAGCTGACGCTGCATAAGGGGCAGTTCGATGAGTTGGCTACCGAAAGCATGACGATGGCGGGCAATAAAGAGCGCTTCGTTGACTGAGCGCCGCATTAATCCCGCCGAACGCACGCCGTTCGAGAGTCGCGACATGTTGATCATGTCCGTCATCTGTTTGAAGCCCTGGCCAGGCTCTCCTACGACATAAGCTTCGGCACCTTCGAGAAGGATTTCACCACTGGCCATTGAGCGCGTACCCAACTTGTCCTTCAGGCGTACGATGCGATAGTGGTTGAGTTCACCGCTCTCCAGATACCGGGGCAGAAGAAACAGTGTGAGGCCACGGGTACCGCCTTCGCCCTGTTCGGGGCGCGCCAGCACCATCGCCAGAGCAGCATCAGGGTTGGAGCAGAACCACTTGTCGCCGTAGAGGCGCCACGTGCCGTCCACTAATCTGGCTTCAGTCGTAATGGCACCTACATCAGAGCCAGCATCCTGCTCAGTCATGAACATGGCGCCCTGATAAGCCTCGTCCATATTCTGAGAAGTCAGAGCTTCAAGGTAGCGACTAACCAGAGCCTCGTCACCGAACTTGCGAAGGGTGCGGGTCAGTGCATCCGTCATACTGAGCGGGCAGCACAGACCAAATTCCGCCTGCACGAACAGGTAGGTCAGAGCGTACTTGACCACCGGGGGCATGGGCTCCGGCCAGTCAAGCACCCCGCCACGATGGGACATCGCCGCCAGACCAAACTGGCCATAGGCATAAGCTTCCAGGCGCAGATAGGCAGGATGCTTGTGGACTTTCTGAACCTCGGCACCGTTTCTGCTGCGCAAGGCAAGTTCAGGTGGGTTCTTGTCAGCAGCAAGGGCCAGCGTTTCGAGCTCACCACCCGCTAGCGCCCCCATCTCGGTAAAGTGAGTTTCCAGATGGTGACGTAACGTCGCTGGCAAATAGATGCTCAGAAGTTGGGAGAGGCTCGGGTCGCTGTGGTAGGTGTTCTGTCCCCGGGCATCGGGAATATTGCGGTATATCGTTTCTTCCTTCATTGCGGTCTACCTCCTGGACTTATTATAGGCTTTAGCCTCACATTAGGCGGGTAAATGGCCGGTTTCCAATACTGTTTTAGGATCCATTGATACAGTTTACTGTATGGTTAAAAAAGTAGATGAGCAGGAGATAACGGTTATGGCGCTGACATTTCGCCAGTTGCGATACTTTGTGGTGCTCTCGGAGGAGTTGCACTTTGGCCGGGCAGCGCAACGTCTGCATATTTCTCAACCGCCTCTGAGCGCGAGCCTTCGCCTCCTGGAAGATGAGCTGGGAGTCAAGCTACTGTTGCGCAATAGCAAACGCGTTGTTCTCACGCCTGCAGGGGAGGCGTTCCAGCGCCAGGCACGCCGGATCCTTGAACAGTTGGAAGAGTCACAGAATCTGGTGCAGCGAATTGCCTCCACTGCAACAGGCCTGGTGCGCTTCGGGTTTACGCCAGCCATGCTCTTTCGCGGCTTGCCAGAACTGTTCAGGCTTCTGCAATCCCGCTACCCGGGTATTGAAATACAACTGATAGAACGCAATTCGGCCGATCAGGTTGAGGCTGTAATGCAAGAGCAGCTCGACATAGGTTTCATCCACTCTATGCCGTTACCCGAGGGTATCGATTCGGTAACTTTGACGGATGAGCCCTTTGTCTGTTGCTTACCTGCACATCACCAATTGGCAGCCCGGCGTAGTCTCGCAGTGAGGGAGCTTGCCAGTGAGCCGGTTATCCTGTTTGGGCGCGACCTGGCTCCTCATTACTACGACAGGATTATCAGCCTGTTTCATCATGTCGACGTCGAACCACAGATTTGTCATGAGGTATCCCACTGGCTGACTATTCTCGCGCTGGTCGCAAATGGTATGGGCATTGCCCTGGTGCCCCAGTCGCTCGCCAAATCCGGATTTTCCAACGTAAGCTTTGTGCCGCTTACCGACGCCACCACTCGTCATCAGTCGCACTGCATCTGGCTCCGCGATACCGATTCACATCAGGAAATTCGTAACTTGCTACTGGACTGCCTGAAAGAACAGCATCGAGAGCGAAATGGGGCTTTTGACCAGGATGGTGCTCGCGAATAATTCCATGCCACTGTTGGTGAGCCAGGTTTTCAGAGGCCCAGGCGTAAGCTATATAAAAATAGCATTTCTTTTATAGAATTGTTGTTTATTCGATTATAGAAAATACGTTGACTGGCTGAGATAGCAGGTTTAGTTTGAAGGCGCTATCGGTTCAGCCGGTGGCAGTTTGTTCGTCATGACAGGCTAAAGCTCTGTCGTGAGCTATTCTTAAGTAGCTACTTACAACAACAATTATTCGGAGAGTCCCTATGACATCCCAAACACCAAGATTAATGCGCCCTCTGGCCAGCTCCGTATGCGCTGCTGCAATGTTGCTGAGCATCAGTGCACCCGCCGCGGCAGAAGCCGAGCTGCCTGATACGATGACATGGTCTGCCTACGATGTTGGGTCCGCAGGCTACGCCGAAGCCTCCGCCATTGCCGATGCCTTCGGCAAGGCGCATGGCACCCGAGTCCGTATCCAGCCCTCCGGTTCTTCCATTGGTCGGCTGCAGCCCCTGATCAGCGGTCGGGCGGACTACGCCTTCCTCGCCACAGAAACTTTTTTTGCTGCTGAAGGTATTCATGACTTTGCCACCCGTCGCTGGGGCCCCCAGGATCTCCGGGCCGTCGCGGGGCGTCCGTCTGCGTTTGGTATCTTCACAGCAGAGGACGCGAATATTGAATCACTGGATGATCTGGCGGGTGTCCGCTTTGCCTACGTTGCCGGTAATCCCTCCGTCAACGTGAAATGCGATGCCTTTCTGGCGTTTGCCGGCCTGACCAGGGATGACGTGGACGCCATCATGTTCCCGACTTATGGCAATGCGATGAGCTCGCTGGCCCGCGGCGAGGCGGATGCCTCCTGCACCACCACAACGCCAAGCCACGTCTATGAACTGGCCGAGTCGCCCCGTGGCATTCGCTGGCTGGAAGTGCCGAAGGACGACGAGGAGGGCTGGAAACGAATCCGCGAAGTGGCGCCTTTCTTCCAGCCTTATATGGAAACCGTCGGTGCGGGCATCAGTGAAGAAAATCCGGTAAACGTTCTTGCCTATCGCTATCCGGTGCTGACGGTTCGTGCCGACATGGACGAGGAAGCGGTCTACAACTACATCAAGGTGCTGGATGAGACCTTCGATATGTACAAGGATGCCACGGCGGTTATGCATCGCTGGAACCTGGAGGAAGCTGGTGTTCCTGCCATTGATGTGCCCTTCCACGCGGGGGCCATCCGTTACCTGAAAGAGAAGGGTATCTGGACCGAGGAGCATCAGGCCTGGAACGATGCACGTACTGAGCGCCTGAACGCGTTGCTGGAAGCATGGCCGAGCGCGGTGGCAGAGGGCGAAGGTAAGACCGATGACGAGTTTGCCGAGATCTGGGAGAAGCACCGCACCGAGGCACTCAGTTCGCTCTAACCGTTTCTCAATGGTTTGAAGAGGGTGGTGCAATTGATGCACCACTTTTCTTCGTCTTTTTCGGAGTATGGCATGACTTCTTCTCCGGGCACCCCTGCCCAGAATTCTCAATCCGTTCCCGGCGAAACCAGCGGCGGTCGTCTGCAAGGCGCCGGTTATTGGGGCGTTCTTGTATTAGGCAGCCTGGGTTTGTTGATGGCCATCAATCAGACCTTCAACTTGGAGATTCTTGGCTTTAAACCGCTGGGAAACTCCTATCTGTATTATCTGATCGGTATTTTTCTGGCCGCGGCCTTCCTGTGCTTTCCTGCCTGGTCCGGCGCAAAACACAAGGTTCCCTGGTATGACTGGGTACTGGGGCTATTAGCCCTCATTTCCTGCGGGTACCTGGGATATTACGGGTTGATCATGATTCAGATGGGCTGGGAGTTTGAAGCCCCTGTTGAAGCGACCATATTGTCAGCAGTGCTGTTAGTGATGATCCTGGAGGGTGTTCGCAGGTGCGGAGGCTGGCCGTTGCTGTTCGTTGCCCTGTTTTTCGGCACCTATCCGCTTTACGCCGGGAGTATGCCGGGATTTCTCTGGGGCAACGAATACACCCTGCCGGAGATTATTCGCGCCCACGTTATTGGTGTGGAAAGTGTTATTGGCATACCGATGCAGGTGGTGGCGCAACTGGTGATTGGCTTCGTCGTCTTCGGCGCTGCCCTGACCATCACCGGTGGCGGTGAATTTTTTATGAAATTTGCCACCGCTTTGATGGGCAGGAGTCGCGGTGGCCCGGCCAAGGTGTCAGTTCTATCCAGCGGAATTCTAGGCAGCCTGTCCGGTAGTGTGATTTCCAACATCCTCACCACCGGACCTATAACTATTCCTACCATGAAGAAGACCGGTTACCCGGCCCATTATGCGGCGGCAATTGAGGCTTGCGCCTCCACCGGCGGCACGCTAATGCCCCCGGTTATGGGTGCGGTCGCATTTATTATGGCGTCTTTCCTGGGGGTCGCCTATGCCGAAATCATGATCGCGGCGTTTCTTCCCGCGCTGCTGTTTTACCTGGCATTGCTTTTCCAGGTCGACAATTATGCTGCTAAACGAGGTCTGAAGGGCCTGCCGGAAGATGAAATTCCCAGCCTGAAGGAAACCCTGAAAGAAGGTTGGCCCTACTTGTTTGCACTGGCGATGCTGATCTACATGCTGTTGGTGATGCGGCTTGAAGCCTACGCCCCCTATTACGCTTCCCTGGTGCTGTTGGGTGTTTCCCTGTTCAAACGCAAGTATCGAATGAGTTTTGCCCGGGCCAAACTGTTTATCCGGGACCTGACGACAAATGTCGCCAACCTGGTGGCTATTCTGGCAGGCATTGGTCTGGTGGTTGGAGGGCTATCCTACACCGGTGTAGCCGGAGCGTTCTCCCGTGAATTGTTACTTTATGCCGATGGCAGCATCCCCCTGATGCTGGCGGCCGGTGCCGTGACCAGCTTTATTCTGGGCATGGGGATGACCGTCAGTGCCTGCTATATCTTTCTGTCTATCCTGCTGGCACCTGCTTTGGTGAATGCAGGGCTTAACCCGCTGGCAAGTCACCTGTTCATTCTGTACTGGGGCATGTTGTCCTATATTACGCCGCCTGTTTCACTGGCCGCGATAACGGCTGCTGGTGTTGCTGGTGCTAATGCGACCAAGACGGGCCTTTACTCCATGCGCCTGGGTGGCATTCTCTTCATTCTGCCGTTCCTGTTTGTACTTAACCCCTCCCTTATCTTGCAAGGGGATATCTCCCGGATCCTGATGTCGACTGTGACGGCCGTCACCGCGATCTGGCTGATTGCTTCGGCAATGGAAGGCTACCTTTACCGGATAGGCATTATTGCGTGGCCGTTGAGGGTAATGGCATTGGTTGCAGGTGGCCTGATGATCTATCCGAATTTAGTCAGTGAGGCCCTGGGGTTGGGCGTCATAGCGTTGATGTATGTAGGAAAGGGATTCCTGAATCGTGGCGCCATGCCGGCGCTCCATCGCTAAACCCGGTTTCTGTTAAGAGGTGATTTATTGTGATTGATAAACGGGTTGCATCGTTCAAAGAGGCTGTGGCGGATATTCCCGATGGTGCGGTTGTAATGATCGGCGGCTTTGGCAGTTCAGGAATACCGCTAAAACTGATTGAAGCGCTGCGTCAGCATGGCGCAAAGAGGCTCACCATTATCTCGAACAATGCTGGCGTAGCCGAAGAGGGTATCGCGTCGCTGCTGAGAGACGGGCTGGTAAGCAAGATTGTGTGCTCTTTCCCTCGCTCAGCCGGTTCTGTGTGGTTCGAGAAACGCTTCGAAGAGGGTTCCGTAGAGCTGGAGCTGGTGCCCCAGGGTACTCTGAGTGAGCGTATCCGGATTGCCGGGGCCGGCATTGGCGGCTTCCTGACTCCCACTGGCTATGGCACCAGGCTGGCCGAAGGTAAGGAAACCAGGGTGATCGATGGTAAGGGGTATGTGCTCGAGCTTCCCCTGCCTGCGGATTACGCTCTGGTACGGGCGGAGTGTGGGGACCCATGGGGCAATCTGACTTACAACACCGCGGGACGGAATTTTAACCCCATGATGGCCAGTGCGGCTCGTGTAACCATTGTGGAAGTCACTTCAGTGGTGAAGGTGGGTGACCTGGACCCCGAGCGCGTGGTGACACCGGGTATTTTCGTCGACCGGGTAGTAGCAGAGGAGATGCATCATGTTGAGGCTTAATCCCGAACAAATGGCCGAACGTGTGGCTCAGGATATTCCCGACGGTGCCTATGTGAACCTTGGTATTGGGATGCCGACCAAGGTTTCAAACTACGTGTCTGACGACAAACAGGTGATTTATCACAGTGAGAACGGCATCCTCGCGGTCGGCCCGGCGCCTGCACCGGGCGAAGAAAACCCGAACCTGATTAATGCCGGAAAGCAGTACGTCACCCTGCTTCCGGGCGGGTGTTATTTTGATAACGCCGAGTCGTTCGCGATCATGCGCGGTGGTCATTTGGACATCGCGGTGCTCGGAGCCTTTCAGGTATCTGCCAAGGGTGATCTGGCGAACTGGGCGACCGATAACGACAAGTTTCCTCCCGCGGTTGGCGGTGCCATGGACCTGGCCGTGGGTGCCCGCAAACTTTTCGTATTGATGCGTCACACCACACGGGAGGAAGAGCCTAAGATTCTCGATGAGTGTACCTATCCGCTGACCGGGACCGGTGTGGTGCGACGAATTTTTACTGACCTCGCGGTTATTGACGTCACCCCGGACGGGCTCCGGGTGGTTGAGTTGTTTGGCGATAACTCGTTTGAGGAAGTCCAGGCGTTAACCGGCGCCCGGTTGCTGCCACCAGTCTGAGCGAAAGACTAGTCACACGATCAAACAGATAGCGCGGGGCGATAAGGAATGTCGGTAGTATGAAATCTTTGTTGCGCCCGGACAGCATGCCCCGGACCCGTTCCACCCTGGCTTATCTTGCCCTCGTTGCCGGAATTGCCACCTTTGTGCCGGGTAATACGGTGGCTGCCACCGTGTTTGCGTGCGTAGCGATTGTGCTGGGTTGGGGCAACCTGCGGGTAGTGGGCAAGGTGTTATTTTCGCTGATCATCGTGCTGACTGTTGCCGCCCTGGCATTCGAGCCGTCGGCCTTGCCCAAAGCGGCAGCCAACATGGCGCGTATTGGTGCTTTGATCATCACCGTTATGCTGTTATCCGCCGTGATGGGTCAGTCCAATGATCTGAAAATTATTTCCCGTAGCCTGTTCGCTGGCAACTCCCTCGCCCGTTACCTGGGCATGACATTTGGTACTGCATTACTATCGATACCCCTGAACTTCGGGGCGGTAGGCGTGGTCGCCACCATGATTGGATTGCAGGTCAAAGAGCAGGGTGACAGCGCGTTGGCGCGTAATGCCGCCAGAGCGGTGGTGCGCGGTTTCGGGGGCTCTCCCATGACCTCGCCCTTGTCGATCGCTATCGTGATGACCGTGACTTTCCTGCCGGGGCTGTCGAGCTGGAAACTGATCGCAGTGGGTTTGCCAGTATCTGTCCTCTATCTGCTGTCGGGTGTCTTGGCGAGAGAACAGGAACCGGCCCGAGAGGAAGTGGCAGTACTGCCAGATGATCACGCATCCGCGGTTTTCCCCTGGCTTCGGTTCGTCGCTGTCATCGCTTTGATTTGCTTTGGCGCCTTTACCCTGAGCTCCCGGGCGGGGTTGTTATACTCCCAGGCGGTCACGCTTAGTTGTCTGTCGGCAGTGATTCTGGGCCTGGCCTATCGTCGGCTTATGGATGGCGTTGTGGCCCTGCCTTCACTGGCGCCCATGAACAATGAACTGGTCATTATGGGGGGCTCTTCCTTTCTGGGAGGCATCATCGGGGTCTTTGCGCTGAACTGGTTGGGGATGGATTTCAGCTTGCCGGTGTGGGCCTATCCCCTGGTGGCGATTGCAGTGCCCTGGCTGTTTTTTGCTGGTGGCACCGTGGGCGTGAACCCGATTATTTCCGGAACGCTGGCCGGTAGCATTCTCGGGCCGATCTGGCCTGAGTATGGCTTGCTGGGCCTGGGGCTGGGCATGATCACCGGCTGGGGTATCACCATTGCGGGTACTCCCTACTCGGCGAATGCTCTACTGTTGGAGCGTTGCACGGGGTATGACGCCCGTGAGGCTTCGTATGGGTGGAGCCTGAGATACTCATTACTCGCGCTGACTCTTTGTAGCCTGCTGTGTGCCGTGCTCACTCTACCGTTCTGACCCTGCCGTTCTGATTCGGACCGGCAGAGTCAGAGACTCGGGCGTGATCGTTAGCCGTGACCGGCGACCCGATGAGGCACATAGGCCGATTCCAGAGCGACTTTTTCTTCGTCCGAAAGTGTTAGTTCCAGTGCCGCGATAGCCTCGTCGATGTGCCCCGGTTTACTTGCGCCAATAATCGGGGCAGTAACCGCAGGATTGGATATAACCCAGGCCAGGGCGATCTGAGCCATGGCAATCCCTCGGTCCGTGGCGACCTTGCGCAGGGCTTCGATTACCGGTTGATCGATATCACTGCCGAGACGCCACTTGCGGGTATTCTCATCGGTTTTTGCCCGCGTACTTTCGCCGCCCTCGCCCTGCACTGTCTTGCCAGCGAGGATACCCCGCGCCAGTGGGCTCCAGGGTATAACACCGACGCCCTGATCGGTGCATAGTGGGAGCATCTCACGCTCCTCTTCCCGATAAACGAGGTTGTACATCGGCTGCATGGTCGCGAAGCGGGTCCAGCCATGCATTTGTGCAGTGTGTTGGGCTTTGGAAAACTGCCAGGCGAACATGGACGAGGCACCGATATAGCGGGCTTTTCCGGCCTTTACCACATCGTGCAGGGCTTCCATGGTCTCTTCGATGGGGGTGTGATAGTCCCAGCGGTGAATCTGGTAAAGGTCGACGTGATCGGTACCGAGTCTCGCCAGGGAAGCGTCGATAGCATGCATGATGTGCTTTCTCGACAGGCCCCGGTTGTTCGGACCCTCTCCCATGGGATTAAACACTTTGGTGGCGATGACCACATCCTCGCGGGGTGCGTAATCCAGCAACGCCTTGCCCACAACACGTTCCGATTCCCCCAGCGAGTACATATCAGCGGTATCAAAAAAATTAATGCCGGCATCCAGTGCCTGCTTGATAAACGGTCGGCTGGCCTGCTCATCCAGCACCCACTCCCGCCATTTTGGCGAGCCGTAAGTCATAGTGCCGAGACACAGGGCGGAGACGTTCATGCCGGTAGTTCCAAGGCGGCGATAGTTCATGGTTGTGCTCCTCTAATAACGGGTTCAGACAAGAGTAAACGAAACAGTCACCGGTCGTGACAGACCCATATTCACTTTGTCTTAACAGGGTCTTAATAAATGGCGAATTGTGCGTTCCTGAATCGGTGCTAGGTTTAAATGGGACAATAACAATACCGAGGATAGCTTATGTTACGTAAGACACTTTCATCCATCGCTTTCGCCATAGGGCTCGCCTCCGCTGCATCCGCACAGGCAGATGACGTTACCATTGGCGCAGTATTTCCGCTGAGTGGGCCGAATGCCACCTACGGTGACATTTTCATGTCCGGCGCAGATTTGGCAGCCAAGCATGCCAATGAAGGCGGCATGTTGTCAGGCAATTTGAACATACTTTACGAAGACAGCCAGGCCCTGCCCCAGCAGGGGGTCGTCGCGATGAACAAGCTGGTCAACGTGGAGGGTGTTCCGTACGTACTTTCTGCCTTTACCGGGGTTTCGAAGGCCATTTCCACGCTCGCCCAGCGCAGCCAGACCGTGGCGGTCAACGGTGGCGGTGTGGGTCCAGACCTGGCGGAACTGGGGGAATATTTCTGGAACGTCATCCCGCTGGCGAACAATGAAGTAGGGGCGCTGGCGGCCTATGCCGTGAATGAGCTCGGCCATAAGCGATTTACCCTGGTGTATGTCGATGATCCGCTCGGAGAGTCGATTCTTAAAGAACTGGAAAAGACGCTGCCGCCACTGGGTGCCGAGCTCGTTGAATCTCACTCGATTGCCGCCTCTGCCCAACAGTTCAGTGGCGTGGCTGCAAGGGTTCGTAGCGATAATCCGGATGTGGTCTATGTGGCCTCCTATGGCTCCCAGCAACTGCAGATCGTCAAGCAGTTGCGGGATAATGGTGTTGATGCGCAGATTGCCAGTTACTCAGCGTTCTCTGTGCCTGAGCTACATGAGCAAAAGGAAGCCCAGGGGGCGTTATTCACCACCCAGAGCATCGAGTGGGATTCTGAAGACCCGGTCACCAAACGTTTTGTTGATGATTACAAAGCAGAGTACGACAAGAACCCGACCTCCTATATTGCCAACTACTACAACGCTGTAAGAGTCTTTGTGCTGCTTGCACAGGCACTCGAAGAGCAGGATAAAGAGATAACCGGCGAAAACCTCTTGGCCCAGCGCAAAGCGACGGACACCTTCGAGCTGGTGGGTGGCAAGGTCTCGTTTCAGGAAAACGGCACTTTGCTGGCACCGATTCAGGTACTTGAGGTTGACGGTTCCGGCAGCGGCAAGGTGGTTTTTGTTCAGGCTGCGGAATAAGGGTCGGCCATGCTGTTTCTGCAACTCCTTGCCAACGGTTTGCAGGTGGGGGCGATCTACGCCCTCACTGCCGCTGGCTTCTCACTGATTTTTGGCTCCACTAAAATATTCCATTTTGCCCACGGTGCGACCTTCGCGATTGCCGCTTACCTGTTCCATTTCGCGCTGGCTGGTCTGGGGCTGCACTGGACATTTGCGGTGGCTGTGGCGGCGATCAGTGCGGTGGTCTTCGGTGTGCTGCTGGATCGCTTTATGTACGCGCCGATTCAGCGTCATGAAGGCTCGTTCTTCACTGTATTTGTGGCGTCTTTCGGTATCGGGATCGTGGTGCAAAACCTTCTGGGGAGCGTGTTCGGCCGGGGTTTCATGTCTGTCAGCTCTCCCCTGAGCAACTCGGTGGAAGTCATGCCAGGGCTTTACCTGTCGCCGCTGAACGGGCTTGCCATAGTGTGTGCCATTGTCTGCTTTGTGGCGCTGCATTTCTTTCTGACCCGCACTTTCGTGGGTAAGGGCTTGCGAGCCTTGAGTGAGAACCCGGAACTGGTGCGCACGTTCGGGCTTAGCCCCCGGCGGTTATCTACTTATGCCTTCGCGCTTGGGTCTCTGTTGGTGGTGCCTGGTGCCATTTTTACGGCCGCAGGCACTGGTATCAATCCGACTGTTGGCCACCACGTTATGTTGATCAGTCTTGCTGCGACCATCGTGGGCGGCATTGGCAGCCTTCGTGGCGCTGCCTGCGCCGGGCTGTTGATTGGCGTGGCGGAGAACCTGGCGATGTGGAAGCTGGGAACCCAGTGGAGTGAAGCCATCACATTCGCGATCCTGTTCTTCTTCATTATCTTCAAACCGTCCGGATTCTTTGGACGGGCGACAGTCTCGTGAGGCCCTGACATGACAGCTTATATCTTGAACTTGCTGGTTCTGATCTCGGTTTACGCGATCCTGTCGACCACTCTGAATTTCATTATCGGCTATGCCGGTATTTTCTCTCTGGCGCACGCGGTGTTTTTTGGTATTGGCGGTTATACCGCAGCGCTGGTGGCCATGAACGTTACTCCGGAGTTCTTCGTGGCGGTGCCCTTTGCTATGGCTGCAGCCGCTATAACGTCCCTGTTGCTGGCACTCCCCGCGCTGCGGGTGCGGGGTGAATACTTTGTGGCGGCCTCCCTTGGGCTACAGGTGCTGGCAGTCACCCTGTTCTCGGAGTGGAAGAGCTTTACCGGGGGCATTGGTGGCGTGATCGGGATTCCGGCGGTAGAGCTGTTCGGCTATCCGGTCTACAAGCCCTGGCAATTCCTGGTGATGTCCCTGATTTGCCTCGTGATTATTATTGTCATTACCCGAACCCTGGTACATACCAGCTTCGGCCGCAGCCTCAAAGCTATCCGGGACAGCGAATCAGCCGCGCTAGCGTCCGGCAAGAACATTACCGTGATCAAGACGCTCTCCGTTGTGCTGTCTTCGTCGCTGGCCGCGGTGGCCGGGGCGCTCTATGCCTTTTACATGAGCTTTATCAACGTCCAGAGCTTTATGCTCGATACCTCTGTGCTGGTAATGGCGATGGTCATCATCGGTGGCACCGCCACCATAATGGGTCCGCTGGTGGGGGCCGCATTGCTCATGCTCATGCCCAGCGCGCTGACGTACCTTTCGTTCCTGCCCCAGACCGAAATTGGCTCCATTCAGCAGATCGTCTACGGCCTCGCCATGGTGTTACTGATGATCTTCCGTCCTGGTGGCATCGTGAGCGCACACCCCGGAGGTGGCAAATGAGCGAGCAACTTAATACCGCCCAGGAGACTGTAAATCTGGCGCCCGGCTCCGGTTTCACGGGGTCGACCGATGACCAGGAGGTCTTGCTGGAAATCCGTCACCTGAGCAAGAACTTCGGTGGCCTGCAGGCTATCAACGATGTTTCCCTGAATCTCAGGGCAGGCATCATCACCACGCTGGTTGGCCCCAATGGAGCCGGTAAAACCACCTTGTTCAATATGATTACGGGGCATATTCCGCCTTCCGAAGGTGATGTCCAGTGGCAGGGCGAATCAGTGATTGGCAAGCCGCCCTGGAAGATAGCCAGAGAAGGGATTGCCAGGACGTTTCAGGATCTTCGGCTGTTTACCCATATGACCGTGGAAGAAAACATACTTACCATGATGGAGTCCGGTTCCTGGCTCTGGCAGTCAGGCGGTAAATCCCGCAAGACCAGGCGATACGACAGAGTAAGCCGGATTCTGGAACGAACCGGCTTGGCTGACAAGCGCCATACCCGGGCTATTGACCTGGCCTATGCGGAACGCAAGTTTCTGAGCCTGGCCAGAATCATGGCGACGGATTCCCGCCTGTGGCTGCTGGATGAACCGGCCTCCGGTCTTGACCCTCACTCCTATAACCTGTTCCTGCAACTGCTCCGGGAGGAAGTCAAGGAGGGTATTACCGTCTGCATCATTGAGCATAATCTGGACATAGTGGTGAATATATCTGACCGCATAGCGTTTCTGGACCAGGGTAAATTGCTGGCTGATGGTGAGCCCGAAACCATCCTGAACGACCCGGCCCTGGCCGCTATTTACTTCGGGGAGAGATAACCGTGGCAGATAAAATACTCCAGGTTGAGAATCTGGTTGTCGGCTATGGTGGACGGCCAGTGTTGACGGACATCAATGTTCACGTTAACGACAATGAAGTGCTGTGCCTGATCGGCCATAACGGTGCAGGCAAATCGACCCTGCTCAAATCCATTTTCGGTCTGGTGCCCCATGAAGGTGGCCGCATTCTGTTTAATGGCGAGCAAGCAGTGACCGAGCCCCGGGCCATGACCATGGCGGGTATGTCCATGGTGCCGGAAGGCCGCGGCGTCTTCCCTGGTATGACCGTGGAGGAAACCATGAGCCTGGGTATGTGGGCAGCCGGTGTTCCCGAAAAAGAGCGGGCAGAACGCATCGATTGGGTAATGTCGATCCTGCCGATGATGAAAAAGTTCTACCAGACCCGGGCCGGCAATCTGTCGGGCGGGCAACAGCAGATGGTCTCTATTGGCCGGGCGCTGCTCAGCCGTCCTCGTTGCCTGTTAATGGACGAACCCTCTATCGGCTTGGCGCCCAAACTGTTTCAGGATCTCTGTGGCCCGATCCGGGAATTGCAGCAGAAAACCGGGATGTCGATTCTGCTGGTAGAGCAGAACGTCAAGGAAGCCCTGAAAATCTCTGACCGGGTGGTGGTAATGAAATCCGGACAAATGACCTGGGAGGGGCAGCCGTCTGAGTTGAGTGACAACAAGAAACTGATGGAGCTCTACTGATGTCGACGAAGCTGACCCTGGCCGCAATGGTGGCAAGGCATCTGGAGCAGGCGCCGGACTCCTGTGCCCTGATTGTGGGTGATCGTCGCATCAGCTATGAAGAGCTGGACCAGATGGGATGCGCAGCGGCAAGTTGGTTACTGAAGCAAGGCATTGGTCACGGCGACCGAGTGGCGGTATGGCTCGTCAACCGGCCCGAGTGGCTGGCGTTGATGCTGGGGTTATCCCGACTCGGTGCTGTGCTGGTGGCGGTGAATACCCGTTACCGCACGACTGAATTGCAGCATATCCTGGCGGCTTCCGGAGCCCGGATGCTGATCATGCAGCCCCATTTTCGCAAGATCGATTTCCAGGCCTTACTGGAAGACCTTAAACCGGAGACAGTACCGGAGCTGGAAGCCATTGCCGTCATTGAACCGGCAGCCCGAATGCCGAGGTTTGCGGGGTGCTCGATCCAGACATTCCCTGATCTGGAAAGCGCCAACGTCCCCGCTATTACAGACAAGTCCACTGAACACGACCTGGCCATGCTGTTCACCACGTCTGGCACGACGAAACTGCCAAAGCTGGTGACGCATACCCAGCGCTCGCTGACCAGCCACGCCTATTGCGTAGCGCCAGCCTTTGGCTTTGATCAGCCAGGTGTCGGCCTGCTCGCGACCCTGCCTTTCTGTGGAACGTTTGGCCTCGTACCGGTGATGACTGCGCTGGCGGCAGGCGCGCCCATTGCCGTAATGGATACATTCGATGCAGAACCTGCGGTCGAGCTGATCCGCGAACATCAGCTGACCCACCTGTTTGGTAGTGACGAGATGTACTGGCGCATCCTGGACGCACTGCCGGGCGGAGCTATGCTGGATAGCCTCAGGGCCTGTGGCTTTGCTGCTTTCCATACTGGGGCGGAGGAGCTCGCCAGGGTGGCCAATGCCCGGGGCGTACCCTTGGCAGGGGTGTACGGCTCCAGTGAGGTGCAGGCACTGTTTTCGATGCAGGCTTTATCGGGAGCGCTACAAGAGCGATGCAAGGGCGGAGGTATCCCCGCTGATCCGAAAGCCCAGGTGAGGGTTCGCCACAGCGAGTCGGGCGAGCTATTACCACCGGGGGAGAGCGGTGTCCTGGAAATTCGCGCGGAGGGTAACTTTGCGGGTTACTTCAACAATCCGGAAGCAACCTCTGAAGCTGTCGATCAGGACGGTTTCTTCTCTACCGGAGATATCGGGTATCTGCGGGAGGATGGTTCTTTCGTCTATCAGACCCGGGCTGGAGACGCGATTCGCCTTGGCGGGTTTCTGGTCAATCCAGCGGAAATAGAAGATGTGCTGAGGGATTGCCCGGGTGTTGCTGAAGCCCAGGTGATTGGCGCAGATGTTAACGGTAAACCCGCGTGTGTGGCGTTTGTTATTACTGAGCCGGAGGCCGATATCGATGCTGAAGGTATCCGTGCCTGGCTCAAAAACGTTGTCGCGCCGTTCAAGGTGCCAACAAAAGTCTGGTTCCTTGATGCCTTCCCTGTTACTGAAAGCGCAAATGGCACCAAGATCCAGCGGTCAAAACTGCGGGCGATGGCTGCCGAGCGCGACTCCAATATAACCACTTGAGGTGACACCATGCAAAGAAGACGAGCAGCCATTGTTACTCCGGTACGCACCGGTGTAGGCGCATTTGGTAAGGCATTGAGACCGATCTCCGTTGAAGACCTGATTGCTACGGTCGTCAAGGAAACCATCAGACGATCGGCAATTGATCCGGCCCTGATAGAGGATGTGGTAGTCGCGCAATCCTACGCCAACAGTGAAGTTCCCTGTGTTGGCCGTTGGGCCGCATTGCAGGCGGGATTGCCCGAGCATGTGCCGGGTATGCAGCTTGATCGGCGCTGTGGCGGCGGGCTCCAGGCCGTCATTAACGCGGTGATGATGGTGGAGTCGGGCGCCTGCGATGTGGTTGTCGCGGGGGGCGTTGAGAGCATGAGCAACATCGAGTATTACTCCACCGATATGCGCTGGGGCAAGAAAGCGGGCTCCTTTACCATGCATGATCGACTGGATCGTGGGCGGGAACGTTCCCAACCGGAAGACCGGTTTGGCTACATTTCCGGCATGATCGAGACGGCGGAAAATCTAGCCACGAAATATCAGATATCCCGCGAAGAGGCAGATTCCTACGCCATGCGCAGTCACCAGCGGGCCGCTGCAGCCTGGAATGAAGGACGGTTCGATGACGAAGTGGTGCAGCTCTCCATTCCTCAGCGTAAAGCTGAGCCCGAGGTGTTCTTCCGGGATGAGGGTGTGCGACCAGCGACCACCATGGACACGCTCGGCGCTCTAAAACCCATTATTAAAGGGGGCACCGTGACCGCGGGCAATGCCAGTCAGCAAAGTGATGCCGCGGCGGCTTGCCTGATTGTGTCTGAGGACAAACTGGCAGAGCTGAACCTGGACCCGATGGCCTTCATGGTGGGTTGGTCGGCAGTGGGTTGTCACCCGGCCACTATGGGAATCGGACCGGTGCCAGCGGTGGAGAAACTGTTCCGTAAAACCGGCCTGGGCTTTGATGACATGGGGTTGGTTGAGCTTAACGAAGCCTTTGCGTGTCAGGTTCTGTCGGTACTCAAAGAGTGGGGCTGGGCCGATCACGACCGGCTCAATGTCAATGGCTCTGGCATCTCGTTGGGGCACCCCATCGGAGCGACCGGAGTTCGGATCATGACCAGCCTGTTGCATGAAATGAAACGGCGTGATTGCCGTTACGGCCTGGAAACCATGTGCGTTGGCGGTGGGCAAGGTGTCGCTGCGATTTTCGAACGCGCCTGATACTCGGCGAAAAAACAGGCAAAGGAGAACCCATGGATCACTCATTGTATTTTGAAGACCTGAAAGCGGGTGAGGTGTTTGAAAGCACCGGCAGAACCATCACCGAAACGGACATGACCATGTTCTCCATGCTGTCCGGTGACTGGAACCCGGTCCACTGCGATCAGGAATTTGCCAGCAAAACCCGCTACGGGGAACGACTCGTCCATGGCGCTTTCGGTATTGCCGTTGCGACCGGCATGATGCATACCCTGGGCGTGTTCGAGAAATCAGCGGTGGCGATGATGTCCATCAGCGAGTGGAAATTCGTCAAACCCATTACCATTGGTATGACACTTCGGCTGAAGTTATCGATTCTGGATTTTGAAGAGGGCACCAGTAAACGGGTGGGCCGGGTCAATCGGCGCCTGCAGTTGGTTAACCAGCATGACGAAATCGTTCAGGACGGCGTTTCCGACATGCTTATCCTGAAGCGGAGCGGGATTTCGGAGAGTTAAGTAACGGCCAGACTGGCCTGGGCGCGAATTTCCTCGACCAGTTCCTTGCCACATTTTGGTAAGGCGTCCAGTTCCCTGACGATAAGGCTACGCTCTCTTTCGGCCCAGCTTTCCTCAAGCTCGACGATGGAAATAGCCATGGATTCCGCGTAGCGGTGAGCGATTGAGCGGGGCAGTATGCTGATGCCGACGCCCCGGCTGACCATCCGACAGGCTGATTCAAAGCCGAAAACCTGTATCCGCATCTGCAATTGGGAGTTGATTTCACTGGCCTGCCCCCGCAGGAAATTGAACAGGGTGCTGCCTTCGCGGAGGCCGATATGGGGATAATTCAGGGTTTCCAGGAACGTTATATTTTTACGCTTTGCCAGTTCATGATCGCTTGGTGTGACCACCACCAGGCGGTCAACGTTAAATGGGATAATTTCCAGTTTCTTTGCTGTCACCGGACCGGCGACCACGCCGAGGTCGGTGGAGCCATCAATTACGCCCCTTACGATGTCATTGGTGAGGCGCTCCTGCAGATCAACAGTCACTCCCGGGCGGGTAACCAGAAACCGCGCCAATACATCGGGCATGAAATCACTCACGGCGGTGGTATTGGCGAATATGCGGATGTGGCCGGATTGGCCTTCGGCATATTGGGAGAACTCATCCTTGATGTAGTCCACCTGACGCATGATCGCCCGGGCATGCACCAGCAGGTCATGACCTGCGGGCGTCAACTCAACCCCCTGACTGTCGCGGTAGAAAAGACGGCTGCCCAACTGGCCTTCCAGAGCCTTGATACGCATGCTGGCAGCTGCGGTAGACAGGCTGGCCCTTCTGGCGCCGCCAGTTAGACTGGTAGCTTCAGCAACATGGATAAACAGGCGTAAATCGGGAATATCAAAATGCATAATGGGATATCGGCAGCAAGCTAACTAAGGGATCGCCAGTCTAAACCACAGGGGGGTTCATGGAAACCAAACGCACCCTTGAGGAAAATCGAATTCACTCTTCCGTGATATACCGGCATTCTTACTAAAATTTAAAAACTAGAATACGTATTGATAGAGGAAGCGCAATGGAAAAAGCACCTGAAGACTGGATTGGTCACAAGGAATCCTGCGCAGATGCGCTTGATACCTCACTCGCCAGCCGCATCGCAGCCATGCTCTCCCAACCGTTTCCACAGGAGGGCGACGCACTTGCCCCACTCTGGCACTGGGCTTTTTTCCAGGTTCCGATGCCCCCAGCCAGTACGGGGCCGGACGGGCACATAGCGCCGGGTGGTTTTCTGCCCAAGTCTGATGGCAACACGCGCATGTGGGCCGGGGGCAGGGTGGATTTCCATCGTCCACTGTTAGTAGGCCAGCGCGCCGAGCGTCAATCCAGGATCAAATCGGTCATCGAGAAAACCGGTCGCTCGGGTAAATTGTTGTTTGTGACTGTTGAACACCAATATCACCAAAACAGCGAGCTGTGCCTGAGTGAAGAGCAGGACATCGTATACAAAGCGCCAGCACCCCCGAGACTGTCTCTGGACAAACCAGTGGACGAGGCCCAGTGGAGTAATAGCATCGAGCCTTCGCCACTGCTCCTGTTTCGATATTCCGCCGTAACGTTTAATGGACATCGTATTCATTACGACAAGCCCTACACCACTGAGGTAGAAGGGTACCCGGACCTTGTTGTTCATGGTCCGCTGATTGCCACCTTGATGATGCAGGCATTTCTGGAGGCCAATCCGTCACTTACTCCGGTGCGCCTGTCCTATCGAGGGTTGAGACCTTTGACGGTGAATAAAGCCTTTAACGTTGAAGGTCGGATCAGCGGTGAGGGTAAAGCTCTGCTCTGGGCGGCCAACGAAGATGGCCCGGCCCATGAAGCCGAAATCGAATTCAAGGAGAACAGATAGATGACCAGCCCATCCATGAAGAAATATGAGGACATCCGTGAAGGCGTGCGTGGTTTATGCGCGGAGTTTAATGCGGCCTATTGGCGTGGTGTGGACGAGCGTAAGGCGTTTCCGGAAGAGTTTGTTGAGGCTATGACCCGTGCTGGCTGGCTGGCTGCGATGATTCCCGAGGAATACGGCGGCTCGGGCCTGGGCGTATCGGAAGCCTCGGTCATACTGGAAGAGGTCAATCTTGCCGGTGGTAACTCCGGCACGGTGCACGGCCAGATGTACAACATGTTTACTCTGCTGCGTCACGGCAGTGAGGAACAGAAGCAGAAGTATCTGCCAAAAATCGCCGCCGGCGAATTGCGTCTGCAATCCATGGCGGTCACGGAGCCCACTACGGGTACCGATACCACCAAGATCAAAACGACCGCGGTGCGCCAGGGCGACAAGTATGTGGTCAATGGCCAGAAAGTGTGGATTTCCCGAGTCCAGCACTCGGACCTGATGATCCTGCTGGCCCGCACCACGCCGCTGGCAGAGGTAAAACGCAAGGCCGAGGGCATGTCGATCTTTATCGTTGATCTGCACCACGCCATTGGTAACGGCCTGACCGTTCAGCCTATCGCCAACATGGTGAACCACGAAACCAATGAGCTGTTTTTCGATAACCTTGAAATCCCCGCCGCGAACCTGATTGGTGAGGAAGGCAAGGGCTTCCGCTACATTCTGGACGGCCTGAATGCCGAGCGCGCGCTGATTGCCGCCGAGTGTATCGGGGATGGCCGCTGGTTTATTGAAAGGGCGCGTAAATACGCCAGTGACCGGGAAGTGTTTGGCCGACCCATTGGTAAGAACCAGGGCATCCAGTTCCCCATTGCCAAGGCGCACATCAACGTGGAAGCGGCGGATCTGATGCGCTGGCGTGCCTGCGAAGAATACGACAGCGGCCAGAACGCCGGTGCCAGCGCCAACATGGCAAAGTACCTTGCGGCAGAAGCCTCATGGGAGGCTGCCAACGTCTGCCTGCAGACCCACGGCGGCTTCGGTTTCGCTAACGAATACGACGTCGAGCGGAAGTTCCGGGAAACCCGGCTTTATCAGGTGGCACCGATCTCCACCAACCTGATTCTGTCCTACGTGGCAGAACACCTGCTGGAATTGCCACGCTCATTCTGAGTTTTTTCAACGCAGGGAAAGGTGAGGAACTTTTTTGAACCATAACAAAAACAAGCCGATGCCTTTGAGTGGCATTACGGTTATCTCCCTGGAGCAGGCGGTAGCTGCCCCCTTATGCACCCGGCACCTGGCAGAGCATGGCGCTCGGGTGATCAAGGTTGAGCGGCCCGGACAAGGTGATTTTGCCCGCCAGTATGACGAGCGGGTGAAGGGCCTGTCATCGCACTTCGTCTGGGTAAACCGCTCCAAGGAAAGTCTGTCTCTTGATCTCAAATCAACGGAAGGCATGGAAATACTCCATCAACTGCTGGCAGAAGCGGACGTTCTGGTGCAGAACCTGGCGCCGGGTGCGACTGCACGGATGGGGCTGTCATTTGCAGATTTGCATCCCCGCTACCCACGACTGACGGTTTGTGACATCTCGGGCTACGGCGAGGGTGGTCCGTATCAGGACAAGAAAGCCTATGACCTGATGATTCAGAGTGAAAGCGGCTTTCTTTCCGTTACCGGTACTCCCGAACCGGAAGGCATGGCGAAAGCTGGTTGTTCGGTTGCCGACATTGCGGCAGGCACTTTTGCTCAGAGCAATATTCTGTCTGCATTGCTGCTTCGGGGTCAGACCGGAGAGGGCAGCCATATAGATGTTTCGATGTTGGAATCGCTGGTTGAATGGATGGGGTACCCGATGTATTACAGTTTTGACGGAGCGCCAGCACCGGACCGGGCGGGTTCCTCCCATTCCACGATCTATCCCTATGGTCCGTTTCCCATCGGTGACGGTAACACGGTGATGCTCGGCCTTCAGAACGATCGCGAGTGGCGGGGCTTTTGTGAACGGGTGATCCGAATGCCGGAACTGGTGGATAACCCGTTGTTCGTAACCAATCCCCGCCGCTCCGCCAACCGTGTCGAGCTCAATGGCCTGATCCGCGAGGTATTTTCACAGCTCACGCTTGCAGAGGTGACCAGTCGCCTTGATACCGCGGGCATTGCCAACGCTGCGGTGAATGATATGGAACAGGTTTGGCAGCATCCTCAGTTGCAGGCCCGTGACCGCTGGTTTGAAGTGATGACGCCATTGGGCGAAGTGCCAGCGTTGAAGGTGCCGGGGCTGTTTTTTGAGGAAGCGATATCTGCCGTGCCGGAGGTAGGGCAGCACACCCGTGCAATCCTGCAAAACCTGGGTTACGGCGACGAGCAGGTTGAAGAGTTTGAGCGTGTTGGTGTGGTGTAGCCAGCAACAGACTATCGATAGCAGGTAAGTGACGATGACAAACGATAACCTGAAAACGATGTTATTTGTGCCAGCGTCGAGGCCGGAACGGATCGCAAAGGCGCTTGCCAGCGGCGCTGGCGCGGTCATAGTGGATATGGAAGACGCGGTATCTGAAAATGCCAAGGACACCGCACGACAAGCGCTGGAGGATTTTTTGAACCAGCACGAGGGCGCCGGCATTTATGTGCGGATAAACGCACGTGGAACTGCATTTTTTGACGAGGATCTGGCGCTTTGTAGCCGCCACGAGAAGGTTATCGGCATCATGCTGCCACGAGCAGAGTCGGCGGAAGATATTTCGCTGGTAGCCACTGCGGGCAAGCCTGTGCTTCCGCTGATCGAGACGGCCAAGGGCCTGGTTGCTATCCATGACATTGCCGCCTCACCGGCGGTTAACCGGATGAGTTATGGGGGGCTGGACCTGAGTGATGATCTCGGCATCGAAGGCAACACCGCTGGCGCCGAGACCATTCTGGATCAGTGCCGGTATCAGATTCTGGTAACTTCGCGGGCGGCTGGCCTGTTGCCGCCCATCGATACTGTGTTCCCGGTCTTTGACGATGATCAGGCCGTTCTCACCCGGGCCCGGCGGGCGCGGAATATGGGCTTCTCCGGCATGTTGTGTATCCACCCCAAGCAGATAGGCCCGGTGCAGTCCGGCTTTGCACCTGACACCGAGCAAGTCCAGTGGGCCCAAAAGGTCATGGCGGCGGCGGAGTCGGGGGAAGGTGCCTTCAAGGTCGATGGCCAGATGGTGGATGCCCCGGTTATCGCGATGGCAAAAACCATTCTTGAGCGTGCTCAGGGTCATTATTAGAAAGCCATGTAGGTAACAGGAGTTCAGGCATGAATTGCGGAAGTAGCAAGTATTGGCCGAAAGGGCTGCCCTGGTCGCTGGACCTGCCCAGGACCAGCCTTTACTACAACCTGGAAGTGGCCGCGACGCGCTACCCGACCAAGCCCGCCATCGTATTTTATGGGTACACGCTTAGCTACGCTGAGTTTTTGCGGCAGGTTGAATCCATGGCGGGTTACTTGCAGCAGGTTTGTGGGGTTAGGCCGGGTGACCGGGTCGCCCTGTACTCCCAGAACTGCCCCCAGTACATGATTGGCTACTATGCCATTTTGCGTGCACAGGGCGTTGTTGTGCCAATCAATCCGATGAATCTGGAGGATGAGCTGCGCTACTGTGTTGCCGACAGTGGCGCCAGGACCTTGCTCGCCGCTCAGGAACTCTTCGAATTCGCCAATCCGTTGCTGCTGTCCGGGGACATCGGACATCTTATTGTGCACGCCTATTCGGATTATCTGGCACCAACCCTGGACATGCAGGTTCCCGCTGCGGTGAGCGCGCCAGGGCTGGCTCTGGCCGGGCAAGACGTCGCCCTCTGGCAGGACGCATTAGCGCAAGCTCTAAGCCCCGCCCACTTTGAAGGAAGGCACGATGATTTGTGTGTCATTGCTTACACCTCGGGTACCACGGGCAAGCCCAAAGGCTGTGTCCACTCACATAGCACCGTGATGGCTTCGGTGGCCGCCTCCGCCGTGTGGCGTGGCGGATCGCCCGCGTTCTCGTCCCTTGCTATCGCACCTCTGTTTCACTTTCTCGGCATGCAGGGAGGCATGAATGGCCCGATATATAACGGATCAACGGTGGTCATCATGCAACGGTGGGACCGTGAAGCGGCTTTGCTGCTGATCGAGCGATATCGGGTCAATATGTGGAGCGCACCGCCTTCGATGATCGTCGATTTCTTTTCCAATCCGGCCCTTGGCGATCACGATATTTCCAGCCTGTTCCGGTTGATGGGGGGTGGCGCCGCCATGCCCGAGGCAATTTCACGCAAGCTCAAGGACGAGTTCGGGATTTCCTACAACGAAGCTTACGGGCTGACCGAAACCGCCGCTTTTATTCTTGGGAACCCCGTCGAGCGAGGCAAACGACAGTGCCTTGGCATCGCCAGTTTCGGGGTGGACGCGCGGATTGTTGATCCAGGCACACTGGAAGAACTGCCCCAGGGAGAAACCGGTGAAATCATCCTCCACGGCCCCCAGGTGATGCTGGAGTACTGGAACAACCCTGAGGCAACCGCCAAGTCCTTCCTGGAGCGCGACAGTAGACAATTTCTGAAAACCGGCGATTTAGGCTATGTAGATGAAGAAGGCTATTTCTTCATGGTCGACCGCCTTAAACGGATGATCAACGCCTCAGGCTTCAAAGTCTGGCCTGCGGAAGTGGAAAGTATCATGTACGGCCATCCCGACATCCAGGAAGCCTGCGTGATTGGTGTGCCGGATGAGAAAAGAGGGGAGACCGCCAAAGCGCTGGTGGTGTTAAAAGCGGGCGCCAGTAGTGCCATAAACGGCGATGATATCCTTGCCTGGTGCAAGCAGAATATGGCGGCTTATAAAGTGCCGACGGCGGTAGAACTCCTCGACGAGTTGCCGAAGTCGGCGACCGGTAAAATCATGTGGCTGCAATTACAGCAGCGGGCCCGCTAACAAACTAGGTTTCATCAATTATCTTCGAGCATCAGGGGACGTTGGTTCTGCTGACGATGATGACGGGGTGAGATGGTATTACGCTTGTTGAGCGTTAGTCGGCTCATCCTTGACCGGTCCCGGATAAGGTAACGAATGATGAAAGAAAATAGACTGCTCGAAATGCGGATATTCAAGGCGGTGGTGGATGCGGGAGGGTTCACTGCTGCGGCACATCTGCTTGGGGTGAGCCAGCCTTTCGTTAGTCAAACAATGACCAGTCTGGAGCGCAGACTGGGTGTCCAGTTGATCCATCGGTCTACTCGTGGCCATAGGTTGACCGGGGAGGGCGAGCAATTTCTGAGTGCTTGCGGAAGGATTCTCAATGAGATTGAGCTGGCGGAAGCGCAGGTTTCCTCCGCACGCTCAAAGGTCAGTGGAGAGCTTCGAATCAGTGCGCCTTTGGCCTTCGGCCTGGACCAGATAGTACCGCTGCTTCCTGAAGCGATGGCTGACCAGCCAAATGTTGTCTTCCATCTTGCCCTTTCTGACTCAATTGCAAATCTCATCGAAGACAATGTTGATGTGGCTATTCGTATGGGCAGGTTAACGGACTCCTCCCTTAAAAGCCGTAAACTTTGCGACCTGCAACGTTTGGTTGTGGCAGCGCCCAGCTACTTGGAAGCCCATGGTTTGCCACAGACGCCTGCGGACCTGCGTCGGCACAATTGCCTGATGTGGGAGGGGCCGCGGGATCATCTCAATCGCTGGTCGTTTCGGATTGACGGGACGGTAGAAACCCTGCTCGCGAGCGGTAATTTTCGCAGCAGTAATGGCCTGACTTTATTTGAGCTATGCACAGCAGGCGTCGGAATTATGCGACTGGCTGAACATCTGGCGCTTCCCGCCATTCGCGAGGGCAAACTGGTGCCGCTTTTAAGCGACCACCAGGTTCATGATGATACAGCCATCAGTGCGGTCTTCCTCCCCGAGCGCGAACTCCTACCCCGGATTCGGAACTTTGTCGACTACCTTGTTGAAGCTTTTCGTCAGCCGCCATGGAGCGAGTAGCGCCAACATCGACCTATTAGTCTCCGCAATAAAACTTATTCGATTGGCGCCGTTGACCACTGCTCGGCAATTCTTCTAGTTTAAGAAACTGCCAGGTTATAGAGAGACCGCAAAAAGAGAATCTGGACTTTATGTTCATGCCAGTAAATCCAAATAGAGGCTGGTAATTGAATCACTGATATAACTAAGGAGCCTCTGATTAACTCCTGAATCGCTCTGAAAGCCCCGAAGGGCGCGCTCTGAAGGCTGCATCTGCGGCGTTGCGACTCTTGCCAAGGGCTACGGCCATTGGCGGCGAGCCGCGCCTTGCACCTACAGCCTTCAGAGCCCGCAGAGACGATTCAGGAGTTAATCAGAGGCTCTCTAATTAAAACAAGAATGGTAGCGCCCTTACTGGAAGGAAGCTGCCGAATTTGGAGTAATAACCATGAATAAGAAACTGACACTGCTATTTTCTGGTCTGATGACTATCGCAACTGTACTTCCTTTCTCCCACTCTCTCGCGTCAGCAGCGGACGGTGAGGTCTTCGAGATTCGTCTCGGTCATACAGGTTCCCCGGACCATCATTTCCAGGTTATCTCCAAGCGTTACGCGGAACTTGTTGAAGAGCGCACTGACGGTAACGTCAAGATATCTGTTTATCCTTCTGACTCGCTTGGCAAACAGCTGGAACTGGTTGAGGGAACGTTTATCGGTACTAATGATATGGTTCTGACTTCCGACGCAGTGCTCTCAAATTTTGTCCCGGAGGTCGGTATTATCAATCTCCCGTTCATCTTCCGTGATCCCGACCACGTACGGGAGGTGTTGGATGGAGACGTCGGTAAAGCGCTTTCCGATAAAGTTGAGCCGCAGGGCGCCGTGGTTGTCGGCTGGTGGGAAAATGGCTTCCGGCATATTACGAATTCCAAAAAGCCGATTACCAAGCCTGAAGACTTGGCGGGGATGAAACTTCGAGTTCCAGAAGGTCCCATTTTCGTTGACAGCTTCGAAACACTCGGCGCCAATGCCACCCCTATTGCGTTCACTGAGCTCTATTCGGCTTTACAACTTGGTGTGGTAGATGGCCAGGAAAATCCACCGGCTCACATTCTTACCCAAAAGTTCTATGAAGTGCAGGACTACGCTTCAAAAACCGGGCATATCTATCTCTCGTCCCCCGTTCTGATCAATAAAGCGCTGCTCAATCGGATGCCTGAGGAGTATCAACAAGTAATGATGGACACTGGTAGAGAATTGGCTGCTGAGCACACCCGTATGGTGGTTTCAGAAGAAGATGCCCAGTGGGAGCAAATCAAGGAACTCGGAATGAAAGTGAATGACGTTGACAAGGCGCCATTTGTCGAAGCCACCAAACCTGTTATCGAGAAATATCGCGGCGTATTTGGGCCAGAACTCATCGACCAAATCATAGACACCAAGTAACAGCTCAGTGCGAGGGGGGAGCTGCAAGTCATCGTAGCTCCCAGGCCCCTGTCGAGGTTCTTCCTGCCATGTATGAAAAAACGCTCACTCTATTAACCAGAACATTGACCGCGTTATCAGCGGTTCTGTTTCTGATCATGACGACGCTTGTCTGCCTGCAGGTATTCTACAGGTACGTCCTGAACGCCCCGCTTACCGGATCCGAAGAGGCGGCACGTGCGCTCCTGATCTATGTCGTACTTCTGGGGGCGGCCTCCGGTGTCGGAAACCGATCACATCTGACGATTGGCTATTTCTATGAGCGGTTCCCAGTAATACTCAGAAAAGCGGCGACTCTGCTTTATTTTATCTCGATTCTGAGTATTGCCCTGCTCTTTGTAATTCAGGGTTGGGACCTTGCACAGCGCACCATGATGCAGACGACACCAGCGTTAAGGATACCAAAGGGGCTTATTGTTTATGCGTTCCC
Source organism: Marinobacter sp. (assembly GCF_040882185.1). Taxonomy (GTDB): domain Bacteria; phylum Pseudomonadota; class Gammaproteobacteria; order Pseudomonadales; family Oleiphilaceae; genus Marinobacter. The sequence goes on along the minus strand of NZ_JBBEBW010000006.1, from coordinate 57,054 downwards.
GATAGGTGGGGCGTTGATGTGCATCTACTCGGTCAGCTTGATCAAAGAGATACTGGGTGCGTCAAATAACCCGCATTCCGCACAAAATAAAAAGTCGCTCTGAGAGACAGTCCATGGTTCTTACCCTGTTTGTTATCTTTTTTGTATTGATATTTCTCGGCGTACCAATCGCCTTCTCACTTGCCGGTGCATCCATCCTGTCTCTTTTTATGTTTACCGATATGCCAATGCTGCTTGTTGTGCAGAGGATGTATTCGGGGTTGGATGTTTTTGCTTTGATGGCGATACCGCTTTTTCTGTTTGCCGGGTACTTGATGTCGGAAGTCAAGATTTCGGACAAGCTTATTGATCTGGCATACGTATTCCTCGGTCGTTTCAAGGGCGGGCTTTTCCTTGTAGCCACTGGCTCCTCAGCTATCTTCGGCGCTATTTCTGGCTCTGCTAACGCAACCACCGCTGCGATTGGCTCCGTTATGATCCCGTCCATGGCAAAAAAGGGCTACGACCAGGCAGATTCAGCCGCCGCAGTGGCTGCCTCGGGCATTCTGGGCCTCGTTGTACCGCCGAGCATTACAATGGTTCTATACGGTGTGGTTGCTGGCGTGTCGATCGGTAATCTGTTCCTCAGTGGTATCGTGCCTGCGATCATCATCTCGGCCGGGCTAATGGCTGTTAACTATTTCATAGCTCATAAGCGGGGCTATGACGGCGGTGAGCCCGTTCCAATACGAAGTGCCCTGAAAACTTTCCGGGAAAGCATGGTTGCATTGGCAATGCCGTTGATCATTCTTGGGGGTATATATTCGGGGGCATTTACACCTACTGAATCAGCGGCCGTTGCAAGTCTTTATGGATTACTTGTAGGCTTCTTGTGGTACCGGAATCTGACCTTCAAAAGCGTCTTTAATGTTAGCAAGAAAACCGTGGAGGTATCGGCTACGATTCTATTCCTGATCGCCACATCTAACATCTTCACCTATATCCTTACCTCCGAAAATGTACCTCAAGGGTTAGCTGCAGGCCTTATAGGATTTTCTGACAGCAAGGTCGTCGTCCTCTTGATTATATTGGGAATGCTACTTGTATTGGGGACATTCCTCGATAATGTAGCGGCAGTTATTCTGGTTACCCCCACTCTGATGCCTGTGGTTGGAGCCCTGGGGATTGATCCGATATTCTTTGGTGTCTTCATGGTCATTGCTGTGGCTGTCGGTCAGATAACGCCGCCAGTGGGGTTAAACCTGTTTATAGCAACAAATCTTACCAATAGGCGATTTGAGGATGTCTGTAAAAGTACAGTTCCTTATTTATTACTCTATATATTATTGCTTCTATTTTTCATATTTGTACCAGGGTTGCTGTCAGTCTTTAATTAGGGAGTATCGGTTTTTCACGTGATACCGAATTGTGGTGTTCATAACTTGATGTGATAAATCTTATTGCGAAGCGCATATTGATGCTGGTGGTGCGAATAGATAATGTTGATATAGATCAGCTGGAATTCTAAGGAGCCTCTGATTAACTCCTGGGTCGTCTCTGGCTTTCAGAGCGCGCAGAGACGATTCAGGAGTTAATCAGAGGCCCCCTAAATGATACCAGTGTTATATATTGGATATTTTTAGTCGGAGAAAAAATGATGGATTTAGGAAAGAGAGTTTCAGTTTATCAGCCGGAGCAGGAAGGTCTAAAATTTCCTGAGCTTCCTACTTTTTCAAGTCTGGCAGACGAACGACGTCATCTTAAGGAGCGCCTGGTAGCGGCATGTCGCGCCTTTGCGATACACAATCTGGATTATGGTTTCGCAGGACATTTAACAGTGCGGGACCCGGAGCGGCCGGAATTGTACTGGACCAACCCGATGGCTGTGCACTTCTCTCAGGTCAAGGTGTCCAACCTCATTCTGGTTGACCACGAGGGTCACGTGGTCGAGGGTGATTATGCGGTGAATCGTGCTGGTTTTATATTGCATGCAAATGTACACGAAGCTAACCCGGACATTATTGCGATGTGCCATGCCCACAGTGTTTACGGTACCGCGTTCGCGGCTCTTGGCCGGGAGCTTGAACCGATTACCCAGGATGCATGTGCCTTTTTTGAAGACCACGTAGTCATTGGCAGCGAGGCTGGCGCCGTCGCCGTCGAGAACAAGGCAGGGTGTAGCGTTGCCGAATCTTTCAAAGGTGTGAAAGCCGCGATTCATCAGAACCATGGTTTGCTCACCGCCAGTCGCCACAGCATCGAATCCGCCGCGTTCTGGTTTATCGCCCTTGAGCGGTGCTGTCAGCAGCAGTTATTGGTGGAGGCAACTGGTATCAAACCGACACTCGTGACGCCCGAGCGCGCGCGCTACAGCCGCGAGCATGTAGGTAGTGAATACATTGGCTGGCTGCATTTCCAACCTATCTGGGAGCAGCTATTGGGAACCAGCCCGGGTATGCTCGAATGATCTAAAATGAGGGAAGGGGTTTCGGTACGCAGTCGCATTTCGAGGTGACTGTATCAGGGCGCATATGCTTATTGCCCGGACGAGACATCAGTTCCTGCCAAACATAAAAAAAGGACCTGCGCTGTCACGCAAGTCCTCCATATACATACTGCACATCGGCGAGGCCTAATGCCCGCCAGCAGCCTTCGGTTTAACGAAAACCGAGAAAGGAAAGAATTGCCAAAACGATAACCACGGCGCCTACGATATAAACGATATTGTTCATAACTAATTCCTTTTTGTAAGAACCTGCAATTCTGGTTGCGCCAGAATCGCCTGCTGCGAATGATGTAACTCCTTCTACAGGCTATTCCTTTACCAGATGTAAATCCAGAACAGGTTTTTGGCATTGGCTAGTCTTTACTCTGGCGCGCAGAGCGCGAGAAGTGTTCGGTGCCAATGGACCTGCTATGTCAATCTCGTGCCATTCCGGACGATGGGTGTGCCTCTTCAATTTCCGGCAAAGTCAGGTTTTCGCTTGGCCAGAAACGCGGACACGCCTTCGCTGAAGTCTGCAGTTGCAGTCATCTTCAGGAACGCCGATCGTTCTGCTTCCAGATGTTCAGCCAGCTGATCGCCGTTCGCACGGTCGGTAAGCTGGCGGAAGGCGCCAAAGGCTCGGGTTGGGCCGTTGGCCGTTTTGGTGATGATGTCCGCCAGCAACTTTTCATACTGCTCCTCCGGCGCAAACGCGGTGATCAGGCCCCAGTCTCTCGCTTCGGCTGCGTTAAGTGTGCGGCCCAGCAGCATGAGTTCTGCCGCCCTGCCAGCGCCGATCTTGTGCGTCAGAAACCAGCTGCCGCCGCAGTCGGGCACCGCACCGATGCCGTTGTAGGCCACCAAAAATTTGGTGTCTTCCCGGGCTACAACCAGATCTGCCATCAGAGCCAGGCTCAGACCGGCGCCAGCGGCCACCCCCTTTACCGCTGCGATAACCGGAGCGTCCATGCTGCGCAACAGGAGGATAGCCGGGTTGACTGCATCCAGAATGGCACTGATCGCTTTACCGGCCTGCTCCGCTGTACCGGTCATGCTGGCTATGTCGCCGCCGGCCATAAATGCTCGCCCCGCACCTGTCAGGACCACGCATCGCACTCCCGGTAGGGCTTTTATTGCTCTCACCGCAGCGAGAAAGGCCTCAGCCAGCGGTACATTGACGGCGTTGAGCGCTTCTGGCCGGTTAAACGTCAGCGTCGCCACACCGGTTTTTTCTTCAAAAGCCATCACGACCAGTTTGTCCATCATCATTGAGTGCTCTTTATCCAGGCAGGTCTGTCAGTCAGATTCCCGCGTATCAAGTGTGATTATCTTTCAGTCAACAGGATAGATCGGTTTGCCTATTGTCGCCTGGATGGGCTACTTTAAATCCGGACTGGGAGTAATTCCGGCGATAGAAAAAAACAAAAATTACAATCATCTTTAGGCGTGGGCTGGGTATCAGCGAGGCGGGTTTCCCTGCCCGTGCACCCGTCGCCAGGGGTGCCGGGAGGTAAAGTGAGCATCCTTGAGATCAGCAATCTATCTCTGTCATTTGGTGGTGTGAGGGCCCTGCAGGATGTCAGCTTCCGGGTGCCGGAAAACACCGTCACCACGATTATCGGTCCGAACGGTGCCGGTAAAACGTCTTTGTTCAATTGCATTTCCGGTTTCTACAAGCCGCAACAGGGCACTATAAGCTACCAGGGTCAGGTGCTTTCAAGCGCTATCAAACCTCCCAAACGGGCTGCTCTGGGCCTCGCTCGTACCTTCCAGAATATTGCGCTGTTCCGGGGCATGACCGTACTCGACAACATCAAGCTCGGTGCTCATGTGCACATGAAAAGCGGCCTGCTCAGCGCGCTGGCCTATTTCGGTCCGGCCCGCCGGGAAGAGATGGGCGTCCGCAAGGATGTGGAACAGCGAATCATCGACTTCCTGGAGATTGACCATATCCGCCGCCAGCCGGTGGCAAGCCTTTCCTATGGCCTGCAGAAGCGGGTGGAGCTGGCGCGGGCCCTGGCCATGCAACCGACAGTCCTGATGCTGGATGAACCGGTGGCGGGCATGAATCGGGAAGAGAAAGAAGACATGGCCCGCTTCATTCTCGATATCCGGGAGGAGTGGGGTATTACGGTGCTGATGGTGGAACACGATATGGGCATGGTGATGGATATATCGGATCATATTGCCGTGCTCAATTTCGGCCAGGTCATTACCGAAGGCGTGCCTGCCGATGTTCAGAAGAATCCCGAGGTGATCAAGGCCTACCTGGGTAACAGCGATATCGATAGTCTGCGAAAAAAGCTTAACCCCCAAGGGGAGGCCGCCTGATGGATTGGCTGTTCTTCGGTGAAATCAGTCTGGCCGGTCTGGCCATGGGCGGGCTTTATGCTCTGATCGCCCTGGGGTTCGTGATCATTTATAAGGCTACCCGGGTGATCAACTTCGCCATCGGTGAAATCATGATGTTCGCCGCCTATCTGTTTCTGGCCTTCGCCGGTGGCATGGAATTGTCAGCCTGGATTGCGTTGCCGCTGGCGGTGATAGGCGGCAGCCTCCTGGGCGGCGTGATCGAGAAAACCATGATCCGGCCGATGCTGGGAGAATCGCCCATCTCGGTGGTGATGGTGACCATCGGTATCGCCAGTATCCTGGTGGGGCTGGTGGAATTTATCTGGACCGCAGATCCGCAATTGCTGCCCAGTTTCCTGCCCCGGGAACCAGTGTTCATTGGCCCGCTCTATCTGGCGCCTAAAATCGCTTACGGTTTCCTGATTGGTGCCGCATTACTGATTATTTACCTGCTTTATTTCCGGTTCTCCCGTGGTGGTGTTGCTTTGCGGGCGACGGCCTCGGATCAGGCTGCTGCCTATTCCATGGGCATCAACGTACGTCGGGTATTCAGCATGGCCTGGATATTCGGTTCGTTGGCGGCATCACTGGCTGGCGTGCTGGTAGCCGCTACCGGAGGTCTCAGCCCCCAGTTCGGGATTATCGGGCTGAGTGTGCTGGTGGTGGTGATAGTCGGCGGACTGGACAGCATTCTGGGAGCGCTGATAGCCGGTGTTTTCATTGGTTGGCTGGAAACCGTGGCAGGTGCCTATCTGGGTGGCGAGTACCGGATGCCGGCGACCTTTCTGGTGTTGGCAGTGATCCTGGTGATTCGACCCTACGGCCTCTTTGGCACCCATGAAATAGAGCGAGTGTAAGATGCGCATCGGTGACGCAAAACAGAGCTATGAAGCCGATGAGGCGATCTGGACCAGCCATACCCAAAAACTGTGGTTTGGCTTCCTGCTGCTGATTCTGCTGGTATTCCCGTTTATGGCGGATTCGTACCTGCTTTACCTCGGGTGTCTGGTAGGCATTGCGGTGATCAGCACCACGGGTCTGAACATTCTGACCGGTTTTACCGGCCTGATTTCTCTCGGTCAGGCAGGCTTCATGGGGGTTGGTGCCTACACCGTGGCCTGGCTCTCCCTCAATACCGCCTTGCCCTTTCCGGTCACCCTCCTATTGGCAGGGCTCATGGCTGCGGCCGTGGGGATTCTGGTGGGCTTGCCCTCGCTGCGGGTTAAGGGCCTTTATCTGGCGATAGCGACTTTGGCGGCCAGTGTCTTCCTGCATTTTATCTTTGCAGAATGGGAGTCCGTCACCGGCGGCATGGGCGGCCTGAGTCTGGAGCCGGCGCACCTGTTCGGGTGGAGCTTCCAGAGTGATTTTATGATGTATTTCATCATCGTGCCGTTGGCGGTGGTGATGGTGTTTGCGGCTCGCAATGTTTTCCGGACCCGGGTTGGCCGGGCCTTCATTGCCATTCGTGATCGGGATATTTCCGCTGAGATTCTCGGTATCGACCTGTTGCACTACAAGTTGATGTCGTTTGCGCTCAGCTCGTTCTATGCCGGGGTTGCTGGCGGGTTGTTCGCTTATTTCTACCGGGTAGTGACGCCGGAGAGTTTTCCGTTATCCATGTCGATTTTCTATCTTGCGGCAGTAATTGTAGGCGGGATGGGCAATTTGCTCGGAGGCATCCTCGGCGCGGCATTTATGACCCTGGTACCGGAAGCGCTCAAATTGCTGACGGCTGCCCTGACACCATTTTACCCGGACGCCCCCGTCTTCATGTCGCCGATGCTGGAGATTATATTCGGCGCCCTGATTGTAGGCTTCCTGATTTTTGAACCCCATGGCCTGGCGGAGATCTGGCATCGCATACGCCGTTTCTTCCGCCTGTGGCCGTTTCGGAATTAACGGTTTTTCAACGAGCGTTCCAATGTTCAATAAGTGTTTCAACGAAAACCTGTGCAACGCCAACAACAAGAAGCAGCAAGGAGAATAATCATGTTCAGAAACATCCTCAAAAAAGGTCGCCGGCTCGCCGGGCTTGGCAGTTTGGTCGCTGCGATAACGGTAGCCGGACCAGCCATGGCCCAGGATAAGGAACCTATCGTGTTCGGTGGCTCAATCCCGCTCTCCGGGGTGTTTGCCTTTGCTGGCATTCACATCCATGCCGGTCTGACGGATTACACGGACTGGATCAACAGCGAGGGCGGGATCAATGGCCATCCGGTGAAATACGTAATGGAGGACACCGCCTACGAGGTGGACCGTTCAGTGGCAGCCTTCAAGAAAATTTCCGGCAGTGATTCACCGGCAACCTATTACGGTGACAGCACCGGTTTTATGAAAGCCATTGCCTCGGAACTGAACAGTCAGGGCGATACCCTCATGAGCGGTGCCTCATTCGCCACGGCACTGACGGATAACGAACAATACCCTTACCAGTTCATTCCCGGACCGAATTACAGCCAGATGTTCGGCATCATCCTCGAATACATCGCCTCCCAGGGTGAGGGTGGGGATATGCCTACCGTGGCCTTTGTCTACAGCGATACCGAGTTTGGCAAGGACCCCATCGAGAATGGCAAGGAAAGGGCCGCCGAACTTGGTATTGAGGTGGTTGAGGAAATCGTCACGAAGCCCGGTAGCGTGGACGTGTCTGCCGAAATCCTGAAGCTGCGTCGCGTTCGCCCGGATTACGTGGTGTTCCATGGCTATGTGTTGTCTCCGATCAACGAGTTCATGGTACAGATGCGCCAGATGGGGCTGGACACCAAGTTCATGGGCACTTTCTGGTCTTCCGATAAGCTGATCGTCGATAAGATGGGCGCGGATGCCGATGGCTATATGGGTGTGATGCCTTACAACTATTATGACAGCGATGAGAGCGGCCCGATGCTGGATGCGCTGCGTGCCCAGGCCGAGAAGAGCGATCCGGAAGCGGGCTATCGACCTACTGGCTACATGCAGGGCTGGTTCAACGCCATGGTCTGGACCGAAGTCATCAAGCGCACGCTGGACGCTGATAAGGAACTGACGGCGGAGAACATGGCAGCATCGCTGGCCTCCATCGAGGATTGGGATACCGGCGGCATTATCGGTATTCCGGTGACGGTCCATGACATGTCCTTCCCGGTGGGCCGTATCTGGCGGGTTAACGCCGCCGAGGGCAAGTACGAGCCGGTATCCGAGTGGATTCACCTCGACTGAGGGGCAGTATGGAAGCCTTACTGGAAATCGATAACATCGAGGTGGTCTACAACAAGTCGGTGCAGGTCCTCCGGGGCCTGTCACTGCAGGTTCCGAAGGGCGCTATTGTGGCGTTGCTGGGCTCCAACGGCGCAGGCAAGTCCACCACCCTGAAAAGCGTTTCCGGCCTGCTGACCCTGGAAGATGGCGAAGTGACCGCTGGCCAGGTTCGCTTCCGTGGTCGTGATGTCAAAGACACCGCGCCGGAAAAGCTGGTTCGCAATGGCTTGTTCCATGTGATGGAAGGGCGCCGCGTGTTCGAGGACCTCACCGTGGAGGAAAACCTGGTCGCGGCCACCTACGCTCTTAGTGGCCGTAAGCCTTCCCTGAACGACAGCTATGAGCTTGTCTATAACTATTTTCCGCGCCTGCGGGAGCGCCGAAAACAGCTCGCGGGGTACCTCTCCGGCGGCGAGCAACAGATGCTGGCTTTGGGACGGGCGCTGATTGCCCAGCCTGAGCTGATCATGCTGGATGAGCCGTCGCTCGGCCTGGCACCTCTGCTGGTGGAAGAAATCTTCACCATTGTGGCCCGGATCAACCGTGAGCAAGGCACCGCCATTTTACTAGTGGAACAGAATGCGGCCGTTTCGCTGGCGATCGCTTCTTACGGTTACATTATGGAAAACGGCAAGATCGTGATCGACGGCCCGGCAGACAAACTCACTTCCAATGAGGATGTGCGGGAATTTTATCTCGGGGTGGGTGGCAAGGAAGGTGAGGCCCGCAGTTATCGGGACATCAAGCACTATAAACGCCGCAAAAGGTGGCTTTCATGACGACACCTTCCATACCGGACCTGACCCTGACTCAGATGTTGCGGGCTCATGCCAAAGAGCAGCCCGAAGGGTCAGCCCTGCGCCAGAAGGATTTCGGTATCTGGCAAGCGTATACCTGGCAGGATTACTATCAACGCGCCCGGCATTTCGGGCTCGGGCTGCGTGCCCTGGGCCTGGAGCAGGGCGGCCATGTCGCCATTATTTCAGAAAACCGGGTGGAGTGGGTTATCGCCCAGATGGGCATAGGGATAGTTCGGGGTATCTGTGTGGGCGTCTATCCGACCAGTCCCTGGAATGAGGTGGCCTACGTCCTTGAGCATAGTGATGCGGAAATGGTGGTGTGTGAGGATCAGGAACAGACCGATAAGGTGCTCAAAGCCTGGCCGGAGTTGCCGAAACTGAGACACAGCATCGCCGTGGATATGAAGGGCCTTCAATACTACCCGGAGCCACCGGCTGCGTTCGAAGATATCGAAGCCCGGGGGCGGGAGTATGAGAAAGAGCATCCTGGGCTGGTGGATGAACTGCTGGAAAGTCAGCAGATGGATGATACCGCCCTGCTGATCTACACCTCCGGCTCTACCGGCCGCCCCAAGGGCGCGATGATCAGTTGGGGTAATCTTCATGCCGCCGCGCCGGGATTAATTGAACTGCTGAGGGCCAATGAACATGGCTCCAGCCTGTCCTATCTCCCGCTGTGCCATGTGGCCGAGCAGGCCTTTACCAACATTGCTCCCGTCTACGTGGGCAGCACGGTCAGCTTTGGCGAGAGCCTGCGCACGATCCAGGAAGATCTCAGAGAAGTTGCACCAACCTTCTTCCTGGGGGTCCCCCGGATCTGGGAGAAACTGCATTCTTCCATCTACATTAAGATTCAGGAAACCGGTCGCTTGCGACAGGCTCTGTTTAACTGGGCAATCCGGGTTTGTGCCCCCATGGCTCTCAAGCCACGCAGGCAGTGGAGTTTCAAAGAAAAGTGCCTGTACGGCCTCAGTTATTTCCTGGTGCTACGGGCGTTGCAAAACTTTATTGGCTTACGTAGGTGCACAATCGCGCTAAGCGGAGCTGCACCCATTTCCACGGGCATTCTCGAATTTTTCCGAACCATCGGCATTCCTCTGGTGGAAGTATACGGCCAGACGGAAAGCACTGGCGTGGCTACCGCCCAGCCGGTAGACAATGTTCGGCTGGGCACCGTCGGTGTGGCCGTTTCCGGTGTGGAGGTCAAACTGGGTGAGCATAACGAAATCATTATGCGCGGTGACAGCATGTTCAAGGGTTATTACAAGAATGACGACGCCACCGCTTCAACCCTGAAAGACGGCTGGCTGCATACCGGGGATGTCGGTGAATGGCGGGACGATCAGCTCAAGATTGTTGATCGCCTGAAAGACATCATGATCACTGCCGGGGGCAAGAACCTCTCGCCCACGGAGATCGAGAACACCATCAAGGCCAGCCCCTACATCAAGGAATGTATCGTAATTGGCGAGGCCCGAAAGTACGTCTCCGCCTTGATCCAGATCGATTTCGACACGGTGGCTAAATGGGCCGAGCAGGAACGGATCGCCTACACCACGTTCCGCAGCTTGACCGAGCAGGAACGGTTAAACGAACTGATTCAGAAAGAGATAAACAAGGGCAATGAACAATTGCCCCAGGTCGCCCAGATCAAGCGCTTTCACCTGCTCATCAAGGAACTCGACCACGATGACGATGAGGTGACAGCAACCATGAAGGTGCGGCGGAGTAAGATTTATGAGAAGTATAATGAGGCGATTGAATCGTTGTATGCCTGAGGGCAGATGCTCGCCTCCATCCAGCCAAACCGGGCACCAGGCTGAGCTCTCGTATCAACTGAAAAAGCCCCATGGAGAGGGGCATAAGAGCACAACAACGAGTGACTGAACGGAGTCTGGCTAGAACTTCACCCGCAGCCCCGTAGTAACAATCTTGATGTTGTCATATTTGGGGTTGTAGCAGGTTCTGCCCGAGGTCGTGCACCACTCGTCACGCTCAAAACTGTGGACCTTGGCGCCGCCGTAGACGTCGAACATTTCAGAGGGGCTCCAGACGTAACCAACTCCCACTACGGTCGCCTTTTCGTCATCTTTGTTGCGGTTTTTGGTGTAGCCCCAGTGGATATCAAAGGCGTGCTGGCGGTTCGGGCGATAGCCCAGTTTGGTATAACGAAACTGGCCCAGCTCTGAGCGGGTTGAACTGAAGTTGCCTGATTTCTCTTCGCTTGTCAGGTCCAGCTCATAATTGACTGCTGCCAGGGTCAGGTTCAGGCCGGTAGTGCTGTGAAAGTATGATACGGACCCGCCGTAGGTATTGATATCAGGATCGACGCCGGAGTCGGGGTCAAACGATGAGGCCGGGTCATCGGCGTTCCGTCTCGCCCTGGAGTACCCCAGGCCAAGAAGCAGGCGACCTCCTGGCGCTCGTAACCCTGACTTCAAACCCACTTGCAGGATTGATTCGTGACCTCCGTCCCCGCTGTCATGACCAGCGCTGACTGAGAGCGTAACCGGCCCGAGACGCGGGCTGTCATAGCGAATGCGGTCATGTCGGTTCTCGAAGTTGTAGTCCCGCATGCTACCGGCGATGGTGACTTCGTTCTGTGCCGGGTTCTGGGTGTCGAAAGGTTCGGTGCCGGTGAAATTCCCATCGGCGTCGAACGTCCGCTTGAAGGAAGAGTCTTTCATCCCATGCCGCAGGCTGCCGCCAATAAGACTCGGGTTGCGGAAGCTGACTACACCGGTGCCTGAGTAGTCCCGCCGACCAGCGTTATAGGCGGCGCCCTCGCCACGGCCGAGGGTAATTTTGCCATAAGGCGAGTCCACAAACGCATCGGTAATACGCTCGTCCACTTCAGCATCCGTGGACTTGTTGTCCGGGTCGACATCATTGGAGGCGTTTGAAAAAACACCCAGTTCGATCAGGGCACCTGCCGTCCAGCCCTCGAATAATCGTTGCGTACCCCCGATGTTGAAGCGTGTCGGGCTGTTCCGGTTGTCGACATGATAGAACTCAGTGTCTGAACCTACGCCAAGATTATTGGCGCTGTAGCCATCCTCCACGTACATGATGGCACGGTTTACCTGGCCACCCACTTCAACTTCCAGCGCAGATGCGGGGAGTGCCGTCAGACCGACGACACCAGCCGCCAGCAGCGAATTAAAACACCTCATATTGCCTCCGGTTTCTTGTTTTGTAAGGTGTCGTCCGTAGAGTTCACCTGATTGTATTCGGCCAGTTTGAGACATCTGCTTGTAATCGTTCTGGTCTCATGGCGCTTTCCACGCTTACTTTATCGGCTACTATTGATACCTATGTAAATTGAAAACATTAGATAGGTATATGCGTTTTCTGCATGTAACCAGGAGAAGCCATTGAATATCAAAAAGTTGAAATGCTTCCGCGCAGTGGTCATTCATGGGTCTCTAGTGGCGGCAGCCTCGGTGATGAACCTCAGTCAGCCTGCAACCAGTAGATTGATCTCAACGCTGGAGGCCGAGCTGAAGCTGAAACTGTTCAAGCGGGAGAAGCGCCGGCTGGTACTGACGCCTGAAGGCAAAGAATTCTATCGGGAAACGGAGAAGATACTATCCAATCTGGATGATCTCCCCCGCATCGTCCAGGAAATCAAAGCCGGTGGTACCCGGACCCTGCGCATTGTGGCCCTGGCACGACTGGCCAACAGTCTGGTTTCGCCTGCGCTGGCACGGTTTGTCCGGGAACATCCGGAGCAGCGTTTCAGTGTGGACGTGCGAGGGCACCGCGACATCGAACAATGGGTGGCTGGACGTCACTACGACATCGCAGTAGCGCTCACTAAACCCTGCAATCACCCTTCTGTTATCCAGCGGCCCTTCTTTGATACCAATGCCATGGTGATGATTCCCCGTGGCCACCCTCTTGAATCTCTGGACACGGTGACGCCGGCGCAAATGGCTGAATACACCATTATTGCCCTGGCGCCAGGGTTGCGCCCTCGTTTCCAGATGGAAGAAATTTTTCAAGCGGCGGGTGTAACACTTGATTGCAAGATAGAAACCACCTCCAGTGTGCTGGCTTGCCAGATGGTGGTGGAAGGCCTGGGGGTAACGATTATTGATCGCCTGGCCGCGTTGGCGGTAGATCAGTCAAGGTTTTGCCTGCGGCCCCTTAGTCCGAATTACGGCTTGCAGTTCGTATTGTTGTTCCCGCCGGGCTTTGAAGAAACGCCGGTTACTACCAGCCTGGTTCGCTGCCTGCAGGAAGAGGTGGTTGCCGCCCTGGGTGAGCATGCGATTCTGACCAGTTAAGCTGATGTGAGATGGTGCGGCTTCCGCTTTAGATGCATTAAATGCATATGAATATGACTTATATTCAATTTTAAAATCAATCGAGGCTGCTTAAACTGCTTTCAATCTTTGATCTTTATACACACCAGACAACGATCAAGTGCTCCAATAATTACAATAGGAGGAGACATGAGGACGCGGCCCCCAGTGCCCATTGGTAACTGCCTCACTGGCTTGATTGCCTTGTGTGCACTGTCTTTTCATGCCAACGCAGGCCCGGATAACGACACGCTTGTGGTTGCTCTTTCCAAGCCGCTGACAACCGTGGACCGGTTGTATTCCATTCAGCGGGAAGGCTTGATTCTTTCCCGGTTGACCGATGACGGCCTGTTCTTTGTGGATCCGGAGTCCCTTGAGTTCGTCCCGCTGGCGGCTTCCTCCTATGAGTGGGTATCGGACACCGAGTTGGAAATCACGTTGCGGGAGGGCGTGGTGTTTCACGATGGTAGCCCGCTTACAGCGGAAGATGTGATCTACACCTTCGAATGGGTGATTAACGAAGAATCCGACACCAGCCGTGGCCCGGTTATCCGGAGCTGGCTCGATAGCGTCGAAAAGCTGGGGCCTCGGAAAGTCCGTTTTAATCTGAAGTTGCCTTACCCTATGGCATTGCGGGACATGGCCATCAGCATCCCTTTGCGGAAGCAGGGGACCTACGAAGATGCGGAAGATGACGCTGAAGCACAGCCTTTAAACGGCATCGGCCCCTATCGAGTCTCGGCCTTCAGGGCCGGGCGAGAGATAGTTCTGGAGCGCTTCGAGGGCTACTACCAGACCAGCCCCAAAGCGAATCCAGCAATCAGAAACATGATCTTCCGGGTGATACCTGACCAGGGTACGCAGCAGGCGGAACTGCTCAGCGGTGGCATCGACATCATGATGGACGTACCACCGGACGTGGCCGATAACGTGAGCCACCTACCGGGGGTGAAACGCCTGGAAGGCAACGATATCCGCATCGGATACATTACTCTTGATGCTGCCGGGGAGGCCAACCCAGACTCGCCGTTTGTCAACCGCAAGGTGCGCCAGGCGATCAACCATGCGATCAATCGTGAGGAGATCACCCGGTACCTGGTGCGTGGCAGCGCCGAGGTAGTCCACTTTGCCTGTCACCCGCGCCAGTTCGGGTGCAGTGCCGATGGCCCGCGTTATCCTTACAACCCGCAAAAAGCCAGGCAACTGCTGGCCGAAGCCGGCTACCCGGATGGGTTTTCCTTCAAGCTCTGGGCCTATCGGGAAAAGATCATAGCCGAGGCGGTTGTCAGCAACCTGAACGCCATCGGGCTGGATGTCGATCTGCGCTTCGTCAAACTGAATGTGTTCTCCAAGGTTCGTAACAGCAAGGATATGCAGGCTTTTTTTGCATCCTACGGCAGCGGTGGCACAGCCGACGCCTCGGCGTCCACCGGGGTTCATTTCGCCGCCAATTCCGCCCGCAATTACAGCGGTGATGAAGCCCTTGCTGCCACGGTGAGCTCGGCCGAACAAACCATCGATTCCGATGAGCGCAAGCGACTATATCGCAAGGCTCTGAACCGGATAGCTGAGCAGGCCTACTGGGTTCCAATGTTTTCCTACAGCCAGAATTTCCTGTTAACGCCTGGGCTGGAGTTTTCAGTTCCCAAGGACGGCGTTCCCCGATTCTGGCAAGCCAGCTGGAGGCAGTGATTATGCTGAACTATGTCCTGCGTAGAGGCTTCATGGCGCTGCTGGTGGCTTTGACTGTGTCTTTCGCTACCTTCTCGCTTTTCCATTTTGCCACCGACCCAGCCCAAACCATCGCCGGCGAGGATGCGCCCCAGGAGATGGTCGATGATATCCGAGAACAGTACGGATTCGACCGTCCGGTTCTGGTCCAGTATGGCGATTGGCTGGGTGGCGTATTCGACGGAGATTTTGGTAAGAGCTACTTCTGGAAGCAGCCCGTGGTGGACCTGATCCAGGAGCATGCCGGGGTTACTATCCTGCTGGCACTGTCGTCGCTGTTGGTGACGATCCTGATTGCCTTACCACTGGGTATCAGTGCCGCGCTGAGGCCCAACAGCTGGGTGGACCGCTTTGCTTTATCGACGGCTGTATCGGCCCAGGCAATTCCCAACTTCTGGCTGGGCTTGATGGTGATCATCCTGTTTGCCGTCACCTTCCCGATCTTTCCGGTTTCCGGAGATGCGACCTGGAAACACTACGTGCTTCCTTCGCTGGTGCTCGGTGCCAGTTCGGTGCCAGCGGTTATGCGCCTGACTCGTACAGGCCTGCTGGACGTGCTGTCTTCGGACTACATCCGCACCGCGCGGGCCAAAGGTTTTATGGGCTACCGGCTGATTTTGCAACAGGCAATGCGCAACGCCCTGCTGCCCATTGTCAGCGTACTGGCGGTGCAACTCGGAAATAAACTGGGTGGCTCGGTGGTGACGGAGTCGGTGTTCAGCATGAACGGGCTGGGTCGACTGGCGGTGGAGTCCATTTTTAATTCGGATATTCCCACGGTGCAGTCGCTGATCCTGATATTTGTGTTGACCTTTGTATTGCTCACGCTGGCGGCTGATCTGATCAACGCCTGGCTTGATCCTCGGATCCGGATGGGGTGAATGATGACAATAAGACAAACACTGGGCGATGTCAGTATCGCCTCCGTTGAAACACCTCCAGAGTATGAAGGAGGCAGTCTGGGACTCACCCCCACCAAGGCCGCCCTGAAGCGGGCGCGCAAACATCATGGCCTGAAGATTGGTTTTGGCATTCTGCTGGTGATGGCGGTGTTCGCACTGTTCGCGCCCTGGCTGGCACCACACGATCCGTACATGCAAAACCTGTCGTTACGTATGTTGCCGCCGGTCTGGAATGAGGGCGGAAGTTGGGAGTATTTACTGGGCACTGATCACCTGGGGCGAGATTATCTGAGCCGCCTTATCCACGGCGCCCGCATTTCGATGGCCATCGGGCTTGGTGCAGCGTCCATCGGCGCAGTGATTGGCGTCACGTTAGGGCTTCTCGCGGGTTATTTCGGTGGCTGGATCGACCAGGCGGTCAATTTCCTGGTGACCTGTCAGTTGGCGGTGCCGAGTCTGCTATTGATCATGGCGCTGGTGTTCGTGATCGGCCAGTCGGTCACCGTGGTTATTTTTGTCATCGGCGTCACCCACTGGGTGTTCTACCTGGTGGTGACTCGTTCCGCCACTCTGCGTTTGCGAGAGCTGGATTTTGTTGCCGCTGCGAACGCCATGGGGTGCAGCAAGTTCCAGATTGCAGTAAGCGAAGTGCTTCCGAACCTGACCAACCAGATCATGGTGATTTTCACCCTGGAAGTGGCGGTAGCCATCCTGAACGAGGCGACACTTTCCTTCCTGGGGCTTGGTATTCCGTCGCCGCTGCCGTCTTGGGGCCTGATGATCGCCGAGGGCAAAACTGCCATGTTCTTCCAGCCGTGGCTGGTGATCCTGCCCGGTATCGCGCTGTTTATCCTCGTGATTGCCATCAATCTGCTGGGCGATGGGGTCCGCGATGTCACTGTTACCAATCGGAGGAACTGATATGAGCACAGCATCCATTCTGGATATTCAGAACCTGTGTGTTGACCTCCCGACCGACTCGAGCACGCTAAAAGCAGTCAGGGGTATCAGCCTGGACCTCAAACGAGGCGAGACCCTGGGCATCGTGGGCGAATCTGGCTCCGGTAAATCCATGACTGCACTGGCCATCATGAATCTGTTGCCTCCGTCTGCCAGACGCGCAGCCGCCTGCATTAATTTTGACGGCAGCGACCTCGCCCATTCGGGCGAGCGGGAACTGGCGACCAAAGTGCGCGGACAGCGAATAGGCATGATTTTCCAGGAACCCATGACCAGCCTGAATCCGGTCTACTCCATTGGTCGCCAACTGACCGAGACCATGACCCTACATCGCAAGGTGTCCAGGGCCGAGGCAGAAAGGCGGGCGATCTTCCTGCTGGAAAAAGTCGGCCTGCCCGATCCGGCCAGCCGGTTGAAGCAGTATCCCCATGAACTCTCGGGTGGCCAGCGCCAGCGCGTGATGATCGCCATGGCCCTGATGAACGGGCCGGACCTATTGATTGCAGATGAGCCCACCACCGCTCTGGACGTGACCATTCAGGCGCAGATCCTGTACCTGTTACAGGATCTGCAAAAAGAGCTGGGCATGTCGATGATCCTGATTACCCATGATCTGGGAGTAGTGTCCCGCTCTGCGGACAAAATTGCCGTGATGTACGCCGGTGACATAGTGGAAACCGGCACCGCTGAGGAAGTGCTCAGGAATCCGCAGCATCCCTATACTCAGGGGCTGCTGGAGTGTGTGCCAGGATATCGAGGGGATGCCGCGCACCGGCTGGGCTCGATTCCGGGCATCGTTCCGTCCATGACCGGCCGGATTCAGGGTTGTGCGTTCGCCTCCCGGTGCCCCCGGGCAGTGGACGCCTGCAAAACGGAAGCGCCGCCCAGGAAGCAGCTTGGGGCAGGGCGGACCTACGTCTGTCACGATCCGGAGGCAACGCGGCATCAATCTTCCGCTAACCTGGACGGCGCTGCTGACGAGAAGCCGATGGAACTCCCGAAAACACCGGGCGAAAAAGTTCTGACGGTGGACGGCGTCAGTTGCACCTTCCCGGTACGTCGCGGGCTGTTTGGTAAGCAAAAGTCGCTCAAGGCGCTGGATCATGTCAGCCTGGATATTCGCAAGGGCGAGGTGCTGGCGCTGGTAGGTGAGTCGGGGTGCGGCAAGACCACGCTGTCGCGAACTATAATGGGGTTGCAACAACCCGACTGTGGTTCCGTCAGCCTGGGTCAGCACGAGATCAGTACTCTACCTGCCAGGCAGCGCGCCCGAATGATCCAGCCGATCTTCCAGGATCCGTACTCTTCCCTGAACCCCCGCAAAACGATTGGTGACATTATCGGTCGGCCGCTGGTGGTCAATCGCCTGGGCACCAAAGAGCATCAGCGCGCCAAGGTTCACACAATGATGGAACATGTGGGCCTGCCCCGACGGGTGTTCAATAGCTACCCGGACCAGCTTTCCGGTGGCCAACGCCAGCGTGCCGCCATTGGCCGGGCATTAATTATGGACCCGGAGATTGTGATCTGCGACGAGCCCACCTCCGCGCTGGATGTGTCGGTGCAGGCTCAGATACTGAACCTGCTGCTGGACTTGCGGGACGAACTGGACCTTACCTATCTGTTCGTCACCCACGACCTCTCGGTGGTCCAGCATATGGCCGATCGGGTGGCGGTGATGTATCTGGGGGAAATCGTGGAGTGCGGTGATCGCAGCCAGGTGTTGTCCAGCCCGAGGCACCCATACACCAGCGCACTGCTTGATTCTGCATTGAGCATTTCGCCGGACCTCCGGGTACCTGCACCGGGATTATCCGGTGAGTTCCCGAACCCGATGAACCGACCTTCTGGCTGTCCTTTTCATCCACGCTGCCCCATCGCGGAACAGCAGTGCAGGGAAGAAGCTCCGAAGCCGGAAATTATCAACGCCACCTTTGTTAAGTGCTGGAAGGCAAAAACGT
The DNA here is from genome assembly GCF_040882185.1 of Marinobacter sp. GTDB lineage: Bacteria > Pseudomonadota > Gammaproteobacteria > Pseudomonadales > Oleiphilaceae > Marinobacter. The sequence continues at coordinate 38,337 of NZ_JBBEBW010000006.1, read as the reverse complement.
TCAGCCACCAGGCAAAGCATCAATAAACAACAATATGAAGGGCCCTGCGCCATGAAGATGATCGCCGTTTTTTTAGTTGCGCTTTTCTCATTCCTGACCGGCTGTCAGACGGTAACAAAGGACCCTGTTGCCTATTCGGAAGACAGCGAGTCGGACCTTTTTGATCCGGAAACCTTCGAGCGCTACAGCTCGATCGTGGTGCAAGCGGGTACAACCGAAAAGCCGGTGAGCATGCGGCTGTGGTACACCCGCCCCGACGAGTTAAAGGCGGATACTCCGGTGGTCATGGTGATGCACGGCGGGCGTCGTGATGCCGATGTGTATCGCGATTACTGGGGCGCCTATGCCAATGAATACAACGTTCTGATTGTGGCCCCGGAAATATCAGAAGAAGATTTTCCGACCGGCTGGGGCTACCAGACCGGCAACTGGGTGACCCCGGACTCCTCCTCTGTAGACGAGACCAAAGGCCAGCGGAATCCGCCGGAGCAATCATCCTTTGCAGCCGTGGAGCGCGCCTTTGACAAACTTCGTAATGCCTTTGCGCTCGAGACCAACGAATACGACATCTGGGGCCACGGCAGCGGTGCGCAGTTTGTTACCCGGATGGTCATGCTGTATCCCCAGGCACGCATCGACACTGCGATAGCAGCCAATTCCGGTACCTATACGTTCCCGGACTGGACCTTGCCGTTGCGCTATGGCCTCAAGAATACAGGCATTGAAGAAGCGGACCTGAAGCCGGCCTATGCGCATCACCTCGTAGTGATGCTCGGCACTGCCGATAACGACACCTCCCATCGGCTACTCAGCAAACTGGACATCGCCGAAGCTCAGGGCGCCCACCGACTGGAGAAAGGTGAGAAATTCTACGCGGTTAACAAAGCCAAAGCGGATGAGCTGGGCGCGGAATTCAATTGGGAACTGGAAACCGTCTACGGCATAGGCCACAGCGGCCAGGAGATGGCGGTAGCGGGTGCCCGATACCTGTTGGCAGGCCACAAAGAGCGAGCACTCTTTCCCCTGGGGGATGGACCCGACGGCGCAAGCGCTCGTGGTTCACGTGAAAAAAACGAGTTACTCCAGGGCTCTGGTGAAGAAGATGACCCTTTTGCGGATATGGACTGAGTGTTCCAGGACACGGCACAGAGAGTGAGTTGGCACATGAATGATACACGCAGGACACGAAAAGCAGCTCCGCGATTCGGGGTTAATCTGGACCACGGCTGGGTCAGCTATCTGGAAAACGGCACAGGGGAACCTGTCCTCTTCCTCCACGGCCTGAACGGCAATGCTTCCAGCTGGCAAGATCAGCTCAGCGTGCTTGCATCCGGGATGAAGATGATCGCATGGGACGCCCCCGGTTACGGCAAGTCGGATGTGGCGGGGAATACAGTCGAAGCTCTGGCCCGGGTTGCGATCGAATTCACCAAGCGAATATGGTCGGAGCCAGTCAACGTCGTTGGCCACTCCATGGGTGGGCTGGTGGCAATGAAAATGGCCGCGCTCGACCCCGCGCTGGTTAAACGCCTGGTGTTGTCCTGTACCCATCCCGGGCATGGCCTGAGTCAGAGCGGCGGTGCTAACGAGCGTTACCGGCGGCGTCTTGAAGAGCTTCGTGATTTGCCGCCCGAAGTCTATGGTGAGTGGAGGGCGAAAGGCATGTTGCCGGATGGCACCAGCGACATCATCTTCGGTAAAGTGGCGAAGATTGCGGCAGAGTCCAGGTCAGAGGGTGTTGCTAACGCCGCGTGGGCCATCCAGACCGAGGACCTGAAACCGGAGTTGACCCGGATTCAAGCGCCCACGCTGGTCATTACCTGTGACCAGGACAAGGTGGCGCCGCTGCACAAGGCCGAACCGTTACTGGCAAGAATACCGAACGTGCGTCACCTGGAACTCAGTGGCCTGGGGCATGCGCCCTATATTGAGGACGCCGGGCGTTATAATGCTGCAATTTCGGGGTTTTTATTGGGCGAGTGATCAACGTTCTTGATCACCGCTCATTCAGACACCAGATTGCGTTTGTGGAGTATTATCAGGCTTGGTTTATGTGCTTTTCGAACCTGAGGGTGATTAACGCAATGACGACCGGGTAGCGCCCAGTTGCGGCGATCACCACCTTTTGCTGAACAGACAGGAGGTGCGAGATGAGCAATATTCTGCTGACGGCTGAACAGGACTGCGATGCCCTGGAGGTGCCCTGCCAGGCTATCGAACTGATCCTGAGCCCGCGGGTGGCGGATCTTGGGGGATTCTTCGTGCGTCGTTTGTTGCCGACATCGAAGCGTAAGATGGTAGGCCCCTGGATCTTTTTCGACGAAATGGGCCCAGCCGACTTTTCTCCTGGTGATGGCATCAATGTACGCCCGCACCCACATATTGGTATTGCCACGGTGACCTACCTGTTCGAAGGGGAAATTTTGCACCGGGATTCCGTGGGCAGCCTGCAACCCATTCGCCCCGGAGACGTCAATCTGATGGTGGCAGGCAGGGGCATTACCCATTCTGAGCGGGAACGACCGGATATCACCAGTGTTGCGCATCGGCTGCACGGGCTTCAGCTTTGGCTGGCACTGCCCGAACAGCACGAGGAAACCGATCCGGGCTTCCATCATTACAAAGCTGACGAATTTCCGGTTCTGACAGTGGACGACGTTAGTGTGCGGCTCATGATCGGCAGCGCCTGGGGTGCCACGTCACCGGTTCAGCAGTTCTCGGAAACATTATATGCCGAGGCGATTCTGAAAGCTGGCCAGTCATTGGTACTTCCGGATACGGCTGAACGGGCGGTCTATGTGGTAGAGGGTGCTCTCAAGGCGGCAGGCAGTTATCTGCCGACCCATAGCATGACGGTATTCTCCCGGGGAGAATTGGTAACTGTTACGGCGGACGAAGACACCCGTTTGGTTGTGATCGGTGGCGAACCGGTAGGGCGGCGGTTTATCGAATGGAATTTTGTATCGTCACGCAAGGAGCGTATCACCCAGGCTAAAGATGATTGGCAGGCCGGGCGTTTTGACAAGGTGATCGGGGACGAGGTTGAGTTCATTCCGTTGCCGGATATAGCGAGAGGGTAGGCGAGATAATCAGGTGAGTCCGGCCCGGCTTCTGGAGGGCTCTTGCTGATGAAGCCCTCCCTGCCTCGGAAGTTGTAGTGTAGTTGTGGCGGGGCCCCAAATCTTTACCTGGCGAAGAGCTGGCCGATGTCGGCAAATGCCTTGAACTCCAGTGCATTGCCACAGGGGTCGAACAGAAACATCGTCGCCTGCTCACCCGGCTCTCCCTTGAAACGGATATAGGGCTCGATCACGAACTGTGTATCGCATTCACGCAGCCGCTTGGCCAGCGCTTCCCACTGCGCCCATTCCAGCACGATGCCGAAATGCGGCACTGGCACGTCGTGGCCATCAACCGCGTTGGTATGCGCGCTTTCCTGTGAGGCGGTCTTTGGATGCTCATGGATCACCAGCTGGTGGCCATAGAAGTCAAAATCGACCCAGTGATCGCTCGACCGGCCTTCAGCCAGGCCGAACGTCTCGCCGTAGAAATGCCGTGCCGCTGGCAGGTCGTATACGGGAATGGCTAGATGAAACGGGCAAAGTGCCATGAGTCTGTTTCCTTCAAGTTAGTGATGGATAGGATTTACCCTGCAGCAGTGAAATAGCAACCGTAAAAGCCTTGGCCGAACCCAGTTAAGCGCTGGAATGATCGTGCCTAAGCTGATCAGGAATATGCACTGAAAGGCTTAGGTTCATAGCTTGCAGATCAACGGGGCGCCCCAGGTAATAGCCCTGGAAGCAGTCACAATCAAGCTGAGCCAGGAGATGATGCTGGTTCCCGGTTTCCACGCCCTCAGCCACTACCCGCATGCCGAGGTTATGCGCCATGTTAATAATTGCCTCGATAATGATCCACTCGTTGCCGGAGTTATTCTCTCCTGTCTGCTGTACAAATGATTTGTCGATCTTGACCTCGTCGAAGGGAAGTCGGCACAGGTAGGCCATGGAAGAGTAACCAGTCCCGAAGTCGTCCATGGAAAGCTGGATACCTTGCGCTCTGAAGGCATGCATCTTTAGCAAGGCATCATCAAGGTCGGCTAATACCAGAGATTCGGTCAGTTCCAGGCACAAGCCTTCCGGTCGGGCACCGGATAGTCGAATAGTGGCCATAACCTGTTCGACGTAATCGACTTGATGGAATTGTTTGGAACTGACATTGATCGACACTTGCAGGCTCTCTGTGGGCGGTTGAGCCTGCCAGATGGCGAGTTGGGTGCAAGCGGTCTCCAGCACCCATTGCCCCAGGGGAATGATCAGGCCGTTGTCCTCGGCGATCGGAATAAACTCTGGTGGGGGGATCAAGCCTCGCTCCGGATGCTGCCAGCGTAGCAAAGCTTCCACCCCCACACAGAGGCCACTGCGACCCACCTGTTTCTGATAGACAAGATACAGTTCACCCCGATCCATAGCATGTCTTAGTTCGCTTTCCAGGCGAAAGCGTCGTGTCAGAATGGACTGGGTGTGTGGATCGTGGAAACGAATCATGCTGCGGCCTGCGGATTTCGCCTCGTACATGGCGGTGTCAGCCCGTCTCAACAGCTCTTCACGGGAGTGATCGGCGCCTTTGAACAGTGTTATACCGACGCTCGCTGCACATCGATACTGATAGCCGTTCAGATTTACCGGTTCGGTCAGGAGTTTGAGCAGATCGTCAGCAAGACGCCCTGCATGCTGTGTGGCCAGCTCTTCTTCTGCACCAATATCTCCGATGATAACGACAAATTCGTCCCCGCCGACCCGGGCAACAGTGTCGATCCCCCGAAGGCGTGTGATGAGTGTGTGGGCCAGGATCTTGAGCAACTCATCACCAAAAGAATGACCCAGGGTGTCGTTGAGGCTTTTGAAATCGTCAAGATCGAGAAACAGCAGGGCGCCATATTGCTGGTGTCGTTGAGATGACGCCAATGCCAATTCCATGCGATCTTCGAACAGGCGTCGATTCGGCAGGCCAGTCAAATCGTCGTAAAATGCCAGTTCATGGATGCGTGCCTCGGCTTGCTTCTGTTCGCTCACATCGGTGATAAAACCATTCCAGAGTATGGCTCCATCCGCCATCTGATCCGGCATGGCGTTGCCTTGAAGCCAGCGTTCTCCGTGATTCAGGCGAACCCGGTATTCATGCCGCCACACCTTGAGAGTTGCGGCCGATTCACGAATGGATGCCCTGACACCCTCCAGATCATCCGGGTGAATGATCCGGAAAATTGAGGTGGCATCATCCTTTACCTCATCCGGCGTGACACCGTGAACGGATTGGATGGCTTCGCTGGCGTATGGGAAGGACATATGGCCGTCGGGGTCCATCTGAAACTGATACACCATCCCCGGAAGACGGGGGACGAGCTTGCTGAAACGATCCTCGAGTTGCCGGGCTGCGTTTGCGGAGGCCTCGGCGATCCTGTCGGCCGCGATGATGCGGAACCGGAATACTACGGTAACGGTGGACATCACCAGGATGAAGACGCTGGCAATGACAGCCAGTGTCGCGATTAGGGCTTGATCCAACGTCTGCGTTGGAATTGGTGTAGATGCTCCGTCTATGGGCAGGAAAACGGTTGCGGTCATGGCCACATAATGGAGGCTTGATATTGCGATCCCCATGAGCGAAGCGCTGATGAGTTTGAATAAAAGGCCATAGTTGAGGGTGTAGCTTTCACCCTGCATAACCACTATTAGCCGAGGTACTGACAAGGCGGCACTCGCCATTACAACCGCAACAATGATAGATAGCAAAAAAAGTCCGGGCTGATACAGCATGTGTGCCTCGACACGCATTCCGCTCATACCGAGGTAGTGCATGACACCAATCCCCAGACCCATCAGGGCGCCGCCCACCATGATGGCAGCAACACCAGGTTTGTTCTTGTGCAATATACTCAGCGCGATATAACCGGCGGCGATGGCTGGAAGTACCGATAACAGGGTCATTCCGGGCTCGAAATAAACAGCCAGTGGCAGGCGGAAAGCCATCATGCCGATGAAATGCATCGTCCAGACGCCAACCCCCATGGCCACCGCGCCAATCAGATGCCAGCGGAAGCGTACCGACGCTGACTTGGTGGCGCGCATAAGATCCACGTGGCTGATACTGGCAAAGGCTGCCAGGATGGCAACGAACACTGAAAGGATGACCAGAGGTACCGAGTAGCTCCCGGAATAGGCTATCGCAAAGGGCGTGGTGGCATCGGTAAAGTGGAGTGGGTGCATGAATCAGGCATCCATTAAAAGTTGATACCATACCTCACTTGAGAGTTACCCTTCGTGGAACCAGGTCTGTGATCTCAAAAAGCGGGGCAACTGGGCATTTCACGGAGCTATACCCAATGCAGGCTTCCACTTTATGCTTGTCTCGTCCTTAAGTTGAGGGGTGCTGTGGCTCGTGTTGGCAAGATGCTATCAAATTCCGAACGCGGACACATTTTTCATTTTGTAAGCACGCTGCGGACTTTGCTGGGTGGCAGTGCCTCATACTGTAGCGGTTCAACGATTCCGAGCGCGAGCGCCAGCTATGCTAAACAGATACGACAACGGAAGACGCCAGCATCCTCCTCGCGGACCCATTCGATCCTGTGGCCGGTCAGTTCACAAAGTAACTGTAGGTCTCGACGGCCGCTGGGGTCATCGGCCAGCAACTCGACTTGCGTGCCGCTGGGCAAATTCTGAATGCGTTTTTTGAAACGCAAAATGGGGAGTGGGCACACCAAACCGACGGCGTCGATCTGGTGTACCTCTGTTTGCTGTGACACTGACTGATCAGTCAAGCCGTACATTCTCACTGCTGGTCTGCTCAGCTGAGGACCACCCGAACTGATTCAGAGCGGCCGGGGCGATGGCGGCAATGATCAAAGCTGCGACAAATGCGGAAATCATAACTTTCACGATGATTCTCCTCTGCCTTGTTTGGCTTCGACCTCAGCTACCCACAGGTCGTGGTGCTGGCGCGCCCACTCGACATCAACATGACCGTTACCCATGGCATCGAAGGCACCTTCCATACCGACAGAGCCGATATAAATGTGGGCGATAATGGCTACCATCATCACGAATGCCACAATCGAGTGCCAAATGTTGGCGTACTGCATCTCTTCGTGGGGCGTAAGGGCTGTCGGGAAATCCGTCCCCACAACACTGTTGATGGCGGCAAAGGTATCGGCAAACATTATCAATTCAAACGGGAACAACAGCGACAGGCCTGACAATGAGACTGAAAAACCCAATACCATCACGGTCCAGAAAACAATTTTCTGCCCGGCGTTGAACTTCTTTGCAGACGGATGGGCTTTGGTAAAAATACCGCCGCCCACCTTAAGCCAGTGCCAATCAAGCTTGTTGGGAATGTTGTGCGCCACCCACATGCAGAAGGTCAACACCAACCCCAACATAAACGCCCAGGCAATATTGTTGTGGACCCACTTGGAGCCCACAGCCAAAGTAGAAAAAGCATCCTGCCCGATAACAGGGATCAGGAAACTGCGCCCCATCAAGGTAAACAGACCCGTTATCGCTAAAGCGACAAACGAGCCCGCCAACAGCCAATGGCCAAATCGTTCGATGGCTTTGAATCTTTCTATCGTAGTGCCTGCAGGACCGCCGTCGATCTTGATTCTGCCGCGAACGAAGTAGAACACTATCAGCAACGCGATAATACCTAACAAAGCCAGACCGCCGTAGGTAATGATCGGACCTTCACGCAATTTGTACCAAGGCATGCCGCCGTCCTGAATCAGGACGTCAGCTGCTGGACCTCGTGCTTGCGTCCTGATATCACTCTCGTTATAGCGAATACCACGCCAGGTATCGGAGTCAGAAACCCCGCCCTGGGTACCCAATTGATCGCTGATCCCCGCCGCATTGGCTGGGTCACCCAGGTTTTCAGACCGAAAACTTTCGTCAACTTCCTGTTTTTCCTGCCGAGCCATGATGTCTTCGAGGGTCTGAGCACCCCCGGTACCCGCACGATCAGCCTCCGGGGCCTCCTGCGCCAAACCAGGGTTAGAGACCAGTGTCGCCAGTGCAAAGACGACGGCACCCAATATTTTAAGGGTCATGAAAGCACTCCAATAGAACCAACAAAAAGAACTCGTTGCCTTAATCGATTCCGGGGCCCAAAGGCCCCGGCTTGATCAGGCTTGCTCAGGCACCCTTCTTCTCGTAGGCCGTGCCCCATCCCCAGGCGCCTGAACCGAAACCACGGTTCACCACGCGCTGGCGATAGATGTCCGAAACCTCGTTACCGTCACCGGCCAACAGGGCTTTGGTCGAGCACATTTCCGCACAGATCGGCAACTTGCCCTCGGCAATACGGTTGCGCCCGTACTTATTGAACTCGGCTTTGGAGTTGTCTTCTTCAGGACCGCCTGCACAGAACGTGCACTTGTCCATCTTGCCACGGCTACCAAAGTTGCCCGCCTGGGGGAACTGGGGTGCGCCGAATGGACAGGCATAAAAACAATACCCACAACCAATACACAGGTCCTTAGAGTGCAAAACCACACCGTCATCGGTCTGGTAAAAGCAATCTGTTGGACAAACGGCCATACAGGGCGCGTCTGAGCAGTGCATGCAAGCTACCGAGATCGAACGTTCTCCGGGTTTACCATCTTCGATGGTGACCACGCGGCGACGGTTGATGCCCCAGGGAACTTCATGCTCATTTTTACAGGCCGTAACGCAGGCATTGCATTCGATGCAGCGTTCGGCGTCGCAAAGAAACTTTGCGCGTGCTTGACCTTCAAGTGCCATGTTATATACCTCTTATTATGCTGGCGAAATCGAACACAGGGTGCATTTGGTCTCTTGCATCTGCGTGACCGAGTCATACCCGTATGTCTGAACCGTGTTGGTGGATTCCCCCAGAACGTATGGATCGGCGCCTTTGGGGTACTTGTGCCTCAGGTCCTTACCTTCCAGGTGTCCGCCAAAGTGGAACGGCATAAACGCTACGCCTTCGCCGACGCGCTCGGTGATCATTGCTTTCACCTTGATGCGCGCGCCCTCAGGGCCGGAAACCCAGACGTCTTCGCCATCACGGAGATTCAGGTTATTCGCATCCCGCGGATTCACCTCAATGAACATGTCCTGCTGCAGTTCCGCCAGCCAAGGGTTTGAACGGCTCTCATCACCACCACCTTCGTACTCGACCAGCCGGCCTGAGGTCAGGATGATGGGGAAGTCCTCGCTGAAGTCCTTCTTCTGAATTGACTCGTACAGGGTCGGAACACGCCAGAACTGCTTGTCGGCATAGGTCGGGTAGTCTTCCACCAGGTCACGACGATTGGTGTAAAGCGGTTCGCGGTGAAGCGGCACGGGGTCCGGGAAGTTCCAGACAATCGCGCGCGCTTTGGCGTTACCAAAGGGTGCGCACTCGTGCTTGATGGCAACGCGCTGTATGCCGCCTGACAGGTCGGTCTTCCAGTTAGTCTCGGGGCCTGCAACCGCCTCAATGCTGGCACGCTCTTCGGCCGTAAGGTCTCCATCCCAGCCCAGGTCCATCAGCATCTGCATGGTGAACTCTGGATACCCGTCCTTGATCTCCGAGTTCTTCGAGTAAACGCCTTCAGCGAGCAGGTTCACGCCGTCGCGCTCGACACCATACCGGGCACGGAAGGTAAGGCCGCCTTCAGACACCGGCATCGACATGTCGTACAGGTTCGGTGTGCCTGGGTGGTTCATCTCGGGCGTGCCCCAGCATGGCCACGGCATACCGTAGATGTCGCCATCGCAAGGCCCGCCCACCGCACGCAGGGTCGTCTTGTCGAAGTGGTGCTGGTTCGCCATGTGCTTCTTGAGACGCTCCGGGGACTGACCGGTGTAGCCAACGGTCCACATACCGCGGTTGAATTCGCGAGTGATGTCCTCGATTACCGGCTCGTCGCCTTCGACGGTAATATTGCGGAACATGCGGTCGGTGAAACCGAACTTGTCGGCAAACAGCTTCATGATTTCGTGATCGACCTTCGAGTCGAACAGCGGCTCGATGACTTTTTCACGCCACTGCAGTGAGCGGTTGGAAGCGGTAACTGAGCCTGATGTCTCGAACTGGGTAGTCGCGGGCAACAGGTAGGCGCCGTCCTTCCGGTCGTGCAGCACAGCTGATACGGTGGGATAGGGGTCCACAACGACCAGCAGATCCAGCTTTTCCATAGCTTCTTTCATTTCAAGCATACGGGTCTGCGAGTTGGGCGCGTGACCCCACAGAACCATGGCCCGGGTGTTGTCTGGTTGGTCAAGGTTTTCTTTGGCTTCCAGAACACCATCGATCCAACGGGATACGGTAATGCCCTTCTCGTTCATCATGGCCACGGATTTGCCGTCTTTGTCCATGGTGGCAAAACGTCCCTTCAGCCAGTCCAGATCTTCTTCCCAGACTCGGGCCCAGTGGGCCCAGGAGCCAGCTGCCAGACCATAGTAGCCAGGCAGGGTATCGGCCAGCACGCCCAGGTCGGTGGCACCCTGAACGTTGTCGTGCCCACGGAAGATGTTGGTGCCGCCCCCCGGAACACCGACGTTACCCAACGCAAGTTGCAGCACACAGTAGGCACGGGTGTTGTTATTACCGTTGGAATGCTGGGTACCACCCATGCACCAGACCACGGTACCCGGCCGGTTGTTGGCCATAGTACGTGCTACACGCTCCAGTTGAGCACCCGGAGTACCAGTAACGCGCTCAACTTCTTCAGGGTTCCAGCGCTTTACTTCTTCGCGGATGTCGTCCAGGCCGTATACGCGGGTACGGATAAACTCTTTGTCCTCCCAGCCATTCTCGAAAATGTGCCAGAGCAGGCCCCAGATCAGCGCGACGTCGGAACCGGGACGGAAACGAACATACTCATCCGCATGGGCCGCCGTGCGCGTAAAACGCGGGTCGCAGACAATCAGCGGCGCGTTGTTCTGTTCCTTGGCCTTCAGAATGTGAAGCAGCGACACCGGGTGCGCTTCAGCAGGGTTGCCCCCAATGATGAAGATCGCCTTGGAGTTGTGCATGTCGTTGTACGAGTTGGTCATCGCCCCGTAGCCCCAAGTGTTGGCTACGCCGGCGACCGTCGTGGAGTGACAGATTCGGGCCTGGTGATCGGTATTGTTGGTGCCCCAATAGGCGGCAAATTTGCGGAACAGGTAGGACCCTTCGTTAGAGAACTTGGCGCTTCCCAGCCAGTAGACCGAGTCAGGGCCACTCTCTTCGCGGATTTGCAACATTTTGTCGCCAATCTCGTTGATCGCCACATCCCAGGAAATCTTTTCCCACTGGCCGTTGACCATTTTCATGGGATATTTCAGGCGGCGTTCACCGTGTCCGTGCTCACGCACCGATGCGCCCTTTGCGCAGTGAGCACCCATATTAAAGGGGCTATCCCAACCCGGTTCCTGGCCGGTCCATACGCCATTTTGAACCTCAGCTTCGACCGTGCAGCCGACCGAGCAGTGCGTACACACTGATTTTTTGAGAACGACTTCGCCACCCTGTGTCGATGGGGTCGCAGCTTTGACGCGTGTCGACGGCAGTGACAAAGCCGCCAAGCCACCCACTGCGACACCGGAGGCGGCCAAGAAACCACGACGGTCCATTGTTTTAGCAGCGAGGGATGAAAGTAAAGATCCCGCACGGGAGCCTTTCGCTACCCCGTTGGTTTTCTTCCTTAACATATCGATTACCTCTCTCTTTTTTTTATTCTCGTTTTACTGGCAGCGCGATCATCCAAGAGCCTTTTGCAACTTTGGATCACTCACACTTCCTTAAAAGCGAGCCGATTCGAAATATTTACGTGTGTGCTCAGTGTCACGTAAACCGCGGCTTTTAGGGGCGTCCTGGACGACCTTTGCTGCGGCATTCGGTGCAACCACCACTGCAACGGCAGATGGAACTGCAATTGCCGCCATTCGCAGGAAATTGCGACGGCTGTTGTCACGCTTTTGGTTGTCCATAGGAAACCTCCACCTGGGTTGAGGGATCAGGCTGATCCCGGTTATTGAAGTGCAAATGCATCAGTCTCTACCGCCATGAAAGCACGACCCAGTGAGCCCACCGGAGCGTAGAAAATTGCAGTTTGCGCTTTTTCCAAATCGGTAAAAAACAACGCTGCCCACTTTGTCAGGTGCGCTTCAAAAAAGGCTTTTTGCGAAGACAGATCACTGTCGCACTCAAACTCGCCCGTAATGATTCCCGCCATGATTTCGCAAAGTGTGCCTATATGATCTTCCGGTTCTTTAACGTTATCGATGGCTCTGACGCCTCTGGCCATCAGGTCGCCACGCAAATCTGCAAGAGGCTTCTCGTTCAGAAAACCGGTCAGGTAATAACTGGCATATGGAAGCAGTTCACCACGGCCAACCCCGATAAAAAGGTTGTTGTATTCGCGATTGGCGGCGTCAGGTGAGGTGCGTTCGGCCAGGGCAGCCAAGGTCTTGGAGGCTATCCCCATAGCAGTATCACCGCCCTGCAAGGATGCTAGGCCTTTAAGTAGCTCACTCGAAGGTGGGCCGCCCAGTAGGGCACCCAAAAGTTGGTACATTTGTGCTCTCGCGCGATCTTCGTTACTGATCGAGCGAGGGCACCGGACTTCCGCAGTGTTGGACAACTTGTTTCTCTCTCATATTATGTCTTTATTTAAATTGTTATCTTCATCTTATAGCCCCAATCACCCCCGGGCGCAACTTGGGTTCTGACTACCGACTTAATAGTGAAAACTCATCCTTGGTCGATAACGCGGTGCAGGTTCTGCCTCAGTAACAACGGGTTCGACGCGCCGCGTTGAGGAAGGTTCAATGACGGGTTCGAGCTCGGATTTCTCAGCGACGCTATCTGGTGCATTCTCAGTTACAGCCGCATCTACTCCTGCAGGGGTAGAAATTTCCGAAGCCTCCGCCGGCTCTTGTTGCTCTTGAATCTGATCCCCGACTTCCTCATCAGCTTTTGGGGTTCTATCAAAACCCTGGCCTACCTTGTACAGGGTCTTCACAACATTGCCTGCACTGGCAGCGTCCGTGAAATCTTCATCATAGTCATTGAGCCCGTCCAGCACCGCCAGAACGGGGTTGGATTTCCAGAGCGAGCGCAGGGCCCGGCGGCGCAGGAGTTCAGGAATCTCTTTGCGCATGAACCCTGTAAAATCGGTACCGAGTTCAATGGCATCCGGGTTCGGTAAATTGTACTTCTCTAGCACCTCGTGCTCAGGCAAGGCCTCATTGATGGCCAGCTCTCGCTCTTCGGGTGATGGTTCAGGCTCAACGGACGACGGTGGGGAAAGCTCTGGTTCCTTGCTGGCTTCAGTTTTTTTGCGCGACCAGCGCTGTAATCGTGACTCGGCCATCAATGCACCCTCGATTTTTTAATGTCGGTGGGTGAACGGAAGACATCGCTTTCTTGAGAAATACGCGCATCACCTTTGCCGTCCTCGATGCCGTCAATACGGACCTCGTCACGACGACGTTTCTTGAACGGCTCTTCGATGTAGTGCATGTCGATAAACTCTTTAATCCAGGCCGCTAAGGATTCGGGAATCGGAACAGCTTCGACCTGGCTTTCGCCACTATCCAGAGCGTCCAGCGCCTCATGAGCACTGGCAGTAACGGCGCTGACAACCCATCCTGAAGGCGATCGATTAGTCTGATCTCTATCCATTATGACCCAGACGGAAGGGGCAGCCATATTCAGGGATACGAGGTAACCTTCTACATCGGCGCGAAATAATTCCATAGTCACAGTGCCAGCGTGGTAATCAACTACCTCGCCGTCGCGAACCAGTTCTTTCCAGAACGCATCCGGTGCACCTGGTAAAACAGCCGTCGGCTTCCAGTTATCCCGAGCCCACTGTGTCACACCGGGCTTCCGTCGAACGACGGCGCCGATTTTTAACTCGCGCTTCCAACTCTCTATGTTACGGCTCATAACACCTCTCTCTAATCAAATTAGCAGAGCACCGGTAATTAGCCAATTATCCAATTGTCCAATGACTGGCAGCTGTGTCATCCTCGACAATATCGGATAAACACATATACGTACAATAATAACTGAGAGGGTTAAAATTCTGATGACGGCACCCAAAACCCTACTGTTGTGCACCTGCGACAAAACTCAGTCTTTTAGTCCCGAGGTACTGCAAACGGCTGCGGGAGCTGAGCAGGTATTCGTGGTGGATCAATTGTGCGGCACTGAAATGAATATTGCCGCCGAGCACTTGGGCGGCAGCAATGAAGTGCTCATCGCCTGTGGCCAGCAGGCTGCCTCGTTCGAACGCTTGAGCGAAGATATTCAGGCTGAGATTCAACATTCGGTGCCGCTGGGCTCAATCGACATTCGGGATCGGGCCGGTTGGAGCTCACCGACCGCTGACTCCTGGCGCCTGTACGCCAAACAAGCCGCCTTGATCGCTGCGGCCCAGCTAACGGCTCCTGTGGCGCCTGTTAAAACGATTGAGTCCAGCGGTGTGTGTTGCATTGTCGGCCCTACCGAGAAGGCCGTCAGGATGGCTGAGCTGGTACAGGACGAGCTGGGCGTCACCTGTATCGTCAACGATGCGGGGCCGATACAGCTGCCCTCCGCCGGTTACGACATGGCTAAAGGCCAATTGACGACCGCCCAAGGCGCGCTGGGCAACTTTAAACTGGAGTTTGCTCAGTTGCAGACTCTGAATCTCGCTGGTCGCGGAGCTCTCGGTTATAATCAGGTTAAAGCTTCCGCTCATAGTGAGTGTGATGTGTTTATAGACTTGCGTGGCGGTGAGCCAGCATTTCCCAGTCACCAAAAACGCAACGGCTACTTTTGGGCCGACCCGACCAAAACCGGAGAGTTGGAACGTATTGCTCTGACTGCCAGAGACCGGGTTGGTGAGTTCGAGAAAACCGTGTATTTCAAGCTGGAAGAATCGTTATGCGCGCACTCCCGGGCGAACAAACCTGGCTGCACCCGTTGCCTGGAGGTCTGTCCCACCGAGGCGATCTTTTCCGCCGGTGATCACATCCAAATCGATTCCGATATTTGCGCTGGCTGCGGGTCCTGTGCGGCGGTTTGCCCGACCTCAGCCGTGACCATGAACGAAACGCCCTTCGAGGCGCTGACCAAAGCCGTGGATGTCATGGCCAGGGTTTACCGGGAACAAACCGACGAAGCTCCGCGTCTGGTTTTCCACACCTTGGGCGATGGCGCTGACGCCATTACCCAGTTGGCGCGATATGGCGAGGGGCTGGCGGACGATCTTATCCCGCTGGGACTGGAACATGTCGATCGTATTGGCCATGCTGAGGTACTGGCCGCGTTTGGAGCGGGCTACGCTGAAGTCCTGATCCTGGCGGACAACGAGACCGACCGCCAGGTTGTTGCCGCCGAAGTAAAGCTGGCTCAGGCCATGCTTATCGGTAGCCACAACGCCCCCAGTCGTGTCAGAGTGATCTCCGACAACGAACTTGGCGCGGCGGGGGATAACGCTGGTCGCGTGAGCGAACCGGTTTTACTGGTCGGCGGCCGCCGGGACATCACGCGGGTCACAGTCGCGGCAATGGCAGGGAAGATCGAAACGCCGATCCCCCTGCCAGCGGGCGCACCTTATGGTGCGATCGAGATCAACTCCGATAAGTGCACGCTCTGCCTGGCCTGTGTTTCACTGTGCCCCACCGGCGCCCTGGGAGACCATCCGGACCGGCCAGAGGTTCAGTTCACGGAGAATGCCTGTGTTCAATGCGGCATATGCGAAAGCACCTGTCCCGAGACGGCCATCACGCTGAAACCTCAGTTGGATATTTCCAAGGACGCGCTGAGTGCCCGGGCACTGCATGGCGAAGACCCTTTCGAATGCATCAAATGTGGCACGCCCTTTGGCGTCGCCAGTACCATTAACCGAATCGTGCAAAAACTGGAAAACCAGCACTGGATGTACACCAACTCTGATAATGTTCAGTTGATCAAGATGTGTGACAACTGTCGGGTAAAAGCCCAGTTCCATGGGGATAAAGCGCCCATGGCAGGGGGCGACCGTCCTCGGGTTCGCACCAGTGACGACTACCTGGACAGCTAAAAACCAAACAGGACACAACATGGTTCAATATACCGACGTCGGACAACCCAACCTGATTGGTACCGACGCGCCCCGGCCGCAAGACAAAAACCCGAAGGGGATTGATCGCATCATCGCCATTGCTTCGGGTAAAGGCGGTGTCGGCAAGTCGACTGTGGCATCCAATCTGGCTGTCGCGCTGGCCTCGAAAGGTCTTAAAGTGGGTCTGTTGGACGCCGATGTCTACGGACCCAGCCAGCCTCGCATGCTGGGTGTTTCAGGCCGCCCATCCAGCCCCGACGGGCATACCATCCTGCCCTTGCGTAATCATGGCGTGACCCTGATGTCCCTGGGGCTGATGACCCCGGACGACGAAGCCATCATCTGGCGCGGACCTATGCTGATGGGGGCCCTGCAACAGATGATGAACCAGGTGGATTGGGGCAGGCTGGATGTGCTGCTGGTGGATCTTCCTCCCGGTACCGGTGATGTTCAAATGACCCTGAGCCAGAAATTCTTTGTTGCGGGGGCCGTTGTGGTCTCGACACCTCAGGACATTGCGCTGATGGACGCGCGCAAAGGCATTGATATGTTCAACCGGATGGACGTGCCCTTAATGGGTGTGATCGAAAACATGGCATCCTTTGTCTGCGACGGCTGCGGTAAAGAACACCATCCCTTTGGCTCCGGCGGCGCTCGGGCTGAGGCACAAAAAATTGGTGCACCCTTTCTGGGTGAGATTCCCCTGGACCTGGACATCCGTATCGGTTCGGACGGTGGCATCCCGATTGTGGTATCAAAGCCGGATAGCCCTCAGGCACAGGCCTTCCAGCGCATCGCTGATGAAATTGTGGCCTCTGACGCATACGCCCGGGCCATCCTATGATCGAGTCGCCCCAGTTTCCGCCGTTACTCACGGGAGAGGTGGTGCCCAGGCACACGGATCCCTTTGATCAAGCCATCAGCAGGGCCATCGAGGGTGTCGATTCAGGCACAGTTTTTTACTCTGAGGCAGGGGGTACCTTGCGCGCTGCCCTGGTATTGGCGCCGGAAAAGCCTCTGGAAGAGGCAATTCTGGCGGTCTATGTTGCCCAGATAGGCCTGGCCGAGAGTCTGGGCGCACTGGCGCCACCGGAAGTGCCGGTGCACTTTCAATGGCCTGACCGTATCAAGGTCAATGGTGCGGTCTGTGGTGGGGTTCGCTTTGCGGCGGATGTGTCAGATCCAGAGGCGTATCCTAACTGGTTAGTCATCGGTATCGATATGCCCTTTATACCTGTGAGCGACGAGCCAGGCGAAAATCCGAATGAAACCTGCCTGCTGGATGAGGGGTGCAGCGACATCACCCCCATGGCGCTGCTGGAGAGTTGGTCCAAGCATACTTTGCTGTGGCTGACCCACTTTCTGGACAGTGGGTTTGAGCGCGTACACAACGAATGGCGGCCACGCTGTGACACCCAGGGCAAGATGATCGATCAGCCAAGATCCGGACTTTTTGTTGGACTGGATGAAAAAGGCCGGATGCTATTACGCCAGGATGACATGACCGAGACATTGAGTTTGATTAAATTCGCGGAGCGCACATGAAACTGGCCCGAAGCCTGCGACTGGATGTGTCCGATGAAAATGTGTTCGAAGCGCCAGCCCCCAGTGGCGAGTGGGCCATCTCCGGCGGGTTCGAATTTTCCAATTGGACCGAAGCAGATTTGAAGGGTAAGGCCCGCCAGGCTTTCACCAACGGTTGGTACAGCATAGAGTCTGGCGGGCGCGCCAGTTTTGTGGGCGTCTGCAACATCACGGAAGCCGAATTGGAGCAGCTGCGCCAGACCCTGGCGAAGACCTTTGTTGAGCGTTACGGCGCGCCGGATATCGACACGGCCTATCCCTTCGCTTGCGAAGAAATCGACCAGATGCGCCGTATGTGCGAGGACTTCGAGGATAATACCCTGCTGATGGTCAGCCGCACTCTGACCGAATTAGGTGTTGAGGAAACCTACCGCTCCCGGGCCCCGCAAGATGCTTCGCTGGAGGCCTTTGCCGTTCACGGCAGCGTCGATTGATTCTGCTCAGTAAGGATTAGAGCCCGAAGCTGCCGTAGGGGATAAATCGCACGGGAGTTCCTGGCTCGATTTGCTGAGCGCTCTCATCCAGTTCCACCAAACCCTCGGACCAGGCCAGACCGGTCACTCGGCCAGATCCCTCAGAGCCGAATACCTCAACCTTTCCATCACGGACCCGTGCGCGCAACATCTCGCTGCGCCCCGGCTTCTTGTTCTTGGTAAAGTTTGCTGGCAGGACATAGGCTTGGGGTTCGAACCATTCAGCCCCTGCCAGTAGCGCCATTGCAGGCGCCCCAAAGCGCAGCGCGCAGACCCAGGCGGCAACCGGATTGCCCGGCAACCCCAGCACGGGCGTTCCCTGAAACATGGCCAACGCCAGGGGGCGACCCGGCTTGATCGCGATACGCCAGTTGCTGATGTCACCATGAGCTTTCAGCGTTTTCGATACATGATCCTCGTCACCTGCGGAGATACCGCCACTGGTCAGGATCAAATCGCATTGCTTTGCGCCTCGCTCCAGGGCAGCTTTGACGTCCTCGGCACGGTCCAGCACATGGCCCAGGTCCACCAACTTATAGCCGAGCTGAGCCACCAGAGCACTCAGCATCGGGCGGTTTGCGTCATAGATCTGCCAGTCGGTGACCGTGGAACCGACTGGTTTCACTTCGTCACCCGTTGATAAGACGCCGACTCGCAGCCGCTGAAAAACATCGACCGACTCGACACCCACACTGGCGAGAACGGAAATCTGGGTAGGCGTCAGGTGGGTAGACGCTGTGAGAATCCGCTCCTCTGCCTTGATGTCTTCTCCCGCTTGACGGGAATTGGATCCTGCTTTTAACGTGCCATTCAGATGTAGCTGCCCGTCTATGACCTCGCAGTCCTCTTCCAGGGCCACTGTATCAGTGCCAGCAGGTATTACTGCACCGGTTAAAATCCGGATAGCGTAGCCTTTAGGCACATGGCCGGTGTACGGCTCCCCGGCGGCGCTCCGGCCATCTAAAAGAGGCATGGTGCAGGGCACCTCGGTTAACGGACCCGCAAAAGCATAGCCATCGACTGCAGAATTGCTACTGGGGGGATGGGCGCGGGGCGCATAAATATCAGTCGCCAATATCCGGTCACTCATCTGGGAGAGCGGAACAGCGCGATCCACACCCACTACTGGATGCAAGCGGGAACGTAACCGCTCCAGGGCTTCGTCCACCGGCGTCCAGTTCACCCCTGGGGGCAAGGCAAAACAGTCGTTACGCAGCTCGTTCATAACTTTTCATAGCTTTCCTGAACTCAGAATAAAATCAGCTATTCCGTGAGCATCGTTTAAATCAAAACGGTCCAAATCAGAACCGGCGCCCGCAAACTCCGAAGCATAGTCCGTTGCCACGGCAATGATAGTGGGGTCGTCCGGGTGCAGTGGCCCACTTAGGCACGCTCGCCTGTGTACTTCAATCTTGGGGTGTGAATGCGATTTGAATCCCTCGACCACAACCCAGTCGCAGGGGCCTAACCGGGCCAACAGCTCATCGAGTGTCGGCTCGTCGGCGCCACGCAGTTCGTGCATGATGGCAAAGCGCTGCCCACCCGCCAGGATGACTTCCCGGGCGCCAGCGTCACGATGATGGTAGCTGTCGGTGCCGGGCTGGTCCACATCTACGCCGTGATGGGCATGCTTGATCGAGTTAACCGTTAAACCACGGCTCGATAGCTCGCGAATCAGGGCGCTGGCCAGGGTCGTTTTTCCACAGTTTTTCCAGCCCACAATGCCTATTACATTCACTTCAGGTGTTGCTCCGCCCAGGCCAGATCTTCCGGCGTGTTGATGTTGAAAAAGTCGTCCGGGCCGAACAGCGCCAGCGACTCGCCCTGGGCCTGGGTCCACTGACGAATCTTGCGCACACCGTCATTCAGGCTGGCTCGCAAGTCATGCCGTAATGCGACCTGCCACCGGCCAAACGTCGGCTGGGGCAAGCGGCCACGTTCTGGATCAGGTGTGGCTGCCAGCACCACCGGGGTATCGAATTCGGCCAATCGTTCTGCCAGGTCCAGAGGGAACGACGGGGTATCCGCGGCGACGCTGATCAGCCATGCATGTCCCTGTTCGGCAGCCCAATCCATGCCCGCGAGCACACCAGCCAGCGGGCCCGGAAAATCGGCGATCGAGTCGGCTACCACGGGCAAACCCAGATCATCAAAACGGCTCAGGTCGCCGTTGGCATTCAACACTACGGCGGCGACCTGCGGTGTGATTCGATCGACAACACGCTGGATCAATGACCGATCACCCAGCATCAATCGTCCTTTGTCACCCCCGCCCATCCGGTTTGCCTGGCCGCCCGCCAGAATCACTGCGCATTCAGTCATGCTTCGCCCCTTTCCGACGCAATTTTTTATCTTCATCGGGAACCTGCGACAAATCCTGATCGAACACCAGGCGGTGATGGCCACTAAGGCAGGTAAATTTCTTGCCTCGCATCCGCCCGATCAGCGTCAACCCGACCTGCTGGGCAATGTCGACGCCCCAGGCCGTAAAGCCTGACCGGCTGATCAGGGTGGGTATGCCCATCAGGGCTGTCTTGATCACCATTTCGGAGGTCAATCGCCCCGTGGTATAGAGGATTTTATCGGCCGCCGATATGTCATTCAGGTGCATCCAGCCTGCGATCTTGTCGACCGCGTTATGGCGCCCGACATCTTCCATGTAAGCCAGAACCTCAAGCCCCTGACACAGGGCAGTGCCGTGAATCGCACCGGTTTCCATATACAGGCTGGGCGTGTGGTTGATCTTATACGAGAGGTCGTAAAAGGTACTGGTGTGCACCGGTGTATCCGGCAAGGACAGCCCGTCGAGCCCCGCCATCATGTCACCA
Source organism: Marinobacter sp. (assembly GCF_040882185.1). Taxonomy (GTDB): domain Bacteria; phylum Pseudomonadota; class Gammaproteobacteria; order Pseudomonadales; family Oleiphilaceae; genus Marinobacter. The sequence goes on along the minus strand of NZ_JBBEBW010000006.1, from coordinate 17,362 downwards.
AACACAGTGCCTACTGCGCAGCCGGAGGTCCGGGTTTTCTTTTCAAGTTTGTCCTCTACATCGGTCACATTTGCAGTGCGGACGACCGCGACTTCCAGCTCTTCATCGTAATCAATCTTCGTGACCTGATCGGCCTCCTTGAGCATACCCTGATTCAGGAGAAAACCGAGGGCCAGATATTCCGGGTGATCGCCGATGGTCATTGCCGTGACGATCTCCTGGCTGTTCAGATAGATAGTCAGAGGACGTTCTTCGATCACACTGATTGACTTCGATTGACCGGTTTCATCAACTCCTTCAACAGTGCGGGATAGCCGAGGGTCGGTAGGATTCGGCAAAAGAGGTGTAATTATCATTTTTATTGTAGCCCTTTAAGGGACGCCTTTAATCGGAATCTCTATGAAAGGCGATAGAGATCAGCCTACTTGGCATTCGGGAAAAATAGCTGTTGTCCGTCCACCTTGAAGTCGGCAATCGTTTGTTGGCCCTGCTCGGAGACAAGCCACTTATGCCACTGCCCAGCCAGATCGTGCTTGAGGTGCGGATGCTTTTCTTCGGAGAGTAGCAAGCTTCCGTACTGGTTGAACAGCACTTCGTCGCCTTCAAAAAGCAGCGTCAGGTTCTGCCGGTTTTCAAATACCAGCCAGCTGGCGCGGTCCGACATCACATAGGCATCCATGGCGGCGGCGGTGTTGAGTGTTGGCCCCATGCCGCTGCCGAGTTCGCGGTACCAACCGCCAACGGGTTCCACACCGGCGTTTTCCCACAGGCGCAACTCGGCGCGATTGGTGCCGCTGTCATCGCCCCGTGAGGTAAAGGGCGCTTCGGCTTCTGCGATAGCCGCAAATGCTTCGGCGGCGCTTTGCGCTTCTCTGACATTTGCCGGATCATCGGCCGGGCCTATCAACACGAAGTCGTTGTACATCACATCGGCTCGCTCGCTGGCGTATCCGTTGTCGACAAAGTGCTGCTCGCCGGTGGTGTCGTGCACCAAGAGGCTGTCGGCATCGCCGCGGCGGGCGATTTCGAACGCTTGCCCGGTACCCACCGCCACCACTCGCACCTCGATATCGGTGGCATTTTTGAACTGCGGCAAGATGGCGTTGAATAACCCGGAGTTCTCAGTTGAGGTTGTCGAGGCCAGGGTGATGTAGTCATCGGCGCAAGCGCTGGCCGCCAGGCCCATGGTGGTCACACCTGCAAGTAGGAGCGTTAATGGTGTTTTCATCTTGTTATTCTCCATTAGTGTATTGAAGGCATTCCTTGAATAACTACTTGGCAAAGCCCTCAGAATCGCTCTACTCGTATAGCTCTCCCGCAATAAACGCTTGCGCCTCTTGCGAGACGGGGGTGTTAAAAAAGGATTCAGCGGGGGTATGCTCACGCACTTTGCCGCCAGAAAGAAACAGCACATCCCCGGCGAGGCGTTTGGCCTGATGTAGGTCGTGGGTGGTCATCACGATGCGCGTACCCTGCTGATGAAACTCCTTAACTGCGGCTTCTACGGCTTTAGCCGCCGCGGGGTCGAGTGCGGAGGTAGGTTCATCCAGAAACAGCACCGCGGGGGAAAGCACCCAGGCGCGCGCGAGTGCAAGGCGTTGCTGTTCTCCGCCTGAAAGCACGCGGGCGGGCGTATCGGTGCAGGCGGTGAGGCCAAAACGCGCAAGCGCTTCACAGGCGAGTTTTTTACGCGCCTTGCCCGGAGTTTTATTCACGGCCAGCGCGTGCGTGAGATTGGCCAATGCTGAGCGGCGCAAAAGTATTGGGCGCTGGAACACCATTGCCTGGCGGGGATGTACTTCGCCAGACCACGACACCCGCCCCTCATTGGCCGGAAGCAAGCCGTGAGCCAGTCGCAGCAAAAGGCTCTTGCCGGCTCCGTTAGGCCCCATCACAAGGGTGGGACCGGCCCCATTCAGAGTGAATGAGCATGGCCCGAACAACTGCTTGCCCTGATGGCTGAAAGCGACGTCATCGAAGCGTAGCGCCGGGGGCGGAAAAAGCGCAAGTGTGGTGGTAATCGGTACGTTTAAAGAGGTCATCCAATCCGCCTTTTGGCTACTTCACCCAATACATAGGCGCCGGCATTGAACAGCATCACCAGCGCCAGGAGCACGATTCCCAGTCCTAACGCCAACGGTAAGTCGCCCTTGGAGGTTTCCAGCACGATGGCGGTAGTCATTACCCGCGTAACACCGTCAATGTTTCCGCCCACCATCATCACGGCACCCACCTCGGCGCTGGCGCGGCCGAACCCGGCAAGCAGCACGGTCAATAGCGCAAAACGGGCGTCCCACAGCAGGGTGGGCATCATGCGTGAGCGCGACATACCCAGTGAAATAAACTGTTCGCGGTACTCACCCAGAAGCTCCTCTACCTTCTGGCGCGAAAGCGCGGCCAGAATCGGCAGCACCAGCACCACCTGCGCAATCACCATGGCGCTTGGTGTAAACAGAAGCCCCCACTCACCCAGCGGCCCAGCCCGCGAGAGCAGCAAATAAACGGTTAGCCCGGCCACAACCGGAGGCAGTCCCATCAGCGCATTGAGCGCAACTACCACCCCGCCTCGTCCGGGGAAACGCCATAGCGCTACCGCCGCGCCTAGCGGAAACCCCAGCACAGCCGCAATCAGTACCGCCAGAAGCGAGACCTGCAGCGAAAGCGCCACGATCTGAAATAGGGTGGCGTCCAGGTTCAACAGTAGCGATAGCGCTACATAAAACGCATTACTTTCCACGGCTGCGTCTCCTTAATATTGAGCATCCTGGCGCTTTCTACTACGCTTTGCACAGCTTGCTGGAATACATGCAGCTTAAAACAGTCTGGCGCTTTTCCCATACAGCAGGAGAGACCGATGCCGCTTCCCGCCAACCTCACCACGGCAGAAGTCGCCGAATATCTGCGCCTGAAAGAGCGCAAAGTGTACGATCTGGTCAGCCAGGGCGTGATTCCCTGCGTACGGGTGACGGGAAAGCTTCTGTTTCCACGCCAGCGTATCGACCTGTGGTTGATGAACCATCTGGAGGGGGACGACGCCGCAGGTACGCCGACCCCGCCGGTGTTGGCGGGTAGCCAGGATCCGCTGCTGGAGTGGGCCATCAAAGAGAGCAGCGCGGAGCTGGCACTGCTGTGTCAGGGCAGCGGCGATGGCGTCCACCGACTACTTGATGGACGCGCCATGCTCGCAGGGATGCACATCTGGCACGCTGAAAGCCAGCGCTACAACGACCCGCCGACGTTGGGGTTGGGGGGAATGCGCGATCTAGTGCTGATTCGCTGGGCGAAACGCCAGCAGGGGCTTCTCTTAGCCACCGATAACCCTCATCGCCTGACACGGTTAGAGGATATAGCCCGCCCTGGCATACGTCTCGCGTATCGTCAGCCCGACGCCGGCGTCAGCCACTTGCTGCAAAGCTTGCTGGAGCGTCACCGCATCGACGCCAAGCAACTTACGTGGGCTGCGAACCCGTCGCTTAGCGAGGATGACCTCGCCCTGGCCATTCGCCAGGGTGAAGCGGATATCGGCGTGGGGATCGAGGCGGCTGCGCGGCGCCAGGGGCTGGCCTTTATTCCGTTGCAACAGGAGTATTTTGACCTCGCCATGCGTCGGCGTTACTACTTTGAACCGGCCCTGCAGCGCTTGCAGGCGTTTGCCCGTAGCGAGCGCTTCGCGCAGCGCGCCAAGGCGCTGGGCGGCTACGATATCAGCGAGTTGGGACAAGTGGTATATAACGCTTAAGCTAAGGAGCCTCTGATAAACTCCTGAATCGTCTCTGCGGGCTCTGAAAGCCAGAGGCGATCCAGGAGTTTATCAGAGGCTCCCTGATATATAAGTGCATTACTGAGGAACCTGCATGCCTTCAATCCAAAAACATCTAGTGAAGGATGCCAGCGGGGCACTGGGCGATTTAGGCACATTGCTGCCACTGAGCCTTGGGGCTATCGGGTTGGCAGGATTAGCCCCGGTACCCCTACTGCTAGGGTTTGCCGTGTTCTACATCGCAACCGGACTCTACTATCGTCTGCCGATACCGGTACAGCCCATGAAAGCGGTTACTGCCCTGTTGCTCACTACCCAGGTGAGTACGGAAAGCCTGGTGGCAAGTGGCGTGCTGATCGGAGCGATATTGCTGTTGTTGGGCTCAACCGGCTGGATTAATCGGGTGGCACGTCTCGTACCGGGATCGATTTTAAGCGGCCTCCAACTAGGGTTGGGGCTGTTACTGGCCAGCATGAGCATAGGTTTGATGGCCACGTCGTTGCCGGTGGGGGTAATCACTTTGGCGGTGCTGATAATAACCCTGAAAATATTGCCGAACTGGCCAGCAGCGTTAATAGGGCTTTGCGTGTCAGTCGTAGTCGGTGTGTTGATCGGGGCACCAGGACCGACGCTTCATATCACCAATCCGGTTACGTTCTCGTTGCCTGAGCTGCCGGGACTAAACGACTGGCAACAGGGGTTTTCAATGTTGGTATTGCCTCAGTTAGCCCTCACGTTAACCAATGCCATCTTTCTGACCGCGCTAATGACAGAGGATTACTTCGGCGAACAATCTCGTCGCGTTTCGCCAGCCCGGCTTTCGGTGAGTACCGGGCTGGCCAACCTCTTTATGGTGCCGCTTGGCGCATTGCCTATGTGTCACGGAGCGGGTGGTTTAGCGGCGCACTACCGCTTCGGGGCTCGCACCGGCATGGCTCCCGTTATGCTAGGAACAGGCTTGCTCATGATCGCTTTGATACCGGGCGGCCTTTCATTCATTGCGGCAATTCCAACGGCTGGTCTTGGGGCCTTGTTGTTGGTGGCCGCAGTCGAGCTTGCCTTGAGCAAGCGTCTCAGGACAGCCAAACTGTCTTGCTGGCCTGTCATTGCAATAACAGCGCTGGTTACTGCCTGGGCCGATCCACTCTTCGGCTTTTTAGCAGGGGTGGCTGCGGAAGCTATTCGGGCTGCCTGGGTGCGTAGACAAAAGATTGCTTAGAGAGCAGTCATTACCCAGGGCCGCCTCCGCCTCTGTCAGGATGGTTCAGGGAATGATCTTCTCGGCGCGCAGGCGATCAAATAGATCAATAAAAGCACCGCGGGTCTCACGGAAATGATCGAAGCCAAAGTCGCGGCACTTGGTGGTGTCGTTGACGCACTCCTGATCGCGGCCCAGATCGGCGTCGGTGTGCCACCAGGAAGCCAGCTTGCCGACGTCCGGCTCTATCAGATCGTGCTTTTCGGCAATTTCCCTCCAGGTCGAGTCTGCGCCAGCCATCTGATTCTCCAGTGGCTGGGGCGTCTCGGGGCAGTCCGCCACCTCAAGATCGAAATATTCGCCGATCTCGCGCCACATGCGGCGCCAGCGGAAGACGTCGCCATTAACGGTATTAAAGGCCTGATTGGCCGCCCCCGGCGTTGTTGCCGCCCACTCCATTTGTCGCGCCAGAACGAGCGCATCGGTCATGTCGGTCAGCGCGTTCCACTGGGTTTGTGAACCCGGAAACACGAATGGCTGGTCGGTCGCCTTGCAGATCGACGCGTAGACGGCAATTGTGGTGCCCATGTTCATGGCGTTGCCGAGTGCATAGCCGACCACGGTGTGCGGACGATGCACGTTCCAGGCAAACCCGTGACGATTGGCGGCTTCGAACAGCACGTCTTCCAACGCGTAGTAAAAGTTTTCCCCCGGTACCCGCGGCTCGGACTCGCGGAACGGGGTTTCGATACGTCCACTTCCGTAAGCCTCGAACGATCCCAGATACTGTTTTGTGCCGGTCACCAGCGAGGCATGCTCCAGGTTATCGCTATCGAGCGCCTCGAACAGGTTACGCATCATTGTGCTGTTAGCTTCGACGTTGGCCTTCTCGTTATGGCGACGAATCCAGGTGCAGTAGAAGACATGAGTAATCGGCAGGTCAACAAGCGCCTGCTCGGTGGCGGACTTGTCCAGCAGATCGGCGGCAACGGGAATGACGCCGCTCTGATTGGTGGGACGGCGTGACAGACCGTAGATGGTCCATCCGCTGGCGACCAGATAGGAACACAGATTGCCGCCGGTAATACCAGTAGCGCCTACAACGAGGGCTGTGCCTTTAAGCATGATTGGTGTCCTTCTTGAGGGTTCGACAAACTCCGGCTTCACGCCAGATCGATAAAAGCAGTCTGGTCGAGGCCAATCGTTGCTACAATCGAAATTATCGCAAATCTTTATTGCATCAAACGCAACATAGGACAATTCAAAGGGATGGATCTTAACGCCTTACGCGTATTCGAACGCGTCGCTGCCACCAGTAGCTTCACTGCCGCCGCGCATCATTTCCATCGCGCGGTATCGTCCATCTCGCGACAGATTCGCGGATTGGAGGAAGCGGTGGGGCAACCGCTGTTCTACCGGCACACCCGTGCCGTCTCCCTGACCGAGGCGGGTTGGCGCTTTTATGAAGAGGTGCGTGACATTCTCGAACGCCTGGATATGGCAACCGAAGCGCTGAATCAACCACAGGCGGAACCCGCTGGCGTATTGCGCATCAATGCACCAGTCGCCTTCGGCCAGCGCCAGATTGTGCCCTTGCTCCATGGTTTTCAACGCCGTTATCCGGGCATCAAGGCAGAACTGCAATTGAACGACCGTGTTGTCGATCCGGTGCGCGAAGGTCATGACATCACCTTCCGGGTCGGTAATCTGTCCGACTCCTCGTTGGTGGCACGACGGCTAGCGGCTATGAACTACGTCGTCGCCGCATCACCAGCCTATCTGGCAAGACAGGGAGCGCCGGAGACCCCCGAGGCGCTTGCAGTACATGACTGCCTGATCTACCAGGGCGAGCTGGGCCGCCAGCGCTGGTATTTCCAGCACAGTGAGGCGTCAAAGGAAGTGGCTTACGAAGTCGACGGCAGCCTCGTAAGCAACGACGCCGAGAGCCTGGTAAGGGCGGCAATACTTGGTCAGGGGCTGGTCATATTTCCCACCTGGCTGATCGCCGAGGAACTTGCCGGAGGTGCTTTGATGGCACTGCTCGAGGCATGGCGCGCCGAGGTCATGCCCGGCCGTCGCGAGCTTTATGTGCTGACCCCAGAACGCCGACTCAGAGCACGCAAGGTGCGAGCCTTCATGGACTATCTGTTCGAGGCGGTGCCGCCAATTGCGCCCTGGGGGTAGCTGACCCCATGAGACGAACCGGTGGGTCATTCATCAGAAAGACCGTCAAAAAGAAACCGTACGTGTACTTCCAGTTCCGTGAGCTGGGGCGGGGGTATCGGCAAGTCTATATTGGCCCGGACGATGAGAAGGCGCAGGCGATGATTAATCGGATCAGGGATCGCAACGAATTTCTGGCGGATCAGAAGACGCATATCATGGACCTTGCCCGGGCATTCAATGCTGCGGGAGGGTACGCCATGGATCACGCAAGCCTGAAGGTTATAAAGGGTTTTGCAGTTGCCGGAATCATGCAACCGGGTGCAGGACAGGCAACGTTGGTAGGCACCTACGCCTATAATCTGCTTGGTAATGTTCTCATCAAGGCTTACGATCAGACGACCCGTCAGGTTCGAACCTGAGACCTCTGCTCCGAAGGGCACCGCTACTACCCGATAGAAAGCGGTCTTCATTGACCAAAAATCGGCACAATCAATCACTTATATCAAAATAAATTGTATTAAAAATGCCGATATATCAACATTTTGACCAATTAACACCAATTGTGGGCACAAGGCTGATAAGCGTTTTCTGTCCGGAAAGTGGACATTCGATCGGTGCTCCTAAGCTGCTTTGGACACTACACTGAGCGATGGAAGTGAAGGGGTTCTGAGTGCCTTTCGCGCACAGCGTTATTCCGCAAGCCATTTGGATGCAAAATCTTTTTCCTGACTGGATTATCGCTCTGAGTTTGACAAAAATTTATTCATGTGCCTTAGTAAATAAGCATTAGCCGAAGTCAAAGTTGACGTTTGGCGAGAACACTACAACGGGCATCGCAGCCCCCCATGTTTAAACCGAAAGGTTTGGCAAGGGGGGCTTTTTTTTGTCAAAAAAAAGTGGAATTCATCTTAAAGATTGATTCCGAAGAAAAAATATTGTTCTGGAGGATTTGGAAATGAAACGACGTGACTTGATAAAAGGACTAGCCATGGGTGGCGTAGCTGGTGTGACAGGACTGGGTGGATTTCCTGGTATTTGGACCGGTCGCAATGCTGCTTGGGCTGCAGGTAATGATATTCCGGTAGGAGTCTTGTTTTCCAAGACCGGTGCGGTTGCAGTGGTTGAAAGTACATTGCACGACGCCTGCATGATGGCGATCGAAGAAATTAACGATAGTGGCGGTATTAATGGCCGAAAAATCCGCCCTTTTGTTGAGGACCCCGCTTCTGACCCAGCCACCTTTGCAGACCGCGCGAATCGACTAGTTCGGCGAGATAAAGTGGTTTCTATTTTTGGTTCCTATACTTCGGCCAGTCGCCAAGCAGTTCTGCCGGTTGTCGAAGGCCAGGACAATCTCTATTGGTATCCAACACTGTATGAAGGCCGCGAATGCTCTCGCAATGTTATGTATGGAGGCGCCGTCCCTAATCAACAGCAACAGGATTTCGTTCCCTGGTTGAAAGAAAAATTCGGTGGGCGGTTTTATCTGCTTGGAAATAATTATGTGTACCCAAGAGAAGAAAATAATGTGGCTCGCAAAATTCTCAAGGACATTGGTGGGGAAGTAGTGAATGAGGAGTACGTCCCATTGGGTCACGACAGTTTCAGTTCCATCGTAAGCCGTATTCGCCGTGAGAAACCAGACGTTATCTTTTGCACTTTGGTTGGTGATTCAGACGTTGCTTTCCAGAGGGAATACCACAGCGGAGGTTTAGACCCTGAACAAATGCCAGTGGCGAGTCTTACTCGGTCTGAAGTTGAGGTTAAGGCTATCGGCGGCGAGGCGGCAGCTGGCCACTTTTCGTCAGCCCCCTATTTCATGGGCCACCAGTCGGCTGAAAATGAAAAGTTTGTGGAAGCCTACCTAAAAAAATACGGAAAGGATCAGGTGACCCATTTCGTTAATGAGGCAGCCTATTTCCAGGTGTATCAGTTCAAAGCAGCAGTGGAAGCTCTTGGATCTGAGGAATTGACTCCCTCTGCCATAAGGAATGCCGCGGTTGGGCAACGCTTTATGGCACCTCAGGGGGAGATAGAAATCGATGGCAATCTACACACTCATCTGTGGCCAAAAATTGGACAGTGGCAATCAGATGGGCAAGCCAAGGTTCTACAGGACTCCAAGAGTCGTGTGGCTCCTGAGCCGTATTGGGCCTATGAAGACCAGACGTGTACGGCCGACGGGCTTCAAGAAGTTTGATAGACCCCATTTCCGAATATTTATAACGGCTCGCTTGGATACAGCTACCCAGGGAAGGGTAATGGATCCGCAGAGTTTGTCTAATAGGAGAGCTCGATGGGTTCATTACTTAATGAGATATTCATTGGTCTAAGTTTGACTTCGATTCTGCTCATGATTGCGCTGGGGCTGGCCATTATATATGGAACCATGGGTGTCATTAATTTAGCGCATGGTCAGTTTGTAATGGTAGGAGCTTATATAGCTTGGTTTCTTCAGAGTGAGTATGGATTCAGCATTATTGTCGGATTACCTCTAATATTTATTGCTGGCGGAATATTGGGGCTCCTTATTGAACGAACGATCATCCGAAGACTTTACCAACGTCCATTGGATACCATTCTTGCGACTTGGGGTATTGGTATTGTACTTGAACAACTAGTCAGACAATTTTTGGGCTCAGATTCACGTTATGTAGGTCGCCCTGAATTCCTGGAAGGTAATCTGATTATTGCCGGTGTTCATATGTCATATTATCGACTATTTATTATCGGATTTTCAATTTTCATTCTAGGTGCTACTTGGTACCTATTATATCGAACGGAGTTTGGATCAAAGCTAAGAGCTGTCATTCAAAATAAAGAAATATCTGAATGTTACGGGGTTAGTTCAAGTCGTATTTACGCAATGACGTTTGCTTATGGCGCAGGTCTTGCGGCCGTTGCAGGTGCACTTATAACGCCGTTTGTGAGTGTTACGCCGACTATGGGTACGGAATTAGTCGTCGACGCTTTTCTTGTCGTCATAGTTGGGGGTGTTGGTAGTATCGCAGGTACTGCAGCCTCAGCTTTAATGATTGGAGAAGCCACAGCTTGGCTTTCTTATTGGTTTAACGACACTACGGGTCGAATTCTAATTCTACTTGGTGTGATTGTTTTAATCCGGTTTCGTCCGCAAGGACTATTCCCCGACACGGTTCGGCGCTAAGGAGAATTTGTTATGAATAAAGGTTTCTCCATAGATTGCGTAGGGTATGCGCTGTTTGCGGTATTCATCCTCTTAGTAATGCCATGGATGGTTGATTACAGCGGCTATGAATTGAATAGCTACGCGCGCTATTTGGCTTTAGGGATGGTGGCAGCAGCACTTGCCTTATCTTGGGGAACGGCTGGACTGTTAAATCTCGGTCAGGCCCTAACCTTTGGGGTTGGCGGTTACATCATGGCGATGCATTTGAAGCTTAAAGCAAGTAGTTCCCAAGCTGGGGGACTGCCAGATTTTATGGTTTGGACAAATATGGAGGAGTTACCCTGGTTTTGGGAGCCGTTTCACTCAGTAGGATTTACGCTTGCTGCTGGTGTTTTGGTACCCGTGGCAATCGCCGCCCTGATTGGCGGATTTATGTTCAGAGGACGAATAACTGGTGTCTTCGTTGCGATTATAACTTTATCGCTGATGCTCGCTGTCCAGCTTTGGATGATCGACGAACAACGATTCACAGGCGGCCAGAATGGCCTTACCGGATTAGCAGCTTTGGAACTATTCGGTTGGACGGTGGATATATATACGATGGCTTTTTATTATCTTGTGGCGGGCTGTTTATTGGTAATTCTTTCGTTAGGTCTATTGCTGGTTCGAAGTAAAGCAGGTCTTGTGCTAAGAGCTATTAAAGCCAATCCCGAACGAGTGCGTTTTTTCGGGTATGACGTAGCTACATATGAAATCCTGGCATTTTCCACGTCTGCAGGAATAGCCGGTGTTGCAGGTATGTTATATGCGATGGTACTCGAATTCGCCTCACCTACCTATATGGGCTTATCGCTGAGTCTTGCCTTTGTAATATGGGCAGCAGTAGGCGGACGAGAATCTATTGTAGCTGCGACTCTTGGCGGCATCGGTGTGAATATGGCGGAAGGTAGACTTTCAGATCTATTTTTCGATCAATGGACACTTATTCTAGGTGTGGTATTTATTGCTGTAGTGCTCTTTTTACCAAGAGGGCTTTTCGGAATTGTGATGGATTTTCGGGAAAAATTGGAGGCTTATTTCAGAACGAGATCAATAGTGGCGAAAACAAGTGTTAAAGAAAGCAACTCTGGAACTGTTATTAAACAAGGTGGAGAAAAATAAATGGCTGCTTTAACACTAGAAAAACTTACGGTTAGTTTTGGTGGCCTGGTTGCGGTCAATGAGCTCAATTTGCATGTACGTGATGGTGAGCTCAGATGTCTTTTAGGCCCCAATGGTGCAGGTAAATCGACCACGCTTGATTTGATATGCGGTAAAACAAAGCCGACCTCCGGACGAGTATTGCTAGCTGATAGAGATATCACTCATTTACAGGAATTTAAGCGAGCTCGTGCCGGAGTTGGTAGAAAGTTCCAAACGCCGACGGTATTTAAAGAATTGAATGTTATAGAGAATCTTGAAATAGGACGATCAGACAGACCCGGCATCGCCAGTACACTTCGTATTTTCCGTACGCCCATAAGAGGTCGAATTCGGGAGGTACTTTCATTGGTTGGTCTGGAAAGTGAAATGTTTACCAAGGCAGAGAATCTCTCGCATGGTCAAACCCAGTGGTTGGAACTCGCGATGCTCCTGATGCAGGACTGCCGGGTGATTCTGATGGACGAGCCAACTGCTGGGATGACGATACAAGAAACGAACCAGACAGCTGCGCTTTTCCGCGAGTTACAAGGAGATCACACCATGATTGTGGTGGAGCACGATATGGCTTTTGTTCGAGATATCGCTGATATCGTGACGGTAATGGACAGTGGCTCGTTACTGGCTGAGGGGAATATCGCTGAAATTGAGGCGAATGCCGCTGTGCGGGAAGCCTATCTCGCTGACGTAGGAGACGACGATCATGCTTGAGGCTAAAGCTCTTTATTCCTATTACGGGAAAAGTCCGATTTTGCAGGACATTGATTTTCAGATTGAGGAAGGTGGATTCCTCGGCATTGTTGGCAGAAATGGTGTCGGAAAAACAACTCTGCTCCGCACCATCATGGGACTCACCGATCACGCCAAAGGAATGCTTTCATTCAATTCTTCGAATCTTTTAGGCATTTCTACGCCTGAACGCGCAGCTGCTGGTATTGCTTACATCCCGCAAGGGAGAGAGGTGATTCCCCGGTTTACCGTTCGGGAAAATCTGCTGATGGGTATGTTTTCGCGGGGCGACAAATCGCGCCGTATACCAGAACATATCTTCGAATTATTTCCAATGCTCTGGGATTTTATTGATCGTCGCGGGGGAGACCTTTCGGGGGGCCAGCAACAACAGCTAGCCATTGGGCGTGCATTGGCAATGAATCCCAAAATCCTGCTTTTAGATGAACCTACTGAAGGCATTCAGCCAAACATTGTGCAGCAGATAGAGGGCGTGATCCGCAAGCTCAATCAAGAAATGGGCTTAACTATCGTGCTTGTAGAACAGAATACCAGATTTGTACGCCAAACCGCGGACTCGTTCGTGCTTTTAGACAAAGGGCGGGTGGCGTTGCGCGGCAAGGGTGAGGAACTGACCAGCAAAGTGATTGATCAGTACCTTGCCATTTAAAGAGGTGGCTTGATGCCATTTCACCAGGACACAAGCTGTCCGCCTATTATCTTTAAACGCTCTAAAGGAGTATTACAATGCGACATGGTGACATTTCAAGCAGTGACGATACTGTAGGCGTAGCCGTTGTTAACTACAAAATGCCACGGCTACATACCAAAGCGCAGGTGCTGGAGAATGCTCAAAATATTGCCGATATGGTTGTTGGTATGAAGAAAGGGCTACCAGGAATGGACCTGGTTATATTCCCTGAGTACAGCACCCACGGCATTATGTACGATCAGGATGAGATGATGGCAACGGCCACAACGATTCCCGGTGATGAAACAGAGATTTTTGCTCAAGCCTGTCGGAAAGCAAATACTTGGGGCATATTTTCTCTTACCGGGGAGCGCCACGAAGAGCACCCGAAAAAGCATCCTTACAACACTCTAATTTTGATGAACAACAAAGGTGAAATCGTACAAAAATACCGCAAAGTTATACCTTGGGTTCCCATTGAAGCCTGGTATCCCGGTGGCCAAACCTATGTAAGCGAAGGCCCTAAGGGAATGAAGGTAAGCTTGATCATCTGTGACGACGGTAATTATCCAGAGATCTGGCGTGACTGCGCGATGAAAGGTGCAGAGCTGATCGTGCGTTGTCAGGGCTATATGTACCCCGCAAAAGAACAACAGGTGATGATGTCGAAAACAATGGCGTGGGCCAACAATAGCTATGTTGCTGTTGCCAACGCAGCTGGTTTTGATGGAGTTTATAGTTACTTTGGGCATTCTGCAGTAATTGGTTTTGATGGTCGTACTCTGGGTGAGTGTGGTGAAGAGGAAATGGGAATCCAGTACGGTCAGCTTTCCATTTCACAGATTCGGGATGCTCGTAAAAATGATCAATCACAGAATCATCTGTTTAAGCTTTTGCATCGCGGTTACACCGGGATGCAGGCTAGTGGAGACGATGAAAAAGGGTTAGCAGAGTGTCCCTTTGAGTTTTACAAGACCTGGGTGACCGATGCGAAAAAAGCTCAGGAAAATGTTGAAGAAATGACCCGAAGCACGTCTGGGGTAGCTCAGTGCCCTGTGGGAAGTTTGCCATATGAAGGAAAGGAAAAAGAAGCTGGAAGTTGATTGGGGTGAATAGTCCGGTCTGTAAATTGTTACAGGCGCCAAAAATTCTGGACGGCATTGCTGTCGTCCAGAATTTGATCCTTATGGGGTGCAGCTATGCCTTTTCTCAATGACATGCTTGACTCTGTTGAACGGAAAAATACAGATAGTCAGGCAATGGCAACCGAAAACCAGAAACCAGTATCACCAGACGAACCTAGTCCCCAGCCGGGTATTACCACCCGATATCGTTTTGATATTAATGAGATCATGAAGACGGTTCGACACGAGGTCCGGGGCCAGTCTCAAGCGCTTGATGCTATCGAAAGTATGTTAAAAGTTGTGAGAGCGGATATTGCGGACCCACGTCGTCCTCCTTTTACGGCATTATTCCTGGGGCCGACAGGTGTTGGTAAAACTGAGACCGTGCGAGCCCTGGCCCGAGGCCTTCATGGCGATGCTGATGCTTATTGTAGAGTTGATATGAATACTCTATCACAAGAACATTACGCGGCTGCATTAACGGGCGCCCCCCCTGGTTATGTGGGCGCGAAGGAAGGTAAGACAATATTAGATCAAGAAGTAATTGAAGGCACACTCGGCAAACCAGGAATTGTGCTTTTCGATGAGATCGAAAAGGCAAGCCCTCAAGTAGCGCAGGCTTTGCTGAATGTTTTCGATAATGGTCAATTGACGGTCGCATCTGGAGAACGGACATACAGTTTCAGAAATACGTTAGTTTTTATGACTAGTAATCTCGGTGCACGTGAGATCCAGAATCATGAAGCGCCTAGTGGATGGCGGGCTTTTTGGCCGGGATCCAGCAGAACTCGAAAACAAAAACTTAATGCCGTCCTGCGAAAAAAACTGAACGATCACTTTTCTCCAGAATTTATAAACAGAATTGATAATATAACCGTATTTAATTGGATAGAAAAGGAGCTGGTCAAAGAGCTTATAACATTAGAAATCGAGCGCCTGAATCGACGCCTAATCAAACACGACTGTCGACTGGAATTATCAGAAGATGTTGCCTTTTACCTTGCGACAAAAGGTTTCGATCGACAATATGGCGCACGCGCTTTACGTAGAACGATACGTTCAGAGGTAGAGGTGCCGTTTGCAGAGCATTTGTTAACTGAGTATGTCCCGGAACCAGACAGCTGGAAGTCGGTAACAACGTTTATAATGCGTTATATAGATAGAAAAACAGTTTTTGAAAAAGAGATAAAGAGTACTGACTAGCTTTCACCAAAAATTTAATTCGAAGCCTCAAGGCGGAGAGCTTACATGGAAAATAAATCTTTGAAGCCATGGACTGTCGGTGTATTGTTCTCCCAAACAGGTGTTACATCTATTATTGAAAAAACACAGCTGAAAGGCACGTTATTGGCGATAGATGAGATCAATCAAGCTGGGGGAATAGAAGGTCGGAAAATATTGCCAATTATTATGGATCCGGCCTCTGATGTTCCAAAATATCGTGTTCTTGCCGAAGAAATGCTTTCTAACCCGGAATTGAATGTGATCTTCGGATGTTATATGTCATCGTCTCGAAAGGAAGTTGTTCCAGTAATTGAGCGACAGAATGCCTTTCTGTTCTATCCTACGCTTTATGAAGGGTTCGAGTACTCTCCGAACGTAATATACGGTGGTGCAGCGCCAAACCAGAATAGTCTTCCGTTAGCAATTTATCTATTAGAAAACTTCGGATCACGATTTTATTTTGTAGGCTCGGATTATATTTATCCGAGAGAGTCCAATCGGGTTATGAGAAATATCGTAAGGCAAGGCGGTGGTGAGGTCGTGGCGGAAGAGTATGTGAGTCTCGAAGCGCAATGCGGAGATTTTGATCGAATTCTAAGAGACATTAAGCATGTTTCTCCGGATGTCATTTTTTCTACAGTAGTTGGTTCAGGGACGGTAAATTTTTATACGGCGTACCATGAAAATGGTGGCGATGGTTTTAAGTTGCCTATTGCCAGTCTAACTACGAATGAGGCAGAGGTCGCTATCATGGGGCGGGGCGCCTCTGCTGGACATATCACCGCCGCACCATATTTTCGAAACATAAAAACCGAGGAGAACGAGAAATTTTTGAAAAAATACGCTCAGAAATTCGGTTCTACCGATGAGGTTACTAGTTGTTGTGAGGCAGCTTACTCACAGGTTCACCTATTTGCTAATGCTTTGCGACTGACAGGGTCTACTGATGCAGATCAGCTCCGGAAAGTGTTGCGAGGCGCGGAGTTTGAGGCTCCTCAAGGTAGAATTAAAATTGATCCCGATAATAATCACACCTACTTGCAGTCTCGAATAGCTCGCGTTGGGCGGGACGGTGAGTATTGTTTAGAGCGAGAAGCTATAAGGCCAATTAAGCCCGATCCATATTTGGCAGTTCCAACTTTGAACGATTGGGCCAACGCCCCAATACGGACTAACTAATGGAACATGATGAAATAATAGATCGTTTGCGGGTCCTAAATGTCCTTGTATTGCACCCGAGAGATGGCGATGCGGAGGAGCTATTGCAGCAGCTCAACCGTATTGGCTGTCGCGCTCAAGCTATCTGGCCTCCTCCTCGGAATTTCACGGATAAAGCCGATTTAACGTTTATTGAGGTGCGTGAAAAACCGCATGAGGGTATCAATAATTATTTGATGCTTACAGAAGACCGCCCGACCTTAATTGGTATGGCGGGTTACGAAAGTCCCTCTGTTCTTCAGAATTTAATTGATCTACAGGTTGACAGCGTGCTTGCAAAGCCGGTCAGACCCTATGGTGTGCTTAGTAGTATTGTTATTGCTCGGCGAAATTGGCAGCAAAATAAAAGACAGGAAAAACTTATAACAAAACTCAAAAACAAAGTAGAAAATAGTCATAAAATGAATGAAGCAAAGATAGTATTGATGCAAATTCATGATCTTAGTGAAGATCAAGCTTATAAAGCAATCAGGCATCAAGCTATGGCTTCACGAAAAACAATCGCGGAAGTGGTGCAATTGATTATCGAATCTAATGCTTTGCTGAGTAATTTTATAGCGAAAAAGAATTTAGACGGTGAGGAACGTGGGGATTAAAGGCCTTTTATGCCCTTTAAACTCATTGCAGAGGATCTTTGTAATAATATTATACTGTCCTGTCCCTGTAACCATCCCCTAAAATCGGTGCATGTGAAGTCAGATCTCGGGGTCAAGCTGAGGAAAATAAAACGGCTCCGCATGCTCGGGAATCTCCCATTTCAATGACCACCCATGACCTATTCGAGCTGTTACAGAGCGGCGTGTTTTCTGGTTACGTTGCGATTGTTACGAACGAACCTCCTGACAGTGACTTGATGAAGCGGTTGAGTGGGACAGCGGAAAAACATTATCGGAGTGTTTCTATC
>NZ_JBBEBW010000005.1:0-160593 GCF_040882185.1 Marinobacter sp. | reverse complement strand
AAACGATTTCAATGAGGTTGCTCCGTTCTATTTCGAACGCCTTGATCAAGTCATCTTTGAAGACGATCAGATTTGTGAGTACCAACAGGAAGGTTTGAACAACGACGTGCAAGGGCACTACACACCAGTTGAACCGGTGTCTGCTTACTTCTCGGAGCTTATTGGAGCAAGACTCAAGGACGCAGGGTATGATTAGCACTCGTACCGTTGGAGGCACCGCTCTATCAATTCCAGAAGGCTGGCTTAAATGGGGCGGTTGGTGCCTGCTCGTTAGCATCTTCATCAATGGTTTCTTTTTCCGTTTTGCGCCTGCGACGCTATCGGGAAGTATGCAACAGCAGCTTGGTTTGACAACGACTGCACTCGGTATTGTGGCATCTATGCACTTCTGGGTTTATACGCTGATGCAGGTACCCGCGGGAATTTTTACTGATTCAGTGGGAATGCGGAATGGGGGAGTCATCGGTGGGGCAGTAACGGCATTAGGTGCGTTTTGCTTTGGCTTTGCACCCACTTTTGTGGTTTTGCTCGTGGGGTCAGCGTTGATGGGCCTTGGACTGTCAGCCGTTTTTGTCGCTTTAATGAGTTACAACGCTACCTGGTTTTCACCAGAGCGTCATTCCCTAATTATGGGTACAACCATGCTCCTGGCTGCCTTGGGAAGTGCTATCGCGCAGAGTCCGACAGCGCATTTGTTGAATTGGTTTACCTGGAGGGAGATTGTCATTTTTTTTGGGATTCTTACGTTGTCAGCCACGGCGCTACTTCCTGTTTTCTCAGCAAGTTCTTCTAAGAAAGAACAACCGCCGGACCTGAAGGCCAGAATGAAATTGCGTCAACTACTTCTTGGAAATCGTTATGTATTAAGAGAACGCCAGGTTTGGTTGCTCTTTTTGTGCGTTGCTGCCACAAACGGAACACTGTATGCGTTTCTAGGTTTGTGGGCTGTTCCCTTGTTAACGGATGGATTCAGCCTAAACGCCTATCAAGCTGCACAATATGCCACCGCTGCGCTAATTGTTTATGGTATCAGTTCTTTGTTTTGGGGGTGGGCTGCATATCGTGTAGGTGCGAAGAAACCTATTATTGTTACAACTACTCTTTTATCCACGATCGTGTGGGCCGCCATGGCTTTTTCAGAATGGATGCCCGGATGGTCTGCACTGCTTCTATTTGTATTTCTGGGACTCTCTGGCGGACCGGTCGGTGTCATTTTTGCGGCTACGAAAGAGTCAGTAACCTTGCAGAACGTCGGGTTTGCGACTGCTCTCGTTAACATGGGGGCGTTCCTTGCAGCAGCTTTGGTTCAGTCAGGATTCGGCGTTATTTTAGATATTGCAACCATTTCAGAAAACGATATTAACCCAAGTTTTCAAAGTTACCAAGTCGCTTTGATTTTACCTTTAATTGTAAGCGGAATAGGCGTGATAGCAGCTATGTTATTAAGAGAAAAATCTTATTGAACAATATTTATCAAACTTATTAAAAATGGATATTAGTATAAGGACACAATACTTAATAATCTATATTAATATAATGGATCACAGGCGTCCATAATGATCATTATCATCTGGAGCATCACCTTAACCCAAGGGTGCCAATGTGGAATCTCCCAACCTCTAACCTCGTGCGTTTGGCTGAATCCAATTATCGAATCTGGGATAATCAATGGGGAGGCATATTCTCCAAGAAAGATGCTATATCCTCTAGGCGTACAGTTATCGAATATATTTTATCTCGAGACAATTGTATAGTCTGTACCGCCAAGGAAACTGGGGCGCAAAGCTATGGCGACTGAGTACTTTACATGGATTTTAGCGATTTCCTCTTTTGCCTTCATTATGACTTTTACACCTGGCCCTAATAACATTATGCTGGCCACCTCGGGGGCGAATTTTGGCATTCGGCGTTCAATGCCACACGTCTGGGGTGTCGCGTTTGGATTTCCAGCTATGCTCTTGGTTGTTGCCACTGGTATGGGCTATATTCTTGACTATCCCGTTCTAAGGCTGGCACTTCGAATTATCGGAATAGTTTACATTTTCTACCTTGCCTATGTAATGGCCACCATGAGTCAATTATCCAAGCAGGGCGTAAAGACACCTCTCACGTTTTTGCAGGCTGCTCTATTTCAGTGGGTTAACCCTAAAGCCTGGGCACAGGCAGTCGGCGCAAGCTCCGCATATCTTTCAATACACTTTGATAAAACGTTACAAATAATTGCTATGGCTGCAGTTTTCCTACCAATTGGTGTTGCTAGCTCCTATATATGGGCAATATTTGGGAGCAAAATTGCCAGGCTTCTAAATAATAAAATAAAACTCCGTACATTTAATATCTGCATGGCATTGGCTCTGCTGGTTACAGTGATACCAGTAATACTGAGCTACTGAACAAGACGGGCCCATACTTGCTACTAAAGCTGAGGTCAGCCGCTATGCCAAGCGGAACCTCGTGGGTGGTAAAGCGGGATAGGGGTCGTAATCTCGTTATTCGAGGTACCCATGGTTAAGTCTCGACATCAGCTCCAATTGTCGCTGTGGTTTGGAAATAAAGTTGGTAACTAAACACGCTCGCAATCCGGATTGAATGGCTTGGGTGTCGCCTGGCCAGAGAATAAAGATGGTAACTTTGGCGGGCTGCTCAGGCTCGGAAAACCGTAAATCAAACACTTACCATCCTTAATACGTTGATACCAACTTTATTACCACGCTACATTCTCACTGCGACACAAGCACCGTTCATTCGACCGTAACGCTTTTGGCTAGATTCCGCGGCTGGTCCACGTCAGTGCCTTTCAGTACAGCCACATGGTAGGCCAGTAACTGCAACGGCACGGTGTACACAATAGGTGCGGTAATGGGATGAACTGACGGAATCTGCATCACATGAAGGCCTTCTTCGGAGGTCATCCGGGATTCGCCGTCGGCAAAGATGAACAGTTCGCCCCCCCGGGCTCGAACTTCCTGCAGATTCGACTTCAGTTTTTCCAGCATGTCGTTGTTGGGGGCCACGGTCACCACAGGCATTTCACTATCCACCAATGCCAGGGGGCCGTGTTTGAGTTCTCCGGCGGGGTAGGCCTCTGCATGAATGTAGGATATTTCCTTCAGCTTGAGGGCCCCTTCCAGGGCGACCGGAAACAAACTCCCACGGCCCAGAAACAGGCTGTGATGCTTGTCGACGAAGGCGCCACTGAGCTCGGCTATGGCGTCATCCAGAGCCAGAACAGCCGCCACTTGCGAAGGCAGCGCGTGCAAAGCTTCAACCAGTTCTGCTTCTCTCGTTTCATCAAGGCCATTGTGCTTTGCCAGCGCAATGGTGAACAACAGCAGTGCGGTAAGCTGCGTGGTAAACGCCTTGGTGGAGGCAACTCCGATCTCCGGCCCGGCCTGAGTCATGATCACCAGATCAGATTCCCGAACCAACGAGCTGCTGGGAACGTTGCAGATCGCCATGGCGGCCCGGAAGCCTGCTTTCTTTGCCTGTCGCAACGCCGCCAGGGTGTCAGCCGTTTCACCAGACTGGGAAATACAGAGAAACAGGGTATCCGCCTGGATCACGTGCTTGCGGTAGCGAAATTCCGAGGCAACTTCGACCGAGCAGGGCACTCCTGCCAGATCTTCGATCCAGTAACGCGCCACCATGCCGGCGTGATAGCTGGTACCGCAGGCGATGATCTGAACGTGGCGGACGTTCTCCAACAATTTACCCGCATCTGTACCAAGAGCCTGCTCCAGTACCTTGGTTTTGGTAATCCGGCCTTCGGTCGTGGCTTTGATAACCCGGGCCTGCTCGTATATTTCCTTCAGCATGAAGTGGCGGTATTCGCCCTTATCGGCAGAATCCATACTGTGTTCGAAGCGGCTGATCGACCGGTCAACAGGTGCATTATCCCGATCCCAGATCTTGATGGAATCCTTCCGGACGTCTGCCATATCACCTTCTTCGAGAAACATGAAGCGGTCCGTTACCGGCAGCAGAGCAAGCTGGTCAGAGGCAATAAAATTCTCGCCAATACCGACACCGATTACCAGTGGACTGCCCTCACGACAGACCACCACGTGATCCGGCTCATCGGCGTGCAGGACTGCCAGAGCGTAGGCACCCCGAAGTTTGCCGGTGGCTGCCTGGACGGCTTTGAAAAGGTTAGCGGTGAGGCGAAATTGCTGCTCGATCAGGTGGGCAACGACTTCGGTATCGGTCTGGGAGGTGAATTCGAAGCCATCGGCCCGCAGACTGTCTCTTAACTCAACGTAGTTCTCAATAATACCGTTATGCACAATGGCCAGACGCTGGCCCGACATATGAGGGTGGGCGTTAGCTTGGGATGGCTCACCGTGGGTCGCCCAGCGGGTATGGGCGATGCCCACAATGCCGCGGCTCGGGGCGCCCGCCAAGGCGTCCCCGAGGGCAGCGACCTTACCCACTTCGCGCACCCTGCTAATCTGGCCGTCGCCACCCAAGACCGCCATGCCGGCAGAATCGTAACCCCGGTACTCCAACCGATGAAGGCCTTCCAGCAGAATCCCCTGGACATCCCGTTCCGATACTGCGCCTACAATCCCACACATGAGCCTGCCTTCCTGTTAAACGTTTAGTTCACGATTTCTTTTCGGGCCGGGCCCAGTTCGCCAGATTGCGCTGACGTCCACGAGCAACGGCCAGTTCCCAGGCACTGACATCCCTGGTAATGGTTGAGCCTGCACCAACGGTAGCGCCTTCCGCAACCGAAACAGGGGCCACGAGAGCGGTGTTGGAACCGATGAACACGTCATCGCCCAGCACGGTCTGAAATTTATTCACACCATCATAATTGCAGGTGATGGTTCCTGCACCCACATTCACATTACGTCCAAGTATGGCGTCGCCCACATAACTGAGGTGGTTGATCTTGCTTCCCTCCCCCACGGTGGCCTTCTTGGTCTCTACGAAGTTACCCACCTTGGTATCGGCAGCCAGCCGCGTGCCGGGGCGCAGACGGGCGAACGGACCGACCTGAGCCGCAACGCCTACTTCGGCCCCGTCGACTATAGAGTGGGCATGGATAACGGCCCCTGCGGCAATACGGCTGTCGCGGATGATACAGCCCGGACCAATGGAAACACCGTCAGCCAGTTCCACCTCGCCTTCAAACACCACGTTAATATCGATCAGAATGTCGTTGCCGATGGTGAGCTTGCCACGTACGTCCACCCGAGCAGGGTCAGCGAGGGTTGCGCCCTCGGTCATCAAACGATCAGCTTCCTGATGTTGAAACCAGCGCTCCAGCTCGGCCAACTGCAGCCGGTTATTAACGCCCTGCACTTCGTAAGAGTTATCGGGCTGACTGACCCGCACCGCCATACCTTCGTCCACGGCCATGGCAATAATATCGGTCAGGTAATATTCACCTTGGGCATTGCGATTGGATAGTTGCGGCAGCCATTTTTTCAAACGCGCAGCGGACACGGCGAGAATGCCGGTGTTCACTTCACGAATATGCTTCTGCTCAACGTTTGCATCTTTCTGCTCAACAATCGCCGTAACCTTGTCGGCGTTATCGCGAAGAATCCGGCCGTAGCCATCGGGATTGTCCAGAGTGACTGTCAGCAGGCCGAGAGTCTGGTCATCGATACCGGACACTAGCTGTTGCAAGGTTTCGGTACGAATCAAGGGTACGTCACCATAAAGCACCAGCACTCGGGCATCGTCTGGCAAATTTGGCAGTGTCTGAGCGACAGCATGGCCGGTGCCCAGTTGCTCCTCCTGCAATACCCATTGCAAATCCTCGCCCTGGGTTTCAGCCCTGACCCGATCGGCACCATGGCCGATCACACCGTGAATGTTCTCGGCACCGAGCTGGCGAGCCGTGGCAATTACATGGTGGAGCATGGGTAAACCGGCGATCTTGTGCAGTACTTTCGGCAACGCCGATTTCATACGGGAGCCCTGACCGGCAGCCAGGATTACAACATGAAGAGGGGGCATATCGGTGTCGTGCTCCTGCTCGGTAAATAAAAAAAGCCGCGTCCTTGACCTTTAGCGTGCCCAGTCCAAATCAGGATGTCGAACATATGGATGATGTTTAACATTCTGAACATGGGGCGCTCTCCGGTTTCGGATGCGGCTTTCCATCATGCAACACGCAGCATTCGGTGTTAGCGAACGTTCTTTCGCAGCTTCTGAAGCGTACGTAGCTGAGCAGCAGCTTCAGCGAGTTCCGCGGCTGCACGGGAGTATTCAAACTCGCCAGTTTTGTTAGCCAGAGCCTTCTCGGCTTCTTTCTGGGCTTCCTGCGCCGCAGCTTCGTCCACGTCTTTCGCCCGGATAGCGGTATCCGCCATCAAGGTCACGAGATTAGGCTGAACTTCGAGATATCCCCCTGAAACATAGAGGATCTCCTCGCTGCCGCCCTGCTTGACGATACGCACAGCACCAGGCTTGAGTTCGGTCAGCAAAGGCGCGTGGCCAAGCTGAACACCCAACTCACCTTCGGTTCCGGTGGCAACTAACAGCTCCACCAGCCCCGAATAGATCTTTTCCTCGGCACTTACGACGTCACAATGTATGGTCATAGCCATTTCTTACGCCTCTTGGGTCAGAAAGTGAAGGAGCGCTTACTTGCTTTCCTTCGCTTTCATTGCCTTCGCTTTCTCGACCGCTTCTTCAATGGTACCGACCATGTAGAATGCCTGCTCAGGCATCGTGTCATAGTCACCATTGAGGATGCCCTCAAAGCTGCTGATGGTCTCTTTCAGAGAAACGTACTTACCAGGCGAGCCGGTGAATACTTCAGCAACGTGGAACGGTTGAGACAGGAAACGTTCGATCTTACGCGCCCGGGATACCGTCAGCTTGTCTTCTTCTGACAGCTCATCCATGCCGAGAATCGCAATAATATCTTTCAGTTCCTTATAACGCTGGAGTACGTTCTGCACGCCCCGAGCCACGTCATAATGCTGCTGTCCGATCGTCAACGGGTCAAGCTGGCGTGAAGTAGAGTCCAGTGGATCGATCGCCGGGTAAATACCTTTTGATGCGATATCACGGCTCAGTACCACAGTCGCATCAAGATGCGAGAAGGTGGTCGCCGGTGACGGGTCTGTCAAGTCATCCGCCGGTACATAGACCGCCTGGATCGACGTGATGGAGCCGTCCTTGGTTGACGTAATACGTTCCTGCAGTTCGCCCATCTCCTGAGCCAGCGTCGGTTGATAACCTACCGCTGACGGCATCCGGCCTAGCAATGCGGATACTTCGGTACCCGCCAGGGTGTAACGATAAATGTTATCTACGAACAAAAGAACGTCACGGCCCTCGTCACGAAACTTCTCAGCCATGGTCAGACCGGTCAGTGCAACCCGCAGACGGTTTCCCGGGGGCTCGTTCATCTGGCCGTATACCATTGCCACTTTATCAAGGACGTTGGAGTCCTTCATTTCGTAGTAGAAGTCGTTACCTTCACGAGTCCGCTCACCCACACCCGCAAATACCGACAGTCCGGAGTGCTCTTTTGCGATGTTGTTGATCAGCTCCATCATGTTGACGGTCTTACCAACACCCGCACCACCGAACAGACCAACCTTACCGCCTTTTGCAAATGGGCAGATCAGGTCGATTACCTTGATGCCTGTTTCCAGAAGGTCGGCAGAGGCTGCCTGGTCTGCGTACCCGGGCGCCTTGCGGTGGATAGCCCAACGCTCCTCTTCACCGATTTCGCCCTGCTCGTCAATGGGACGGCCAAGAACATCCATGATACGACCCAATGTCTTGATACCCACCGGCACGGAAATTGGCTTGCCAGTGTTGTCTGCCTTCAGGCCCCGTTTAAGACCTTCAGTGCTGCCCATTGCGATGGTGCGTACAATGCCGTCACCCAGCTGTTGCTGGACTTCCAGAGTTGTTTCACCACCTTCAAGCAGCAGTGCGTCGTAAATGCCTGGCACGGAATCACGTGGAAATTCCACGTCGATAACCGCGCCTATGATCTGAACGATGTGTCCGCTACTCATGCTCGGTTCCTCGTTATCTTGATAGTCAATAAAACCAGTAGGATTGTGAGCCGGGTCAGACCGAAGCCGCGCCGCTGACAATCTCCGAAATTTCTTGCGTAATGGCTGCCTGACGGGCCTTGTTGTAGACCAACTGAAGATCGTCAATGATGCTGCCCGCGTTATCTGTCGCGCTCTTCATGGCAATCATCCGCGCAGCCTGCTCGCAGGCCAGATTTTCCACCACTCCCTGATAAACCTGGGACTCAATGTAACGTGGCAGAAGCCCATTCAGAATGGGTCGTGCATCGGGCTCGTAGATGTAATCCCACTGGTGACCGATCTCATCGTCTTCACTTTCAGGCAGTGGCAGAAGCTGCTCAACCTTTGGCGCCTGAGTCATGGTATTCACGAACTCGTTGCTGACCAGGTACAGGCGATCGATCTTGCCTTCCTCGAAGGAGTCCAGCATAACCTTGACGTTACCGACCAATTTTTCAGCACTCGGGTTGTCCCCTAGGTGCGTCAACGCGGCAACCACATTTCCCCCATAACTGCGGAAAAATGAAGCACCCTTTTGCCCCACAGCGCAGAGGTCCGTTTCAACACCTTTGCCTTTCCATTCACGCATTTCGCGAACCAGGGCCTTGAACAGGTTAGTGTTCAGGCCGCCACAAAGGCCGCGATCTGAGGACACTACAATAAAGCCTACCCGCTTGACCTCACGCTCCTGCATGAACGGATGCCGGTAATCCTGGTTTGCCTTGGCAATATGCCCGATCACCTGGCGCATCCGGGAAGCGTAGGGGCGGGTGGCCCGCATACGCTCCTGAGCTTTACGCATTTTACTCGCCGCGACCATTTCCATGGCACTGGTGATCTTCTGCGTGCTCTTGATGCTTCCGATCTGGTTACGTATTTCTTTTCCGTTGGCCATATGTCACTGCCTTCTCAAGTTAGACACTCAAACGGACCATGGCCCACCGCGAGGGCAGGCCAGGGACTCACCAGGTCTGAGTGGTCTTGAATTTTTCCAGAGCAGCTTTCAGGCCGGCAGCTATGTCGTCATCGTACTTGCCGTCTGCCCCGATCTTGTCGAGCAGATCTTTCTGTTCGGTGCGCATCCAGTCAATCAGCTGCGCCTCGAATTTGACCACTGCATCTACATCGACGTCGTCCAGGAAGCCTTCGTTGGCTGCGAACAATACGGTGCCCATTTCTGCCACAGACATCGGGCTGTACTGATTCTGTTTCATCAGTTCAGTAACCCGCTGACCATGCTCAAGCTGCTTCCGGGTGGCATCGTCCAGATCCGACGCAAACTGGGCGAATGCCGCCAGTTCACGGTACTGGGCGAGGGCCAGACGGATGTTACCGCCGAGCTTCTTCATGATCTTGGTCTGGGCTGCACCACCTACCCGTGATACCGAAATACCGGCGTTCATTGCCGGACGGATACCGGAGTTGAACAAATTGGTTTCCAGGAAGATTTGACCGTCGGTAATAGAGATAACGTTGGTCGGTACGAAAGCTGACACGTCACCAGCCTGGGTCTCAATGAGTGGCAACGCGGTCAATGAACCGGTCTTGCCTTTCACTTCACCGTTGGTCATCTCCTCAACGTAGTCCGCATTGACGCGGGATGCGCGCTCAAGCAGACGGGAGTGCAGGTAGAAAACGTCACCCGGGTAAGCTTCACGACCTGGTGGACGACGCAACAGCAGGGAGATCTGGCGATACGCAACAGCCTGCTTGGACAGATCATCATAGACGATCAGGGCGTCTTCACCACGGTCACGGAAATACTCGCCCATGGAAGTGCCGGAGTAGGGTGCCAGGAACTGCATCGCAGCAGGATCCGCAGCGCCAGCAGCAACGATGATGGTGTGAGCCAACGCGTCATGCTCTTCCAGCTTGCGGACAACTGCAGCAATGGAAGACTGCTTCTGACCAATCGCCACGTAGATACACTTGATGCCCGTGTTCTTCTGGTTGATGATCGCGTCGATCGCAACAGCGGTCTTACCAATCTGGCGGTCACCGATGATCAGCTCACGCTGGCCACGGCCGATCGGAACCATGGTGTCGATCGCTTTCAGGCCAGTCTGGACCGGCTGGTCAACAGATTGACGGGCAATAACACCCGGGGCTACTTTTTCGACCGGAGCGGTGAGGGTAGTGCCGAGATCGCCTTTTCCATCGATCGCGTTACCAAGCCCGTCAACGACACGGCCCATCAGTTCCGGACCAACCGGGACTTCCAGAATACGTCCGGTACACTTGACCTTCTGGCCTTCCGCCAGGTCTTCGAATTCACCCAGCACCACGGCACCAACAGAATCACGCTCAAGGTTGAGCGCCATGCCGAAGGTACCGTTAGAGAATTCAATCATCTCGCCGTACATAACGTCGGCCAGACCATGAATCAGTACGATACCGTCAGAAACAGACAGGATCGTACCTTCGTTTTTTGCTTCAGAGGAGATATCGAGCTTTTCGATTCTCTTCTTGATGATGTCACTGATCTCGGATGGATTCAGTTGCTGCATGCCTTTATCCTCAAACCTTATGCTGAAATCAGGAGCCCAGAGCCTTGGCCATTTTAGCCAACTTGCCACGAACAGAAGCGTCTATAACCATGTCACCTGTGCGAATTATCACACCGCCGATCAGTGTCTGATCGACTGAGGCTTCCAGATCAACTTTACGCTCCAGCTTTCTGGACAATGCGTCGACCAGCTTCTGTTGTTGCTCGGCTGTCATTTCAAATGCTGTGTTTACCTGCAGTTTCACCGTGCGCTCAAGTTCAGCGCGGTAAAGCCTGAATAATGCCGACACTTCCGGCAACAGGATCAAGCGTTTGCTTTGCGCGAGAATCAACAGGAAATTTCTGAGTGCTTCAGGCAGCTGTTCTTCAAAGCAGTCTGCGAAGAGTTCCGCTTTACGCTGCTCAGGCAGGCCCGGGCTGGCCAGGATTTTCTTTACCTGTTGATCGGCCGCTACCTGAGCGGCAAAGGCCAGCGCCTGATCCCAATGATCAACAGCATTCTGGTCCTGCGCGGCATCAAAAACGGCTTTCGCGTAGGGTCGGGCTAACGTCGTTAGTTCTGCCATGATGACCCTCTTCTAGAGTTCGGCGGCCAGCTTGTCCAGCATCTCGCTGTGAGCTTTGGCGTCGACAGAGGTTTCCAGGATTTTCTCTGCACCGGCAATGGCAATCGCTGCCACTTCTGCTCTCAGTGCGTCACGAGCCTGGACACGCTCCTGTTGAATTTCAGCTCTGGCCTGCTCAATAAGCTTTTCGCCTTCCTTGCGTGCGTCAGCCTTGGAGGCCTCGACGATCTGGGCGGCGCGCTTGTTAGCCTGGTCAATCAGGGCTGCAGATTCTTCTTTTGCCTTATGCATTTCCTTGGTGGCTCTTTCCTGCGCCAGTTCCAGATCGAGAGACGCACGATCTGCGGCGGAAAGGCCATCTGCTATTTTCTTCTGGCGTGCGCTCATGGCACCGGTGATCGGCGGCCATACATACTTGACGCAGAACCAGACGAAAATAGCGAAGGCGATGGTCTGCCCTATTAACGTAAGGTTGATATTCACGGCAATATACCTCTTGCTAGTCGGTGCATCCTGGTAACCGGAAATCAGGGCGCGGCTCCGAGTTAAGGGAGCTGCACCCGCAATGACGGTAGATTAACCAGCAACAACGAAGATCAGGTACATCGCGATACCAACACCGATCATAGGAACGGCGTCCAGCAGACCCGCCATAATGAAGGTTTTGGTTTGAAGCTGGTTAGCCATTTCTGGCTGACGAGCTGTGGATTCCAGCAGTTTGCCGCCCAGCAGTCCAAAGCCAATACCGGTTGCCAGGGCACCCAGACCGATGATGATTGACGCTGCAATAAATACCATTTCCATTGAAAGCTCCTCAGTTTTCTCAGATAGTTAAGGGTTTATTAAAGTAATCGGTAATCAGTGATCTTCGTGCGCCATGCCGAGGTATACCACAGCCAGCGTTGTAAAGATGAATGCCTGCAACAATATCACCATAATGTGGAAAATTGCCCAGGGCACATTAAGCGTCCATTGCACCCAGAAGGGCAACAGCGCAATCAGGATAAAGACAACTTCACCGGCGTACATGTTGCCGAACAGACGCAATGCAAGGCTGATGGGCTTTACAAAAAGCACCAGCAATTCGAGCACCAGGTTGAACGGAATAAGGGCCCAGTGGTTGAAAGGGGTAAATGAAAGTTCTTTCAGGAAGCCGCCTGCGCCTTTCACCTTAAAGCTGTAGAACAGGACCAGCAGGAACACGCCAATGGAGATCCCGAAGGTACCATTGGGATCGGTGGTCGGAACAATCTTGAAGTATTCCAGGCCCATGGCGTGAGCAATGGTTGGAATATAATCCACCGGGATCAACTTGAGACTGTTCATCAGTAGAATCCAGACGAACATCGTAAGCGCCAACGGTGCAATAAGTGTGTTGCGCGCATGGAAACCGTTTCTCACCATGCCCTCAATGAATTCCACTGTCATTTCGACGGCGTTTTGTAAGCCACCCGGAACACCCGTTGTTGCACGGGATGCGACGAATCGGAATAGACCGATGAACAGGATACCCATCGCGATTGACCACCCGAGGGTGTCTACGTGAAAGGCCATGAACCCCATATCGGAGGCTTCAGCCGCAGTACGGGCGAAGGTCCAGGTGGCTTCTTCCACCACGGTGCCATCAGCACGCTCGTAACCTTCTGGCAATTTGCCGTAGGTCAAATTCTGTAGGTGGTGCTTTATATACTCTACTGGGGTATCAGCTGCCATACTGCTCTCGTCCAGTCATCGCTGTGTTTGGGGCTGTATGAACCAGCGCAAAGCTGCACTGACAACAACCATCACAGCAAAAGTGAATAACAAAGCCGGCGCATGTACCGGCTCTATTAAGATGAAAACGGCCGCAAAAAAAACGGCGGTCAGGGCAAGCTTCACGCTCTCTGCCCTGAATAAATCACCGACCATCAGTCGCATGTTACGTGCGCCCTGAAAACGAAACATTCGGTGAGCAAAATATGCGTTCGGTATGACATGAATA
Organism: Marinobacter sp.; assembly: GCF_040882185.1. Taxonomy (GTDB): domain Bacteria; phylum Pseudomonadota; class Gammaproteobacteria; order Pseudomonadales; family Oleiphilaceae; genus Marinobacter. Next base: position 147,525 of record NZ_JBBEBW010000005.1, on the reverse strand, counting down.
AGACCGCCCAATAATGCGGAATAACCAGCCAAACGACTTTCAAAGTTCCACAACACACTCAGTACAACCAATATCGTGCCTTCAGCGATTAGCCATCGGGCAAACGGCAAACGGGTGAATCGGGTTCCGGTTTTCGTCATGGGAGCGAACCTTGTTCAATACCTGCTTCCTGGCGATGGAACCTTCACCTGCTGTCATACCAAGCGCGCGAATTATATGTGTTAACCGGTACTTGTTCAACTGACACTGACTGAAAGCTGGCGAAATTGTAGGCATTTTCCTGGGGGCGAAAAATCTCAGATAATACAAGTTGTGGTTTCGAATTAATTTTATCACGACATATAGTGGTTAAAGGGAAATTCATACTTCAACCAGTGAGCGAGCGTTCTTATTTGATATGGCCCAGAATCCCGTCCAATTCATCCAGTGAACTGTACTCGATAACCAGTTTGCCTTTACCACGCTGACCATGGTCGATGGCGACACGAGCCCCAAGACGCTCAGCAAGGTCATCCTGAAGCGCCCGAATATTGGGGTCGAGCTCTGTTTTCGTCCTAACTTTATGGTCCGGAGCTTCCTGTTGTAGTTTGCGCACCAGGGCTTCGGTTTGCCGAACCGACAGGGACTTTGCCACCACTTGCCTCGCCACCTGCATCTGTTGCTCGGGCGGCAGAGTCAGCATCGCACGGCCGTGGCCCATCTCGAGATCGCCATGCTCCAACATGACCCGAACATCTTCGGTCAGACTTACCAGCCTCAGCAGGTTGGTGATCGTTGTACGGGATTTACCCACCGCCTCAGCCACCTGAGCCTGGGTGAGGCCGAATTCTTCCTGCAGGCGCTGCAGGGCAAACGCTTCCTCAATCGGGTTGAGGTTTTCGCGCTGGATGTTCTCGATCAGCGCCATCGCGATGGCGGCTTCATCGGGGACATCACGGATAATGGCCGGGATGCGGTCCAGTTCAGCCATCTGAGTGGCTCGCCAGCGACGCTCGCCAGCAATCAGCTCATATCGGCCTTCACTCAACGGCCGCAGTACCACAGGCTGCATGACACCCTGTTGCCGGATTGAATCTGCCAGTTCCTGCAACGCCGTCGGATCCATGTCCCGCCTCGGCTGGAAGCGACCGCGCTGGATCAGATCGATGGGTACTTCCCGCAGTTCACCGTCATGCTCGCTGACCTCCCGGCCCAGGTTTACCTTGGAACCTGCCAGCAAAGCACCCAGTCCGCGCTCACCCAATCCTCGTTTTTTCGCCGCCATGGTGTTGGTCATTTGTCCAGGTGAATATCTGTCGTTGAGAATTTTCCGGTATCTTACACGGCAACGGCGGGTGATGTCTTTTGTGTGCCGTGCCGTCGTACCATTTCCCCTGCCAGCGCAAGGTAAGCGATAGCGCCCTTCGATATACGGTCGTACTTCAGCGCTGGCAGGCCGTAGCTTGGCGCCTCGGCCAGTCTGACATTACGCGGAATCACGGCTTTGTATACTTTGTCACCGAAAAATTCGGTTAACTGGGAGGACACATCGAGTGTCAGGCTGTTACGGGGGTCATACATGGTACGCAGTATGCCTTCGATCTGGAGGGCCGGGTTTACAGTCTCCTGAATCTGCTCGACCGTGTTCATCAGGGCCGCCAGACCCTCTAGGGCGTAGTATTCACACTGCATCGGGATCAACACGGTATCGGCCGCCGACAACGCGTTTACCGTCAGCAAACTGAGCGAAGGCGGGCAATCGATCAGGATGTAATCGTAGTTATCGCGCACGGTATTGAGTGCCAACCGTAACCGGTGCTCGCGGCCAATTTCATTCATGAGCACCACTTCCGCAGCGGTTAAATCGCCATTGGAGGGCATAATATCGAATCCGGAGGCCTCAGCGGGAATGATCACCTCGGCCGCCGTTGCCTGTTTGGTCAGCAGGTCATAGCCGGACAAAGCAAGCCCGCTTTTGTCGACGCCGCTGCCCATGGTGGCGTTGCCCTGAGGGTCCATATCCACCAGCAACACCCGGCGCTTGGTCGCCGCCAGAGAGGCACTCAAATTGACGCAGGTGGTGGTTTTGCCAACACCGCCTTTCTGGTTGGTGACCGCAATGACGCGTGCCATGGCTAAGCTCCTGTCCTGGGAATACGACCAATAATGAGCAAGTGACGTTCGCCCGCGCAGCCCGGCACCTTCAGCGAGTGTTGGGATTTAAGCTGCCAGCCGTGCGGTAGACCCGCGACTTCATCATCCGGAAACTGACCTTTCATGGCAAGGAACTCTCCACCACATTCTCCACCAAACTCTTCACCATCCGCCAGCAGATGGCCACACCAGTGAACCATATTTCCAATAGCAGTAAAGGCGCGACTGCTGATCTGAGTGTAGCGGATACCCTCGTCGCAGTCCTCGGCACGACCATGAAGGACCTGGACATTTTCAAGTTTGAGCTCCAGCACACACTGGGTCAGGAACCGGGTCTTCTTACTGTTGCTGTCCAGCAAAGTGAACTGGACGTCCGGATTAGCGATGGCCAAGGGTATGCCGGGTAATCCGCCACCTGCACCGACATCCAGCAGATGGCCGGTAGTAAGGAACGGCTGAATACTCAAACTGTCGAGCAGCTGTCGCGACACCATTTCGGAGGTCTCGCGTACCGCCGTCAGGTTGTAGGCCTGGTTCCATTTGGCCAGCAGTGCGAGAAACGCCACCAGTCGCTGGTGCTGATCACCGTCCAGCTCCAGGCCAAGCTCCTTCAGGCCACTCGTAAGCTGTCGCTGCCACAGTGATTCAGTCATCTCGGTCAATCAGGCGGATTGCTTGCGCAACAGGTCGCGCTTTTTCAAATGAACCAGTAGCTGGGATACAGCCGCCGGGGTTACCCCCTGAATGCGTGAGGCCTGGGCGATGGTCTCCGGCCTGACGGTTTTAAGCTTCTGCCTGATTTCGTTAGACAGACCACCCACCGCATCAAAATCCAGATCAATCGGCAGGACGGTGTTTTCATTGCGGCGTAGACGTTCAATTTCATCGGTCTGACGGGAAATGTAACCCTCATACTTGATCTCGATTTCAACCTGATCGGCCACAACCGGATCGTCGGCCTGTGCCCCACTGATTTCTGCTACATGGCGATAAACAATTTCAGGCCGGCGCAGCAGGTCTGCCAGGGAATGTTCCCGGCTCAACGGGCGCTGCAGATACTGGTCTGCAATGACGCCCTGATCGCTGCCCGGATGCACAAACGTAGTGTCGAGGCGAACCCTTTCGCTGCCGATGGCTTCGCGCTTCTCATTGAAGCTGGCCCAGCGATGCTCATTGACCAGACCGAGGCGGTAGCCGGTTTCGGTCAGCCGCAGGTCAGCATTGTCTTCCCTCAGGATCAGCCGGTATTCCGCACGACTGGTGAACATCCGGTAGGGCTCCGAGGTGCCCATGGTAATCAGGTCATCGACCAGGACACCCAGGTAAGCTTCATCGCGACGGGGATACCACCCATCTTTTTCCTGCGCTTTGAGGGCAGCGTTGATACCGGCGAGCAAGCCTTGGGCACCCGCCTCTTCATAACCGGTGGTGCCGTTGATTTGCCCCGCGAAATACAAACCCTGGATAAATTTGGTTTCCAGGGTGTGGCGAAGGTCCTGTGGATTCAGGAAGTCATACTCGATGGCGTAGCCGGGCCGGGTAATATGGGCCTGCTCAAAACCTGGAATGGAACGAACAGCGGCCAACTGGATATCGAACGGCATACTGGTCGAGATACCATTAGGGTAAAGCTCGTTGGTGCTCAACCCTTCCGGCTCGACAAAGATCTGGTGGGAATTCTTATCCGCAAAGCGATTAACCTTGTCCTCGATCGACGGGCAGTAACGGGGCCCAATGCCTTCGATATTGCCAGCAAACATCGGCGATCGGTCAAAACCGCTGCGGATGATGTCGTGGGTTTCTTCGGTGGTACGGGTAACGTAGCAGCACACCTGTTCTGGGTGCGCACTCCGGGAGCCGAGGAACGACATAACTGGCGTGGGGTCATCACCCCATTGCTGCTGCATCACCGAGAAATCCACACTGCGCGCGTCAATGCGCGGCGGTGTGCCGGTTTTCAGGCGGCCGACATTGAACGGCAACTCCCGCAGACGCTTGGCCAGCGCGTTGGCTGGAGCATCGCCTGCACGTCCACCCGCATGGTGTTGCATGCCGATGTGGATAACGCCACCCAAAAAAGTACCAGTGGTGAGAACCACTGTCCTGGCATTGAAACGGATTCCGGTCTGGGTGACGACACCAGTGACGGTATCAGCCTCGACAATCAAATCATCGGCCGCTTGCTGGAACAGCGTCAGGTTAGGTTCGTTCTCCAGCACACTGCGAATAGCTGCCTTGTAGAGCACCCGATCAGCCTGAGCGCGGGTGGCGCGAACCGCTGGACCCTTACGGGAATTCAGGGTACGGAACTGAATGCCAGCCAAATCGGTAGCATGAGCCATGGCCCCGCCCAGAGCATCAATTTCCTTGACCAGATGGCTTTTGCCAATGCCGCCGATAGCGGGATTACAGGACATCTGCCCAAGGGTTTCAATGTTGTGGGTCAGCAAAAGCGTCCGGGACCCCATCCGGGCAGCCGCCAGGGCAGCCTCGGTACCGGCATGGCCCCCACCAATCACTATCACATCGAAACGGCTCGGAAAATCCACACGTCACCTCAAAAAAGACGGAAAAATCAGGCGGGCGAGTATAACGCGTCGAGGCTTGGATTGCAGTCAGAATGTGCAAATTTTAACCACATTCGAATCGGAGTCGGCTTACCATAACCAGATTACCCCCCTCTACGGGAGCTGATCAGAAAACATTGCCGATTAATCAGGCGCTTAAGATGATCACTTCAGGAAGTGTTGCAAGAAAGTTATCCACATTTAACGAACCTTATGATCCGCCTTATTAGTCCTTTAAGCTATTGTTTATATTGGGTATATGAAAATCTATTCTCAGCTTATCCTGAGGTTGTTCAGTACTTTATCCACAGCTCGTCAGGCTTGATTTTGCTGTTGCATCGATCTGACCCGCGTTTCAAGATCAGCTGCTCGGACCTCATCAGGCCGAACCGGCTCCTGGGCGAGCAAATGGATACGGGACCAGAATCGCGTGGGCCAATGTTTCATCGCAGCGCCTCCGGCATTACTGAAGAAGCTCCCCCACAGTCCCTGTAATATCATCGGCACAATCGGTACTCCATAACGATCGACAATGCGCTCCACCCCTGGACGGAATTCTCCCACCTCACCATCCCGTGTCAGCCGACCTTCCGGGAAGATACACACAACATTGCCTTCCCGCAGTTCCTGCTCTATACGATCAAACGCGGCTTCGTATGTCTCTGGTGCCTCGCTGCGAGGGGCGATGGGAATAGTTTTGGCTAACCGGAAGAATGCACCCAGAACCGGCGTCCGGAATATCCGATGATCCATCACGAAACGCACCGGTCGACGCACCGCGCCGCCAATCACCAACGCATCCATATAAGAGACGTGGTTACAGACCAGTAACACCGGGCCGTCTTCAGGGATGTTTTCAAGGCCGTGACTACGTACCCGGTAAATGGTGTGAGATAACAGCCATATCACAAACCGCAGGGCGAATTCCGGCATCTGCTGATAAACAAACCCGGCGACAATCAGGTTCATGATCGACAACACCAGGAAAAACTCTGGAATGCTCAGACCAATAACACCCAGCATGACAATGCCCAGCAGGGCACTCACCACCATGAATAGGGCATTCATAACATTGAGCGCTGCGATGATCCGGGCGCGCTTATCCTTCGGGGTTTCATGCTGAACAAAGGCATACAGAGGCACGATGAACAAGCCGCCCGAGATTCCGATACCCAGCAGATCAATCATTATGCGGCGGTAGCCGGAGTCCGTCAGCATCAGCCACCAGTCGGAAGGCACCGGCCGCGCCGGCATGCTGAAATACAAATCAATGCCGAACAGACTCAACCCGAGCGAGCCGATGGGCACGATACCCAGTTCAATCCGGTGGCCTGATAACCGCTCACACAACATGGAACCTACCGCGATGCCGATGGTGAATACCGCCAGCAACAGGGTTACGACAGTTTCGTCGCCCATCAGATTGGTTTTGGCAAAGTTCGGGAACTGGGTCAGATAGGCCGCGCCGAGAAACCAGAACCAGGAGATCGCCATGATACTCAGCAGTACCACATGTCGCTCGCGGGCCAGCGCTAATAACCGCCAGGTTTCCCGAAAAGGTTGCAGTCGAATATCCAGTGTTGCGGAACCGGCCTCGGTCACCGGTACCTGACGGGCGACCAGATAACCAACGATTGCCATAATCAATACCCCGACAGCCGCCATTTTTGCTGCCGACTCAGAACCCATAATCACACCCGCGGCAATGGTTCCGAGCAGGATCGCCACAAACGTTCCCATACCGACCAGCGCATTCCCGCCTACCAGTTCGTCATCTTTAAGAACCTGGGGCAATATGGCGTACTTCACCGGCCCGAAGAACGTGGATTGCGCGCCCATCAGGAACAATAGCAACAACAGCAATTCATACCAGCCGAACCAGAGACCGATCGCTGCCGCCAGCATAATGCCTATTTCGAGCATTTTGACCCGACGAATTACCAATGATTTTTCGTATTTGTCCGCGACCTGGCCAGCAATTCCCGAAAACAGAAAAAACGGCAGAATGAACAGGAACGCCGCAAAGTTGACCACGATATCAATCGGCAAGCCCATCAGCCCGCCAGCGCTGTAGGTGACCAGCAGCAGCAGGGCGTTCTTGAACAGGTTATCGTTGAATGCACCCGAGAACTGGGTCAGGAAGAACGGCAGGAACCGCCGCTCCGTAAATAGTCGGAATTGGCTCTGGTCAGCCATAAAAGTTTGTATCCCTCAAAACGGCTCCTTTTTTGACTGTACAGTGCCAGCCAGACTCCCCCGGCTACCTTCAGCACGGGTCTGATGGTCCAGTTCCACAGCGACCGAATTGGCCGATTTCGCAAACCGGGCCAGCAAGTTGTACAACACCGGAATGATAAACAGCGTCAACGTGGTAGCAAATATCAATCCACCGAGCACCACCACACCGATCGCGGCACGGCTTTCAGCACCGGCCCCGGTGGCAATAACAAGGGGTACCGCGCCAAAGATCGTGGAAATGGTGGTCATCAGAACAGGCCGGAAACGCAGGATCGCGCCCTCCAGAATGGCGTCATGCACACTCCGGCCCTCATCCCGCAACTGGTTGGCAAATTCGACGATCAAAATACCGTTCTTTGCCATCAACCCCAAGAGCATGATGATGCCTATCTGACTGTATATGTTCAGACTGATACCCGACATCCACAACGCAGCCAGCGCTCCCGTCACCGCCAATGGCACCGACAACATGATGATCAGGGGATGAATCCAGCTTTCAAACTGCGCAGCCAGTACCAGGAACACAATCAGGAAAGCGAGGCCAAAGGTCACATAGATAGCCGCCGATGACTCCTGGAACTCCCGACTCAGGCCTTTATAGCTCACCCTTGCCTCCGGTGGTAAAAAGTCCACCGCCAGGCCATTGAGATAGTCCAGGGCAGAGCCCAGAGCATAACCAGGTGCAAGTGAGCCGCTGATCACCACGGCGGGCAGGCGATCAATCCGCCTCAGGTCCGGGTTAGCCCCGATTTCGGTGATATCCACCAACGCCTGAAGGGGCACCAGCTCACCGCCCACGCGGGGTCGCAGGAAAATCTGGCCGAGATCTTCCGGTGAAGCCCGGTCAGCATCCCCAGCCTGGAGAATCACGTCATATTCACGACCACGGTCAAGAAAAGTGGTTACCTGTCGCGATGCCAGCATGGTCTGCAGTGTCAGACCCACATCCTCCACCGTTACATCCAGGTCGGCCGCCCGTTGGCGATCTATGGTGACCCGCAGTTCAGGCCGGGTAAGCTCGAAATCGGTCTCCAGATTCTGCAGGTTGGGGTTGTCCTTGGCTCGCTCGATGATCTCCTGACTCCAGGCCTGGACAGTCTCGTAATCCGGACCCCCAATCACGAATTCCACCGGCTGGTTGAACCCGCGTTGGCCAAGGCCTGGGGGGTTAACCGCCACCGAGCGCACGCCGGGAACTTCTGCCAGCTTGGGGAACAGCTCGGCGGCAATTTCCTGTTGCTTGATATCCCGTTCATCCCAAGGCACCAGGCCCATAATCAGAAACCCGCGATCCGCTTCATCCCGGAAGCCGACGATCGACAACAGGCGATTGGAAACGCCCTGTTCGAGGTAAGGCAGCAGACGCTCCTCGATCTTGCGAACATAATGATCGGTATACTCCACCGTCGAACCCCTGGGCGCGCTGGTCGGCATAATGATAATGCCGCGATCTTCGGTGGGTGCCAGTTCCTGGGGCAGCTTGGGGAAGATAATAATTGCCACCAGCATCCCGGCAACACCGAGGCCAATCAGCAACCCCGATTGCCTGAGCGAGAACCGCAGTAGCCTTTCGTAGCCCCGGTTCAGACCGCTCAAAACGCGCTCACTGGCGGCCCACAGCTTGTGGCCTTCTTCGGTTTCCGGGCTGTGTTTCAACCATTTCGAACACAGCATCGGCGCGAGGGTCAGCGCCACAAAGCTTGAGACCACCACAGCAGTAGCCAGGGTAAAGCCGAACTCACCAAACAGTCGGCCGACGTTGCCGCCCATCAATGAGATCGGCACGAACACCGCAATCAAGGTCAACGTCGTGGCGATGACCGCGAACGCTACCTGTTTTGCGCCCCGGTAAGCAGCGAGCAGCGGGGGTTCACCCAGGTCAATCCGGCGCTGGATGTTCTCCAGCATAACGATGGCATCATCCACCACCAGGCCGATCGCGAGGATGATCGCCAGCAGCGTCAGCACGTTGATCGAGAAACCGAGGGCACTAAGCCCGACGAAGGCACCGATAATGGACACCGGTATCGTGACCGCCGGAATGAGAGTGGCTCGCCAGGACCGCAGGAATACGAAGATTACCAGAATGACCAGGGCAATCGAGATGGCCAGGGTAAACAACACTTCCTTGATGGAAGCCCGTATGAAAATCGACTCATCGTAACTTTCAGCGATGGTCACTTCCGGTGGCAGAGTCTGACGTATGTTGTCCAGTTCCTTACGTACCGAATCGGAGACCGCCACCGTGTTGGACTTGGACTGACGGATAACCCCCATCCCGATAGCCGTTCGGCCGTTAGCCCGAAGCCGGCTGGTGTCCGATTCCACCCCCATCTGTACATTGGCTACTTCACCAAGCCGCAACAGATCGTTGTCGTCCCGTCGAACCACCAGGTTCCGGAACTCCTCTACCGTCGACAATCGGCCTTCCGCCCGCACGGTGAAATCCCGAGAGGTGGACTCAATCGAGCCGGCGGGTAATTCAACATTGTTGGAGCGTAGGGCTTGTTCGACCTCGGCAACCGTAATATTACGAGATGCCAGACGTTCTTGATCAAGCCAGACCCGAATGGCGTAACGCCGTTCTCCACCAATCCGCACATCAGCAACGCCATCAAGTACCGATAACCGGTCGGCCAGGACCCGTTCAGCAAAATCACTCAGCTCGGCGCTGTCCCAGACATCACTGCGCAAGGTTATCCACATCATGGGGCGCGCATCGGAATCCGCTTTGCGGATAACCGGAGGGTCCGCTTCTTCAGGCAGCTGGTTTAAAACGCGGGAAACCGCGTCCCGAACATCATTGGCGGCAATATCCACATCCCGGGAGGTACTGAACTCAATAGAGGTGCGTGACTCACCCTGCTCGGTACTGGATTCGATAGACCGAATGCCTTCCACACCGCTGATCGCGCCTTCAATGACCTGGGTTATCTGGGTATCGACAACTTCGGCTGCAGCGCCGATGTAATCAGTCGATACCGACACCACCGGGGGATCGATATCCGGGTATTCCCGCACCGGCAAACCCATAAGGGCCGCCACCCCGAAAACCACAATGAGCAGGCTGATGACGGTAGCAAAAACCGGGCGCTTGATGGAGACATCGGAGAGAATCATCCGTTATTGCCACAAACGGTTAGTCGAGGATTCGCTGGAAACCAGAGCGTTGTCGTCCTCCACGATTGCAACCTTGTCGCCGCTGCTAAGGCGGTCCTGACCGGTAATGATCACTGAATCAGTCGAGGACACTCCTTCAGTTATCTCCACCACCCCCGGCTCCCGGGAACCCAATCCGACTTCGATGCGCCGTGCCTCCCCATCATTAGCGACAAACACAAACGCCTTGCTGCCCTGCACCAGCACCGCTTGCTCGGGAATGACCAAGGCTTCGCGCTCCTGCAATGTGAGACTAACAGACATGAACTGACCTGGGCGCAAACGGCCTTCCGAATTACCGATCATCGCCTTGACTGGCAGCGAGCGGCTCAACTCATTAATACGGGTGCCTAACTCCGCCAGGGTGCCATTGAAATCACGGTCAGGAAAAGCAGCTGTTTTGGCCGTCAGGGCTTGCCCCTGTGCGACCTGACCAAGGTAACGTTCGGGAACGGCAAACGTGAGTTCCATCTGATCGATCGCATCGAGCGTAGCAATAGAATCACCAATATTAAGATAAGCCCCAACGCTGGTGTCTACCAGTCCCACAACGCCCGCGAAAGGTGCTTCAATCCGGTGATCGCTGGCCCGGGTTCGCGCTGCTTCGAGTTGGGCTTCAGCGACATCCAGCGTGGTTCGTAACGCATCCACCTGAGCCTGGGAAATGCTGTTGTTTGTACGCAGGCTTTGAGCGCGATCATACTGACGCTTGGCATCGGCATACTGGGCATTCGAGACACGCAAATCCGCCTGGGCCTGTCGGTCTTCCAGACGAACCAGCAACTGGCCCTTGGAAACCGGATCACCCGGAGCAAAGTTGAGCTCCACAATGCGCCCGCTCACCTCAGTGGTCAGCTCAATTTCCTGCCGCGAACGCAGAGTGCCTACCGCAACCACCACGTCACGAACCCGATCTGTCCTGGGCTGCACAACATTGACATTGCTCGCCCGTTTTTCACGGGCCTGCTCCGCTTCCACCCCGTCATCCAGATAGAAAGCGGCACCAACGCCTACCGCCGCCAGAACGATGATTGTTGTTGCGATCAGCCATTGCTTTGCCATATCAGTTCTCGTGGTAAACCATCACAGTAGTCCGTCCAGACACCTATCGGCGGCAACACGGATGATAACTTCTGGCAACTCTTCAGTCACCGCTTCTGGATCACCAGTACAAGCTCGCCAACATCAATACCCCACTTGCTCATGGTAGTCTGGTTGATCAGCGTATCGGGGGTAATCAGGTACATCCAGTCATCCATGCGGACATCCAGCGTGCCATCACCGTAAGCCACTCTGAGCACATAATTCATGTGGATAGCGTTACCTTGCCAACGCATTTGTCCAGCTTCGACCACATCCCCAGCGGTGGCTTTGTAACCATCTTCATGGGGCGTAAGGGTCCAGACACGAGTCTGCTCTTCACCGTCGTCGAACCGGAACACTTCCTCAAGGGTACCGATACCCTGATCGTCCCAACTTGCAACAATGTCTGCATCAAAGGTGCGAATCACTTCTCCGGTGTAATCCTTGACTACCCCGCGTGCTGAAAGTTCACCCTCAAAAAACTGTTCCGGCACCAGCGCCGGTGACCGCTGGGCATAATCGTCCAGCCCAGGCCCGGCACAGCCTGCGAGCAGCAGTGCCATAGCTAATGCATAGATGATACGTCTCGCACGTGGCGATGATATAAAAATAGGCCGTCTTTGCATGATATTTACACTCGTTTCGTAAATAGAATAGTGAATTCCATTTACGCTTCAATACCTGCAACAGACCAGCCTGGACCACCTCCTGACGCTACCGACCGGGGTCGCTACTGATCCCGGAATCGGTCAATAAAGGCTTCCGATTCCGCAATGGAGGCTTCCATGTTGCGGATGAGCGTGTCCACATCGTCGCGAATACGGCTTAACTCGCCTTCAAGAGCGCCGATGGCCTGGGCATTCAGGTTGTGCTTCAGATACAACACTTGATCCTCGAACGCCTGGAGCACCGGGGCCATACGGTTCTCGGTCTGATGCATGCGCTTGATCAGCTTCTCGTACTGACCGCGGGTTTCATTGAGCTGCTGTTCACTACTCTGGCGAAGAGAGGCACTTTCATAACGCTCCAGTTCATCTTCCCATTCACTGAACAGCGCTTCTGACACATCTTCCACGCCGTTGATGCTGTCGCTGACTTCGTCGGCCGCGTCCACACTTTCTTCATAAGCGCTGCTGAGCTCGTCGTAACGCGCTTTTAATTCGCTATCCGGTGTATTCACCATGCTCTGAAAACGCTCAAGCGATGAACGGAAGGTTTCCTGAGCCTCGCTTTGGGCATCTCGGGCATCACCAACCCGGTCAACCAGGATTTCTCGTTTCTCAAAGCCGAGCTTTTCCATTGTGTTGTAATACACAGTACTGCAACCCGTAAGCGCCAGCACAACAAGCGATAAGGCAACCATTGAGCGGTAGGGCAGACGTCGAATTTGTTTCATAATTCTGTTTCCTTTGAGTGATAGATTATTTACCGATACAGAAACTGCTGAAAATCTTGCCGAGCAAATCATCGGGCGTCATTGTGCCAGTAATCTCTCCAAGAGCATCCTGGGCAGCTCGCAGATCTTCTGCCAGAAGTTCACCTGCTCCATAACCCGTCAGTTGTTGCTGTCCGCGGACCAGGGCAGAGCGCGCCTGATCAAGGGCGTCCAGGTGACGCCGACGGGCCAGGAAGCCGCCTTCGGTCGTGGTGGCAAATCCCATGCACTGTTTTAGATGATCGCGAAGAACGTCCAGCCCGTCTGCCGAACTTGCCGTCATTCGGATAACAGGAACCTGAGTGCCCCGAGAAGCAGTGAACCCGATCGATTCGCCGCTCAGATCCACTTTGTTGCGGATCACGGTGATGGGCGCAGCCTCTGGCAACTGACCAAGAAAGTCAGGCCAGATTTCCTGGGGCATGGTTTTCTCGGTCGTCGTGGCATCCACCATTAGCAGAATGCGATCAGCCTGGCGAATTTCAGTCCAGGCACGGGCGATACCGATCTGTTCAACTTCGTCCGGACTGTCTCTCAGTCCCGCGGTATCGATTATATGCAGAGGCATACCATCAATGTGGATATGTTCACGCAAGACATCCCGGGTAGTGCCTTCAATGGCCGTTACTATGGCCGCCTCCCGACCTGCAAGAGCGTTTAACAGACTGGACTTGCCCGCATTGGGACGACCTGCGATCACCACACTCATGCCGTCCCGTATAATTGTTCCCTGCTGGGCTTCCGAAAGGATCTGATCAAGATCGGTCATCAGCGCATCAAGATCATTTTCAACCTTGCCATCAGCCAAAAAATCTATCTCTTCCTCTGGAAAATCAATCGCGGCCTCAACGTAGATTCTCAAGTACGTGATCGCCTCTACCAGGGCGTCGATACGATGTGAAAACGCACCCTGTAAGGATCGTACCGCACATCGGGCTGCCTGTTCCGAACTGCTTTCAATCAGATCAGCGATCGCTTCCGCCTGGGCGAGATCAAGTTTGTCATTGAGGAAGGCCCGTTCCGAAAACTCCCCCGGATGGGCGAGGCGGGCGCCGAGATTACAGACTGTGCGTAACAGCATATCCAAAATAACGGTGCCGCCGTGCCCCTGCAGCTCAAAGACATCCTCTCCGGTAAAGGAATGAGGATTAGGGAAGAACAAACCGATACCTTCATCAATAACGGCTCCCCCGGGTTCGTAAAACGGACCGTAGTGGGCGTAGCGTGGCTTTGGCTCGAACCCCAATACCTGCTGTGCCATTGCTTTTGCCAACGGGCCTGATACCCGAACGATCCCCACGCCCGCTTGTCCTGGAGCAGTCGCAATAGCAGCGATGGTATCGGTTGGATGAATCATAAAGGGCCGTCTGTCCGGTTGTTCTTAACGGAAAAAGGCTCCTTTCGAAGGAGCCTTTTAAAGGAACTGCTTACATTGTCAGTGTTTTTTGCTGGCAACTTCCGCTTCAATCTTGCGGGTAATATACCACTGCTGGGCGATAGACAGAATGTTGTTGGTGAGCCAGTAAAGCACCAGACCAGCCGGGAACCACAGGAAGAAAACGGTGAAAACGATAGGCATCATTTTCATAATCTTCGCCTGCATCGGGTCCGGCGGTGTCGGATTAAGACTCATCTGAATGAACATACTGGCGCCCATCAGGATTGGCAGTATGAAGTATGGGTCCATCACTGACAGGTCATTGATCCATAAAACGAAAGGTGCGTGGCGTAATTGTACGCTCTCGAACAGTGCCCAGTAGAGGGAGATAAATACCGGCATTTGCACCAGAATTGGCAAACAACCACCAAGAGGATTGATCTTCTCACGCTTGTATAATCCCATCATTTCCTGGGACATACGTTGCCTATCATCGCCGTAAAGTTCCTTCAGGCGGGTCAGCTGAGGCGCCACAGCTCGCATTCTTGCCATTGAGCGGTAACTGGTGGCAGAGAGGTGGAAGAACACCCCTTTGACCAGCACGGTCAGCAGGATAATAGCGACACCCCAATTGCCTACAATGCCGTGAAACCAGTCCAGTATCATGAACAGTGGCAGAGCGATAAAAAACAGAAAACCGAAATCGACGGTACGGTCGAGATTGGGTGCGACATTTTCAAGACGGTCGATTATCTTGGGTCCGATGTAAGTTTTGGCACCTACTTCCCCAGTTTGTCCCGGTTCAACAACCGTAGCGGGGCTGACAAAACCCATCACATAGAGATTATTGCGCTGGTTGGTCTGAAACTGGTGGATTTGTCCGGGTTCAGGTATCCAGGCGGTGAGAAAGTAGTGCTGAAGAAAAGCCAGCCAGCCATTGGAGACCGACTTCTTGATAGGCGTTTCGTTAAGGTCACTGAAATCGTACTTTTCATAAGGATCTTCTGGCGTACTGACCACTAACCCAAGAAACGCCTGAATTCCCATGCTGTTCTGAGCAGTGGGATCTGCACTCTGGTCACGGATAATCTTACCGGTAAAATTGCCTTGCCAGGTTTCGTCTGACTGATTGTTAACGAGATATTGGACGTTGATTTCGTAACTGTCGCGGAAAAATTGATATTGTTTGGTGACCGAAACGCCGTTGTCTTTGGTGACCGTTAAATCAACGATCAGGGAATCCCGATTTTTGTCAAGCGTATAGGAGGTCGCAGTTGACGAGTATTCCGGCGTATCACCGTTGCGGCTACTATCAAAGCCATCCTGCCCGATCATGCCACTTTCGAGCATGTAAATACGGCTGGATGAGTTTTCCAGTAATTTCAGTGGCGCTTCGCTATTGAGTTCCTGATCGTACTGCAGCATAGCGGCTTCGACGATGTTGCCACCGACCGGATCAATTTTAAGCTCCAGTACGTCCGTGGTAACGCTGATCAGTTGATCGCTTACGCGAGTAGAACTGTCTGAACTTTGGGTATTACTGTAGGTACCTTGCTCGGGCGTTGAAAACTCTTCTTCTGCGGTGTCTTGCGTGGCTGCAGATTGGTTAGCCGAGTTGCCGTTCGGACCCGTTCCAGGAGTTGTTTGCTCCGATACCTGAGCAGTCTGAGGTTGGTGGTAATCTTCGTTCCAGGCCAGAACCATCAGGTAACTGACTACGGCCAGGCCAGCAAATAATACGATTCGTTGAATATCCATAAACTCAGTGCGTCGTCTGGTTAGCGTTGGAAGAGCTGTGAGCCTGCCGGCAACAACTGCGAGTAGTATTGATTTGATGAGGTTTCATACCCGGGACGGGATCATAACCTCCCTCTGCCCATGGATGACACCGTAATAATCGTTTGGTTGCCATTATGAGCCCAGTCAGTGCTCCATGACGTTCGATTGCTTCGACGGCATAAGTTGAGCAGGTGGGATAATGGCGGCAATGACTGGCCATAAGAGGACTGATGGCGTACTGGTAAACCCGAATGGGGAAAAGCAGAAGTTTACGCATCAGTCGGCACCCTTTTCACGTGGGGCAGGTGGCTCAGTAGGCAAGCGTGTGTGGCAAGCCTTTCGGATCAAGCGTTGCCAGAGGTCAGCAAGCATGAGATTCAGTTCCGGATTATCAATCGCGGCCAACCCTTGTCTGCTCAGGACCACAATATCCAAGGGAGGCAGATCTGTCTGATGCCGGAAAGTTTCACGTACCAGCCGCTTAACCCGGTTACGTTGTACTGCGTGCTTTAAATTCTTTTTAGAAAACACAAGCCCGACTCTGGCGTGGCCCATGGTATTGGGTTTGGCCAGAATCAGAAAATGCTTGTGTGGTACTCGAACCTGTACGTCACTGAAGACTTCGCTGTAGTCCCGAGGTGTCAGCAATCGTGATGATCTCGGAAAAGCGAAAATCCCCATAAGGCTTGCGGTGACTTATGCAGTCAGGCGCGCACGACCTTTGGCACGACGACGGGAAATGACTTTACGACCGTTCGCGGTGGCCATACGGGCACGGAAACCGTGAACACGCTTACGCTTCAGGTTACTGGGTTGAAACGTTCTTTTCATGGTGATGCTCTCACGTAACGAAGTTTAGAATCAGATGTTGTCTGTAAAATGAACAGTCAAAACAGGTGCGGCATTCTAGTCAATATGGCGGGCGAATTCAATGCCAAATGCGGGCGACCGGGAAAGTCAATTTTGAGGGTCGGAGGGGTGGCGATTATTAATTCATTAGGTTTTTTAATTCTTTTAATTCTTTTAACTACTACTGTTATTAGGGAAGGTGTTTTCGGTGGATAAGCCGTTTCTTGTTTTTAAAATCAATAATATGGAGTAATGAAAAACCAGTTGATGACTGGGCTTGAGCACTGTGGGTAACTGGATAACGTTTTGTGGGTAAGTTCCGGAGACAGCATGGGTCCGACTTATTCATGGTTTGGTACACCGGATATGAACAGCCTTGAGGCCGGGTTGCCCACAAGTGCCTGTGGATAACTTTATTTGTACTTTTATCTGTACACAACCTTGTAGGTAAGTTTTTAAATTATTGAAATTTAATGCTTAAAATTTCCACAGGCTGTTTATTACTTGTGTTTGGGGCTTTTACTTGAGGGTGCCGGGGAGTAGAATTCCGGGTCATCTCGAAGAATAAGATTCCGGATTCGCCGGGTCAGAGGAATTCCTACAGCATCGGAGGCAGGCTGTCGTGCCGCAAAGAGTTTGGCATCAATGTCTAGAAATACTCCGGGATGAGTTTCCCGCTCAACAGTTTAATACCTGGTTAAGACCTTTACAGTCAGATCATCGGGAAGGCCAGCTTATGCTGTTTGCTCCGAATCGATTTGTTATGGACTGGGTCAATGAGAAGTATCTGCGGCGGATCGAAGAAGTGCTCAAGGAACTGGAAGGTGGTCACGCGCCCCGAATAAACATGAGCGTCGGGTCAGCCCCAAAAGCTGGCGCGTTGGTAGAGGCCTCCGCACAACAGAAAAAGTCGGGCTTTCGCGATGATCCAGGTGTGGCTAATGAAGAAGAGCAAGGCGTTGCTGCGAGTGTAGCGGAACGTCCCAGCCGCAGGCATATTAACCATATCAATAGTGATCGGCGGTCGGTTCAGGTCGAGGGCGACATAAAACACCAGAGTTTTCTGAACGAAGGCTTTACCTTTGACACCTTTGTGGAGGGTAAGTCCAACCAGCTTGCCCGAGCAGCATCTATGCAGGTTGCGGAGAATCCGGGCGGTGCTTACAACCCTCTGTTTCTATACGGAGGTGTGGGTTTGGGTAAAACCCACCTCATGCATGCGATTGGTAATGACATAGTTCGTCGCAATCCAAGAGCGAAGGTTGCCTATCTGCGGTCGGAGCGTTTTGTAGCGGATATGGTGAAAGCGCTACAGTTGAATGCGATCAATGAGTTCAAACGCTATTATCGTTCGGTAGACGCCTTACTGATTGACGACATCCAGTTTTTTGCCCGTAAGGAGCGCTCCCAGGAAGAGTTCTTTCATACTTTCAATGCTTTGCTCGAGGGTGGTCAGCAGGTGATTGTGACTTGTGACCGTTTTCCAAAAGAAATTGTGGATATGGAAGAGCGCCTCAAGTCTCGTTTCGGCTGGGGTCTGACGGTGATGGTCGAACCACCTGAGCTTGAGACCCGAGTGGCGATACTGATGAAAAAAGCCGAGCAAGTGAATGTTCGGTTGAGCAGTGAAGCGGCATTTTTTATTGCCCAGAAAATTCGCTCAAACGTCAGAGAGCTCGAAGGTGCGCTGCGTTTGGTGATAGCGAACGCTCACTTCACGGGTTCAGAAATTACCCCGCCTTTTATCCGTGAAAGTCTCAAGGATTTATTGGCTCTGCATGAAAAACAGGTCAGTATTGATAATATCCAACGCACGGTGGCTGAGTATTACAAAATCAAGGTGGCGGACCTGTTGTCCAAACGTAGAACCCGGGTTATTACCCGGCCAAGACAGGTTGCCATGTCGCTTGCCAAAGAGCTCACGAATCACAGCCTGCCGGAGATTGGCGACGCGTTTGGCGGGCGCGATCATACGACGGTATTGCATGCGTGCAAGAAAATCATTGAACTGCAGGGAACCGACCCGAATATCCGGGAAGACTACCAGAATTTTATGCGTCTACTGACGACCTGATAATCACACCCTCCATCCAACCACAAGAATGCTGAGTGCCATGAAACTGACGATCAGCCGAGAAGCCCTGTTAACTCCGTTACAGTCCATCGCTGGTGTTGTTGAGCGTAAACAAACGATGCCGGTGCTGTCTAATGTCCTGATGGAAGCAGAGGGAAACACGCTTACCTTGACGGGTACCAATATGGAAGTGGAGTTGGTGGGCCGGGTTACACCGGTTCATATCGATCAGCCGGGCAGAATTACCGTTCCTGCCCGCAAGTTGTCCGATATTTGCCGCGCGCTTGGTGAAGAGTCGCCAATTGAGCTGGCATTGGAAGGTGACCGGTTACATTTGCGGTGCGGTGCCAGCCACTTCACGTTATCAACCCTGCCGGCGGAACACTTTCCCAATGTCGAGGACGAGCCTGAAAGTTTCCGGTTGGAGATTCCCCAGGGTGAACTGGGCAGAATGCTTGATGCCACCGCGTTTGCTATGGCACAGCAGGATGTTCGGTACTATTTGAACGGCTTGTTGTTGGAAGTGGACAAGGATCATGTCCGCACAGTCGCCACTGACGGCCACCGCTTGGCCATGGCGCATTTTGACGTTGCAACGGGTTGTCCCGATCCACGCCAGGTTATCGTGCCCCGTAAAGGTGTGTTGGAGCTGGCCCGTTTGCTGGACGATGTGCAGACCTCCGTCACTCTGGTGATTGGGGATAATCATCTGCGGGCCACGGTCGGGGCGTATACTTTTACCTCGAAGTTGATTGAAGGCAAATTTCCGGACTACAACCGGGTCATTCCTCGCGGTGGCGATAAAATCGTTCTGGCGGATCGTGTGACTCTCAAGAATACCTTGCAGCGTGCTGGAATTCTGTCCCATGAGAACATTCGTGGTGTAAGGCTGAATCTGGCATCGGGTGAGCTGCAGGTGTTTGCAAACAACCCGGATCAGGAACAGGCTGAAGATGCACTGGCGGTGGACTACCAGGGCGAATCACTTCAGATTGGGTTTAACGTAGGGTATCTGGTGGACGTGTTGAACGCACTGGATGAGGAACAGGTGAAGATTACCCTTGCGAACCCGAATTCGAGTGCCTTGATTGAAGGTCAGAACGACACGGGCTGTCTTTACGTGGTCATGCCAATGCGGCTTTAAAGGCTTGATAGCAATGTCAGATTCATAGACCTCGCTTCCCACAAGTAGACAAGTAGCGGCAACGAACAGGTTAAGGTGGAAGAACGTATGAGTGCAGTGACCAATGGCGTAAAGGGCGCGTTCAGAATCGGGCAGACGGCGTCGGTGCTCGGCCGTACCGGGCTGAGTTGGCTAAGGGGTGATCGTCCCACTACGCCTCGGCTGTTGCGCCAGACGTTTGAATCCCTTGGGGCGACTTACATCAAGTTGGGCCAATTTATTGCGAGTTCTCCGACGTTCTTTCCCAAGGAGTATGTTGAAGAGTTTCAGTACTGCCTGGATAGAACACCCAACCTTCCTTTTGGCGTGATGAAGAAAATTATCCAGCAGGAGTTGGGCTGTCCGATTAGTGATGTGTACGAGTCTGTCGATCCGGTGCCACTGGCGTCGGCGTCCATTGCACAGGTGCATGCAGCACGGCTGAAAACCGGTGAGGATGTGGTTATCAAGGTTCAGAAGCCGGGCGTCGAAAACATCCTGCTAACCGACCTGAACTTCCTGTATCTGTCGGCCCGAATTCTTGAAACGATCGCGCCAAAATTGTCCTGGACCTCCTTGTCAGGGATTGTTGAGGAGATCCAGCGCACCATGATGGAGGAGTGTGACTTCATCAAGGAAGCGAACAATCTGAAGATTTTCCGGGAGTTTTTGCAGACTAGTCATAACGATGAAGCGACAGCGCCAAAGGTATACGAGCACTGCAGCACGCGTCGGATCCTCACGATGGAGCGGTTCCATGGGGTACCGTTAACGGATATGGAGAGCATTAGGGGTTATTCGAAAGACCCTGAGCGCACACTGATTACCGCCATGAACACCTGGTTTGCCAGCCTGACCCAGTGTGAATTTTTCCACGCGGATGTGCACGCCGGTAATCTGATGGTATTAACTGATGGCCGGGTCGGGTTCATCGATTTTGGCATTGTAGGCCGGATCAGACCGGATACCTGGCAAGCGGTGTCGGATTTCATTTCATCGGTCATGGTGGGTCACTTCGAGGGCATGGCAGATGCCATGATACGCATTGGCGTGACTCGTGAGGCCGTGAGCGCGGAAGCGCTTGCGGGTGATCTCAGACGGCTCTACCAGCAGATGGACAGGATGGTTCCCGATGAGACCCCTTATCAACCTGACCAAACTGAGGACGAGGTGAATAGTATCCTGATGGATATGGTGAAAATTGGTGAGAGTCACGGTCTTCACTTCCCCAGGGAATTCGCTTTGTTGCTCAAGCAGTTTTTGTACTTTGATCGATACGTCCACATTCTGGCGCCAGAAATGGACATGTTTATGGATGAACGACTCACGATGCTTCATTGACACCTATGCTATCCTCCCGGTGATTTGAGTCGGGCCTGTTTCAGGCCCAGCTTGCCAGACAAACATCACCCCCCTGCCTTGGACCGTTATTCCCTATGGCGCTTGTTAAGTTGCAGACGGAATTTTTTCGCAATCTCGACGGCGCGCCTGTGGCATTCTCTCCCTCTATGAATCTGTTGTTTGGTGAAAACGGCAGCGGTAAATCCAGCTTTCTTGAAGCTATTGGTTATCTTGGTCTGGGTCGTTCCTTTCGGGTGGGTCGTCATCAGGCGGTATGCACTCACAACCATGATCGGTTGACAGTGTTCGGTGGTCTTAATTCCGGCTTGGCAATCGGAGGAGATCGGCTGTCGAAAGGAGTGGGAAATATCGCCCATCGGCTTGGTATTTCGCGAGATATTGTCGCTAAAGAAACGAGGTTAAAAGTTGATGGTGAAGCCGTTCGGAGCTTGTCACAGCTAGCCCGCCACTTTCCAGTCTCGGTAATCGATCCTGGAGTCTTCGACATCGTTGCGGGCGGCCCGGGTAAGCGCAGACAATTTTTGGACTGGTCAGTGTTCCACGTGGAACCTTCTTTTTCGTCAGCGTGGCAACAGTGCCAAAGAGTCACATCGCAGCGGAATCAGATGCTCAGAAATGGTAGACTAGATGAAGCACTGATTCGCGTTTGGGATGCTCAATACGTAACCTTGGCCTATCAGGTGACCGAGGCTCGTCGAGAGGCCTTTCTCTTGTTCAAAACGGCGTTGGATGCACTTCTTGCAGAAGTGGTAACACCCTGGACAAATGGATTAAAACTGGATTTTTCCCCTGGGTGGGATACCAGTCAATCATTGGCTGATGTATTGATTCAGCATCGGGAGCAGGAACAGCGAATGGGGCATACGTTATATGGCCCCAACCGTGCCGATCTTCGAATGAAATTTCAGGGGCGGCCGGTTTCCGAAACGTTTTCACGTGGCCAGCAAAAAACCCTAGTGATATTGATGAAGATTGCCCAGGGGATGGTTTTGAACACCTTGGGCAAGCAGGTCACATTTCTGTTGGATGATATTAATGCGGAGTTGGATGGTGAGCATCGAGCCATGCTTGCTGAAAAACTTCGAGAACTGAGATGTCAGGTGTTTCTGACGTCGATAGAACAGCCGCAGCCACAGGCATTGTGGCGACATACCATGCCCGATTTCAAAATGTTCCACGTGGAACATGGCGGATTAACGGAAGTATAAAAGATCAGCGCTTTAGGAGCGTCCGAATGACAACGTCGAACTACAACTCCTCCAGTATCAAAGTCTTAAAAGGCCTCGATGCGGTTCGCAAGCGACCCGGTATGTACATCGGTGACACAGACGATGGTACCGGCCTTCACCACATGGTGTTCGAGCTGGTGGATAACTCTATTGACGAATCGCTTGCGGGACACTGCACCGAAATTGGCGTTGTTATCCACCCGGATGAGTCTGTAACAGTAAGAGATAACGGTCGAGGCATACCGGTAGATATTCACGAAGAGGAAGGTGTTTCGGCAGCCGAAGTGATCATGACCGTTCTTCACGCTGGCGGGAAATTCGACGACAACAGCTATAAGGTGTCCGGTGGCCTTCACGGCGTGGGTGTTTCCGTCGTAAACGCATTGTCTGAAAAGCTTAAGTTGACTATTCGCCGCGAAAATAAAGTCTACGAACAGCTCTATACTCACGGTGTTCCCGACAGTCCCCTGCATACGGTGGGTGATACCGATCGAAGCGGCACAGACGTGCATTTTATTCCATCCCCTGAAACCTTCACCCACATCGAGTTTCACTACGATATTCTTGCCAAACGTCTGAGAGAACTGGCCTTTCTGAATAGCGGGGTGCGTATCCGGCTTCAGGACGAGCGGTCAGGTAAGGAAGAAATCTTCCAGTACGAAGGTGGTTTAAGGGCGTTTGTTGAGCATCTCAACACCAACAAGACTCCGATAAACAGGGTTTTCCACTTTGTTAAAGAGCGAGAAGACGGTATTACAGTCGAAATCGCCATGCAGTGGAACGACGCGTTTCAGGAGAACCTGTATTGCTTTACCAACAACATTCCCCAGCGTGACGGCGGTACGCACCTGGCGGGCTTCCGGGCGGCCTTGACACGCTCGCTGAATAATTACATCGAAAATGAAGGCATTGGCAAGAAAGCCAAGGTTAATACCTCTGGTGACGATGCCCGTGAAGGTCTGACCGCTATTGTCAGTGTTAAAGTACCGGACCCTAAATTTTCGTCTCAAACCAAAGACAAACTGGTGTCTTCGGAGGTAAAAACGGCGGTTGAGCAAGAGCTGTATCAGTCCTTCGCCGATTTTCTCCAGGAACAGCCCAGCGAAGCAAAGCTGATCGTTAACAAGATGATCGACGCAGCGCGCGCCCGGGAAGCGGCTCGTAAGGCGCGGGACATGACCCGTCGTAAAGGCGCTCTGGACATTGCTGGCTTGCCGGGCAAACTGGCGGACTGCCAGGAAAAAGATCCGGCACTCTCTGAACTGTTCATTGTGGAGGGTGATTCTGCCGGTGGCAGTGCCAAACAGGGCCGCGACCGCAAGACCCAGGCTATCCTGCCCCTGAAAGGTAAAATCCTCAACGTCGAGAAAGCCCGCTTTGACAAAATGTTGTCATCGGTTGAAGTGGGTACTTTGATCACAGCACTCGGTTGCGGGATCGGCCGGGAAGAATTCAATCCGGACAAACTGCGCTATCATTCCATCATTATCATGACGGATGCGGACGTGGACGGCTCTCACATCCGCACGTTGCTGCTGACCTTCCTGTTCCGCCAGATGCGCGAGATTATCGAACGGGGCCACGTATTCATTGCGATGCCGCCGTTGTATAAAGTCAAACGCGGTAAACAGGAAGAGTATCTGAAAGATGAGAAAGCGAAGGAAGCCTATCTGACCCAGACAGCATTGGAAGGTGCCCAACTGTTTGTGAACCCGGAAGCGCCCGCCATTAAAGATTCAGCACTTGAGACCATGGTCAAGGATTATCAAGCTGTGATGGCGATGATTGATCGCCTGTCTCGTGCCTACCCGGCGAAAGTGCTGGTTCAGATGCTCGATAATGTGACCCTGAAGCGGGAAGATCTGAGTAGCGAAGAAGCGGTGACGCGTTGGGTTGCACGCCTGG
The DNA here is from genome assembly GCF_040882185.1 of Marinobacter sp. Taxonomy (GTDB): domain Bacteria; phylum Pseudomonadota; class Gammaproteobacteria; order Pseudomonadales; family Oleiphilaceae; genus Marinobacter. The sequence continues at coordinate 123,172 of NZ_JBBEBW010000005.1, read as the reverse complement.
GCGAGGGTCTGGAACTGGATACGCGTACCGGGACCAAGTATACCTTCTCGGTTGCAAAAGACACCGAGCGTAATCTTTATCTGCCTAAGGTGACGATTTACGTCCACGGTATTCCCCATACCCATACTTTCAACCATGACTTTTTTGAATCCTCCTCCTATGGCGCTATTGCCCGTATGGGTGAGACTCTGGACGGGTTGATTGAAGATGGCGCCTTTATACAGCGGGGCGAGCGAAAGCAGGCGGTGTTGTCCTTTGAAGGCGCCCTATCCTGGCTGATGAAGGAAGCTCAGCGCGGGCTGAACATCCAGCGCTATAAGGGTCTGGGAGAAATGAACCCTGACCAGCTTTGGGAAACCACAATGGATCCGGAAACCCGCCGGATGATGAAGGTGACCATCGAGGACGCGTTTGCAGCCGATCAGATCTTTACCACGCTGATGGGTGACGATGTTGAGCCGAGGCGAAAATTCATCCAGACCAACGCCTTGCAGGTCACCAATCTGGATATCTAACAGGTAGGATCGATTCAGCAAGGCATAAGAAAAAGGCGACCAATGGGTCGCCTTTTCTTTTATATTCAATAAGTTATATTTTATAGCCGGGAGTTTGATTTTACCATTTACTTCGAAGGCTCGTCAGAGCTGTTCGATGGCTGGGGCGATACCTGCTCTGACAGCACTTCATCCAGGGTGTAGCCCGTGAGCCGACGAATAGAGCGCCAGAGATAGTAGAAAATGGCGATCATCATGATCATTGATGGAATGGCGATCATCGGGTAGCTGACCAGCGTCATGCGGCCCAGCTCTTCGTTAAAAGCGGTGGTGCCGGATGGGCTGGTGACGATCCACTTTGCGAGTACGTAGTTCATAACCGACGAAAAGAAGAAGGTACCGCTAAAAAAGTAGCTGGCTTTCAACAGTCGCGCTTCAAAGACCTCTTCAGTACCCTTCTCTGCCAAGGTACGATGTATCTTATCGACATTGAGAATCGCGGGGTTATAGAGCAGGGTTTTGACCAGCGGGTATTTGGTGCAGGTGGAAACCAGCACCGCTATGCCGAGTAGCCCGGGAATGGCCGCTTCTTTTATAGCGAGCCATTTGGGATCCAGCGCCATAAGCCCGATACCACCGGTCAAGCCAACACTTACCAGCCCCAATACGGCTATAAAGTTGTATTTACGGTATTTGACCAGCTCAAACAGCCCCCACCCCAGCGGAAAAGCCAGTCCGATGATCAAGGCCATGACGGGACCGAGGTATTCATCACTGCTTAATTTCATAAGGATGACGGAAGGGACGACAATACTGACCAGCAAATCTACCCAGGGACGTGGTTTGTGGGTTGGATGGTCTTTGCTCGGGGAACTCATAAGGCAACCTGCAGTAGGTCCGTGGAAATGCTATGGCACGGACTGTGGTCTGGAAGCCCTAGTATACGATGAATGGTCAGGTTATCGAAGGAAGCCAGGCACTCAAATCAGCAAGGTTCTGTCGGAGCCCAGCAAGAACCGCAACTTCAGGGAAATACAAACCTCCAGAGGGGTTGTAAGGGTGTTAAAGGTGTTGAGATGTGAACTTGAAGGTCTTAAAAACAGGGGGAGATAACAGGATATCAGAAGAGAAAACTGGTCGGCGTGGCAGGATTCGAACCTGCGACCCCTTCGTCCCGAACGAAGTGCGCTACCAAGCTGCGCCACACGCCGATTAGGCCGCTATTATACTGATAACCGGGCTGAATGCCAGCCAGGCTATGGGTCTAGTCTGAGCGATTTAAAAGCAGATTATCGACCAGTGCTGACAGATCATCAAAGACAATCACGTTCTCTAGCGGCCGTTTTATTAAATGATGTTCTGTATCCCTGCCATTACCTGTCCGCACCAGATTAACCCGGCACCCGGCAGCAATACCGGCTTCCAGATCCTTCCGGCTGTCACCTACCATGAGACTGTCTGCCAGGGAATCGAGGCTGAGCGCCTTCTGGATCGCATACAGCAGGCCTGGTTTGGGTTTTCGGCAATCGCAACCGTCGTCCGGGTGATGGGGACAGAAAGCGATAAATGAAATGCTGCCGCCCTGAGTCTCGACCAACTGTTTGAGCTTCAGATGCATTGCATCCAGAGTGCCAACATCATAGTACTTACGCGCAATACCGGACTGATTAGTGGCAATAGCGACCTGGTAGCCCGCCTTGCAAAGACGAGCAATGGCCTCAATACTCCCCGGTAACGGGTGCCAGTCATCCGCTGAGCAGATGTAGTGGCCGTCATACGCATTAATGACCCCGTCCCGGTCCAGAATAATCAGCATGGTCTTGATCAGCTTGCCGCTGGCAACAATGATATGTCCGCCACGCGCAGGAATAGATTGCGGAGCTGGGTCAACAGCGCCAACCGATTGTTGCGCACGGCCTCGTCGTCTGCCATTACCATGACATCCTCAAAGAAACGGTCCACCGGTTGCCGCAGTGTCGCCAGAGAGGCCAGCGCGGCGCCGTAATCACCCTGCTCAAACAAGGGCAATACTCTGCTGGCCTGCTGCTCGACCATGTCGGCCAGAGCCTTCTCAGCATCGTCCTGAAGCAGACCTGGATTGACGGTATTAATGACCTGATCACCGCCCTGTTTCGTCAGAATGTTGGACACCCGCTTGTTGGCAGCAGCCAGAGCCTGGGACTCTGGCATCTGACGGAAGGCTTCCACAGCTCTTACGCGTTGGTCGAAGTCTAATGGCCGGGTCGGACGACGGGCATGTACAGCGAGGTAGACTTCAGCCCCAATGCCCTGCTCGTCGTAATGAGCCCGGAAGCGTTCCAGCATATAGTCCACCACTGCCGTGGCTGGAGCTTCGGTTGTCAGCTGCTGGAAATTCTCAGCCGCCCATTCGCAGCAGGTTTGTAAATCAAGTGGTAGATTACGCTCGATGATAATCCGCAATACGCCCAGAGAGGCCCGGCGTAGGGCAAAAGGATCACGGGTGCCCGACGGTGGCTGGCCGATGCCGAACAAGCCAACCAGCGAGTCCAGGCGGTCTGCAATGGCTACGGCGCAACCGGTCATAGTGGCTGGCAGTTGGTCACCGGCAAACCTCGGCATGTATTGCTCATTCAGGGCCTGGGCAACATCCTCATGCTCTTTGTCGTGCCGGGCATAATATTGCCCCATGATGCCCTGAAGGTCGGTGAATTCCAGCACCATCTCAGTCACCAGATCGGTCTTGGCGAGCATCGCTGCCCGCTCGGCCAGAGCGGGGTCGCTGCCTATGGCGCCTGCAATCTTGCTGGCGAGTGCAGCCACTCGCCGGGATTTATCGTAAAGACTGCCCAGTTTTTCCTGGAACACGATGGGCCTGAGTTGCTCGATGCGGTCTTCCAGGCGGGTCTTACGGTCGGTCTGGTAGAAAAATGCCGCGTCGGAAAGCCGAGGACGGATGACCTTTTCGTTACCGGCGATAACCTGGGCGGGGTCCTTGCTCTCCAGATTGGCGACTGTGATGAACAGCGGCAGCATCCGGCCCTGAGAGTCTACAACGTGAAAATACTTCTGATGTTCTTTCATCGAGGAGATCAGGGCTTCAGGAGGCACCTCCAGGAAGCGCTCTTCGAAATGGCCCAGTAGCGGCACCGGCCACTCGTTCAGTGCTGTCACTTCGTCCAGCAGGTCGTCATCAATAACCGCTTTACCCTGGCCCTGTTGCTCCGCTATCGCCTTAATACCGCGCTTGATTTTCTCCCGGCGCTCGGCAAAATCGGCAATAACCCAGCCTTCTTTCTTCAGCACGACTTCGTAGTCATTCGGGGTCGGGATAATCAATGATTTCGGGCAGTGGAAGCGGTGGCCACGGGTTTTGTTGACCGGCGCCAGACCCATGATCGGGCTGTCCACAATGGTGTTGCCAAATAACAATACTACCCAGTGCACTGGCCGCACGAACTCGGTCCGGTGGGCTCCCCAGCGCATACGCTTGGGAATAGGTAAGCCCGCGAGAGATTGCTCAATCAGCTCCGGCAGCAAGTCTACGGTTTGTTTGCCCTGCTCTATGGTTCGATAGATCACCCAGGCACCCTTGTCGGTTTCCAGGGTATCGAGCTGATCCGGGGTAACGCCCTGAGACGTTGCAAACCCGGTCAACGCCCGAGTCGGGTTGCCAGCATCGTCGAAAGCCGCTTTAACCGCTGGGCCACGCCGTTCGACGGCTTTGTCTGGCTGCGCATCGGCCAGGTCACGAATACGCACTGCGAGCCGGCGCGGCGCGCCGAAGGATTCCACCGCGCCATAGGTGATGCCTGCGGTGTCCAGGCCATTTACTATGCCTTGGGTAAACGCCTCTGAGAGGGTTTTCAGCGCCTTCGGGGGCAATTCTTCGGTGCCCAGCTCGACCAGAAAATCCTGTGTTGCCATGATTAAGCGTGTCCTTTTACGGCTTCGGGTTCAACGTCGGCCAGCAGTTCGGTGCGCAGGGCGTCCGGTGCCATCGGAAAGCCCAGGGCTTTGCGGCTGTTAAAATACGCCTGGGCGACAGCGCGAGCGAGTGTCCTGACCCGGAGAATAAAACGCTGACGCTCAGTAACCGAAATGGCGTGACGGGCATCCAGCATGTTGAAGGTGTGGGATGCCTTGAGCACCTGCTCATAAGCGGGCAGCGCCAGCCCTGCTTCGATCAGGCGTTTGCTTTCACGTTCGTGGACGTCAAAGCTGTGAAACAGAAAGTCCGTATCGGCCTGTTGAAAGTTATAGGTCGACATTTCGACTTCCTGCTGGTGGAACACATCGCCGTAGGTGACCACGCCGTCTGGGCCTTCTGTCCAGACCAGATCGTAGACGCTGTCGACCCCCTGCAAGTACATGGCTATCCGCTCGAGACCGTAGGTCAGCTCACCGGTAACCGGGTAGCACTCCAGGCCGCCTACCTGCTGAAAATAGGTAAACTGCGTGACCTCCATCCCGTTCAGCCAGATTTCCCAACCCAGGCCCCAGGCACCGAGCGTCGGGGATTCCCAGTTGTCCTCTACAAACCGGATATCATGGACTAGCGGATCAAGCCCCAGTGCTTTCAAAGAGTCCAGGTAAAGCTCCTGGATATTGTCCGGCGACGGCTTCAGAACTACCTGGAACTGGTAATAGTGCTGCAGCCGATTGGGATTTTCGCCGTAACGGCCATCGGTTGGTCGACGGCTGGGCTGGACATAGGCGGCATTCCAGGTTTCCGGCCCGATGGCACGGAGAAAGGTCGCAGGGTGAAAGGTACCGGCGCCCACTTCCATATCCAGTGGCTGGAGCACTACGCAGCCGTGCCGGGCCCAGAATTGTTGCAGGGCCAGAATCAGGCCCTGGAAGGTCTTGATGTCCGGGTTGCTAATAAACGTTGCCTTGTCTGTCACGACGATTGCCTGCTGAGCTGTCTGTATGTCGCGTGGCGATAATCCGGAGCCACGCATCGAAAGGCCGGTATTATACGCTGCTCAAAGACCTAATTCTAAGTAACCGCTGAAAAACTGCCCGACGGCTTTGAATTTGCTGAATGGCGGGGCCTCTTTTCATATTCAACGGCGCCAGAACGCGGGGGTCAGAAGCACCAACAGGGTGAAGACCTCAAGCCGGCCCAGCAACATGGCGAAACACAGTACCCACTTGGCGACGTCGTTGATATCACCGTAATGGTACGTCACGTCCCCCAACCCCGGTCCCAGGTTGTTGATGGCTGAGCCCACGGCCGTCCAGGCAGTGACCTGATCCAATCCGGTGGCCAGCAGAACCAACAGCATCAGCAAAAACATACCCATGTAGACTGAAAAGAACCCCCAGACCGCCTGCAATACCCGGTCCGATACCGGCCGATTTCCCAGCTTGACCAGAATGACAGCGTTTGGGTGCAGTAGACGTTTGATCTCCCGGGAACCTTGCCTGAAGATCAACAATATTCTTACCACCTTCATGCCGCCGCCCGTAGAGGCTGCGCAGCCTCCCATGAAAGCCATGACAAACAGTAAAAACGGCAGCATATGCGGCCATTGGGAAAAATCAGCGGTGGTAAAGCCGGTAGTCGTCGCTATGGAGACCACCTGAAACATGCCTTTGGTCAAAGCGGTGAACGGGTCCAGCGTGGCGGTAACAATCAGCACGCCAATGGTTATTACCACCACCAGCGCCAAGGCACCCACGTAAAACCGGAACTCCGGATCTTGCCAGTAAAGCAATGGGTTACGCTGCCGGAATGCCATAAAATGCAGAGCGTAGTTGGCCCCGCTAAGGAACATGAAGATAACGGCAATCATTTCCACAGCGGCGCTGTCGAAGTAGCCGATACTGGCGTCATGGGTAGAAAAACCGCCGATGGCAACGGTAGAAAAGCTGTGACAGATGGCATCAAACCAGGTCATTCCGGCTGCCCAATAGGCAAGAGCACAGATCGCTGTCAGAGCCACATAGATATACCAGAGCGCCTTGGCGGTCTCGGCTATTCGGGGTGTCAGCTTGTTGTCTTTAACCGGACCCGGTACCTCTGCCCGGTAGAGCTGCATACCCCCGATGCCCAGCATCGGCAAAATGGCGACCGCCAGTACGATGATCCCCATGCCGCCCAACCATTGCAGTTGCTGGCGATACCAGAGGATGGATTCCGGCAGGGAGTCGATGCCGGTGATGACTGTTGCACCGGTCGTGGTGAGGCCGGACACCGCCTCAAAAAAGGAGTCTATGTAGGTGTAAGGCGCGTTACTGCTGAGGTAAAACGGCAGCGACCCGGCGATACTCAAGACCACCCAGAACAGCGTGGTGATGAGGAATCCGTCCCGGACCCGAAGGTCTCCAGAGGTGGCACGGAACGGATACCAGACCAGTAGCCCGCTCAGGGCAACCATACCCATTGCGTTAAGGAAACGACTCCACTGACCATCGTCATAGAGTAAAGAAATGCCCAACGGCGGCAACATGGTGAGGCTGAAGAGCATCATCAATATGCCGAGCACTTTTGCGATCACTGGTAAACGCATGAATCAGGCAAATCCTGGTCAGAAGAAGGTAAGCCCCACCTGAAACAGCCGTTCCACGTCCCGTATCCGGGATTTATCCACGAGGAACAGAATCACGTGGTCATCGGGCTGTACACGGAGATGGTCGTGGGCAATCAATACTTCGTTGTGCCTTACTATGGCGCCGATGGTGGTGCCCTCGGGGAGCGGTATCTCATCCAGCCGCTTGCCCACCACTTTGGAAGATCGATGGTCACCATGGGCGATCGCTTCGATCGCTTCTGCTGCCCCTCTACGCAGTGAGTGAACGTTTACTACGTCGCCTTTTCGCACGTGCGTAAGCAGACTGCCGATGGTGGTTTGCTGAGGCGAAATGGCCACATCGATTTCCCCGCCCTGAATCAGGTCAACGTAATCCGGGTTGTTGATCAGGGTCAGTACCTTGCGGGCACCGAGACGTTTGGCCAGTAACGACGCCATGATGTTGGCCTCGTCATCGTTGGTGACCGCGCAGAACACATCGGTGCTTTCGATGTTCTCTTCCAGCAGGATATCCTTGTTGGCAGCGTTACCTTCCAGCACGATGGTCTTGCGCAAACTTTCCGAGAGCATCACACAGCGGTCGCGGTTGCGTTCGATCAACTTGACCTGGAACCGGCCTTCGAGACTGTGAGCGAGACGCTGGCCGATATTGCCGCCGCCACAAATGAAAATGCGTTTGTAAGGCTTTTCCGACGGCTGCAGTTCACTCATGACCGATCGGATGTGATCGGTACCGGCGATGAAGAACACTTCGTCACCGTCTTCAATGACGGTATCGCCCTGGGGAATGATCGGCCGATCCTTGCGGAAAATGGCCGCCACCCGGGTATCGGTCTTGGGCATGTGAGTGCGCAGGAAGGATAGCTCGTGACCTACCAGCGGCCCACCCTTGGTCGCTCGAATCGCCACCAGCCGCACCAGCCCCTTGGAAAACTCCAGTACCTGTAGAGCACCGGGGTATTCGATCAGGCGGGTAATGTGTTGCGTCACAACCTGCTCGGGGCTGATCAGCACATCGATGGGAAAGCCGGTCTCACCAAACAGTTCCTTGCGTGACAGGTAGGCGTTTGCCCGCACCCGGCTGATTTTGGTCGGTGTCTTGAACAGGGAATTGGCAACCTGGCAGGCGACCATGTTGACTTCGTCACTGCTGGTTACCGCAATCAGCATGTCAGCGTCTTCGGCGCCCGCCTGGCGAAGGACCGACGGGTAGGAACCTCTGCCTTGCACGGTTCGTATATCGAGACGATCCTGGAGTTCCCGCAACCGCAGACCATCACTATCAATAATAGTGATGTCGTTGGCTTCATTAGCAAGATTTTCGGCCAGTGTTCCGCCGACCTGGCCGGCGCCGAGAATGATGATTTTCATGTCGCAACTACCTGACTGGGTCGGAACATTGGGCTTCCCTTCACTCGTCGATGCGTTCCAGGCACGCGTAGAAAAAACCGTCGTGAGACCGGGCATTCGGTAACAGCTGGCGCCCGGCTGGAGTAGTAATACCCCAGGCGACGTCCGGCTCCAGCAGGCGGGCGGTCCTCTCCTGCTTCAGGAATCGCTGGATTATACGGTGATTCTCCTGCGGGAATACAGAGCAGGTCGCGTAAACCAGGCGTCCTCCAGGTTTCAGGGTTTTCCACAAGGAGGTCAGTAAGCCGGACTGAATTGCGGCCAGCGGAGTAATGTCGGCTTCCCGTCGCAGCAATTTGATGTCCGGGTGTCGTCTGATCACGCCACTGGCGCTGCAGGGAACATCGAGAAGAATGCGATCAAACGGTAACTGATCCCACCATTGATCCAGATTGGCAGCATCCGCTTCCATCAGTGTGGCTGAAAGCCCCAGTCGATCAAGGTTTTCCTGAACCCGTGGTAAACGTTCGGCAGACTGATCCAGAGCGATAACGTCTGCCAATTCCGGGCAGTGTTCGAGAATGGCGCAGGTTTTACCACCAGGCGCAGCGCAGGCGTCCAGAACCCGTTGGCCCGGAGCGAGATCGAGTAAAGTGGTGCAAAGCTGGGCGGCTTCATCCTGCACGCTAACGGCGCCGTCAGCAAAGCCGGGCAGTTTGTCAACACCACAGGGCGACGCCAGTTGGATCCCGTAGGGTGCATAGGGTGTCGCCTCGGCTTCAATGCCAGCGTCGGTAAGCCACTGCAGGTAATCGTCCCGGGTAATCTGACTGGCATTTACCCGAAGTGTCATCGGGGCCTGGGCATTGTTTGCCTCGAGAATAGCGGCCCAGGCCTCGGGCCAGTTGTGACGCAGTTTCTCAACCATCCATTCTGGATGGCTGTACTGAATGGTCGGTGTCACGGGCTCCGGCTCACCTTCCCTCTGGGCTGCGCGCAGCACCCCGTTCACCAGTCCGGTCAGGTGAGGTTTATCAAGAGCCCGGCAGGCTTCGACGGTTTCGTTCAGAATGGCATAGGTCGCCTGCTGACTGTGGCGCAGTTGGAACAGTGCCACCAGCATGAGGTGATGAACTACCCGGTCGGGTTTGCGAAGGGGTTTTTTCAGGCGTTGGTGGAGCTCTCCATCCAGCCGGTGAAACCAGCGGCAGGTGCCGTAGCAAAGGGCCTGGAGCTCTGGACGGTCAGTGGCAGGCAGACTGGCCAGTGCAGACGGCAGACATTGTGACAGCGATTGGCCATGCTCGACAGCGGCTATTACGTTGGCAGCTACGGCCCTTAAAGGAAGCGCGTCGACGACCATGGTCAATGGAGCCCCTGGCCGGGCAGCAACAAGGGTTTGCCCCCGTTGATAAGGTCAGCGGCGGACTGGGGTCGGCTACCGGCCAGCTGAAGGCGCTCTATCCGAAGCGTCCCGTCACCGCAGGCAATATCGATTCCGGTGGGTGCCCGGGCGAGCACGGTACCGGGTCTCTGACCGTCGGTGGCTGGCAACACCCTGGCCTGATGAATTCGGATTCGGTCCTGGTCCAGGTCGCTGTAACTGCCGGGGTACGGGTTGAAAGCCCTGATCTGGCGGTCAATCTCCAGGGCTGCCCAGGTCCAGTCTATGTGGCCATCGTGTTTGGTCAGCTTGTGGGCATAACAGGCCTGCTCATCATCCTGAGGCTCTGGTGTCAGTATGCCTGCTTCGAGTCGTTTCAGAGCCTCGACAATCGCCACGCCGCCCATCTCTGCCAAACGGTCATGAAGACTTCCGCCGGTATCGTTGGATTCGATGGAGGTGGTTGACTTGTAAAGCATATCGCCGGTATCGAGTCCCTCCGCCATCTGCATGATGGTTATACCGCTTTCGCTATCGCCCGCTGCAATTGCCCGCTGAATGGGCGCGGCCCCTCGCCATCTGGGCAGCAACGACGCGTGTATATTAAGGCAGCCACCGGGTGGAATATCCAGTACAGCGCGAGGCAGAATTAATCCGTACGCGGCGACCACGATTAATTCCGGATCCAGAGCCTTGAGTTCAGCCTGCGCCTCTTTCGCCTTCAAGCTTTCAGGTTGAAAAACCGGCAGCGACCACTCGATCGCAACTTGTTTGACAGGGCTGGGGATCAGTTTGCGGCCACGGCCTGAGGGCCGGTCTGGTTGGGAATACACCCCGACAATCTGATGACCGCTCGCGAGCAGCGCCCGGAGGGCCGTCGCGGCAAAGTCCGGTGTTCCGGCAAAAACTAGTCGCACGGGCTGAGTATCTCACTGGGAATGAAAAGACCGGGCAGCTGCCCGGTCCGGATATACGTGTGTACCGGAAACGCCAACGGGGAATCAGGCACGAATTTTGTGTTGCTTCTCCAGCTTTTTACGAATGCGGGTTCGTTTCAGTGGACTGAGATAATCCACAAACAGCTTGCCTTTCAGGTGGTCCATCTCATGCTGGATGCAAACCGCAAGCAGTCCCGTAACTTCCTGCTCAAAAGGTTCACCGTCACGTCCCAGGGCCTTGACCCTGACGTGATCAATGCGGGTGACGTCTTCATAGAAACCAGGCACCGAAAGACAGCCTTCCTGCATGTCCTGGTAGTCTCCGGCCAACACTTCCACTTCCGGATTAATCAACACCAGGGACTCGCTCCGGTCGTCCGAGAGGTCAATCACGATAATCTGTTGGTGGACATCGACCTGAGTCGCTGCCAAGCCTATGCCAGGGGCGTCGTACATGGTTTCAAACATGTCATCGATGAGCTTTCGAGTCTCATCGGTTAACTTTTCTACCGGCTTGGCCACGGTACGCAGCCTGGGATCCGGAAATTCAAGAATATCGAGTATCATGACGCTTCAGCTCTTCTGCTGGTTCCTGTGTGATCACTGAAATGGTGATCACTGAAATGCGACGGTGTACCGCGCATTTTTCTGTTCTGTGTCTATTATGGTCGGGACGACAGAACAAGATTCAAGTGAGTTAAGCTGCCTATAACCTCATTATCCCTTATCTTCGCCATTGAGTACAAACTGAGCAGTCATAGATAGAATTCACTGGAAGAACAAAAGATAACATCACAATTCGCCAGACTCTTCTATAGTAGTGTAATAATCGAGATTTGACGGCCCGGGTAAATACGCCTGACCGTCCGATACAGGCACGCGATCAAGGACTTAGACAATGAGGAAATTGCTGTACGCTCTGGCAGCCACCATGCTGCTGTCAACCTCTTGGGCCGCTTGGGCGCAGGATTCAGGCCCTGAACTCCGGTCTGATCATCCCGAGCGCTACACGGTCGTGAAGGGTGATACTTTGTGGGATATTTCATCCCGCTTCCTGAACAACCCCTGGTATTGGCCGGAAATCTGGCACGTCAACCCGCAGGTCAGCAACCCACACCTGATTTATCCCGGCGACAGACTGGCGCTGGTTTATATTGAGGGCAAGCCTCGGGTAACCAAGGTGGGCGCTTCTGATGGCGTGGTTAAACTGTCGCCCCAGGTGCGCTCCGAATCGATTGATACCCCGATTCCCGCTATCCCGCTGGACGCGATCAGCAGTTTTCTGACCGAAACCCGCATTATCAGCCCGGATGAACTTGAAGGCGCGCCTTATGTTCTGGAAGGTGAAGACGGACGGATTGTCACCGGCGCCGGCGACAAACTCTACGCACGGGGCGAACTGTCTGCCGACAAGGTCGGGGTATTCCGCCGGAGCAACAGCTACGTTGATCCGGTTACGGAAGAATTCCTGGGGCTTGAGGCTCGCTCCATTGCCGGTGGTGATATCGCCGCCCGAAACGGTGATGTGCTGACACTGCAGTTAAAGCGGTCAAGTGAAGAAGTAAGGATTGCCGACCGTCTGCTGGTGAGCGAAGACCGGGCTATCAATACCTCGTTCAATCCAAGTGCGCCGGATGAAGAAATCAGGGGTTTGATGATTTCAGTTGACGGCGGTGTCACCCAGATTGGCCAGTACGATGTGGTGGTCGTCAACAAAGGTACCCGTGAAGGCCTGGAAGTCGGCAACGTACTCGCGGTTTTCAAGAGCGGTAATCTGGTGCGTGATCCGGTCACCGACGAAACCATTGAATTGCCCTCCGAGCGGGCGGGTCTGCTGATGATTTTCCAGACTTATGAGAAACTCAGTTACGGGCTGGTGCTGAAGGCTACGCGTCCGCTGTCTGTCGGGGATCAGGTCAGGAATCCCTGAGTCTTGAAGATTATTAGCTGAATCAGGAGCGGAAGTCGGGTCACCGGCTTCCGTTTTTTTATGACATACTTGCTATAACCCGCCAGGATGGCGATCAGGATCAAGGACGGATCATGACTTCACCCCAGACTTCTGAGCTCTGCGTTTCCCCACTTTTTGACGCGCCGCAAGGCCGATGGCTTGCACTATCCTTGCTACCCGGCCTGGGTGCCAAGCGATGGCATGTGATCTGCGAACACCTTGATACCCCTGTTGAACTACTGGCGATGGAGCCAGCTACTCTCCGTTCTCTCGGGTTGCCATCAACGACCTGCGAGACAATTCTGGCCTGGCAGCAGCAGGATCTTCGCCATCAGCGCATTGCCAAGGCATCGGATATCTGGCAACGATGTCAGAGTGAGGGCATACAGTTGGTCACCCAGGGCTGCGAGGACTTTCCGGAAATGCTCCAGACCATCCATGATGCACCTTTCGTGCTGTACGTCAAAGGCGACAGTCGCCTCCTGAACTGCCGCCAGATAGGCATTGTCGGGAGTCGAAACGCAACCCGGAGCGGGTTGGATCATGCTCGTCAATTCGCTGCGGCGCTCAGCCAGCGTGGCTATCTGGTGACCAGTGGCATGGCGCTGGGCGTCGACGGAGAGGCCCACACCGGCGCTCTCGATGCTGGCTATGCCACGATTGCAGTGATCGGGACCGGGGTTGACGTGGTGTATCCGCGCCAGCATAGGGAGCTGGCTGCCAGAATTGTGGAAAATGGCGCGATCGTCTCGGACTTCCCGCCAGGAACGGCGCCAAAGGCGGCCCATTTTCCCCAACGTAACCGGCTGATCAGCGGTTTAAGCCAAGGCGTCCTGGTGGTGGAGGCGAGTCCCAGGAGCGGTTCGCTTATAACGGCGCGATTGGCCCTGGAGCAGGGACGGGAGGTTTTTGCCATTCCGAGTTCGATACACAATCCCCTTGCCCGAGGCTGCCACCACCTGATCCGGCAGGGGGCGAAACTGGTGGAGTCGGTGGCCGATATCGAGGAGGAGTTGACAGCGTGGTGGTCGGCCAACGAGACCATTGAAACCGTTCCGATTGAGCCGCGAGCATTAAAGCCGGGGGCCGCAAAACCAAGCTCCGCCTCCGGCAGGGACCTGCTGAGTGCACCGGCGTGTCCGGATCATCTGGGTGAGCGTGAAATCGCGGTTCTGAATGCTTTGGGTTATGATCCGGTTTCAACCGATGACCTGTGCGTAGCTACCGGCCTGCCAGCCAACGAACTGATGCAATCCCTGTTGATGCTCGAAATGGAGGGACTTGCAGATGCAGCACCCGGAGGCTTTCAAAGGGTTGTCTGATGTTCCGCTCTCCAATACCGTAACCGGATAATGATTGACAAACACCCGACTCTCTCTCAGTGGCACCTTCAGCAAACCCGCCTTATCCTCGCTGTCGGGGGCGTCATTGCCTATCCGACAGAAGCGGTGTGGGGGCTGGGCTGCGACCCCTGGAACAGCGGTGCTGTTAATCGGCTACTTGAGCTTAAAGACCGGCCAGCCCATAAAGGTCTGATATTGGTGGCCGCGTCTGTCGCACAAATTGAGTTTTTGTTGGCGCCGCTTGAGAACAGTCTCAGGGCGCGCGCTATAGAGTGCTGGCCCGGCCCGGTGACGTGTCTGTTGCCTGACCTGAATCGGCAGATACCGTCAAATGTGCGAGGCGACCATGACTCGGTGGCGGTTCGGGTAAGTGACCATTCTCTGGTGCAGCAGCTGTGTGAGACCGCCGGAAGGCCGCTCGTATCCACTTCCTGTAATCCGGCCGGGCGACAGCCCGCCCGTCACTCGTGGCAGGTGTACCGTTATTTCGGCGAGCAACTCGATAAGGTGATACCCGGTCGACTGGGAGGGCAGAAAAAGCCCAGTCAGATTCTGGATGTCGCAACGGGTCGCTGGCTTCGTTAGGAGAAACACCATGACATTACCCGAAACCGAGTTAGTCCGTGAATACTTACTGACCCTGCAGGACAGTATTTGCGAACGTCTAACTGCAGTTGACCAGAAAAACGCGTTCGAAGCAGAGTCCTGGACCCGACCAGAAGGGGGTGGCGGTATCAGTCGGGTGATCAGCGATGGTGCCGTGTTCGAAAAGGGTGGGGTTAACTTCTCCCATGTCATGGGGGCTACCATGCCACCCTCAGCTACCGCGCACAGACCTCAACTCGCAGGTGCACCCTGGCAGGCCATGGGCGTGTCGCTTGTCATGCACCCGAACAATCCCTACGTACCCACCTCCCATGCCAATGTCCGGTTTTTTATTGCGACGCCAGCCGACAGTGAGCCCGTCTGGTGGTTCGGCGGCGGTTACGATCTGACTCCCTATTACGGCTTTGATGAGGACTGCAGGCACTGGCATTCGGTTGCAAGCCAGACCTGTGAGCCTTTTGGCGACGAGGTCTACAGAAACTACAAGCGTTGGTGTGATGAATATTTTTATCTCCGTCACCGGGCCGAACCTCGGGGGATCGGCGGGTTGTTCTTTGATGATCACAACAGTGGCGACTTTGAGGCAGATTTCGCCCTGATGCGTGCGGTGGGTGACAGTTTTATCGAAGCCTATGAGCCCATCGTCCGGCGCCGAAAAGACATCCCCTTCGGCGACCGGGAGCGGGATTTTCAGCTCTACCGCCGGGGCCGGTATGTAGAATTCAACCTGGTCTACGACCGCGGTACATTGTTTGGGTTGCAGTCTGGCGGCCGCACGGAGTCTATCCTGATGTCATTACCGCCGCTGGTGCGCTGGGACTACAATCGCACCGCCGAGCCGGGCAGTGAGGAAGCAAGGTTAACCGAGCATTTTCTGACCGGACGGGACTGGCTGGAGACCGAAAATGAGCGATGATCTTTATGCCGTGGTGGGCAACCCTGTCAGCCACAGCAAATCTCCCCGCATCCACAGCCTGTTTGCAGCCCAGACTGGAGAACCGGTGGAATACACGGCGATCCAGGCACCATTGGATGGCTTTGCGGAGACCGTCACCGGGTTTTTTGAACGTGGCGGCCGTGGTCTTAATGTAACGGTGCCTTTCAAAGAGCAAGCCTGGGCTATGTCCGATAGACGTACCTGGCGCGCTGAAAAGGCAGGCGCCTCGAATACTTTGTTTATCGATAAAGATGGCCAGCTTAACGCCGATAACACAGACGGCGCAGGATTGGTGGCGGACCTGGTGAAAAATCATGGCGTGACGCTGGCGGGTAAGCGGATTCTGATTCTGGGTGCCGGTGGCGCAGTCCGGGGTGTTTTGGGCCCGCTGCTGGCGGAACAACCCGAGACCCTGGTGATTGCCAACAGAACCCCGGCCAAGGCCCGGGTTCTGGCGGGCCTGTTTGCCGATGACGCCGGTGATACGCAGTTGCGCGGCTGTGGTTTTGATGAACCCGCAGAGGTGTTTGATCTGATCATTAATGGCACCAGTGCCAGCTTGCAGGGGGAGTTGCCACCTCTGGCGCCGGCAGTTATCGGGCCGGCTACGCTGGTTTACGACATGATGTACAGCCCGGATACGACAACATTCAACCGCTGGGCTCTGAGTAATGGCGCCAAGGCTGCCATGGACGGGCTGGGTATGTTGATTGAACAGGCGGCAGAAGCGTTTGCAATATGGCGTGGTGTACGGCCCGATACCGCTCCGGTTATTGAAGCCCTGAGAGACAGGGTGGGCTGAGACCAACCCCCTGGTGCCGAGCGACAGCCCGGAGAACCGGGTCCGTGACCGCCGGGTTGAAATTGCCATCCGGGACCCGACGTGTCAGGACAGCATTCCAACCCGTGACCTACAAGTCGAAATTCTGCCTTCAGCCGCCGCTTATGCCAAAGGGTGAGGTTTCCATAGGGAATACGTATAAACAAACCGGCTTGAGGTCGGTATACTGTCGCCCCTCTGAATGACATGCGGAATGAGAGCAGAGCTATGAGTGGACCGGAAAAACCAAAAGTACTCGATGAAGAATGGAGTGATGAGCGGGTAAAAAGTTTCCTGTTCCTGAGCCCTTACGATGCTCGTGTTAACCCGGACTTTCATGTGCTGATTAAGGCCTATCAGGCGATGCGCGCTGAGGACTTTGAGCGTTTTGTCGGCTTTTTTGCGGAAGCCGGGCGGGACCTTAACGCCGTCAGTGAAGACGGTCAGACGATTCTGGATCACGTCTCTGAACATCGCCGCAGTGTCGATTATGTGAAAACACTCCAAGCGGCCGGAGCAGTGACTGCTGCCGAAGCCGGGAAGTAAAACTCCCCGGCCCGGCAGTGATCGTCGATTCAGTGAACCTCGACTTCGATGGCACGAGGCTGAGCGGGTTCCACTTTCTTCAGCGACAGTGACAAGATTCCCTCAACTATTATTGAGGTAGTCATCCTTGAGGCGAACATAATTTGCCGCCGTGTAAGTGAAAAAGCTGCGCTCCTGATCCGTCAGGGCCCGGGCTTTTTTGCAGGGGCTGCCTACGTACAGGTGGCCGGACTCCAAGGTTTTACCCGGGGGCACCAGGCAGCCCGCGGCCACGATAACTTCGTCCTCGACGATGGCGCCGTCCATAATAATACAACCCATACCAACCAATACGCGGCTTCCTATCGTACAACCGTGCAACAAGGCTTTATGGCCAACGGTGACGTCGTCACCCAGTGTTAACGGCCAACCGCCGGCATTGAAATCGCTGGCATGGGTGATGTGGAGAACAGAGCCGTCCTGAAGGCTGCAACGGTGACCAATCCGGATGCGATGCATGTCGCCACGAATCACTGTCATCGGCCATACCGAGCAATCGTCGCCCAGAGCGACGTCACCAATGACAACTGCGCTGGGGTCCACCCAGGTGCGGGCGCCAAATTTTGGCGTGTTACCCTTGTGAGTACGAATAGTCGTCATTACATATACTCTTATTGATTTATTCAGGGTTTAATTTCTAAATTACCTGACAATCCGAACACTGAGAAGGGCCTTTATGAACAATCCACTGCTGACTGACGAGCTTCTACCGCGCTTCGATCATATTCGGACTGAGCACATGGGTCCCGCTATTGATCAGATTCTGAGCGATAACCGGATGCAAATCCAGAATCTGGCGAGCCAGGCCGAGCCCACCTGGGAGACATTGGCACTGCCAATGCAAGGCCTGGAAGATCGACTGAACAACGCCTGGTCGGTGGTTTCACATCTGAACGGTGTGATGAACAGTGATGAATTGCGCAAAGTCTATAAAAACTGTCTGGAAAAACTGACCGAGTATGGCACCGAGTTGAGCCAGAATTCGGAACTCTGCGAGGCCTACAAGAAACTTGCCGCCAGAGACGATTTCAGCCAGCTTAGCGAAGCTCAGCAAAAAGCGATCAATAACACCCTGCGAAACTTCCACCTCGGCGGTGTGGATTTACCAGCTGACAAGAAAACCCGGTATGCAGAACTCAAGCGGGAATTGGCGGAGTTCTCCAACACCTTCAGTGACAATGTCCTGGATGCCACCCAGAACTGGTCCAAGTTAATTACCGATGCCAACGAGCTGGCCGGCGTGCCGGAGTCCGCGTTGGAAGGGGCCCAGCAAACGGCGAAAGCCCGGGATCTGGAGGGCTACCTGATCACCCTGGATTTCCCCAGCTTTTTTCCGGTCATGACCTATTGTGATAATCGTGAATTGCGTCGCGAAGTCTATGAAGCCTTTGTCACCCGCGCCTCCGACATGGGGCCGGACGCTGGCACCTGGGATAACACCCAGGTCATGGCTGAAATACTCAAACGTCGGCATGCCCTGGCTCAGTTACTGGGTTTTGAGAATTACGCCGAGCGCTCCTTGGTCACTAAGATGGCCCGCAGTGTCGACGAAGTGCTGGGCTTCCTGCACACGCTGGCGGAAAAATCCAAGCCGGTAGCTGAGCAGGACATTGCTGACCTGAAAGCCTTTGCCCTCGAAAGTCATGGCGTCGAGGACCTTGAAGCCTGGGATATTGGCTATTACAGCGAGAAGTTACGCCAACAGCGCTATGACGTTTCGCCAGAAGCCCTACGTCCCTGGTTCCCGGTCGACAAAGTTGTTCCTGGCTTGTTTGCGGTTGCCGAGAAGCTCTTCAATATTCAGATAGAGGCCAAGTCTGACGTGGCGACCTGGCATCCGGATGCCACCGCCTATTGTATCAGCCGGGACGGTGAGCCGGTCGCCTGGTTTTATTTCGACCTGTTCGCCCGTCAAGGTAAGCGTGGCGGCGCCTGGATGGCAGATTGCCGGGTACGCTGGCGCAACCTCAGGGGCCATCTACAATTGCCGGTCGCCTTCCTGACCTGCAATTTTACCACGCCGGTGGGTGACAAACCGTCGTTGCTGACTCACGACGAAGTCACCACGTTATTCCACGAATTTGGTCATGGTCTGCATCATATGCTGACCCAGGTGGACGTCGCCGATGTTTCGGGCATCAATGGCGTGGCCTGGGATGCGGTTGAACTGCCCAGTCAGTTCCTCGAAAACTGGTGCTGGAATCCGGAATCACTGGGCCTGATTGCACGACATTATGAAACTGGCGAGCCGCTGCCCGAGGATTTGCTGCAGAAAATGCTGGCCGCCAAGAACTTCCAGGCTGGCATGCAGATGGTGAGACAGCTTGAATTCTCGTTGTTCGATTTTCGCCTGCACGCAGAATTCTCCGACGCGTCACCTACCAATCCGCTGGAGATGCATCGTAAGGTTCGGGAAGGCATCGCGGTGGTGCAGTCGCCAGAATTTAACCGTTTCCCCAACAGTTTCTCCCATATCTTTGCCGGCGGTTACGCTGCAGGCTATTACAGCTATAAATGGGCGGAAGTGCTGGCGGCGGATGCTTTTTCACTGTTTGAAGAGCGTGGCATCTTTGATCCCGAGACTGGCAGGGCCTTTCTGGAAAACATTCTGGAGAAAGGGGGTTCCCAGGAGCCAATGGAGTTATTCAAGGCGTTCCGGGGCCGTGAACCCGAAGTCGATGCGCTGTTGCGTCAGACCGGCATTACCCCGGAACCGGCAGCAGCCTGAACCGGTTGATCGTGAGCACTAAGGCTTCGGTGCTCACGAACTATTTTGGAGATTCAGCTATGGCCAGTCCCAAGCGTTTTATTGCCGGCGCCATCTGTCCCCGTTGTGCGGAAATGGACAAGATCATGATGTTTACCACGGAAGAGGGCCAGTTCCGGGAGTGCGTGGCATGCGGGTTTAGCGACCAGCAGGCAGATCTGGAAGCGACTTCCGAGCTTCAGACCCGGGTCAACACGCGCAAGAACGTCGACGACCACACCGTCAAACAGGTGGTGTTTTTCAAGGCCGGAGCAAACGATGAGGATGACGGGAGCCAGACCGGGCACTAGCCGGGTATTGTGTCTGGACCCTGGGTTGCGGAGGATCGCATTACCGGTTTTGATCATCCAGCCAGGCAAATCGGGGCACCTGCTCACCGGCTACCTCGACGGTCTCGGTGAACATGGTGAGAGGGCGGACCCATAGGCTGAAATCGCCGTACAGACAGCGATAGACCACCATTTGTTGGTCCGTTTCACTATGTCGTGCGACCCCGATAACCTCGTAATGCTGACCTTTGTAGTGCTGATAGCGCCCAGGTTTGATAGCTGTAGTCATCTCACCATCCCTTCAGAAATTAGCAATCGCCTCGAAACAGAAAGCCTCAGTTTTTCAACTTGTAACGCCCTGGCCCGAGGAAAATAACCGCCAATGCGGTAAACAAAAAGAAACCCTGTAGCTCGAGTGCCCAGCCGCCACTTCGACCTAACGCCAACAACTCGTTGCCATGGGCCAGAGCAATGGCCACCAACATGTTGAACACGATCAACAATGCGCCAATACGGGTCTGGTAGCCAAGGATAACCATCAGTGGGCCAACCAGCTCACCAACAAAAACACCGTAGGCAAAAACAGGCGGGATGCCATAACCGGCAAGCATACTCTCAATACCACCGACGCCGTTGAACAGTTTGGCAACGCCGTGAAACAGCATCAGCCCGCCAAGGGTGAGGCGAATAATCAGTTTTCCCAGATCAGCATTTTCTAGCATGGGGTTTCCTTGCGGGTTTACCGATTAACAAAGCGATATTAAAGCCCGCGAACTGCTTTGTGTAAAGGAGCCAGCAGGGCAAGTAGTCGGTTCTGAGCCCCCGTGGTGATGCCATTCTGCTCCATGGCAAGGATCAGATTTTCGGTGAGGGCGTTGAACTGGGTCTCGGTGACCGCCATGGCGGAATGGGATTCGCGCATCTCCCGTCCGGTATACTCGCAGGGTCCGCCGCTCAGATCACAAATCTGGTCGGACAGTTGCTTGTGGAAATGGGCCACGTCGATGCCTTTGAACTGGAAGGCTATTCGCTCGTCCTCGACGATCAGGTAAAGCAGATCTTCGACAATGGACTCAATGCCTGTGCGCTCTCCCAGCGCCGAGTACAGGCTCGCGTCCGGCTCAGACGTTGGTGGATGCTGGCATGCTGTTAATCCGCCGATCAGCAGCAGCAAGGTAACACCGATGGTTTTCCTGAAACGCTCGTATTTCATCAAAAGCTCCCCTGCAATGAAAGGTAGGCACCCTGCTGGTCTTCCAGCCCGGCAATATCACCGAGATTTACCCAGGCTGCAGTAATAGCAAGACGGCGATCCGGTACCCAGGCTATGAACACATCCCACCAGTCGTCTTCCTTTGCAAAGCCCAGGTTATCCGGTTTTTGCCGGTACTCCGCGCCGACCAGCCAGTGTCGGTCGATGAATATTCCCAGGCTGGACTCGACTTGGGCTTCATAGCGATCGTTCCGGTCTCCGCCAAAACCGAGCAGCCCGCCCTGGTTGGCCCTGGTGCCGCGAACCGTAATGTTGGCCAGCAGGTTACGGTCGAATAAAGCCGCAAAAAACAGCTTGCTGCCTGACAGATACACGTCAGTTCCCGAGTCATCCCGCGCGCCTATTGCTTCGGGAATGGTAAATGTCCGATTGCGCTTGTGCTGGAGGCCGGCAGACCATTGCCCGTACCGACTGTAAAGCACATCCCCCCCAAGCCTGGCTTTCAGGCCGAAGATGTCCTGACTCAATTCATCCTCGCCCAGGGCTGCGCCCAGGGTATCCAGGTCCAGGGTCTGGCGTCCGGCACTGACCTCCAGCCGGTTCCGCCAATTCACAGTGGCCCCGGTAAAGCTGACCGTGAAATCGTCAACTTCTGCCCGTGACAGCGCCAGTGTGCCGCCCCACTCCTGGTCGCTGGCATAGCCACTGAGCATCGCCCAGGGCACCAGGCCGCCGCCCGCGCTGCCCTCGATAGTAGTGACCCCTCCGGTTGCCCAGATTCGACTTCCAGGGGAAGCGGTTGCCACGGGTGTACCCAGGAACGTCAGGATAAGAGTGGCACCTAGTATTCGGTTAAGCAGCGTCATTTCAGTAACTCCGGCGACAGATCGGATGCTGGCGCCAGGTCTGGAACGCGAGCCGTAAATTCTCCTGCCCATTGGGCAATGGCACCTGCAGCCATGGGCCGCCCCAGGAAAAAGCCCTGGGCCAGATCACAACCCCAGGTCTGTAACAGGTGCCAGCTCTCGGCATTTTCAATACCTTCGGCGACGACGCTTAACCCCAGACCATGGGCCAGCTCAATCGTTGATTTCACGATCAGCTGATCCTGGGGTTGGGTGTCCAGATTCAGCACAAAGGATTTGTCGATTTTGAGCTCATGCACCGGGAGCTGTCGCAGTTGGGTCAGGGACGAGTACCCCGTACCAAAGTCATCAACCGATAGCTTGACCCCCAGGGCCTTCAGTTTCTCCAGTGTCTGTATGGCGATGTCGGCGTCGTGCATGAGAACGCTTTCCGTAATCTCAAAGGTCAGTTGGTCCATACGGCCCCGCCAGTGACCGAACACGGACAGCACTTCTCCAGGCAGGTTCCGGTCACTCAGGTCAAGGGCTGACAGGTTAATGGCCACGCCAATGTCCAGGCCCGCCTGGTGCCATTGTTGAGCATCCTCGGCGATGCGTTTCAGGATGAAGTGCGTCAGCTCGTGAATCTGCCCGGAACGTTCCGCCAAACCGATAAACTCTTCCGGATTGATAAAGCCCAGGTCCGGATGCTTCCAGCGTGTCAATGCCTCAACTTGCGTGAATCTGACTGGGCCAAACCGTATTTTTGGCTGGTAGCTCATGAACAGTTCGCCGTTCTGGCGTGCGCCTGCCAGGTCACGAATCAGCCGCAGCTCGCGCAAGTGGAATTCGTCACCACCGGGCTCGTAGAAGGCGATCCGATTGTCTGTTTTGCGGGCGCGATCAAGGGTCAGCCCGAGTCGACGACGCACCTCGTCCAGCGTACCCGCATCTCCAGGTAAGCTCAGGACTGCAATATGAATCTGCAGGTTGATGGGGGTGTCCCTGATAACCACCGGGAGTTCGGCGTGGCTCCGGAGCCGGTTCAGCTGCTTCCGTAGCTGGGCGTCATCCTCGCCCTGAAGTAAAACCATAAATTCGTTGCCACCGGTGCGGCCAAACAGGCATTCGGGCGGAAGTTGCCCTCGCAATCGCAGGCCGGTAGCCAGGATGGCCTGGTCACCAATGCCAAAACCCAGGGTTTCATTCAGTGCTTTAAAGTCGGTGAGAGAAAAGCCGATCAGATAGCCGTGCTGGCGCTGCTGAAACCCTTGCAACAGAGACTGCTCGACGGCTTTACGATTCGGCAGGCCGGTCAGGTCATCGTGTAAGGCGTGGTGCTGAATGCGATGCTCGCGCTCGCGAATCCGGAACCGCATTTCTGTCAGGGCGTTGCCCAGGGTTTTGAGTTCGCCGGTGGTTTTCAGATCGGGAGGTTCCGCAGCCTGGTTATTGCCGATGGCCGCAGCGAAGCGGGCCAGTTGGAGAACGGGCTGCCCCAGCGTGCGGGCAGTGATCAGCACCAGAAGACCTGCAATTGCCAGTGCTGCACAGACCAGCAGGGCCATATCAAAGGCGAGTTGATAGTAGGTTTCAAGGGCGGTTGCACGGTCGCTCAGTAGCAGTGCTGTGATCGTGGCGTCTGGCGTTTCCGCGAGCGTCAGTGCTTTCACGAAGTATCGCCTGCTCTCCACCAGGTCAGTGTCCTGTATCGCGTCGAACTGGGCGAGAAAACCGGTCTCCATGGCTTCGCCGGGCAGGCTGCTGGCGAGGATCATTGCGCGGTTTCCCTCTCTGCGCTTGAACACCACATCGGTGCCGGTCAAACCACCGATGAAGTCAGCGAATTCACTGTCGAGGGGAAACCCCGCTGCTAGCCAGGCACGAAGCCCAGGGCCCTGAATAGGAACGATCAGTATCTGAAAGGCACGTTCCTGCCAACTGATGATCTCGGAGGCGAAGCCGCGCTCCCGGGCGGCGGACAGCACCATCCGAAAGGGCATCTGAGAGCCATTTTCGAGGCCTTGGAGGTTGGCGATCAAGTCACCGTCATTGTCAGCCAGCATCGCGAGATTGGTGCCGGCACGCAGGGTGTGATTTGCCAGTGCACTGGTGATGGTCGGGGTGTCACGGCTGGCAATGGCAGACTTGAAGCCGAAGTCTTCAACAATGACCCGGAGGTTTGAGATCAACAGCTCGTTTCGACGGTCAATCACTTCCTTGGCAATATCGCCAGCGACATCGAGTTGCCTGGTGGCCCGGGTCTTCTCTTCCTCAAACAGATACACCAACATGACGCCCGCAATGCTGACACTGGTGACCACCACCACCGTTAGCATGGCGAGCATCAGGCGACCGCGAAAGCCGGGTTTGGCGAAGGACAGGTTCATCAAAGTTCACGAAAGCGCTTTTGCAGGCTTTCCAGGCCATTCTGTGCGGGCGCTGCCTCGGGCATGACATCCAGTGTCAGGATTTGCTGGATGGGCAGCGGGCCCGGCAGTGTCATATGTAACGCTACGGTGTTGTCTTTCAGCCGTGGATGCCAGAACTTAAGGTGAAGTTCGCCATCAGGGCCAAGAGTCTGTACGTCAAACTGGCTGATGCCGCCTGCTCCGGAGCGTGCGATCCGGCCAGTGTCCGCAACGACTATGAATCCTTTCATCTGGTCATGAATGTTACACCCGAGTTCAACGATGCCCGCTGTCTCGAAAGCAATGGGTGCCTCGGGTTGGTCAGCGTACAGCTCTATATTGAAAGGTTTGGGAGCGGAAAATGAAAACACATGATGCTGGGTGTTGTCCTGATTGGGAAAATACACCGGTGAGCCTTTAGCGATGGTTAGAATATTGGGCTGGAAAGCCCGATGTTTCTGTACCATTTCGGCCGCTTTCGGAACCGGTTCACTGCCGTCATCAACCAGAACGATGACGCCCGGGAGCGGGTTGCCGGAGCGGTCGATAAACGTAAGGGTCGCTGAGGTAGCCAGCGCCGGAAGGGGTCCAAGTATGGCCGCTGAGGCCAAAAATCCAAGTGAGGTTCGCCTCAGAAAATTACGTATAAACATCAATCAACCCGTAAATCAAGACTGGCGTTACCAGAATATTAAGGAGCCAATCTTCTTATAATACTTCGCCTTCTCTAAAAGGCACCTTTAGTGAGGTAACGAAATGTCACGGCGGCAGGAGAGTTCAGTTTCTGGGGCCCAACATGAAATGAATGTGGTTCCTGATCAGCAGGTTTTCCCAGTAATCCCTCATCCAGTCCCACGCTGCGTGTTTTACCTGATGTACGAAGGGATCAAGATTCAGCTCGTAGTAGTCGGGGGATCCGGCGATCTGCAGCATGGTGATCGTAATCGACTGGTCCAGCTCGTTTGCAAAAGGCTCTCCGATCAACTGATGGGCCAGAAGGTTGGCCTGAGTGGTCTCGATGTCTACGAGCTGACTGCTCCGGATAGAGCGGTTGTTCTCATACATTTCTTCCATCAAGCGGTGACAGAGATAGGCTTTGATCAACAATCCGTCCAACCCGTCGTATTGTGCTAACAGCACGGATGGCTGAGTAAAGTATCGGGTAGCCGCTTTGATGAACGGGAAAAACAGGGCACTTTTTCCAGCTTGCCTGGCACACGCATCCACGCACTCGATCAGGCGGGGAGCCATTTCGATGTACTCAATGGCAAACTGGAACAGACAGGTTGCAGGTTGGTAGCCTTCCACGATGATGCTGTCAGGCAAGCAGGCTGCTCGGGTCCGCATATGCCGTAAGAACCGCCCGGAACGAGCCTCTTGCCGGCGAGCCTGGTTGATAATGTTCAATACGGCCGCTGGTGTCATGTCAGGAATTGCCAATGTGTGCACTGAATAGGGTCGCAAGGCGCCTCCCGCTATCCTAAGCAATCTATAGTCATAAGGCTGCAACGGTCTGGCTACCCCGCACTGCCTGCCATTTCTGATCAGTGTAGTTGAGATTTTGGGCGCTGCTTGAGCAACGCGAACTATATGAACCAGGTGTCATGCTTCCAGTGCTTGATGAAGAGCCAGCCCATGCTTGCTGCACGGCCAAGCATCAGAGCTATAAGGGCGAACCAGAGGCCATGATTGCCCCAGGGCGTGGTTAGCCACCATACCGGCAGAAATATGAGCAAAGCGGAGAACAGCATGGTGTTCTGCATTTCGCGGGTTCGGGTGGCACCGATAAATATGCCATCCAGCAGGAAGCCCCATACTGCGGCCATGGGTAACACCCAGAGCCAGGGCAAATAAAGCCTGGCGGCTGCGTTTACCTCCTCGATGCTGGTGAGCATCCCTATCAGCGTGTGGCCCGCCACCACGAATAGAATCGTGAACACGCAGGTGCCCCAGAGTGACCAGCGTAGAGCGGTGCGGCACACCGCGCGGAACTGGCTGCGGTTTTGCTGACCTATAGCCTCTCCTACCAAGGCTTCGGCGGCGTTGGCAAAGCCATCCAGACCGTTGGAAATGATGAGTAAAAAGGTGATCAATACGGCGTTGGCGGCCAGTATGACATCGCCTTGTTGCGCGCCTTTGGCGGTGAAAAACGCCAGCACCAATAACAAAGCGATGGTACGCACCATGATATAGCGATTAATGTTCAGGATACGCCAGTAATCTGACAGTTGACCGAACAGCGCCGGGCTGAGTTTCATGCCTTCGGGCATACGGTTCGCCACCAACCAGAATCCGAGGCCAGCAGCAGAATACTCGGCAATCACCGTCGCCACTGCCACCCCTTGGGCATTCCAGCCCAGAAAGGTGACAAACAACACGTCGAGAATAATATTCAGGCCGTTAGCAAGGATAAGCATCAACATAGGGCCGCGGGGGAATTGCGTGCCGATTAACCACCCCACCAACGTGTACTGACACAGGACTGCCGGAGCGCTCCAGATTCGGATGCTGGCGTAACCGCTGGCCAGGCGGGAAACCTCTTCACTGGGATTCATTAAATGCAATCCAATGGCAATCAGGGGCCGGTGAAACAGGATCAAAAGCAGTCCAATCACTATTGCGAGCAGGATTGAACGCACCAAAAGCGCTATCTGACCAAAAGAATCACCCCGACCAAAAGCCTGAGCTGCCAATCCGGTGGTCCCCATACGCATGAAACCGAAGGTCCAGTAGAGAATGCTGAACAGGTTCGCTCCCACCGCGACGGCACCGAGATATTCCGGGCTTTCGAGATGCCCCAGCACGGCGGTATCTACCAGCCCAAGCAGTGGGACAGTAAGGTTTGTCAGCATCAGGGGCCATGCCAGCGCCCATAGTCGACGATCGGTTTGAGGCAGAAGGCCAGTACTGTCAGGACGGCGAATTGTGGTAATTTCAAGCTCCTCTCAGGCTTATCCAAAAGTCTATATATTCTTTTTTGTTATAGATAATTGTTTTTAAAGACACTTAAATTTTAATCAATGTTTTGAGACTTTGCCCTGCCCGCGTCTATACTGCACGCCTACTAACGGTGAAAGACTTCAGTTTTTGATTTGGCGGCGTGTGGGAGAGCACCCTCCAAAACCCGAATTCGTGAAGCAATACTTCCTGCAGCAGAAGCAGATAGTATTACGCAGAACATACGGACAAGTGACCCGAATTTCAGCTGGCCATCTCTGGGCAGTCGGATAGCGGATCGTTGTCATCAAAGAACAATACTCTGTGGAGACACGTTATGCGTGTGCACGCAAAGCGGGCAGGCGCCCTTTTGGGCGCGAGTCTGGTATCCGGCCAAGCAATGGCGGACTGGACGTTAAATATGGCGCCGGGCGTAACCGGCACCAGCAATGAGATCTATGGTCTTCACATGACCATCCTGTGGATTTGTGTCGTGATCGGCATTGCCGTCTTCGGGGTTATGTTCTGGTCGATTTTTGCGCATCGTAAGTCAAAAGGCTACAAGCCTGCTCACTTTCATGAGAACACCGTTGTCGAGGTGCTCTGGACGATCATTCCTTTCGTGATCCTGGTTGTCATGGCGATTCCTGCCACCGCCACCCTTGTTGATATGTACGATTCGGCGGAAGCGGATATCGACATCAAGATTACGGGATATCAGTGGCGCTGGAAGTACGATTATATCGACGACGAATTCGGATTTTTCTCGAATACCACCACCCCGCAGGATCAAATATACAATCGTCTTGACAAGGGTGAAAATTACTTGCTTGAAGTCGACAATCCGATGGTGATTCCGGTTGGCAAGAAAGTCCGGTTTCTGGTAACAGCCAGCGATGTTATCCATTCCTGGTGGGTGCCGGCGTTTGGTGTCAAGAAAGATGCAATCCCGGGCTTTATAAACGAAACCTGGACGCGGGTTGATGAGCCGGGCATCTATCGTGGCCAGTGCACAGAACTTTGCGGCCGCCTGCACGGCTTCATGCCAGTGGTCGTCAAGGCTGTTCCCCAGGACGAGTACGACGAATGGAAGGCTGAGCAAATTGCGAGTGCCGAACGTGAACGTGAGCTGACCGAGAAGGATTGGACGCTTGAAGAGCTGATTGAACGTGGCGAAAGTGTTTACGCGTCAAATTGTGCGGCTTGTCACCAGGCTGATGGTAGTGGTGCGCCACCGGCGTTCCCGGCGCTCAAGGGCAGTGCAATTGCGATTGAAGATATGGAAGCGCATTTGGATGTTGTTGTTAATGGCGTATCTGGCACCTCTATGCAGGCCTTTGGGGAACAGCTCAGCGAAGTTGACCTGGCTGCCGTCATTACCTACGAGAGAAACGCCTGGGGTAACGATACGGGTGAGATGGCTACACCAAAAGATGTATTTGATTACAAGAATCAGGAGTAATCCGAGGGGAAGCCAGGGCTGAATGAGTCCTGGCCGAACGTCAGTTTCTCCAGACATAAATAAACATCGCCGGCAACTGAAATCAGGCGGCTACGGGGGTTTTTCATGAGTGCGGTCATCGATACCCACGCCCAGGATCATCATCACGGTCCCGCTAAGGGCTTTTCAAGATGGTTGTTAACGACCAACCATAAAGATATCGGGTCAATGTACCTGATCTTCAGTTTCGCCATGTTTTTGCTTGGCGGTTCGATGGCCATGGTTATCCGGGCAGAGCTTTTCCAGCCCGGCCTACAGATTGTGGAGCCTGAATTCTTTAACCAGATGACCACAATGCACGGCCTGATCATGGTGTTCGGTGCAGTCATGCCAGCGTTTGTGGGCCTGGCGAACTGGATGATTCCATTGATGATTGGTGCGCCCGACATGGCGTTGCCACGAATGAACAACTGGAGTTTCTGGCTGCTGCCCTGCGCTTTCCTGATCCTGGTCTCTACCCTGTTCATGGAAGGCGGCGCCCCTAACTTTGGCTGGACCTTCTATGCGCCACTGTCTACCACCTATGGACCGCCAAGCACGACGTTCTTCATTTTTGCTGTTCACATCATGGGTGTGTCTTCAATTATGGGTGCGATCAACGTAATCGCCACGATCCTAAACCTGCGTGCACCCGGCATGACGCTGATGAAAATGCCGTTGTTCGTCTGGACCTGGTTGATTACTGCCTTCCTGTTGATCGCTGTCATGCCGGTTCTGGCGGGTGTGGTGACCATGATGCTGATGGATATCAACTTCGGTACCAGCTTCTTCAATGCGGCAGGTGGTGGTGATCCAGTGCTGTTCCAGCACGTGTTCTGGTTCTTCGGGCATCCCGAGGTTTACATCATGATTCTGCCTGCATTCGGGGCGGTCTCGGAGATCATTCCGGCCTTCTCCCGCAAGCGACTCTTTGGTTATGCCTCCATGGTCTATGCGGTGGGCGCTATCGCACTGCTGTCGTTCGTTGTATGGGCTCACCACATGTTTACGGTCGGCATCCCCATCGCGGGCCAGCTGTTCTTCATGTATGCCACCATGCTGATTGCCGTACCAACCGGTGTGAAAGTGTTTAACTGGGTCGCTACCATGTTCCGGGGCTCGCTCAGCTTCGAAGCGCCGATGTTGTTCTCAGTCGCCTTTGTCATACTGTTCACCATTGGCGGCTTCTCCGGTCTCATGCTGGCCATTGCGCCAGCCGACTTCCAGTATCACGATACCTATTTCGTGGTTGCTCACTTCCACTATGTACTGGTACCGGGTGCGATCTTCGGTATCTTCGCCTCAGCTTACTACTGGCTGCCGAAGTGGACTGGCCATATGTATGACGAAACCCTGGCCCAGACCCATTTCTGGCTGTCGTTTGTAGGTATGAACCTGGCCTTCTTCCCTATGCACTTCCTGGGGCTGGCAGGCATGCCACGTCGAATTCCGGACTACGCGCTGCAGTTTGCAGACTTCAACATGGTTTCCAGCATTGGTGCATTCATGTTCGGCGCCTCCCAGTTGTTGTTCCTGTTCATCGTGGTCAAGTGCGCTCGAGGAGGCGAGAAAGCCTCAGCGAAGCCGTGGGATGGTTCTGAAGGTCTTGAGTGGACGGTTCCGTCACCGGCGCCCTATCACACCTTTTCAACGCCACCTGAGGTCAAATAGACCGGTGCCACAGCGCTATACAAACAATAACGGATAAGCCGTCGGAGACTGTCATGACGACACATCAGACTTATTATGTACCAGAGCAGAGCAAGTGGCCGATCATCGCCACAGTGGGACTTGGGGTCACGATGTACGGCGTGGCTTCAATCATGGTCAATGGTTCCCAGGGGGAGTCCACGACCGGTGCCTGGATCACCTTCGGCATTGGTGGTCTGATCATGACCTATATGCTCTTTGGCTGGTTCGGCAGCGTTATCAAGGAAAGCCGTGATGGCCTTTACAGTCCCCAAATGGACCGGTCTTTCCGTTGGGGTATGAGTTGGTTCATTTTTTCCGAAGTGATGTTTTTTGCTGCCTTTTTCGGCGCCTTGTTCTATGCGCGCACGTTTGCGATTCCCTGGTTGGGCGGAGAGGGTGATCGTGGCAGCAGCAACATGCTTTGGGAGGGCTTCCAGGCGACATGGCCGCTATTGAATAATCCGGACCCGGAGGCGTTCCCGGCTCCGAAGAGTATTATTAACCCCTGGCATCTGCCTTTGGTTAACACCATTCTTCTGGTGACTTCATCTTTCACTGTGACAGTTGCTCACCATGCCCTGAAGCAGGGTAACCGGAAAAAGCTAAAGGCCTGGTTGATTGCTACCATTGTATTGGCATTGGTATTCGTAGGGTTTCAGGCCGAAGAGTATGTTCAGGCCTACACCGAACTGGATTTGACTCTGAAGTCAGGTATTTACGGTAGTACATTCTTTATGCTGACCGGCTTCCACGGTGCTCACGTAATAATGGGCACCCTGATGCTGATCATCATGTTGGTCCGTATACAGAAAGGGCATTTTACTGCAGAAAAACACTTTGGTTTTGAAGCGGTTAGCTGGTATTGGCATTTCGTAGATGTGGTCTGGCTCGGGCTGTTTGTATTCGTCTACATTCTTTGAAGAAACTGCCTTATGGTGTGGGGTTCAGCGTAAGATCTCCATGCCATAGGGCGACCAGAATGAGTATCAGCAGTAGTAGGCTCAGCCCTACACGCACCGCGAGTGAGTTGACGACACGGTGGGATTTACCATCGTCCTTGATCAGAAATACCAAACCGCTGAACAGACTGACGATCACCGCCAGCATCAATACGACAATCAAAATTTTCAGCATCAGCTAGTCTCCGTCTCAGGTGCGGGGTAATCCGTATCCGAGGTCTCTATACTAGAGTATGGTCAGCGAGAAACCAAAGAGTGTTCGTAAGTGGCATTTTGACTGGCGCCTCGGTATTTTTTCCGGTGTGTTTCTGCCGGTGCTGATCGCTTTGGGCCTTTGGCAGCTTGAGCGAGCCTCTGAAAAGCAGGTGTTACTCGATCAGTGGCAACAGCAGTCTGAAACGCTCTCCTGGTCTGATCATCTGGATCAGGGGTTGGAAGATGGTCAGCCGGTCGAGTTGGTGGGCCGCTATTCCGGGCAGCTTCACTGGCTGTTGGATAACCGCACCCGGGAGGGTGTTCCGGGTTACGAAGTCTTGAGTGTATTCTACCCGGACCAGGGCGCCCCGGTGGTCATCAACCGCGGCTGGATACCCGGGGAGCGCGTGCGGGGCCGCATGCCTGACTTCAGTACTCCAGAGGGGCTGGTTTCCTTGCGGGGCCGGATAAGCCCCTATCCGGAACCCCCGGTATTGGCGGATTTCCCACCTGAAACTTCATGGCCGCGACGAGTTCAGGCGCTGTCCCCAGAAGACGCCAGGCGCATTGACCAAGCGATGGCGAAGCATCTGGTAAGATTGGACGGGCGTCAGCAGCCGGGCGGGTTTGCGGCCGACTGGACGCCGGATCTGATGGGCCCGCAGACCCACTACGGTTACGCCGTGCAGTGGTTTTCATTGGCTATTGCTCTGACGGTATTAACATTGATTGCCAGTTACCGAAAAACAGAATCAGGAACCCAGTACCCCCATGGTTGAACAGACTGAATCACCGAGATCCCCCGAGCAGGTCCGGCGTGGCCGACGAATGGCTCTTCTTCTATTTGCCGTGGGCTTCGGGCCTATGCTTCTTGCGACCATCATGTATTACACCGGCTGGATGAATCCGACCGAGATCAGTAATAACGGCGTTTTGGTCCAGCCACCGTTAGCGGTTGCAGAGCTGCAGCTTAATGGTGCCGACGGTGAGCCACTCTCAGATCGATTCGGCCCAGAAGTCGAAAATGCTGAATGGTTAATGCTCGTCACAGCGGGGTCCTGTGCGAAAGAATGTGAGGAGCTGTTGTACCTTGCGCGTCAGGTCAATATCGCCTTGGGTAAAAGTGCGGACCGCCTTAGTCGCGCGGCTTACCTTGAGCAGATACCGGCTGATCTCGCCGCCCGCTGGGAGAAGGAGTACGCCACTATGGAACAGCTCGAACATCAGCCGGGCTCATCGCCAATCTGGCCTGAGGGCGTTGTGCCAAGTCAGACTCCGGAGATACTGCTGGTCGACCCATTCGGTAATATCATGATGCGATACAACTCAGATCATTCCGGCAAGCAGATGCTGAAGGATCTCAAACAACTGATGAAGCTGTCACAGATTGGCTGAAGCCTCCATAACCGAGGGTGGTGTGTTGAACAAAAATACCTTCTATGAAATTGATCGGTTCCAGAAGATGGGGCAGGCAGCGCTCGCTGCAACGTTGTTTGCCGTGGTTGTTGTCATGCTCGGAGCCTGGACCCGGTTGGTCGATGCAGGTCTGGGATGTCCGGATTGGCCTGGCTGTTACGGCTTTCTCAGCGTGCCTCAGAGTGAGGCCAGTATTGCCATTGCGGAGGCTCGTTTTCCCCATGCGCCGGTCGATGTCTCCAAGGGCTGGCCAGAGATGATTCACCGCTACGCTGCTGGAATACTCGGGCTGATCGTATTCGGGCTTGCGGGGTACGGTATCCGTCACCGGAAATCGGGTGTTCCTGTTCGACTGCCGATTTTCTTGGCATTTTTCATTCTGCTGCAGGGCGCTTTCGGAATGTGGACGGTGACCCTCAAACTATGGCCGCAGGTGGTCGCTCTGCACTTATTGGGTGGGTTTACGACGTTAAGCCTGCTGGCGTTACTCACCCTGCGGCTGCGAGGCCGAAAACCGACCATCGAGCCAGCCAGGGCCACCGCCCTTGCCCGTCTCCGCCCGTGGCTTTACGGCGGATTGATGTTGGTCATTCTCCAGATTGCATTGGGTGCCTGGACGGCGGCAAATTATGCCGCTGTTGCCTGCACCGATATACCGACCTGTCAGGGCGAGTGGTGGCCAAAGATGGATTTCCAGCATGGCTTTGATATAACTCAGTCAGTCGGGCCCAACTATCTAGGTGGGCAGCTCACCGCCGAGGGTCGGGTGGCCATCCAGGTGACGCATAGAATAGGCGCGTTAGTGGTTCTGGGTTATTTTACGGGCCTGCTTTTGGCATTCTGGCGCCGTACAAAAAACACCTCCATACAGGCAGCCGTCGGGCTGGTTGCCGTGGTATTGTGTGCACAGATTCTGCTTGGCCTCGCTAACGTGGTGCTTCACATTCCGTTATCTGTTGCGGTCGCCCACAATGCTATGGGGGCAGCCCTATTGATCAGCGTAATCAATTTGTTGTGGCGACTGCAGGGTTATCGGCGCCGTCATGGCGCACAAAGCATGAATGCCAACACGAAACATCAGGAGGCTACTGCATGAGTGAGCACGCCAAAGCCCTAAACCTTGAGGGTAACGGCACCCAGAAAATTTCCTGGAAGGATTTTCTTGAGCTGACCAAGCCCCGGGTTGTTGCATTGATGATGCTGACAACCGTTATTGGCATGTTGCTGGCAGCACCCGGCGTACCCCACTGGTCGGTACTTGTGTTCGGTAACATCGGCATTGCGCTGCTGGCCGGCGCAGCCGCAGTGATCAATCACGTCGTCGACCAGAAAATTGATACCGTCATGGCCCGGACCCGCAAACGACCGGTCGCTACGGGTAAGATCAGCCCGTTTGACGCATTGGTATTTGCTACCTCCCTGGCACTGGCTGGTATGCTGATTCTGGTGTGGCAAGTCAACGCGCTTACGGCCTGGCTGACCCTGGCTTCGCTGGTCGGCTATGCCGGTGTCTACACGCTCTACCTGAAACGCGCTACGCCGCAGAATATTGTGATCGGCGGGCTTGCAGGCGCGATGCCTCCATTACTGGGTTGGACTGCCGTCACCGGCCAGGTAGAAGGTCATGGGCTGCTGTTGGTACTTATTATTTTTGCCTGGACACCGCCACACTTCTGGGCACTGGCGATTCATCGCAAGGAAGAATACGCCAAGGCTGGCATCCCCATGTTGCCGGTGACTCATGGCAACCGGTACACCGAAATCCACATCGTGCTTTACACCTTGATGATGCTCGCCGTCAGCTTGCTGCCGTTCGTGACGGGCATGTCTGGCCCGATCTATCTGGTGGGTGCTCTGGTGTTGGGCCTGCGCTTTCTGCAATACGCGGTGCGCTTGCTCAGAGGCGATGACCGGATGGTGGCCTTGGCGACGTTTAAGTACTCCATTACCTATCTAATGGCACTTTTTGTGTTTTTACTGGTCGATCACTTTATCTATTTTTAAGCACTGGTTGTGGAGCGATTATGAGCAGCACGATTCGTCGTACCGTTGGGGTATTGGTCCTGGCGGTCGCCCTGATTTTCGGTTTTGTTGTCTCACGCCAAGTTATGCAGCCCTCCAGCAGCGAGCCTCAGCCAGCGCCGGACCTCAGTACGATGAACACGTTTGTGTACGACCAGAGTCAGCCGGTGGCGTCCTTCGAACTGACCAACGAACTCGGTGAGCCGGTAACTGAGGCCGACTTGAAAGGCCGCTGGACGTTCGCTTTTATTGGCTACACTAACTGTCCGGATATTTGCCCGGCCACTATGGCAATGCTGCGGCAGGCTGACAAATTGATGTCATCTGATTTGCCCCAGCCCGATTACCTGCTGATCAGCGGGGACCCCGAGCAAGATTCTCCAGAAAAACTGCAACAGTACCTCGATTTTTTTGGTCCTGATTTCCACGGTGTCACCGGAGAAATAGATGTTCTCAAGGGCCTTGCCAAAAGCCTGAATGCCGTTTTCGTACATCGGAAAACGGAAGGCGTGAATTATGTTGACCATAGTGGGCATCTGGCGTTGATCAACCCCGCTGGCCAGATGACAGCGGTTTTGCAGCCACCCCATACGCCGGAAACCGTGGCTGAAGCCTTCGAAAAAATCTATGACTGGGCCAAGGCACAGCACCCCAGAGCAGGCTGACGCGCTCGTCTTTGACCCTGACGATACTTTGACGGGCATTGAGGCACACGTTGCATGTCCGCTATAACCAGGGAGCTAGCGGTGTTACCGATCGACGCCATGTTGCCCCAGCTACTGGAGGTGTTAGCTACCCGCAATACGGTCTTGCTTCAGGCTCCACCGGGCGCCGGTAAAACCACCCGCGTTCCGCCAGCTCTCCTGGGGGCGGACTGGGTACAGGGTAAAGCGATATTGATGCTGGAGCCTCGCCGACTGGCAGCGCGGTCAGCGGCCAGGTTCATGGCGGCGCAACTGCGCGAGCAACCTGGTCAGCGAATCGGTTATCGAACCCGACTCGATAGCAAAATCTCTCCCCAGACCCGTATCGAAGTGGTAACCGAAGGCATCCTGACCCGGTTGATTCAGGATGATCCCGCCCTTGAGCGCTATGCAGCGATCCTGTTCGATGAGTTCCATGAACGCTCTTTGCAGGCTGACCTCGGCCTGGCGCTGGTGCGTGAATCCCAGCAAGCGTTGCGGGATGATCTCAGGGTTGTGGTGATGTCGGCAACGCTCGATACTGCGCCGCTCGCCCGTTTATTGAACGATGCGCCGGTACTGAGTAGCGAGGGCCGTGCTTTTCCGGTGGCTGTGCACTATGCCCCGGTCATGGGCCGTACCACACTGCAAGACCAGGTTGAGGCCGTTATTCTGCACGCGCTGAGCACCGAACCCGGGTCTCTGTTGGTGTTTCTGCCTGGTGCTGGTGAGATCAGGCGCACCGAACAGGCATTGCAAGGCAAGCTACCGGCAGGCACGCATATCGCCCCGCTCTACGGTAATTTGACCAGCGCCCAGCAGGATATGGCCATTGCGCCCGCATCCAGGGGTGAGCGCAAGATCGTCCTCGCCACCGCAATCGCCGAAACCAGTCTGACGATCGAAGGCATTCGGGTTGTCATCGATAGCGGCCAGCAACGGGGTGCGGTGTTCGATGCCAATAGCGGGATGACACGACTGATTACCCGGCGCGTCTCCCGGGCGGCGGCGGAACAACGTAAGGGCCGGGCAGGACGCATTGAGGCGGGCGCTTGCTACAGACTGTGGAGCGAGACAGAGCAATTCGGCTTGCGGGAGTTCACACCGCCTGCAATACAGCAAGCAGATCTGACTCCGATGGTGCTCGAACTGGCCCAATGGGGCGCTCGTTCACCGGAGGTGCTGGCCTGGATCGATCCGCCGCCGTCCGCGCACTGGCAGCAAGCGCTGGACCTGCTGAAGTGGCTGGACCTGCTCGACGATGACGGCGCCATAACCGATCTCGGTAAAGCGGCCCGCAACCTCGGATGTCACCCACGCCTTGCTCACATGATGCTGCGGGGCCGTGCTCTGGGTTGGCCGGTGTTATCGGCTCAGTTGACCGCCCTGCTCGAAGAGCGCGATTTGCTGGGCCAACGGGCTGGCGCCGATGTGCACGAGCGGATTCGGGTACTTCGAGGCGAAGAGCGAATACAGGGTCTTGATGCGGGGCGGCTTGCTGCTGTTCGGAAGGCAGCTCAGCGCTGGCTAAAACCTGGCGATATTGATTGCTTTGCTACCCCAAGTGCTGAAACCGTCGGACGTTTGTTGGCGCTCGCTTACCCGGATCGCATTGCGCGCCAGCGACCCGGGCACTCCGGTCGTTACTTGCTGAGTAATGGTCGCGGCGCGACTCTCCGTGCCGAGGACCCATTGGTGCGATACCAATGGTTGGCCTGTGCCGACCTCGATGGACAGGCCCGAGAGGCGCACATTTATCTGGCAGCGCCGTTGGAACCCTCGTGGCTGGAGGAGGACTTCAGCCAGCGTATGGAAACGCTGGATGAGGTGAGCTGGGACGAACGCCGGGGCACCGTTGTTGCTCGCCGCCAGCAATACCTCGGCAAACTGGTTCTGGCAGAACAAGCCCTACCGAGACCCGCTCCGGCTTTGATCCAGAGGGCCCTGCTGGACGCTGTCCGTACCAGAGGTCTGGACAGCTTGCCCTGGTCTGTGAAGGCTCGTCAGTGGTGTGCCAGGGTGTTGTTACTACGCAAACAGTTTGGCGACAGCTGGCCGGATGTTGGCGAAGCTCAATTATTGGCCACGTTGGCAGACTGGTTAGGGCCCTTTATGCCTGGCCTGGTCCGCTGGTCGGATTTACAGCAGTTGGATCTGTCGCCAGCTTTGAGCAATTTACTCAGTTATGACCAGCAGCAGTTGCTGAACCAACTTGCGCCGGAAGCTCTTGTGATCCCCGCGGGACAAAGTGTGTCACTGGACTACACGGCGGAAAATGGACCTGTGCTCGCTGCCAAACTGCAAGCGCTGTTCGGCTGGCAAGATACCCCGCGTATTGGAGGGGGCCGGGTTCCGGTGGTGATTCACCTACTCTCTCCCGCTCGTCGATCTCTGGCCATTACCAGTGACCTCCGTAGCTTCTGGCAAAACACCTATCCGGAAGTCCGAAAAGACATGCGAGGCCGCTATCCGAAACATCCCTGGCCAGAAAATCCGTTGGATGCGGAGGCGCGAAGTGGCACCAAGAAGCAGGGTTTTTAATAACACTTGCTTAACACTGAAACCGGCATAGAATGCTCGGCCTCTTTGGTCAGCTATTAACCAACCATGCGCCTTGTTTCGTTCAATATTTTTCGCACCCTCGGCTTGCCAAACACTCAGATACTCAAACCGGAACACTTTCTGCAGCACAAAGAGCTGCTGCAACAGGCTGACTGGGTGTTGTTTCCAGAGTATTGGCAACTCAATGCCCTGGTCCACGGTCTCAAATGCCGCGTGTTCCCGAGCATTTCCAGCTACCGGATCGGGCATGACAAGATCGAGATGACCCGAGCTTTCCAGACCGTGGCAGCGGTTCACACACCCTGGACGCTGATCCTTGCGAATGGCCCCGAAGAACGGGAACAGGTATGGCAAACCATGGCTTTGCCCTTTGTTGCCAAGCACCCCAAAGCCAGTATGGGGGAAGGAGTCTGGCTGATTGAAAACGCCGGGGACTGGCGTCGCTATCACGAAAGTGCCGCTGTTCTATACGTGCAGGAATATCTGCCTATTGATCGCGATATTCGAGTGGTTGTGGTGGGAGAGCATGTGGTTTCGGCTTACTGGCGCCACCAGGCTCCGCAGGGTTTCTATAACAATGTTGCGCGCGGGGGCTGGGTAAGTGCCGAAAAAGTGCCCGAAAGTGCCAGTGCGCTGGCCCTGCAGGTCGCTCGGGACCTGGATGTTAACCACGCGGGTTTCGATATTGCAATGGTGGGCGATTATCCGTATCTGCTGGAGTTTAATCGGCTGTTCGGAAATCAGGGTGTCGGGGTAAAGCAAGTGCAGGAAAGCATGCTGCAATACCTGCGCACGCAGCTCGAACCCAGGGACCCGGATGAGCCGGTCAGCCCGAGGCCGCTGTGGTCCATAGCGGGTTAACAGGCCATGGGGTGTAAGTCGCTTTCTTTTAGCCCGAAAGCACGTAAACGTGCTGCCACCAACTGGATATGAAACGCCGGGGCTTGCTGGTTAACGAGGCAGCGAATGTGGGTAGATATGCTAATATCCTCTGGGAACGGAAAGCCCTAAATTTCGCGCCAATGGGTATCCGTCCAGTTCCGGATGCCTTTATTTTTGGTCCGTTTTCCCCACGGGAGGAACCCCCTACCAATGAGCGATCAGACATCCATCAAGCTCTCTGACTACTACGACACCGCGACCTTCAGCCGCATCAAGGCGCTGGCAGATACCAAGGAAACTCCGTTTGTGGTTATCGATACGGCGACTATCAACCGCCAGTATGATGAACTGACCGAGGGTTTTCCCTATGCCAGCGTTTATTACGCAGTGAAGGCCAACCCGGCACCGGAAGTGCTCACTTTGTTGCGGGACAAAGGCGCCAACTTTGATATCGCATCGATTTACGAGCTGGAAAAGGTGATGTCTCACGGGGTAACTCCGGAGCGTATCAGCTACGGTAACACCATCAAGAAAAGCCGGGATATCCGCACTTTTTACGAAAAAGGCGTACGGCTGTATGCCACCGATTCTGAAGCCGACCTGCGGAACATTGCCAAGGCCGCGCCGGGCTCAAAAATTTATGTGCGAATCCTGACCGAAGGCACGCTCACGGCGGACTGGCCGCTGTCACGCAAGTTCGGTTGCCAGACCGACATGGCCATGGATTTGTTGATCCTTGCCCGTGATTTGGGTCTGGTCCCTTATGGGGTCTCCTTCCATGTCGGTTCTCAGCAGCGGGAAATCGGTGCTTGGGATTCAGCGTTGGGCAAGGTCAAGATCATTTTTGAGAGGTTGAAGGAAGAAGATGGCATTGAGTTAAAAATGATCAATATGGGCGGCGGCTTCCCAGCCAATTATATCAACCGCACCAACGAACTGAAGACTTACGCGGAAGAGATCGAGCGGTTTATCCGTGAAGATTTTGGCGATGATTTCCCGGAAATTATCATTGAACCCGGTCGCTCCCTTATTTCCAATGCGGGTGTGCTGGTCAGCGAGGTGGTACTTATTTCCCGTAAGTCCCGGACTGCCCTCCACCGCTGGGTATTTACCGATGTGGGTAAGTTTTCTGGTCTGATTGAAACCCTTGATGAGTCCATCAAGTTTCCAATTTACACTGAGAAAACCGGGGAACATGAAGACGTGGTGATTGCTGGGCCAACCTGCGACAGTGCCGATATCATGTATGAGCATTACAAGTATGGCCTGCCCCTGAACCTGGCCATTGGTGACCGCATGTACTGGCTCTCGACGGGGGCCTACACCACCACTTACAGTGCGATAGAGTTTAACGGTTTCCCGCCGTTGAAGGACTACTACATCTGAGCTGACTGCCGGCGAAGGTCCAGCGACCACGCGACCGGCAGCACCAACACGCCATAGATCAATATTGTCACCAATGCGAGGCGGGTATCCCCGGTTGCGTCGGCAACCACACCACCTACCATCGGTACCGCAAAGGATAGCGAATAGCCCACCAGGAAATTGCCTGCTGACAGACGGCCAGTATCGGCGCTGGCGACGAGCAAGGGTGGCAATGCCACCAGCAGGATGAGCATGATGCCCGCCGTAAAGCTCATGCAAACCGCAAAGGCAATACTGAGCCAACCGCTACTGAGAATCATGCCAGCCAGGGAAGTCAGGCTAACAATTGCCATCGTCAGGATCAGGTTTTTCCTCCCTACCCAGACTCGGGCCATCTTCAGCATTACCAGTGAGGCCGCCACCTGGGCCAGATTGAACCAGAACAGCGCGTCTGCCAGATTGGCGAGTTCGCTGCGTTGTTCAAGCAGGTTGGCCATGTAGGCATTGACGCCGAAAAACAGCGAACCGGAGCAACCCAGCAACAACCCCAGGCGTAACGTCAGCGGATTCTGCCATTCCGGCAGCCATGCGGGTCTGGCAGTGGGCCGGTTACGATCCCGAATCGGAAGATAGAGCAGCGCGGCCACAATCAGTGCCGGTAATGACCAGGCTATCAATGTGAGCCGCCAGCTATTATCAAACGCGGGCATAACCAGCGGCAGGGTTACGCCCGCGCCAATAAATTCCCCCATCAGCATGCCGTTCATGTAGATCGCCGACCCCATGGCCAGGTGCCGGGCTTCCAGCCAGCGTGGCAACAGCGCAGGCAAGGCGGGCTGCATCATGGCGATACCTAGTCCCATCACAGCGCTGGCCGCCATCAATACAAATGTGTCGGGTGCCAGGCCACGGCTGGCGGACCCCAGGGCAACGATGACCAGCGACAAGGCCAGTGTGTTGCGGGGGCCAACGCGGGAAATGGCCAGGGAGCCGGGCATGGAGCCAATCGCCAGCATCAGCACCGGTAATGTCGTCAGGGCACCCGTGAGAGCCTGAGTCAGCATCAATTCATCGGCAATGAATGGTGCGAGGGCCGGTGCAACCAGGAGGGGTATGCGAAGGTAAAGCCCGGCCAGCCACAATAACGCTGCTGCAAGCCAGAGATTGCTTGCAGCAGGCTGGCCGGGTCTCTGGTCAATCAAAGCGACGCAGACAGAGCCGTCGGTTTATTCATCGTCTACCAGGCTGTAGGCGCCGTCAGCGTCGTGGGTTTCCTGCCCGGTGACCGGCGGATTGAAAGCGCAAATCAGGCGCATGTCTTCGGTGCCACCGTGCAGCTGGTGTTTGTCATGCTTATCCAGCGCATAGAGAGTGCCGTCAGTAATCTGGTGAGTTTCGCCGGTTTCCAGATCAGTGATTGATCCATTACCGGAGACACAATAGACCGCCTCAAGATGATTCTTGTACCAGAATTCGTGTTCGGAACCTGCCGGGATAATGGTTTCGTGGAATGAGAAACCCATGCCTTCTTTTTTTAGCAGCAACCGGCGACTGACCCAAGGTGATTCCACCCCTTTGACTTCACGCTCGGTTCCGATGACGTCCTGGACTCTAACAATTTTCATGGTGATCCCCTTCATGAGTTGATTTCACAGTCTAGCAGTATAAACCCTTCTGTCATGCCGGGTTCAACCGCCATTCGTCGTACGCATCCAATGCAGACCCTATTGCAAGCGCCAGTTCCTGACGGGAATTGTCGTCCAGCTCTTTGTTTTTACGACATTTATCGAAGCATTTCTGGATGGTATGGCGACTGCCTCGGTTCAGGTGTTGGAGCCAGTGGCTTTCGGTCGGTACCAGGTCCAGAGGCTCTCTGCCGGCGTGATTGCGGTGGCTTATGTGCCACCAGTGATCAATGGCGCGGCCCAGAATGATGTAGCCGAACTGGCTGTCCTGTACCGGTCCGAAAGAAGCGGTTTGAAGGCCTTCCCGTAGGGGGCCCAGCTTCAGCGCGGACAGGGTGAGGCGATCACCGTAGAAGTAACTGCCAGCCGCACCGATTATGCCGCCGACCAGTGCGCCAGCACCCAAAGACGTGCCGAGGGTCACAGCATCGATACCGACCCCACCGAGAGCGCCAGCGCCAAAACCTGCAGTGGTGAGATAAGCCCGGCTGACACCCCAGACCCGGCGGCTTTTCTCACTGAACAGATCATGGTTGCTGTGCCAGGTTAATTCCGCTTCCTGACGCTTGATCTGGTTGTGCTGGTAAAGTCGTTCAATGGTCAGCCGCAGGGTTTGCTCCCGTTGGCGCTGGTGTTTGTACCAGCGCTCACGCAAATTGGCAGCGAGTTCGCCATCGGGTTGAACCGGTAAACCGCCAGCGGTAAACGTTCGTTGCTCCCGCCAGACCATCATGTCTTCCAGTGCTCGGGCGATCAGGCCTGCGGTTTGTTCACGACGTCGCAGGCGCTGGTCGCGAAGATGGCGAACGGCGCGCTCCAGGGGTTGCTCCCAGAGCGGTTCTAACTGGCCGAATGCTTTGAGCAGGCTCAGGTGTTGGTCAAAGGGTGCTCGCACCGCATCAAACCGGCGCACCACCTGGAAAAACTGACCCAGCGCCGCCTGCCAGGTGTCACTGTAATCATCCGGGCCGATGCTGTTGATCAACGCCAGGCTGGGCTGGCCGGTCCAGCGTAAAATGGTCATCTCAGCTTCGTTTTCTGCGCTGTAGGGCACTGAGCCGTCGACCACATAGATAATCCCCGCGCCGTCGATAACGGGCGTGAGCAGTTCGCATTCGTCGTTAAAGCGAGGTTCATTCCGGTACTGGGTTACAAAAGCGGCCACCGTTTCTGCCCGGTCGGAGGCTGCCAGACTATGGGCCTCTAGCCACTCCAGCACTTTCCTGGGCCGCTGAAAGCCCGGGGTGTCCACCAGGGTGTAGAGCGCTTCCCCATCGACAGTCAGAGGATAGGTCTGGCTTTGCCGGGTGGTGCCAGGTTCCAGAGCAATGGCGATGGCGTCATTCTGGGATAACGTCGCCACTACGCTGGATTTACCCTTATTCGGGTGGCCAACGACCGCAAAAACAGGGCCTGCTGTCATGTCACTTCTCCAGGAGTGAGACTGACGCTGAGTCGGTTATTGGCCAACCGTTCGATAAAACGCAGCCACTGGGCGACCTGATGTTCTGGCGGCTCGGCACCGGCCGCTGCTCCGATTGGTACTAACGCTATCCGCGCCGTTCTGGGCCAGTGTTGAAAAGCTTCGGACAGAAAATCCGCCAGCTCCCCGGTGGGTGGTTCCCAGGCGCGGGTCAGTATCAATACCGTTTCCGGCCCGCCAGTGCCTAATGACAAACGAGCCTGCTCAACGCTGGTGTGATCCTCCGCCAGCGCGGCAGCACCACCCGCAGCCAGCACCACGGGGCGGGCGCCGCTCAGCAGGGAGCAGGCCAAATTTTCGTCCCCGGCGCCAGCCCAGCGAATCGCCACCCTTGCATCGGGCAGCGGTTGTGTCTGAATCGACGTGTCCATCCTGGGCTGATCGGCGGCGTCAGAATGCGCGTTTCCAGTCTCAAGCGCGGGGGTCTCCATACGGTAAAGCAGCGTTGTGAGTCCCGGGTGGCGGGCCAGCAGGCGCCTTGCCCTCAGCTCCAGGTGTGTTATTGCCACTATCAGCAAAACGAGCCTTAGCAGGATGATGTAGAACAGCCACACCATCGCCACAAAGGGCCACCAGTCGCCCCAACGGGCTGGCGCTGTCGATCCCCCGGTATTTTCAATCTGGTAGAAGGGGGCAATCCGGTAGAAGCGGGAATCTGCAACCAGTTCCGGTGAAGGGACCGCTGCGGACCAGAGGCCCTGCCATGGTAATGCGAGGGTATGAACCAGGCGATGAAAGGTCTCCGGGGCCGTGCTTAACGTTGTACTCCAGCCAAACGCCAGATCCTGCACCACAACCAGGCCGAGTAACGTCAGTAAACCGCTCACGCCGAACGCGAGGCCGCCAGCGTGAGCGGCCCGGGCTGACAGCTGCGGTTGCAGTCGGCGGAGTATTGCTCCTGACGGCTCCGCCCGGCCGAACCGACGGGCGAGCACATCCGGCAGCTGGCCCCAGGGACGCCAGCCGAGCAAGGATTGCAGGCTGGTCAGGACAGCCAGGATGATCTGGAGTAGTACAAACCCGAGGATGACGGTGATATTGATCTGCCCACTGCCGTCATAGAACAGCAGCCCCAGCATGGTCAACACGCCCAGTAACGTGCCGACGGCGATAAAGGCAAACGTCAC
Source organism: Marinobacter sp. (assembly GCF_040882185.1). Lineage (GTDB taxonomy): Bacteria > Pseudomonadota > Gammaproteobacteria > Pseudomonadales > Oleiphilaceae > Marinobacter. Next base: position 78,253 of record NZ_JBBEBW010000005.1, on the reverse strand, counting down.
CCGACGCCAGACTCGCAAACGCATGTCTGGCCCACCCACGGCTTGCTTGCCGCTAAAACCACCGAGGTGCGCTAGCCAGGTGGCTGGCCCCGGGGGGCGTCCATCGGCCTGGCAGGACAATGCAAACTTGCGATCGCGACGATGCAGAAACGCGGCAGCCTGACTGTGATCCTTTTGTACCTGATCATCAAAATCCAGTAGCAGCGTCAGCGTTGCCTTGGGCATGAAGTGTCCTGTAAGTGGGTTCAGCCGGTGAGTGTAACCTGATCAGTCCTGGCCCTGCCAAGCCAATAATGCCAACAGATGCTAGGATAAGGCCTTCGTCCCGAATCAATCCAGACGCGCCTATGACCCACCACCTGATGAACCTGCGACATGTGCCCGATGATGAGGCGGATGAGATCCGCGCGCTATTCGAGGCTCATGAAGTGCAATACTACGAGACGCCCCCGAGTCGCTGGGGCATCAGTATGGGCGGCTTCTGGGTCCATGACGCTGATGAAGCGATGCGTGCCAAAACGTTGCTTGCAGAGTACCAGCGTGAACGCTTCGAGAACCAGCGGCTGACATTTGAGCAGGATCAGCAGGCGGGCCGGGTTCCCGGCCTGTGGCAACGTTTCCGGCAGCGTCCTGCGACCGTACTGGCTGTCTGTTTTGCGATTGTGGTGATTCTTTTGCTGACGGTGGCGCCGTTCGTCAGTCTTTGACTTTTTTCGATGAAGCTCCCAAATGACGGACGAGGAAGACAGTCGCCTCATCGACTGCATCTCCGCTGGTGAGAAAGCTGGTGATATGGCCCCGGAAACGCAGGATATAGAGTTCGTTTTCGACCCCATTGGCCTCCAGTAATGCTCTGAAATCGGTTGCCTGTTCAGTCGGCACCAGCGTGTCCATACCGCCGTGGAACAGGAAGAACGGCGGTGTTTGCTCCGTCACATGGGTGACGGGGGAGGCAGCCCGATAAACATCGGGCATGTCCGCCCGGGTGCCACCGAGAAACTGACGAAGCAGTTTTCCGGAACCGAAGGTTCTCAGGTCACTGGGCAGACCGCCTGCGACTATGGCTTCCAGCCTGGTTTCTGGTCCGCCATGGGGCTCATTGAGTTCGCCTCCCTCACCGGCCAATGTAGCCAGCAGGCTGACCAGATGGGCGCCGGAGGAAAAGCCGAACCCGCCAACGCGATCTGGGTCTATTTTGAGCTCAGCAGCATGGCCACGTAACCAGTGCATGGCGATCTGCAGGTCATGGAGTTGGGCCGGAAACTGAAACTCCGGGGCGAACCGGTAATCGATGTTCATCACGGCAATGCCGTGTGCCGTGAGGTGTTCAGCAATCCAGTTCATATCCTGCCGGGAGCGTCGCTCCCAGCCGCCGCCGTGCACCATGAGTACCGCCGGTCTGGTTTGTTCTCCATCGGGCAGATACAGGTCTGCTTTCAGTGTCTGGGGCCAGTCAGCAGGGGAAAACACGATATCTTTACGGACACTGTAATCCGTGTGTTCGAGGTCGATGGCCTGTTCTGGCGCATTGATGTGGTTGGCGCAGCCCGCCAGCAGCAGGCCCAGCCATACTGTCGAAATCAGTTGGCGCTTCTTATTTAGCAGTCCTGGCACGGCGGGGCTCCATTCAGTGATTAATCACGTAGCGAAGTACGATGATCGCGCCGGGGTGGATGCGGAAATTGTCAGAGATGATGATTGCGGTATGGCAATGAGATGTCAGCAGGCGCGTTTAAGCCGCGAAAAGGTTGCCGGAGCGACACCTATGAAGGCGGCGAGCTGAAAATCGGGCACCCGTCTGATCAGTTCCGGGTACTCGCGCACCAAAATCGCATAACGTTCAGTGGCCGAGAGTGTCTGCTTTTGAAATTCCCGCATGGTGGAGAGCTCGGCCAGTTCTTCAATCAGCGCCAACGCAAACCCAGCCCAGCGGTCTCCGCTACATGCTTGAATGCTGGCACGAAAAGCGCGGAAGTTAGCCACCCACAGCGTGCAGTGAGTAACGGATGTCAGGCAAAGGGTGTTCCTTACCGTGCGGGTGCGGCCAAACACCGGCCAGATTATGTCGCCTTCGGTAAAAAAGTGATGGATGGCTACTTTGCCAGCCACGGTTTCACGAAAAAGCCTGAGTACTCCGTGTTGGGTCAGATACACATTTAGCCATGGGCGCTGATGTTTTTCGAGTATGGTTTCAGGCCCGAGGGTGGTTTTTTGGAACAGACCCGCGACGGCGCTCAAAAACCGGTAGTCCGGATCGTCTTTGCTGTCGGGCAACCGGAGGCCAAATACCCGGCTCAGGCTGTTGAGCAACCCGTGGAATTCGCTAGCGGGTAGCGGCACTGACAGATCACTGTCAGATTGCCCCAGTAGACAAGGCGCTGAGGCCAAAGCCTGACGGGTCTTGGATTTTGGTTCAGCCATGGAGTCAGCACTCATGGGGATCCTGGGTTCTTTGCTTTGGAAAGGATTATTTCACGAGCCAGCCGCTGTGCAAAATGACCTGGATCATTTTGTCATAATGACATTACCAACCATTACGCCATTACTGCCAGGCACTGCTTACACGTAGCGATTTGTGCGACACTACCGTTATTCGTCAAACGCCGGAGTGGGAGCACCCGTTCTCAGGCAATACTCCGCATGACTTCAAGGGTTCTCATGGAACAGGAATGGTTATTGGCTTTCTTCTCTACACCCGAATTCGGCCTTCTTTCAGTTGGCTTGTTGCTGGTTGTTTTGGTCGTGGCTGTCATTGCGCTGCAAATGAGCCGGCGCCAGACGCTCCTCCAGCATGAGCTGAAGCAGCGCGTTGCAACGCTCTGGCAAGAGATGGATGAGCTGCGTGTGCAGCAGTTCAATGAATCCGAAATCCCGTCCGGCAACTCTGGCAGCCCATTGCCAGCAGAGCAGTTTCTGCTCGAAAAAGCGGCGTTGGAGAAGGTCTGGCCGTTGGTCTGGGGGCTGCACGACAAACTTGGCAGCTTTTTGCGTGCGGTCGAAAGCAATGAGCCGACCGGCGACACCCGGGTAAGTGCGCGTAACGCAGCCCTTGAAGCCCGGAAAACGGTCAATGGACTACGCCCCTTCCTGAATGCGGAAGTCGATGACCTGCTGACCCGGTTGATTGATACTGAAATCAAGGCGCACCTGGCGGCCTGTCAGTACATGGATATGCAACAAGGTGGTCTTTCTGTGGCTGGCGATGATGAGAGTTCCCGACACGCATCGCGGCAGAAATTCCGTCTGCTTCACGAAGGCGATGCCAAGGATTTACTGAATCATCTGGTCGAGGTTATGCGTCGTCGTATGGTGCGGTCGTAATCAGACCGCTTTTGATGGATTGTACGGCATTCCGGACACTGTCCGGTGCACAAGACAGATAAATCTGTTTCCCCCAAATCCTGCCAAAACAAGTGTTTCCTGCTGTATTGAACCCTGCGCCGTTATGGTTGTCCGGATTTCCGGATAAGCAGGGTATCGATGCCTGGGCGCTTTCCCGTAACACATTGTTTTACATGGAAGAGAAAGGTTGGCACAGGAAGCGCATAAGTATTCCTTCGGGCACCAGCCAGCTTCGCTTGATCTGTGCGTTGTAGTCGGCCAAGCCATCATTACCAACAAAAACAATGACTGAAGGAAGGAAGCCATGATGAAGATCCGAGCTCCGCTCGCGATTCTGGCAGGGACATGCGTTGTCCTTGGCCTGACCGCCTGCAACGACAGCAACAACAATGCCGATAAATCTCCTCTCAACGAGCGCCCCGATTTTGTCAGTGGTGACGTTCAGGTTACTGCTTACAATGGTATCAATAATGATCTCCTGACTGCGGGCCTGGGTGCCAGCGGTTTGGCGTCAGCCAGTGCTCCTGCTTTCGACGACGCCCTTAATCCCACCGTCGAAGAACTCCGTACCCTGGCGATTTACAGTAACTACCGAGCCCTGGTGGACACCTCGGATGGCGGTGGCTACGGTGACCTGTTTGGCCCCCAAGTGGATGCTCCTGATGCTGAAGGCAAAATATCGGGAGCTGAATACCTCGCCTTCATGACGGTGCCCGGAGCGGTGCCGGTGACTGTTATGGTGCAGGTTCCGGAAACTTTTGATCCTCAGAACGCCTGTATGGTGACGGCACCTTCCTCCGGCTCCCGTGGTATCTACGGTGCCATTGGTACGGCTGGAGAGTGGGGTCTGAAAAAAGGCTGTGCGGTGGTCTACACCGATAAAGGTTCCGGCACCGGTTCTCACAATCTGGCAGCCAATACCGCGCAAACCCTGACCGGCCAGCTGACGGCTGACGAGTCTGTGGCCAGTCAGTTCCGTGCCGATCTTGATGCGACAGAGCGCGAGAATTTCTACACCCAGTTCCATGACCGGTTTGCCTTCAAGCACGCCCATTCCAAGGCCAACCCGGAAGCCGACTGGGGGTTGCATGTGCTGCAATCCATTGAATTCGGGTTCTACATCCTGAATGAGCAATTTGGTGAAGAAAGTGACGATGGCCGCCGGGTAACGGTTACCCCTGAGAACACGCTGGTGATCGCTTCCAGTGTTTCCAACGGCGGGGGCGCGTCGGTACGGGCGGCGGAACAGGACACCAAAGGTCTGATTGATGGGGTGGCGGTATCCGAGCCCAACGTCAATCCGGTGGTGGATACCGGCTTTACGATTCGTCAGGGCAGCGGGCCGGTAATCACGAAGCATAGCCGCAGTCTGCTGGATTACACCACAGCGCTGGCGGTGTATCAGGGGTGTGCTAACCGGGCGCCAGAAATTCGCGATGTCGCCCCGTTGAACGCACTGAACGTCGTGACGACGAATGAGAATATTTGCACCTCACTGTCCGATAAAGGCTTGATCACAGGTGTGGATGTGGATGAGCGCGCGCAAGCGGCCCAGCGCATTCTGAATGAAGATTTCGGCATCCAGCCGGAGCAGAATCTGCTCGCGCCGAGCCATTTCGGCCTGGCAGTAGCCCAGAGCATATCCATGACTTACGCCAACGCCTACGGGCGGTTCGGGGTGGAAGATCGGCTTTGTGGGCTCAGCATGGCCGCAACGAACCCCAGCACGGGTGAGGTTGCAGTCCTGAGTGATGCGCAAGAAGCTGCGCTGTTCGGCGTCAGCAACGGTATACCTCCGACCGGCGGAGTTAATCTGGTTTTTGACGACGCAGGTCAGGGAGTACCGACCAACCTGCCAGTCAGCAGTTCGCCGAGTACCGGAATGGTGGATTACGGGCTCGACGCTCTGTTGTGTCTGCGGGCACTGGCGGATGGTCGGGACCCTGAAACCTTAGACCCTTTGACCGGCGAGGCTGCGGACAACGCCGCTCGTATTGCCGAGGGTATTGAAGCCATTCGCGCCACCGGCGATCTACAAGGCAAACCCGCGATCTTTGTGACCGGTCGCTCGGATGCCATCCTGCCCATCAACCATACATCCAGACCCTACTATGGCCTGAATCAGCGAGTCGAAGGCGCGAACAGCGAACTGCACTACTATGAAGTGCTTAACGCCCAGCACCTGGACTTATTGAATGGATTCCCAGGGTTCAATGAACTCTATATCCCGCTACACCGCTACTACTTCCAGGCGCTCGATCTGATGTACGATCACCTCAAAACTGGCGCTGAACTGCCCCCGAGTCAGGTGGTCAGAACGGTGCCCAGGGGTGCTGGCGCGCCAGCGCTGACGGAGACCAATGTGCCACCGGTTGCGGCGAATCCCGACAGTGGAGACCTGATTGTCTTCGAGAGTAACCAGTTGCGGATTCCCGACTAACGCTGTTTGACACCCAAACCTGCGTGATCATCTATACTGGCGTGACCAGATAGCCGGATCGCGCAGTCATACCCTATCAGATGGGAGACCATCACTGAGCGTGACCCATGAAACACGTGATACCAAACGGTAAACCGTTCATGACCCAACTTTTCACCCACAGGGACAAATCGGGTCTTACCCGGGACCTGATTGAAGCCCTGTTCCCCATGTTTGAGCAGGCCAGCGCCGGTGCCATTACGGTGGACAGGCAAGCTCGCATTACCTGGATCAATCACAGCTATGCTGCCCTGCTGGGCGTCAAAAATCCGGAATCTGTGGTTGGCAAGCCGGTTCAGCTCGTCATACCTCACACCCGGATGCCGGAAGTGGTGCAGTCTGGCAACCCGCTGTTGCTGGATATCATGGAACATGAAACCCAACAGCTGGTGGTAACCCGGCTACCTTATTTTGATGATGACGGTACTGTTATCGGAGCCGTTGCGTTCGTGTTATACGATGACCTCCAGCCTCTCACACCATTGGTCAGCAAGTATCGACGGCTGCACCAGGATTTGGTGGCAGCCCGTAAGGCCCTGGCGCGCCAGGTTCGCGGTACCCGCTACAGTCTTGGGGATTTCGTTGGCGCCAGTCCTGCCGCTCTGGAAGTCAAGCGCCGGGCGCGTCTGGCAGCCGGTCGTGATATGCCGGTGTTGCTGCTGGGGGAAACCGGCACCGGCAAGGAAGTGTTGGCGCAAGCGATTCATACGGTATCCGGCCGTGCCGACCGCCCCTTCGTGGGAGTGAATGTAGCGGCCGTGCCGGAGAATCTGCTGGAGGCTGAATTCTTCGGCGTAGCCCCGGGCGCCTATACCGGCGCGGATCGACGAGCCCGGGAAGGCAAATTTCAGCTGGCCAACGGAGGCACGCTGTTTCTTGATGAAGTCGGAGACATGCCACTCACCCTGCAAGCCAAATTACTCCGGGCTTTGCAGGAAGGCGAGATAGAACCGCTGGGGTCCAATAAGGTCCAGAAGGTAGACGTCAGGCTGATTGCGGCTACCAGTCGCAATCTCGAAGCCATGATAGCCGAGGGCAATTTCCGCTCTGATCTGTATTACCGGCTCAATGTGCTGGAAATTCCCATCCCTCCTTTGCGAGACCGGTTGCCGGACCTCGGTATTCTCTGTGAAGCGATTCTCGAAGACGTCTGTCAGGGGCTGGACTTGCGGGGAGAAATTACCGATACCGCGGTCTCGGCGCTGAGTAGTTATGATTGGCCTGGCAACGTGCGAGAGCTGCGTAACGTGCTGGAACGTGCCCTCACCATGGGGGAAGACTCTGGAATACTGGATGCCGATGCTATTTTCAAGGTGCTGCCCCGCAGCGGTAACCGGCCGACTTCTTCGTTGGTGCCGCAGCCGGTGCGGCCCCTGGCCAAAACCCTGGCCGACGCAGAGGCGCAGGCGATCGAGGAAGCACTGGTGGCAAGCCGGGGCAACCGGACCCGGGCAGCGAAGCTGTTGGGTATCTCCCGCTCTGTTCTCTATGAGAAGTTGGCGAAAATGTCCTAACTTCAGGACATTTGTCCGGTTATCAGTACAATCCCCTACGACTGATGGCTATATACGTCCGGATGTTCGGACTATTCATTGGACTCCGTGTCTTTGGAAAATCTCATCCAATTGATAAATATGCGAAAATTACGGTTGGCACAGTGTCTGCTATATCCAAGATGCAGGACGTCAGAACAACGCAGAAAACAAGGCTGGCGCTTTCACTGGACCCAAAGTTAATCTTGTCTGTCTCGTTTCCTGCGATATCTGACTACACTCTGATAAGGCCGGTCGGGAAAACTCCTGTGCGGCCGAATACAACAACAATGCTAGGAGACTTGCCAATGAAATTCTTCAAGGCCCTTACCGGTATCGCCGGTGCGATCGCCCTGACTACCGGATCGGCGTTCGCGGATGACCTGCGCTGGAAAATGCCGGTCGCCTTCGCCACCAATCTGCCCGGCCTGGGTTCCCCCGGCGCCTGGGTTGCCGAAAACCTCACCACCGCTTCCGATGGCAGCATCCAGGTTCGTGTCTATGAGCCCGGCAAGCTGGTTCCGCCTTTCGATATCCTGCAGTCGGTTTCCGATGGCAAGGTTGAAGCAGGTTACACCTGGATCGGATACGATCAGGGCAAGGTACCTGCGATTCCCCTGTTTGCGGCTGTTCCCTTTGGCATGAAGCCCTGGGCTTACACGGCCTGGTATTACTATGGTGGCGGCCATGAAATGCTGCAGGAAGTCTATGCCAACAAGGGCTTCGATGTGCACGCCCAGTTGTGCGGGATCATCGGGCCTGAAACAGCGGGCTGGTATTCGAAACCAATCGAAACACTGGAAGACTATAAAGGCCTGAAGATTCGCTTCGCGGGTCTGGGCGGCAAGGTTCTGGAAGAACTGGGAGCCTCCGTTACCATGATGCCAGGTGGTGAGCTTTACCAGGCGCTGGAGAAAGGCACCATTGACGCGACTGAATTCTCGATGCCTGCTATCGACCAACTCCTCGGCTTTGATCAGGTGGTCAAGTACAACCTGTTCCCCGGCTGGCACCAGCAGTTTACCGCCCAGTACATGCTGATCAACAAGGACGAGTGGAACAAAACCACGGACGCACAGAAAGCGCTGGTTGATGCTTCCTGTACCGCTGCAACCACTCTCGGCCTGGCCGAAGGTGAGTACAAGAACGGTGCCGTTCTGGCGGGCTTCCAGGAAAAGGGCGTCCAGGCTGATCAGATTCCCCGTGAGGTCCTGAAGGAGCTGAAAGCGGTCACTGATAAGGTGATGGAGCAAGAATCTGCAAAAGATGCTGACTTCAAGCGCGTCTATGAAAGCCAGAGCGAGTTCATGGAATCCTACAAAGTGTGGGATTCACGGGCCTATGTTCCGTCGGACCTGTAAGGCCAGGGGCCGACCCCGAGTCACCGGATAAATACCCGGTGGTCTCTAACCAAGTCAGGATGGCCCTTCGGGGCCATCCTTGTTTCGCAATCGGCATTCTGAGCGAGGAACTGCTGTATGACGGTGTCTGGTAAAGGCTCACCGCAGAGTGGGCGGGCATCGGTGTCCGACACCGACAATATTCTCCATCATCACACGGAGTTACCCACAACCTGGATCAGCCAGGGTGTGGACCGTGTGATTTCCGCGATCGGCAAGAGTGCATCCTGGCTCTGGGTTGTGATAACCGGGGTTATCATCTATGCCGTCGTTGGCCGCTATGCCTTTGACGTCGGCTCTGTGACGTTGGAAGAGGTTCAGTGGCACCTGGCTGGCGCGGGATGGTTGTTGGGGTTGGCCTACACCCTGGTGGTTGATGGCCACGTGAGAGTGGATGTCATCCATGAGCGCCTGTCGCTCCGGGGCCAGGGCTGGGTTGAACTGTTTGGTCTTGTGTTCCTGTTGCTACCGTTTCTCGGGCTGGCAGTCTGGGAAATGTTCCCCTACGCCTACAGCTCTTGGTTGCAGGGTGAAACCAGTCAGGCACCGGCCGGTCTTCCATACCGGTGGGCTCTGAAGTTCGTTCTGGCAGTGTCCTTTGTCCTGCTCGCTCTGGCCGCACTATCCCGCTTGCTGAAAGTAACCGCACTGCTTTTTGGCTTTCCGAAGCCCATCCGGATCGAGACCGGAAATAACAAGAAAGAGGATGCATCCTGATGGAGCTTGAAACGCTTTTTGTAATCGGCATGTTCCTGACATTCGGGGCGCTGCTGATGACCGGCTATCCGGTCGCCTGGGTGCTCGGTGGTACCGCTGTAATCTGGACCCTCGTTGGTGTAGTTGCCGTCGAAAACTTCGGCGCTAACCTGTGGTTCGACTACCAGTCTTCCATGGGGCTCGTCCCAGAGCGAATATGGGACATCGTTAACAGCGAAACCCTCGTTGCTCTGCCTATGTTCATCTTCATGGGCATCATGCTCGATCAGTCCGGCGTCGCCGAAAAACTGATGAACAGTATGGTGAAACTCTTCGGCGCGGTCCGTGGTGGATATGCGGTAACCGTGGTTGTTATTGGCGTATTGCTGGCAGCCACTACCGGTATTATCGGGGCGTCCGTGGTACTGCTGGGCATGCTCTCCCTGCCGGTGATGATGGAGAACAAGTACGACAAGGGCTTTGCGGTGGGTACGGCCTGTGCCACCGGTACCCTGGGGATCCTGATCCCGCCGTCGATCATGCTGGTGCTGATGGCAGACCGGCTGGCGGTGCCAGAGGCATCCGTGGGCGATCTGTTCATGGGCGCGTTCCTTCCCGGGCTGCTTCTGGGTGCCATGTACGTCGCCTATGTGATGATACGTCCCCTGATGCAGCCGCACATCGCGCCGGTGCCCGAGGGCACGGTGAAAGTAACCTGGAGCATTGTCTGGGAAGTGGCCAAGGCAGTGGTGCCTACGGCTGCGCTGATTCTTGGCGTGTTGGGTTCTATTTTTGCCGGTATCGCCACACCCACGGAAGCGTCCGGTGTGGGTGCCCTTGGCGCCTTGCTGCTGGCCCTGATGTCGGGGCGTCTGAGTGTGAAAGTGCTAAATTCCTCGGTGCAGCAGACAACGCGCACGGCGGCGTTTATTTTTGCCATTTTCCTGGGTGCAACCGCGTTTTCCGTCGTGCTACGGGGGCTTGGTGGCGACCAGGTCATTGAAGATGCATTGCTGGGGCTGCCCTTCGGGCCTTACGGCGTGGTATTGACCATTCTGTTCGCGGTATTCCTGCTGGGCTTCTTCCTGGATTGGGTTGAAATCACCCTTATTATTTTGCCGCTGGTGGCACCAGTGGTTCAAACGCTTGGCTTTGATCTGGTGTGGTTTACCATCCTCTTTGCCATGTGCCTGCAGACGTCGTTCCTGACGCCGCCAGTGGGGTTTGCACTGTTTTACATCAAGGGTGTGGCGCCGCCGGAAATCGACGTGATGGACATCTACAAGGGCGTCATACCCTTCATCATTATTCAACTGGTGGCTCTGGTAATCGTGTTCCTGGTGCCCGAAATTGCGACCTGGCTGCCCAGCGTGGCTTACGACTAAGGAGAAAATAAAATGCGTCTAGAAAACCGGATTGCCCTGATCACCGGGGCGGGGCGCGGAATCGGCCGAGCCATTGCCGAACAGTATGGTCGTGAGGGCGCCCGGGTTGCCGTGGCCGACCTCACCCTTGAGAGTGCCCAGGAAGCCGTTGAGGCTATCCAGCAGGCTGGCGGCACCGCTATGGCCCTGGCCATGGATGTCACTAACGAGAAAGCTGTTGAGGAGGGGGTGAAGGCCATTGTGGACGAATGGGGTCGTCTGGACATCGCGATAGCGAACGCAGGTATCCAGCATATTGATCCGGTCCACAACCTGGCCTACGCCGATTGGTGCAAGGTGCTCGATGTGCACCTCAACGGCGCTTTTCTGGTCACTCGTGCTGCGCTCAACGAGATGTACAAGACTGGTAGCGGCTGCATGCTGTATATGGGGTCGGTTCACTCGATGACCGCATCGCCGCTGAAATCGCCCTACGTCACCGCCAAGCATGGCTTGCTTGGTCTGTGCCGGGCGGTCGCGAAAGAAGGTGCGGAACACGGAGTCAGTAGCAACATCATTTGTCCCGGGTTTGTCCGAACCCCACTGGTGGAAAAGCAGATACCAGAACAGGCAAAAGAGCTCGGGATCTCGGAGGAAGAAGTGATTCGCGACGTGATGCTTAAGCATACGGTGGATGGCAAATTTACTACACTGGAAGATGTCGCCGAGGTGGCCGTGCACCTGGCCGCATTTCCTTCGGCGGCCCTGACCGGGCAGTCAATCGTGGTGAGCCACGGCTGGCACATGCAATAGGAGCAATTGATGGAAAACGCAGAGCAGGCCCCGGTGGTCTGGAATCCGACAGACGATATTCTTCGCAACAGCCAAATGGGGCAGTATCAGCGTTGGCTCGAAGCACAGGGTAAAGGCCCGTTTGCCGACTTTCACGCGCTCCATAAGTGGTCGATCACCGAACTCGAGTCATTCTGGCAAAGTATCTGGGACTACTGCGGGTTGCGTTGTGATACTCCCGCGGAGCGGGTGCTGGGCGAGCGTTCCATGCCGGGGGCCGAATGGTTCCCGGGAATGCGGCTGAATTTTGCTGGCAACCTGTTGCGTCTGGCAGAGGGCAATGGTGCAAACGTTGAAGCCATCGTCGCTCACTGTGAGACCCGGCCAGTGTTACGCCGCAGCTACGGTGAGTTAAAATCCGACGTGGGTGCCCTGGAAGCTTTTTTACGTGGCAACGGTATCAAACAAGGTGATCGGGTTGCGGGTGTGGTCACCAATGGTTATGAAGCCATGGTGGGCATGCTGGCGGCCACCAGCCTGGGTGCGATCTGGAGTTCGGCATCACCGGATTTTGGTATCGGCGCCATTCTTGACCGGTTCGGCCAGATCCAGCCAACCGCGTTAATTGTGGTCAATGGGTATGGTTATGGCGGCAAGGTTTTCGCCCGTCAGGCGGATTTTGAACAACTGGTGGCGGGCCTTGATAGTCTTCGTTGCGTGGTAAGCGTGCAGCAACTTCCGGATGAGCCTGCCCTGGCCGGCCCGCTGGTAACCCCCTGGGAGGCTGCGTTGGCGGAAGGCGCTGGCCAGGCGCCATCGTTTACCCCGCTGCCGCCGGACCAACCGGTGTACATCCTGTATTCCTCCGGCACTACGGGCAAACCCAAGTGCATCGTTCACGGCGCAGTGGGTTTGCTGGTCAACCATGCCAAAGAGATGATGCTCCACGGCGACGTGGGCCCCGGTGACCGGTTTCTCTATTTCACCACTTGTGGTTGGATGATGTGGAACTGGCAGGCCTCTGCCCTGCTGACCGGAGCTACCGTGGTCACTGTTGACGGTTCGCCGGGTTATCCGAGCCTCAACAGTTTGTGGGAGCGGGTTGCTGAGGAGAAAGTGACGCATTTTGGTACCAGCGCACGGTTTCTTGCAGGCTGCCGAAAAGCCGAACTGACCCCGGCGACCAGTCTCGATCTTGAGTCCCTTAGAGTGCTGTTCTCCACCGGTTCGCCCCTGTTGCCGGAAGATTATGACTGGGTTTATTCAGCCGGGGCACCGAACGTGCTGCTGGGTTCGATCGCCGGAGGTACGGATATCTGTGGCTGTTTTGTCGGCTGCACGCCGACGTTGCCGGTGCGTCGGGGAGAAATTCAGTGTCCGTTACTGGGTGTAGATGCGGTGGCCTTTGATGAAGAAGGCAAAGCCCTCGACGGTGGTCGTGGAGAGCTGGTCTGTCGGCAACCGCTGCCTTCCATGCCGGTCAGTTTCTGGGACGATCCTGACGGTGCACGTTTCCAGAGTGCGTATTTTGAGACCTTTCCCGGCGTCTGGGCCCACGGCGACTTTATTCGGTTTACTGAACATGGCGGCGCAGTGATCTATGGCCGGTCTGATGCCACCCTCAATCCTGGTGGTGTGCGTATTGGCACCGCGGAAATATACCGTCAGGTCGAGACCGAGGCCGCGATAAAAGACAGCCTGGTGGTCGGGCGGCAGATTGAGGGTGATGTTGAGGTCGTGTTATTGGTGGTGCCCGCCAGCGGGGACTCGCTCAGTGACGACGTCATCAAGAACCTGAAGGTCCGTATTCGGGAGGGTGCCAGCCCCCGCCATGTGCCGCGACACGTGTTGGTGGTCAAGGATATTCCCTATACCCGAAGTGGAAAAAAAGTCGAGCTGGCGGTTGCCAGACTGTTGAATGGCGCCGCCCGCAGTGACAACCGCGACGCCCTGGCTAACCCGGAAGCACTGGACGCTATTCAGGGTACGCTGCAGGCCGCCGGGTTGCTGGCAGCAAAGGAAGCCTGAGTCAGCCACGGCAGGCAGAGACGCGTAACATTCTCCGGACGACTAACCGCGCCCGGGGAATGCTGCGGTTCTTTCCATCATCTTTTGAAACTGGCATTTACAGGAAAAGAGTTAATATTTTTGTAGTGGGATTCGTAAAATTCCTGAGACTTTAGACTAATATCCTAATCAAGATGGGCCAAAAACTGGTATCTTTACTCTCTTCTCATAAGTTCGTAATCAGTCCGTGCTTAACTCTGATGTTCACAAGACGCCAGAGAATGTGCTGACCGTCCTGAACTCACACCTTGCCAGAGGACGAAAATGCCTACTTCTAATTCCAAGACCAAAATCATCTACACGCTGACGGACGAGGCGCCCGCACTTGCGACACGTTCCCTTCTGCCGATTCTGGAAACTTACGCCAAGCCCGCGGGCATAGAGTTCGGAACCAGTGACATCTCCCTGGCAGCCCGTATTCTGGCGACGTTCCCCGAGCACCTGGAAGAAGACCAGAAAGTGCCGGATGCCCTGGCCGAGCTGGGGGACTACACCAAGAGCCCGGAAGCCAACATCATCAAGCTGCCCAACATCAGCGCGTCCATTCCCCAGTTGCAGGCAGCGATCAAGGAGCTCCGGTCTCAGGGCTATAAGGTTCCGCAATACAAAGAGAACGCTCAGAGCGACGAAGAAAGAGACGCGAAGGCCCGTTATGCCAAGGTGCTCGGTAGTGCCGTTAACCCTGTACTGCGGGAAGGCAACTCTGACCGGCGCGCGCCCGCTGCCGTCAAAGCCTTTGCCCGTAAATACCCACATACCATGGGTGAGTGGAGCCCGGCGTCGCGCACTCATGTTGCCCACATGCGCGGTGGCGATTTTTACTCCAATGAACAGTCGTTGACCCTCGACAAGGCGACCAACGCGCGGATTGTGTTTGAGAATGCCAAAGGTGAGCAGACCATTCTGAAAGCCGAACTCCCGCTACTGGAAGGGGAAGTGCTCGATGGCATGTTCATGAGCTGTAAGGCGCTGCGCAAGTTCTTTGAAGATGCGCTGGATGACTGTCAGAACAGCGGTGTGATGTTTTCATTACACGTCAAAGCAACCATGATGAAAATCTCCCACCCGATTGTGTTCGGTCACGCGGTGAAGATTTTCTACAAGGAATTGTTCGACAAATATGGCGACCTGTTCGATGAGTTGGGCGTAAATGCCAACAACGGCTTGTCTAGCGTGCTTGAAAAGATCAAGACGTTGCCGGAGTCCAAGCAGGAAGAAATCCAGGAGGAGTTGCACGCCTGCTACGAGCACCGTCCTGAGCTAGCGATGGTGGATTCCGTCAAGGGCATCACCAACCTGCACGTACCGAGCGACGTCATCGTAGACGCATCCATGCCTGCCATGATCCGTAACTCCGGTAAAATGTGGGCCCGGGATGGCAAGCTGAAAGACACCAAGGCGGTGATGCCGGAGAGCACCTACGCCACGATCTATCAGGAAGTGATCAACTTCTGCAAGACCCACGGCGCTTTCGATCCGACCACCATGGGTACAGTGCCGAACGTAGGCCTGATGGCGCAGAAAGCGGAAGAGTATGGCTCCCACGACAAGACCTTCGAGATTCCTGAAGACGGCACAGTCCGGATTATTGACGAAGACGGCAACACTCTGACGGAACACAAGGTTGAAAAAGGCGACATCTGGCGTGCCTGCCAAACCAAGGACCTGCCGATCCGTGACTGGGTCAAGCTCGCAGTCAATCGCGCCCGCTCCTCTGGAACGCCAGCGCTGTTCTGGCTGGATGACGAGCGTCCCCATGATGCCGAACTGATCAAGAAAGTTGAGATGTATCTTCAGGATCACGACACCTCGGATGTCAACATGCTGATCAAGTCTCCGGTACGGGCTATCCGCTGGACCATGGAGCGTTTGATCCGTGGCCTCGACACTATCTCTGTCACGGGTAACGTGCTGCGGGATTACCTGACCGATCTGTTCCCGATCTTGGAACTGGGCACCAGCGCCAAGATGCTTTCCATCGTGCCTTTGTTGAAAGGCGGTGGTTTATATGAAACAGGCGCTGGCGGTTCTGCACCCAAGCACGTACAGCAACTGCTGCAAGAGAACCATCTGCGTTGGGATTCGCTGGGTGAATTCCTCGCCATTGCGGTGTCCCTTGAAGAGCTGGGCGAAAAACAGAGCAACCTGCGCGCCCGTCTGTTGGGCCAGACTCTGGACAAGGCCACCGAGCGGCTGTTGGAAAATAACCAGTCTCCCTCGCGCGTGACCGGCGAGCTTGATAACCGCGGCAGTCATTTTCATCTCGCCCGTTATTGGGCTGAGGCACTGGCAAACCAGGACGAAGATAAGGATTTGAAAACTTTCTTCAGCAAGCTTTCGGAGCAACTTGAGTCCAACAAGGACAGGATTCTGGAAGAGATGAGCGTGATCCAGGGTCAGCCAGCGGATATTGGCGGGTACTACCATCCTTCAACGGAAAAGGTCTGCAAGATTATGCAGCCGAGCGAGACTTTCAACAAAATTCTCGCGGAAGCCCGTGATCAGGTGAAGTAACCTGACCTGAGTAGAAAGCCCGGCTGGCCCCTGGCCCGCCGGGCTTTTTTTGGTTATGGCTTTGGGTCTGTCAGAGGGTGTTCGTATAACAGTCTGCCTGCATCCGGGTTGTTAAATCAGAGCTGCTGGAGGTGAGCGAACTGGCCGTTGGTCAGGCGGGCGAGATCATCGGGAGTAAGCTCAAGTTCAAGACCCCGGCGCCCCGCGCTGACAAACACGGTCTCAAACTGCCGGGCTGAACTGTCGATAACGGTTCGCAGCGGCCGCTTTTGCCCCAGTGGGCTGACACCTCCAAGCACATAACCCGAAGAACGTTGAACGCTGTTTTTATCCGCCATGGCGGCTTTCTTGCCGCCAATAGCGTGGGCCGCCAGCTTCATACTCAACGTTGAAGACACGGGCAGCACAGCCACCAGCATTTCCCCGACGTCGACTGTCACAACCAGTGTCTTGAACACCCGCCCAGGCTCCAATCCGAGCTTTTCCGCGGCCTCCAGACCAAAGGACTCGGCGGCGGAATCATGCTCGTATTTGTGAATTTTGTGGCTGACCCCGGCGTTTGTCGCAGCGTTAATGGCGGGTGTCATCACATGGTCTCCCTGCATGATGGAGTGGTTCGGAAATTATAGAACAACGTCGCCAAATCAGGAATTACAGAGTGTATAAAGGATTGAAACCTCGACCTATCCACTACATCTGGCTAAGGTTAGGACAGACGTAATCGAACTTCGCTCAAGGTTTGCTCACTGACGATACGTGCCCCATTGGATCAAGGCTCAAGAGACAGTTGTAGATGCTTAATGTAAACGGTCGACGTACCAGCCCATTCTGGCGATCCCTCTGGGTAGTGTTGAGCTATTTGATAGCTGGCCTGATGTGGATCATGGTTTCCGATGTGGCTGTCGAGCGTTGGGTAGACAATGCCGATGAGCTCGGTGATGTGCAGACCTATAAGGGCGGGGCCTTCATTTTCGTAACCGCGCTAGTGCTGTTTTTTTCGCTGCGACGCCAGTTCAGGCATGATCGTACCCAATTATCCCTGCAGAACCATCAACGAGAAGAAATTCAGCTGCTCAGCCAGTTTCAACAAAACGTGATTGATAACGCTAGCATCTGGATTAACGTTTTGGATCCCCAGTCCCGGGTGCTTCTCTGGAACAAGGCTGCTGAGAAGATCAGTGGGTACTCGGAGCAGGAGTTGCAGGGCAAGGGTGATATCTGGGAATGGCTGTACCCTGATGAGTCATACCGGTCGACGATCCAGGATATCGTCGTGGAAATATTGGCGGGGGTGCGGGAGGTGGATGATTTTGAGACGAGCATCCGGACCCGCAGTGGTGAAGAGCGCCTGATGCGCTGGAACTCCCGCTGTTTCCATAACGAAGCCGGCGTGTTGGTGGGCGCTATCGCGATTGGTCTCGACGTCACAGACAGTCGAAGGGCGCAGGAGAGTCTGAAGGATCGGGAGCGGCAGCTCACCACGCTCATGGATAATCTACCCGGCATGGCTTATCGCTGCCTGTACGATGAATTCTGGACCATGAAGTTTGTCTCCAGCGGATGCCGGGAACTGACTGGCTACGAGCCGGACGCGTTAATAGACAACCGCGACATCGCATTTGCGGGTCTGATGTATTACGAGGATAACCAGAGAACTGTGCAATTGGTGGAAGAAGCGATCGGTTCGGCTGAGGCGTTTTCACTCGAATACCAGCTGGTCCGGAAAGACGGCCAGGTGATTTGGGTCTGGGAGCGCGGTCGGGCCGTGGAGGATGGTGACGACCTGATGCTTGAAGGTATCATTCTGGATGTCACGGACCGTAAAATTCTCGAACAGGAGCTGTCCGAGCTTGCCGCTCATGACACCCTTACAGGTTTGTTTAACCGGCGGGAGATGAATCGTCTGTTGTCGGAGGAAGTCAGCCGGGCAGCGCGTTATAACCGGCGCCTTGCGTTGCTGTGGATCGACATTGACCATTTCAAACAGGTAAACGACCAGTATGGCCATCCAGCGGGTGATGCGGTTCTCACTGCCGTGTGCAAGCGACTGTCGCAAGGGATTCGTAGTGTCGATGCGTTTGGGCGTTACGGTGGCGAAGAGTTTATGATTTTGCTGCCGGAGATGGATGGCGCGGAAGCCTGGGAGGCGGCTGAGCGGCTGCGCCAGCTGGTGGCGGAGTATCCGGTTGCGCTGGAAGGAGTGGCCGATGTCAGGCTAACCGTTAGCATCGGCATCGCGGTTTTCCCACACCATGGCCAGACCGCAGATGCGCTCAATGATATGGCGGATAAAGCCATGTACCGGGCCAAGGAAAACGGTCGCAATCAGGTTTGTGTGGCGCAAGCCACTGAAGGCGAAAACACTGAAACCGAGAGAACAATAATTTGATCATCCAATACTATGACGCCAAGGTGTAACCTGATGAACCGACTTGCCCGCCGCGCTCTGAATACCTGTGCCGTGCCCCAGGATCTGGACTCCATTACATGTTGGGACCAGGCGGGCGAACATCCGGCCGTTGTTGGCGTCAGTGAAGAGTCTGTTAACGCCATCTGGAGAAGTGTGGAGCGGCTATACCAGACTGGTACACACCCGGGAATGCAGCTTTCAGTCCGCCACCGGGGTGAGCAGATCCTGCATCGGTCGATCGGCCACGCTGCCGGTAACGGTCCGCGGGATAACCCGGACGCGGTCAAAGTGCCGATGACGACCGAAACCCCGGTCTGTTATTTCTCCGCCTCCAAAGCGGTAACCGCCCTGCTGATCCACATTCTGGTAGAACAGGGTCGAGTCAATCTGCTGGACCCGGTATCCTATTATTGTCCGGAGTTTGCCCAGGGTGGCAAGCGCACGATTACCATTCACCAGATACTGTCCCACCGTGGCGGAATTCCGGCTATTCCCCGGGGCACGCCCATTGATGTGCTTTGGCAAAAAGAAGAAATCTGGCGCCTGCTTTGCGAAGCGGAACCGGTGGAGGTAGACGGTACGCGGGTGGCCTATCACGCCATTACCGGCGGTTACGTGTTGCAGCGGGTACTTGAGAAGGTGACCGGAGAGTCGATTGAAGCCTTTCTCGATACTCATATCCGCCAGCCCATGGGAATGAAATGGTTCACCTACGGGATTTCGCCAGCCCAGGTCCATGAATTGGCCCTTACCTATGCTACGGGCCCTACTCCGCGCTTCCCGGTTTCCTGGATTGTAAACCGGGCGCTGGGGGGCGACATACGAACCGTTGAGCAAGTAGTCAACGACCCCCGGTTTCAGGAGGCTGTTATACCTGCGGGGAACCTGTGCGGCACTGCCGAGGAGATGGGTCGGTTCTTCCAGATGATGCTTAACGGCGGGGTCTGGGAGGGCAAGCGGATTTGTGACCCGATGACCATCCGGCGTGCCATTCAGCAATACGGCTCCCTTCAGATAGACCGCACCATGATGATTCCCATGCGATTTAGCGCGGGCCTGATGCTGGGCGGTAACCCGGTCGGGCTCTGGGGTCAGAAAAGTCGGCACGCGTTTGGCCACGTGGGGCTGATCAATAAATTCTGTTGGGCGGATTCGGCCCGTGATATTTCGGTGAGCCTGTTGAATACAGGCTTACCGATATTTGCCCATCAGATACCCGCGCTGGCCCGGTTTGTTTATACTGTCTGTCGCGAGTTTCCGCTCAGGCCGGAAAATCAGAGACCCCTGGTGGCGGCGTGATCAGACCGTACGGAGCTGCTCTTCAAGAATGCCGAGTACTGAGGAAAGGATGTCTCTGAAATCGGTCAGGGTTTGCGTACGCTGGATGACTTCCTCCCGGAAGTCGTCCAGACGTTCGAGTTTGGGGACCACTCTCCGGATACCTTCGGTGATGACTTCGTAAGGGTAATGGTGATCCATCACACTCAGCTTGTTTAGCTCTGCCACTTCCTGGCTGAAAATGCTGATGATGTCGTAGAGCATGTCCTTGTGGGCAATGGTCCCGGCCTCCCAATACGCATCGTCCAGCAACTCCAGTAAAGAAAGATACTCTCTTAGCGTGTCCGCGACGGAGGTCTGGTGCATACGTTTCCCCTTCGATTATGTGATCTTTCAGGGAACTATAGCAGGGCCTGGAGCGTCGGGTAGCCAGGGCCTCAATCGTGATAGTATGAATATCTGTTCATGTTTATTGCGTTTTGTCTGACGGTCATGCAGAATTCTCCGCTTCGAATTGGCTAACAGGGCAGTACCAGTTCAAAAAGGACAACTCAATGGATGAGACCAGTATGGATACGCGCCTCGACACTTGGCCTTCTGGCTATACCCCTGTAAATCTTGACCAGCACGACAGTGTTCGTTCCCACGTTTATCATCGTCTCAGTGTTGAAGTTGCCCGACTTGAACGCCGCATCGAGTCACTTCGTCTGACCAAAGCACCTCATGCCGCCATTATCATTGCCACTTACGAGCGCATGATCGAACGCAAAAAAGGCTTTATGAACAAGTGGGGCATGGAAGACCGCAGGGCTCTGTGAACATTCAGGGCCCCAGGCCTCCTTGCCGGACTTAAACACCGCATCATGCGACTTGGCGGGCAATCCAGGAGTTGTAGCGGTTGGCCAACGCTTTTACATAGCGAGCCTCCGCGCCATCGGGATTGCCCAATACGCCCTTCAGAATCCAGCCACGTTCATAGACACCCAGTACCCGCTGTTCATCATCGAGGTTAACCCGCTGGTTCAGCTTCTTGCAGATCGCATCCAGCAAAGGCAGTTTCTCCGGACGGCGGACGGGACCGGTTCGTTGAGGTCCGGGCTGGTTTGCTGCTCGTGCGGTGGCTTGTCTTCTCATGATCATCTCCTCGTCGTTTTGCGACTGCAAAAACCAAAAAACCCCGGAACCTGATGCGCCGGGGTTAATCGCGAGAAGCGTACCCGGTCGCTCATAGGCTCCCGGGCATTGACCGAAAGCCGTTAGTTATCGATAGCCATTACCGGCATACGCTGACCAATCTGGCCGGGCGCTTTTCGGTAAATTGTCTGGTAACTCAAATGTCTGAACGGGTTTATCGTCATCTATAAAATCTCGGGTCTCATTTAACTTAAAAAATAGTGTATCGCCTGATCGGGTGTTTGAAAATAGCGGAACCTTTGCTTACACCACACCTATTCAGTGTCCTCTTAATAACAATTTTTGCAAATCTCGGCAAACCCCTACAGACGCGGCGTTCGCGGGCGAAGATAATTCGTCCTGTCACGTGTTTTACGTTGTGCAAACTACAGTAACCTGCTCCTCCGCTGGTTGCTGTGTGGATATCTCCTTTTTGTAAGCGCACCCCGATTGGTCTGCGCTTTTTTTTTGCTTGAATTTTCTGTCTTGAATGTAGGCGGGGGTATGTTTCGGAAACTTCGTAGCGGCTAGCTCGTACAGCCAGACTGGCTGGGTTTGGCGATAATGCGCAAACTAATCAATAGTCGAAAAGAGGTCAAAACCGAACACCATGTCCGATCAATCCGGATCTTTTATCAAGCTTCGTTCCCACCTGTTTATTGAAGCCATTCTCATCATTGCACTTACCGTTTATATGGTCTTGGCAAAAAGCCATGTCGTCGGAGCTGATTTTGCTTTCACTGCCGTCGGCGCGGCCCTGATGGCATTTGTTACCTACTGGACCCTGAGCACTGTGAGGGACGGCATTGAGGTGCTGGCGCAACGAGCAAGAGCGAACCATTTATAACGAACGGTCGTTGACGTTCCGCCGAGATAAGACAATGTGCAGGCTCCCAATCAGACCACGTTAGCCTGGTCGCCTGAACGGGATTCGAGGGTGACTTCCTGCCAGGTTCGCTGGAGTATAAGAGCATCATTGGCAGCCCGGTGAATCGGCAGTCCAAGCTCGCTGATAATGTGTTGCCGCATGTTTGCCCAGCGCTGGACCTCAGGTGCCGAGAGCAGCATGGAAACAGACTCAAGCTGGAATGATGGCTTCATGTTGGCCGCCTTATACAGACGGTGTAACCAGAAGCTGTCAAATGTCCAGGCGTCACAGAAAACCTGCCCCGTCAGCAATTCATTGAGAGTATGAGTGACCTCACTGATTTCGAGACCCTCCCGCTCCAACGTCGTGCGCGCGATGCCGTGCACCAGTTCAGCGCTCTCAGACCAGTCTAGCCATAACACATGGGGGCGAATCAGCCAGCTGTGAAGTGAACCATCGGGCAGGCAGACACCCACTTCGATCGGGTAACTGGTGATCAGATCGAGGCTGGAGGCTTCAAAATCTATAAAAGCAGGAATGGTTTGAACGGTCATACCACACGGTAGTTATAAGTTTGCTGTTGGCAAAGTGTAACTGTCTATCATGGAGGACGCGAACCTATCCTGTCACCGCACTGTTACAATATGTCCACTGGTTGTATGACAGTTCCGTGGGAGCAGGCAGGTATGCTGTGCCCCCTTGAACCGCCCTGGCTCTGTGAGCCCTTCAGACAAGAGTATTTGACGTTATGCCTGAAACCGTTGTGGTGATCTATTCCGGAGGTATGGACTCCTTCACCCTGTTGCATCGCGCGCGGTCCGAAGGCTACCGGGTGCATGCGCTTTCATTCGATTACGGGCAGCGCCACGTCCGCGAGCTGGCGTGTGCTCGAGCCGTTTGTGAAGATCTGGACATTCCACACCAGGTAATTGATATCAAAGCGCTAAAGACTGTCATGACCGGCTCGGCTTTAACGGACGATATTGAGGTGCCAGAAGGCCATTACGCTGAACAAAGCATGAAGTCTACGGTGGTGCCCAATCGCAATATGATTCTGCTCGCTCTTGCCACCGGTTATGCGGTTACCGCCGGCGCGGTCGCTGTCTGGTATGGCGCCCACGGTGGTGACCATGCTATCTACCCGGATTGTCGCCCGGAGTTTGTTGAAAAAATGGATGCCGTCTGCCGGGTTGCCAACTATGAGCCGGTGCGTGTCGAAGCGCCCTATATCCGATCAGATAAAATCGGGATTCTGGCCGAGGGCATTGCCATGGGGCTGGACTATGGCCAGACCTGGACGTGTTACAACGGTCGTGATCGTGCCTGTGGTGTCTGTGGCTCTTGCGCTGAACGGCTTGAAGCCTTTGCAGCCCACGGCGTCAAGGACCCATTACGTTATGAGAACAAAGACAGCGGTGACGCCTGATGTATCGAGTTAAAGAAGCTTTCTACACGCTCCAGGGTGAAGGTGCCCAGGCCGGTCGGGCGGCGGTCTTCTGTCGCTTCAGCAAGTGTAACCTCTGGAACGGACGGGAAGCTGATCGCGCTACGGCTGTCTGCAATTTCTGTGATACCGATTTTGTCGGTACCGATGGCCAGAACGGCGGCCGCTTCGGGTCTGCCACGGCGTTGGCGGACCACGTTGCCGCCCTCTGGCCAGATGCTCCCGGTCGACCTTATGTGGTCTGTACCGGAGGAGAACCATTGCTGCAACTGGATGAACCGCTGATTGAATGCTTTCACCAACGCGGTTTTGAAGTCGGGGTAGAGACTAACGGTACGCTACCGCCGCCCGCCGGGGTCGATTGGCTGTGCGTCGCACCGAAAGCGGATGCTCCCGTGGTGATCGCCCGCTGTGATGAACTCAAAGTGGTATTTCCTCAACCCAAAGCCATGCCTGAAACATTCGAGCACATTGAGGCCAGCCATTATTTTGTATCACCCATGGCCTCGCCCACGGCGCCGGTGGAGGGTGAGGATGTGATGAAACAGAGCAATACCCGAAAGGCCACTGACTATTGTCTGGCGAATCCGCGTTGGCGGCTTACTCTGCAGATGCACAAGCTTATCGGTATCGATTAGAAGACCCCCCTATGCGCATCGTTTACCGCGCTGGCGCAGTTCAGAATGCGAGGTCCACCACGATTGGGTCGTGGTCGGACGACCGCCAGGGTGCCGGGACCGGTTTCGACTGATTCCGGTAACCGAGTGCCGCAGGTTCATCGGCGTTGACAGACCAACTGGCGGCATTGATCACATACGGTCTGAGGGTGGTATCAGCCAGAATGTAATCGAGTGTGCCAGCGCCACCACGGTAGCGATAGCTGTAGCTCTCAAGTCCCTGGAAGTGCCTGAGTAAATCCACGAAGCCGGCGTCGCGCAAACGCGTTAGCGGCGGCTCCATGGCATAACTGTTCAGATCTCCGGTGATCAGAGTGCCCATATCATCGCTGCTATCGGTAAGTGCCTCACTCGCTGGTTCCGCTGGCGTCCTGGATAGCCAATCGATTATCGCTTCGGCGGCTCGGGTTCGGGTGGCGCCAAAGCAGCCCTGGCCGTCGTTCTGGTCCTGGTTTCGCCCTGTTGCGCCCCGGCAGCTTTTGGATTTGAAGTGGGTGGCTACCAGCCGAATCCTGTAACCATTTTGTGACACCCGGAAAGTCTGTACCAATGGCACCCGACCCGAATTCTGAAAAGGTCCGGTGGTGATGATGTGTGGTTCACCGTTCATTTGCACTTTTTGAGAATTGAACAGAAAGGCGGAACGGATAACGTCCCGATGGTGGTGATCGGACACCGAAAAGCGCCAATTCTCTCCCATGGCGGCTGCGAGTTGTGCGATGGCGCTGTCTGGTCTGCTGCCATCGTTTTCGATTTCCATCACGGCAATAATATCGGCATCCAGCCCGGTCAGGGTGGCGACCAGCCGCGCCGTTTGTCGTCCCAGGGCTGCTTGGCTGTCTGCTCCCCGGGTTGCTGGAAAGCCGGAATCATTACCGTTGCCGTTGAAATAGTTTTCAAGGTTCATTGTCGCTACGCGCAAAGTGCTGGTCTCCGGGCGCCCGGGTGGTTCAGGCCTCGGATTGCGGGTCTCGAATTCGGGAGGGGATAGCGGTTGTAACCGCCAACTTCCGAAGCGGTAGTCCAGTACGCCCTGGAGGTGGCGGACGCGGTCTCCCGCGCGAACAGTGTGATCATGTGCCAGAGCGGGTGGTGGATAGGGCACGGGTTTCGGATTCCGTTGACCACGACCATCATCAAGCGTGAGCCGCCTGGCCCGCTGCTCCTGGGTCAGCGCTACGGCCTCGGGCCCTGGCGCCATCGTCTGGGTAGCGGTGAACTGCTGGTTTGGGGCGAGGGTGAGTTCGCCGTAACGATCGAGGTTGTAGTGATCAATGACTGTAAGCGGCGTAGCGATCCTGACGTGCATGTTTTCGAGATGTTCGGGATAGGTGCCGTCAGGCCAGGGCAGCGTTACCTGGATAGCCTCTGGCAGTGAAGCGGAGCCGCAGTCTTTCAGAGCAGTTATGTGAACGAGTTCGGTCAGGCCGTGATACTCCTTTACTCGGCCGCTCAGACGGATGCGACGGCCCGGAGTGCCGGCGGTTCTGGAGGTATAGACAAAAAGTGCTTCAGAGGTGCGGGAGTTGTTGTCGGCCTTGTTATCGGCCTGCTGGAGGTAAAAGCCCTGAAATCCGCCGTCGCCACGGGCGTCCATCGTCATTACCCCTTCTACCGTGACTGTTTCACCGACCATGGGAGAGACCTCCCCGCTGCCCTGAACCTCGCCAATGGGTACGCTATCCGAGCCGCAGGCGGTAGCTGTGGCGTTGCTGGCCAGTAAAATAAAGAGGTACCCGAGGGCTGGCGGTATAGGCGCGCGACGACATTGTGAACTGGAGATAGGGCACCCGGGTATGATTGATTTACCTCAGATTAACAGCTTTCTACCACCGCCTCACGGCTGACTTTGCGGGTACCAACCCACTCTGCCACGGCTTCGCGGTTTGCCAGCTCCAATTGCTGGACCAGGGGGTCTGGATCAACCGCGTGAGGACGTATGCCCACTAACGAAATCAGATAACGGACCAGTGCCCCACGGGTCTGCAATTTCAGGCGCTGATTCTCCATGCCGTAGTCCAGGGCAATGATGGCCTGCTGTTCAGCGGAAAGACGACGGTCGGGGCGGATCTCAACAGTTACCTGGCGGTTCCAGTCATCGTCCTGGTGCACCGTGTGCCGTCCCCGTTCGTTGAGGATTTTGGGGGTGCCGCGGAACCGGCTGAGGATAAAGTCACGGTAAACACCACGCTGCTCACACCAACCGCGGACATGCCAGCGCTGGCCGCTGTAAACCAGAGTATGCGGCTCAATTACACGCTTCACACTTTGTGGCTGTGTCAGCGAGAAGTAATCGGTTTCCAGACGCCGCCCCTGACGGGTGGCGGCGACTACGGCGCGCACTACCGCAGGCTCCGCAAGATGTCGTGGTATCGCCAGCACCGTGCTGTTGGGTAAGCCGATATCGAGCGATTCGAACGTCTGGCTGAGTGCATCGTTACGGGCGATGAGGTCAAGGTACTCTTCAGAATGTCCCTGCGTGACCACCGGATGAAAATGTGGAGCCGGTACATACCCTTTTAGATGGCGATCATAAACCAGGTTGCCTGGTGCCAATTCGCGAAGATAGGTATTGATATCCTTCGAGGCCTGCTGGCGACCGATGCCAAAGCCGTGACAAATATGATTGGTGGTTAACCTTCCTTCCCACAACGCAATTATCTCTATGAGGCGGTAGCGAAGTAGTAAGTCCCAGCGGATGGGCCATTCCGTTTTCTTCATGACGATGGGCTCTTCATGTTGGCTGACGAAAATCTGAGCAATCCCTGATCAGGAAAATTAATGTTATCAGCTTTGGGATAGGGTCGTGTGTTACGACGCATTAATGTAAAACAATGTGAAACCTCGGTCGGGAAGCCCGTCATGGCTGCGGGCAGGCCTGTTTCGGCATATGCGTAATAGCACTCGGGAGTGCGGACTGGTCTAATAGCTGATTGGGCATAACGACCCTATGCCTGCTATGTTCGTGGCAGGTATTTTTCTGTTCCCCGTGTTTGGAGTAAAGCCGGATGACCCGAATGGTCACTTCGTTATCAGCCTTGATTGTCAGCATCGTGTTGCTGGTCAGTGGCAACGCATTTCTGATGACTTTGCTTGGCATCCGGATGAGCATCGAAGAGATCGATCCTGCCACTATCGGGTGGGTTCTGGTGTGTTATTCCATCGGTTTCGTTTTTGGCACCTTGTACGTCAACAGGGTTATTGGTCGGGTCGGCCACATTCGTGCGTTCGCCGCGTTTGCCGCGTTGGCAGCCATCGCTGCGTTGTTGTATCCGATGGCAATCTCCGTAGTGTTCTGGGCATTTCTGCGGGCTCTGTCCGGGTTCAGTATTGCTGGCGTACTGGTGGTGATCGAGAGCTGGTTCAGTAGTCGGGCAACCAATGCCAACCGGGGCGCCCTGTTCGCGGTTTACCAGATTGTGTTTTATCTCTCCGCCGCTGGCGGCCAATTGATTGTCAACTTTGGCGAGCCGGCCAGTTTTACGCCTTTCACTATTGCCGCCATTCTGCTGGTCATGGCTCTCATTCCGCTGGCCCTGACCCGGATGGAGGCACCTCACATTGAGACGGTGGAGCGGATGTCGTTTTTCACACTGTTCCGGGAATCCTCATCCGGTGTTGCGGGCTCGTTGATCTGTGGCGTGTTGGTGGGCTCCTTTTATGCCATGGGGCCCGTTTACGCCACCCTGATCGGTTTGAACGTTACCGAAACCTCCGTTTTTATGGCCACAGCGATTGTGTCAGCGATGCTTTTGGCCTGGCCATTGGGAATTATCTGTGACCGGTTGGATCGGCGCCGCGTGATGTGCTGGGTAGCACTGGTTGCCGCAGGTTCGGCCTTGGTTGCTGCGGTACTGGGTGCGTCAAATCTATGGCTGCTCATGCTGGCCGTGGGAGTGTTTATGGGGCTTTCAGCCACGTTGTACCCCATCGCTGTGGCAATCACCAATGACCGAATGGAGCACCATCGTATCGTTGCTGCCAGTGCGACTCTGCTCCTGAGTTACGGCATAGGCAGCGTGATAGGTCCGATCGTAATGGCTGAACTCGTGGGCCTGCTTGGCCCAAGGGGTTTGTTCCTTGGCAACGCAGTGGTATTGGTGATGCTGGTGGTGTTTACGACTCACCGCATTCGTACCACTTACGATATTCCGGTTGCGGATCAGGGTCACTTTGTCGCCACCATGCCGGATGCTTCCACAGTGCTGGCTGAGATTGATCCTCGTAACGATGAGTTCCATGACGGCGATCGCGACTCTGCTTCTGACTCGGCCAGCCTGGACGGGGAATACCAGAAGGCCAGCTAACCTCCGGCGGGCCTCTTTCGGTTTTCCCTCATTTAGTTTGCACTTTCTTTTCTGTTTTCATTGTAATAATTAGCTTACTAGTATTACCTGTTAATCATCTTTCAATGAAAAAGAGATTCGGTATGGAGTACGAAGCCATGAGAGACCAGTTTCCCTTCGCGGTTGCCCGAGTAACCCGCCGGTGGCGTAAATTGCTGGATGAGCGTCTGAAAGATCTCGGTGTAACCCAGGCCCGCTGGACCACCATGGTGTATCTCCAGCGTGGCGGCGAGGGCCTGACCCAGCGCGAACTTGCCAGTCTTATGGCGATTGAGAATCCGACTCTTGTGCGTCTTCTGGACAGCCTGGAAGAACAGGGTCTTATCCAGCGTCGGCTTTGTCAGAATGATCGCCGTGCCCGTCGTTTACACCTGACTGAAGCGGGTGAGTCGTTTATGGATGATCTTAATGCCCGCGCCAAAAAACTTCGGGACGAGATGCTGGAAGGCGTCAATGAGAGCGATATCGACGTTGCTTTGAGCGTTTTCAACAAAATTATGGTGAACGGCGACCGTCTCAAGTAACGGGGTCAATATCGCCGGGGGGTTATCCTGACCGACCATTCCCTTGAAGCTCTGCGCTCCCGCTACGGCGATCGCTGGCGATGGTTTGCTGTCGCCACCGTGATGCTGGGCACCATAGCGACCGTGCTCAGTGCCACTATCGTCAATGTTGCGCTGCCGGATATAATGGCTGAGTTTGGCATCGGCCAGGGTCAGGCGCATTGGCTGGCGACCGGGTTTATCGCAGCCATGACGATTACCATGCTGACCACTGGCTGGTTACTGGATCATTTTGGCCTGCGCAAAACCCTCGCCACGGCGATGCTGATGTTCAGTGCCGTCTCCATCGTGGGCGGGTTCAGCCCCACCCCTGAAACCCTGATCGCTGCTCGTGTGGCTCAGGGTGCATTCGCCGGCTTAATGCAGCCGATGGCCATGTATCTGGTGTTCCGGATTTTTCCTAAGGAGCGTCGGGGCCAGGCTATGGGTATCTACGGCATGGGCGTTATCCTTGCGCCTGCACTCGGGCCAGTGCTGGGCGGGGTCTTAGTGGATCAGCTCAATTGGCGGTTTGTGATGTTCGCGCCAGTGCCGGTCACACTCTTCGGCGTCTACATGGTGTGGAAATTCCTGCCCAGGCCAGTCGCTGTCCTGGAGTCCTACCCCTTTGATTTGAAAGGCTTCCTGCTGTTGGCAGTAACTATTCTGTTCAGTCTCGATGCTCTGAATCGCTTACAAATGCCCGCGGGTAATGTTCCGATGATAAGTCTCGGAGCGCTAGTGGCCGCGACCACCCTGGTGCTTTTTATATTGAGGGAGCGCTCGGCACCGCATCCGCTACTGCAGATAAAGTTGCTGCGTAAGCCGAGTTTTCTGTATGCCAACATCGGTGCAATTGCCCTCGGTCTGGCCCTGTTCGGCTCCACGTATCTAATCCCCCTGTTTGTCCAGACCGCACTTGATTTCTCTGCCACTGATGCTGGTTTGATGATGTTGCCAGCCGGTATTGTGCTCGGCCTGACGTTTCCCATTGCCGGTCGTATGGCTGACAGGCGTAGCCCGCGACTGCTGATTACCTTTGGTATGGCAATGTTTGCCTTGTCCGCCGCGCTGTTTGCGCTATCCGATCTGACGGTCGGTTTTGGTTGGCTGGCGCTGTGGGCCATTATCGGTCGAATCGGACTCGGTTTTATGCTGCCTGCACTGTCTACCGGTGCGCTTAACCCCCTTGAAACCCATGAGCTTGGATACGGTTCCAGTACCATCAACTTTACCCGCCAGCTAGGTGGTGCCTACGGTATTAACCTGGTTGCCCTGACGCTCGAGTACGGTGAGCATGCGGGCGGGCTACCGACGATAGGGACGTTCCACACCGCCTGGTGGCTGGTAGCCGGGTTTGTCCTACTGGCGGTGTGGCCGGTGTGGCGAATTCGCGGTTAATTGCCTTTTTGCCAGAGCTTATCTATTATGGCGCTTCTCTCGGGGGAGTAGTCTCCATTCGGTTCTCATCATGCCGAAGGGTGCTGGTCAACATACTTGGGGCACATCCCCATGGCCATCACGTCCAGCCAGCGGCGCGGACTGACAAGACCTGAGACAATGCCACTTCCGATGGGCGGAGAGTGACATTGTCTCTTGTCTGAATGTCCGCCCCGGAACCTTGTAATGGACGCTCTCTTCGCCTCGGTCATCTCAGTCTTTATCGCTGAGATTGGCGACAAAACCCAGCTGCTTTCGCTTTTCCTTGTTTCCCGCTTCAGTCATCGCACGCCGATTATTCTCGGAATTCTGGTGGCCACACTGCTGAACCATGGCCTCTCTGCCCTGCTGGGCGCCTGGGTTGCCCAATGGATACCGGAAACCGTGTTACTCTGGTTGGTGGCGATCAGCTTTGTTGCGATTGCATTATGGCTGCTGATTCCCGATAAAGATGACGCTGAAGACTCGCAGTTACTGGGGCTTGGGGCTTTCATGGCCACTACGGTGATGTTTTTCATCGCTGAGGTCGGAGATAAGACACAAATCGCGACGGTGGTGCTGGCGGCGCGCTACGATGAAACCTTCTGGGTGATTGTCGGTACAACCGTTGGTATGCTGGCAGCAAACGTACCGGTTATACTGGCGGGTAAGTGGTTAATGGATAAAGTCCCGCTGGCAACCGCGAGGATTTCGGCAAGCATTCTCTTTATGGTGCTGGCGCTCGTAACAGTATGGGCGGTCTATCAACCGGTTTGATGGTTCGCCCGGGTCAAATGAGTGACTGGAATAGACCTTATGCAGTGTATCGGCAAGACTTGGTTATCAGTAATGGCAGTATTGTTGCTGGTGGCTCAGCCTGGTTATGGTGATGAAAACGGAAAAGCGCCGAGAGTCCCCTCGTGGCAGGTGGACGGCGACTTGGTTGGTAAGCTCTCGGTGGTGAAGACGGCTTACGAGGATACGTTTGCCGGCATTGGTAACCAGCGCAGTCTGGGTTACCTGGAGCTTGTGAAAGCCAACCCCGGTGTAGACCCATGGCTACCGGGACAAGATACCCAAATAACCATTCCACAGCGCTATGTGTTGCCAGATGTGAAGCGCGAGGGGATCGTAATCAACCTCGCGGAGTATCGGCTGTATTATTTTCATGAAGGACGGGTAAGTGTCTATCCGGTGGGCGTTGGAACAGAGGATAATCCCTCCCCGCTGACCGATGCTCGGGTCACCATGCGGCTGGAGTCGCCAGCCTGGTATCCACCCGCCAGTGTCAGAGCCGAATACGAGGCCAGAGATGAGTATCTGCCCCGGGTATTTCCCCCGGGACCTGACAACCCTTTAGGGTCCCATGCGCTGCTGTTAAGTGAAAAGGGCTACCTGATTCATGGCACCAATAAACAGTTTGGTGTGGGGATGCAGGTCAGTCACGGTTGTTTCCGTATGTACAACGAGGATATCGAGCGGTTCGTCTACGAGGTAGAAAAAGACACCCCGGTGCAGGTAGTCAATCAGCCTGTCAAGATCGGCATGGAGGGTAACGAAGTCTGGCTGGAAGTCCACCGTCCTTTTGAAGAGTACGATCAGGACACCAGAAACCGTCTTTGGCGGGCGGTGAGCGAGAAGCTTGAACAGTTCCGTCTCAACAGGCCCGGGCTTGAAATTCAGCGACGGGCGATTGAGCTGGCTCTGGATCAGGCCGACGGCATACCGCGTATGATTGGAGAGCGGCTGACTCAGGTTGCTGCGGAAGAGCCCAAGCCGAGCGGTATCGCTGCTAATGAGCGGCCCGCTGAACACCCTGAGGAGCCGGTCAGGATGTTATTCTAGGCAATAGCCGTGCAAGCGGTTGAGCTCTGATTGTGGTTGGTGTTCGTATGACTTTAATAGCGACACCTCCAAGCAGAGTTGGATTCGGGGAGGCTGATGATATGCGTGAGCTACCCAAAACATACCGTCACAACAAGCGCCCTTGGCTCCTGTTGGTCTTGTTGTTGAGCGGGCTGATGGTAGCCATTGCCAATCTCGTCGTTGCCCAGGATAGCAACCGCAGTGGGCTGGTGCTCAGCATTGACGGCGCTATGGGGCCAGCAACCATGGACTATGTGGTGCGAGGCCTGGAGCGTGCTGAACAGGAAGCGGCCGAGCTCGTAATTCTGCAACTCGATACCCCCGGCGGCTTGCTGGAATCTACCCGCAGCATGATCAAGGCCATGCTTGCCTCTTCTGTTCCCGTTGTTACCTACGTATCGCCCCAGGGTGCCCGTGCAGCCAGTGCAGGTACCTATATACTGTATGGCAGCCATGTTGCCGCTATGGCCCCTGCGACGCACCTCGGGTCTGCCACGCCCGTTCAGATGGGTGGGCTTCCTGGTGCGCCTGAGGACAACTCCAGCCAAGAGGAAGACAGCAACCGTTCGCCCGACCAAAAAAGCGAATCTTCGGAGCAACCGGCCAGCGATAATGCCGATAAGCGCCGGGGCGGATCTGCCATGGAGCGTAAGGTTCTGGAAGATGCGGTCAGTTACATTCGGGGATTGGCTGACCGGCATGACCGAAATGCCGATTGGGCTGAGCGGGCGGTGAGGGAGGCCGTGAACCTGGGTGCTCGCGAAGCGCTGGAACAAAACGTGATTGAAATTATTGCCACCAGCCTGGATGACCTGCTCGTCCAGTTGGATGGTCGCACCGTGGCAATGGCGGATGGCCCGCGGCAACTCCGTACTTCGGATCTGGTTCTGACCCGCGCAGATCCGGATTGGCGAACCCGCCTTTTGTCAGTGATCACCGATCCCAACGTCGCTTACTTCCTGATGATTATTGGTTTCTACGGCATCATCTTCGAGTTGGCCAGTCCCGGCAATCTGTTTCCGGGTGTTATCGGCGCCATTTGCCTGGTGCTTGCCCTGTTTGCCTTTCAGGTCCTGTCCGTCAACTACGCCGGGTTGGCTCTTATCCTCCTGGGCCTGGCCTTTATCGTCGGGGAAGCCTTTATGCCGAGTTTCGGCGTGCTGGGAATCGGCGGTGTCGTTGCTTTCGTGGTCGGCTCGATCATTCTGATGGATGGCACCAACCAGCGTATTTCGTGGCCGGTGATCGGCGGTACAGCCGCAGTTGCAGGCGGCTTTATTTTATGGACGGTGACCCGCTTTGTAGGGCTGCGCAAACGGGCGCCCGTCAGCGGCATAGAGCAGACTCTTCACGAGACCGCGATTGCTCTGGAGACATTTACTCCGCGGGAGGATCACTTCGTTGGTTATGTGCGCCTGGCGGGTGAGCGCTGGAACGCTATCAGCAGCTCGCAGGTGACTCAGGGTGAGGTATTGCAGGTGATTGATGTGGAGGGTCTGACGGTCAAGGTAGCCGTCGACCGGTCGGTTACCGGAGAGAATTCGGCGTAGTTGATTAAGCTGGGCAAGACCTGTTTGTTCAGCCATAACTCGTTGCGGTGAACAACAAAGGAGCGTTCGAAATGGGTGGACTGATTCCCTATCTTGCACCAGTAGTGATTCTGCTGCTGATCCTCGGGTCAGCAATCCGCATTCTCCCGGAGTATGAACGGGGCGTGCTGTTTTTCCTGGGTCGGTTTCAGGGCGTCAAGGGCCCGGGACTGATTTTTGTGATTCCCGGTATCCAACAAATGACGCGAGTCGACTTGCGGGTTATTACACTGGATGTGCCGAGTCAGGATGTTATCTCAAAAGACAACGTAACGGTGCGGGTGAATGCGGTGCTCTATTTCCGCGTGGTTGACCCGGAGCGTGCGATTATCCGGGTAGAGGATTTTGCTTCGGCCACCAGCCAGTTGGCTCAAACGACTCTGCGATCGGTGCTGGGTAAACATGATCTCGATGAAATGCTGTCAGAGCGGGATAAACTGAATTCCGATATCCAGGAGATTATCGATGCCCAGACCGAAGAGTGGGGCATCAAGGTAGCCAATGTAGAGATCAAACACGTGGACCTCAATGAATCAATGATTCGCGCCATCGCGCGTCAGGCTGAGGCAGAGCGTGAACGCCGGGCCAAGGTGATCCACGCTGAGGGTGAACTGCAGGCTTCGGAAAAATTGTTGGAGGCAGCCCAGGTAATGTCTGCTAACTCCGGTGCAATGCAGTTGCGTTACCTCCAGACCCTGGCTGACATGAGTAACGGCAATGCTTCAACGATCGTATTCCCGCTGCCGGTCGATATGATCCAGTCGTTCATGACCCCGAAAAGTCCGGATAAAAAAGGTGATTAACGTATTTCAGAACGGGACAAAACCATAAAAAAAGGCCGGTTCGCACCGGCCTTTTTCAGTTTCAAACCAGATTACTTCTGGCTTGAACGCTCAAGCATGCGACGTGCGCGCTCGTTTGCTTCGTCAGCAGATCTCTGGGCAGATTTAGCTGCGGCCAGAGCTTCTTCTGCTTTTTGCATGGCAGCGTTGGCACGGCTCTGGGCAGTGTCAGCGGTGCTCATAGCGTTATCGGCAGTTTGCGCTGCAGAATCAGCTGTAGCAGAAGCGTCATCCATACCGCCTTGGTCGGTAGAAGCACAGCCTGCAGTCAGTGCTGTAGCCAGTGCAAACCCTGCGATTGTCAACTTACGCATGTTCAAATCCCCTTATTAGTCGTTTTACTTCCTGTGATGCAGAAGTCTTTTGGTGCCAACATCCTGTCAACAAGCGTCCGATAAGCAAACGCCATCGGAATCGTTAGACAGTGTAAAACACAATGAAAGAAAATGTTAACTATGGATACGTAAAACTTCGTAGCTGATTACATAAACGTAAGGGAACCCGGATTGGATTCATCTGTCGCATCGTAAATCTATAAGGTTTGAC
Source organism: Marinobacter sp. (assembly GCF_040882185.1). Classification (GTDB taxonomy): domain Bacteria; phylum Pseudomonadota; class Gammaproteobacteria; order Pseudomonadales; family Oleiphilaceae; genus Marinobacter. Next base: position 43,067 of record NZ_JBBEBW010000005.1, on the reverse strand, counting down.
GACGACCTCAGGGCAGAATGTGAATCGGTGTACCGTCGCTTACCAGTTGCCAGATTTCGTCCATTTCTTCGTTACTCACGGCAATACAACCGTCGGTCCAGTCCAGCCCTACAAAGGCAAAAGCCCATTCGCCGGCATCATTGGGAAGCCCGTGAATCATGATGCTTCCACCGGGATCCAGGCCCCATGCCTGGGCCAACTCGCGGTCCTGGTGGTTGGGGTAGGACACGTGAATGGACTTGTAGAAGTCGCTCTCGGGGTTGCGCCAGTCCAGAGTATATTTGCCTTCCGGCGTGCGTTCATCGCCTTCAAAGAGTTTGTGCCCGGTAGGGTTGTCGCCCAGCCCGATACGGTAGCTGCGTACAATCTCTTCACCGGACATCAGATAAAGCCGGCGTTCTTCTTTGCGCACAAGCACCTGACTGACCATGGGCATTTCATCCATTGCCCGGACAGGCATCTCTGATGCCTTTGCCGGGAAAATGAACAGGCTCATGAGCATCAGCGAAAGGCTGGGCACTAAGACTAAAGAATGAAGTTTATAAAGCATAACTTACCAATGGTTAATCATAGTTTACGTGAGGTTATAGCATAGCTGGAGGATTACGCGAACCGGCAGTGTGTTACTGATGTTGTCGGCACGTGAAATTGCTCGCCAGAATGTCAGTGCTTTTTTTCGTCCGCCATTTTGAGTCCTACCTTGGTCACCTGATCTGCCTCGGTTGCCCGCGCCACCAAGGTTACGGGGCCCAGCACCACCTTGTCACCCACCACCGGGTGGCCCTTGGTGCGCCGAGCAAAGCATTCGGCCAGGGACAGTTCCGGTGGTAGCTCATCAAACTCGATACCATAGACCTGCTCGACATCTCCTAATAACGCATCGCCATTGAGCACAAAGTCGCCGAAAAATGCCCGCTCAGCAAGGTGCTTTGGTGTGTGTCGGCCAGTCAGCGCCTTGCCGAGATCCAGTAATACCTTGGGCGTTGCAAAGACCGCCACCACATCCCCGGTGGATACCAGAAAATCGGGCGCGGGACGATGGCAGGTACGATCCCGGAACACCCCGGCAATAGCGGTATTTTCCGGCAGGATCAATTGTCCGAGGGGGCGGGCTTCCTGCCATTGTTGTCCCCGCAAGGGAAACAGCATGAGCTCATGATCACCTGCAGCAGCTACATCCAGCGGCAGTCGCCGGTAGGGCTCATTATTCGCTGGCACTTCCAGTTTCAGCTTGCGTGCCATGGGGGCCAGGGTCATACCCTGTACGATCAGCGAGACGAGGACGATAAAAAAGGCAAAATGGAAAATCTGGCGTGCTTCAGGCAGCTCCGCAATGATAGGAAACAATGCCAACACGATCGGGACGGCGCCCCGCAGGCCCACCCAGCTTATGAAGGCAAGCTCACGGCGGTTAAACCCGAACGGCCATAGCGTCATCAATACCGCCAGGGGGCGGGCGACAAAAATCAGCACCAGCGCGAGTATCAGACCACCGCCTGCCAGCGGGAGCAGCTCGTTGGGGCTCACCAGCAACCCCAGCATCAGGAACAGACAGAGCTGTGCCAGCCAGGCGAGACCGTCATGAACCTGTAGAATCATGGGCATCATCCGAACCGGGCGATTGCCCACCACCACACCGGCGAGATAGATTGCGAGAAATCCGCTACCGCCCAATTCGTTGGTGCCCGCAAAAATAGTCATACCTGCTGCGACCACCAGCAGAGGGTACAGCGAAGGCGTCAGCCGCATGCGGTTCGCGATCTCCACAACCAAAAGCCCACCGGCGATCCCGACCGCAGTACCGATACCGAACTGCATGACCAGCATCAGCAAGCTGCTCCATAGCGATCCCTGGCCCTGACTCTCAATCATCATCAGCAGCATCAGGGTCAGGAAGATCGCCATCGGATCGTTACTGCCCGATTCGATTTCCAGGGTAGCGCTGACCCGTTCATTCAGGTGGAGGCCATGGCCCTGAAGCAGCGAAAACACCGCCGCCGCGTCAGTAGAGGAAATGATTGCGCCGATGAGCAGCGCCGTCAGCCAGTGCAGGTCGAAGAGTAGATAAGCCGTCAGGCCACCCAGCAGGGCCGTCACCAATACACCAACCGTGGCGAGCATCAATGCGGGCTTGAGGCCAACCCGGAAGGTTTCCACCCGGGTCCTCATGCCGCCATCAAGCAGAATGACCGCCAGCGCCAGGTTAGCGATCAGGAAGGCGAGTTCGAAGTCATCAAACCGGATGCCGCCAGCGCCGTCTTCGCCCATCACCATGCCAACCACGAGGAAAATCAGCAGCACAGGCATACCCAGCCGACTCGAAAGAGGGCTCAGCATGATGCTCATCACGAGCATCAGGGCACCGAGGAGGATGACAGTAGTGGGCATGGAGGCTCCGCTTTACGATAAGCCAAGCATAACATCTTGATTAGGCAGGACGTCACGTCAAGTGTAACCCAATACGAAAAAGCGGCGAGCCCGCTTGTGGGAAAATCAGAGCAGGCCTATAGTGGGCGGGCGAAGATCAGCGGGTGTAGTTCAATGGTAGAACGGCAGCTTCCCAAGCTGCATACGTGGGTTCGATTCCCATCACCCGCTCCATTGATAAGAACTCTCTCCAACTAAAATTACTTTTCTGACGGCTGCATCTTTTTTTCGCTGCCACTGAAGGCAGCCTCCGGCGGCCCGAACATCAACCGGCTTCGTTGCCATAATGTTAATCCCGGCTGCACAACGTCCCGCAACATCGCTTTCCACTCGTGAAAATTGAGCGTCAGGGGGTTGTGGCTGTATATCTGGGCGGGGATGCCGTAAACCGGGGCTGCCTGCTCTTCCACGAAGGTGCCGAATAGGCGGTCCCACACGATCAGGATGCCACCATAGTTACGATCAATGTATTCGCCGTTGCGGCCATGGTGGGCGCGATGGTGGGATGGCGTATTTAAAATCCACTCCAGCGGTCCCAACTTACCTACCGTCTGGGTGTGAATGAAGAACTGGTAGGCCAGGCTGATTCCGACGGCAAAAATCACGGTTTCCGGTGGAAACCCGATCAATACGATGGGTAACCAGAACAGCCACATACCGGTAATGGGGTAGGTAATACTCTGGCGGAAGGCGGTTGAGAGATTGAGCTTTTCAGAGGAGTGGTGCACCACGTGGGAGCACCAGAAAAACCGGATGCGGTGGTGCGCCCGATGAAACCAGTAGTAAAAAAAGTCCTGCACCACAAACAGCAACGCCACGCTCCAGGCATTGAAGGGAATATCCAGCAAGCGGATGTCAAAAAAGGCGTTGTAGACCAGGATCGTCAGCAGGGCCGCCAGCACGTCGCTGGCCTGGTAGAGGCCAGCGAGCGTCATGTTGCTTAGGGTGTCTGCCCATGTGTAGCTCGCGGACGGGCTGTGGGCCTTTTTGCGCAAGTGCCAGAATTCACCCGCTATGGCCAGAAAGAATGCCGGGGCGAGTGCCAGGGTTATCAGATGCGGGTTAAAGCCCAACAGGTCAGTCAGTGGCGTTGGCGTCATGGTTTGCTCTCAGAACAGGCTGATGGCAACCAGTATCGCATTCGTTGTGGCCATTTGGATTGACCGATCCCGACCAATTCTTTGACGAATCACGCCACTTTTTACCTCACGTCACCCTCTCCGGTCAGTGCAATTTCAACCGGGGATGCATGGCCCGACTAATGAGGTCCATCAGCCAGATCACCCCGGTCCTGAGAAAGCCATGTAACGCTACCTGGTGCATGCGGTACAGGGAGACGTAGAACAATCTGGCGACCTTGCCTTCGATATACATGCTGCGACCAGACAGGTTGCCCATCAGGTTGCCTACAGTGGTATACCGACTGAAGTTGATCAGGGAGCCGTGATCGTTATAGACAAATGCCACAAGTTCCTTGTTTTCCAACCTGTTGACCAGGGTTTTGAACAGTGTGTCGGCCTGTTGGTGAGCCGCCTGGGCCCGGGGTGGCACCGATTTGTCCGAGTCCGGCTGGGGGCACGCTGCGCAATCGCCGAAGGCGAAGACGTTTTCATCGCGGGTAGTCTGCAACGTCTGGTTCACTACGAGTTGATTACCCCAGTTGGTTTCAAGGTCACCGATCTCATGGAGGAAAGCTGGCGCTTTAATGCCAGCCGCCCAGATGGTCATGTCAGAGGGCAGCTCGGTTCCGTCTTTCATGATGACGCTTTGGGGTTTGATTTCGCTGACTGGCTGGCCGGTCAGAACCTGAACGTTCTGGTGTTCGAGCTCTTTCAGTGCGGCGGTCGACAGGCGGGTAGGCAGCGCTGGCAGTATTCTGTCTGCAGCTTCAATGACCCGGATCGTCACATCTGCGGGACGCAATTCGTTCATGCCGTAGACGGGTAATTCCCTGGAGGCCAGTCTCAACTCAGCAGCCAGTTCAACCCCGGTGGCCCCGGCCCCGATAATAGTGATCGGCAGTTCATGCGAAGCGCCCTGGTTGGCTTCGTGATTCTTGCGTAAAAAGGCGTTCAGCATCAGGTTGTGGAAGCGTCGTGCCTGGGCCAGGCTGTCGAGAAACAGGCAGTGTTCTTTGGCCCCGGGCGTGCCGAAATCGTTGGCGTTACTGCCGACGGCGATCACCAGTGTGTCGTAGCTGACATGACGTTCCGGCACGACTTCGTCACCGTCATTGTCGTAAAACGGTGCCAGAGTGATTTTCTGAGCCTCTCTATCGAGGTCACTCATGGAACCGAGCTGAAACTCGAAATGATGTTTGAGCGCATGAGCTCGAAAATTGACTTCGTTGCTGCTGGCGTCCAGTGAGCCTGCGGCCACTTCATGTAACAGGGGTTTCCAGACGTGGGTAAGTACCGCGTCGACCAGGGTAATCCGGGCCCTCTTTTTCTTACCGAGCTTGTTGCCAAGGCGAGTCACCAGTTCCAGGCCTCCGGCTCCGCCACCAACAACTACAATATGATGCAGGTTTTCCATAACACCGATCCCATTAAGTAAAGACAGGCAAACGCTCTGACACGCAGAACCCTTGGCTCTCTTTGCTTCATTCACTGGCGTGACAGTCGTAACTTTCCACCGGTCTCTATCGTAACGTGAAGGCTTTAGCTGGACAATGCGAGTTCGGCGTCAATACCGGGTGACTGGACAAGGTCGCAGGGTCCCTGTTAAAACCGGGGTAGAACTGAATTCGTAATGTCAGACACAAGCATTAACAAGGAGCCTGAGGTGAAACTAAGCGTAAAAGGTATTTCAGAGAACCAACCGATTCCGGAGACCTTCGCATTCGGTGTGTTTAATGCCGAAGACCACATGTGCTTTGGTCCAAACCGTAATCCCGAGATGGAATGGTCTGATGTTCCAGGTGGGACCAAGAGCTTTGTCATCATGATGTTCGATCCTGATGTGCCGAGCGTCGCTGACGACGTCAACCAGGAAGGCAAAACGGTTTCCAAAGACATTCCCAGAGTCGACTTCTTTCACTGGCTGCTGGTGGATATACCCGCGAATATTACCCGGATACCAGAGGGCGAGGACAGCGACGGGGTAATGCCGAAAGGTAAAGCACACGGTGAAGGACCGCTCGGACTCCGCGGTGTCAACAATTACACCCAGTTCCTGGCCGGTAATCCGGACATGGCGGGTACCTATGCCGGCCATGACGGCCCCTGCCCACCCTGGAATGATGAAATCATTCATCATTATCATTACGAAGTCCATGCGCTGGACGTTGCCTCACTGGGACTTACCGGTGAGTTCGATGGTGCTGCAGTGCGGGAAGCGATGTCGGGTCATGTTCTGGACAGCGCCCGGGTAACCGGCACCTATACCCTGAATCCGGCGCTGAGATGATCGCCGATAGCCAGGATCGCGGTTGAAACCGCTCCTACAGAGGGCCCTAGATTCTGGGGGTTGGTAGGAGCGACTTCAGTCGCGAAGAAGGCTATCGCCAGCACCTCAGTATCAGTGATGCAAAATCTGCTTCAGGAACTGCTGGGTCCGCGCCTCCTGGGGATTTGTGAAGAACTCCTCCGGTGGCGCTACTTCCACAATTTCGCCCTCATCCATGAAAATCACCCGATCCGCTACGGTTTTGGCGAAGCCCATTTCGTGGGTGACACAAATCATGGTCATGCCGCTGCCTGCCAACTCAATCATGACGTCCAGCACTTCCTTGATCATCTCAGGGTCCAGCGCCGATGTAGGCTCGTCAAACAGCATGATTTTTGGCTTCATGCACAGCGCCCGGGCAATGGCAACCCGCTGTTGCTGACCACCTGAGAGCTGGCCTGGGTACTTGTTTGCCTGTTCTGGAATCTTGACCCGCTCCAGATATTCCATAGCACTAGCTTCGGCTTCGCGCTTGGGCACCTTGCGCACCCAGAGTGGCGCCAGACAGCAGTTCTCCAACACGGTCAGGTGGGGAAACAGATTAAAGTGCTGGAACACCATGCCGACTTCCTTGCGCACCGTGTCGATCTGTTTCAAGTCGTCGGTGAGCTCGACGTTATCGACGATAATCTGGCCACGCTGATGTTCCTCCAACCGATTGATGCAACGGATAAAAGTGGATTTACCCGAGCCCGAAGGCCCGCAGATGACGATGCGTTCGCCTTCCTTCACATCCAGATTGAGGCCTTTGAGCACATGAAAGGTGCCATACCATTTGTGCATGTCCGCGACCTTGATGACGGTCCTGTCAGCATGCTTGGCAGATTGTACCGGGGAGGTGCGTGTGTCCTCCGGGGTTTGTGCAATAGTTTGTTCAGTCATGGTGATGTCCCGTCAGGATTTATGACCAGTGTCGAGTTTTCGTTCAAGGTTCTGGCTGTAACGGGACATGCCGAAGCAGAATACCCAGAAACAGAAGGCCACGAAGACATAGCCTTCGGTGGTGACGTTACGCCAGGCCGGATCAGTGATCGTTGATTGGACGGCCCCCAGAATATCAAACAGGCCAATGATGAGAACCAGTGTGGTGTCCTTGAACAACGAAATGAACGTGTTCACGATACCGGGAATTACCATTGTCAGGGCCTGGGGCAATACCACCAGCCCGGTTTTGCGCCAGTAGCCCAGACCCAGGGCGCTGGCGGCTTCGTACTGGCCTTTCGGTATCGCTTGCAAGCCACCCCGTATCACTTCTGCCATGTAGGCTGACTGCCAGAGAATGATCCCGATCAACGCCCGCATCAGCTTTTCAAAGTTGACTCCATCAGGCAGGAAAAGGGGCAGCATTACTGAAGCCATAAACAGCACGGTGATCAACGGTACTGCTCGCCATACTTCGATGAAAACCACGCAAAGACCACGGATGATAGGCATCTCCGAACGACGGCCAAGCGCCAGTACGGTACCGATGGGCAATGCTGCGAGAATGCCCACGTAGGCCAGAATCAACGTCAGCATCAGGCCGCCCCATCGGCTGCTCTGGACTTCTTCCAGACCGAACCAGCCGCCGGGGATCAGGATGTAGCCGATCAGCGGCAGACCGGTCAGCCCGAATACCCCGAACCACTTGCGGCCCGGAAAGCGCTCGATGAACTGGGGGGCGAAGGCCACGGCCAACAACCCGAACATGATATCGACGCGCCACTGCAGGGCATCGGGGTAAAATCCGTAGATAAAGAAGTTAAGCCGCTGGCCAATGAACAGCCAGCAAGCGCCCTCGCCACTGCAATCAGCGGCCGTTTCACCGGTGAAGGTGGCTTCAAGAAACACCCAGTTCAGCAGCGGCCCGACACTGGTAACCACCAGATAGGCAGCGACCAGTGTCAGAACGATGTTGTACCAGGTGGAAAACAGGTTTTTACGCACCCAGCCAATCACGCCGATTTCCTGCCGGGGCGGTAATTCCGATGGAAGGCTCATCATCGCTCCTGCAGCGCTACGGCGCGGTTGTAGATGTTCATAAGAACAGAAATGATCAGGCTGATGGTGAGATAGACGGCCATGGTGATGGCCACTACTTCGACCGCCTGCCCGGTCTGGTTCAGGGTCGTCCCCATGAACACCGATACCAGGTCCGGATAACCAATAGCAGTCGCCAGTGAAGAGTTTTTCACCAGGTTAAGGTATTGGCTGGTCAGCGGCGGAATGATGACCCGCATGGCCTGGGGAATGACTACCAGGCGCAGTGTCAGGTTTGAGCGCAAGCCGAGAGCGCTGGCCGCCTCGGTCTGACCATGACTGACGGCCAGAATGCCGGACCGGACGATCTCGGCAATGAAGCTCGCAGTATAGAGCGACAAGGCAATCCAGAGCGCTGCCAGTTCCGGCAGAATCGAGGCGCCGCCAGTAAAGTTAAAACCGGTCAGGGAGGGCATTTCCCATACCAGTGGGCCGCCGGTCAGAGCAAACACCAGCACGGGCAGCGCGACGATCAGTCCCAGCCCGACCCGGAACGCGGGAAATAACTGGCCGGTTTTGAGCTGGCGTTTCTTCGCCCACCGATGAATCACTACCGTCGCCACGATACCGGCGATCAGAGCCGCCATTACCCAGCCAAAGCCGGGTTCTGTCACAGCCGTCGGGAAGTAGAGGCCGCGGTTGCTGAGAAACAGCATGTCAGCTACATCAATACTCTGGCGCGGGCTCGGAAGATGTTGCAGGACCGCAAAGTACCAGAAGAAAATTTGCAGTAGCAGCGGAATATTGCGGATGGTTTCAACGTACACCAGCGCCAGTTTTGCAATCAGCCAGTTACTGGAGAGTCGTGCCACACCCACGATAAAGCCTATGATCGTTGCAGCCACAACACCCATGGCCGAGACCAGCAAAGTATTGAGCAGACCCACCCAGAAGGTGCGACCGTAGGTCATGGTGGAATCGTAGGGGATCAGGCTCATGATGATGCCAAACCCCGAGGTCTGATCCAGGAAGCCGAAACCGGTGCTGATACCGCGGCTTTCCATATTGCTCAGGGTGTTCTGGAACAGTGTCCAGCCAAACCAGAAGACAGCCGCGAGGGCGACGGTCTGAAATACAATCGTCCGTATCCTGGGGTCATTCCAGGGTTTGGGACGCGTGCGTGCAGGAGTCATATTCGATTCGTTCATGGAGAAACCCGGAATACGCCCTTGATCAGGGGCAACTGAACTTCAAACATCCCGGCCACCTCTGTGGCCGGGATGTCGTGGCTATCGGGTTAACGTACCGGGGGCGCGTACATGATGCCGCCGTCGTTCCACAGTGCGTTCAGACCACGATCGAGCCCAAGCGGGGTGTCTGGTCCAACGTTACGGTCATACATTTCGCCGTAGTTACCAACGGTCTCGATGATCCGGAAGCCAAAGTCAGCCGGCAAGCCAAGTTTCTCACCCATATCCCCTGTGGTACCCAGCAGACGCTGAATCTCAGGGTTGTCGGAAGATTTCATTTCCGAGACGTTATCCTGGGTGATACCCAGTTCTTCGGCGTTAATTTGAGTGAAGAGTGCCCATTTGACAATGTTGAACCATTGGTCATCGCCTTGACGAACAACCGGGCCAAGAGGTTCCTTGGAAATAATGTTTGGCAGGATAACCGCGCTGCTAGGATCTTCCAGTTTGCTGCGCAAGGCCGCCAGTTGGGAGCGGTCGGACGTCAGAACGTCGCAACGGCCAGCAGCGAAACCGCTGACAGTCTGCTCGGAGGTATCAAACACCAGCGGGTTGAATTTCATGCCCTTGGTACGGAAGTAGTCTGCCAGGTTCAACTCAGTGGTCGTTCCGGCCTGGATACAGACGGTTGCGCCGTCCAGCTGTTCTGCGTCGTCTACGCCGAGTTCTTTTCTAACCAGAAAGCCCTGGCCGTCGTAGTAGTTGGTACCGGTGAAGTTGAGGCCCAATGAAGCATCGCGGGTCAGGGTCCAGGTAGTGTTGCGGGACAGAACATCGATTTCGCCAGACTGCAACGCCGTAAAGCGTTCTTTTGCTGTCAACGGTGTGAATTCGACCTTCTCAGCACTGCCAAAAACCGCAGCCGCGACTGCGCGGCAGGTATCGACGTCGATACCGGTCCAATTACCCTTTTCATCGGGCTGAGAAAAGCCCGGTAAACCGCTGGTAACGCCACACTGCAAATGCCCCCTTGATTTAACATCTTGCAGGGTTGCAGCCAGTGCATTGCCTGTCATCAGGGTGCCAGCCAGTGTTACCGCGACAGCGACGAGTGAGAGTTGTTTCTTCATTATGGTAAGTCTCCGAAGTTTCGGTTAGGTACACAGCCACTGCGTCTTAGCAAGGCGTAAGCCAGGCTGCATAACATACTGATTATTATTGGAATAAAGTTTTCTCTCTGAAAGTGTCCGTTCAAGCTCATGCACCTTTTTCACAAAATTGACCTTGATTCGTGCATTCAGGCCGGAATTTGGTGCATTGTCTGTGTACGCAACCTCAGAGGCAGAGCGTGCCTTTCATAAGGACTTCGCTTTTATACTAGTCGATGTATTTACAAATGCTCACAATCTACGACTTAAGTAGATTGTGGCCCGTGCCATAATTGTGCTGGTACGCCGATAATGGGCCCAACGACCGCAAATAAAGCCTATTTATGAATCTGAGTCATTACATCCAGAGCATCCGACGGGGCGAGCCCATCAATTATCACGGCTTCGTCAGGCACCTCCCTGCGACTCTCCGGAAGCATCATCAGGGACTGTTCAGCACTGAAAAAGTAGCCGCCAACCGCTGGCGGGTCACCTGTCTCGAAGCCGGGCTACTGGATCAGCTCGAGGCGGGCTCAGTAATTCCCCAGAACCGTGCCGAGGCGACTTTACTTGGTGACTCCCACCGCTATCAGACCGATACCTCCTTCGTGCTGGTCTATCACAGTGCCCTGGTTGACTGCCGCCCTGCGGTGATCGTTTTGACGGAAGGCGAACAACTGCAGGATTTCGCTGCCAAACCCAACGTCCTGCTGATAGAAAACGAGCAGAACTTTGCGCGGCCGGAGGCAATGCTGGCCTTCGCCTCCCATTGCTTCGGCAAAGTGTTCAGCCTTGAGAATACCGACGTCGTGCTTGCTGGCGGCAATCGTATCGTGCGTTCGCTGAATGTCAGTTGGTTAGGTCAGTACAGCCAGGTTTTGTGTGCGTTCGATTATGATCTGGGCGGTTTACGAATATACTCGTCCCTACGCAACAGGCTGGGCAACGGCGTCGTCTTGGTTCAGCCACCGAAGTGGCAGATTCACCATCGTCTGTTTAGGATGAAGCCTAAAACAACAGAGCGCGCCGTTCAGGCCATCGAGCTGGCGCTTCAGCTCGGGTTTGAGGACCTGGCCAAGACATTTCGCGAGACTGGCCATTTTATGGAGCAGGAAATGATTCTGGAACACGCAGATTTATATGGAGAATCAGAGTGAGCCTTGATCAGTTTGGATTTCGTATACGGCGCCTGGTGCTGGTCGATTCCGCAGGTTTTTGCTACGTGGAAATTCCGGTCGACGAGCATGCCGTCATCCTCGGAACCGGTAACCTTGGCAAGTCCAGCCTGCTGAATTCCCTGCGCCTGTTCTTGCTGCCCGAGGGCAATTTCCGCAACAGTCGCAAGAAGTTCTCTTTTCGCAATGCCAGTGCTGGCAGCTTCTATTCCAACGAAGAGAGCTACCAGCATTACTTTCCGGGCCAGTACAGCTTTTTGATTATGGAAGCAGAAAACCCCGCCGGTGTGCACTGCCAGATTCTCTACCGGGACCGCTCCAGTGATCTGAGTTATGGACGGATGTTTGTGCCCGCGACCTATGACGATCTTCGCCCGCTGTTCTGGAGCGCGGAGCAGGATGAAGATGGTATTGGCCATGCGATCTCCGGTTTGTCGGTCACAAAAGTGGCGGAGGCGGTCAAAAAGCTGTCTCGCAACGTCGTGGTCACCAGTGATCCCCACAAACTCAAGACCATGCTTTACAGCAGCGACCTAATGTCGCCGGATGCAGTGCGCTATTCGGTATTGCCGCTAGCGGACGGCGATGAGCGCAAGGTTCAGTCCCTGCGCACCCTCATCCTTTTACTTTTCGAGATGAAAGCGGACGACCGCGCAATGGCCGAGGCGGTCGCCAGTATCATCGAGGCGGACAAGAAATTTGCCGACGACGCCTTCGATTTCGACATCGACCAGTTCCTGTTGCGCCACGAAGAGTTGAAATCCCAGGATGAGCGCCTCACCCGCATCGAAAAGGAGCGGCCCCGATTCGATAAGCTGAGCCAGTCCTACCGACGCCATCAGGAAATGGCTAACAGCCAGGGCGATTTTGCCGCCTTCCGTGATGGCCTGGCGATGGCATTGGAACAGTCCCGGGAGGTCCACCAGCAGGCAAACAACGCCCGGGCAGACATCCGGGAAACCGCCCGTCATTCCGAGCGGCAGGTAAAAGGCCTGGACGATCAACTCAAAGAACTGAACGGAGAGCTCAAAACCCACAACCGAGGCCTCGTCAAGGCTGAGGACGACCAGCGCCGTGGGGAGTTGATGATGGCCCGCTACGCCGGTATGAGCCCGGAGGATATTCGCAGCATTCTCACCGAAGAGCTGGACGCATCGGAGTCCCAGTTGCGGGCCCTGCAGAACGCCGCTCAGGCCCAGGTCCAGAAGCAGCGGCTGAACGATCAGATCAGCGCGATTGACCGTCAACTGAAGCAGGTAATTGATCGCCAGCAGCGTCAGAAGTGGCAATTGCACCGGCAGTTGGACGAATCCATGGTGGCGCCTTTGCAGGCGCTGGATTCGCGTCTTGTACTGGCGAGCCCGGGCCAGGCGTTGGACGCGAAAACTACCGCGACCATTGAGGCCTTCGCCGAACTGTTTACGCCCGCCGCTGAAGTATTTGAATGGTTTGATACTGAGTTCAAACGCCAGCCATTGCATCAGGAGGATCTTGAGTCTCAGCGCCAGAAGTGTTCTGGGGATCGCCGAGACCTTCAACGTCGTCTTGATGAGTTGGTCGACGGTGACAATGAAGCCCTGGACCGTCCCCGAAAAATCGCTGATACCGAAAAAGAAGTGACCGCCGCCAGGCAGGATCTGGAACTACTGGAGCGCCTGCCCGCGGCCCGGATCAACAGCCAGGATGCCGAAGCCGGTATCCGTGATTGCGAGAAAGTTAAAGCTGAGACCGAGAGCGCGCTGGCGCTGGAGCGGGAACGGTTGGAAGCGGTGCAGGAAAAACTGGCCAGGGCCGACGCCGAATTACGCCGGGTCACCGAGCGGGAGAACGAGTTTATCCAGCTCAATAAATCCGTCGGCTCGTTGCAGCATCGCATTCCGGTACTCGCTGCGGCGGTCGCGACGGCTGCGCTGCCGCCGGAGGCGCTAACGGTGGTAGCGCTGGACGATATTGCACGCCAATTGGACGAGCTCACAGAGCTGCGGCAATCGATCCTGAATCACCTCCGGCATTTCGAGCGGGAAGGCATTCTGGAAGATCGTGAAGGCCAGCTACAGCACGACAGCCCCATCGCTGCCGTGATCAGAGAAAGCTTCCAGCGCCTCGACCAGGTATTTGCGGAACTGACCGAACAGGAGCAGTTATTGCGGGGGCAGATCACCGCCCACAATGAGACCGTGGCGAGTTACCGGCAGGCTTTGAAGGCCAACAGCGAGCATATCCGGCGTTTTGAGAACCAGCTCAATAGCGAGCTTGAGGGCGTTACCATCAACGACCTGGTGGAAATTCGGGTGGATATTCACACCGATCCGAAATTCCGTAATCTGGTAGAAGAGTCCGAGGGCATTGATCCTTACTCTGACCAGCTTCAGTCCGATGCTTTCTATGACCGGCTGCGGGTGTTTGTGGCGGAATTCTTCAGTGACCAGTCCCAGGGCTACCGGCTGACCATGGACAAGGTCATTACCGGTGTCTCCTATCGCACCCGTAAACAGGACAGCACTGGCCTCGATACCAAGGGTCAGTCTACCTCCACCACCGCCCTGATCAACCTTGAACTGGTACACAGGCTATTGCGCCGGGTGCTGTATCCGGGCGTGCATCTGTCGTTCCCGATGGTGCTGGATGAGTTGGCGAGTGTGGATGTGAGCCAGATGCCTTCGCTGCTGGAGCGCCTCAAGGGCCAGGGTTTCAATCTGTTTGCCGCCGCTACGCACAGCGCCAGCCCGGAAGTGATTTACCAGGTCGGCCGACATCTGGAAGTGGGCCAGATGCGAACCGCCCGTCCCTACGACAGCCGACGTACGCTGGTGTTCTGGGGCGGTGCCGAGGGCTTTGCCCGCAACGGCACTCAGAACTGGCTCGACCACTCCCAGTCCGGTCTCTGGGATAACGCTCATGAGCACGAGCCGGCAGACGAGCACCCATGAGCAAGCGCTTCAGCACCCTTGAGACCACTCGCATCCTGTTCGAGCATCCCAAGGTAATGTTCCGGATGATCGAGCGCATGGACGCTGGTGACACCCGCTATGTGTTGGAAAGTGATCTGGTCCACTCCGTGCTGGATTACGCCAGCGGACTGCGCAAAGCCGAGCAGGAAAGGCTGCGTAGGGCGTTCAGCAGCGATAATCTGTTTCGCAGCGGCATGGTGATTGATATTGATAAGGTAGCGGGGGAACGTCGCCTGGTATTCCAGGATGCCTTGCTGGGATTGATGCGCGCCTGTAACGCGTCGCTCTATCAGGAGTTGACCGACGCCCGACTGCGGTCCTATCTGGTGACCCTGCGGGATGTTCGGGACCGACTCACCGAGAGCACCTTCAATGAGGCCGACCCGGATTTCACCGAGCTCCGGGAAGACCTGAACGAGCGTATCAGCCAACTGATCGGCGTTTTGCGCCAGAATATTTTCCGCATGCAGACCATCAGCGCCGAACTGGCGGATTTGTCTGGTGAGGCCAGCCGCGGCAATGAAGCGTTTGGCGAGTTTCGCCAGAATCTGTTTGAACAGATCACCACTCTGTATGAGCGTCACATCAAACCGACGTTGGTGTTCCTGAATCCGGACTCCCGGCTGGCGGACGGTGTTAACCTGTTTGGCACCCTGCAGGGCATTCGGGAACTGCTCGAGCGTAACGACCAACAAATCACGGCGGACCAGATATTTCGGGCCGCCCTGAGCCTGAACGCCATGCACCGGCCGATCCAGAAAGTCGCGGTCGAGGTAGACCACTTCCTGCGAAAAACCCGTGTCGGAATGGTCCAGTACAACGCCATGGAGCATCACTTTCAGCACCTGCGCGATCTGTTGGAGGAAACCCGCACTCAGGACCTGCGCAAAACCCGCCTCGACGGCCGCGAATTTGTCCGCAGCACGGCCTGGTTGTCAGGCCTCAAGGGGCATTGGCGGCCCAGGCAATACGCCTTTGGCCAGTCGGAGAGCTATTATCACTTGCTGTTCTCAGAACTCACTCTACGGCTGAATGATCTGAAACGGCAGCACGAAGCGCCGATGTTGCCGGAACTGGCGGCCCAGACCAAGGGTACAGCCATGGACATACAGCGGGTGGAGACGCTGTTCCGCTGGGTCGACTCCCTGGAGCTGCGGCCGACGACGGATCTGGTGCTGGAGCTGCATGGACGTCTCGAGGGCTTTATCAGCGGTTACCGCTTCCCGGACTTGCTGGCGGCGATGAACCGCCTCTCCCATGCCGATCTCGCTCCCCTGACTCTGGTAACCACGAACCGCTTCCGCCAGTTGGGGCCAGATAACGACGAGCAATATATTTACCGCAAACGCAGGCTACAGCATGCAGAATGACGCGCACCCGAAGATCGGGGAAGAACGCAACGGCTTTGAAGGTATCCTGCCACGGGATTCTGCCGCCCTCTATCGGGAACTGGTGGCGGGCCGGGTTATCCTCCGGGAATCCTACAATTCACACCGGGCGGAACTGGAAGACAACCGTTTGTACAATCTGGTCTATAACCACCTCAGTCACTTTCGCCGGTTGTATGAGCATCTTGGATTTGAGCTGGTCTTCAGCGAGCAGGGTGCGTTCTTCTACATTCGTGAGGACACCGACGATGAGAGTGAAGAACACGATGAAAATGCCTTCCGGGTGCAGGTGATTCTGCTGATCATTGGGCGCTATTTCGCCCGTACCGGGCGGGATCTGGAGTACCTGGGCCGTGCGGATGCCGGTCTGAAAGAGGACGATCTCAACGCCATCGGTGCAGATGAGGAATATCAGGATATTCTTCGCGCCGCGCGGCTGGAGAAAGGTCTGCAGGGCGCGCTGGACTACTTGCTAAGTCGGAACTTCCTGTTCAAGTCCGGGGCCAGCCGCTATTTCCTGAGCTCCGCTGGCATGTACTTCCTGCGATCACTGGTGCAGGAATACGAAAGCCGCTGACTTTCGTGATTGACTTCAGTTACTTTTCATCCGATACAACTTTATTTGCCTCTTTATTTGTCTCGCCATCGTACAAAGCCCGAAAGGGCTTTTGTCACGATTTCATAAAGTTTGCCTCTGGCCTGTAACCTTCCGGCGTGTCATGTGTCTATCATGCACTGGTCGACAAACTCATCCGTTCAGGTGAATTAATGAATCACAAAAAACTGGTCATCGTTGCGCTCATTGCTGTTCTGGTTGGCGTTTTTATAGCGTTTGATGGCCCTGGTCTGCTGACGCTTGAAAATCTTCAGCGTCACCAGGCAGATCTCAGCCAATGGATCAACAACAACACCACGACTGCTATCCTCGGTTTCGTACTGATCTATGTGGCGGTCACCGCCCTGTCTCTGCCGGGCGCCACCATCATGACCCTGGCTGGCGGCGCATTTTTTGGCAATATCTATGGCCTGATGGCAGTGTCAGTGGCCTCTACACTGGGTGCATCGCTGGCATTTCTGGTGGCCCGCTTCCTGCTCCGGGACACCCTGAGACGCCGCTACGGCGAAACGGTTGCCCGCATGGACAAAGGTATTGAGAAAGATGGCGCCTTCTACCTCGCCACCCTGCGTCTGGTGCCGGTATTTCCGTTCTTTCTGATCAACCTCACCATGGGCCTGACCAGCATGAAACTGCTGACGTATATGGCGGTGAGCTGGGCTGCGATGCTGCCGGGAACCTTCGTCTATGTGAACGCGGGCACCCAACTGGCTCAGATCGACTCCGTGGGTGATATCGCCTCTCCGGGTTTGCTGTTGTCGTTCGTCCTGCTGGGTCTGTTCCCACTGATCGCCAAGTTTGTAGTGGGCTTTCTCCGGCGTCGCAAAGTCTATAAGGGCTTCGATAAGCCGGATTCGTTTGACTACAACCTGTTGGTGATCGGCGGTGGCTCCGCCGGGCTGGTGTCGGCCTATATTGCGGCGGCGGTAAAAGCCAAAGTCGCGCTGATCGAAAAGCACAAGATGGGCGGCGACTGCCTTAATACCGGTTGCGTGCCATCCAAAGCGCTGATCCGGTCGGCAAAGGCGGCCGACACATTGCGCCATGCCGATCGGTATGGATTGGAGTCGGTTCCGGTCAAGGGTTCCTTCGCAACCATCATGGGCCGGGTCAAACGCATCATTGCAGAAATCGAGCCTCATGATTCGCCAGAGCGTTATCGCAAACTGGGGGTTGATTGCCTCTTTGGGGAGGCTCGTTTCATCTCACCGTGGGAGCTTGAGGTGCAGGGCAACGACGGCACTACCCAGCGGTTGACGGCCAGAAGTATCGTCATCGCCACCGGTGGTAAACCTGCGGTGCCGCCGATCCCTGGCCTGGCGGATATGGAACCGCTGACCTCGGAGAACCTGTGGTCGCTGGAGCAGCAGCCGGAACGGTTACTGATTCTGGGGGGCGGCCCGATTGGCTCCGAACTGGCCGAGGCTTTCGCGCGGCTGGGCTCGAAGGTAACCCAGGTGGAAATGTTCGACCGGCTGCTCGCGAAAGAGGACGACGAGGTATCGGCTCTGGTGCTCGAGCAATTCCAGCGTGAGGGTATCGATGTACGGCTTGATCATAAGGCCGCGGAATTCAGCACTGAGGATGGCGAGAAGGTCGTTTACTGTGAGCATAAAGGAGAACGCGTGCGTATTGCTTTCGACCAGGTGCTGGTTGCCGTCGGCCGCAGTGGCAACACTCAGGGCCTGGGATTGGACGTATTAGGCATTGAGCCGGAACGAAACGGTACCTTGATGGTCGAAGACGACCTCAGCGTCAGGTACCCCAATATTTTTGCCTGCGGCGATGTGGCCGGGCCGTATCAGTTCACCCACGCAGCGGCCCACCAGGCCTGGTACGCAGCGGTGAACGGGCTATTCGGGCAGTTCAAGCGCTTCAAGGTGGATTATCGGGTCATGCCCTGGGTCACGTTTACCTCGCCGGAAGTAGCGCGGGTTGGGCTGAGTGAGGCCGAAGCGAAAGCCAAAGGCGTGTCGTATGAGGTCACCCGTTACGGTCTGGATGACCTGGACCGGGCTATTACGGAAAGCGAAAACCAGGGCTTTATCAAAGTGTTAACGCCCCCGGGCAAGGACAAAATTCTTGGGGCGGTGGTGGTGGGATCTCACGCTGGCGAGATACTGGCAGAGTTCACCCTGGCGATGAAGCACGGCCTGGGTATGAACAAGATTCTGGGAACGATTCACCCCTATCCGACCTGGAACGAGTCGGCCAAATACGCCGCTGGGGAATGGAAGCGGGCTCATGCCCCCCAGGGCATCCTGAAGTTACTGGAGAAGCTCCACGGCTGGCGCCGGCGGGGTAAAGGCCGCACTCAGAAAGCTGAAATTGCAGAACAACGCCGGTGATAGCGATCAGTTTTGATACACCCAGAACACAACGGAGTAAGTATGGCGGTAAATGACAGCACGGCACGCAGAATCCCGGTGGCGGAAGTCATCGCTCCCCGTGCGCGAGACAGCTGGACCCACACCCGCAATGGAGACCCTCGTGGCTACATTGATGCGGACCGGCTCAAGGAACTGTGGATCCACACGGGCACCGCCTGCAATCTGGCCTGTCCGTTCTGCCTGGAAGGTTCACATCCGGGGGATGGGCGCATTCCAGGCATGAAGCTGAGTGACGTGAAGCCGTTTATCCACGAAGCCCTGGCTATGGGCGTCGAGCAGTTTTCGTTCACCGGCGGTGAGCCTTTCGTGATCAAGGATTTCGTTAATATCCTGAATTACGCCAGTCAGCACCGGCCCTGTTTCGTGTTGACCAACGCCACCGACCCGCTGCTCAAGCGCACCCATCAGGTAGCGCCGCTGTTGAACAATCCCTATCCGATTCACTTCCGGGTCAGCCTTGATTATCCCGATGCGGTCCGCCACGACGTCGACCGTGGTGAAGGCAGTTTCGCAAAGGCCCTGGAAGGCATTCGCTGGTTGCATGAGCAGGGCTTCAAAGTCTCCATCGCCCGTCAAACGGATGAAAACGAAGTGGTTGCCGAGGTTGAAGCCTCGTTCCGGGCGATTTTCCGTGAGTGGGACATCCCTGAATATCTGGCCTTCACTTCGTTCCCGGATCTCGGCACACCGGGGTCGGAAGACGGCAGCCCGGAAATCACCGAAAACTGCATGGAAAAATATCCCACCAGGGCGACCCGATCACACTTCATGTGTACCTATACTCGCATGTTGGTGAAAAAAGGCGACCAGGTTCGGGTTTATGCCTGCACGTTGGTGGACGATGATCCGGAGTACGATCTCGGCGGGACACTGACGGAAAGCATGGACGAGCGAATCATGTTGCGACATCACCGGTGCTTTTCCTGCTACCGGTTTGGGGCGAGTTGTTCGGCGCCTGGCTGAACTGGGTTGGCTTCAGGTTGGGAGATAGCGAATTGCGAGGTGAGGCGTTTGCAAACACGCCCGTAAATACGTCCCTGTAGGGCTCGTGTGCAGCCATCCTTGGCTGCACACGGTTTCCAAACGCATCACCGCACACTTCGCCTCGAACTTTTAGGGCGTCTCTGCCGCCGGAAGAAGGGGGTTGGAAAGAGCTTTTTCAGACTGTCGGAGGCCATGGATGGCCGGAGATCAAGCGCACAGGGAGGTGCTTGTAGCGTGTCTGGAAAAGCTCTTTTCAATCCCCTTCATGGCACCAAGCATGATTTACGACCGTTCTGGATTAAATACGAGGGAGAACAAAACAGCATGTCATTCACTGAAGCCAGCCTGTTCTGGGGATTCCTGCTGGTCTATGGCATCGTCATGTATGCGTTGTCGCCGCGCAGCAAGAACCCGGCTTCGTTTTACAAAGGCGCCGATGACCACGGTAACCCGGTCGGTCAGTGGTCACTCACCGCCAGCATTTTTATCAGTTGGATTTTTGCCAAGTCGGTTACCAACGCCGCCAACCTCGGTGAGGCCTATGGTGTTGTGGGCGGCCTTGCCTACGCCACCTACTGGCTGTCGATCCCGGTCGCCGGTTACGTTATCTACCTGATCCGCACCCAGACCGGGGCGACCAGCCTGCAGGAATTCATTACCTCCCGGTTCGGTCGGCTGGCGTCTCTCTCTTTCGCCGCCGCTATTCTCATTCGCCTGTATAACGAAGTCTGGAGCAACACTGCTGTGGTGGGCGGCTACTTCGGCTTACCCGGTGACTGGGAGTACTACACCGCCGCCATGTTGTTCACCTTCTTTACCCTCGCCTACAGTCTGAAAGGTGGATTGCGCAGCTCCATCTTCACCGATGTCATTCAGTCGGTGGTGTTTGTGTTTTTCATCGGCGCTGTTCTATTTCTGATTATTCCGGCCAACGATCCGGCGACTTTGCTGACCACGGGCGAGTTCCGACTCAATGCTGGCATGGACCTGCTGTTGGTCGCCGGGCTGCAGATATTCAGTTACCCCTTCCACGACCCCGTCATGACCGACCGCGGCTTTGTGAATAAGGAAAAAGCCATGCTCAAGAGCTTTGTGGTGGCGGGTTTGCTAGGCTTTGTCGCGGTGTTTACGTTCAGCCTGGTGGGCGTTCACGCGCAACTGAACGGAATCGATGCTGCGGGCAATGCACCGGCGGCGGTAGGGCAGGCGTTGGGACTGACCGCGCTGTTTTTTATGAGCGTGATCATGATGACCTCGGCAGGTTCTACGCTGGACTCCACGTTTTCTTCTCTGGCCAAATCCCTGGCCGTCGACTTGCCGAAACTCGTCAGGCGCACGGCGGAGCGGTTGCCGAGTATGCGGGTGGGGGCCACAGTGATGATCATATTCTCGATTCTCGGCAACCTGCCCATGTTTGCCGGAACCGACATTTTGAAAGCCACGACTATTTCCGGCACCATGGTAATGGGGCTGGCGCCAGTGTTCCTGTTCTACGGGTTCACCCGCTGGTCGCCCTGGAGTTTCCATCTCAGCTTCTGGACCGGCCTTGGTCTTGGTCTGTTACTGGCGACCGGCCTGATACCGGCAAGCTGGGCGATTGGCGACGGCGCTTACGGTACGCTGTTGGGCGTCAATGCCTATGGTTTTCTGATCTGCACTGCTGGCTTTTTTGCACCCCTGGCGTTACGACGGCTGACCGGTCGCGCCGACGCCATTAGTGAGCTTTCCTGATGAGCAGCGAAGGCCGCAGTTGTCCCATTCATTACCGCTACACCCCGGAATCGCTTTGCCAGGCACCGGAAACACTCACCGAGGACGTGCTCTATGTCATCGGTGGCCTCTATGGGAACACGCTTGCCCTTGATGAGATCGAAGCCATGGCGGCGGCAGAGGAGGCCGAAGGGCGACGGGTAAAGCTGCTGTTTAACGGTGACTTTAACTGGTTTAACGCCAGCGATGAGCTGTTCAGCGAGGTAAACCAGCGGGTGCTGCGCCACGATGCCATGCTGGGCAACGTCGAGTATGAGCTTGCGCATCCGAGTAACGGTGCAGGTTGCGGTTGTGCCTATCCTGAGTTCGTCGCTAGCGACGTGGTGTCACGGTCGAACCGGATCATGGCGCGACTGCAGGCGGTAGCTGACCGGCATAGCGACATCCAGGCGCAATTGGCGGGTCTTGCCCGTTTTCGCTGCATGATCTTTGGTGGCCTAAAGGTTTTGATTCTGCATGGTGACCCAGAGTCCCTGGCGGGCTGGGGGCTGTCTTACGAATCATTTGCTCAAGGTAATAACGATCAACTGGCGGCCTGGTTCCGGGCGACCGGGGCGGACATTATGCTGTGTACCCACACCTGTCTGCCCCTGATCTGGCAGGGCGTGGTTGATGGCAGGCCCCGTCAGGTACTGAATAACGGCTCTGCCGGTATGGGCAATCTGATGTCAGACAGCCGTGGCCTTATCGCGCGGCTCAGCACCACCAAGCCCTTCAACGCGCCGGTGGCGGGCATTATCACTGGGCGGACACAGCTTTCGCTGATGCCGGTCAGGTTTGATCAGCAAGCCTGGCGCGCCCAGTTCGATGCATTATGGCCAGCCGGGTCTGACGCGGAACTGTCCTATCGGGCGCGCATTGTCTCCGGTACAGACCTGAGCACCGAGGCGTTGTATTTTAGCGCTGGCGTATCCGCCTGAGAGGGTTATTATTACTAACAGGTTTGCCTCGTTTTGCTGTCCTGAACAAACGCCTCGATTTGATTTTTATTTTGAGCTCTATATAATTTAATTCCTAAATTTTGACGCGAACCAACCAAAACATGACAGATAAAGGCTCGGAAACCACCGCCATCAACCTCAGAAAACCTCACAAGGATGATGGCTACAGACTTCACCAACTGGTCGCAGAATGCCCCCCGCTGGACCCCAATTCAATTTACTGCAACCTCCTGCAGTGCAGTCATTTTGCCGAAACCGGCGTGGCCGCGGAGAAAGAGGGCGATCTGGTCGGCTTCATCTCCGGCTATATCCCTCCCGAGCAGCCTGAAACCGTTTTCGTGTGGCAAGTGGCGGTCCACGAGAAAGGCCGTGGTCAGGGCCTGGCCAAACGAATGCTGAAAGCCATCGTGGCCCGGGACGCCTGTAAAAGTGTGACCCACATGGAAACGACGATTACCGAGGACAACGATGCTTCCTGGGCGTTGTTCCGTTCATTTGCCCGTGACATGGGCGCCGAGCTGACGTACCACGAGCATTTTGAGAAAGGCACCCACTTCGGTGGTCATCACGATTCCGAATTTTTGCTGAGAATCGGGCCTTTCACCAAGCCGTTACCTCGAACCTGACATGCTAATAGGCAAGACTATGGAATTTCTGAAATCGACTGAATCTGCGGTTCGCGTTTATTCACGTGCATTCCCGGTGGTTTTCAATCGGGCCAAGAACGCCCATCTGTTCACTACAGACGGTAAAGAGTATCTGGATTTTCTCGCCGGTGCCGGCTCACTGAACTACGGGCATAACAACGATGTGTTGAAGAAAGCGCTGCTGGAATACATCGAAAACGACGGCGTCAGCCAGGGTCTGGATCTCTGGACCACCGCCAAGCAGGATTTTATGCAGGCTTACCAGGACGTTATCCTGAAGCCCCGCGGTCTGGACTATAAAATGCAGTTCACCGGGCCGACCGGCACCAACTGTGTTGAAGCGGCTTTAAAGCTGGCACGCAAGGTCAAAGGCCGTGATGGCATTATTTCGTTCACTAACGGTTTCCACGGTGTATCCCTAGGCGCGGTCGCCACCACCGGTAACAAGAACCATCGTGGCGGTGCGGGTGTACCGCTGAGCAGTGTCGAATTCATGCCTTATTGCGGCTACTACGGCAAAGATGTCGACACCATCAAAATGATGGACAAGCTGCTGAGTGATAATTCGTCGGGGACAGATCTGCCCGCCGCCGTTATCGTGGAAGCCGTCCAGGGCGAGGGCGGTCTGAATGCCGCCAGCATCGACTGGCTGAAAGGCCTTGAGAAACTCTGCCGCAAGCATGACATTCTGATGATTCTGGACGATATTCAGGCCGGTAATGGCCGGTCTGGTGATTTCTTCAGTTTCGAGGCGGCCGGTATTGTTCCGGATATCGTCACAGTATCCAAATCGTTGAGCGGGTATGGTCTGCCGATGGCGTTGGTGCTGCTTAAACCGGAACTGGATATCTGGAATCCGGGTGAGCACAATGGCACCTTCCGTGGTAACAATATGGCCTTTATTACGGCTAAAACGGCCATTGAAACTTATTGGAAAGACGATACCTTTGTTAATGAGGTGCGCCAGAAAGGCGACATTCTGGGCAAGCGCCTGAAAGCGATCTGCGACCAGTATGGTCCAAACCAGTTCCGCCTCAAGGGCCGTGGCATGATGCGTGGTATCGCCTGCAGCAGTGGCGAACTGGCCGACAAGATTACCAGCCTGGCGTTTGAGAAAGGGCTGATCATTGAGACAGCTGGCCCGGAGGACGAAGTTGTCAAATGCCTGATGCCATTGACGATCAGCGAAGGTGACCTGAACAAGGGGCTGGATGTGCTGACTGAATGTGTCAATGAAGTGATGAAAGCGGAACTTAGCAAGGCGTCTTGAAAGAGGCTTTTACAGAGAGGCGCCTTCCGGCCGGGAAGCCCATGGTTGGGCGTCTCTCCATGATGAATTCCCGGCGTTTAATTCATAACGCGACCAAAGACAGGATTATGAGTAGCCAACAGCACACAGTAGAGAAAATCGGCGGAACCTCGATGAGCAACTTCGAAGCCATCCGTGACAACATTGTTTGGGGTGAGCGCGACAAAAGCGAGCTCTACAACCGGATCTTCGTAGTGTCTGCCTACGGCGGCGTGACCGACGAGCTCCTGGAGCACAAAAAGACCGGCGAGCCCGGCGTTTATGCCCTTTTCGCCGATGCAGAGTCTGACTGGGCCTGGGGCGACGACCTTACCAAACTGGTCAAATTTCTCACCGAACTGAATGCTGAACTGTTTGAAGACCAGATGCTGCGCCAGCAGGCGGACCAGTTCATCATGGATCGCGTAGAAGGCGTTCGTGGCTGTCTGATTGATCTCCAACGTCTGTGCTCCTACGGCCAGTTCCAATTGGAAGAGCATCTGCTGACCGTGCGGGAAATGCTGGCAGGTATCGGCGAAGCCCACAGTGCTTTCAATACCTCGCTGAAGTTGCAGCACGAAGGCATCAATGCCCGGTTTGTGGACCTGACCGGCTGGCGTGATCACGAGCTGCTACCGCTGGATGAAAAGCTCAAACAGGCATTTTCAACCATTGATCTGACTCGTGAACTGCCTATTGTGACCGGCTACGCCCAGTGTAAAGAAGGCCTGATGCGGACCTTTGACCGCGGTTATAGCGAGATGACTTTCAGTCGGATTGCGGTGATAACCGAGGCCCGTGAAGCGGTTATCCACAAGGAGTATCACCTGAGCTCCGCGGACCCTCGTATTGTCGGCGAAGACAAGGTTGTCCCCATTGGCAGGACCAATTATGACGTTGCTGACCAGCTCGCAAACCTGGGAATGGAGGCTATCCATCCCCGTGCTGCAAAGGGCCTTCGTCAGAACGATATTCCACTGCGGGTGAAAAACACCTTTGAGCCCGAGCATACCGGTACGCTGATTACCCGTGACTACGTCAGCGAAAAGCCTCAGGTCGAGATCATTGCAGGCCATAAGGGCGTTTTCGCTATCGAGGTGTTCGATCAGGACATGCAGGGTGAGCCTGGATGCGACCGTCGAATTCTGGACGTCTTGACGCGCTTCAAGGTGCGGTTTATCACCAAGGATACCAACGCCAACACCATTACCCATTACGTTGACAGCACGCTGAAGCACGTCAAACGGGTGGTAAAGGTACTGCAGGAAGAGTTCCCGAACGGCGAAATCAGCACCCGGAAAGTCGCACTTGTATCAGCGATAGGCAGTGATATGCATGTGCCGGGCATTCTGGCGAAAACCGTGCAGGCCCTGGCGGATGAAGACATCAGTGTTCTGGCTATCCACCAGTGCCTGCGCCAGGTCGATATGCAGTTCGTCATTGACGAATCACACTACAAGAAAGCGATCGCCAAGCTTCACCAGACACTGATTGAGCCCTACAACCACGGATATGCCATCGTGGCCGCCTGAGGGAAGCCATCTTACCTCCTGATCGGGGCGTCGACTGCAACAATGCGGGCGCGCCCGATTCCTTCCGGTTTTTCCTGCAAGCCTTATCACGACCGCCTCTTGCGGCTTTTACTAACGCCTGATTGCCGATCCACGTGCTCGTTTGGTTCGTACTTCAAGTATCCAAATCCAGACCGGACTAAATGCCATGACAGAACCTAATCGGCAGGTCACGCCCACGGCCGTAGTGTCACAAGGTGAGCCCGAAACGTTGGTCGGCCACTACTTCAAGGACGCGTCCCGCCATGCATTACTGACCGAAAAGGGCGAGCGCGCACTTAGCCGTCGTCTCAGCTTTTGCCTGGACATTCTCGCTGAGATTCAGGGGCTGGACGCTGATGTGCCAAGGACCATTCGCGATGTTGTCGGACAGTGTTCAGAAACGGAGCTACTCACGTTGCGAGCCAAGCGCGCCCTTCGCCTGGTGAAGGCGAGCCGGGAACTGCTGATTCAGAGCAATCTGCGGCTGGCGGTTCACATTGCCCGCCGCCATTCAAACCGTGGCTTGTCGATGTCAGACCTGATACAGGACGGCAATGTCGGCCTGATAAAGGCAGTAGAACGGTTTGATCCCAGCAAGGGCTTCCGTTTCTCGACCTATGCCTACTGGTGGATCAGTGAGGAGGTCAAACGCTGCCTCAAACGGGGCCAGAGGGTGGTTCGCACACCGGACCACATCGTTGATGAGATTCGGGCCCTGCAGGCCATCACCTTAAGACTGCACCGGAAGCTTGGCCGGACGCCTCGCCAGAGTGAACTGGCTCACGAGCTTGAAATATCCCCGAGCCGGGTGAATGAGCTGGTGGTTTATGGCGGCGCGGAGATTTCCACCGATGCTCCCACCACCGAGGATGGCAACGTCATGCTCGGTGACGCGCTGACTCTCGGTGACCAGGAAGCGCCCGAACAAGCGCTGGTGCCCCGTGACCGCCGCAGGTTACTGGAAAGTATTCTGGAAGAACTGAATCCCCGGGAGCAGTCAGTGCTGAGCCGTCGCTTCGGCCTTGATCGTCGGGAACCGGATACCTTGCAAGTGATTTCCGACGATATGGGCATCAGTCGGGAGCGGGTCCGTCAGATTGAGAAAGGTGCACTGGCCAAGCTGCAGGCCAAGTATGGTGATATGGGCGAGATGGTCGGTAATTAACAACCATCCAGCCAGTTGAAAGCCGACAGATTTGCCAACTCTTTATAGGGTTCCGTTCAATGTGGACCGACGTATAAATACGTTGGGATTCAGGCGGTGGCGGAGAGAAACCAGCCAGCGACAACCACTTGTGCGATGACGGCGACACTGGTGAGAACCAGACGCAACTTCTGGTACCAGCGTGGCCAGTAGAGATGCATCCAGTGCACATCCACGATATACAGGACAATGTACGCAAGCGGATAAAGCATGATTTGCCAGCTAAAGGGCAGTAGCAGAGCCACGCCCGCAGTGACAAAGAAAAACTGGCTGATCAGCATGGTTGAGAGGGGAGACAGCGGATAGCAACGATCTTCCAGTTGCATGGCAATGGGCCAGTAGACGCCTGCCATAAAGGCCAGAATGCCTGCGCTGTAGACGTAGAAATACTTCATCAGCCAGACGCTGTGTTCCGGCCAACAGAACAGCGAGCCCGCACCAAATATGAACGGTAACAAGCCCAACAGGCCAATGGCAATGGCCAATCTGGCAACTGCGATCATGTCCCCTGCCCCTGGATGCGTATGCGCATGGGTTGAATGTCGCTGCGCTCCATCCCGATCATTTTATGGTAAGCAGAAGGATGGACAATATCCGTGCGGCCAAACTCAAAGGCACCCAACGTATCCTGGACTTCCCAACTGCTGCGAAACAGCAGCGTCTTCCGATCATGGTCGGACAGCACCACCATGTCACCGTCAATGTGTAATCGTGCCATATAGCGCTGGCCTTCCAGCGACATGATCTCGAGCAGATCAATAAACGTGGTCTCCCTTGCTCGTAGCTCTGATAATGTGATTCTCACCGTACTGCACTCCGGGTATCGGGTATGAGAGGCAATACGACGAAGGGCGATATCAAGATCAACGGGGCCGGGCTAATTTGAGTTAACCCAAGCCCGTCCCAACCCAGGTTTTGCGGGATTTAACTCAAAGAGCGACAGTCAACGTGCTGAGGACAATACACCAGGTGATCATTCACCATGCCGGTAGCCTGCATGAAGGCGTAAACAATGGTAGGCCCGACAAAGTTGAAGCCCTGCTTGCGAAGCGCTTTGGACATCGCTTCTGCTTGAGGCGTATGCACTGGTACTTCCGCAAAGGTGCGCCAATGGTTCTGGACCGGCTTGCCGTCAACAAAGCTCCACAGGAACTCGCTGAATGACTGGCCTTGTTCCTTCAACGTCAGATAGCCGCGAGCGTTTTTGATGATCGATTCTATTTTGAGGCGATTGCGGATAATACCGGGGTTCTGCAGCAGGGTGGAGATCCGGTCGCTGTCGTACCGGACGATCTTTTCCGGATCAAAGCAGTCGTAGGCTTCCCGGTAGCTGCGTTGCTTTCTGAGAATGGTAATCCAGCTCAGCCCCGCTTGCTGGCCGTCCAGACAAAGTTTTTCGAATAATGCCAGGTCGTCGTATTCCGGCCGCCCCCAGACTTCATCATGATAGGCCACGTAAAGCGGATCGGTGCCGCACCAGGGGCAGCGCTCCGGCGCTTCTTTGATATCAGTCATGGGCATCCTTGTTTAGGGTTGAAGCCTCTGGATGAGCCAGCCTTGCTCCTGCCGGAGGTATTCAAACCGGTCATGGAGCCGGCTTGGGCGCCCCTGCCAGAATTCGATACGGCGAGGGGTTACCCGGTAGCCACCCCAGAAAGAGGGCAGAGGCACTTCGCCGTCGCCGAATTTGCGTTTAATTTCCGCCACTTTCTGTTCCAGCAGACCACGGGAGGTGATGACCTGGCTCTGGGCTGACACCCAGGCACCGATTTGACTGCCACGGGGCCTGGAGGCGAAATAGCGCAGTGATTCACTCTTGCTGACTTTGTCGACACTGCCCTGAACAATCACTTGCCGGTTAAGCCCGATCCATGGAAATAGCAAAGCGGCGTTGGGATTGTCCGCCAGCTCTGTAGCTTTGCGACTGCCATAATTGGTATAGAACACAAAACCCTGATCATCGAAATACTTTAGCAGTACGGTGCGGATATCAGGCCTGCCGTCACGATCACTGGTAGCAAGGGACATAGCATTGGGCTCGAGAATGCCAGCCGTTCGGGCATCAGTAAACCATTGCTCGAACTGCTGGACGGGATTGGCGTTGAGATCGTCACGATCCAGGCCGTCGCTTTCAAAGTCTCGACGCATGTCACCTATATCCATCAGAACGGTCCTGATTTTAAGAGTCGGGTTAAAAGACTGGTTATTCGTTGGTGGCACCAAAGCCTTACGCTGGACTATTCTTTCAGGATTGGCGGCGGATGGAAATGCACGGGAGCCCCGCGTTATAGTTATGTAACAATAAACGTCGGTTTCACTATAAGGAGATACGCTGTTGGCCACCCCTGGAGCTGCAAAATCCTGGCATAAATGGCTATCTGTCTGGCTGGTTGTCGTCGTGCTGTTATACGCGCTGCTGGTAGGTGGGGTCTTGCCCTGGTGGCTGGAGCGTGAGGTGCCGGACCGTTTGCAGCAGCATATGGGTTGGACTGCCACCGTGGAAGACGTCCGAATCAATCCCTTTAACCTGAGCGTGGGCATCACGAAGCTGGCGGCCACCGATGCGTCCGGCGAGCCGGTACTCTCGCTTCAGGAGCTTGACCTGAACCCGGCCCTGTTGGCACTAGTGCGCGGCATCGTGGCGTTTGATCATATTATTCTGGAAGAACCCTTTGTCCGGCTCGATTTACTCGAAGACGCGGGAATCAACTTTGTTCGGGACTGGCAGGCTCACAATGCAGCCGGTGCGTCGGATGAGAATAATCCGGAGCAGGCCAGCAGCCCCCCGGAGATCTATTTCGAGCGAATCTCGCTGAGCGGGGGCGAGCTTCTTCTACGGGACATGAATTCTCCAGACACCAAGGAATTCCCGATTGAACCCTTGCAGTTGGAGCTAACCAACCTTGCGACCTATGAGCGAGATGGCGCTGGCGAGTATACCCTCTCAGCGGCCATCGGCGACCAGACCATTAACTGGAAGGGCTCGCTGAGTCTCAACCCGCTGATCTCCAGTGGCAGCTTGAGTCTGACGGATATTGAATACGACATTGTTCAGCATTTTGCGGGCGACTACCTGCCTTATGAGCTCCAGTCCGGCGTCGTCACTATTGAGACCGACTACGGCATGACGTTCTACAACGATTTGCAGCTGGTCACTGAGAATGGCGTTATTTACCTGCGCGACCTTGCCCTGGCAGTGCCAGGGAAGGCGGAGGCCGTCGTCCTTGAACAAGCCGATATCGCGGTGGATGAGGTCGGGTTCAGTCTCCACGACCGTCTATTGACGGTCGGAGCGGTAACCATCAGCGACACCGCCTTGAACCTGAGCCGCAACGGGGACGGGGTCATCAATCTTATGGTTCCGTTTTCCGGCGAGGAAGCTGAGAATGAATCCTCCTCAGAGCCTTTTCAGTGGGGCGTAGAGCAGATCAAGGTGTCCGAGAGCATCCTGCGCTGGCGAGATGAGCAGCCCACGACGCCTGTTACTCTGGAAGCTACAAACTTCAAGTTCTCGGCCGGCGAGCTGAGTGACAAGCTCGCAAAACCCGTGCGATATGAGCTGGGCTTCAGTCTGGCCAGTGGCGGTGAAGTGTCGTTACGCGGTCGGGCCAGCCCCCAGCCATTCACGTTGGAGGCTGCAGCAAAGGCAGACCAGATCACGCTCCAGGCCTTTGAGCCTTATTTCCAGCAGCTCGTCCCGATCGCAATCCGCACAGGCATGCTGAGTCTTGATGGTTCACTGAATCTTGACGACCAAACTGATCCAATGACCGGCACGTTTAGCGGTACCGGGCGTGTTGATGAGCTGGATGCCACCCTGCAAGACAGCGATTTGCCCCTGTTGGCGTGGCAATCCCTGATTGTTGAACCGTTGGAATACAACCTGTCCCCCGCCCGCCTGGAAATTGACACCGTTACCTTGAATCAACCGGTCTTATCGCTCGCGCGGCTGCCGAATGGCTCCCATAATATTGAACGTCTGATGCCATCCGGCTCGGAGGGTGATGACATCGGCCAACCGGAGAACAACGCCGGAGAGGAACCGGGGTTTATCTTTCGGGTAGGTGAATTTGTGCTGGAGAACGGTGAAGTTGCCTACGCCGATACTACGCTCGAACCGACCTTCTCTACCAGGCTACACGCTCTGGATGGCTCCCTGACTGGCCTTAGCAACATTACACCCCAGCGCGCCAGAATCAATCTCAACGGCCGAGTGGGGGAGGCTGGCACGTTGGATCTTGAGGGTGCCATCGCCACGCTGGGTACCGATGAGACCACCAACCTCCATTTGGTGATGGAGGAACTCGGACTACCGGTGCTAAGCCCCTATTTCGGCCGCTACCTGGGCTACCGCGTAGACAGCGGCAAACTCGGGCTGGACCTGAACTACGAAATTACCGGCCCCGAACTAAAAGCGAGTAACGAAGTGATTCTTGAACGCCTGCAACTGGGCGAGCCGGTGCAAAGCGAAGAGGCTACCGATGCACCCGTCAGGCTCGGGCTGGCAATGCTCAGGGACGGCGATGGTCGCATTGAACTTAATCTGCCCATAGAAGGTAACCTGAACAACCCGAATTTCCGGCTCGGACAGGTGATGATAAACACTTTCGTCAATGTGGTGGTGAAAGCCGCCACTTCGCCATTCAATATGCTGGGCTCGATTGTCGATTTGGCGGGCATGTCCGAATCCGAGCTTGGGAACGTGGAGTTCAACCCTGGCAGCAGCACGATGGCAAATGGCGAAGCGAAGAAGCTGGAAGTCGTCGCCAAAGCCCTGTCCGAACGCACTCAGCTAATCCTGAATATTCGGGGCGCAGTGGCCCCGGAACTGGATGGCCCCGGACTGAAGCGCGACGGTTTGTTTGAAGAGTTGGGTATTGACCCGAATGCCGGCATTTCCAACCGCATCAGCAGACTCGAAGCCGTGTTTCAGCAGCAGGGTAAGGGTTCACTGGAGCAACTCCGTGAACAGTCTGCGTCCAGGGGGGAGGCTGACGGCCCAAGCGAGAAGGCATGGGAGCTTGCTCTGGTTGCGGCGCTTACGGAGGACCAGTCGCTGCCTTCTGGCGCCCTGCAGAGACTGGCGTCGGAACGGGGCAACTGGCTTCAGCGGCAACTTCGGGAAAAGTACGATATCCCGTCAGAACAGCTGTTCGTGCTGGACCCGGTAATGGACGCTCCGGCTGAAGCGGGCACTGACAACGTCAGGGTGCCGTTCCAGCTCGACGCCCGCTAGTTTGAGCCAGGTTTTCTGGTAACTGAAGTCCATGCTCAAGTACCAAAGCCTGGTAAGAGCCTCGCTGGATGATCGGATCCAGTAAAGCTTCCAGTTTCCGGACAGTGATTGGACTGTCCGGCCGTAGCAGCGCCCCCAATTCATAGCGCTGGTCGGCCTTGTCAGAGATCATCAGCAAGTTGCGGTCTTCCGGGTTATCCCGAAAGTAGCGCTTTAGAAACGAACGACTGATTACCGCAACTTCGGCCAGTGTCGGTCGGTCTGTAAGAATCAGTTTAATATTGCGTTGTTGGCTGTGGGACAGCACGATATCAAAGCGGCGTCGAAGTACGAATTCATCAGTGGAAAAATTCGCAAAACCATAGTGATAGCCGAACATGGCTACCAGCTTGCGTTGCTTGATCGGAGTGAAAAACGACTGGCCCCGTCCAGTTTTGTGCAGTGCGACATAGACTTCTTCGTCAATCAAAAACGGTTTTGATTCCTGATGGGGAATATCTTGCCAACTCCAATGGGGACTTTCGAAGAAAATGACATCGTAGTGTTGCTGCTGGAAATCCATATATCGGCGTTTTGAGGAGGTGATCAGCACTTCGAAGTGATAATCTGACTGGCTATCATTGAGCGCAGTCAGAACGTCGGTAAGCAGTCCGGAGACACCCTCCTCTCCAGATACTGAAACAATTGGCGGGAAATGGTACGCCCCGACGACCACTCTCGTAGCGGCATGAGGACCGAAGCTGGTAAGGCCCATCAGGATAAGGATCATCGCCGATATCAGGTGTTTCATGTTGGTGCCAAATGTTCATTGGAAAACCCTGAGTAGGCTTTCATTTATTGTTTGAATGGTAGCACCGTAAAAACAATGCGCGTAACGATACACTCTAAATTTCTGTAAAAGGACTTTGACCCGCCATGACTCGGCCCGTCAGCCATTTCTTTGCCTACATTGCCCGCCTGCGCTGGATTCGTCGCTGGGGGCTGATGCGTAACGCTATTGAAGAGAACGTTGCCACCCATTCCTGGGAAGTGGCCACCCTGGCCCACGCCCTGGCGATGATCCGCAACCGCCATTTTGGCGGTACGGTGAACCCTGACCGTATCGCGGCAGCAGCCTTGTATCACGACGCCACGGAAGTCATTACTGGAGACATGCCGACACCTGTTAAATACCATTCAAAAGTTATGCGGGAGGTATTTGGCGACGTCGAACACAAGGCCCAACTGGAATTGCTGGCGTTGTTGCCAGAGGATTTGCGCCAGGACTTCACCCCTTATCTTCAGGAGTCCGGCTGGGAAGCGGAGGTGAAGCAGGTGGTGAAAGCGGCGGACCGGTTGTCAGCCTGGCTCAAATGTCAGGCGGAAATACAGGCAGGCAACAAAGAGTTTGAGCCCGCCGCAAATCAGATCTACAAACGGCTGCAGGCCGAGGCATTACCAGAAGTGTTGTACTTCCTGGAAGTGTTTGCACCCAGCTACCAGAAGCCGCTGGATCATTTGCTGGAATAGCAAGCGGCGACAAAATGGTTGTCCCCGCCTTGGTTGCCGTTTTAGGCGAGGTTCAGCCAGCGGCACCGCTTGAGGCGACCATCCCGCCCCGCAGACCGTCCCGCTTGAGGGCCTCACGAGCTGCATCTTCCGGCGTCCCGGCCATTTCCCGGAACATACCCATGGAACCCAGCAGCGCTGAAGACTCGTAAGGTACGAATACCCGCTCGCCGTCTTTCGCCATGTTCGGCAATACCTTGATATAGCTCTGGCCGAGCAGGTAGCCCACGACCGTACGTTTGTTTTCTTCGGTCTCACCGATGGCACTGAGCACCAGTTTGATGGATTCCTGCTCGCCCTGGGCGCGCAAGATAGCGGATTGCTTGTCACCTTCGGCGTTAAGAATGGAGGATTCGCGCTGGCCCTGGGCCATGGCGATAGCGGCGGATTTTTCACCCTCTGCTTCGGTCACCGTGGCCCGACGCTTGCGCTCCGCCGCCATCTGCAGGCGCATGGCTTCTTCCACTTCTTCCGGCATGTTGATGTCCTGAACCTCAACCCGGGTCAGTTTGACGCCCCACTTGGAGGCTGCTTCTTCCATTTCCGCCTGAATCGCACTGTTAACCTCGGCACGGGATTCAAACAGCTTGTCCAGCTCCATCTTGCCCACCACCGACCGTAGCGTCGTTTTGGCCAGCACTTCCACCGCCTGGCTCATGTTGGCGACCTCGTACACGGCCCGGCGCGGGTCGATAATCTGGTAGTAGAGTGCGCCGTTGATCTTCACCGTCACGTTATCGGTTGTCACGACGGGCTGGCCGGGGAAGTCCATGACTGTTTCGCGACGGTCAATCCGGGTTTCTTCGCTGCTGGTGGCGTGGTATTCATCGCCCAGTTTTACGTACCGAATCATAGTGATGGCGCGGGGCCGCTCGATGAATGGAATAATGATGTTGACGCCGCTTTCCAGTACCCGGTTGAAGGAGCCCAGGCGTTCAATCACCATGACCTCCGACTGCCGGACGATCACCAGGCCTTTGGCAATGATCAGTATGCCGATAACAACAAAAATCAGGCTCAGAATGAGGCCCGGTGTGAGGATAGTTTCCATAATCAGTGCTCCTTGCTAACGTTAATGCGACGCACGACGGCGGTAGTGCCGTCGAACTGTTCAAAAATGACTTCGGTACCTTCGGGGAAGTCGGTTTGGCCATCCTCCGTTGTTCGCAGACGGTAGAAATCACCGTTGATCTTGAGGCCCGTAGCGCCGTCAAAATCGCGCTTCAGGGTGCGATAGATGTTGCCTTTCTCCACACCGGTACCGGTGGTGCCATAGTTCACACCCCGTGGCGAAAAGCGGGGCCGGATGAAACGAACGGCAATCGGCACCAGCAACCCGGAAAATACGCCCATGCCGATCAGTTGCCCGGAAAAAGGCACGCCCAGAAACGCCAGCACGGAGGTCAGTGCGGCCGCAATGCCGAGGGCCAGCAAAACCAGTACGCCCGAGGTCAGTTCGGCCAGGCTGAGTATCAGTGCCAGAACCAGCCATAGGTGGGTAATACTCCATTCCATCGTGAGTTCCAGTTAGTTGTTCGGGTGACGGGAAGTGAGGTTGCTTACACAGGCCGGAACGGCCCTGCTATGAGGGTATCAGCTTACCATGTGGGTATCGACTGACTAGCGATTCAACCGCTTCAGGCTCGATTTGTGCCACATCGCACACTAAATGACCTGGTAAAGTACCTGATGATTAAAGTATCTGCTTTAATAAGCGCTCAAAATAAGAGGCCGTTCAAATGAAAGACCTGAAAAACAAAGTGGCGGTGATTACCGGCGCAGGTTCCGGCATCGGCCGCGCCCTGGCAAAGGAACTGGCTTCCCGCGGCTGCCGGCTGGCGTTATCTGATGTAAATGAAGCTGGCCTGAAACAGACCGTTGAGCTGTGCGACGCCATTGATGTAAAAGCTTACCTGCTGGATGTGTCCGACCGGGACGCCATCTATGCCCACGCTGAAGCTGTGGCAAAAGATTTTGGCACCGTGAACCTGGTGATCAACAACGCCGGTGTGGCGCTGTCTGCCACGGTTCGTGAGATGACCGATGACGATTTCAAATGGGTCATGGACATTGATTTCTGGGGCGTCGCCCACGGCACCCGCGCCTTTCTGCCTCACCTTATCGCTTCAGGTGACGGCCATGTGGTAAACATCTCCAGCGTCTTCGGACTGATTGGGGTGCCCAAACAGAGCGCGTACAACGCCGCCAAATTCGCCGTTCGCGGCTTCACCGAAGCCCTGCGCCAGGAAATGAAACTGGAAAAGCAACCGGTGGCCATCAGTTGTGTGCACCCAGGGGGCATTCGTACCAACATTGCAAACTCCGCTCGTATGGGTAAGTCCGAGAATGCAATCGCCCAGCGCAAGGGCTTTGACAAACTGGCAGTCACGACGCCGGAGAAGGCTGCCGCAGTCATCGTCAAAGGTATTCTCAGGAATGAGTCCCGCATCCTCGTCGGCCCCGATGCGTGGGGTATAGAGGTGATCAACCGGGTGCTTGGCTCCGCCTACCAGCCTTTGGTTGAGCGCTTTTCGCGGAAGAACCTCTATGGCTGACTCTAGCGATTCGAGCCCGGCGGCAACATGGCGCCGCGGCCCCCGAGACCCTATACTGGTTGTGGGGGAAAACGACCGTAGGGCCTGATACTTGGCTACTCTGCGGTGCCTTCCGGTCAGGAGTGCATAGGTCGTTATGAAGAAAATCCTCGATGCTGACTCGGATCCGTCCTTGAATGACAGCCGCATGGGCTTGAGAGACCGTCACCGGCGATCAATCATGCGGCTGATTTTTGGTGCTACCGGTTCCACCCTTGTTGTTTTCGCCTTTCTGCAATTGTTCAATGACAATGTTGCTTTCGCCCTGTTTGAACTGGTGGCCAGCGGTGTTCTCATTTTTGGCGCTTTCCGGGTTGAGAGTTCGCCCCACCTGTTGCGATGGATACACGGATACCTGATCGCCTCCTTCAGCTTCTTTGTCTACATCATTGCGATGCCGGGTGCGTCCAGTTCGGCCTTCGTGTGGATTTTTATCATGCCGATCCTCTCTTACCTGTTGCTCGGGCGGTTGGCAGGTTTCCTGCTGGCGGTCCCGTTTATGCTGGTGGGCGGGTTTTTTTACTATCTGCAGCTTGAAGCCCTCAACAACGCCCGAACCATGATCGACCTGCTGAACCCTGCTTTTTGCGCGTTGCTGACGGTAATGTTCATGCATCTCTATGAAACCCGCCGGGCGGAGGCTCAGGACAAGCTTGTCATACTGGCCGAGACCGATGCGCTGACCGGATTGCCGAACCGGAGTAACTTTCAGACCACCCTCGAACGCACCGTCAAAGAAGCTGGCCGCAGCAAGACCCCGTTCGCCCTGGTATTGATGGACATCGACCACTTCAAAAGGGTAAACGATACGCTGGGCCATGATGCGGGCGATGAAGTGCTTCGACACATCAGCGGCCTGCTCAGTGAGCGCTTACGTGAGACCGATTTTGTCGGCCGCCTGGGCGGGGAAGAATTCGGATTGATACTACGGGATGTGTCCACCCCGGGTGCCTTCCCGGTAGTCGATAATCTACGCCAGCGCATCGAGAGCAACTCGATATTTTATGATGCCCACGAAGTAAAACTGACCGCCTCCTTTGGTATTGCGTATTGGCCCAAGGATGCCGAAAAACTCCACGACCTCTACCAGGTAGCAGACCGTCGACTCTACGGTGGCAAGCGTGCGGGCCGCAACATCGTGGCTGAATGTGACGAGCCTCCCCACCGGAGTTCGTCTTCCGCGCAAAAGAACAGCGTTATCGGGTAAGATGCGACACATAACGTCCATTTAAACCAGAAATATGCCAGGCATTGTCTCCCACTTTTCCAAAAGGCCCTATGAAAATACCAAAGCGATTACAGCCCCTTGTTGATGACGGCATGGTAGATGAGGTTCTGTACCAACTGATGAGCGGTAAAGAAGCCAACGTATACGTAGTGCGCTGCGGCGACCAGACCCGCTGCGCAAAAGTTTTCAAAGAAGCTCAGAAACGCAGCTTTAAACAGGCGGTGCAATACCAGGAAGGCCGTAAGGTAAGAAACACCCGTCGCGCCCGTGCCATGAGCAAAAAAACCAAGTACGGCCAGAAAGAACAGGAAGACGCCTGGCTGAACGCCGAAGTGGACGCCCTCTATCGCCTCGCCGCAGCGGGCGTACGCGTACCAGAGCCGCTCGGCTTTGTGGACGGCGTTCTGCTGATGGAACTGGTCAAGGACGAAGAGGGCAAAGCCGCGCCCCGCCTCGATGACATCACCCTGACCCCGGAACAGGCGAGAGACTATCACGCACAGGTTGTCGCCGAAGTGGTCCGTATGCTCAGCGCAGGCCTCATCCATGGCGACCTGTCCGAGTTCAACGTATTGGTGGACACCCAGGGGCCCGTCATCATCGACCTGCCCCAGGCCGTCAACGCCTCCGGCAACAACAACGCCGAAAGCATGCTGGAGCGTGACGTCGACAACATGCGCCGCTACTTCGGCCGCTTCGCCCCCGAACTGCTCGCCACCGACTACGGCAAAGAGATCTGGGCACTATACGAAACCGGCGACCTCAACTCGAACAGTGAACTCACCGGCTGCTTCCAGCACGACACCACCAACGCCGACGTAGGCGACCTGATGGCCGTCATCGACGCCGCTAAAGAAGAAGAACAGGAGCGCCAGGCGCGGCTGCGGGATGAAGACGAGGACGAGGTTTAACGTGGAAAAACGGTCGCGACGACCATGATTCTGGCGCCCTGGCACCATATGGTAATTTCGCTAGTGAAAACAGTGTCATAGAGAGACCCTTATAACAGGGGATATGAGTCGCCGCGACCGGTTTTGTGTTTCAGCAGAGTTGCACGAATACTCTGAAACGTTGATTGAGTGAGGCTGGCAGCTGTTTTCCTGAAATTTTAGGAAAAGAATATTGGTCGTTGGGGAAGTGGTCGTGGGGACTCATATATAAATGTTAAAGGCCTGGCTGTCATGTTCTTGGGTATGGTTTTTGGGGTCGTTTTCGGTGTTCGTCCTCGTCAGTAAACAGCCTCGAGTTTGGCATCGGTTTTAGCTGGTAGTTCGGTGCTCAGGTCGCGGGGCCATCCGGCGCAATTTCTGAGTCAATCCGCCCATTCGGTGTTCTGTTTCCTGGCGCCATGGGTCGGGTTGGTGCAAGGTATCAGGGAGTCGGCATTCGACATTGGGTGCCAATACAACGGTTAAACGGCCCTTAACCAGGCGGTCAACCGGACGCCATAACCCTTGCGGGTTCTGGTTCCCTCCGCTGCGCTACGGCGCCCGTTACCGCTAGCGTTAGCAGCTACAGCTTCCTTCCAGATCTTGCGGCTTGAGTAAAAAAGGAATAATTTGTACTCATGGATGAATTTGAATTCGACAAAGCCAAAAGCCAGGCGAATCTGGATAAGCACGGTATTGATTTCGTTTCTGCCCAAGGGCTGT
The DNA here is from genome assembly GCF_040882185.1 of Marinobacter sp. Lineage (GTDB taxonomy): Bacteria > Pseudomonadota > Gammaproteobacteria > Pseudomonadales > Oleiphilaceae > Marinobacter. The sequence goes on along the minus strand of NZ_JBBEBW010000005.1, from coordinate 3,731 downwards.
GGAAAGATCCATACCTGCTGGAGATCCGAGCAAAATCAGAGGATGAGCAGAGGTTTTTGCTGATAGGCAGGATTGGTGAAAAGCACTGGTCGGCTGTCGTCACATACAGGGATGCTCGTATTCGTCTGGTTTCAGTCAGGCGTTCTCGCAAGAAGGAGGTTGAGCTCTATGAAGGCTAAAGACTTCGACAAAAAATTTGAGGAAGGTCAGGAAGACATTGTTGATGACCTGGACCTGTCCTCTGCTCGCCGCGTTAATCAGGAACAAAAGCGAATCAACGTCGATTTCCCGGCTTGGGTTGTCGAGTCGTTGGATCGTGAGGCTGCACGTATTGGCGTTACCCGCCAATCGATCATCAAGGTGTGGCTGGTGGAGCGCCTTCAGGCAGAATCTGCTAACAAGCCGCTCAATGGTGACGCCGCAGGCGGCGCACATTAGCGGAGCTTTATGCCCTAGGCAGGCTATGGGATTAAAATGCTGAAAATTACGGGTCTTCACCTTACGATAATTGCAGTTGTCATCAATCTAAAAAATTGGTTTGAACAACCTGTTGATACGTTACCAGTAATTGGGCTTGCTGTGCCCAGTGAGGCGGAATGGCTATACCCAGTACTCTACGCGTGGTTTGGTATAGCTATACTGCTGTACGTCCAGCTTTTTATCCGTAATGGCCTATCAGCAATATCAGGCGAATATAAAGATGTTGCCCATCCTCACTATGAACATCAGTCAGTTATGGGTGACTATGAGCGAGTAATGAACGGAGGAGAGTACGATCCGAGCCCTGGAGCTAAAGCTGCGGGTGTACCTAAACTTTTGATTTGGTATCCAATAAAGCTGGTGTTTCTTAGCCCTGTTGCGCTTGGCTTCTTGCTCCCGGTTTTCTTCAGTGTTGCAGCCGTTGTATCAATTTTTTTGGCATAACCAATCATTCCAGTTCGTTCCGGGCCCTAGGGCCCTCCACCGGACGCCCTTTTCTCCGCTTCGCTGCGTAAAGGTCGCCGCTGAATATTGGCGTTGAGGCTGTAGAAAAACCCCTAAATCGCCCTTCGGTTTGGTAGGACCAGGCAAACGGACAAGGAGTCGTCAGCATGCCCCGCTTCAAGCACTACAACTACGACCAGAGCGCCATGGTCGTAATCAACTACCAGGAACAACTCCAGCCGCGAGATGCAATGGTGTTGCGAGACCAACATCATCTTCAAGGCGTTATCCTGCGATACCGTTCCCCACTTCACCACCCTGGCGAAGTTCGTCAGCAGCCATGCTGATGAGATTGAAGAGCTGTTCGAGCAAGTGCTGCTGGTGTGCCACGAACAGGGCCTGTTGGGTAACGAGCTGTTTGCCATCGATGGCTGCAAGATGTCCTCAAATGCCGCCAAGGAATGGTCCGGCACCTTCAAGGAACTGGGCGAGAAGCGTGACAAACTGCGACGACTGATCCGCCACCACTTGAAGGAGCATTACGAGCGGGACGAGGCAGAAACCGAGGCTGAACGGGAGCGGGATATCCGTCGGGCAAAGAGCATTCTCTCCCTTGATGAATCGATGCAGAAGGTTGACCGCTTCCTAAAGACGAACAGTCCAAGGATGGGCCGGGGGAAGCGGAGCAAGGAAGTGAAGAGCAACATCACCGATAACGAAAGCGCCAAGATGACCACCAGCAAGGGCACCATCCAGGGTTACAACGGCGTGGCCACGGTGGATAAGAAACGCCAGATCAACGGTTACGTGCCAGACAACCGGTTCCGCAGCCGGGACCCGAAGTTCCAGAACCAGAAAGACAAATACGGCAAACGTCATCAGGATTTGCCGGATACAGGCTGGAAGAAAACCATCCCGGCCAGTGAATTCCACTTCGATCCGGTCGTCATGAACTGCATCTGTCCAGCCGGACAGCCCCTGCACTATGAGGGAACAAGAACCGATCAGAATGGTGTGCCCCGGGCTCATTTCCAGGGCCGATTACTTCAGTGTCGGCACTGCCCTAAAAAGCACCAATGCATGCAGAACCCGGACTCCGCGAATCACCGCAAAGGGAAAGGACGGCAAGTCTCCTACACTTTGGAGCTAAAGCGCGGGCCTACTTACACCGATTGGATGAAGCAACGCGTCGATAGCCGACAAGGTAAAGAGATTTATAGCCACCGAATGTCGGTGGTGGAACCGGTGTTCGGTAACATCGGTACTGCGAAGCGGCTTAACCGGTTCAGTCTGCGGGGCAAGAAGAAGGTCCAGGGCCAGTGACAGCTATACTGCCTGGTGCACAATATTGAGAAGCTGGCGAACTACGGGCAATTAGCAGCGTGATAGAGCGACGGGAGGCTGGCAATGTGGTCGCTAGAGACCAGCAATACCGGCGCTGATATCGTCAGAGAGCCAAAACTGATGGCTGAACATCGGAATGGTGATAATAGGCCAGTTGATGGCTGCTACAAAAATTTCAGGAACCAGGCGCTGGGAACGACTCGGAATCGGGTTTTTCTACAGCCTCGTTATGCCCTTCTCCGGATCTATCTGTCAGATACTAACGCTTGACGTTATTAACGCAACCCGTTATTATTGAGTCATGATCATATCGTTCAAGTGTAAGGACACCGAGAAGCTGGCAAGCGGACGCCGCGTCAGACGCTTCGTCAATTTTGAGCGAGTTGCCTTGAGGAAAATTCGGCAACTCCAGGCTGCAAGCCAACTGGATGATCTTAAAGTACCGCCCGGAAATATGTTGGAGCCATTGCATGGTGACCGCCAGGGTCAGCACAGCATTCGAATCAACAGGCAGTTCCGGGTTTGCTTCCGCTGGACCATGGCTGGCGCGGAAGATGTCGAAATTGTTGATTACCATTAGGAGGTAACTCATGCGCAACATTGAAGCTGTAACGCCAGGCGAGTTACTAAAGGAAGATTTCCTTGAGCCGATGGGTATTTCTCAATACCGCTTGGCTAAAGAGATTGGGGTGCCTGCTCAGAGGATCGGTCAGATTATTGCAGGAAAGCGTTCGATAACCGCAGACACGGACCTGCGACTCTGTCGTTTCTTTGGTTTGTCCAATGGCTATTGGTTGCGAGCTCAGGCAGCCTACGACACTGAGATTGTGGAAGATGCCCTAGAGGATCAGCTGAAAAATATTCGTCCGTGGAATGCTGTATCCGAAATCGGGCACAGGGCATAACAAACGGCTGCACAGCGACCGATCTTTCGCCGCTTTGCGGCTCCAAACCGGCGCGTGAGCCGGGCGTTATGCACTCACCAAGCAAGAAAACTAGACGAGGCCCTTAGTGTTCCAGATCGTTGGCGCTTTACTTGGTATCGTTGGTGTCGGGAGCCTTTTGCTCCTTGGAGTTCTGATGTTTAGTGGTGCCTTCAAGGAATATGACGGATTCGATTACTGGATAAGTGTTATAGGTGTAACAGTGAGAAACACTCTCATGCCTGTGTCAGGATATGCCGCATTCAGGCTACCCATCGCCACTCCGGCACTTGCCTGGGCTGCCTTTGGCATATACGTAGCGACGACGGTTGGACTGCAATGGGTAAAGAGTGGGTCTTTACGTGTTAGTGATTTTATTGGCACATTCTATATAGCAGCGTCACTGATCGCCGTAAGCGCGGCACTTCTCACAGCGCTGAAGCCATCAAATGCATAACAAGGCGCATCAATACGCGGCCTGCGGCCGCCCTTTTCATTGCGGCTGCGCCTCCATTACAAGGGCGCCGTTGTGCGCTGGCG
>NZ_JBBEBW010000004.1:0-7025 GCF_040882185.1 Marinobacter sp. | reverse complement strand
AGTCCGGCCCTTCCGGCCCTTGCCCCTCAAGCGAGAGGCGCATTCTACAGACACCCGACTCAGTGTCAACGACTTGCTGAGATTTATTTATAAAAGCGGCTGATGACACCCCAATCGAAAACATCGACTACAGCGTTACCTTTATGGCAGACGCTGATGAACGCGCTTTCCTTCTCGCCAGATCAACACTCTCAGCGATGGCAAGCGCCACACCCATCCTGCGCCGCCCGGAAATTTCTGGCTTGCCGAACAGACGTATCTGGACATCGGACTCAGCTAACGCCGCCTCGATATTGCTAAACAAAGGCTTGGAAGAGTAACCCTCAGGAAGGATAACGGCCGAGGCTGACGGCCCCCACTGCCGGATTGCAGGAATCGGCAAACCCAGGATGGCGCGGGCATGAAGCGCGAACTCAGACAAGTCCTGAGAGACCAACGTTACAAGGCCGGTGTCATGGGGCCGAGGCGAAACTTCCGAGAAGTAGACATTATCGCCTTTTACAAAAAGCTCAACACCGTAAACCCCAAACCCGCCAAGGCTCTCTGTCACCGCAGAGGCAATTTTTCTGGAACGATCCAGAGCGGACTGGCTCATTGCTTGAGGCTGCCAGGATTCACGATAGTCGCCGTCTTCCTGATGGTGCCCAATCGGATCGCAGAAGGAGACGCCAGAGGCGTGTCGCACAGTAAGCAGGGTGATCTCATAATCGAAATCAATAAAGCCCTCGACAATCACACGTCCTTTACCTGCCCGCCCTCCACTTTGCGCATACTCCCAGCAAGCAACGGCTTCTTCGACGGATTTCAGCGTACTCTGCCCTTTCCCGGATGAACTCATAACCGGCTTGACTACGCACGGCACACCCACGTCCTTCACTGCCTCCAGATACTCCTCAAGAGAGCTGGCGAAACGATAGGGTGAGGTAGGAAGCTTAAGCTCCTCTGCCGCCAATCGGCGGATACCCTCCCGGTTCATCGTCAAGTTGACCGCCCGGGCCGTTGGGATAATGCGAACCCCTTCCTGCTCAAGCTTCACAAGCTCTGACGTCGCTATAGCTTCTATTTCCGGCACGACCAAATCCGGCTTTTCCAGCTCAATTATTCTGCGTAACTCAGCCCCATCAAGCATGTCGATAACGTGGCTACGGTGCGCCACCTGCATGGCCGGAGCGTTCTCGTAACGATCGACGGCAATGACTTCGACGCCAAAGCGCTGAAGCTCAATGACGACTTCTTTACCCAGTTCACCTGATCCGCAAAAAAGAACACGGAAGGCATTTTCTTTCAAAGGTGTGCCTATACTCACCATATTTCAAACCACTTACTTATTACGGAAAAAGCGTAGATGGGATTCTGCTCAGGAACGGCGTCTATTACTGCCAAACCATCGCTACAGTAGACAAATGATAACGAAACACTAACGTAAAGTAAGCTCAAAGTAACCGCCGATTGCCGCCGTAAACAATTTAATTCAAAATCACGATTTTCTTCTGCGGCGGCGATCGCGTAGCGCATCTTTCAAATCATCATAGAAATGTGCCCGTTCAGCTTGGCAGATTGGATCGTGGTTCTTACCTTCGCTACAAGTTAACCACTTCAAAGTGAACTGACAAACAGAGAGCTGAACAGGGTCCATTATGACTGTTCCGGTTTTGGTAGAACCGAAAAGCGTTCAGACTTTGGGCAGGGATTAATGGGTCCTACAAAATCTAAGGCGCCTTTGTCGTCGGGGTAGTTTTCGGCGGCTTTGCGGTTTTCCTGCTCGAAGATGGCAGGCACGGATTCACCCACCTCAATGCTGTCGATTACCAAAAAATCCCAGGGCTGCATGAAGCCGACCGAAGGTGCGTGGTGAGCAGCATTGAGTAGACGGGCCAGCACATCATCGGGTATGGGGTCCGGCAGAAACTTGGATCGCACGTCGCGTCGTTCGTAGATGGTCCGGTCCAGCCCGTGCGGTTCCTGCTCGCTGAAGGGCCGGTTGTTGTCGGTCATGGTTTTAAGCCTTGTGGGGGCAGGCCCAGCAACTGCCGCAACCACTCGGTATCAAGGTGTTCTTCCACCATGTCCCCCAGCCGGTCGAGTTGCTGCTGGCGATGGCGCTGGTAATCCACGGCTTGTCCGGCACCCTCTCCTGCTGCGTTCAGGCCGCACCATTGCAGCAGGGCGTTGCAGGCTTCCGGCTGGTCGAAAATGGCGTGTACGTAGGTGCCCATAATTTGGTTATCGTCACTTATGGCGCCATCGGATTTGCCATCAAGGCTGGCCATTGGCCTTTCCAGTGCGGCGCCAGTGGAAACGCCGTTATGCATTTCATAGCCGGTCAACGGTGTTGACCCCGCTGTAAAAGCAAGGTGGCCAGTCACTTCCCTGAGTTGTTTGCCCGTTACCATTTTTGTAGTCATGTCCAGCAGGCCCAGCCCTTCGGTGTCGCCAGCTTCGCCTTCCAGCCCGTCCGGGTCTCGCACTGCTGCGCCCAACATCTGAAAGCCGCCGCAGATGCCAAATACCTTGCCACCGTAGCGCAAATGTTTCTGGATGGCGTCCGGCCAACCCTGTTGGCGCAGCCAGGTCAGGTCATGTCGGGTGCTTTTGCTACCGGGCAACAGGATGACATCCGCAGGCGGTATGAGCTGGTCCGGGCCGATGAACTGGATATCGACGCCCGGGTGCAATCGCAACGGGTCAAAGTCGTTATGGTTGCTGATACGGGGTAACACCGGGACGATGATTTTCAGTGCGCCGGCCCTACTGCTACCCGTAATGCTCACACTGTCTTCCGAATCGATCACCAGGCCGTGAAGGTAGGGCAACACACCGACCACCGGTTTGCCGGTGCGCTCGGTCAGCCAATTCAGCCCCGGTTTCAGCAAAGCGATGTCACCCCGGAAACGGTTGATGATAAACCCCCCGATACGCGCCTGCTCGCTGGCGGAGATCAGCTCCAGGGTGCCCACAAGCTGCGCAAACACACCGCCTTTGTCGATATCTCCGACCAGTAACACCGGGCAATCCGCCGCTTCGGCAAACCCCATGTTAGCAATGTCGTTAGCCCGCAGGTTGATCTCTGCCGGGCTGCCTGCGCCTTCGGCAATAATCACATCGTAACGCCTGCTGAGCGCTGTCCAGGCGGCCATCACAGAGGCCATGGCTTCGGCCTTGTAGGTGTGATAATCCAGCGCATCCATATTGCCATGGACCTTGCCTCGCAGGATGACCTGGGCGCCGCAGTCACTCTGGGGTTTGAGCAGCACCGGGTTCATATCGCTGTGAGGTTCCAGGCCACAGGCCAGGGCCTGCAAGGCGGTGGAGCGGCCGATCTCGCCTCCATCCACGGTGACGGCACTGTTCAGGGCCATATTCTGGGGTTTGAACGGAGCTACCGACACGCCCTGCCGGGCCAACCACCGGCACAATGCCGCCACTACCGTGGTCTTGCCCGCATCGGAGGTGGTGCCCTGGATCATCAGCGTTGGCATGGATTAAAGCTCCACGCCTTTTTGTGCCTTGATGCCCTGGTCCTTGAAGGCGTGCTTCACCACGCCCATCTCCGTCACCGTATCCGCCAGATCGATCAATTCCTGGGGCGCGGAGCGGCCGGTGACCACCACGTGCTGCATCTCCGGCCTGCCCTGCAGGTCATCCAGTACCCGGTCGAGGTCTATGTATTCGTACTTCAGGGCAATGTTGAGCTCGTCCAGCAATAGGAGGTCATAGCTGTCGTCTTCAAGCATTTTGGCAGCGATATTCCAGGCGGCGTTGGCGGCCTTTACATCCTGTTCCCGGTCTTTGGTGTCCCAGGTATAGCCCTGGCCCATGACGTGATAATCCACATTGGGCAAATCCCGGAAAAACGCTTCCTCACCGGTGCTGAAGGCCCCTTTGATGAACTGAATGATGCCCACCTTCATGCCGTGGCCAAGGGCGCGGGCAACCATACCGAAACCGGAGCTGCTCTTGCCCTTGCCGGGGCCGGTGAGCACCATCAGCACGCCCTGTTCTTTCTGGGCACGGGCAATGCGCTCCTGCATGATTTTCTGCTTGGCTTCCATGCGACGGGCATGGCGTTCCGGGTCTTTCGCGCGTTCACGCATGGGAGGGTTCCTTCTCGGTTAACGGATGAAAGAGCTGACCGGAGCCGGGGGCAGTGATCAGCGCTGAAGCGGTCGTTGCTGTGATTGTTTTCATTTTTTTCTGTTTGTTCATGAGCATGCGTGTATTCCAAAGCTAAGGAGGCTCTACCCGCCCGATGTTTTTACTCCGTCGCTTAACCTTTAACCGGCACAAACACCGGCGCCCCGTCCGCCTCCACGGTAATAAGCTTCTGGCCATACAGGCGTTCCAGCACCGACGGTACCAGCATTTGGTCAGCCGGGCCCCAGCAGGCTTCGCCGCTGGGGAACATCAGCAGTATCCGGTCACACCAGCGCGCGGCCAGATTCAGGTCGTGCAGGCACATGAAGACAGCTCGACCAGACCGGGCCTGTTCGGTCAGCAACTGCAGTACGGATACCTGGTGATGGAGATCAAGGTGATTGGTGGGTTCGTCCAGTAGCCAGGTGTGTGGGTTCTGGGTCAGTACCGTGGCAATGGCAACCCGTTGACGCTCACCACCGGACAAGGTATTCACCAAGCGGTCTGCCAGATCGCCCACATCCAGTTTTGCCAGCGCCTGCTCTGCGATGGCCTGGTCGTCGCCGGTTTCCATCTGCCAGGGCGAGAGCCAGGGGTGGCGGCCGATCAGGGCGGTTTCCAGCACCGTGGCGGGGAAGCCGTCCTGACGTTCCTGGAATACCAGCCCCAGTTGTTGCGACACCTGACGGCGTTTGAGACCCGTCAGCAGGTGATCACCGAGTTTTACCTCGCCACTGCGCGGGGCCTGCAAGCCTGCAAGCGTATGAAGCAAGGTGGTTTTACCGGCGCCATTTGGCCCCAGCACGCCCCACATCTGGCCTGGCTCAATAGTGAAATCCAGCGCCCGACCATTGCTGCGACCGGGTATATCGATTATCAACTGACTGGCCTGCAACAGATTCATCAGCGGCTCCGGTACAGCAAGTACAGGAAGGTCGGTACACCCAGCAGCGCGGTAATGACGCCTACCGGTAATTGTTCTGGCGCAATCACGACCCGAGCCAGGGTATCCGCCAGTACCAGCAGCGTGCCACCGGCCAAAGCACAGGCAGGCAGGATCAGGCGCTGGTCGTTACCCATTACCAGCCGCAGCATGTGGGGCACCACGAGGCCCACAAAACCGATGCTGCCCGCCATGGTCACGGCGGCTGCGGTCAGCAGGCTCGCGAGGATGTATATCAGCCACTCCAGTTTGCGCACGGAGACGCCTAGCGCCGCCGCCTGCATCGGCCCCCTGGCCAGTACGTTGAGACTCCGGCCCAGCGGCACCACCAATAAACACACCAGCAGCAACAGCACCATGGCCGGCCAGGGCGTTCGGGCATAGGAGACATCCCCCATCAGCCAATACAGCATACCCGGCAGACGCTGGGCGGGACTGATCGCCAGCATCAACGTAATCACCGCGCCCCAGCCAGCCGCCACCACCACGCCGGTGAGCAGTAACCGTGAAGGCGTCCAGCTTCCGGTGCCATGGGCCAGTCCGAACACCATCAGGGTCGCCAACAAAGCGCCAGCAAAAGCAGAACCGGAGACGATCACACCGCCGAGTCCTGCCAACATGGCAAGCAGAGCGCCGACTGCTGCGCCCCCTGAGAGACCGAGCACATAAGGGTCTGCCAGCGGATTTCGCAGCAGCACCTGCATCAGCGCTCCGGCCACGGCCAACAAGCCTCCGGTGGCGAAGGCAGACAGTGTCCGCGGCAAGCGTAGTTCGAGTACCAGGGTTTGATGCAAACCGGAACCTTCCCCGAGTAAAACCTCAGCCACCTGTAACGGCGAGAGGCTGACACTGCCGATACCCACCGACAGTATCATCGCAAGTATACTGGCCAGAGCCAGTATCAATAGCGGCAGGGTGAGAGGCCTTATCACGCCTGCCTGCCCCGGTTGCGAATGAGCGTCGACACCTTAACGTTTGTCACGGGCGGCCTCCAGCTTCTCGCAGAACAGGCGGCTGCCTTCGAGCATTCTCGGCGTGGGCCGCTGCACCAGGGAAGGCGGGATGAAATAGAGGTTGTCGCGACGGGTAGCCTTGACTCCGGGAAAAGCCTGCCATCGGGTCAGCCAGTGGCGGTTCTCCTCCCCCATCCCACCGGCGAGGATGGCTTCCGGGTTGGCCGCAATGACCGCTTCCACACTGATGCGCGGCACCAAACGATCAAGGTCGCCGAACACATTGGTGCCGCCGCACAGGGTAATCACCTTGCCGATCAGGTGTTCATCATTGACCGTCATCAGGGGCTCATTCCAGACTTGATAAAACACCGGTACCGGCTCGGCATGCTGGTATTGTTGTTCCAGACTGGCAATACCTGTGCGGAAGTGATCCGCCGCGGCAAAGCCCTCTTCCTCGGTGCCAGCCAGGGTCGCTAACTTTTCGATGGTCGTGGAGACCGCCTCAAAGCTTCTGGGTTCAATGGAAAACACCGTCATACCCAGGTCTTTCAGAGCCTCGATCTGCTCCGGCGGGTTGCCGGTGACCCAGCCAATCACCAGGTCGGGCTTGAGGGAAACCAGGCGCTCCATATCGATACGGGTATGACTGCCAACGGAGGTAACCTCCCGAGCGGCGGGTGGATAATCGCTGAACGACACCACCGCCACGACCTGGTCTCCCGCCCCGGCGGCCCAGATCAGCTCGGTCGCCCCAGGCGAAAGCGCGGCAATGCGGCTGGCCGGTTTTTTGAGGCAAATCTCCTCCGCGGTTGCATCCACGGCGCAAAGCGCAGTGGCCCAGGCAGGCAGAGGCCAGCAGTATACCAATACCGCCAGAGTGACCACTTCAAGTCCGTAAGCTCGCTTTAACATGGCGCCATCATGTCACGGGAATCCCCCATCACCGAAAGTCATACCGCACGGAGAACAGTCCTGTGGTACCCGCGGCAATA
>NZ_JBBEBW010000003.1:146703-181509 GCF_040882185.1 Marinobacter sp. | reverse complement strand
GCTCTCAATGCCCTCAGTGGCTCAGTAGGTTAACGAATTAACCAGACGGGACACTAGATAAGGTACCAATGTCAGTTTCATGTGTGCCCCTAATTCATGAGTAGTCTAAAAGATCACTGGTTTTGATTCTTCGGAATGAGCGCTTCGCGTCGGCTCATAGCAATCGAAAACCCGATGCCAAATAGCAGGCCCCAAAGCGCGGACCCGAGGTTAAAAAACGACATGCCGGACGCTGTCACAACAAATGTGATCATGGCGGCTTCGCGTGTGTTTGGCTCTTCAAGGGACGATGTAAGGCTGGAGATAAGTGTCCCGAACAATGCGAGCCCGGCGAGTGCGGTTATGAGTTGCCCGGGCAGCTGCGCAAACAACGTAATAATCGATGCGCCAAATAGCCCAATAATGATATATCCGATGCCGCAAACGACTCCGGAAATATACCGTTTTGATGGATCTTTATGGCATTCAGAACCCGCACAAATTGCGCCGATAATCGCTGCCGGATTCGCGCCTGGTGACCCGAACAGCGACAGCGGAACAGAGACCAACCCGCAAACGCCAACTACCTGTTTCGTTGAGACATCAAAGCCTTCGTTTCGCAGAATATGGAGCCCTGTCGCGTGCTGAGTGAGAGCGAGCAAAAAAAGCGGCACTCCCAGACCGACAAGAGCCGCACTTGAAAATATTGGAGTTGTCATTTCAGGGGAGACAAGATCGAAACCGACAGACTGTTCATTGACGCTTAGTTCTGGAAACGCGAAGGCCAGACCTGTCAAGAGTGCAAGGGCGACTGCGTATCGAGGTACGAACCTACGAAAAATGACATAGCCAATGACAACCGGCAGAATGATATGCGGGATGATTTGCAGCGATTGGAAGATTTTTGTGCAGAAGCTCAGCAATACGCCCGCGATCATCGCCGACAGGAGGCTCTGGGGTAAGATCGTTATCAGTTTTGCAAGCCATCCAGTATAAGCCAACAGGGTCACCAGAATCGAAAGTAGTAAATAGCATGCAACCGCTTCACTGAAAGAATACTGGGTCAGCGCGAAGATCAAAAGTACAACGCTGGGAGTAGACCAAGCGCCTATCACGGGCACTTTGTAACGAAGGCTAAGCCAAAGACCAGAAACGCCGCCTCCAAATGAAACCGCGAAGATCCATGTCGACAGCAGACCTTGGGGCAACTGCCCGGCATTTGCGGCCTCGACGACCACTAATACAGAACCTGTGTACGTGGCTAAAAGAGCAATCACACCCGCAGTCGCAGCGGATAAAGAGAAGTCATGCCTCAAATCTTTAATCACGCTTTTCTCCCTGTCGTTGAATCCGGTCGCGTTCGTAACAACACTGACGCCCGTATTCCAGGCGGGCATTGGAGATGAGGCGGCGCTTGTTGAAATCGGTTTCAATATGGCGAGGGGCAAGTGGCAAGAAGATCAGTTTTTCAGGTATCATTTTAACGGCCTGGGTTGATGTAATTTTTATTTTAAATTACTAATTTTCAACATGTTAAGTGCACTTGGCGCTTCCCTTTAACGAAAATTCAAGCTAAAGAAACTGGAAAGCCGGTGTAGAAAGTTGCTAAATAAAACGATCTCCACTACTAAATACGTAGTGCTTTATAGCACGCTTATCGGAGGATCACTACGTTTTTAGTAGTGATATTGTTATGTCGAAATTCCCTATGCCCGGAACACCAGTGCGTGGCTCTAAAACCGGTAAGCCGCTGATGGCGATTTTCGACCTGCTGGGTCGCAGTTGGACTATCGGAATCTTGTGGCATCTCAGCGATGGTGGTGATGCAACCTTCGGGGAGTTGCAACAGCGCTGTGAGGCAATATCTCCAACGGTGCTGACCAAACGGCTGAGCGAACTGCAACAGGGCGGTCTAGTAGAGCGCACGGATCACGGATACACAGCCACACGCCTTGGACGAGAATTATTTGAAATGCTTGCGCCCATTGGAGAATGGTCACGCGAATGGGCTTCGAAAATTAATCCTGATTTGTGATGCAGTCCGGCGAGGTGCTCTTGTTGGATGCAAGAGAACGGCAATTGTGGTGCTTAATACGATTATTAAAATCAGGAATCATGGCATAGCGATATGGCTTGGTTTCGGGGGTAGACACTGTAAACATCCCTGTTTTAGTCGCACTGCTGATTACGGTTTTCCGCCGGTTGGTGTTTCGCCAGATATTCCCAAAGGAGTCACGTCTTCAGTGAATCTGAGGGGGAGGAAGCGGGCTCACGCGGCTCAGGAAAAGGTCCGCTTTGTGGTCATAGCAAACAAATTCGATCCGACACTGCGCACAATGGACGTGCCCGATTGCACTGACACGCCCAGCCTACAGACACTCCACATCGTCATTGGCCGAGGGTCTCAACCTGGTGTTGGGTAAGTACGGAGCATCCGGTGGTTCCTCTGACGCGAACTTAACCCCACCAGCAATAGCGGTATTACGATCATAGCGCTGCCGGCCAGGAACCACAGATCCGGCACTTCCCCGAAACCTATCCAGCCAATAATCACCGCCCAGATCAGCCCCGTGTATTCGGCGCTGGTAACCTGGTTGGCGTCTACCTGCCGGTAAGCCAGTAGCACGGTGATGTTATAGCCCAGAATAAACAGGGCGGAACCGACGGCGCTGATCAGCATGGAGCTGTCCCAGGCTGCGCCTTCCCAAAAGGCCAGTGCGCCCGCCGCCGGGATGATCAGCAGGTAATTGAGGAACAGCTTGTGCACCGTGGTCTGCTGTTTCGGCAACTGGCGGACCATGACGGCGTTGATGGCCAGGGCAAACGCGGCGCCCAGGGCGGCGATAGCGGCCCAGCCGAACTCCACCGGGCGCAGGATCAGTACGATGCCCAGAAAGCCGCTGAAAACGGCGGTGACGCTGAGCGGCGTCAGCCGTTCGCTGAACAGTAGGGCAGCCATGACCATGACCAGCATGGGTGCGGCGTAGAACACAGCGTTGGCGGTAGCCAGCGGCAGGTTGCCGAGGGCGACGACCATGCACAGGATGCCCACCAGATGAATGTGTGCCCGCACAGCATGGACTTTGAAGCCTTCGAATAGGTGCTTGCGGTTGAGCTTGCCTGCCAGGGGCATAAGCATGAACAGGGTCAGCACGCAGCGCAGGAAGGCAAACTGGAAGATTGGCGCACCGGGTTCCAGCATTTTAATGAACACATCCGAAAGTATGGCCATGGCGTTGCCAATGATTAGCAGAAATATTGCGCTGTTGACTGTTTTTCCCGACATGGTGCCTCCCTGGGAATCTCGGCGTCGAAGGGTCAAGACGATTCGCGCCGGGGTGAATGTGATTTAGTGCCGCCTACTGTCAGAAAATTCGGTTCAAAATAGCGGACTGACAAAAGCCGATACGAGACAGAAACAGCCCGAATCTCACGTTAAAATTGTGAAGCGCTAATTCTGATAGGACAAAAATAGCCCCCAAAGCCTTGGCAGCTCTGGCCTGGAGCAATACCACCTTTCGTGAGATCGAATCTCAATCTCTAATTGGACTGACACTTGTGGTGGTGAGACTACTGGTGTATTACTATCCGATAAAATGATCTTTAAACAACTGGCATTAGAAAATTAGATAATGAAACTGCCACCTCTTAAATCCCTTCCTGTATTCGAGGCCGTGGCCCGCCTGAACAGCTTTTCGCTGGCGGCGGAGGAGCTGGCGGTGAGTCAAAGTGCCGTCAGCCACCAGATCAAACAGTTGGAGGCCTATCTGGGTGAGAAGCTGTTCTGGCGAAGTGGCCGGACGCTGTCGTTGACTGATGAGGGGCGGCAATATCTGGATGGAGTGGGGTCAGCGTTGTTGCAGATTGAGCGGGTGAGCGAACAGCTACTGGGGCATGAGGAGTCGCGGTTACGGCTATCGGTGTTCAGTTCGTTTGCGGTGCGCTGGCTGGTACCCCGGCTGCCGGACTTGCAACGGGAGTATCCGCAACTGGAGCTGTCACTGGAGATGAGCAGTGAGAATCCGGTTTTGTCGGACCGGGTGGCGGATTGTTTTATCACGATCAAGCCTGCGTCGGCGGCGTTCAGTTATGAGTTGTTGTATACCGAGCGGCTGTTTCCGGTATGCAGCCAGGATTATTGGCAGCGGATCAGGCGGGAACTGGGGCGGGATTCAGAGGTCGAGGGGCGGGATGAACCGGAACTGTCGCCAGAAGAAGTGGCACGATTTCCCTTGCTATCCACCCACAGCATTTTCGATAAAGCGGCCGGTGACTGGGAAGCCTGGTATCGCGAGGCGGATCAGAAGATTCCCAATGCCGCCAGGCTTCAGCATTTCAGTCATATGTTGCTGGCGCTGGAGGCGGCGCGGTTCCACCAAGGTATCGCCCTGACCAACGATTACATGCTGAGCACGCGGAAAGACTCCGGGGATTTTGTGCGGTTGCCGTGTCATTCGGTGATGACCGGTGACAAGTTCTACTTCGCCTGGAAAACCAGCCGGCGGCGGGAACGGGGTATTCAAATTTTGCGCCGGTGGCTGGTTGATGAAGCGATCCGGGGGGGGCTGAGAGTGGAGTAAGTATCAGAGATACTGATACCGGAGCAACCGGTGTTTGATGCGTTCCAGGATAACCTGGTCGATTATCGCCGCCAGAATGGCAATCACCAGGATATTGGTCATGACGCCAGTCATATCCGCGATTTCGCCGGAATAGGCCAGGGATTTGCCAAGGCCGGGGCTGAACCCCACAATCATCTCTGCGGAGATAAGGGCTCGCCAAGCGTTGCCGAAGGCCAATTGTGCGCCGGTAATCAGTTCCGGGGTAACCGCAGGAAAGTAAACCCGCCTGAGCATCTGCATTTTTGAGGCGCCCATTACCCGGGCCGCGGAGATGTGCACTTTTTCGACGCTTTCCGTGGCGTTCATTACGCTCAGGGCGGTGGGGAAAAACGCGCCTATGGCCACGACCACAATGATCGGCAGGTTGCCGAAGCCCATCAGAATAAGGAACAGCGGCACCCAGGCAATCGACGGAATCGATTGCAGGATAATGATAGCAGCCTTCAGGGTACTGCGAACCAGATCGAGGGTACCACCCACCAGTCCCAGGATGATGCCGAAGAACAGGGCGGCTCCGTATCCGATGCCAAGACGACTCATGCTGTTGCTGAGTCCCTCGTAGAAGGCGCCGCTGTTGAGCTCTTCCCACAACCGTTGCAGGGCTGCCGGTACGTCCGGCATCAGGAAGTCCGGCAGAAACCAGGCCGCCACCTGCCAGAAGAACAGGATTATGACAATAGCGGCCACGTAGGCGCGTTTGCTGGCTACACCGGTCGACTGACTACTATTACTCATTCCTAAAGCTCACGCGCCTGCTGCCAGGACAAATCCAGCAGGGCGTCTACATCAAACTCGCCGTCCACATCGAGAATGCCCTGCTCCTGCATGATAGCCGCCAGCTCCTTCATGCGGTTGATATCGTCTTCGGTCAGCTTGGCGCTGAAGTCGTTGGTCTTAATGGCTTCGGTGATCACCTGTTCGCTGGGCACGTCGCCCTGGTCGAGGGATTTAACGACTGGCTCCCGGATAAAGTAGTCAGTGATTAACGGCGCTGCCTTTTCGGGTTCGTTCTCAAGCATTTCAATGGCTTCGCGCTGGGCATCCAGGGCCGCCCAGAGAACATCCTTACGGTTTTCCAGAGTTTCACCGGAGGTAATTACTACCATGCAGGGGAATGGCCAGACCTCACCAATCTCGTAGATCTGCTTGACCGGAGCCACCAACTGAGCAATACGGTCATAGGGCTCGAACAGGAAGGCAGCATCCACACGGCCGCCAACCAGCGACTGCACGGCCACTGAAGGTGCAACACCCATGATATTCAGATCCGAAGGCGACAGGCCAGCATTGGCGAGCATCACACCCTTGAGTACGATGTCTGCGGTGCTACCCTGTTTCTGGGAAGCCAGGTTTTTGCCCCGGAGGTCTTCTACCGATTCAATACCGGAGTCTTCGCGTACCAGCAGCGAATGATAGCCGCGCTGCGCACCCCCCACGATCTTCAGGTCAGCGCCGCGGGAAGCCCAGGTGAAGGCATTGGAGAAACCCAATACCCCGATATCCAGCTGTCCGCCGACTATGCCCTTGATGAGATCGGTGCCGGAGCTGAATTCGATCAACTCTGCGTCCAGGCCGTACTTTTCATAGAGCTTGGCTTCATAGGCCAGCATGGCCTGGGCATCGTCCATGACACGGACATATCCGACACGGAATTCCTCTGCTGCCACTGCCGGGCTGGAAATAGCCAGGGCCAGCAGGAAAGCAAAAATGGGCGCAAATAAAGAGCGGTTCATGCTGTTTCTCCTTGTGAATTTTTGGGTGCGTGTTCTTCCGTATCAATGCCCAGCAGGTTCAGAACTTCCCGGCGAACATCGGCAAAAACAGACAGGTCATGGGTTTTGGGTATGTGCCCCAACTCGACCTCCCGAAGGACGATCGCCGGGCGATTGCTGAATACCAGCAAACGGTCTGCCAGATAGATGGCTTCGTCTACATCGTGGGTGACCAGGACTACGGTGGGCCGCTCTTCCTCAATCAGGTCTTTCAGGACGCTCTGCAGGGTCATCCGGGTCAGCGCATCGAGGGCGCCGAACGGCTCGTCCAGCAACAGTACCTTGGGACGTGCGATAAAGGCCCTGGCCAGGGCGCAACGCTGCCGCATACCGCCGGACACCTGGTGAGGGTAATAATCTTCAAAGCCTGCAAGTTTTACTTTTGCTAGCCATTTATGCGCCTCTTCCAGGGCCGTCTTACGAGGCTTGTCCTGAAACTCCAGTGCCAAGGCTACATTGTCCTGCAAGGTCATCCACGGATACAACGCATGTTCCTGAAACACCAGCGTGCGTTCCGGGGAGGGTTTGGCAACCGAAGCACCATCGGCGGTGAGGGCGCCTGAGGAGGGCTGCTGCAGCCCGGCCAGCATGTGTAATAACGTTGATTTCCCACAACCTGACGGACCCACCAGGCCAACGATTTCGCCGTTCCTGATGGTAGTGTCAAATTGCTTGATAACGCTCAGGTCGCCGAATGATTTGGTGACCTCGCTGAACTGGAGTTCCATATAGCCTGCCGGAATATCAATATATTCTAAATTGAAATATCTATTAAGTATTTTATAACTAAAAGTTCAGCAGAAAAAGAGCTTTTTGAACCTGCTTTCATAGAATGTGCTGATCACAGTGAAAGGCAGAGACAATAAGGTAGGAAGATGGGAGGAGGGCGAACATTCACCCGCCCACGATTAACGAGGGCGGCTGAGGGGAATGCAATCACTCTTCTTCTTTCGCTGCGCGTTCCACCACTTTGCGTTTGCCTTTGGTGCAACGGGCGAGGGCATTCAAACCATCGGCTTCAAACGCATCGACCCGGATGACGTCGTAGAGTGCTTCCAGCGCCTCCAGTAGCTTGTCGCATTCCTCACCTTTCACGACGCCCTGTTCACAGGCCCAGTCCACCAGTTCCTTGCGCTGATGGCCCATCAGAAGGTCAATGCCGCCCAGCTCGTCTTCATCACGATTGCGCAAAGCTTCATGCAGGCGCCCGCGCAATTCACGGGTTTCATTAGCCAACCGGTAGGCATTCAGCACGCGACCCAGCGGGTCCCCCGGGTCGGTATTGACGTAACTGCCGCGGCTGATGCGCTGTCGCAGCGGAGTATCCTTGACGATACTGGCCGCAACCTCCGCACCCAATGTGTCATCCGGCCCATTGAGGCCGGTGGCTCCAAGCGGGAACGCCAGTATCCGCAACGGCCAACGCAACAGAGGCACCGGGAAGTTGATGATTACCTCGCGCATGGAGGTTTTGAAATCCCTCAGGCTGGTCTGCAGGCACCAGTCCACCAGCGGGCGCTGGTCATCCGGGTAACCTTCCTCATGCCATTGTTTGATGACTGCCGATGCGTAATACAAGTGCACCAGGCAGTCCGCCATGCGGCCCGACAGGCGCTGGCGAGCCTTGAGGCCACCCCCAACCGTAAGCAGGGTGACGTCGGTCATGAGTGCGAATGCCGCCGAGAACCGCGCCAGCTGACGATAGCTGGACTGGAGATTACCCTGGCTCGGAACCGGCTCCAGAAGGCCACCGGTCAGTGCGAGAATGAAGGACCGCATCGCATTGCGGGTGGTGTGGGCAATATGGCGGTAGAAAATACTGTCAAATTTCTCCACCGCTGCATTGTTATCTTCCATGCCTGCCGCTTCAATTTCCTCCACAATAAACGGATGGCAGCGGATAGCGCCCTGGCCGAACACCATCAAACTGCGGGTAAGGATATTGGCGCCCTCCACCGTGATGCCGATGGGCACTGCCTGGTAGGCCCGGGCCAGAAAGTTGCGGGGGCCGGTAATGACACCGCGGCCAGCCACTACGTCCATGGCATGGTTGATCACAATACGCATCAGATCGGTATTGCGGTACTTGAGTACCGCCGAGGGTACGGACGGACGTACACCCCGGTCGAGCATGCCGGAGGTGAACAGGCGTGCGGCATCCATCATGTAGGTGTAACCGGCGATGGGTTCGAGGGCTTCCTGCACCCCTTCAAACTGGCTGATGGAACGGCCGAACTGTTCTCTGGTGAGGGCATAGGAGCCGGTGGCCAGGCTGGCGACTTTGCCAGCGCCAGCGCCCAGTGCGGGCAGGGAGATGGAGCGGCCGATAGACAGGCATTCCAGTAGCATCTTCCAGCCTTTCCCCAGCATGTTCTCGCCGCCGATGACCTGCTCCATAGGTATGAAGACTTCGGTGCCCCAGGTCGGGCCGTTCATAAAGACTGTGTTCATAGGCAAGTGACGAGCGCCGGAGTGAACGCCTTCAAGGTCATGGGGCACCATAACGCAGGTCACGCCAATGTCCTCCGATTCTCCCAGCAGCTTGTCGGGGTCGTAGACTTTGATGGCTAGGCCAATCAGCGTGGCGACCGGAGCCAGGGTAATGTAGCGCTTGTTCCAGGTTACTTTCAGGCCCAGTACTTCCTCGCCGTTCCATTCACCTTTGCAGACAATGCCTTTATCCGGGATGGCGCCAGCGTCAGAGCCCGCCACCGGGGAGGTCAGGGCGAAGCAGGGAATTTCTTTGCCGCCAGCGAGTAGCGGCAGGTAGTGTTCTTTCTGGGCATCAGTACCGTAGTGCATCAGCAATTCGCCCGGGCCGAGCGAATTGGGAACCATGACTGTCACAGCAGTGGAGACGCTGCGGGTAGAAATCTTCATTACGATTTCAGAATGCGCAGTTGCGGAGAAGCCCTTGCCGCCGTTTGCCTTGGGAATTACAAGACCGAAAAAGCCCTGCTCGCGAATGAATGTCCACACCTCGGCGGGCAAATCGAATAACTCATTAGTGATATGCCAATCGTCCAGCATGGCGCAAAGGGTTTCGACCGGGCCATCAAGGAACGCCTGTTCTTCGGGAGTTAAATGCGCATGTTTGCTGTCCAGCAAACGATCCCAGTTCGGGCGGCCGGAGAACAGTTCACCGTCCCAGTCGACACTGCCGGATTGCAGTGCTTCGGTTTCAGTGTCAGACAGCGTGGGTAACTTGCCACGCACCCAGCCCAGTAGCGGGCGACTCAACAGGTCCTGTCGTAACGGGTTCGGAACGACCAACAGCAGGGTGGCCATCAGCGCCAGGCCACCAATCAGTATACTGGCGATGTGCCAACCATCAATGAAGGCACCAGCCACGGTCGCAAGAGTAAGAACCGTTGCGGCAATCAGTCCGCCGACACCGAGATAGAGAAGAACCAGAGCACCGACCAGCAGGAACAGAACACTCATTGAAAGACCTCCTTTTCCGTTGAGCCTGAAATCACGATTGATCAAACCCGAAACAGATGCAAGCTTGATGAACCCAAAACAAAAAAGGGGCCGGATAATTCCGACCCCTTTTCAGATTTTCGACCACCCTGGTTGAGTGGCCCGATTGCTAGCTCGATTTACCGGGAATCGATATTACCTTCCTCGTCGGAAATCACAATTTCCACCCGACGATTCTGCTGACGGCCACTACTGGTATCGTTGCTGGCTTTTGGGTATGACTCCCCATAGCCCGCCACATCAATGCGATTACTGCTGATACCGTTGTTGGTCAGCGCGGCTTTGACTGACATGGCACGACGCTCGGAAAGGCCCTGGTTATAGCCTTCATCGCCTGTGCTATCAGTGTAACCCTCTACCTTCACCCGGCGCTCAGGGTACTCGTTCATAAAGTTCGCGAGTTGCTGGATCGTACGCTCCGCAGAGGATTTGAGATCAGCTTCATTCAGGTCGAACAATACGTCTCCCAAGGTCAGAACCATGCCGCGGTCGGTCTTCTCGGCTTGCAGCTCAGCCATTTGCTGACGCAGAAGCTCCGCTTCCATCTGGGCCTGTCGAGCTTCGCCCGTGCGCATCTGTAATACCAACTGCTCGCGACGCTCTTCAGCAGAGTCGATTTCTCCCTGCAGGCGCGCGCGCTCACCCATCTCGTAAGCAATTTCAGCGTGACGCTTGGCAAGATAAGCCACGTGTTCGATCTGTTCCTCGTCCGCATCATCTTCCAGCAAAGCCAGAGCACGATCCAGCTCAGTGCGGGCACTTCGCAACTGAGCGGGGCCGCTACGTGCGACGTTGGGGTCATTTTCTATCTTGCCGTAGGCTGATTTGGCTTCGTTAACCATCTCGTTCTGAGGGGGTGAACCTGCACAACCGACCATCAAAGCAGACAGCCCGACCGCGATTCCTAAAGACAACTTTCTTTTAAACATATTCATCTCCTTCTATCGGGCCTTACTGTTGCTCAGCCTGCATCTGCTGGCGAAGAGTTTCGATGTTTTTGTTCAGCTGCTGAACGGCATCTCGAGCTTTGTCTGTTTCAGAGCGGGCGCCTGCAAGTTGCGCATCAACCTCGGCCTGCTCAAGCAATCGTTCGGCTTCGGGATACTTCTCCTGCTCGATCAATTCGCGTGCGTCTGCAACCTTGTTCTGCGCATCGTTCAGGATAATAGGATTGAATTCCCTGGCATCCGATGCTTCCGCTTGCTGTATGGCGGACTCAGCAGTCTGCAGTTCGCTATCCGGTTTAGGCCCAGGCCCTGCGCAAGCGGCAAGAGTCGCCGCTAGCCCAAAAATGACAACAGTTCGCCCTAAATATTGATGCGGCTTCATGCATGGACTCCTCTTTTTTGTATATGTAACCAAGTGATACCTGAAACTATAGCAATTGGATTGTAAAGCGAAGTGAATAAGCAGACAGGTAGGGAGGGCAATGGCTTAATAACTAGATGCAGTTAACAACTTAAATTAAATAAGCCTTTGTATATAAGGCATAAACTTCAACTGGAATCATGAAAAGTTTGTCATGTTTTTAGGAGGTTATTAGGCTCGATCTGGCCTAAAGAGTCAGCGGAACAAGACCTTAGTAAGAAAGGCCAAATCCTCTCAGATCAGATCACCTCGCCAACTGCTTTTAGTTGCGGATGGAAGTGATCAGATTGTGGAACAGGGCCTTGCCGTTGTGAGTACAAGCCGTTTGAAGCATGCTTAGCGGACACTCAGGGCGCCAGTATTCGGGAAGTGTTCCGTCAGGCGTTGGGATTCGTGTACGACTTCCACCAGCAGGAGTCCGGGTTGCATGAGGTTCTGGACGATCGGCGCCGCGTCGATCCGGCTTTAGCCTAGGTCATGGCCGAGGGCGAGACGTTGTTAATGGATCGGGCGGGATGATTTGATCGAAAAAGGCGCGCAGTTACTGGCAGCTTACTTTGAGCACCAGAATAACAATACGTGAGGCGGTTATGAGCGATAAACCATGGGATTTTCTGATTCAGGGCGCAAAAGTCTTTGATGGCAGTGGCGCGCCCATTCCGCCAATTGAAGACATTGCGATTGCCAGCGGTCGTATTGCAGCCCGGGGGCCGGATCTGGACGCCAGCCTCGCGCGCAAGGTCATTGATGGCAGTGAGCGTTGGGCGATGCCCGGCCTGTTCGATATCCACACCCATTACGACCTGGAGCTGGAAGTAGCGCCGGGCCTGCCCGAATCCGTCCGCCATGGCACTACTACGGTGGTCATAGCCAATTGTAGCCTGGGTCTGGCATTCGGCGCCCAACGCACAGCAGGCGCGGACCCGATCGTGGACTGTTATGCCCGGGTCGAGAACATTCCCAAATCCGTGCTGCGGGCGACGGCGGATAAAGTCGACTGGGACAATCCCAAGGCATATTTACAGCATTTGAATACGCTCCGTCTGGGACCGAACCTGGTTACCCTGGTGCCTCATTCCATGTTGAGGATTGAAGTCATGGGCTTTGAGGCGAGTGTCTCCCGGGACCCGACCGAAGACGAGCTTCAGGCTATGGAAGCCCTGCTGGCACAGGCTCTGGATGACGGCTATGCCGGTTTCTCCACTGATGCGTTGCCGTTCCACTACCTGGCCAACCAGCCCAACACCCACAAAACCATACCAACGCAGTTTGCCAGGTACCCGGAAATTAAAAGATTGACCGAGGTGGTGCGACAAAAAGGCGCGGTCTGGCAGGCCACTCCACCAAAAGACAGCACCATCGGTACCATCAAGACCTTCTTGCTGAGCTGCGGACGATTCCATGGCAAACCATTGAAAACCACCGTCGTGGCGGCGCTGGACGTGCAAAGCAATCGCAAGATTGTACGCCTGGCCCGGCTACTTGCCCGGGTGTTGAACTCGCGGTTGCTTAACGGTGATTTTCATTTACAGGCATTGGCTGCACCTTTCAAGGTGTGGTCGGATGGTGCCGTGACGCCGCTGTCTGAGGAAATTGCCGAGCTCCGCACCCTGAACGAGGTTGAGCTGGAAGACCGGGATACCCGAATGCAAATCCTCAACGATCCGGACTATATCAAAAGCTTCAAAGCCATGTGGATGACCGGCAAAAGCGGCTTTGGCCTCGCCCGCCTCAAACGGCTAATGAGACTGGAAGACTACGCCTTCAACCGTACCCTGGCGGATATGACCGTCGATGTCTGCCCGCTCGTGGATTGGCAGGGCCTGGACTTCCAGGCGGTTTTTGATCGCGTCAAGGCTTACAATGCGGGCGAGAATACGGCATTCACGGAGGCTGAAAAGACGGTATTGGCCGAATACTTTACCGCTGTTCGGGATGAAGGCGATTTCATGCTGGGCATGTTGCGGGCGTTCGACCGTAAGCTGAGCTGGTACACCGTGTCCGCCAACCGGGATGAAGCCGTAGTCCGCAAGCTGCTGATGGACCCACAACTGTTACCCGGCTTCAACGACAGCGGTGCGCACCTGACCAATATGGCGTTTTACGATGGCAACCTGCGGGCGCTAAAAATGGCCTCTGACGGCGGTGATGAGGATGTCGCCTATATGGTAAAGCGCCTGACCCGGGATCCCGCGCGAGTCTTTGGCGTACAGGGCGGCAGCATCGAAGTAGGGGATCAGGCCGACATCACGCTGATTGATCCGTTCGCTTTGCGCCGCTTCGATCACAACAACAGCGTCCGGCGCCAGTTCCGGGAGGAGTTCCAGCATGAACAGCTGGTGAACCGGTCAGACGGAGTGGTGTCTCTGGTGATGATCGCAGGCCACCCTGCCTGGAGCGGTGATCGGTTTGAGCAAGCATTCGGCCAGGAGAAGATGGGGACCGTGCTGGCGACCACGTTCTGAGCTCTGCAGATTTTGAACGCGGTCCGGTTGGGGTGACTCAGGCGGTCGCGAGTTCAACCCGGTTGCGGCCACGGTCTTTCCCCAGGTAAAGGGCCTTGTCTGCCCGGGCAATGGCGGTATTAAGGTCTTCATTGGCGCCGTATTCACTTACCCCAATACTGATGGTGACTGACAGGTTCTCGGCCTCGAACTCCCAGAAGGTTCCGGCTACCGCTAGGCGTATTCGCTCGGCTGTAATGAGTGCCTGATCACGATCAGTGTCCGGCAATACCGCCAGAAACTCCTCTCCACCCCAGCGGCCGATAAAATCCTGCTCCCGCAGAGCGCCGGTGATTACAGTGCTGATATCGGACAGTATCCTGTCACCAAGCTCATGACCATAACGATCATTGAGGGGTTTGAAATGGTCGACATCCAGTAACAGGAAAGCGAGGGGGGAGGGGTTGCGATGCCAGCGCGCAATCTCCTTCTCTGCCAGATGCACCGTGTGACGGCGGTTGTAAAGCCGGGTCAGGGAGTCCGTGGTCGCCATGCGCCCCAGCTTGCGGTGGGCAGCGGTCACCAGTGACATGTAGTAGAACGCCAGGTAACTGAACATGGCAAACACCACCGTAAGATTGAACAGGTGCACACCCAGCAGCGCATTTGGAGAGATCGGCTGCAGAGGGGCCACAAAACGCATAGTGACGTCCAGCAAGACATAAAATCCCCACAGGCAGGCGACTGAAATCCACGCTGGGCGTGAGCTCATGCTGACAAACAGGGCCGGAATGAACATCAACAGGTAATAATGGAAGCCGCTGTCCCAACCAATCATCACAGTCCCGACGGCCGCATGGGTAATGACTTCGCACCAGATCAACGCTATCGCAATGCGATTACGGCGTGTGCTGAGGGCAAAATACGCCACCACATACATTGTTACGCTGATGATGTTGATCCACGCAAGAATGGGTGAGCCGAGCAGGTGAAAAAGAAAGAAAAACGCCACATCGACAGTGGCTGCGATCTGACAGCAACGTTGCGCTACCCGCCAGAACTGTGGCCGGCGGCTTTCTTTGTGCCTGCCTGGCCTTGAATTGTCCTGCATGTTCACAATTGCTCCCTGCTACACTTTGTTGTTTGTAGATTCCTATACGTGGCGCGCCTTGTCGTAACTGTAAACAACATTAAAAGATTTGTCGCCTGATGCGACGTAGTGAGGTTTTGTTGCGGATTGATGTCCAGGGCCAGGCAGAGGTTCGTGAGTTCCGGTTTTTCCTTACCCTGCTTTCAGCAAGCTCTGACACCCGGACGCTCAAAACCTGTACAATCTTCGCTTTTCCGCGCCTGCCCCGTGCAGCGCTCCACTGTAAATGGATTCTTTCGTTGATTTCTACTGCCAATATCACCATGCAATTCGGGGCCAAGCCCCTGTTCGAGAACGTTTCAGTCAAATTCAACAACGGCAACCGATACGGTCTGATCGGCGCCAACGGCTGCGGCAAATCCACCTTCATGAAGATTCTGGGGGGGGATCTTGAGCCCTCGGGCGGCCAGGTTATGCTTGAGCCCAATGTCCGGCTCGGCAAGTTGCGGCAGGATCAGTTCGCCTTTGAGAATTGCTCGGTGATCGATACCGTCATCATGGGTCACGAAGAACTCTGGCACGTGAAAGCGGAACGTGACCGCATCTATTCGTTGCCAGAGATGAGCGAAGACGATGGTATGGCGGTGGCGGACCTCGAAGTCCAGTTCGCCGAAATGGACGGCTATACCGCCGAATCCCGTGCTGGCGAATTGTTGTTGGGCCTGGAGATACCGCTCGCTCAGCACGATGGACCGATGAGTGCACTGGCACCCGGCTGGAAATTAAGGGTACTGCTGGCTCAGGCCCTGTTCTCTGATCCGGATGTCCTGCTGCTGGACGAGCCCACCAACCACCTGGACATTAACACCATCCGCTGGCTGGAAAGCATTCTGATCGCCCGCAACAGCACCATGGTGATCATCTCTCACGACCGCCACTTTCTGAACAGCGTCTGTACCCATATGGCTGACCTGGATTACGGCGAATTGCGGCTGTTCCCCGGCAACTACGATGAATACATGACCGCCGCCACCCAGGCCCGGGAGCGCATGCTGTCAGACAACGCCAAGAAGAAGGCCCAGATTGCCGAGTTGCAGCAGTTTGTCAGCCGTTTTTCCGCCAATGCCTCCAAGGCCAAGCAGGCGACGTCCCGTGCCCGTCAGATCGACAAGATCCAACTGGAAGAGGTCAAACCGTCCAGCCGAATCAGTCCGTTCATTCGGTTTGAGCAGACCAAGAAGTTGCATCGCCAAGCCGTCACCCTGAAAAATCTGTCGAAAGGCTTCGAGGACGAACCGGTGCTTTCCCGGCTGGACCTGCAAATCGAAGCCGGAGAGCGGGTTGCCATCATAGGCCCGAACGGCATTGGTAAAACCACCTTGTTGCAGTGTATGGCTGGCAAATTGACGCCGGACAAGGGCGAAGTCAAATGGACCGATAGCGCCGAGGTGGGCTACTTCGCGCAGGATCACACCGAGGACTTTGCTGCCGACGACAATCTCAGTGAGTGGATGGCGCAGTGGACTACCGGTGGCGAACAACTGGTCCGCGGCACTTTAGGCCGTATGCTGTTTTCCGGTGACGACATCGAAAAATCGGTAAGGGTCATTTCCGGTGGCGAGCAGGGCCGCATGTTATTCGGCAAGCTGATCCTGCAAAAACCCAACGTGCTGTTGATGGATGAGCCTACCAATCACCTGGATATGGAATCCATTGAGGCGTTGAATCTGGCGTTGGAAAATTATCCGGGCACGCTGATATTCGTCAGCCATGATCGGGAGTTCGTATCGTCATTGGCCACCCGCATTGTCGAGCTGAGCGCAGATGGGGTAACCGATTTTAGTGGTAGTTACGATGATTACCTGAGAAGCCAGGGTCACATCTAAGTCGGTAGATGCGGATGCGGGAGAGGTCATTAGACACAAGAGACTAATGACCTTCCGGGTCCCGGAGGAGCGCCCTGACTTTCTATGGGAAGGCGACGATCAATCGTCCGGTAGCCCGGAAATCGTCGTCGCGATATTCGGATTCGGTGGTTAAAGGTTGCCCCACTTCAACGTAGGCCCGGGCGCTTTCCCCCAGCCAGCGCAATCCAATGCCAGCAGATGCGCCGGACTCCCGATCATTGCGCTCGTTATCGAATACTCGTGCAACGCCGTAGTAGACATAGGGTATGAATCGGCCCGCTATCCCCCCTCCCCGGTCAAAGCCCTTGCGTAATTCGAGCTTGGTACCAAGGCCGCGATCCCCGCTGAATTCACCAGGCTCATAAGCTCTGGCATAGCGGTTACCGCCGAGGCTGAAGCGCTCGGAGAACGGCAGGTAATCACGGGTGTACTGCGCGCCAAAGTCCGCCCGCAAGGTCAGACCTGCTGGCAGCCGTTGCCATATTGTTGCGGATGTTTTCACCAGCCCGAAACCCAGGCTAGTGTCGCGGGTGGCGCCTGGGCCTTCACGTTGGGCGCCGAGCCCATCAATGCCTTGCCGTCCACCGAGATACCAACGCAGAGTTCGGTCTTGCCAACGCCAGCGATTGTCGAGGAACACTCCAGCGACTCGCAGACGTTCATCGATTCTTTCGACGTTATCAAGATCCCGGGTATAGTCCCGCACAGATAAGTCGCTGCCGACCGACAGCTCACGACGGCCTTCCTGAATCGCTTGATGACGCCATTGCAACCGATACCACTGTCGGTTATAGACCTCGTCACCGTTGGCATCGCGGGGTTTTGCCTGGGCAAAGCTGGTGGCCAGAGAAACTCTATGGTCCAGCGCCGGTGCGAGGGTAAAACCAGCGCCGATGTTCTGGTAGGCATCGGATTCCAGAGTGTGCAGGGCAGAAATGTATGCCTGGGAGATGGACGCTACCGGGTTGTCAATGACCAACCGACCATAGACAAGCTGCTGGCCCAGACGCTCACTGCCTTCAAAACTGTAGGTCAGTTCGCCGTGGATTTGGCGCTGGGCAGTAATTTCAAGGTGATAGTCACCCGATTGTGAATCGCTGGCTTTGACGTTGACGGCGACAGGACGGTCTGCCGCGCGCTCAAGGCGTTGCTCAATAGCGTCCAGTTGAAGCTTGGACAGCGATCCCCGGTAATCCAGTACCGGCTGTGCCAGTTGCTTGAGGCGAGCGTTACCTGTAGTCCCGAAACCCTCCACTGAAAGGAACGTAATGTGAGCTTCCTCGACAAATACGCGCCAGATATTCGCATCCGACTGACGGATAGTGATCGCCGGGGTTTGAAAGCCACTGTCTTGGTAGAGCTCTTTGAGGGCTTTTTTCAGTTGCTCCTGGCGGGTCTCGTCAAAAGGGTTGCCAAGCATATCGTGGTAAAGAGGGAACAGGCGGTCATCGGCGAACGCGTTAATGCCGTCAAAGAGAATGGCTCCAACCACAGGTTCTCTGGCCGTTTGTGCTGCAGCTTCTAACGGGACAATTACAGCAAACAACCAGGCAGCCAAAGTGTAAAACTTCATTAAATATCCATCCTGTGGGGGCTAATCAGGTCTTGGCACCGCATTAAACAGCGAGAAAATGCTAACCTCTTGTAGTGGTTACAGGGCTCATCTGTAGCGTAAACAGAATTCTTTAAGCTTGGAGTTGTATCGCATGATCCGTACTAACTTATTGTTTTGTTTCGGTATTATCGGTATTGCAGCCCAAGCAATTTTCGCCTCTGCCCTCAGTGCGGAGCCGGTAACGGCGGACACAGTTACCGGCCAAGTTGAATTCCGGATGCCGAAAAGTCAAGAGTGGCAGCCGATGGCGACGGGAATGAGACTGGACCTGCCATCGGAAATCCGGGCCGGGCAAAACAGTGGTGCGCGGTTATCCCAGCAGGGCTCAACATTCACCCTGAAAAGTAACACCCGGGTAACACTCGAGCCGCCGGCTGAGGAGCCGGAAGGACTGGTGAAGCGGGTTAAACAATGGCTGGGTACTGTCCTCTACCGGATTGAACGACGTCCGGATGAGTTCAGTGTGGAAACTCCCTTTTTGGTCTCGACGGTGAAAGGTACCGAGTTTGTCGTGGTCAGCAGTGATACCGGCTCGTTTGTCACGCTAATGGAGGGTTCGCTGGAAGTGGAGGATCTCGCTTCGGGCGAACTGCAAATGATGCAAGACGGAGATGTTGTCGAAGCCGGGACCAGCGAAGGCATGCGTTCACTGGAAACAAGCACCTCGCCTGACGGCGGCGGGGACGCGGGGCAACCGAACGTATCGGGCGCCAGCGCAGAGGGGCTCGCCAGCGAAGAGGTCGGGTCCGGAGCTGATGATGGAGGCTTTGGCGAGGAATTGGAGAGTCTGCGAGAGATGGAAGCAGAGCAACGCGCTGAAGACGATGTCAATGAAGATATGGCTCCGGAAGACGATTTGGGTATGGAAGGTGAAGAAGACGGTGGCCCTAGTGGTGATGACGAAGGTCCAGGTGATGAAGAAGTTCCAGATGATGAAGAGGACGGTGGTCTTGGCGGTGATGATGGGGGCCCAGTGGGTGAAGAAGACGGGGGCGGTGATGACGGCGATGACGATGAAGAAGACTGACGCCACTCATGGGTCCGGATCGTCTGAAACCAGATAACGCCCGCCGACGTCACACAAGAATGTTGTGGGTGGGAGTAGTTGCTGGGGTACTGGTAACTCTGCTTTGGCTTTCGGAGGCGTTGGAGCGCTCTGAGTACATGGCCAGGGATGGGCTGGTGGCCCTGATGATCCAGCCTGCAGACAGTATTCTCGTCATTGTTGAAATCGATTCGGCCAGCGTGGATGCCGTCGGTCAGTGGCCCTGGCCCCGCGAGCTATATGCCCAGGCCCTTTCCCGTCTGCAGCAAGCAGACGTAGCGTCCTTAATGATAGACATCGATCTCAGTGCGCAGTCTACTGAACAGCAAGATCAGCTGCTGGCTGAAGCGATGCAAAATTTCTCCGCTACCGCCCCACTGCATTTGCCCGCCTTTGTCCAGCCAGATTCCCATCAGGGACTGGAATTGATGTTTCAACAGCCCCTGGAACGCTTTCGCCAGTTCAGCGACCTGGTCGCCGTCAACATGCAACCGACAGATGATGGGCTGATCCGGTTTCTGGACGCACAGATACGATGGGGGGAGCAGACTTATCCTGCTGCCTGGAACGCGATGGCTGGCGTGTATGGCAGATCTACCTGGGTTGACTACAGCATTGACCCGCGCTCGTTCGAGTATGTGAGCTTTATAGATCTGATCAATGGCGGGATTGACCCAGCCCGACTCCGTGGTCAGGACATTCTGATCGGCGCCACGGCCATCGAACTCGGCGATATTCTGGCCACGCCGATACATCGGGCGTTACCCGGGGTCGTGATTCAGGCTTTGGGGATTCAGACATTGAAGCAGGGCGGACTTGCCCGGTTAAGCCAGGCAGGAGAAGCCGTGCTCCTTCTGGTCTTCGGATTTGCAGCGGTCAAACTTTTCCTGCGCTTGCCCTGGCGTCAGGGCATTCTTAGCGGGATTGTCATTTCGGTTGCCTGGCCCATGCTCGTTGGGTTGGCTTACTATCAGGTCGGGCTGATGATGTTTCTGGTCGCTCCGCTGTTACTCTGGTGGCTGGTCTTTCTGGGTATGAGCATTGCGAGACTCGACGTCGAAATATTCGAGCGCCTGCTGGCGCAAGTCCGGTTACGGGACGAGCAAGCCTTGTTGGATCGCATTGTAAGCACCGCTAATGACTGCATTCTTTGCATTGACGATGACGGTCAAATTGTCCGCCTCAACCCGGCGGCCCATAAGTTAACGGGCTTCAGCGAAGCGGATTTGATGGGTAAACCGATTGCCGAGCGATTACCTGAGCTGAACCAGAAGCTGGATGAAGTTTCCCGGGCACCGTTCGACACAGTCCTGAAGGATGCAGCCGGGCAAGCGATACCGGTGGAAGTGACCATCAGCGAAGTGGTCATGTCGGATTACCACCTTTACACCATTGTGGTGCGTGATCTGAGCGAACGGGTTCAGCGGGAACGGGAGCTCCGCTACCTGGCCACCCATGACACCCTCACCGGCCTGATTAATCGAAACGAGTTTTTCCGGCGGGTAAATCGTGAAATACCCGAACATGTTTGCGTCAGCCTGTTGGTGCTGAATCTCGATTATTTCAAGGAAGTAAATGACACTTATGGCCACGCTGTTGGTGATCGGGTCCTGAGAGAGGTAGGGGCTCGCCTGAGATCGACTCTGGCCAATGGTCAGATAGTGGCGCGAGCTGGGGGTGATACCTTTGCTGTCTGGTTACCGGGTGTGGCCTTTGAACAGGGTGGCCGGGCTTGTGGGGTCAGACTGTTGGCGGCGCTGAAGGCGCCTGTTGTTATTACCCATGATGATGACACCGTGAGTATCCAGATATCCGCTACCGTCGGTATCTGCGAGTTAGACCAGTCGAGAGTCAAACCCCATTTTCAGACCGGAGTAGAGTCGACGTTGGTGGGCCTCAACGAGGCAGAGGGGTTACTTCGCACCGCGACCAACGCCATGATGGCTGCCAAAAAAGCGGAGGAGGCCATCGGGTACTTCACGGAGGAGGACAGCCGGGAGGCCGTTCGCCGTCTCGAATTAGTCCCGGCCATCAGGACCGGCATCCGGCGCAACGAGTTCCGGCTAGCCTACCAGCCTAAACTGGCGCTCAGTGATGGCACCGTTATAGGTGCCGAAGTGCTGTTGAGATGGCCTCAGGCCCAACGGTCTGGCGTGCCGGTGGGTACCTTTATCGAGGTGGCGGAGAACTCCCGTCAGATAGCGCCGCTGACCATTTGGGTGATGGAAAAGATACTCGAACGGGAAGATTACTGGGCAAGCTGTGGCCTGCCTCCGCACCTGGCGGTCAATCTGTCTGCGCGGCTTGTCCAGGACGCAGGTTTCATCCAGCGATTATGCGCGCTGCTGAGAAGTTCCAGCGGTTACTGCCAGTTCGAATTTGAAGTGACTGAAACGGCCTTCATGAGCAATCCGCAACGTGCTCTGGAGCTGGTTGATCAATTGGCGGATGCCGGGGCAGGTATTTCCATTGATGACTACGGGACTGGCTACTCATCATTGGCATATCTTCGGGACCTGAAAGCCGGAGTTCTCAAAATTGATCAGAGCTTCGTCACCAACATCAGCCAGTTCCCCGAAAATCAGGTGATTGTAAAATCCACCATTCGTATGGCCCATGACCTGGGTATGAAAGTCGTGGCTGAGGGCATAGAAACCGAGGCTGACCAACGGTTTCTATGCCAGGTACACTGTGATTTTGGTCAGGGTTACTATTTCGCAAGACCGATGCCAGCAGAAGCGTTCCATGAGTGGGTACGCGACCACCAGCTGTGGATACCAAACCGTTAGCGCCAGATGTCGTTATCGATTTTTTTGTCCAATTCCGGATAGTCCGCGAGCTTGAACCGTGGCATTTCGCCCGATTTGCGCTGGGCGAGATAATCCTTGGTCAGTTTTACGACGGTTCCGGACAGCATCACGATACCAATTAGGTTGATGGTGGCCATCAGTCCCATGGAGGCGTCGGCTGCATTGAACACCGTAACTACTGCCTGGTACGAGCCCCAAACTACCATGCCCAGGGCTGCCAGCCTTAGACAAGTGACGCCGACGGTGTTGCCACCCCCCAGATGATAAAGTGCGTTTTCTGCGTAGCTGTAGTTAGCAACAATGGATGTAAAAGCAAAAAACAGAATAGCAATGGCGATAAAGTAGGTGCCCGCCGCCCCTATGTGGAATTCCATAGCCAGTTGAGTCAGTTCTGTGCCGGTAACGCCCGAACCTGGCTCCATCACCCCGGATAGTAGAATCATCACTGCGGTTGCGGTACAGATCACGATGGTGTCGATAAACACTCCGAAGGCCTGCACCAGTCCCTGGGAGGAGGGGTGATGAGGTGAGGGCGTGGCCGTGGCCGCAATGTTAGGTGCTGACCCCATCCCGGCCTCGTTGGAGAACAAACCCCGCTTGATGCCATTAAGCATGGCCGCGGTGACCGAACCTGCAACTCCGCCCCCTGCTTCCTCAAGGCCAAAGGCGCTTTTGACAATTGTGGCCAGGACGCCGGGTACTTCAGTGATGTTAATCGCCATGATGACCAAAGCAACCAGCACGTAAAGACCGGCCATAAAGGGCACGACCAATTCGGCAAAGCGTGCGATGGAGCGGATACCACCAAAAATGACCACCCCTGCCAGAATGGCTATGGCAATGCCCACCCATAGCTTGGGAATGCCAAAGGCGGCTTCGACGGCATCTGCAATGGAGTTGGCCTGGACCGCGTTGAAAATCAGACCGAAGGACAGGATGAGGCAGACCGCAAAGATGCTGCCCGCCCAGGGCGCATTCAGGCCCTTGGTAAGGTAGACTGCAGGGCCGCCACGATACTGCCCATTGTTGTCCCGTACCTTGTACAGTTGCGCCAGGGTGCTCTCAGCATAGGCCGTTGCCATGCCCACCAGAGCCACCATCCACATCCAGAATATCGCACCGGCGCCGCCGAGATAGAGTGCTACCGCAACACCGGCAAGATTGCCGGTACCGACTCGGGAGGCAAGGCTGGTGGTGAGGGCCTGGAAGGGTGAGATACCGGACTTATCGCTTTGCCGGGAGCCGCGTATGGCACGAATCATCTCGCCGAAGTGCACGAATTGCAGGAGCCCGAGACGGAGCGTAAAGAACACACCGACCCCGAGTAGTCCGTAAACAAGCACATAACCCCAGAGAATAGAGTTTACGAAATCAACAATAGCGGTCATGAACACTCTCCGTAGTGATAGAAACCATCGTGCACTCAATTCCGTGATGCGGCCATACAACACGTAATCTACTGCCCGGAGATCTGCACTCGCCGATTACGAAAACATAGGGTTTAACATCTGGAATTCCTGAAGCCTAGAAGGCTGAATAAGAAAAATCCAGCGATACCCCAATGTACTGTTACTGACGTCTCGTCAGGACAAATCTCGCTGTCCATAAGTCAGGCGCAAGGACTTCAGGAATATGGCAGAACATCGTAAAGTGTCGGCCAGAGTGGGGTCATACTGAAGATCATTTGATGCAGTGTTGTTAACGATTGAGGACCAGACCGTGACCACAGACTTTGATCAGGCGTTGCCACGAGAGCATACCAACAGTGTTAAATTTGATGCCCGTGAGACCGTATTCGGCACCGAGGACGTCATACCAATGTGGGTGGCGGATATGGATTTTGCGGTACCGGAAGCCATCAGCCAGGCCCTTTTGGAGCGGGCCGGTCACCCGGTTTTTGGTTACAGCCTGTTCCCTGACAGTCTCTACGAAGTGATGATCCGGTGGTTTCGCACTCGCCATGACTGGGCCATCCAGCGTGACTGGATACTGATGGCACCGGGTGTTGTGCCCTCCCTTCACGCCGCAGCAATGGCGTTTGCCGGTCCGGGCGATGGCATTATTATCCAGACGCCGGTGTACCCGCCGTTTTTAAGTGCGGTGGAAAAAACCGGACGGCGCCTGATTGAAAACCCTTTGGTGCTCGAGGACGGCTACTACCGGATGGATCTCGAACATCTGGAGCGCTGTGCGGCCGACGCCAGCGTGATGTTTCTCTGCTCACCGCACAACCCGGTGGGCCGAGTCTGGGAGCGAAATGAACTCGAGGCGGTGTTGGCGATCGCCCGGCGCCACGGGCTCACTGTTATCTCCGACGACGTCCACTGTGATCTCATTTATCCGGGGGCGAAGCACATCATGCTTGCGGGCTTAACAACAGCGCACGACAAACTGGTCACCGCGGTGGCGCCCAGCAAAACTTTTAATATTGCCGGCCTCGGGTTATCGGCCCTGGTGATGTCAGATCCGGCCCAGCGACAGGCGCTGAAGCAGGTCTTCGAATCGCTGCACATGGAGCAGACCAACCCATTCAGTGCGGCCGCGTTCGAGGCAGCGTATCGAGACGGTGGACCCTGGCTGGACGAGCTGATGATGTACCTGCAGGACAACTACCGGTTTGTCCGCGATTACCTGCGGGATCAGGTACCGGAGATTAAGCTCATCGAGTCGGACGGGACTTACCTGCTATGGCTCGATTGCCGGAAACTGGGCCTGTCAAACGCCGAGCTGAAAGCTTTTTTTATTCAACGAGCGAAGGTTGGGATGAACTCCGGCGCCAGTTTCGGTGAGGGGGGTGGCGGCTTCATGCGGATGAACATCGGCACCCGCCGGGCAGTTCTGGCCCAGGCACTGGATCAGATTCGAGACGCAGTCAACGCCTTGCGATGACGGTCATGAAGAGGCCGTGGCGTCTTCAGTCCTCAGGTGCTCCCACACTTCGATAGCGGCGGCGAGATCCTCCAGCGATGCGCCGACAGATTTGAACACCGTAATGGCCTCC
Source organism: Marinobacter sp. (assembly GCF_040882185.1). GTDB lineage: Bacteria > Pseudomonadota > Gammaproteobacteria > Pseudomonadales > Oleiphilaceae > Marinobacter. The sequence continues at coordinate 156,373 of NZ_JBBEBW010000003.1, read as the reverse complement.
GGGCTGGAGCGCCCGGCATGTTCGTCCCGCAACAATTCGGCCAGATCCGCTCTGATGTCCTGTTCGGTGAACGCGTTTTCCCGAATCGCCTGAAGGATATCCCCGGCTTCGCCGATGGCCCCGGCGTAGGTGTCCACAAAAACTTCGCTATTGATGAAGCACTCGGCGTCAGTCTCTCGCATGGAAGGCTTGAAGGCGCCGACCAGGTCCAGGTGGGCGCCGGGCTTCAGCGTATCTCCATGAACCAGGGCCTGAGTTGAAAGCGTCGCACAACTGACGATATCTGCTTCGGTTACTGCCGCATCGATATCGGTCACTGACTGGCAATCAAAGCGATCCGCAAACCGGGCCGCTAACTCGGCTGATTTCTCCGGATTACGACCCCAGACCCGAACCCGGGTAATCGGCCTCACAGCTGCGTGGGCTTCAATCAGCATCGGCGCCAGTTTGCCGGTACCGATAACCAGCAGACTGCTGGCATCTTCTCTCGCCAGTACCCGGGCCGCGAGCGCAGAGGCCGCCGCTGTCCGTCGCCGGGTCAGTTCGCTGCCGTCGATACAGGCCAGAGGCTGGCCGTGGGCACCCTCACTGAGCAGATAAACGCCTGAAATGGCTGGCAGGCCAGCGTCAGCATTCTGGGGGAATACATTGACCATCTTCATGCCGATGTAGCCATTTTTTTCCCAGGCTGGCATCAGCAACATGGTCGCCTCACCGTCGGGCCGTTGCATGGCATGATGATGTCGTGGTGGCGACTCGACCCCGGTCCGGAACGTATGCGCCAGGCGCTCGATCAGACTGTGCCAGGGTAGCGAGCGTGCTACTTCCCCGGCCGAAACAATACGCATCCTGCCTCCTTGTTTGATCCGATTATTTTTTATTGAGAACCCGGCCCAGCTCACCGATGATGCCTCGGCGGAAGGTCATTACGCAGATCACGAAAATCGTACCCAGGATGACCTGGACCCAGGACCCGAAAGACGCGAGTTCATGGCTCAGGGCACCCACGGTAATGGCACCGAGCACTGGCCCGAACACAGTCCCCAAACCACCTACCAGGGTCATCAGGATCACTTCGCCAGAAGTCTGCCAGTGAGCGTTAGTCAGGGCAGCGAACTGGAAGATGACGGCCTTGGTTGCGCCAGCCAGTCCTGCCAGAGTGGCAGAGATGACAAACGCCAGCAATTTGAAACGGTCGACGTCGTAGCCCAGTGACAGGGCCCGGGATTCATTTTCGCGGATCGCTTGCAACACTTCGCCAAAGGGTGAATGGATAGTTCGGTAAATGATGCAGAAGCCGATCAGGAAAATCGCGAACACGAAGTAATACATGTTCAAAGAATCATTCAGGTCGATAAAGCCGAACAGGTTCCCTCTCGGGATGCCTTGTAAGCCGTTCTCACCGCCTGTGAAGGGCATTTGCAGTGCCATGAAGTACACGATCTGAGCCAGTGCCAGAGTCACCATGGCGAAATAGATACCCTGGCGACGAATCGCGAGATACCCAAAACAGAACCCCAGGATCAGGGCAAAGGCGGTGCCTGTAAGAATGCCGAAGATCGGGGAGAATCCCCAGGCCTTGATGGCGTAGCCGGAAATGTAGGCGGCACCACCAAAGAACGCCGCATGACCAAAGGATAGCAAGCCCACGTAGCCCAGCAACAGGTTGAAAGCGCAGGCGAACAGTGCAAAGCACAGCAGGTCCATCACAAACACCGGGTAGGCGTAGAACGGAGCGGTCAGACCCGCGATGAGCATCAGAACAAACAGTATGCGGTTCATCATGACTGGGTCACTTCTCCTTGCCAAACAGGCCGGCGGGACGGAACAGCAATACCAGCACCATCAGGAAGAAAATGACTGTGCTGGCGGCGGGAGGATAAAATACCTTGGTTAAACCTTCGATCAACCCCAGCGCGAGGCCGGAGAGGATGGCACCCATGATCGACCCCATGCCCCCGATGACCACCACCGCAAACACCACGATGATCAGGTCGGCGCCCATCAGCGGGCTGACTGAATAAATCGGGGCGGCCAATACCCCGGCCAGGCCCGCCAGGGCAGCGCCAAAACCAAAGGTCAGGGTGACCATCAGCGGAACATTGAGCCCGAAGGTCTGGGTCAATTGGGGATTCTCGACCCCGGCTCGCAGTCGGGAGCCCAGTTTGGTGTGTTCGATGACATACCAGGTGGCAAAGCACACCACCAGCGAGAACACGATGGCAAACAGGCGGTAGGTGGGGAAATACATGAACCCGAGGTTCACCACCCCGCTGAGCGCATCCGGCTGGCCCGGGTAGGGGGTGCCGGAAACATTGAAATAGTTGGAAAACAGGCCCTGGAGAATCAGGGTAATACCGAATGTCAGTAGCAGGCCGTAAATATGGTCGAGATCGTAAAGCCGTTTGAGCATGGTGCGCTCGATCAGGATGCCGAGGCCGCCCACCAGCAAGGGAACAATAATCAACGATGGCCAGAAACCGATCTGAATTGAAATGCCAAACCACTGGTCCATGAAGGAGTAGCCGATCAGTGCGATAAAGGCGCCCAGCATGTACATCGCCCCGTGGGCGAAATTAATGATATTGAGTAGCCCGAAGATCACCGCCAGACCAAGGCTCAGCATGGCGTAAAAGACACCCACATTGAGACCCAGCAATGCTTGCGCCAGGATGACCTGAATAGACACGTCGTATACTCCCTACAGGGGTTGAATACGCTGGCGAACGGACCTCGTACACCAGCGGGTTGCGTTTAAAAACCGGCTGTCGGGCTGATCAGGATTTATTGACCAGGGAGCAGGCGGTTTTATCCATCGAAATGAAGGCGGTCTCAGCCGGAATCTTGGAGACCACACGCAGCAGGTCCCACTCGCTTTCGGATTCTTCCGGCTTCTTCACTTCCACCAGATACATGTCGTGCAACATGGAACCGTTGGCTGCAATCTTGCCGTTTTTGACGAAGAAGTCGTTCAGCTCCATCTCGCCCAGTTGCTTCCGGACAGCATCGGATTCGTCAGAACCGACCGCTTTGACGGCTTCCAGATAGTGTGTAACCGCTGAATACACGCCAGCCTGAACCATGGTTGGCATTGCGCCGTGGCGCTCGTTGAAGCGATTGGACCACTCAATGGTTTCGTCGTTCCGATTCCAGACGAATGCAGTGGTGAACTGTAGGCCCTGGGCGATATCGAGCCCCATGCTGTGAACGTCAGTCAGGAAGACCAGCATACCCGCGAGTTTCTGGCCGCCCTGTACGATGCGGAACTGGTTAGCCTGTTTAATGGCATTGACCGTATCCTGGCCGGCGTTCGCAAGACCGATGACATCAGCACCGGAAGCCTGTGCCTGCAACAGGTAGGAGGAGAAGTCGTTGGTGCTGAGTGGCGCGTTGACGTTGCCTACCACTTCGCCTCCCAGACTCTTCACCACATCCCCGGTGTTATCCCGCAGTGAGTGACCGAAGGCGTAGTCGGCAGTGATGAAATACCATTTCTTGCCACCGTTTTCGACCATCGCGGTGGCGGTACCGACGGGCAGTGCATGGGTGTCGTAGACATAGTGAATGCCGTAGGGGCTGCACTGCTCTTCTGTCAGGGCGGTGGTGCCAGCGCCGGTATTCATAGTGATAATTTTTTTGTCAGCGGCCAGGCCCTGGACTGACAGCGCAACCGAAGAGTTATCCAGCGCCGTGATCATGTCGACTTCTTCAGCATCGATCCACTCACGGGCGGTACTGGCGCCGATGTCGGGCTTGTTCTGATGGTCTGCGGAAATGATTTCGATGGGACGGTCCAGCACTTTGCCACCAAAATCTTCAATGGCCATTTCAGCTGCGATCACAGCCCCCGGGCCTTCCAGCGATTTATACACGCCGGACATGTCGCTCAGAACCCCGATTTTGACTTTGTTATCCGACAGTTCGGCGGTTGCCGTCATTGGCAACGCGACGCTGGCAAGGCCGACGGCCCCGACTATCCCCTTGATTAAATGATTGAGCATGGTTGTACCCCTTGTTGTTATTTGCATTGGGGCTGGCCGAAACCCGACCGGCCCCCTCCGTCAGACACTCAGGTGTCTGTTCAACTGCTCTTGTTTCGCCTCGAGGTCCGCCGCGTCAATGGTTTCCACCACGCGACCATGCTCGATGACATAGTGTCTGTCGGCCAATGGGGCCGCAAACCGAAAATTCTGTTCCACCAGCACGATGGTGTAGCCGCGCTCTCGAAGTTTACGGATCACGCCGTCCAGCGATTTCAGTATTACGGGCGCGAGACCTTCGGTAATTTCATCAAGCAGCAGCAGGGTTGCGCCGGTGCGCAGAATTCTGGCGATGGCCAGCATTTGCTGCTCACCACCGGACAGTTTTGAGCCCTGGCTGTTGCGGCGCTCCTTCAGATTGGGAAACATCTGGTAGATCTCGTCCACCGACATGCCACCTTCGGCCAAGGTAGGGGGCAGTTCAAGATTTTCCTCCACGTTGAGTGATGAGAAAATACCGCGTTCTTCCGGGCAGTAACCCAGCCGACCCACATGGGCAATTTTGTGGGTGGGCATATTTATCACCTCCACCCCACGCACCCGGATTGATCCGGTGCGCTTGCCCACTACGCCAAGAATGGCTTTTAGTGTGGTGCTGCGACCTGAACCGTTGCGCCCCAGCAGCGTAATGACTTCGCCTTCGCGCACGGAAAGTTCCATGCCGTGCAGGATATGGGACTCACCGTACCAGGCGTGGAGATTTTCGATTTTCAGTAGCTCTTCACCGGGTTTATTAGTCATCGGTGGTCCCCATGTAGGCTTCCATGACAGCGGGATTTTTCGACACGGTTTCGTAATTGCCTTCGGCGAGAACCTCACCCCGATTCAGCACTGTGATGGTGTCGGCGAGCGTCGACACCACGTTCAGGTTGTGCTCCACCATCACGATGGTCCGGCCCTCAAGGACTTTTCTGATCAGATCCGTCACCGTACCCACGTCTTCTGCGCTCATGCCCTGAGTGGGCTCATCCAGCAGCATTAGCCGCGGTTCCAGGGCGATAGTGGTAGCTATTTCCAGGGCCCGTTTCTGACCGTATGCCAGTTCGACCGCCGTAATATCACCGAAGTCTTTCAGACCGACCTGCTCAAGAAGGGCCTGGGCACGCTCATTGAGTTGGTCGAGGATGCGCGTGGGGCGCCAGAAGTGATAGGACACTCCAAGTTTGCGCTGCAGCGCAATCCGCACGTTGTCGCGAGCTGAGAGGTGGGGGAACACCGCTGAAATCTGGAAGGAGCGGATCAGGCCGTTCTGGGCAATATCCGCCGGTTTGCGACGGGTAATGTCCTGGCCGTCATAGATAATTTGGCCCGAGGTCGGTATCAGAAACTTGGTCAGCAAATTGAAAAAAGTGGTTTTGCCAGCACCGTTGGGTCCGATAATGGCGTGTATCGAACCTGTTTGAACCGTCAGGTTGACATCTTTTACCGCTGTAAAACCCTTGAAATCCTTGGTCAGGCCATGGGTTGTGAGAATACCGGAGTTTTCCTGAGGCTGGTTATCCACAGAACTCGCACCACCTTGTTGGAGTCAGGGGCCCGCGTTGCGAGAACCCAACTGGTTATTATTATTGGTAAATCAGGGAGCAAATAAACCATGAATAGTTATTCTGCACTCAGCTAGTTAAGACAGTCACCCTCCATGCTGTCAAGCGAGTTTGTGCACTGGGAGCCTAGACGTGTGATTAATCCGGAAATCCGGACAGAGCGTCATCAGTTTATGTCCGGATTTACGGACATTTTTTAGAGAAAAATGTTATTTACTGGTTAGTTAATGCGGCCAGTGCGGCATCGTAATTTGGCTCCTGCGCGATCTCGGGTACTTGCTCGGTATGAATGATGGTGCCGGACTCATCGATAATCACGAGGGCGCGGGATAACAGGCCCCTCAATGGGCCATCCATCATCTCGACTCCGTAGGTTTTGCCAAAGGCGGGGCTTCGAAATGTGGAAACCGTGGTGACACGCTTCAAACCCTCAGCGCCGCAAAATCTCGCCTGTGCAAATGGGAGGTCGGCAGACACACACAGCACAACGGTATTATCCAGTTTGCTGGCCGCCTCGTTAAACCGGTGCACGGATTTGGCACAGGTTGGAGTGTCGATGCTGGGAAAAATATTCAGGATCACTCGTTTGCCAGTCAGACTTGACAAGCTGACATCGCCGAGGTCATTGCCGGTAAATACTGTTTCAGGTGCCTTGCTGCCGGTTGCTGGCAAGTCGCCAGCAGTGGTAACGGGAACGCCGCGTCGGGTAATGGTTGCCATGGTTGATTTTCCTTTTTCGAGTTATCAGCTAACGAGTTATCTGCTGAAGCCCACAATACGAGGTTTTTACTCTGATGGCCTAATTCGGGTCACTCTATTTCCACCAGTACCTCGCCCGGGGTCACCCGATCACCTTTCCTGATATTTACAGCGGTAACCTTGCCGGAGGCCGAGGCCTTGACCTCGGTTTCCATTTTCATCGCTTCGATAACAAATACCGGGTCCCCAGCAGAGACCTCATCGCCCTCCTGGACCAGCACCTCCACGATATTGCCGGGCATGGTGGTGGTCACATGGCCTTCCTTGCTGGCCTTGCCACGCCCATTCCCGCCGCTGTCTTTCCGGAATTCTCCCAGGGACGCCAGCGAGATTTCCTCCGGCACGCCATCCACCGTCATGTAGAAGCGACGCTCGGTGTCGCTGGTGGGGCTGGCACCGGTGACGTGAATGTCGTAAGTCTCGCCATGGACAGTGATCTTGAACTCGGTTGAGATGCTGCCCGCAGCTTTTGCCGTGGGTAGCGGCTCCAGGGGCTCCGGCTGCAGAGTACCCGCTTTGCGTTGTTCCAGGTAAGCCTTGGCCTGATCCGGGAACATGGCGTAGGTGAGCACATCCTCTTCGTTCTCGGCCAGTTCGCCAATCTGGTCCTTGAGCTTGTGGAATTCGTTGGGAATCAGGTTGGCCGGGCGTTCGTCGATCAGGTCTTCCTTGCCCACCGCCCGGCGCTGGAGGGCGCTATCGATGTCACCCGGAGCCTTGCCGTACCAGCCTTGCAAGTACTTTTTCACTTCGTTGGTAATGGTGTCATATCGCTTGCCTGCCAGTACGTTTATCACCGCCTGGGTACCGACAATCTGGGAGGTTGGTGTGACCAGCGGCGGATAGCCCAGGTCTTTGCGTACTCTGGGTATTTCTGCAAATACCTCGCGGATTTTCTCGAGCGCGCCCTGTTCCTTGAGTTGGTTGGCCAGGTTGGACATCATGCCGCCTGGTACCTGCGACAAGAGAACGGCAGTATCGACGCCGTTGTAGTCGCTTTCAAACTGGTGGTATTTCTTGCGGACTTCCCGGAAGTGCTGGGTGATCTGCTCTAGTAAATCCAGCTTGAGCCCGGTCTCGTAGCCGGCATCGTGCAGCGCCGCCACCAGGGATTCCGTCGGCGGATGGCTGGTGCCGCCAGCAAAGGCAGAGATTGCCGTATCAATATGGTCTACCCCGGCTTCAATAGCCGCCCAGTGGCACATGGTCGCCATGCCGGAAGTGTAATGGGTGTGCAGGAAGACCGGCAGGCTGAAGTTTTTCTTGAGTTCGCTGACCAGATCAAATGCGGACTGGGGCGTCAGCAGACCGGCCATGTCCTTGATGGCAATGCTGTCGATGCCCATATCTACCATCGCCTGCGCCTGGGTCACAAAGGTTTTGGTGTTGTGGACCGGGCTGACGGTGTAACACAGGGTGCCCTGGGCGTGTTTGCCGGTTTTCTTGACGGCCCGGATACTGGTTTCCAGGTTACGGACGTCGTTGAGGGCATCGAAGATGCGGAAGACGTCGATACCGTTGTCGGCGGCTTTCTGGCAGAAGGCTTCCACCACGTCATCGGCGTAATGCCGGTAGCCCAGCAGGTTCTGTCCCCGGAGCAGCATCTGCAGTCGCGTATTGGGCAGGGCTTCTCTGAGCTGACGCAGCCGGGCCCAGGGATCTTCTTTGAGGAAACGTACACAGGCGTCGAAGGTCGCCCCGCCCCAGCATTCCAGCGACCAGTACCCGGCCGCATCAAGCCATTCGCACGCCGGCAGCATGTCTTCCGTGCGCATGCGGGTAGCGATCAAGGACTGGTGTGCATCCCGCAGGATCACGTCGGTGATATGGATTTTACGCTTGCTCATGATGATGTCTCCCAAGGTCCCTACAGGCCGGCCTGGGCTGCAATAGCGGCAGCGATGGCAGTAGCGATGGATTCCGGCCTGGTTTTACTGCTGTACTCAAGCAGTTCCGGATGGCTTTCCACGAAGCTGGTGTTGAAATTCGCGGCGCGGAAGTCCGGTTGCTGAAGTATCTGCTGGTAATACGGAATGGTGGTCTGCACGCCGTATATTGCCATGTCATTCAGGGCTCGGCGGCTCCGGTCCAGTAACTCTTCCCAGTCCAGCGCCCAAACAATCAGTTTGGCGCACATGGAATCGTAATGGGGCGGTATTTCATAGCCGGTGTACATGGCAGCATCGGTACGAACGCCTGGACCGCCAGCCGAATAATAACGGCTGATGCGCCCGAAACTGGGCAGAAAGCCGTTCTTCGGATCTTCAGCGTTAATCCGGAACTGGGCAGCAAAGCCCCGATAGCTGATCTGGTCCTGGCGGAACCGCAGTGGTTCCCCAGCGGCAATGCGAATCTGCTCCTTGACGATATCCACCCCGGTAATTTCCTCGGTGATGGTATGTTCCACCTGAACCCGGGTGTTCATTTCCATAAAGTAGAAATCGTCCTTGTCGTCCAGCAAAAACTCCACGGTACCGGCGTTCTCATAGCCACAGCCCCTGGCAACCTGTACGGCGAGTTTGCCGATATAGTCCCGTTGCTCGTCTGTGAGCTGAGGGGAGGGCGCCAGTTCGATCAGTTTCTGGTTGCGGCGCTGGATCGAGCAGTCACGTTCGTACAAGTGAACGACGTTGCCATGACTGTCCGCCAGTATTTGCACTTCAATATGGCGGGGGTTGATGATGCACTTTTCCAGGAAGACTTCAGCGCTACCAAAAGCTTTGGTGGCTTCGGAAATCACCCGATCATAATTCTGGCGCAGGCTCTTTTCGTCATCGCAACGGCGAATGCCGCGGCCGCCACCACCTGAGGTAGCCTTGAGCATCACCGGGTAGCCGACTTTGTCAGCCTGGATGACCGCGTCTTCGACATCTTGCAGGTTGCCGTCGGTGCCGGGGGTGACGGGTACATTGGCCTTGATCGCCGTGGCACGGGCCGCGGTTTTGTCGCCCATCGACTTGATAACCTCTGCGGAGGGCCCGATAAACCGGATGCCTCGCTGTTTGCAGATTGCGGCCAGGGTGGCGTTTTCTGACAGGAAACCGTAACCCGGATGCAGGGCGTCACAGCCGGTTTCCACGGCCAGATTGACGATGTGATGGGGGTTCAGGTAACCGGAGAGCGGATCTTTGCTGATGCAATAGGACTCGTCTGCCTTCTTGACGTGCAAAGAGTAACGGTCGGCCTCTGAATAGATCGCAACAGCCTTGATGCCCATCTCCTGGCAGGCCCGGGCAATTCGAACGGCAATTTCGCCTCGATTGGCAATTAACACTTTCCTGATAGTCATGGGGCAAGCCTCAAGCGTTATACAGGATCACGAGTTAA
>NZ_JBBEBW010000003.1:0-146603 GCF_040882185.1 Marinobacter sp. | reverse complement strand
GAGTTAATCGGAGACTCCCTAAGCTCAATTTCCATCCTATCGAAAGCCGGTTGGGGAAAACAGTGACCATTCGCAGCTTTGCTGAAATGATTTTCCATCACTCTCCACCATGCAGAAATAAACGGGGCGTCAATGACGACAGATGTTTCGGAGGTGACTCCGGCTCCGTAGAGGCACACAATGGCCGGTAGGATCACGATCACCTGCGGAGGCGACAATGGATCTCGATAACCCGGCCGCTATCCATCGCATGGTGCAGATTTTCTATTCCCGTCTGCTGGACGATCCGGTGATGGAGCCGGTGTTTCTGGAGGTTGCGGGGGTGCACCTGGCGGACCACCTGCCGCTGATAGAAGGTTATTGGTGCAAGATGCTGTTGGGCGAAGATACCTATCATCGCAATATGGTGTACCACCATGAGCAACTACACGACCAGATGGCCTTGAGCGACGAGCATTTCGAGCTGTGGTTCAAATACTTCAACCGCACGCTGGACGACTGCTTCGAGGGCCCCTATACCGAAAAAGCCCGTTCCCTGGCCCGTAAAATTCTCCACAACCTCGCGCAATGGTTGGATGAGCGCGAGCGCTTGGGTTATGACGATAAATAACCTCGGGAAGCATCCATCGCCAACCTGACACTCCGCGTATAGCTTCGTTAGCGGGTCGGTTTAGACCCTAGCCTTGGAGGACGGGTCGTGAGTAACAAGCCCAGCAGGATCAGGATCCCGCCAGCCAGATGGAAAATACTCAACCGCTCACCCAAAAACAGTCCCGCCAGCACGGCCGCGAAGACCGGATTCAGGTACATGAACATGGCAGCGTTGGACGGCCCGATCCGGTGCACACCGTTATTCCAGAACGCATAAGCCAGTATGCCCGGGAAAATGGCCACGTAGAGCAGCGTCGGCGCGACCTTTAGCGAGGGCTCGAAGCCACCGGACAGAAATAACAGGTCTATGAGATAGAAGGGCAGAATCACCAGCACGCCCAGCGTCACTTGCGTGGTCAAAAAAGCAATCGGCTCCAGCGGCACTGCCTGACGCCTCAACAATACCGAGAACAGGCCCCAACAGAAGACAGCGCCTACCATGATCAGATCCCCAGGCTGGAACGACAGTTGAGTGAAGGTTTGCCAGTTGCCCCGTCCGACCACCACCAAGACCCCTGCAATCGCGAGTGCGATACCCATCATCTGCAACGGACGCATCCGGTCGCCAAGTACAAGCCACGCCAATAAGGCCACCATGATGGGTATCGTAGAATTAACCAGGGTAATATTCAGCGCGGTTGTGGTTTGCGCGGAAAGGTAAAGCAGGGTATTGAAAGCGCCAACGCTGAAGGCGGCGAGTGCCAGCATGGAAGGCCAGCGCTCAACAATGATCGGCCATTGCCTACGCACGGCTGGCAACCCGAAGGGCAGCAAAATGGCGAGTGCGATGACCCAGCGCCAGAATGACAGCGACAGTGGCGGAATGGTATCCACCACACTGCGCGCCACCACCGCATTACCCGCCCAGAACAGAGGGGTCAGGGTCAGGCCGATGTAAGCCAGCCACAGGGGCTTGGGAAATTGAGTAGACAAAGCCAACTCCTGTCGTTGCAAAAATGCATCAAGAATCGGCAGCATACTACTCGCACAATATTTGATTGCGAAACTACAAAATAGTGAAAAATGGTGTGATCACGTCCAACCGTGCGCTTTTTCCTTCGAGTGTTACTGATTACGCCATTTTTCTTCGGCGTCATTCCAGGCAGCAACTGGCTGCAAATCCGGAACCCAGGCAAGGCCTGATTTTGCATCCGAAGAAACTGCCTCCGGCGTTACCAGTACATCCAGCAGGGCTGGCCTGTTAGCGAGCGCCCTCTCGATGGCCGCAGGCAAGTCGTCGGGATTTTCGACGCGTTCCGAATGCATGCCAAAAGATTCCGCCATCCCGGCATAGTCTGAGAACCGAAGGTGAGTGCCGGTAACTTTGCCGTGGGTTTCTTTTTGATCCGTCACTTCAATTGCCCAGGAGCCATTGTTGGCAACAACAATCAGAACAGGCGCTTGATGTCGCACGGCGGAGTCGATTTCCATGGCATTAAACCCGAAAGAGCCATCTCCGGTTGCCACTACAACGGTTTGATCTGGTCGGTTCAGGCTTGCAGCAATGCCAAAGGGTGTACCAATACCGATGCAGCCCAGAGAGCCCGGATCCAGATAGGTTGTTGCCGGTAGCCCGACACGGGCGAAACTCAGGAAGTCTCCGCCGTCCGCTACAATGACGGCGTCTTTTGGTATGGCGCCCCGTAAGGCTGCCAAAAGGCGATTGGGGTGCATCAGGCCATCGCTTCCCGGCGGTGCTTCAACCATTTTTTGGTAAAGCTTTTCCGATCGCTGGCAATGTTGATTCCGTAGCTCTTTTGTCCACTCCGTGTCGGTTGCCGGTTGCCGTTCTCCGGCTTCCGCCAGAATCGCTTCCAGCGCCATCTGTGGATCACATAGCAACTCCACTTCACCCCTGCGATTGTCCCGGATTTCTGAGGCACACTCAGCGATTCGCAGAAATTTGGCGTCCCCGAATACCGCTGGCGAACCATAGGCAAGCTGGAAATCGAGCTTTCTACCGATCGTTATTACTAGATCTGCCTGGCCGAGTACTGATCCTCTCATGGCCGCGACGACCGATGGGTGATCCTCGGGGATCAGGCCTTTGCTTTCGCCAGTATCAAGGTAGGCGGCGTTGACTCGCGACAGTAATTTACTCAGTGCCTTCCCTGCGCCCATGGCGCCCCGTCCGGTAATTACCAGTGGCCGCTTTGACGACCAGAGGAGTTCCACCGCCTTCTTAATTGCCGTGGGTTCTGGCGCAGTGCGAGGCCGCTCCTTGGGAGCAAAATGTTCCTCAAGCAACAATGCAGAAGGAATTTCGGCCCTTTGGGTGTCCACCGGAAAATCAAGATAAACAGGCCCTGGTTCACCACCATGCCCCAATGCGCGCGAGACGGCCTCGTCAAGCTCCTGAAGCACTAGTTCCGGTCTCCTGACGGTCATGGCATACCGGGTAATTGATCGCACAAGGTCAGTGTGACGCATATCCTGAAGAGCCCCCCGGTTTTCCTGAGCCTGGGGCGGAGTGCCGGACAAAACCAGTACCGGGACACGTGCAGTATGAGCGTTTGCAATGCCTGTCATTGCATTTGTCACTCCGGGTCCGGCCGTAACCATGGCGACTCCAAATCCACCAGACAACTGTGCCTCTGCATGAGCCATATAAACCGCGGCGCGCTCGTCCCTCACGTCGATAATGCGAATTCCGACTTTATCGAGCTGCATCCAGATCGGCATGATGTGGCCACCACAGAGGGCGTATACCCGCTTCACTCCTCTTTCTTTCAGAAAGCGGGCGATTATGGCGGCTGAAGAGGTTTCAGAGAAGGTTTGGATTGGCATGGTAACTCCCGTGGTCGCAATAACTCATTGTCGTTGTTTCATGGGGATTAAAGGCGCTACTCAAGCACACCCGTGAAAAGCTGTATCCGCAAATCTACGTAGAATTGCAAGCGATACAGCATTCTGAATAGGAAATCTATTAAGTTTTCTCTGTGTCGAGTTTGCAACCATGAGTAAGAAAGCTGGCGATGGTTACATTTGGCTGGTCGACTGGAAGAACAACGTGGTAATCTCCGCGGGCAAAACGTATATCCTTCGGAAGTGGAAGGAATTTTTGCTGGGCATCCAAGCTAAATGGCCATTGGATTTATGGGTGTTTCTGGCGATAAATCTAGGCCTTGTTCGATCACTTTTATTGTTTTCGTACGGCTATTTAAGCGGTTGGCGCCGACAAGGCACATGAACATATGCAGCAGATTTTTCTGGTTACTTTTCCGTTCTTCGCCCTTGTTCTCTGTGGTTACATGGCCGCCAGGTTCAGAGTACTTCATCTCGATGCGATTCCCGGTCTGAACGGTTTTGTTCTCTATTTTGCGTTGCCCTGTATGCTATTCAGGTTTGGCGCAGACACACCAATAGATAGGCTTTTGGATCCGGGACTTTTTCTCACCTATTTGTTCTGTGCCTTTGTAATGGTAGGGCTGACCATTGCTGTAACTCGCAGGGCAAGACTCGGGTGGAAAGATGCATCTTTCGGAGCCTTGGTTGCAGCTTTTCCCAATTCCGGCTTTATGGGCATGCCTCTGCTGATTGTTTTGATTGGACCAACGGCTGCAGGGCCTTTGCTAATATCGATAATTATCGATGTGGTTATCACATCCTCCCTCTGCATCGCGCTGGCTGGCAGAACGGTTGGTGGCGGCCAAGGAGTCGTGCTATCGATAAAAAGTGCATTTCGCAGAGTGTTGGTCAATCCGTTACCCTGGGCAATTTTGCTGGGGGGTGCAGCATCCGCAACCGGTTTTACTCTGCCGACGCCGTTGATGGATACGGTTGGCATGCTAGCGGATGCTGGCTCGCCCACTGCGCTGTTCACTATTGGAGCCGTGTTGGCGCGTTCCCAATTAACGGCGCTAGCAGGCAATGAGAAGACCCGAGCAAGCGGTGATATTCTGACTATTGTCGCTCTAAAGCTGTTGATTCACCCCGCGCTGGTTCTTGCGGTTGGCCATCTCGCCATTTTCTTTGGGGCGGGGCTAGATCCTCTGGCCCTGGCAATTCTTGTACTAGCAGCTGCCTTGCCAAGCGCGAGCAATGTTCCTATGCTGGCGGAGCGTCTCCGGGCTGATACAGAACGTGTTGCAAAGATTGTTCTGCTCTCAACTGCGCTGTCATTCATTACATTCTCTTTTGCTGTTGCTTGGCTTTCGCCATCGCCAGCTTTCCATCAGGGTGAATAGTTTTACTTGGAAATGTAACATCCCATACTACTCCCCAGGCACTTCTGCTTTTAGACCAATGTGATAGGCGGCGAAACCGGCCATAACGACCTGATCCACGGCCATACCGATAACGCGACCATCGGAATCTGCCCGGATCGGATGCTGCTCATTGGTTATGGGGTCAGCCACGATACCCAGAATTTCGCCTTGAATAACGGTAGCCCCCAGTTTGACGTCACTGAACAGGATGCCGCCGTGATCGGCCCGCAGCCAGTGGGAGTCGTAATAGACCGGTTCCGGATCGCCCCAGACGAAGAAACGATTTAGCATTTTCTGTTTTTCCATCAGGCTGTTAATGCTGTTAACACCGGCCTCTATCTGATCTTCCTGAATCCGCAGGGATTCTCCTGCTTCCATGGTGACCGACACAATACCTGCGGCGACTGCAGCGCTGCGCAACATGCCGGGCCCGCCGCTGCTGTGTACGATGGCCATACCATCAAAGCCCCGGGTGAACTCGGCCACAGCCGGGTTGTTCATGTCTGCCCGCATCTGCGGCAGGTTGGTGCGCTTGAGGGAGCCGGTGTGGATGTCCACCAACATGTCACAATGACGAATCACCTGCTCGAACAGCGAATGGGCGATACGCCCGGCGAGGCTTCCGGCAGGATCACCGGGGAAATAGCGGTTGAGGTCACGGCGATCCGCGAGGTAACGGCTGCCCTGCTGGAAACCCTGCACGTTGACGATGGGGAGCCCGACCACAGTGCCGGAGAGTTTCTCTGGCTCCAGGTCGTACATAACCCGGCGTACTATCTCGATACCATTGAGTTCATCGCCATGGACGGCACCGGTGAGACAGAGTGCAGGCCCGGGTTTGGCGCCATTGACCACCAGCACAGGTGTGGGCTGGGACAGCCCGGCGATCTGAATGCCCGGTGACCAGGCCAGCCGGGTGGAAGTGCCTGGTAATACATCAGCGTTTAACAGTGAAAACGGTTTGGCCTCAACGGGAATCTCTGTTTTCGCCCCAGCCTCTTCTGAGGTTGTATCCTGAACTTCTGTCGCGGGAGGAGCTGCATTGTCCTGGCCGCTGGCGATCGGGTATGGGTTGCGCTCGGCGCCCGGAGCATCGTCGGCAACATTCTCCTGCGGAGCTGATTCAACTGGCTCTGGCACCGGCGCGACCTCTTTGAGATCAATATCAGGCGCCACGATTTTCTCCGGGTCTGCGGCACGGGCTTTCGAGGGTTCTTCCTGAGGGGGCCGGGCCTCTGTTTTGGTGCCTGTATTGCCGGATGACTTTCCAGTAGTGTCACGATCGACCTCCTGGGGCTGGCGGGGTGCTGAAGTCTCTATTTCCTCGACACTTTCGTCCTCAGCCAGACTACTGACCGGTACTTTGGCAGGTTCGGCGAACACAGGTGAACTGACCAAAAGCAGCATAGTGACCAGACGGATGGTGAGCGCAATGGAAAATTCGAAAGGTCGTGCATACCGCTTAATCAGCACTGGGAAGAGCCTCTTGGATGAAATGGTCACTAGATGACATATTACCGGACAGCAAAGGGTAGATGACATGAGGAGGATACGGAACCGGCCTGACAAAGGTTTAATTTCCGGCGCCAGACCGCCCGTGGCGGCTTTTTCAGCGTCACAAGCGGCCAGGCCCTGCTCGTGAAGACTTTTGATTTCCTGTATAGGCACTATAGTTAAGCCAGGAGTCATTATTGAGACATCAAAACGTAATTTCAGGAGAGAAGCGAATGGATTTATTGCGAATAGTGATTGCTATACTTTTACCACCGCTGGGCGTGTTCCTGCAGGTGGGAATCGGTAAACATTTCTGGATCAATATTGTACTGACGTTACTGGGTTATATTCCGGGCATTGTTCATGCGGTCTGGGTGATTGCCAAGAAGTAATACCTGTACAAGTTGGCCCGAAATCCCAACAGGCGGTTTCGGGCTCACTCCCCGACCTGCTCGCATCAGTTGTTCTGTCTGATCAGCTGCCACTGGTCATCACTCAAAGCCGCCACCCTTTCCTGTTGCAGTTTTAACAGATGCGCCAACAATGACCGGCTGGCCAGCCCATGGATGGCGGTTGGTACATCGTCATACGCGTGAGCAGTGAGATTTTTCAGAGTAGCTGGTCCGTGGTCTTTCAGGGCTGCCAATACTTTGTGCTCCCGGGCCATTCGATGGGTAGTAAGGTAATCAATGACCGCATGGGCATGGCCCAATAGAAAACCGTGGCCGGGGGCGATGTAAGAGATGTTTTCTTCCAGTAGAGCGTGCAGCGAGACCAGGTAGGCCTTCATATCACCGTCCGGCGGATTGATCACCACCGTGGAGCCTTGCATGATGTGGTCCCCGGAGAACAACAGATTCTGTCCTTCCAGCAGATAGCAAAGATGATTTGAGGCGTGGCCGGGGGTGTGAAGCACTTTGAGCTTACCAGCGGCTGTCTCGATTTCATCATCATGTACGGGTACCCGATCCGGCCTGAAGCTGGCATCCTGGGAAGCACCTTCCGGCGCCTTCATGCCGACTAATGTTGCCCCGGTGGTCTCGCGCAGAGCGGCGGCCCCGGGCGAATGGTCCCGATGGGTGTGGGTAACCAGCACCCGCGTAATAGCACCGCCAGTGATATCCAACAACTGGCGAAGGTGATTTTCATCCTCGGGGCCGGGGTCAATAACTGTATAGTCACCGGGCTTGCCCAACACGTAGGTGTTGGTGCCGGGTCCGGTCATCATCCCCGCGTTGCCCGCTGTCAGACGCTGCACGCCGGGTCCGAGCACAACCGGTACGCCAGGTGTGATGGTTGCGCTGGCGGTGCCCTGGCAGCGCGGATCAAGCTTGCGAACCTCGTCATAAGCGGGCGCTCCGGGTTCTATTGTCACCCGTTGCCCGGCTCTGCGGGCGGGCCAGGGCCGATTTTCCAGGGGCTCCGGTGGCTGGGAGCGTGCGTACGCCATGAGCGCATCAGTGGTATTGAAATCACTGAGAATCCGCAGAGTTCGAACGGTAGGCGAGCCCAGCAACCGATGGCCCAGGCGATGATCCTCCAGAGCCTGGGCTGGCGATAGCCAGACATGGTCTATGGTTTCAATTCCGTCGTGGCGGGCAATCTGGTTTGGCGGTGCCACTGCGACAAAAAATCGGGTATCAAAGCGTCGGGGTGGCCCGGGTGGTGTGACCCAGTGGCTCAGATAGGCCAGTTGATCCAGTGGTATGGTAAGGCGATGTTGCTTGCACAAATCAGTCAGTTTGCGTTCAGAGGCGTTCAAGGCAGCGCGTTCACGCTCAAGTGTCGCCGTGTCGAGGCTGACCGGCTTGTCCTGATCATCATTTGCGAGCAGTAGGCCAGCCTCCTCAAAACACTCCCGCACCGCGGCAATCATATAGCCCGATCCACCTTCGGTAATACCCAGGTAATGGCTTGCAGAGGCGTCGTCGTGGCCGTCAGCCCAGTCCCGGCAGAGATGGTCATCGGCGTCGACGGCGCCACCAGGGAAGACATAGAAACCGGGTAGAAAAACGGCGTCCCAGGTACGTTGCAGCATCAATACCTGAAGGCCTTCAGGGGTATCCCGGGTTAAGGCCAGCGTGGCCGCAGGACGAATTTCCATCAGATAATACCTTGATAAGTTGTTCGGCGAAGATCAGACACCAACGATAGCGGAAAATTGGTTGCTCTGCCTCCAGATGAATCTTGGGGCGGGGTCACGGTATCATCCTGGCCCGCCCAGCCTTCTCATGCCCTGCCGGTATAGCCGGTAGGCCATCACGCCAGCCAACAGATTGCCCACCAGCGCGCCGGTCATCAGGCCGGTAAGGCCGGCGAGTTCGGAGCCAAGCCAGAGCGCTGGCAGGAAACACAGGAACAATCGTAGAACTGAGATCAGCAAACCCCTCATGGCGAGACCAAGCGCATTGCACACCGATACCATCATCATGCAGACCCCGAGGCCGCTGTAACTCAGGGGTACCCTGATCAAATACTCCCCCAATATTTCCCGAACGGCTCCGTCGCTACTGAAGAGTTCCGAGACCAGGCCGGACCCGATCAGCCAGAACACACCGAGACTGAATTGCCAGACCACCACGAATCTGATCGCAAGACGAACAAGTTTCTTGATGGTATGGATATCGCCGGCACCAAGAGCTCGCCCGATCATCGGGGGCAAGGACATGGTCAACGCGAGCACGACGACAATGGAGAAAAACTCGAGGCGAGTGCCCAGGCCCCAGGCAGCGACCGCAGCGGATCCAAAACCGGCAACCAGCGCAGTGGCGAACATAGCAGACAGCGGTGGCATCAATTGGCTCATCATGGCTGGAGCCATAATGCCGGTGAGCTGCTTAAGGGCTTTTGTGAGGGCAAGCTCGGCGAGATCAAACCGCAGCCAACCCCGCTTCAGTACGCTCGGATAGACGACGAGGCAGCCTGCACCAAAGGCGGTCACCGTTGCCCAGGCAGCGCCGGGTAACCCCCAGCCGAAGACAAAGATATAGAGCGGGTCCAGGCCGATATTGACAAGGCTGGTCGCCACCATCATGTAGCCAGGCAGTTTGGTGTCGCCATGAGACCGGCAGATGCTGTAGCCGAAATACAGCATGGCGCCGGTCCAGGCGGAGAGCAGCCAGGGCACCCAATAGCTGCGGATCATCGGTAATAATGCTTGGTCGGCGCCGAGTAACGTCATGGTGGGCGCCTGTAACAGCCATAACAGGATGCAAAGCACCAGCACCATCAAGGCTCCAACGACGACCACCAGTCCGCCCAGTCGTTCTGCTCTGGCTTGATCACCGGCCCCGAGGGTGCGGGAGATGATGGCGGTGGTGGCAATGCCGAGGCCTACCTGCAAACCGATGATGAGTTGATGCATGGGCAGGGTGAACCCCAATGCGGCCAGTGGATCGCGGCCCAGTTGGCCGATAAAGGCGCTGTCGACGAGCTGGAAGGTCATCAGCGATAGCACCCCAAACAGCATAGGCCACGTCATGGTGAACAGCTGGCGGGCCAGGGAGGGCTGATTTTGGGTGTTGATGGTCACTGTTGGGGGGTTGTCTCGTGGTGAGGGGTAGCGCAGTTCAGTATTCTGCTGGGGAGTGTGGTGGCGGGAGGACGGACTGTTCCAAGACACGCCCGTGAATACGTCCTTGTAGGGCTCGGGTGTGACCATCCTTGGCCACACACGGTCTTGGAGCAGTCCGCCCTCCCGCCCCATCGTACTATGGGAACCTGCCCGAAGATGAAATCAGAGCTTGAAATGAGACCCCAAGCTGGTTCAGAGCACGCTCAGAGCAGCGTCATAATCCGGTTCGTCTTTGATTTCGCCGACCAGTTGGCTGTGCAAGACTTTGTTGTTCTCGTCCAGCACGATAACAGCTCTTGCGCAAAGGCAGGCAAGCGGGCCGTTCTGGATCGCCACGCCATAGTCCGGCTGAAAGCTGTAATTGCGGAAGGTCGATAGAGTGACAACGTTCTTCAGGCCTTCCGCGCCGCAGAAACGGCCAGCCGCGAAGGGCAGGTCGGCGGAGACAACCAGTACTACAGTGTTGTCGAGGGCGCCGGCTTTTTCGTTGAATTTTCGGGTCGAGGCCGCGCAGACGCCGGTATCAATGCTGGGAATGATATTGAGGATTTTGCGTTTGCCCGCATAGGCCTCGAGCTTGGTCTCTTCCAGGCCCTGGTTGGTCAGGGTGAAGTCCGCGGCGGTGTCGCCAACGGAAGGAAATGTGCCGCTGATTTCGAGAGGGTTACCGTCCAGTGTCACTGTGCTCATCGGAAACTCCGTTTTTGATCCGCTAAATCGTTGGGTGTATGAGGGTGATTACGACTTTACCATACACCTGTTTAGTCGATTTTGGATGACTCGTCACCCAGGAAAATGTTTCCGACAGGGTGGCCTCTGCTCACGCCGGTGCACTGGTGGCGGGCTCGAAGCCTTGGGCGGGGTAACGCTGCACGACTAACAGATAGACCGAGAGAGCGGCCAGGGCGCAGGCGGCAATGGCCAGAGCCATAACCAGCGAGGTCCCGGTATGGAGGTGGCCGACAAGCAGGCCCACCAATGCGGCAACGGTCATTTGCACGCAGCCGAATACGGCGGAGGCAGACCCGGCCATATGCGGGAAGTTCGCCAGCGCGCCCGCCATGGTTTGGGGCAGTACCATGCCCACGCCAATCATGAAAATGATCTGAGGCAGCATCACTGCCGAGATGTGGAATACTTCTGCAAGCGCAAGCGCCGCCATGACCGCGCCGCCGATGACATTAAGAAAAAGGCCGCGTTGAAGTATCTGGTCCGGCAGCAAGCGGCGGCCGAGCCGCACGGCGATGAGGTTGCCAAGGATGTAACCGGCCACCACGAAAGCGAAGTAAAACCCGAAAAATTCGGCCTTAACGCCGAAAAATTCAATCAGTACAAAAGATGAGGCAGACAGGAATGCGAACAGCCCGGCGAATACCAGCGAGTTAGTCAGCGTGTAGCCAATAAAGCTCGGATCGATGCCGATAGCGCGGTAGTTGCGAAGCAGATTGCTGATTCGCAGGCTTTGGCGGTTGGCCGGTTTCAGGGGCTCAGGTATGCCAATCGCTATAACCACCGTCATGATCAGAGCGTAGGCACCCAGAACCATAAAGATCGAAGCCCATCCAAACACGCCCAATAACAGACCGCCAAGGGTTGGCGCGATGGCCGGAGCGAGAGCCATGATGCTGGCGAGAATGGCCATAATGCGGGCCGCTTCCCGAGGGGTGTAGATGTCACGGATGGCCGCCCGCCCCAGTACTGGACCGGCGGACCCTCCCAATGCCTGCAGGAAGCGGCAGACCACCAGTGTTTCAATATCGGTTGCGAGCGCGCAGCCCAGACTGGCCAGGGCGAACAGGCCAAAGCCGCCAATCATGATCGGTTTGCGCCCGAACCGGTCAGCCAGTGGACCGCAGACCAGCTGCGCCAGGGCGAACCCGGCCATGAAAATACTCAGGGTAAGTTGCAGCTGGTCGGTGCTGGCGCTCAGGGTCGCGCCCATGGACGGCAGCGCTGGCAGATACATATCGGTTGCCAGCGGCCCCAGTGCAACGGCGGCCGCGAGCAGGATAGTGGTCCAGACACTGGTGAGTGCAAGCATGGATGTTCCAGCCAGGTGATTCTCGAAGGAACAGCGAGTTTACGCCGATCGGTCGGATGAATAACGCCCCCGCACTTCATAAGACATATGAAAAAAAGTGATGGGTTGTAGCGGTTCAGGATTCCAGGCCTTGTGCCACGTCAATTAACTGCTGTCGCAGCCAGCGATGGGCAGGGTCTTCATGGTTGCGCTGGTGCCACAGCATCAACAGAGTGAAGGGTTTGAGTTCGAATGGTAACGGTGCGCGCTGGAAACCTTTCAGCAGATGATCTTTCATCCGGTAAGGGGCGGTGGCAAGTAAATCGGTGCTTTTCAGAAAGGCGGGCAAACCCGAGAAGTTGGATACAGTGACCGCAACATCCCGGCTGAGGCCCTGGGTTGAGAGCGACGCCTCCAGCGCCATGCGCTCTCCGGTCGCGAACAGAATACCAATATGGCGGCTTTGCAGATAATCCGCCAGGCTCTCCGGGGCCTCACGCTGATCGGCGTCATAAAAGACCGTCATATGGTCGTCGAGTAGCCTTCGCTGCATAACGTCACCCACAGCGGGAGGGTGAGGAGAGATAACCAGATCACACACGTCCTTGCGCAGCATTTCGGGGTTGGGGATGCCGGAGGGCATCACTTGTAACCGGATGCCGGGTGCGGTTTCCCGGAGGCTTGCCATTAATGGCGGTAACAGCAGGTCCCGCTGATAATCATTAGCGGCGACGGTAAACGTCAATTCGGCCTCGTCGGGGGAAAACGGCGGTCCCACTGACAACGAGCGCAGCTCTCCCACCAACTGCCGGACGTGGGGGCCTGCTTGCAGGGTGTATCGTGTGGGGGTGATACCACGTCCGGATTTGACGAATAACGGGTCCCCCAGCGACTGGCGTAACCGGTCCAGTGTGTGGCTGACCGCAGACTGGCTGACTCCGAGGCGCACCGCCGCCGCTGAAACGCTGCCGGTATCCAGTACCGCCAACAAGACGTTTAAAGCCCTTACATCAATGTTGAATTCATCAATAGTGTTCATGCTTGGCAGTGTAAGAGGGGTTGGTTGCGGCATCCAGTTTAAAAGCTGTGAAGCCGTCTGTTTTGTTCATTCCTCCATTATAAGGGGGTTGCACGGCTTAAGGCAGCAACTCCGGATCAACTTCGGTAAAGTAGGCTTCGACAGGCCAAGTTCGGTTTGGCCAGGCTATTCGTATTCGGTCGAGCTGACACAAACCAACAGGAGCAGGCGGGGTCAGTTGAAGCTGGAATTGGTCAGTGCGTGCTGCCCACCGACGGCTTGCGTTGGTATAATGGGCCGAGAATTCCTTTAACAATAACCGGATGTTCGCCATGCTCAGTTTTTTACCTGCCCCCGTTCGTGGGTTCATAGCCGCCTTCTTGTTGGCGTTGAATACCCTGTTCTGGTGTTTGCTGCTCTATATTCCGGCACTGCTCAAACTGGCCATTCCCCATACCGGGTTTCGGCTGGTGTGCACACGTCTGATTATCTGGGTTTCCGAATCCTGGGTGGCCTGTAATACCGGCTGGATGAAGCTGACCCAAGGCACACGCTGGCACGTCAAAGGTGATGATAAGCTCAAGCGCGAAAGCTGGTACCTGGTGCTCAGTAACCACCAGAGCTGGGTGGATATTTTCGCCATGCAGCGGGTGTTTAATCGCAAGGCACCTTTCCTGAAGTTTTTTCTCAAGAAAGAACTGATCTGGGTGCCGGTGATCGGAATTGCCTGGTGGGGGCTGGATTTTCCGTTTATGAAGCGCTATTCCAAGGAATATCTGACAAAACACCCGGAAATGCGCGGCAAGGATATGGCAACCACCCGCAAAGCCTGCGAGAAGTTCCGCACCACGCCCGTGAGCGTGATGAACTTCGTCGAAGGTACCCGTTATACTCCGGCCAAACATGCCAGCCAGAAATCGCCTTATCAGCACCTGCTAAAACCCAAGGCTGGTGGAGTTGCCTTTGTGTTGGATGCAATGGGAGAGTCGATTGAGACGCTGGTGGATGTCACCATTGTCTATCCCAGCGGTGCTCCGAGTTTCTGGGACTTCCTGTGTGGGCGGGTTGAAGAAGTCTATATGGTTATTGACACCGTGCCGATTCCCGCAGAACTTCGTAGCCAGGATGAAAAACAGCGGGGCGATGTGCGCGGCTGGGTATCGTCAATATGGAGCGCAAAAGACCAGCGGGTAGCTCAGATGCTGAAAGAGGTTAACGACCCGGTCTAGGTTTCTCACCCTGGTCGTCGTCGTCTTCGACTTCCTCTGGATGCTCCTGGCGATAGCGCTCCCATTCCTCCCAGTCATGGGGGGTGCCAGCATGGGGGCGCTTCAGGTGTCTGGCATGCTCAAGGGCGTTATGCCGGAGGCTGTGATCACGCTCCTCTTCATCCTTGTCAAAGCCGTATTTTCTCAAGAACTCGTCTGGGCGCATCGAGGTACCCTCCTGCCATTTGCTGGCGTGGCTTTACTGATTTCCTGAACCTTACGATGCGCTCTCGAGACTGGCTTTTCAAGCGGGCGGTATTTGGTCGGCAGGTGCTCTTTCAACCAATTTGAAATTGATCTGTTTGCGGTCATCGTCGACGCCAGCCAGGGTGACGGTGACGGGTTGTTCGATCTGGAAAAACCGGCTTTTGCCGTTCAGGCGCAGGGTAACCGGATCAAAACTGTATTTGCCGGAAATGGTTTTGCAATTTACGAAGCCTTCCAGCCCATTGCTCACCAGGCGAACGAAAAATCCAGCAGGAATAGTTCGGCTGATGACACCGGCCATGGGCTGGTCGCCCAGCTTTTTGGCAAAGTCGCATTTGAGCCAGTTATCAAGACTGTTCGCTGCCTGCCTTGCCCTGATCTGGGTGGCCTGGAGCTGTGCCAGTTCTGCGCTTTCCAGGGCTTTGAGCGGGTGTTGCCAGAGTGCCGCCTTGAGCAGCCGGTGCACGTAAAAATCCGAAAACTTACGCAACGGTGACGTGAAGGTGGTGTAAGCACTCAATCCCATACCCTGGTGTGGCGCCGGGGTAAACGACAGTTCTGCGCGCGCCAGTTGGCGGGCCACTATACTCTTGACCGGAATCTCACTGCTGGCCTGTTCGGCCTGGCGCATGAGAGTTTTGAAGCCTTCGGGGTCGGCAGGGTCCACCTCGGCAAGCTCAGGTGCGTAGTCTCTCAGCAGCGCCCTAATATTGTCGGTCCGGTCCGGTCGCAGGCCGGGGTGCTGGATAAACAGGCCATGGCCCTGCTTGTCGAGGAAATCCGCTACACTGCGGTTGGCCGCAATCATGCATTCTTCAACCAGGCGGTGGGCTTCGTTCTGCACTGCCGGATCAATTTGACGGACGCGGCGGTTTTCGTCGAGGCGAAGGCGGAATTCAGTCCGATCATTACCCAGCAGGGCGTGGGCTGTGCGCCACTTTCGCAGGGCTCCCGCTACCTGGTGCAACTGGTCAAGGCTGTTGAGCACCTCGGCCGGTAAGGCCCGGGTTTCGTCATCTTCACGGCCTTCAATGACATTGGCGACCAGGTCATAGCTGAGCTTGCCTTTAGAATGAATCACCGCCTGGTGAAACTGGTAATCCCCAAGGCTGCCATCGTTGTTGACCTGCACATCGCACACCAAAGCCAGACGGTTAACTTCGGGCATCAGCGAGCAGAACCGGGTACTGATGGCATCCGGTAGCATCGGCAGCGGCTCACCGGGAAAGTAAATGGCGGTGGCGCGCTGACGGGCGAGTAGTTCGGCCGCGCTGCCCTGATCAATAATGGCGGTGGGATCTGCAATGGCAACTGAAAGTCTCCAACCGGTAGCATTGGGTTCTGCAAGCAGAGCATCGTCCATATCCTGGGTGTTGGGGCTGTCGATGGTGACATAGGGCTGATCGGTGCGATCTTGCCGATCTACACTCAAGGCCTGGATAGTGGATTCATCCAGGTCGCCAGCCTGTTTCTCCACCGTTTCCGGCCAGGTGTCGTCGAGGTCAAAGCTGGCAAGGGTGAAAGCTCGCTCGATGCCGGGCTGGCCAGCTTTGCCCAGAATGCGCAGGATAGCCGCCTGACCTTTGCTGTCCTTGAAAGGGTGGCGGGATATTTCACAGTAAATGAAATCATCCGGCTCGGCATTCAAACGATTCTGGGGCGCAATAAAAATCCAGCGGTTGATGCCCGGAGTTTCAGGCACGACAAAATGACCTTTACCCTGAATCAGGTATTTGCCAACAAATGTCGTCAATCGGGTTTCCAGTAACTCGTCAATCACTGCCTGACTCTTGCCATTGTCACCGGTCTGCTCGATAACATGAACCCGGTCTCCGGGCAGCACCTTCTGCATCTCGTCCGGTGGCAGAAAAAGATCACGGCCATCATCCAGTGCGACAAAACCAAAACGTCCGTTGGTCGCCTTGATGGTGCCTGGTAACACAACCTTGGTGGATTCAATATCAGTTTTGAGCTGGCGCAACTGCTGGAGGGCGTCGGCATTAAGCATGCAAAAGAACCTGACTGGTATGGGAATGTATATCTGCCGGAGTATACCGGTTATGGTCTCCCGAGTCAGACCCTCAGCGGCGACACACCTGAAATTGATTGTTTAAGCGCGTCAATCAGGGGGTAGTAGCCCGAGTCATTCCGTCGCTTATGGGTATTCAGCAAACACTCTGGTCTGGCCTTCCTCGTTGTAAAGCAACACCTGGTAGCTATCCTGGCTGTCTCCCATTTCCATACCCGGTGAGCCCACCGGCATACCCGGAACCGTCAGACCGCGGGCTTTGGGCGCCTGCTCGATAAGGCTCCTGATATCACTGGCGGGGACGTGGCCCTCGATTGCGTACCCGTTTATAAAGGCTGTATGGCAACTGGCCAGTGCCGGAGTCAGTCCAGCCTCCCGTTTGATCGGATTCAGATTGTCGGTATCGTGCACCTCGACGTCGAAGTCGTTATCTTCCAGATGTTTGACCCAGTCACCGCAGCAACCGCAGCTGGGGGATTTGTAGACGGTGATTTTATCGTCGTTTTCTGCGGCCATTGCCAGATTGCTGAACGCCAGCGAGAGCGCTAGGCTCAAGGCTTTGAGTTTCATAGTGCAGTACCTCAGTGATGTTGTTGCTCAGTGATGATGTTGATAGGCGCCGTTCTTGTCAGCTTCGGGGGCAGATTTCCCCGGCCACCAGAACCAGACGACAATAGCAGCCATCAAAATCAGGCCGCCAAGATTGACCAGCAGACTAGTCATGGGTTCCCCCTTTAGGCTGGAAGGTTCTGAAAAACCGCAGCCGATTGGCATTGGTAACGACGGTAACGGATGAAAGCGACATGGCTGCGCCAGCCAGAATCGGGCTCATCAGGAGGCCCCAGACCGGGTACAGCACCCCTGCCGCAATCGGAATGCCCAGGGTGTTGTAGATAAACGCCCCGAACAAATTCTGATGGATATTACGAATGGTTGCCCGGGATATCTCAATGGCATCGGGCACGCCATGCAAGGAACCGCGCATCAGGGTAATAGAGGCACTTTCAATGGCGACATCGGTTCCGGTGCCGATGGCAAAACCCACATCAGCCGCTGCCAGTGCGGGTGCATCGTTAATGCCGTCTCCGACCATCGCGACGACAAAGCCTTGCTGACGCATTTCCTCGACAATCCGGGCTTTGTCTTCCGGAAGTACGCTCGCGCGGAAATCATCGATGCCGGTTTTTTCCGCGATGGCGCGAGCAGTGGTTTCGACATCTCCGGTGACCATCATGACCCGGACACCGGCATCGTGGAGCCTTCGAATCGCCGCCTTTGAATCGCTCTTGATGGCATCGGCGACCCCTATAACGCCCAGCGCCCGATCACCCTCTGCCAGAAATAACGGCGTACCGGCCTGGCGCGCGATCGTCTCGGCCTCGTCCGTCAGGCCGGAGAGATCAATACCTTCGGCCTCAAGCCAGCGCCGGTTTCCAAGTCGAAGCGTGTTGCCATTGAAGGTACCCTGTACGCCCTGACCATTGAATGCTTCAAACTGCTCGATCGTCTCCGGTACAGCATTCTCCTCCTGGGCTCTAATAACAATGGCTTCGGCCAGAGGGTGTTCAGAATGCTGCTCCAGGCCTGCGGCAAGGGACAGCAATCGCTGTTGGTCACCATCAGAGGCGTGAACATGAGTAACACCCGGATGGCCCTCGGTTATGGTGCCGGTTTTATCCAGGATAACCAGGTCAAGCTTACCCGCCGTTTGCAGCGCATCGCCCTGGCGGATGAGTGCGCCATATTCGGCCGCCTTGCCCACGCCCACCATCACCGACATCGGGGTGGCGAGACCCAGCGCGCAGGGGCAGGCGATGATCAGCACGGTGGTCGCCGCCACCATCATATGGACGACTTCTGGCGCTGGCCCGACGTTGTACCAGATCAGGGCGGTAACAACAGCTATCAGCATTACGCTGGGCACAAACACCGAGGAAATACGGTCTGCCAGCCGGCCGATTTCCGGCTTTGAGCCCTGGGCTTTCTTGACCAGCCGAATAATCTGCGCCAGGGCAGTCTCACTGCCGACCCGGGTGGCCCGGTAAATGATCGAACCGTGGGTGTTCAGTGTGCCTGCCGAGACCTCATCGCCGGTCTTCTTGCTGACCGGCATGGGTTCACCGGTCAGCATGCTTTCATCAATGCGGGTTTGCCCTTCCGTTATGACACCGTCCACGGGTAATTTCTCTCCTGGACGAACGCGAATGTGATCATCCCGCCGCACCTGTTCGACGGGCAGGTCTCGCTCTTCTCCATCCCGAATAACCCGGGCGGTCTTGGCGCGCAAATCCAACAGGCGTTTGACCGCTTCCGAGGTCTTGCCTTTGGCTCGCAGCTCCAGTGCCTGTCCCAGATTGATCAAGCCGATAATCATGGCTGAAGCCTCGAAATAAACATGCCGCGCCATTTCCGGCAGCGCTTCGGGGATGCTGGCAACCACGATGGAATAAAGCCAGGCGGTGCCGGTACCCAGGGCAATCAGGGTATCCATGTTGGCGTTGTGATGCAGGAAGGCTTTCCAGGCGCCGGAGAAAAAATGCCCGCCGGTGAAGATCATCACCACCAACGTTAATCCGCCCAACGCCAGCCAGGTGATCTGATTGGCAGGCGACACCATCATGCTGCCGAAACCCATGCCCCAGACCATCAGGGCCACGCCCAAACCGAGGCTGACTCCCATTTTGATCAGCAGGGTGCGGTATTGGGCCTTGTCTTCCTGTTCCTTGTCATCCTGAGCGGTGTCCGGGTTCTCGATAACCTGGGCACTGTAGCCAGCACTGGAGACTGCCTGGGCAAGGGCTTTCGGGTCCGCCTGGCCACCGGCCGTGGCGACTCTGTCCGCCAGGTTCATATGGGCTGAGCTGACGCCCTCGACGGAGAGCATGGCCTGTTCTATTGTCCGCACGCAGGAGGCGCATGAGGCACCACTGACGGCAAGGTGAATCTGATCGTCAGAGTTGTGTTCCTGAGTCGTTGGCGTTTGCATGGGTCGCGCCGTCATCGCTGATTACTCCTTGATGCCTTTGGTTGGGTCATCCCAATGCTCAATCAGGCGACAGATGGTGTGGCCGTCCGGAGTGCCATCCGGCATGGCTTGCCAGGCACTGAGTGCGCTCTTCATACGGTCACGGAGACTGTTGAGTTCTTGCAACTGGGTTTCCACTTCTTCCAGCCGGTGCTCGAATACCCGTCGCACCATTGGGCAGGGCGAGTGATGGTCGTCGGCCTGATTCAGGATGGATTTTATCTCCGGCAGTGAGAAACCCAGTTGGCGTGCCTTACGGGCGAAACGCAGCTTTTGCAGGTCGTCGGGCGAGTACTCTTGATAGTTATTTGCCGGGTTGCGGCCAGGCTGGAGCAGCCCTTCGCGAGTATAAAACCGGACGGTATCGGGGTTAACCCCGGCGGTTCTGGCAAGTTCACTGACTCTCATAATGGTCAACCTCTGGGATTGAGTAATCATTATGAGAGTTTAAAACCTGTGAGTCACTCACAGGTCAATAGCTTGAGGTTATTCTTTTGCCCGGAGGAACACTTTGCAATGGCGGCATTGGTCCGGCGCCAGCAGTTTGGCTTGCCAGCCAATCCGTTGGCCGCAGGCGGGGCAAGCGAGTCGTCGCTGTAATACCACGATCGGCGCCACCAGACCGGCGATAATTAGGCCCAGGGGGCCCCAGCTTTCGTCACTGGAAAGCCCGAGCTGACTGCTGAAGACGAGTACGCCGATAAGAGCAAAAAACGCGAAGATAAAATAATTACGATTCCAGGTTTCCCAGCGTCTCAGCTGGTGGTCCTGTTCCCGGTTCAAATAGTCAGAGCTCATGGATGGATGCCGTTGCTGGGAAACCTAGGTGAAAGGTGGGCTCTGCGCTGTGCAATTTCAAGGCGTGCTGGTTACGCTTTCAAAACTGATGTTCCGTTTTAACAGAACCATAAGCTCATCGGCCGGGATGGGGCGGCTGATCAGGTAGCCCTGGGCCAGATCACAGCGATGGCTGCGGAGGAAGTTCAGTTGAGCTTCGGTTTCGACGCCCTCGGCGGCGACTTGAATGCCCAGGTTATGAGCAAGGTTGATGACTGCGCGGGTGATCACTGCATCATCGTGACGCTCAGTGACACGGGTAATAAACGACCGGTCAATCTTCAGCAGATCGACGGGGAAGTCCCTAAGGTATCCGAGAGAGGAATAGCCAACGCCGAAGTCATCAATCGACAGGTGCACCCCGAGCTTGTTGAGCCGAGTGAGCTGGCTCAGGTTACGTTCGAGGTTGTCGATGAAGATCTCTTCCGTTAACTCTACCTCCAGTTGCCCCGCCGACACGCCATGAGAGGCCAACGCATGTTGGATATGATCAACCAGATGATCGTCCTCCAGTTCGCGACCTGACAGGTTAACGGCGACTCTCAAATGAGCCAAGGGCCCGTCTGCCCACTCGGCCAACTGTCGGCAGGTGGCCTGCAACACCCAGCGTCCGATGTCAGTGATGCGCCCGCTTTCTTCGGCCAGAGGGATGAAGTCCACCGGGGGCAATAAACCCCGAACCGGATGTTGCCACCGAATCAGTGCTTCGACGCTACCCACCTGCATGGTTGCGAGGTCAAGCTGAGGCTGGAAGTACAGCACGAACTGATTGTCGACCAGCGCCTGATTAAGATCCTTGTCCAGCTCCAGACGCATGACTTCCCGGTCCTGCATGCCCTCGGTATAGAACTGGTAGGTATTGCGCCCGCTTTCTTTGGCACGGTGAAGAGCAATATCGGCGTTGCGGAGGAGAATATCGGCGTCGAGGCCGCTTTGCGGATAGACGGAAACCCCCATGGTGGCGGTAATGTTGTGGGGTTGGCCCTGCACATCAAACGGTTCGCTGAATGCCTGTTTGATCTGGCCCAACAGGTTGATGACGTCGTCAATTTCTTCTACCTGTTGCTGACAAAACATGAATTCATCTCCGCCTGAGTAGGCGACCAGGATGCGTTCATCGCTCAGCGAGTTAAGGCGTTCGGCAACCTTGATCAGCAATTCGTCGCCGAACTGGTGGCCAAGGGAGTCATTGAGGGTCTGGAACCGGTCGAGATCGATCATGACCAGCCCCACCTGTCGGAGCTGGCGATCCGCCATGGTCAGGGTGTGGACCAGGTCTTCCATAAAGAAGCGCCGGTTAGCCAGGCCGGTGAGGGCGTCAGTGGATTCCAGGCGGGCCAGGTTCTGCTGGGCCATTTCGCGTTGATCGATTTCCTGCTGCAGCTCGTTGCGTGTTCTTAATAGGGCCCGATTGCGTTTCAGAATAAGCTGGACCAGCAGAGTGGACATGCTAACCAGCATGCCCACAAGCAACAGCGTGGAGAATGTTACCCAAGGCCAGTCGCTACGGTGGCGCTCTATCCAGCTCGGGGTCGGGGAGAGCTGCAATAACCAGTCCGTAGATGGCAGGTCCACTTTGGCATTCTGGGAGAACGCCCGGTTTGGCGGCTCGTTTGAATCGATGCGATAGGCCGCCTTGTTATTTTCAATAATCTCAAGAGTGAAATTGGTTTTGATGCGGGGCGTTTGCAGGGCTTCGATCAGACCTTCCATGCGAAAAACGCCTGCGATGTAGCCATTATTTTGCTCACCCTCGTTAACGGGTGCGTAGATTACCAGCCCGGTGCCCCCTGTTTGAGCTCGATCACCCCAGAGATGTCGAGCTGGCCGGTTAGTGCGGCCCGTTCAAGTTGCTGTCGGCGCACTTCCGAGAAGGCCACGTTGTAGCCGATGACTTCCTCGTTGCCTTCCATCGGTTCGAGCCAGCGGATGATGTAGTTGGAATCGATCCACTCAATCGCCTGGTAAGTGCCAAAATCTTTGAGGTAATTGCGGGCATCTTCCTGCCACGCCTGTTCCGGCATGTCCGGGTCAATTTTTCGACGTTCTGCCATGCGGCTCAAGGCGGTGACGTGGGCACCGAAGTCTTTTTCGAGCTCAAGGGCCAGCCCGCGAGCCTCGGACCAGAGATTCTGATTGATCTGGGCTACATCCTGTTGCTCAATGCCGAATTTGAGGCCACTGGCAATCGCCAGGAAGGTCACGAAAATAACAACAGGCATTATCGGGCTCAGCAGCACTGAGTTCATAACACCTGATACTGGTTTTCGTTTTGGCACAAAAGGCTCCGGTTTGGAACAAACAGAATGCACTGGTTAGCGGGAGGAGGCGTCAGAATTCATGTTCCTGCGCATGTGCAGTGGTGACAACCTGATCTACCCGACCGTAAAGCGAAACACCGAATGCGCCATCCGGAAGGGCTTGGCGAATGGTATATAGCTCCCCATTGCCATTCACAGGGTCGTCGGCCAGGTCGATAATAACCGGACGCTGCAGGGTTTCGAAACTTGGATAGTGATGCGCTGGTTTTACGTCGGAACCACATGGCTCTGCCAGTCTGGTTGTAATGTCATATCAGTATGGCAGAAAGTCCGGAAACTGCGTCTGGCCATATCAGACACTTACCTGGAGAAAACGTAAAATGTTGTCAAATTATCTTGGGTTAGAGATGCGCTTCAGCTTGCGGCCGGGGTCACCAGGGGTATACCAAGACGAGGGATTTCCTGCTTCGGGCAGCGGTTCATGACCACTGTGAGACCCGCGTGTTCTGCTTCTTTCGCCGCCTCTTCATCGATTACGCCGATTTGCAGCCAGAGTACCGGAATAGCCAGCTCGGTAGCGGTTGCCATCAGCGGTCCAACGCGCTCCGAGGCGATAAAAAAGTCCGCCATGTCCACCGGCTCGGGTATGGCTTGCAGAGAAGGATAAACCGTTTCACCCAACAGCTTCCGACTGGCAAGGCGCGGGTTTACCGGGATAACCCGATAACCCCGGCCTTGCAGATAGGCCATGACTTCGTAGCTGGCCCTGTGGCTTTTCTCGCTGGCGCCGACCAGAGCGATAGTACGGACCGTCGTGAGAATGTGACGCAGCGCTTCGGGATGGCTTTCGGACATAGGGTATGTGCTCCGGGAATTATGTAATGAGAGCCCGGTGCGCTTCGAGACTTACAGACACCGACTCGGCATAGCGTAACGCGTGGGGCCTGTCGATTTCCAGGCGGCTGAATGAGGGGGTTGCCATGGCGTCTCCTAACGTCTCTGAATGAGGTTCAGGAATTCAGAACGGGTCGCCTGATACTGGCGAAAGGAACCCAGCATCACGGAGGTTTTCATCAGGGAATTCTGCTTCTCGACACCGCGCATCATCATGCACATGTGCTGGGCCTCGATCACCACCGCAACACCCTTGGCGCCGGTAACATTCTCAATGCCTTCTGCAATCTGCCGGGTCAGGTTCTCCTGAATCTGCAGGCGGCGGGCATACATATCCACAATACGGGCAAATTTGGAGAGCCCCAGCACCCGGCCGCTGGGAATGTAGGCGATATGGCATTTGCCTATGAATGGCAACAAGTGGTGCTCGCAGAGACTGTAGAGTTCAATATCCTGGACGACGACCATTTCATCCATGGCGGATTCGAAGATGGCGCCATTGACCAGTTCACCAAGGTCCTGTTTATAGCCCTTGGTCAGGAACTGCATAGCTTTAGCGGCTCTTTTGGGAGTGTCTTGCAAGCCCTCGCGGCCGAGGTCTTCACCAAGCCCGGAAATGATCTCCCGGTAATGGCTGGTGAGGTCGGGGAGTTGATCAGTCATATCGCATTCCGCTATATATCGGTTGTGTGTTGGTTCAGCTGTCAAGATTAAGGCAAAACGGGTCATTGCACTACGATTGTGATGCAAATCAGTGGCGCAGAAAGACCAAACGCCAGGGCCGTGACGCAGGTCGTATTAACCGATAACCACGTTCTGGTTTACCGCACCGGTTTGATTTACAGTTTCTTATATCACGTTACTGCAAGGATCACCGATGCAGCAGGTTATACCTCACGGGGCTGACAGCGCTGGCGCGGGCTTATCCTCTTCCATGTCGCAATGGCAGCAGGAGGGTAAGTGGTTCAGCTATGACGATCACGCTATTTTCAGCCGTATGGCCGGTGAGGGGGAGCCGCTGGTTCTGCTGCACGGGTTTCCTACCGCGAGTTGGGACTGGAACCGGCTATGGCCGCTATTGGTCCGCCATTATCGGGTGATGGTGATTGACATGCTCGGGTTCGGATTCTCCGACAAACCCCTCAACTATAATTACAGCATCGACGACCAGGCAGACCTGCAGCAGGGCTGGATCGAAGGTTTAAGACTCAAGCGCGTGCACCTGCTGGCCCATGACTACGGCTGTAGCGTTGCGCAGGAGTTGCTGGCCCGCGAACAGGAAGGTTCGCTGCGGTTTTCCATCGAGAGCGTGTGCGTACTCAACGGCGCACTTTTCCCGGAAGTACACCGCCCCTTACTGATCCAGAAACTCCTCTGCAGTCCGTTGGGCGGGCTGGTCAGCCGCGGCCTCGGTCGTGCAACCTTTGATCGCAATTTTTCCCGCTTATTTGCTCCTGACCGGCAGCCAACCGGGGAGGAATTGGACCAGTTCTGGTACCTGCTCACCTACAACAATGGCCGCGGCATTCTGCACCGTTTGATCCGTTATATGGAAGAGCGGCGTTGTCACAGGAATCGTTGGGTCGGTGCTTTGCAAACCGCCCGGCAGCCAAAGAGACTGATTTCCGGCACTGCTGACCCGGTCTCGGGGGTAGCCATGGCAATGCGCTACCGGGAGCTGATAGCTTCTGCGGACGTGGTCAGCCTCAGAGGTGTGGGGCACTATCCCCACTTCGAATGCCCGGGCGATGTTTTCCGAGCTTACAGGGATTTTCGCAAAGTCCATTCAATTTGATTCAGGAGGCTCCAGCCAATTCGTCGTAGGTGGACGGAACCTCGTCCAGAGTGCCGCGAACCGTCACCAGCCGGTTTCGGCCTCGGGCCTTGGCGGTATAAAGTGCCTGATCGGCCCGGTTCAACCATGTCGACCAGGTCTCCCCTTTGATGACTTCGGTCACACCGGCACTGGCGGTGACCTGGATATCCTCCTGGAACGGACCAGCGCTGATGGTGGTCAGTAACTGATAAGCCAGGGATTCGGCATCTTTCTGGCGGGTTTCCGGAAGCACGACCATGAACTCCTCCCCGCCGATGCGAAACAATTGGTCGCTATCCCTTAGCCGGCGCTTGAGTCGAATCGCTGCTTCCCGTAAAACCCGATCACCCGCGACGTGGCCCCAGCGGTCGTTGACCTTCTTGAAATGGTCCAGATCAATAAGAATCAGGCTGGATACGCGCTCGTATCTTTCACGTGTTTGAATCTTACTGTTGAGAATATCGGCCAGTTGGGAACGGTTCAGACAGCCGGTCAGAGGGTCAGTGGTGGCTAATCGCGTCAGTTCCGCCTGTAATCGTCCGACCAGCCAGGCGAACACCATTACGAAAATGCCAGTGAGAGAAAGTGAAAAAACGATCCGCCAAAAGTCAGCCTCATCGAATCTGGCATAGCTCACCCCCGCCATGGCGGCAATAAACACTACGTTGCTGACACTGGCTTCGCGCAGGGAAAGTAGAAAGAAGATAGCGGCAATGGCCGGATACGACCAGTAAAGCCCGGCGTAGCCGTTGATGGCGGTGGAATAAACGGCGCAAACAGCAGCCAGAATCGCAAAGAGACGGCCTTTGAACAGATAGGTCTGGCGCCAGCGCAGAAATACCACCACCAGGATCGCATTGAGGCAGAACAACACCAGTAGCGTGGCCAGCAAAACATGACCCTGGCTCCACTGAACCAATACCAGGGGTGCTACGGCAATAAACGCCCAGAAATGGAGGTGGTAAAAAATCTGTCGTCTGAAACCAAGAACCGCCAGTGTCGGATTGCTGGCGCTCATGCCCGGGGTGGTCCACTTGTTCACTGGGTTCTCCTGCCGGTCCGGGTGCATGTCGTGAAGCATTAACAGACGTGATTGGAGTCTAGCATGACCTTTTTGAGAGAAAAGTGATATCTATTAAATAGCTGAGCGAAACGACAGGCCGCCTTCAACGAAATCGACGAAGTGATCAAAGAGGGTCGCATCATCCGGCCGAATATTGCCAAATGGCGTATTTGCCAGTAAGTCGATTTCAGCAGCACCGTGGATAAGGCTGACGAATGTGAACGCCAGGCGGACTCGCAAAGTATTGCGGGCAACGTCGGGCAACACGCGATGCAATTGGCCCTCGATGCGTTCAATTTCAACCCGGAAATGCCGGTTAAGCAGGCGAATGATCTCGGGTGTATTGTCTGCATGGAGGTGCGCCATGAAACGCAGCGCCGACGGTCCCCAGGGATAGCGGCTTGACAGTAACGACAAATAGGGCACTGCGAGGGCCTTCACCACGTTTCGAAGTGTTGGTTCGGGGCACTGTTCGAGCGTGGCAATACCGGCTTCAAACTGCGGCCGGAGATGATCAGTCACCATAGACAGAACACCCTCTATAACGCCCAACCGGTTGCCGAAATGGTAGTGGGCAGCGGCTGAATTGCGAGTGCCGGACTCTGCGCTGATCGTGCGCAGGGAAACACCTTCCAATCCTTTTTGGGAGTAGAGATCGAGTGCGGTTAACAGAATTTTCTGACGGGTGGATTCCCCGTTGCTGACTCGCGACATAAAACGGACTCAGGGACTGTTTCGCGCAGTATACCTGAACGTTAGCTACTGTTGTTGCTGGCGGATCAGGCTATAGGCCAGCACAAACATCAGAAACGCCGTCACCACCACCGAGGGTCCGGCGGGGCTGTTGAAATGCCAGGATAAGGTCAAGCCGCCAGACACCGCTATCATGCCAATGATGACCGCCAGCAATACCATGTGCTCCGGTCCCCGGGCCATGCGACGTGCGGTGGCTGCGGGAATGATCAACAGCGCGGTAATCAGCAGGACGCCGACAATCTTCATTGCAACCGCAATGACCAGTGAGAACATCAGCATCAAGACCAGCCGGAGTCGCTCCACCGGCACGCCTTCTACGCGGGCCAGTTCCTCATGGATGGTACTCATTAGCAGACCCCGCCAGAGCCAGATCAACAGCGCCAGAACCACGGCCGCACCGCCGTAGATCCAGACCAGGTCGCTGCGGCTCATGGCGAGCAGATCTCCGAACAGGTAGCCTGTCAGGTCGACCCGCACGTCCGGCATGAAACTCAGTGCCACCAGGCCGATCGCCAGGGTGCTGTGGGCAAGAATGCCCAGCAGGGTGTCGGTCGCCAGCGCCCGACTGCGCCCCAACAGCACCAACACTATTGCCAACCCTACGCAGGTGAGAGCTATAGCCAGGTTTACTGAGGTCTGAAGCAGGAATCCGAGCGCCACACCGAGTAACGCTGAGTGCGCCAGGGTGTCGCCAAAGTAGGCCATCCTGCGCCAGACCACGAAGCAGCCGAGTGGCCCCGCCACCAGCGCCACGCCCAGGCCGCCGATCAATGCGCGCCAGAAAAAATCACCCAGAATCAGATCAATGAGCGGCATGATTAGGGTGCTCTCCCGCCGGGCATTCGCCGCTATGCTCACGGTGATCATCGGCCTCCGTGTCCGCGCCGACCACATCACCGTGAAGATCATGGCTATGATTGTGATGATGGTGGTAGATCGCCAGGCTCTCTGCCACGGGGCGGCCAAAGACCTCGATGAAAGCCGGATCGTGGGAAATGTCTTCCGGATAGCCGCTGCAGCAAATGTGCTGGTTCAGGCAGATGACTTTGTCAGTGGCCGCCATTACCAGGTGCAGATCGTGGGAAATCATGATTACGCCGCACTGCAAGGTGTCCCGCAGGCTGCGAATGAGGTCATAAAGGGAAGCCTGACCATTGATGTCCACCCCCTGCGCAGGTTCATCGAGCACCAGCAGTTCGGGTTTCCGGACCAGTGCCCGAGCAATCAACATGCGCTGCATCTCGCCTCCGGAGAGACGGTGTATCGAGGCGGTGAATAAATGTTCGATACCGGTTTCTGACAGAGCCTGGCGGCAGGCAGCGTCAGATTCTCCAGTCAACGACATGAAACGTTGAATCGTTAGCGGCAAGGTCGGTTGCAGGTGCAGATGCTGGGGGACATACCCAATGGTGAGGCCGGGTTTACGCCAGATGCTGCCTGACGTCAGGCGCTGTATACCGGTGATCGCCTTGATCAGGGTGGTCTTGCCCGCCCCGTTTGGACCAATGACCGTCACAATATCGCCCCGGCGGACCGACAGGCTTACCCGGTCGACCACCGGAAGACCGTTGAATGAGACGGTGACGGCATCCAGGGTAACCAGAGACTCAGTCATGATCGTCGCTTTCCTTACAGCTCGGGCACAGGCCAGCGACTTCGATGGTGGTTTCTTCGGGCGTAAAAGCCTCTGCGGCGCTGACGTCGCTCAGGGCGCGGGTGACATCGGGGGCGGTGAGCTCCAGAACGTTACGGCAGGCGCGGCAAATAAGAAACAGACAGGTATGGTTTTCGCCTGCGTGGGTACATCCCGTGAACGCGTTCAAGGATGCAATACGATGCACAAGGCCATTCTGCTGCAGGAAATCCAGGGCACGATAGACGGTGGGTGGTGCAGCGTTATGACCGTCTTCTGCCAGCACCGCGAGTAAATCGTAAGCCCCCAGGGGTTTATGGGATTGCCAGATCAGTTCCAGCACCCGCTCGCGGATGGGGGTTAGCCGGGCCTGACGGGACGCGCATACCGTGCGGGCTTCGGACAGCGCCTGATGGACACAGGCGGAGTGATTGTGGGGGCGATAAGGCAGGGCATTGGCAGACATAACGGCTTCTGGCTCAACAAGATTTGAAACATTATAACATCTCGTTCAGCCAGTCGTCATCGGGTCTGTTGTTCAGACGTTGGCAGCGCCAATGGCCAGGGATTCGAGAAACTCAAGATTGGGTATGTACGCGGTATGTCCGTCCACATCCACCACCATGAGATCGGCAGGCCCCGGTTCCTCTTCCAGGGGGCGGACCTGATCCTCTGCTAACCGGGCCTGGCTGGGAATGCCCTGCGTGACCATGGCCAGGAACGGTAACTGATCATGATGTTTGCCGATGGTATTGATCACCGCGATGCGTCCCCGATTCCCGTCCGGGGTTACCGCTGTGCCGCCATTGGCGGCGTCATATGAAATGACCGGTAACTGCAGACCGCGCCAGTTCAACTGTCCCAGGAGCCAGCCGGGAGCGTTGTCGACCGGCTCGGCACCCGCAAAATCAACCACCTCAGCGATAGACACGTTGGGCAGCAGCAGTTGCCGGTCAGTCATCGGAATCATGACACAAGGCAGGATCTGGCTTTCGTTATTCATCATTCAGTTCCTCAGGCCGAATCCCGTTGTTGCTTGCCCTTCAGCAGGCAGGATTCTGCAATCGTTTTTACGAGTTCACGGGCTAGTTGTACTGGCGTGCCGGTAAAGCTTGAACAGCCGGTATCGGCGACCGAATCGGGCATCGAACTGTTACCACAACTGGCACTGTCCTGGACCCATATTTTACTGCCGTAAGCCCTTAATAGCGGCGCTGCGATGGCACCATCATTGCCCATACCGGAGAACACAATCGCATGGCATCGGCCGCCGTAGTGATTCGCTACGTTGAGCAGTACCTGGTCGATCGACGGGCCATAAGGCCCTGGCCAGGGCGCGGCTTTTTCGACCAGTCTACCGTCTTCATCCAGTGTCCATTCATGCTCCACCGGCAGCAGGATGACGTCGCCATTACCGACTTGTACCCCCGGCTTTGCCGTTGTCAGGTGGTAATGGGCATGGCGGCCCAGAACCCGGGTCAGCACATCGGTAAAGTTGCCATCAATGTGCTGCGCGTAAATAAAACCCACCGGCAGACCGGCGGGCAGACTATCGAGAAACGCCTTGACTGCCGCGGGGCCCCCGAGCGAAGCACCCAGAATCCAGACCTCTTCGGCTGGCCGACCGGGCACCGCAGGTGTAATCCAGTGCGGCAACTCCGGGGAAGCTGACGGCAAGGCTTCAGCGGCGAGCTCCTCAAGGCTGGCACCGGAGTCAAGCTCTTCCAGTGAACCCAGCTGCTGTTCCAGTTTGTTCAATAACCGCCGTTCCCAGCGGAAGTATTCCGTGCTTCCTGGCTTGGGTGCCGGGTCGACCCCGAATAATATGGGTGCCTTGGTATTTTCAAGCAGGTGATCAAACAGGGCCGGATGGTCAGCTTCATCTTCCAGCGCCACCAGCCAAAGTTGAACCCCGGGCAAGGTCGCGTAGTCCAGAAGCCGATCCGGATGGCCGGAGAAGCCAGCAGTCAGTCCGAATTTGCCGCTAGCCTCTTGCAGGCGATGGCGCTGCAGGACAATGTCCGAGACAATCCCGACCACTGGCCTCCCTGCTGGCGCGATCATCACCGGTTACCGGTTAGTCGCTGAATGGTCTCGAGCAATTCGGTTTCCTGGAACGGCTTGCCCAGATATTCGTTAACACCGATCGCGAGCGCGCGATCACGGTGCTTCTGGCCGGTCCGCGAGGTGATCATACAAATGGGCGTATCGCTCAGGGCATCATCATGGCGGACAAAACTGGCCACTTCGAAGCCGTCCATCCGGGGCATTTCGATATCCAGCAAAATGATATCCGGTTTGTGATCCTGAAGCTGGGCCACCGCATCCAGACCGTCTTTGGCTGTCACAACTTCCATGCCATTACGTTCCAGCAGACGTGAGGTTACCTTACGGACGGTGACCGAGTCGTCCACCACCATGACTACGGTTGGCCTTTCTTCCCGGCGCTGGAGTTCCTGGGAACCCAGTTGTTCAGAAAGGCGCTGACGTTCGGTAAGGATGTCGGAGCGAATCATGGCTGGCAGATCGAGGATGACGACCACATTACCATCACCCAGGATGGTGGCACCGGATACGCCACGCACGGAGGAAAACTGAGGCCCGAGAGATTTTACGACAATCTCCCGGCTGCCCATCAGGTTGTCCACCTGCAGCGCCATCGGCTGTTCGGCGCCGCGTACCAGAATGACCGGCAACGGCAGAGCCTGGCCCTGGAGTTTGGGGTGATGGTCACTGTGCAGCAGGCCACCCAGATATTGCAGGCGATATTCCTGACCAGCATATTCGTACATGGGCGCATCAGGCTTGTAGTATTCTTCAAGCTCGTAGGTGCTGACCCGAACAATACCTTCGATGGTGTTCAGCGGGATGGCGTAGAAGTCTTCTCCGGTGGAGACCATCAATGCCCGGTTGACCGAGACAGTGAAAGGCAACCTGACAGTAAAGGTTGTGCCTTGACCGACCGCCGACAGGATGTCAAGGCTGCCGCCCAGTTGCTTGATCTCACTGGCGACGACATCCATACCCACGCCACGGCCGGAAATCTGTGTGACCGCCTGGGCGGTGGAGAAGCCTGGCTGCAGGATGAATTGCAGGATCTCGCGATCACTCAGCTCTTCGTCCTTGCGCAGCATGCCCTGGCGAATGGCTTTTTCACGAATAACATGGGTCGGGATACCCGCACCATCATCTACCATGCGCAAGACCACTTCGCCGCCTTCACGCGCCAGGGAGAGGGTGACCTCACCCGTTTCGGCTTTACCGGACTTGATGCGATCGGCAGGTTTTTCGATGCCATGGTCGAGGGCGTTCCGGAGCATGTGTTCCAGTGGCGCGATCATGCGTTCCAGGATGTTGCGGTCCATTTCGCCTTCGGCATTGCGAACGTCAAATTCGACTTTCTTGCCGAGTTCGCCGCTGATCTGCCGAACAATCCGGCGCAGACGCGGAACCATGGAGGCGAACGGAATCATACGGGTCTTCATCAAGCCCTCTTGAAGTTCCGTGTTGATCCGTGATTGCTGAACCAGCAGGGTCTCCGTGTCCCGGACCCGGTCGGCCATGGTTTCCCGCAGGTCGGTAAGGTCCGAGGAAGACTCGCTCAGTGCCCTTGAGAGCTGCTGGATAGAGGAATAACGGTCCATTTCCAACGGATCGAAATCGTCGCCGTAATCAGGGCCGTGCTCTTTCTCCGCCCGGAACAGGATCTGGGTTTCGGTCTCGATATCCATCCGGCGTAACTGTTCACGCAAACGCTCTATGGTGGCCGCCATTTCATCCAGGGTATGGCTGAAATCACTATTCTGCTGCTCAAGCCGACCCCGGGTAATACTGGTTTCGCCTGCCAGGTTAACCAGTTCATCCAGCAAGGGTGCGGAAACCCGGATGGTTTCCTGCGCAGTCCGGGTGGCATCGGCCTGTCGGGCCTTTGCCTTCGGATGAAGCCTGGCGGGTTTGGGCTCGGGAGCCTGAACTTTTTGCTCGGTGGTCGGTGTCGGAACGGGTGCTGGCACTTGGGCTGGCATCGGTGCGTCCGATCCTGCATTGGCCTCATCGTATCGACGACGAACATCGGCAACCAGCTTCAGCAGTTCGTCATGATCATTGGTGATGGCTTGCCAGACGGCTTCGCCGGGGGCAGTGCCTTCCAGTTCTGTTAGCCGCGTTTCCATGGCGTGAGCCTGATCTCCCAACTCGGGCAATTGAGACAGGCGGGCGCCCCCTTTCAAGGTGTGCAGGGCGCGTTGGGCTTCCTGGTTGAAGTGGTTGTTGGCGGGTTCTTTATGCCAGTCCGCCAGCAGGTGCTCCAACTGATCCATGATCTCGCCAGCTTCCTCAAGGAAAATCTCGAGGACTTCGCTGTCAACCTCTTCCGGCCCCTGATGACTGTCGTGGGTGATTTCACGTGTGACTCCGTCAGGAGCTTCAGCGGCCCGTAACATACTGACCAGGGCGTGGTCGTGAGCCGGTAGATCGCCGTCTTCAAGGGAGGCCAGCATGGTCCGTAGTTTGTTATTGGCCCGGTCGCTCAGGGCCAGTATGGCTTTCTGGTTGCCGGTCCCTTCGAGCAGCGGTTCGAGGGAGTCAATCCAGGCAGCGGCCAAATCAGCGACTGGGTCGATGTCCGCCAGCCGGGCGCCACCTTTCAGGGTATGTAGCTCCTGTTGCAACTGGGTGATGCCGGTCAGCTCTTCCGGATCTTCCCGCCATTGGGCGAGGCACTCGGTGATGGCTTCGTGAATCTCCAGGCCTTCATCAAGGAAGATGCCGGTCAGGTCGTTATCATCTTCCGGCAGTGCGCCTGCAGGGGGAATATCCGCTTCAGTGACCGATACTTCCTGAGCCTCGCGGTGGTTTCGATTGGTCGGGATTTTGCCCGCGAGAATGGCTTCCACTTCGGCCACCAGTTCCTCTGCCGGGGGGCAAGGTTTGCTGGTGGCAACCTGATCAACCATTTGCGCCAGTCGGTCGTGGCAGGCAAACAGCAGGTCATTCATTGCCGGGGAAGCTTCCATTCGGCCTTCAGCGACTTTTTCAAACAGGTCTTCAAGAACGTGGGTGAGGTCGCCGATGGCGGCGACGCCAGCCATGCGTGCACCGCCTTTGAGGGTGTGTACGTCGCGCTGTAATTCGGCTGCAATGGACCGGTTGTCGGGTTCTTCACTCCAGGTGTGCAGGGCACTGCCGGTAGAGTTGATCAGGTCATAGGCTTCTTCCAGGAAGATGCCTGTCAGTTCCGGATCAAGATGCGATAAATCGGCAGTGTGCTCGGCAAGGGGTATGTTAGCGGTATTCTCGCCGTCGTTTTCGGGATAACTCTCTAGATAACTCCCCAGGTAACTCTCAAGGTCACTCTCCTGACCACTCTTTACGTTATTCTCAGCAGGGCCGTGATCGGTAGTCGCTGCTCTCAACTCTTCAACCAGTTCCGGTGTGGCCGGGCAGGGGTTTCCGTCCGCAATGGCTTCCACCAGAACGGCAAGCTGATCGTGGGCTCGCAGGGCAAGTTCTACCCGCGCAGGTGTGGCCTCGATACGACCCTCAACGATGTACTCGAACAGCGTTTCCATCTCATGGGCAATATCTGCCACGGGC
Organism: Marinobacter sp.; assembly: GCF_040882185.1. Classification (GTDB taxonomy): domain Bacteria; phylum Pseudomonadota; class Gammaproteobacteria; order Pseudomonadales; family Oleiphilaceae; genus Marinobacter. The sequence goes on along the minus strand of NZ_JBBEBW010000003.1, from coordinate 112,254 downwards.
GGGATATCGGCCATCCGGGCGCCGCCTTTCAGGGTATGAAGCTCCCGTTGGAGCTCCTTGACCAGTCCGGGCTGATCGGGGTTGGCCGCCCATTGGTGCAGTTGTTCTGCGGTGGTATCGATAATTTCGCCGGCTTCTTCCAGAAAGATCTCGGCCAGTTCCGGATCAAAACCGGCATCACCCTCAACGCCAGGTAGGGGTATCTCGTGACTGTCTGAGTCTGGCGCACTGACATCCGTTACCGGTCTGGAGGCTGCAACGTTTTCGATATAGCCCCGCAGGTCGCTGATCAAATCCGGTGCCGGACGGGCAGCTTCACGCAATCTCAGCGAGTCCACCATACTGCTCAGACGGTCATGGCTGCGAAATAGCAGGCCAGATAACTCATCGGTGACGGCCAAACGGTGTTCGGTGAGGCCTTCAAACAGGGCTTCCATCTCGTGAGCGAGATCGCCCATCGGTTGAATATCCGCCAGATTGGCACCGCCCTTGAGGGTATGGAGGTCGCGCTGTAGCAGCCTTAACAGCTCGGTACTCTCTGGCTTTTCGCTCCAGTTCTGCAAGGTGTCGGCGGTACTTTCAATCAGGTCTTCCGCTTCTTCGAGGAAAATGTCGGCCAGTTCCTGGTCGCTATTATCGTCGGCCTCGTTGTTCTGTGTCGGCAGTGGTGCTGGTTCAACTTGGTCTGGAAGGCCGAGCTCGGTATCAAAGCTCAGATCGATGGCCTCAAGATACTCGCTGAATTCTTCTGTGAACGCGTCAGGAGGGGTTTGACCTGCACTATCACGCAGGGCTTCCAGTTCACTGATCAGGGCGTAGTCCGGGCGCGTTGCCAGTCCGGCAGCGACCTGGTCCATCATATTTATAAGATTTTCGTGGCCAGCCTTTGCAGTCAGGAAGAACCCGTTGTCCGGGGGAACTTCCGCCGACTGAACACTGAGGTATGTCTGATGCAGAATATCCGTCAGGCTGGCAACGTCAGACAATCCGGCGTTGCGAGAACCTTCGGTCAGTTCCTGCAACTCATAGCTCAGTTTTGCGAGCCCGTCGGTCTGATCCGGGTGCATCGCCCATTCGTCAAGAATGGTGTCGGCATCCAGCAGGATGTCGAGCCCTTCGTTGAGGAACAGTTGTATCAATTGCGGATCGGTCTGATTCGAATCTTCGTTTTCGTCACCTGCGTTCCGGTGTCCGAGTGCACGCCCTGCAATTGCCTCCATCTTGGCCAGATAAGCATCAGTGCCAGGGAGAGGATTTTGGGGGGTGTGTCGAATCTGCGCAAGGCTCCGGATAATGAACTCATTCGCATCGGCAATCAGCGCCAGCACGTCACGGTCAGCCCGGGCATTTTCGCCCCGCGCCTCCTTGACGAACTTCTCAAGCGGTGTGATAACCATCGCAATAGGCTGGATGCCTGCCGTATGGGCGCTGCCCTTGAGGGTGTGCAGAGCACGGGAGAGGTTATCCGTATAAGCCACGGATGACTTGTCCCCGGATTCCTCAAGGAAGTCCTGCAAGGTTTGCAGGTGGGTTTCTGTCTCGCTCGCAAAAATATCGATCAGTACCGGATCGACCAGGTGATCGGTATCGTCTGTGACTGCGCCACCGTCTTCGTGTTCTGCACCAGCCTCATTATGGGCACCCGGCATCGCGCGAGTGTCTGGTATCTCACCGTTGGCCAGGGCATTCGCTCTGGCCTCAAGCTCACTTGTATCGTTCGACGGAGCCCGATGATGTTCAAAATCTGACACCAGAGCGGGTAATACATCAGTCACGTTCTCAAGTAGCTGGGCTATGTCCTCATTCATGAAAACACTGCCATCAATGAGGCGGTTGAGCATATTCTCAACCGACCAGGATAGCGCCCCGATAACCTGTGCCCCAACCATCCGACCACTGCCCTTTAGGGTATGGAAGGCTCTGCGCACTTCGGCGAGGGCGCTGCGGTCATCGTACTGGTGCAGCAACATCGGGAGATTTTCACGAATTGTATCAAGCACTTCACCTGCTTCTTCGATGAAGATCTCGAGAATCTCATCGTCGATCAGATCATCGTGCTCGTAAGCGGGTGTTGTCTGCCTGGCAGCTTTGGAGCTCTCAGCTTCCGCGCTGGGCTCATTTTCGGATTCGGTTTGCTCAGGACTGTCGGATGCGGACGGCGTATCGGCGCTGGTTTTACGGGTCGTTCCAATCAGTTCGGCTTGAGCAATCAGTTCGCTGACCGCGCCGTCAGACTTACCTTTACGGAAGTCTTCGATCAATGCCGGAATACGTTCGTTAACGCTGGTGACAAGATCAAACAGCTCATCCGTCAGTTTGATGCTCTGATCGATTACCCGGTTGAACAGATCTTCCACCGCCCAGGCAAGCTCACCGATGCTGGTAGCGCCGACCAGCCTGCCACTGCCTTTAAGGGTGTGGTAGGCCCGACGTACTTCGGTCAGTGCTTCCCGGTCCTCATGATTCTGGCGCAGGCGAGGAATGAACGTGTTGATGGTGGCCAGAACTTCTTCAGCTTCCTCAATAAAGATCTCGAGGATCTCGTCATCCAGCAGTTCGGTGTCGGAGCTTTTGTGTTCCGGAACACTGGCATCAGAAGGCTGGATCGCTTCGTTAGCGTCTCGGTCCCAGGTGGGCTCGGCGCCGACCGGAAAGCCCAGGGTTTCGAGGCTGTCTTCTGCGATCTTGAGTATCGCCTCGTTGTCTTCAATACCCTCAGCCAGACGTTCCAGGTAATACTCAATGCTGGTGATGGTGTCGGCCAGGGTGTCGAGTTGTTGCCAATCAGGGATGCGTTTGCTGTCCACCAGTACAGCGGTGACATAGCGCTCGGAAGACTCGAGCATGTCCGCCACACGATGAAGCGGAATCAGACGAAGGCCTCCGCGAATGCTATGGAGTAAGCCGGGAACTTCCGCAATCTCGCGGTCATCCCACTGGGAAGCGATGTAATTGACAACTGCGGTTTTGACTTGCTCGAGGGAATTGCGTGACTCCCTGAGTAGCGCACTGTTGGCCTCGCTCAACTCACGGGTGCCGAGTTCAATGCCGCTTTCTTCAACGCTATTGGCGGAGTGCCCGTCTTCTTCAAGGCCGGCCAGGGTGGCTTCGATGTACAACAACGCCCCGGCAATATCCATCAGGATGCCATCGTCTGCCGGTTCATCCTGATTGACGAGACGCTCCAACAACTCTATCTGTTCCATCGCAACGCGGCGAGGTATGCCCAAACCCAGCACCGCCAGAGTATTGGCAACCTGTTGCAGGCCCGGCAGCAGTTCTTCCAGCTCCTGATTCTGACGGAATTCCGCGCGTACAAAGAGGTCGAGCTGGTCTTTCAACTTGGCGAGTTCTTCGTTGAGCGCAATAACCACGGAATGGATTGCATCACGGCCCGGCCCTGAGACCCGGTCGCGGACCTCATCAATAGCCTGATCCGACGGCAGCGCCTGGTCGAGTTTGTATTGTTCAACCAACTGACGGACATAAGCAGTATCGAGATCCTGCGCCCGTGCGACGTAGTAAAGCAGGTGTTTAAACAGGGCTTCTGGAACAGGCTGTTGCAGAATATCCACATGTTCGTCAATCAGACGACGAAGTTCAGTGTCGAGACTTCGAAGAATCGATTTGACTGCGGCGTTGACCGGATTATGACCGCTCTGGATAGAGTCAACAAATCCCCCGGCGGCCCGCCATAATTCCTCCCGCGGGGTCTGCTGGCAGAGCTTGGTCAGGCGCTGAATGACTTTGTGGAGATAATCGTAATGGGCATCAAGATCGGTTTCCCTGACGATGCCGGCGAGGGCGAACTGATACATCTGCCGGAGCTTGCGAATGTGCCCGAGTACTTTAGGGTCCTGCAGTCGTTGCGAGGCATTGGCGACCGGCGTAATGCGGGCAGTGCTCAGATCCGGCTTGAACAGCGAAGTATCTGACAGCAGTGATTCGCCGCGAGCGGCGCGTAAGTCATTGAGTAACGGCAACAGGACCAGCGGAAAATCATCCTTGCTGGTGCCAAGATGTTCCAGGTACTGAGGCAACTGAAGAATCGCCTGCATCAGAACTTCGACAGCGTCATCAACACTGCCAACAGCTTCGTTCAAAACTGCCTGGGTGAGTTTTTCCATCTCCTCGGTCAGCAGAGCTGCACCGTAGAGTTCCACCATTTGCAGGGTGCCGTGAACCTGATGAAGATAGTTCAGACAAAAGCGCAGGCGCGCGGTATCGTCACGATTGTCGACGAACGCCTCGAGTGCCTGCTGACCCTGTGTCAGCGTTTCCTGTATTTCGCCCCGAACCCAGTCCAGCGCGATGCTGTCATGGTGATTGCCCATAACCACTCCGGTTAATCTTCGTCAGTCTGGCGTCGCATCCACGCCAGAACATTTTCCGAGGGTACCCGCTGCAGCCCGGGGGGCTGCCAATCGGTTAGCTCCCCCTGACCAAGGACGAGTAAGCCCCCGGGTGCCAGCCGTTCTGCAAGCTGTTTTACAATTTCGCGCCGTCGCCAGCGGCGAAAGTAAATCAGCAAGTTCTGGCAGAAGATAATGTTCATGCCATGCATCGGTGCGCGCTTCAGGTCCATCACGTTCAGACGGGTGAAGCAAACGCGTTGCCGAATGCTATCCACAATTTCTACGGTGTTCCGTTCCGCCGGACGGAAATACCGGGACTTTAACTCTTCATCCACCCCGAGCAGCTTACGAGCGTTGAACAGGCCACGCTGGGCCTTTCCAATCGCGGGTTTACTGATGTCGGAGCCAGTTACGCCAAACAGTGGCGGTAACTCAAGCTGGGTCATGCTTTCATTGAGCAGCATGGCCAGCGTGTAGGGCTCCTCGCCCGTCGAACACCCGACACTCCAGACTTCCAGAGGCCGCTTTTTCAGGGCTTCCCGTGGGCGGGTCAGAATGTAATCTGACACCAGCCGGAAGGCGTCGGTATCCCGGAAAAAGCGCGTTTCCTGGACGGTCAGGCGGTCCACCAGGATGGCCCACTCAACAATGGCTTCGGGCCCCGAGACGATTTTCTCGTAGTAAGCCTGATAACTGTTACAGCCGATTTCCCGCATCCGGATCCCGAGGTTGGTTTCGAGAAACGACTGCCGCTCAGGCGTTAACGTCATGCCGGTCCGGTGCTCCAGTAATACTTGCCACTGGTAGAACTGCGCTTCATCCATGGCGGGGAGTCGGCGCAGGGACCAGATACCAGAGCTGTCAGACAGGTCGTTGTGTGTTGCAGTCATAAACCGTCAGAAGCTCGGGTAGTGCATTTAGCTCAGCACCGGGACGTCGCTGTCTTCCTCTTCTTCGCTGTCTGCCATTTCTTCTTCAGGCAATGTGAAGCCTGCTACCGAAGACCGCAGCTGGGAAGCCATATCAGCCAGGTTACCGATTGACTTCGCGGTAGCGTTAGTACCGGATGAAGTCTGGGAGGTGATTTCCTGGATAACGTTCATGGTGTTGGAAATGTGAGCTGCTGACGACGCCTGCTGGCGCGCCGCGTTAGAGATGTTCTGGATCAGTTCCGCGAGGTTCATCGATACGTTCTCGATTTCCTCAAGGGCAACACCCGCGTCTTGTGCCAGGCGTGCACCACGGACCACCTCAGCGGTGGTGTGTTCCATCGAGATAACAGCTTCGTTGGTATCAGACTGGATCGTCTTGACCAGTGCTTCAATCTGCTTGGTAGCCGCAGAGGACCGCTCCGCCAGGCGCTGAACTTCGTCCGCAACCACCGCAAAGCCCCGGCCCGCGTCACCGGCCATAGAGGCCTGGATCGCTGCGTTCAGGGACAGGATGTTGGTTTGGTCAGCAATGTCGTTGATCAGCGATACGATGTCACCGATTTCCTGGGAAGATTCACCCAGACGCTTGATCCGTTTGGAAGTTTCCTGAATCTGCTCACGGATGTTATCCATGCCGCGAATGGTGTTCTGTACCACTTCCGCGCCTTTCTTGGCGATCGCGACCGACCGCTCAGCAACCGCGGAAGACTCAGCTGCGTTGGAAGATACCTGGTCGATGGATACCGCCATTTCGTTCACAGCGGCAGAGGCGCCGGCAATTTCCTGGGCCTGGTGCTCGGACGCATCGGCCAGGTGCCTGGCTGTGGCCTGGGTTTCCTGAGCGGCTGATGCAACCCGTACAGCGGTACCCCGAATCGCCTGTACCAGCCCGCGCATCTGGTCGATCGCGTAGTTGATGGAGTCGGCGATGGCACCGGTGAAGTCCTCGGTGACCGTGGCCTCGGCTGTCAGGTCACCGTCCGCCAGGTCGGCGAGTTCGTCCAGCAGTCGCAGGATCGCGTTCTGATTCTGTTCATTCTGCTCCTGGGTGGTCGCCAGACGTTCCTGGGCGGCCCGATACAGGGAAAGACCGATCAACACCACGATTACCGCCATGGCCGCGAGCAGAATGTAAGCGAGGGTGGGGCTGATGAAACGTGAGCTGGCTTGGGCTGCAAACTGATTGGCCAGAGCGGAGGTGTTATTCAGTAGCAGCTGGGAGTTTTCAAAAATTTCGCTGGCGGCTCTGCGAACCTTGAAGAGGTCGGGAGAGGCTTCAAGGATTGCATCAACGTTCTGGGAGACGAACTCAAACAATTCATCAACCGCTTCGAGGCCGTATATGGCGTCTTCGTCCTGGACCTGGGAAATACCCATGGCCTGATTACCGTTTACCTGGCCTTCCAATACCCGGCCAAACAGGCTGGCATCACGACCAAACCGGTCGGCGGCAATAACAGCGTCTTCATCACCGGAAAGAACGTTGTTAACAGAGCGAACAATACGTTCCGCCAACAGTGACTGGCGTTGGGCCAGTGCGATCTGCTCAGCCGGAGCGTTGTTATCCAGCAGGATTTGAACGATATCGTCGTACTCAACCTGCAGTTGGGGAATCGTCTCATTCAGGGTCTGGGCAACCTGGTGAAGGCCCAACACCGCTTCCTGAGTGGAAACAATGCTGTCAGCGTTTTCCCGCACCGACTCCCAGTTTTGCTGTACCGGACTCTGAGCGGCCAGCTGGCTCGGGGGCAGGCCGGTTGCCGGGTTGCCATCGATGATGAAATCCCACAGCTGTGAGAACTCATTCCGCGAACGCTGGAGCTGTTCAAAAGCGGACGCAGTACCACCTGCCGCCTCTGTCGCGTTCTTCGCGATCTCCTGCGAGAGCACCCTGAGTTCGTTCGCGTGTGCGATGTATTCCTGATCGTTCTGGCTATCCTTGTTGATCATAAACAAGACCACAACGAGCAGGACGGTCAATGCGATCAATGCGGCGATCAGGCCAGCAACAAGCTTGTTGGCGCCCTGTCCCGAATTGGATCTTCCGGCTCTATTTTTCATTTTCTGGCTCCCGGCCTCTTCTTTGGCAAGTTAGGTTCTTCTGCGGGTTTTGAGAGTCGATGGTGATGTTCCTGCCATTGTCATCACCACTGGGCAACATCAAGAAAGCGCTCATCTTCGAGTAGTTCGTAAGTTGAGAAGACTTTCCAGGTTTCCTCATTTCGCTCATACCCTCCCTGAATGAAAGGTTGAACGTTTGCGGGGGTTTCTGTGGGATCAGCCACAAAACTGTCCACCGCGAAATATTGCATTCCCGATACGCTATCAACCACCAGGCCACTGAACACGTCACCCTGTTCAACAACGAGGACCCGGCGCTCGCGCTGGCTACGAGAACTGCGGGGTAGTTCAAAATAGTGGGCGAGATCAATCAGGGGTAGCAGGCGGCCACGAACATTGGCCGCTCCTAACATAAACGAACGAACCCCGGGCACGTGGGTAAAGCGGGGTACGTGAAGTATTTCAACAACCTCACCCATCGGAGCCACGTAACGTTGGCCCGCCAGAACAAAGCCGATTCCGTTCCACAACTGAACGGCTTCCTGTTGCTCCGGCAAACCGGCGGCAAGCATCCGGCTGCGTTGGGCAATATCCGTCAGAACGGCGTATGGGGCGGCCTGGGCGGACATGCGTACTCCATGCAAGAGGTTGTTTGGATCAGGAAATCAGACTATTGATTGTTTTAATCAGATCGTCTTCATTTACTGGCTTGACCAGATAACCTTTGGCGCCCTGGCGTGTCCCCCAGACGCGGTCAGTTTCCTGGTCCTTGGTGGTCACGATGATCACCGGGATGGACGCCGTCTCAGGCGCACGGGTCAACTGACGGGTAGCCTGAAAGCCGTTTAGACCAGGCATGACAACATCCATCAGCACCAGGTCCGGAGTCTCTGCGCGAGCTTTTGCAACGCCATCGGCGCCGTTGTCCGCCGTCAAAACTTCATGTTTGTGCTTCTCAAGAATGCTTGAGATTTTCTTCACTTCGGTGGGCGAGTCATCAACAATCAGGATGCGGGCCATGGTTTCCTCAATCTCATTAAAGGTTCTTTGCGTCAGCGGATTACTGTTCCAACTGGGGAACATACTGGCGAATGGTGTTAAGGAGCTCGTCTTTACTGAACGGCTTGGTCAGATACTGGTCTGAACCGACAATACGGCCCTTGGCTTTGTCGAAAAGACCGTCTTTGCTGGAGAGCATAATGACTGGCGTTTTCTTGAACGCCGAATTGTTTTTGATCAGGGCACAGGTTTGATAGCCATCAAGCCGTGGCATCATAATATCGACAAAAATGATGTTGGGCTGAGAATCGGCAATTTTTGCTAGAGCGTCAAAACCATCTGTTGCAGTTATTACATCGCAACCGACCTTTTTGAGAAGGGTTTCTGCGGTGCGACGAATGGTTTTGCTATCGTCAATCACCATAATTTTCAGGTTCTCGAAGTTGTCTTCCATTGTCCAACGGCCTTGCGCTCTGCGGTGTTATATTTGGAAATCGGCTTTTTAACACACAATTTAAGGGTGTTCTATAAGCCACGCTTATTTATAGAGTATCGATGGCTGGAGAAAAAGCATAACTTTGTGTCTAAATGTACTCTTGGGAAATGATCAGCGCTTCTCTTGGTTCATTTGTAGATAACAGCCACTGCTATTCGGGTGCATTCGGCGTGCGGGTGCAATACCATCTGGGATAAAGCATAGCACTTATCAATAATGGCGCTCTGCTGACAGGTTCCTGTTTCTTCATTTATTTCAAGGGATGCTATGACAGTTCGACTCGGTGTAGTGATGGATCCGATTGAGGATATCCACTTCAAGAAAGACAGCTCACTGGCGATGCTTCTGGCGGCGCAGAAGCGTGGCTGGGAAATTGAATATATGGAGCTGCCGGACCTTTATCTGCAGGGTGGCAGAGCCATGGCCCGGACCCGCGACCTGACCGTTCATCTGGACCCCGACCACTGGTACAGTTTTGGTCAGTCCCGGGATCGTGATCTCGGCGAGCTGGATGTGATCCTGATGCGTCAGGACCCACCGGTCGACCGGGAGTTCCTGATGGCTACCTATATATTGGAAGCAGCAGAGCTTGCGGGTGCACTGATTGTTAATCCCCCCGCTGCCTTGCGGGACTGTAACGAAAAGTTATTTGCCACCCAGTTTGAAGACTGCACTCCGCCACTTATTGTCACTCGCTCAGCTGCCCGTCTGAAGGCATTCCATGCAGAACACCGGGATGTCATCATGAAACCGGTGGACGGTATGGGTGGCCGCTCTATTTTCCGGGTCAAGGAAGGTGACGCCAACCTGGGCGTTATTATCGAAACGCTGACCCAGAACGGCGAGCATCAGGCCATGGCACAAAAGTTCATTCCCCAGATCAGCGAAGGTGACAAACGCATCCTGCTGATCGAAGGTGAGCCGGTGCCTTATGCGCTAGCCAGAATTCCGTCCCACGGTGAGAATCGGGGGAACCTGGCCGCTGGTGGGCGTGGTGAAGGCCGCGAATTGACCGACCGGGATCGTGAAATCTGTGCCCGAGTAGCGCCAGCCATAAAAGAGAAGGGGCTGATTTTCGTGGGCATTGACGTCATCGGTGATTACCTGACCGAAATTAATGTCACCAGCCCCACCTGTATCCGGGAACTTGATGCCGCCTTCGGAATTAGTATCAGTGATCTGTTGATGGACGCCATTGAGCGGCGGCTGAAGTAATATGTCGGGTATCAATAAATTACAGTTGCTGGTGGTGGACCCCGGTAACATGGACGTCGTGAGAAACAGGCAGTGAGACACTAACCGACATGGCTGCGCAGGTCAGCGACTTTGATCGCTTTTCGTTTACATTTTTTATGGCGCTGGCGTTACACGCGGTGCTGGTGCTGGGTATCACCTTTGCCCAACCCGATCCGCCGAATTCCGCTGAAACGTTGGAAATCACCCTGTCCCAGTTTGACGATCAGGATGCTCCGGAAGATGCGGATTTTCTGGCTCAGACCAACCAGCAAGGTAGTGGCACAGAAGAAGAAAAGCAGGAACTGACAAGCCCTGAGCAGTCAACCTTTAGTGACAGCAAGGTTGCGGAGGTTCAGCCACAAGCACCCTCTACTACGGCGCCAGCCGTTCGCGCCGAGCAGCAGGTCGTCGAAACCACTGCGGCTAGCACACGGAAGACGCCAAGGGCTGATCCGTTTGAGGAACCACCGGAAGAGAAACTGCCGGTGGCTGAGAAGAAAAGCCTGATGGAGCGCAGCCTGGAAATCGCCAGCCTGGAAGCAAGGCTGGACGACCAGATGAGGGCCTATGCCAAAAGGCCGAGGGTTTTGCGGGTCACCTCAGTGTCGACGCTGAGTTCCACCAATGCCTGGTATGTGCGGAACTGGATCAACAAGGTAGAGCGGGTAGGCAATATCAATTACCCCTCCGAGGCCCGGCAGTCCGGAATTCATGGCACCGTCCGGATGCTGGTGGTATTAAGGAAGGACGGCACTGTCAAAGAGTTGCAGGTGCTGGAGTCGTCCGGCAATAGTTTACTGGATGATGCAGCCATCCGAATTGTGCGACTGGCCGCGCCGTTCTCCTCGTTTCCGGAGGAGCTCAGCAAGGAGAGTGATGTGCTTGAGATTATTCGTACCTGGTCCTTCCAGCGTAAAGGTTTGAGTTCAGGATGAGTGACGCCACGGCGGAATCCCATAGCCTTCGTGGCCATTTCCTAATCGCCACGCCGTATCTCGGCGATCCCCGTTTTCACGGCGCAGTAGTGTACCTTTGCGACCACTCCGAGGAAGGCGCATTGGGCGTGATGGTTAACCGTCCGCTCGACATCTCTCTCGGCGAGGTGCTGGAGCAGCTCGACATGGAAGGTGGGGAACTTCAATGCCCGGTCTTCAGTGGCGGCCCAGTAGAGCCTGAACGTGGGTTTGTGCTCCACGAACCCGCGATTACATGGCAGGCAACTACGCCCATCAGCAATGATATTATGCTCACCACCTCCAGTGATGTGCTGACGTCTATTGGCGGGGGTGAAGGTCCTGCGCGATACCGCGTCGCGTTGGGGTATTCCGGCTGGGGCGAAGGCCAGCTCGAATCCGAGTTGGCTGGCAATGCATGGCTGACCTGTCCCGCCACTGCCGAACTGCTGTTTGGTTCGGATTGGACCAACCTCTACGACGCAGTGCTGCGCCAGCTCGGCATAGACCTCAATCAGCTCAGCGATTCGATCGGCCATGCGTGAACCTGGCCAACGCCAAGTGATGGCATTCGATTTCGGCACCCGGCGTATTGGTGTTGCCTTTGGCCAGGAGCTGCTGGGCAGCGCTCGCCCCTTGAGCATGTTACCCGCCCGGGACGGCATACCCGATTGGCTGGTGATCGAGAAACTCATTGCCGAATGGCAGCCGGACCAGATGGTCGTAGGTTTGCCACTCAACATGGACGACACTGAAAACGACATGTGTGACCGGGCCAGAAAGTTCGGTAAACGTCTTCACGGCCGGTTTCATGTGCCGGTTGCTATGGTGGACGAACGCCTGACAAGCTTTGAAGCTAAAGGCGAAGTGATGGCCGCCGGTGGCGAGCGGGATTTTGGCAAGCACGGGGTCGATGATCTGGCCGCTGTATTGATTCTCGAAACCTGGTTTCGGCAGGTTGCAGATTGACAGCATGCTGCTACCGAAAAGCGCATAGGGAGTGGGCAATTAAATGACCGCATTACTCGATATGAACCAGTTACTGGATCAGCTTGAAGCTGGTCTGCGTGAGCAAGTGAGTGAACGCGTTATCACCGATCCGGTACTTGTGGGCATCCGCACCGGCGGAGTCTGGCTGGCGGATGCGTTGAATAAGCGTCTGGGGCTTGACGGTCCTTTCGGTGAGCTGGATATCTCGTTCTACCGGGATGATTTCAGTCGCATCGGGCTCAACCCCCGTGTACTGCCTTCGCGCTTACCCTTTGAAACCGAAGGCCGGGATATCATTCTGATTGACGATGTCATCATGAGTGGCCGGACCATTCGCGCCGCCATGAACGAACTCTTCGATTACGGCCGCCCGGCGAGTATCATACTGGCCACCCTGATTGACATGGGCGCCCGTGAACTGCCGATCCAGCCCGATGTGGTGGCCAGGAAACTGAGCCTCGCGCCCCACCAGCGCGTTAAACTGCGCGGCCCGGATCCACTGCATATTGAAGTACGGGACACAGACCACTAAGCACCACAACCGAGAAGGCATACGGGCATCATGACGGCATACGATCCTTCCGCACCCTCTCTGCAACTGACCCCGGACGGTCAGCTCAAACATTTTCTTACCCTGGATGGCCTTGACCGGGCCTTGTTAACGGATATCCTCGATACCGCCGACTCCTTTATCGAAGTGGGCGAGCGCACCATCAAGAATGTGCCGCTGTTGCGCGGACGCACGGTGGTTAATCTGTTCTTTGAAGCCAGCACCCGCACCCGAAGCACCTTTGAGCTGGCAGCAAAGCGACTGTCGGCTGACGTGCTTAATCTGGACATCAATACCTCGGCTACCTCCAAGGGCGAGTCGCTCTCGGACACCTTGCTGAATCTGGAAGCCATGGCCAGTGATATGTTCGTGGTACGCCATTCACAGAGCGGTGCCCCACACTTTATCGCCGAGAGCGTGACCCCCGGCGTCGCCATCATCAACGCCGGCGACGGACGTCATGCCCATCCGACCCAGGCCATGCTGGACATGCTGACGATCCGCCAGCACAAACACGAATTCGAAGGTCTTCGGGTGGCTATTGTTGGCGACATCCTGCACTCGCGGGTTGCGCGCTCCCAGATCAGCGCGCTCAAAACCCTGGGTGCGAAAGAAATCCGGGTTATCGCCCCCGCCACACTGTTGCCCACCGATGTCAAAAGCCTGGGCTGTAACGTGGAATACGATATGACCCGGGGCCTGGAAGACATCGACGTCATCATTATGCTGCGCCTGCAGCGTGAGCGCATGGAAGGCGCCTTGTTACCGAGTGAGCGCGAATTTTACCGGCTCTACGGCCTCAGCACCGAGAAACTGAAGCTGGCACGCCCAGATGCCATCGTAATGCATCCCGGCCCGATCAATCGCGGGGTGGAGATTGAGTCCGCCGTTGCGGACGGGCCACAGTCGGTGATTCTCAACCAGGTAACCAACGGCATTGCTATCCGTATGGCCGTGATGTCGATGGCGATGAGTGGGCAGGTTTCCGAACGGGCCCGCACACAAACAGAGACACCATCCAACGCACTGGCAAAAGGGGCAAACTCGTGAGTGGGGGGCAGCATCCGGTCATCAGAATTGTCAACGGCCATCGGCTGACAACCAATGGACGGGACGAAAAAACCTGCAGCCTGCTGATCCGCAATGGCCGCATTGAAGCGCTGGGCGAGGAAGCTGACCAGGCTGAAGCCGACCAGGTCATGGATGCCACCGGCTGTCTGGTCACTACTGGCTTTATCGACCTCTGCTGCAATCTTCGGGAACCGGGAGCCGGCCAGAAAGGCAATATCGCCAGCGAGACCCGGGCCGCCGCCAAGGGCGGCTACACCACGGTTTGCGCCGCGCCGGATTCCTCACCGATCAACGATTCCGGTGCCGTCACCCATCTGATCCGGGAGGTGGCCTCCACCCGGTCGCCGATCAACGTGCTGCCACTCGGCGCCGCGACCCGGGGCCTGGAAGGCGAGCTACTGAGCGATATGGTCGGGCTGTCTGCTGCGGGCTGTGTCGCCTTGAGCAACGGTATGGCGACAGTGCGCAACGCCCGTATCCTGCGCCGTGCCATGGCCTATGCGCAGACCTTTGGTTTCACTCTGATGCTGCAGCCTCGTAACCATGCCCTGGCAGCAGATGGTTTTGCCCATGACGGCGTGGTGACCACACGCCTCGGGCTACTGGGAATCCCGGAAGTGGCAGAAACCGCCGCTGTTTCGGAGATGTTGTTATTGGCTGAAGAAACCGGTGTGCGGTTGCACCTCAGTCAACTCTCTACTGCCCGTAGTGTGGCCATGGTGGCGGAGGCCCGACTGCGGGGTGTGGCGGTGACGGCAGATGTCACCATGCATCACCTGGTGTTCACCGAGCAGGCTCTCGGTGATTTCGACAGCCGTTTTCACGTGTTGCCGCCGCTACGCAGTGAGTATGACCGGCAGGGCTTGCTGGCTGGCGTCCGGGACGGAGTGATCGACGCCATTGTCAGCCAGCACCAGCCCCACGATTCGGCCGCCAAGCGAGCGCCTCTGGCTGCGACCGAACCTGGCCTGTCGTCCATCGAGAGCGTGCTGTCCCTTGGCCTCGGGCTGGTTCAGCAGGGCGAATTGAGCGAAGCCCGCCTGATTGCTGCGTTGACGAGTGGACCCGCTGCCGTGCTGGGTCTCGCTGCCAACACCCTGTCGGTCGGAGCGGTAGCGGATGTCTGTGTCATCGATACTGGCGCCACTTGGACACCCAGTGCGAACAATATCCTCTCTGCCGGAAAGCATGTCCCAGTGGACAGCCGGCCTTTGTCGGGGGTGGTCCGGCACACCTTTTGCCGGGGCAATACCGCCTGGTCAGTTGTCTAGCTGGGAGGCCATGCCCATGAGGTACTGCAAGAGCGGTGCAGCATGGGCATGGTCAGCCGTTACTTGACGGCGTCTTTCAGAGCTTTACCTGCCTTGAAGCCGACGGTACGGCTGGCAGCGATCTGGATCGGCGCTCCGGTCTGGGGGTTGCGACCGCTACGGGCTTCCCGCTTCCGGATGTTGAAGGTGCCAAATCCGATCAAAGTGATATCGTCACCGCGGGCAGCGGCAGCGGACACTTGGTCCGTAAAGGCGGTGATAACTTCACTGGCTTTATCGCGGCTCAGGCCGGTTTCGTCAGCAATCGCACTGGCAAGTTCTGGTTTACGCATCAGTAACTCCTTTGAAGTTCGCAGGGTCCCAAGTGGTCTGCTCCCGTACTGGTATAGCGTCTGAGGGTGAGCTGTCAATGTTTGGGCGGCCGTGTTAGCCGTTTGTCGGTGTCGCTTTGAGGTACGGGTCTCACAAATTGCCTGGTATCTTGGGGATAATGCCCCGTCGGTTATGATTTGTAACGAGAAAGTAATAACCAGAGGTTATGCGAACTCTGCCTCTTACGCCTGCTTAAACTGGTCTGCCTTTGTAACTGCTGTTAACCGACCAGTCAGACGGAGTCGAGGAACTTTGCGATCTCCGCATTGATGAGAGCCGGGTGGGTGATGGGGGCCATGTGCCCGAGATTTGGAAATTCAACGACTTTAACACGGTGTAAAAAGGGAATAAGCACCCGACCTACTGCGTGCGCCGATTCCGGAGATGACTCGCCAAGCATGTACAGGATCGGGATATCCAGAGTGGAGAAGCCCTGGGCTCTTTCCAGAGCCGTCAGCTCCTGATCACATCCCTCGCCGTCATCTAATGGTTCGTTGAGGGTGGGCGGTATCTGGCTTCAGTTAGAGGACAACTTGCGTCGCAAGGTACCAAATGGCCGTCCGTCGATCGCAGCAAGCCCAAGCCCGATAACACCGATGCCGACAAAATGTTTGGGCTCGAGCTGTTCACCAAGAATGGTGGTGCCAAGTAGAACTGCGCTGATCGGGATAAGAAAGGTTACGAGTAACAGGTTGGTCGCACCTGTTGTGGCAAGAATGCGAAAGTAAAGGATGTAGGCGAGCGCAGTTGAAAACAAGGCAAGTCCGAGAATGGCCCCCCAAACTTCCACGGCTGGCAAAGGCAGGGTCCAGGGCCGTTCTACCACAAGAGCCAGAGGCACCAGCACGACTGTTGAGGCTGTCACTTGGCCGGTCGCGGTGACCAAAGGTGAGCAACCAAGGGTTCGGAAGCGGCGGCCGAAAATTCCCCCGAAAGCGTAGGAGATCGCAGCGCCGAGAATAGCAAGTTGAGCCAGCGTGTTGGTGAAGAAGCCTTGCAGGGCTTCCGCGCCAATCATGGATACCACGCCTGCGACGCCGAGTATGACCCCTGCGAGACGTCCTCTGGTCATTTTTTCATCGCTCGTCAGGTAGTGCGCTGCAATTACGGTAAAAAAGGGGGTTGAGGCGTTGAGGATTGAAGCAAAACCGCTGGTGATATACGTCTGCCCCCAGACAATCAGGCTGAAGGGGATCATGTTGTTGAGAAAACCCATGCCAAGGAATGCGGTCCACAAATGCCGGTCCCTCGGCATGCGTAATCCTATGGCGACAACAGCCAGGTTGAGGGCAATCGCCGCCAGGCCGACGCGCAGTGCTACGATGGTGAAGGGGCCAAAGGCGTCAACCGCAACCTCGACGAAAAAGAATGATCCACCCCAGAGAACCGACAACGCTATAAGCAGTGACCATTCCGTCAGCCCCATTGAGCTATTAACGGCTTTCATGTGCATTCTTCCTTCTGGTTGCCGAATGCACTCAATGTAGAGACATCTGAAAAAAGCGACACTCCGATTCTTGCGATGCTAATCAGTGTCTGAACGTTTTCCACTTCAGGTCCCTGTTGCCGTGCCGGACAGGGGCTGATTAATCGCCTCCACCGCTGCATTGGCCGAACGCACGGCAGATTCCAGCAGTGGCACGCCTTCGTAGGCCCAGGAGCCGCAGAAGAAAACTTTGCGACCGGGCTGGCGATGCCATTGGTCGAGGGCTTCATGGACTCGGGCGGTGCCGGTGTGGACGACGGCGCGCTGCAGCGGTACCCGGGCGAGCACGGTGTCAGGGTCCGGTTCGAATAGCGGGTTCCAGGTCTGGAAAACCGGTGGTTTGCCCTTGAGAGTGGGTTCCACCTCATTGACCCAGACCGTGAACGTGGGTTTTTCCAAGGCTTCGTTCATCTGGAAATTCAGCGCGGTCCAGTCCTGCTTTTTCTCGGGCATGAAACGGGTGTCCTGATGGACCCAGAGTTCGCCTGCGGCGAAACCGATGTTCTCCAGCATTTCCCGCTCGTCGCCAAATTGCGCGTTGTCCAGAAAGCTCAGTTGATTGGCCTGGGTGGCGACAATTACCCGGTCGAACACACCGCCTTCGCCCCGCGTGTTGTAGACCTTCATCCCGTCGTTAACTTCTTCGACCTGCGCAACAGGGCTGCCGGAATGCAACGGCAGATATTCGGCCAGCCCCTCGACCAGCGCCGAGGTGCCACCTTTGAGGCGGTAGAGTTCGGATCCATGGAGAATGCCGTGTAGCAACGAGAGCAGTTGCGCGGCTGGCCAGTTCAGCAGGTGTTCTTCCTCGCAGGTGCAGATGGTGGTGAGCATTGGCAGCACCAGCCCCCGCCAAAACAGCGGGTCAAAATCGTGATGTTCCAAGGCTTCGCCCAGAGTGACATTGTTGTTTTTGCGTTCAAGCGAGCGAGTCAGGCGCCGCAATTGCAATATGCCTTGCCCCAGGCGCAGTGCGCGGGTATCCAGGTAGCGCCAGGAACCGATAAAAGGCCAGCCCAGGACGGGCACCTCTCCGCTGCGAAACCAGGTGTCACGATTTATCCAGCTGCAGGAGGCGTGGACGCGTACTTTAAAGATGCCTACGCCTACCTCTTTGGCGAGTTGAAGCACGCTGGGCCAGGCGTCGGGGCTCATCACGCGCAAAGGCACGTCCACCAGGCCGCCATCCATCGTGAGGGCGTGGGCATCCATGCCATGACTATCGCGGGCCTCGAACACCGTGACTTTGTGGCCAGCGCGACGCGCCCGGTAGGCTGCCGCCAGCCCAGCCATGCCGCTACCAATCACTGCAATCGAATAGGTCATCCTGGACTCATTTCTGCGCCGTGCTGTTACAGCACGGCGCTTTCCGTGAAGCGGGCAGACTTACAACTTGGGGCCAGCCGCTACGATCGCATCAGAAACATCAAACTTCTTGAAGTTCTCAACAAACTGGCTGATCAGCTCTTTGGCTTTGGCGTCGTACTCATCGGCGCTGGCCCAGGTGTTGCGCGGGTTCAGTAGCTTGTTATCGACCTCGGGGACGTTGGTGGGTACGTCCAGATTCAGGGTCGGCAGATGTTCGGTTTCGGTATCATCCAGGTCGCCGTTCTGGATGGCGCTGATGATGCCGCGGGTGGTGGGGATGCTGAATCGCTCACCTTTACCGTGGGGGCCGCCGGTCCAGCCGGTGTTGACCAGGAATACCCGGCTGCCGAACTCATCCATGCGCTTCATCAGGAGCTCGGCGTATACGCCGGCAGCGCGCGGGAAGAAGGGTGCGCCGAAGCAGGTGGAGAAGGTAGCTTTCAGTTTGGACGAAGAGCCCATTTCCGTGGAGCCAACCAGCGCGGTGTAGCCACTCAGGAAGTGGTAGGCCGCGGCTTCTTTGCTGAGTACGGACACGGGCGGCAGTACGCCGGTCATGTCGCAGGTCAGGAAGACGATGTGTGACGGCTCACCTGCGCGGTTTTCTGGCACGCGTTTTTCAACGTGCTCAAGCGGGTAGGCGCAGCGGGAGTTTTCGGTCAGGGAAACGTCGGTGTAGTCCGGCTTGCGGGTTTCCGGATCGATTGTGACGTTTTCAACGATGGCACCAAAGCGAATCGCGTCCCAGATGATGGGCTCGTTCTTCTGGCTCAGGTCGATGCACTTGGCGTAGCAGCCGCCTTCGATATTGAATACGGTGCCGGGGCCCCAGCCGTGTTCATCATCGCCGATCAGGAAGCGGCCCGGGTCGGCGGACAGGGTGGTTTTGCCAGTGCCGGAGAGGCCGAAGAACAGACAGGTCTCGCCGTCGTCGCCAACGTTGGCGGAGCAGTGCATTGGCAGGACGTCTTTTTCGGGTAGCAGGAAGTTCTGCACCGAGAACATGGCTTTTTTCATTTCGCCAGCGTAGTGCATACCGGCCAGCAGTACCTTGCGACGGGCAAAGTTGATGATGACACAACCGTCGCTGTTGGTGCCGTCACGCTCGGGTACGCATTCGAAGTTGGCAGCGTTAAGAATCTGCCACTCCTGCTTGTCCGTCGGGTTGAAGGAGTCAGGGCGAATAAACAGGTTGCGACCGAACAGGTTCTGCCAGGCAGTTTCGGTGGTCATTTTCACCGGCAGGTAGTGTTCGGGGTCAGACCCCACGTGTACCTGGGAAACAAAATGAGTCTGCTCGGCAAGGTAGGCTTCCACCCGATCCCAGAGCGCATCGAACTTCTCAGCATCAAAGGGACGGTTGATAGGTCCCCACTGGATATCGTCGGCGGTGCTTGGTTCCTCGACGATGTATCGGTCCATGGGGGAGCGGCCGGTGCGCTTTCCGGTCTTGACGACCAGTGAGCCATTTGCAGCCAGTTGGCCTTCTTTGCGTTCAATTGCCAGCTCAACCAAGTGTGCTGTGCTCAGATCATTATAGGTGATGCTCACTTCGACCTCGCCAAGGGTATCTTCGGAAATTGTATCAGCCGCCAAATGCCAGGTTACCTACCCTGGCACCCGTTGCATAAAAGCTGGCGGAAAACTGATCAATTGAGTCTTCTCAGGCGGCCAATTATGCCAGACACACCTCAAAAAAACGAATGTCCAATCCACCCAATCGGGCTTTCGGATGGAAGATATAGCTATCATTATAATTAATGTAATGAATGGCCAAGAAACAGTCGATCAATATCATTCCGGTCAAAGCGGTACTGGGCATGGCAAAACTGGCAGTCCATCTCGATATCGCCGCGCTCGTCGAGGATGCTGTAGCACTCTTCCTGACCAATGGCCTTGAGGGCTGAGTGGGTGCGTTCTTCCGAACAACTGCAGCGAAAAGCCACTGGATCGGCGGCGAATACCCGCACTTCTTCCTCATGGAACAGCCGATGGAGGATGGTCTCGCTGTCCAGTTCCAGCAATTCCTCCGGTTTGACGGTGCTGGCCAGGTGGTTAACCCGCTGCCACAGGTCGTCGTCCGGTTCGGTGCCACCGGGCAGCCGTTGGAGCATCAGGCCAGCGCTGCGGGTGTCGTCTGAAAACAGAATCAGGCTGGTGGCGATCTGTTCAGAGCGGGCGAAGTAGTCTTCCAGACATTCTGCCAGAGAGTCGTGCTCCCGGGGGACCACGCCCTGATAACGCTGACCCTGGTCCGGGGTGATGGTGATCGCCATCTGGCCTTTGCCGAGTAGTTCGTGCAGGGAGTCGCTGGTAGCGGCGCCTTCTTCAAATTGTGCCAACCCGCGGATGAAGCGGTCATGGCTGCATTCGGCCATAAACAGACGCACCGGGCCGTCGCCTTTTGCCTGCAGGGAAAGCGTACCTTCGAATTTCAGGCTGCTGCTCATGAGCACGCTGGCCGCCAGAGTCTGGCCGAGCAGGGCTTTCACCCGGGCCGGGTAGTCAGCCTGCTGGGTAATACCGGTGTAGCTGTCGGACAGTTGCACCCATGCCCCGCGAACCTGGCTGTGCTCAAAGATAAATCGCTGGAACTCGTCCTGGGACGCCATTAAGTGAATCTCCTGATGTCTGCCCAGCCGATTGAAAAGCGGCTCAGGCAAAAATTTCTCTGGCTCTGACGCGCGTGCGTCAAATGCCGTTCTGGTCTTTGAAGCGCTGTATGTTACGCCGGTCTTTCTTGGATGGCCGTCTGGCCGGGGGCAGTTGCGCCGCCTGCATGGTTTTACGTTGCCAGGCCAGGTCTTCCCGGTGTTTCACGCTGTCGTCTGTCTCGTGGTAGAGCATCTGGGCTTCGGGCGCGCCGCGGCGGCGGTCACTGACATCGTCCACAATCACCGTGCGTTCCTGAAAACCCTGGCGAAGTTTGAGCCTGGCGCCGGGCTCCACCGCTCTGCCGGGTTTGCAGCGCTGGTCGTTGTAATGCACCTTGCCGCCTTCAATGGCGTCTTTAGCGAGGCTGCGGGTTTTGAAGAACCGCGCGGCCCAAAGCCATTTGTCGAGTCGTACCTTGTTGTCGCGTTCTGCTGTTGAGGTCATGTCTCCCCGCTTGCTGTGCCTATACGGTCTAGTATAGCCAGTTCACGCACCTGATGGCATGGAGCGTTTTAAAAGCTGGGGCGTCACCTCGTCAAAGTGATGAATCGAGGGAATGCTGGGGTGGGGCCCGTGTGGCGCGATCTGGCTATCCGGCGCCAGAATGGCAAGGCATTGCCCGATGCCAGCCGTGACGGCACTTTCGAGTACCGGAAAGCTGTCATCAACCATCAGGGTCTTGGCTGGCTCATGGGGTTGAAGTCGGCGCAGGTCAGCCCAGAATTCCGGCGCTTCCTTGGGCTTGCCCAGATCATGGCTGGAGATAACATCGTCCACCAGTTGATCGAGGCCGGTTATGTGGAGTTTCAGGGCAAGCGGGTCCGGGTGACAGTTGGTAACGATCACCGAGCGCAGTCCGGCATTGCGTAAAGCTTCCAGGAATGGCTTAACATGGGGGCGGTAGGCAATTTTGTCCCGCACCTCGCCTTTCAGCTCGCTGATGTTCACCGACAGCCGGTTGCTCCAGTAATCGGTGCAATACCAGTTCAGGGAGCCACGTTCGGCCTGAATCATAGGAATGATCAGGTTTCGCGCCTGCTCAGGTGTCAGATTGTTGAATTCCGCATAGCGACGTGGCAGATGTTCAAGCCAGAAATGGGTGTCGTAGTGAAGATCGAGCAGGGTTCCGTCCATATCAAGGAACACTGTATCGAGGGATGACCAGTTGACCATAATGCAAAACAGCCTGAATGAATGACATTTTCAGGCTGCCGCATTTCACTGTTCCGTGCAATAAGGAACAGCGCTACAAAATGACCTGTTTACATGTCGTTTTGAGCGACGGCTTCCTGTTTGCGTCCACTTTGGGTACAACCCAGGCAGCGTACAAAGGTTGCCTTGGCCGGACCCACCACCAGTACTTCGCCAGCTTCTTCAGCGTTGCCGCCCAGCAGTGAGAATGGCAGGGATACCAGATAAACAGCGCTACCCAGAATGGTAGTGACTAGCAGGGCTGGCCGGACGAGCAGGGCATCACCGGTCATGGCCAGTGCGGAGGGGGATTCATCCACAGCCTGGGCGTGGCCAAGGGAAGCGAAAGCCATCAGGCACACCGCCACGGTTGTCATAAGGATTCGTGAAAGCTTTGCGGGCATAGCTGATTTCTCCTGATTGTTTTCGCCGCCGGATCTGCCGCGTGGTATTAAACTTAACTAAAACATAGGTAACAGTGTAGCGGATCAATGCGGACACTTTGTTAACTATGAATCATATTTGCGACTTTTCAAACGAAATTTTGACTCAATGCAGGGGGAAACTGGTCATAACCTTGGCGCTGCTTTGGTCGTGGCGGGGAATGATGAAGCTTTGAATACCCAAAAACTATCGTTGGCAGCGGGCGCAATAGACCGTTGAGCGCTGGCTCATGCGAATTTCCCGGAGGCTTTCGCCGCATTGCCCGCAGGGTTGTCCGTCGCGTCCATAAACCAGCAGGGACTGGGCAAAATAGCCGGGCTTGCCATCGCTGTTGACGAAGTCTCGCAGGGTGGTGCCCCCCATGAGTATGGCGGCGCTGAGAGTCTCCCGAATGCTGTTGGCGAGCATCAGATAGCGGTCACGGCTGGTGCGTCCGGCGGCCCGGCGGGGATGAATACCTGCTTTATAGAGGGCTTCATTGGCGTAGATGTTTCCCACGCCAACCACGACATGGTTATCCATGATGAAGTGCTTGATAGGTGTTTTTTTGCCTCGGGACGCTCGATAGAGATAGTGCCCGTCGAAATTGTCGGCCAGTGGCTCAGGACCGAGGGCCACCAGTAACTTGTGGGTGTCCGGAGTGGTGGTCCAGAGCCAGCAGCCGAAACGGCGCGGGTCGTTGTATCTTAGACGCACACCGGTAATCATTTCGATTTCCAGGTGGTCGTGCAGCAAAGGCAGGCTTTGATCGGTGATAACCCGCAAACTGCCGGACATTCCCAGGTGCCCTATAAGGGTGCCGTGTTCAAAGCGCATCAGCAGGTACTTGGCTCGCCGTTCTACCGCCAGTACCGTGTGGCCGGTAATCTGTTCAGCCAAATCAGCGGGCACCGGCCAGCGCAGGCGGCCATTACGCACGTTTACACTGGCAATCGGGAGGCCTTCGCAAAAGGGCGCGATACCTCGTCGGGTGGTCTCAACTTCGGGTAATTCGGGCAAGTCAGGCGCTCCGGAGGCTGTTTATGAAGAGGTTGATTGTCGCGTATGGAGGTTCGTTGTCAATTGCGCCCGAAGGTTAGTATAAATCGTAACCAAATACCTTGGAAACGCTGTTGTTTTAGCTAACAACTGTACGCTAGAGTGACAAGATTAAAGTGTTAGAGTGGCAAGAATAAACTGCGCAGGTCACGTTGGCCGGATTGTTGAATCTGAGGGTATTGTCTATGTGGTATAACGGTCTTCTGGACCTTTCGGTGTTACAGTTGGTGCTTGTAGCCCTTGGTATGACTCACGTCACCATCATCAGTGTAACGCTCTATCTTCATCGGCATTCCGCCCACAACTCGCTGGATCTGCATCCGGTGCTGTCGCATTTTTTCCGGTTCTGGCTCTGGTTTACCACCAGCATCATCACCAAAGAGTGGACCGCGATTCACCGGAAGCACCACGCGACCTGTGAAACCGAGAATGATCCCCATAGCCCGATGGTCAAAGGCATCCGTAAGGTGGTTTTCGAAGGTGCTGAACTTTACGCCGAGGCTGCTACGCCAGAGACGCTTGAGCGCTACGGCCAGCGCACCCCGCAGGACTGGATCGAGCGCAACGTTTACACCAAACACAACAACCTCGGTATTGTGTTGCTGGCGATCATCAATCTGGCGCTGTTTGGCGTTCACGGCATCTGGATCTGGGCGGTGCAGATGATGTGGATTCCGGTCTGGGCTGCCGGTGTGATCAATGGCATCGGTCACTATTTCGGTTACCGTAACTTTGAATGCGCCGATAATGCCCGCAACATCGTGCCCTGGGCAATTTTCATCGGCGGCGAAGAACTGCATAACAATCACCATACCTATCCGAACTCGTCCAAACTGTCCCGTCGCTGGTATGAGGTGGATATTGGCTGGGGTTATATCCGCATGTTCCAGCTGTTTGGCATGGCAAAACCGAAAGGTTATCGCCCGATTGCCCACTCGGTGCCGGGTAAACAGGCGTTGGATGTCGAAACCGTCCAGGCCATCGCCAACAATCGGTTCGATATCATGCGCCAGTATCGCAAGCGGGTGATGGAGCCGGTTCTACTGCAGCAACGGAGTTTGATGGAAGATGAGATCAAACCCCGTTATCGCAAGCTTCGCAAACTGTTGTCCAGGGAAGTTACCCTGATCCCCGAGACCGACCGCCAGCATCTTGATTCGGTACTGGAAAACAACCCGGTATTGCGGCAGATCTATGACAAGAGTCATGAGTTGCAGGCGATCTGGCGTCGTCGCGGTGTGAAGCCGCAGGAAAAGCTGCAGGCGTTGATGGATTGGTGTAAAGACGCGGAAGCCAGTGGCATTCGCTACCTTGAGGATTTCGCTACGCACCTGAAATCCTACTCGCTTCGACCGGCCTGATTCAGGCCCATAAAAACCCCACTTCGGTGGGTTTTTTTTCGCCACGGCTCAGGCGTCTGCGGGCTTGTCGTTCACGCGGAACAGATTATAGGCCACCTGGCCTGCGATTTTCTGGCGATGCAGCTGCCACGAGGCTGGCACAGTGGGGGTAGTAACCTCGCTTTCGTGCTCGACGTAAATCCAGCCTCCAGGTCGCACCCAGCCGTTTTTTGCGATCACCGGGAACAGCTTTTCCAGCCAGCCTTCCCGAAACGGGGGGTCCATGAAGATGATATCAAACGCATGGCTGGCAGGCTGGGAAAGAAACTGGTCTGCGGACTGGCATACCACCTGACCCCTGGTGGATTTCAGTACTTGCAGATTATCTTTGAGAGCTTTGATCAGCGCAGGAGTATGATCCACCAGCGTGACGTCGGCGGCGCCCCGAGACAGAGCTTCAAGCCCTAGCGCACCGCTGCCCGCGAACAGGTCCAGGCAGTGGCTGCCTGCCAGATGGAAATTCAGCCAGTTAAACAGGGTTTCCCGGGTGCGCGCTGGCGTGGGACGCACGCCGCCAGCATCCGGGAAGGCTAGCTTCCTGCTGCGCCAATCACCGCCGATAATGCGAAGTTCACCGGCTGAGGGCCATTGGCCGGGGCGTTGTGGCGCGGTTTTCTTACGGCCCATGGGATGCAGGCTCCGGCTTCGTTCTGATGGCTCAATGTGTGGATGGTAGCGGAAAACACTGCGTACCATAAGGCACAGGTTTGGACGGTGCCACCCCAGGTCGCTAGAATGACCGCTCTCTTTTTACCGAGTAAGTAATCATGATGGCAGAATGGATCACAATTGGCGTATTGGTGCTGCTGGCACTGATGTTTGTTCTGGATATCGCCAGCAACCGCAAGCGAGTGCCACGCCCGGCCCCGGTACCCCAGCGTAAGCTCGAATCAGCACCGGTCGACGAGCCAAAGGATGAGGAAGCGGTACCTGTACAGAAGGCTCCGCCAGAGGATGCGGTCGAGGAGGCACCGGCGCCGCCTGTTGAGGCCGAGCCCGAGTTGGTCGAAAAACCAACGGCGCCGGTTCCACCGCCTGAACCGGTGCCTGAGCCGGAACCAGAACCCGCCGCCAGTGTGTTCCAGCGTATTCGTAGCGGCCTTGGCAAGACCCGGGCAAATCTGACATCCGGCCTGTCGGATCTGCTGTCCGGCGGCAAAACGGTTGATGAAGACCTGCTTGAAGAGATCGAGACCACCCTGCTGATGGCCGATGTTGGTGTGACTGCTACGTCGGAGATTATCGAATCCCTTACGGCAAAGCTGGAGCGCAAACAGCTTAAGGATGGTGACGCCCTGAGGCAGGCACTGAAGGAAGAGTTGCGAAGCTTGCTGGCGAACTCATCGCAGCCATTGGACCTGACCACCGAGAAAAAGCCCTATGTCATTCTGATGGTGGGCGTTAATGGTGTTGGCAAGACCACTACGATCGGCAAGCTCGCCAAGCACTTTCAGGCGGATGGCAAGTCGGTGATGCTGGCGGCTGGCGATACGTTCCGGGCGGCGGCAGTGGAGCAGCTGCAGGTTTGGGGTGATCGCAACAAAGTGCCTGTGATCGCGCAGCATACCGGCGCAGATAGTGCATCGGTCATCTTTGACGCCGTGCAGTCGGCGGCTGCCCGCAATATTGACGTGGTGATCGCCGATACCGCCGGGCGCTTGCAGAACAAAGACAACCTGATGAGCGAGTTGCAGAAAGTTGTCCGGGTGATGAAAAAGCTGGACGAGAACGCGCCCCACGAAGTCATGCTGGTGCTGGACGCCGGCACCGGCCAGAACGCCCTGAGTCAGGCCCAGGTGTTTCAGCAGGCGGTAGGCGTGAGCGGTATCACACTGACCAAACTCGATGGCACCGCGAAAGGTGGTATCGTATTCGCCATTGCACGCCAGTTGCAGTTACCTATCCGCTATATTGGTGTGGGCGAACAGGTGGATGATCTCCGTTCATTTGATGCTGAAACCTTTGTAAACGCACTGTTTGATGAGTAGTCGGGCTTCATGATCGAGTTTCAGCAGGTCAGCAAACGCTATGATGATGACCACACTGCACTCCGGCAGATTAATTTCAGCCTGGGCCGCGGTGAAATGGCGTTTCTGACCGGTCACTCCGGTGCCGGTAAAAGTACCCTGCTGAAACTGATCATGCTGATGGAACGTCCAAGCGCCGGCCATGTCATCGTGGGCGGTCAGCTGCTCAACAAGATGCCCCGCCGCCAGGTACCCTACATTCGTCGTCATGTCGGTGTGGTCTTCCAGAATCACCATTTGCTGTTTGATCGCACGGTGTTTGACAACGTCGCCATGCCCCTGGAAGTCATGGGAACCCCGTCCCGGGATATCGGTCGACGGGTCAGGGCGGCCCTGGATAAAGTCGGGCTGCTTACCAAAGAACGAATGAACCCGATGCAGTTGTCTGGTGGGGAGCAGCAACGAGTGGGTATTGCACGCGCTGTGGTCAACAAACCTCCGGTGCTGCTGGCAGATGAGCCCACCGGTAACCTGGACCCGGCCCTGTCGGCGGACATTATGCAGTTGTTCCAGCAGTTCAGTCAGGTCGGGGTCACAGTGCTGATTGCCAGCCACGACATCGCCCTGATCAATGACATGAACCGTCGCACACTCGTACTCGACGGTGGCCGGTTGATACGCGGCGGAGATTTGCCCGCCGCAGAAGACCAGCGAGAGGTGCTTCGTGGCTAACAGACCAGCGCCAGCACCGAAAACGAAACCGCCAAAATCTGGCAGCGGGCGTGCAGGACCAGCAGCAGCCCGGGGCGCCAAGCGATCGAAGACCCCGATGAGAGAGTTGCTGGACAGTTATTTCTCGCATCATCGCAAAGTGGCGAAAGACAGCGCCCGGAGGCTCTGGCGAACGCCGGTGGCAAGCCTGATGACCTGGACGGTGATGGGTGTGGCGCTAGCCCTGCCGGTAGGGCTGTTATTATTGCTGACCAGTCTGCAGGGCGTCAGCGCTGGCTGGGAAAGTGCAGCCCGGGTGACGGTTTACCTTGAGGATCACCTGTCTTTGGAGGATGCTGGTCGGCTGCGTGTCGATATAGGTGCCCGCGGTGATGTGTCCGAGGTGGAGTTGATTGATAAATCGGCCGCCCTGGAAGAGTTTCGCGTGTCATCTGGGCTGAAAGACGCGCTGGATTACCTGGATGAAAACCCTTTGCCCCACACCTTGCTGGCAACGCCTGCAGAGGGCTCCCGTACGGAAGCGGGGATGACGGCATTGGTGGACGCCCTGGAGCAGACCGGCGGCGTGGCGCAAGTGCAGGTTGACCTGGGCTGGCTCCAACGACTGGCTGCCATCACTGAAGTGCTCGGGCGCGGTGTCTGGGCATTGGGCGCGTTGCTTGCCGTTGCGGTGATTCTGGTCATCGGTAACACCATCCGGTTGGCTATTGAGAGCCGACGGGAGGAGATCCTGGTGGCGAAGCTGGTGGGCGGTACCGATGCGTTTGTCCGCCGGCCCTTTCTCTATACCGGGTTATGGTTCGGGTTTGGCGGGGGCGTGGTTGCATTCGTTTTATTGCAACTGACACTTTGGTTTCTCAGCGAACCGGTTGAACGGCTGGCGGGGTTGTACCGTAGCAATTTTGCACTAAGCGGCCTGTCGTTTGAGGGCACAGTGGCGTTGATCGCTGCTGCTGTACTGTTTGGCTGGCTTGGTGCCTGGCTGGCGGTAAAACGGCACCTGGACGCGATAGAGCCCGGTTGATCGCTTGTTGTGGAAACACCGTATTGTGTTGCAGGTGTCAAAAAGCTTAGGTTAAAGAAACATAACGTTTACCAGTGAATTTAATCAGGTAGCTGATTTAAAAGGTTTAATTTTCGGCTTCGGAATTTTGCAGGGTCTTGGCGGTCAAAGATTTAGTTGATATATTATCTGGCCTCCATGCACGGGAGAAAGACATGAATACGAGCTTACAGTTAGCTGATCGACTGGTTCCAGGCGCGAATCTTGAAGCCTACATTCAGGCTGCGAGCCATATACCTGTTCTCACCGCAGATGAGGAGCGCAGCCTTGCTGAGCGGCTTCATTATGAAGGTGACGTAGAGGCAGCCAGGCATCTTGTCTTGTCCCACCTCCGCTTTGTCATCCATATTGCGCGCAGTTATTCCGGCTATGGGCTGGCGCAGGCTGACTTGATTCAGGAAGGCAACGTCGGCCTGATGAAAGCAGTCAAACGGTTTAATCCGGAGTACGGTGTGCGTCTGGTATCTTTCGCGGTGCATTGGATCAAGGCAGAAATTCACGAGTTTATCCTGCGTAACTGGCGCATTGTAAAAGTCGCCACGACTAAGGCCCAGCGTAAGCTGTTTTTCAATCTGCGCAGCCAGAAGAAGCGCCTGGCCTGGTTGAGTCACGATGAACTCAATGCGGTCGCTGCAGATCTTGGTGTTGAGCCACGGGTAGTACGTGAAATGGAAGGCCGGTTGGCATCCCATGACACCGCCTTTGATGGCCCGATGGATGACGATGATGATAGTGCTTATCAGGCCCCTGCCCATTACCTGCAGGACCATCGCGGTGATCCGGCGACTCAGCTTGAGCAATCCGACTGGACGGAAGATTCCAACGGCCGCCTGATGACAGCGCTGGATAATCTTGACGAACGTAGCCAGGACATCCTGCGCGAGCGCTGGCTGACAGACAGCAAATCTACCCTTCATGATCTGGCTGACAAGTATGGTGTGTCTGCCGAGCGTATCCGTCAGCTTGAAAAGAACGCCATGAAGAAGATCAAGAACCAGATGGTGGAAGTGGCCTGAGCAACGGCGTCCAGACCATTGTAAGGGTGATCGCAGTCACCGAAAACGCCACTGGGTGTTCTACGCTGGTGGCGTTTTTGTTCCTGCCCGCGACGGAGGTTCCCAGCCAGGCAACAGAAACTTCCCATGTCGCTTTTCAATGAGTATTTGGCGTTACCGGCCAACGGGCACAGCGACGCCGATCACAGTGCATTATTACTGGAACTTGAGCCTATCAACGGTGTGCGGTTATAGTGACCGTCGCCATTGGCGACACCCTCTTACAAGATCGTAACTGGCCCGCAGGCGAAGTTCACCTTACTCTGGTCAGAGAATATCACCTCGAACAACTGGTTAATCGGGAGGCTCACCGGTGAAAGCACTGGTAATAGAAGACGATCAGGATGTTGCAACCTATCTCATCAAGGGGCTGAAAGAGTCCGATTTTGTGGTGGATCACGCGGCCGATGGCAAAGACGGCCTGATGATGGCTGCCAGTGAAGAGTACGACATCATGATTGTTGACCGTATGCTGCCTGGTATGGACGGTCTGGCCATAATCAAGACTGTCAGGGCCACCGGCAACCAGGTTCCTATACTTATCCTCAGCGCCCTGGGTGATGTCGATGACCGGGTGGAAGGTCTGCGCGGGGGCGGTGATGACTATCTGACCAAGCCTTTCTCGTTTACCGAGTTACTGGCGCGTATTGAATCCCTGGTACGCCGCAACCGCCAAACGGCGGAAACCGAAACCGTACTCAAAGTAGCGGACCTGGAAATGGACCTGCTTGCCCGCACGGTTAAACGTGCCGGGCATAACATTGATGTCCAGCCCCGGGAGTTCCGACTGCTCGAATATCTCATGCGGAATGCCGGGCAGGTCGTGACAAGAACCATGCTGCTGGAAAAAGTATGGGACTATCATTTTGATCCCCAGACCAATGTGATCGATGTTCACATCAGCCGTCTGCGAGCAAAGATCGACAAGGAATTCGAAACGCCGCTACTTCAAACTATCCGGGGCGCTGGGTACATGTTGCGTGAAACTGCTTAGCCAGTTAAAAACGTCATCCTTTCAGCTTGCTCTGCTGTACATGGTGGTGTTCGCGACATCAGTCTTCCTGCTGTTGGCGTTCATTTATTGGCGTACAGCTGGTTTTATGACCGCCCAGACAGACGAAACCATTGAGGCGGAGATTGCGGGTCTTGCCGAACAATATCGCGGTCGGGGCATTAACGGTCTGATCACCGTGATCAGAGAGCGTGTCGCCCGTGATCCCAATGCAAAATCCATCTACCTGTTCACAACCGATGACTACCTCAAGCTGGCGGGCAATATCGCGACCTGGCCGAAAGAGGCTCAGTCCCAGAGCGGCTGGATAAATTTCACACTGGATGAAAGCGTCGGTTGGGTTGGCCCGAAGCGAATTGCCCGCGCCAGGATTTTTGAGGTGCAGGGTGGCTTGCGCCTCCTCGTGGGCCGTGATGTAGACGATCTTGCAACGCTTAAACAGCTGATCGAAACCGCTATCAACTGGGGTATGGGCATCACGCTCGCTCTGGCGCTGCTCGGTGGCTACATGATGAGCCGCAGCACCACCCGCCGCATTGAAGTAATCAACAACACCTCCCGCAAGATTATGGGCGGCCATTTGTCGCTGCGAATTCCCACCCGTGGGACGGACGATGATTTTGATCAGTTGGCAGAAAATCTGAACCAGATGCTCGACCGGATCGTTTACCTGATGGAAGGTATTCGTCATGTGTCGGACAGCATTGCCCACGACCTTCGCACCCCCCTTACCCGACTGCGGAACCAGCTTGAAAATACGCTGATGTCGGTCGATAACGATGAGGCCAGAGAACAGGCCGGTCGCGCAGTGGCAGAGGCAGATCAACTGCTCGCAACCTTTAACGCGTTACTTCGAATTGCCCGTCTTGAGACCCGAGGAAGCGCCGCTGACATGAAGCAGGTTTCGTTGGGGCTGTTGGTGAATGATGCCTGTGAACTCTACGAGGCAGTGGCGGAGGATAAACAGCAGAAGTTCCGCCACGATGTGGATGACCAGGTGATGATTGAAGGCGACCGTGATCTGTTGTTCCAGATGGTCAGCAACCTGATCGACAACGCTATCAAATACACGCCGGAGGAGGGTGGAATCTCTGTCGCTGTAAGAATGGACGGCAGTGAAGCGATATTTGAAGTCAGCGACAGTGGTATCGGAATACCGGATGAAGAGAAAGATCAGGTGTTCCAACGGTTTTACCGAGTGGGTAAAAGCCGCTCATTGCCCGGTAACGGTTTGGGATTAAGCTTGGTGAGCGCGGTTGCCGAAATTCACAAGGGCCAGATTGCGCTAACTGACAGTCACCCCGGCGCTGAGAGACCGGGGCTGACAATACAGATTCGTATGCCGGGCTACCGTCCCGACAACAAGCGCATAAAAGCTGCTGCTACCAAGACGGCAGCGGATGCCAGTGAGGATAACAAAGAGGCCTCACCAGCAGAAAGTACCCCTCGTTAGGCGGATTTTCCGCGCTTGAGGAATGGGGCCAAAAGGCGCTCCGCTCTGCCTTCCACGGAGTGAATCAGAGCCTCGACGCTCGACTTTCGGCGCTCAAAGCGCACTTGCAAACTGTCCCATTCCCCTTCCAGATGTTTCTGCTCAGCCATTACAAAGGCCGCGAGATTGTGGCGGTTTACCTTGCCGGTAATGCCGTACTGGTCAAGGGTATAGCCGAGCCTGTCCAGCCCATTCAATGCGGTGTTCAACAGTATTTTAGTGTTCATGGTCAGTACCTTGGCGCGATCAGGATGATTTAAGTGGCAAATTTTAATTACGTTATCGCTAAATTCTAGAATGGGCAACCTAAACCGCGAGCACCAGTGGTTTGCTTATCATGTCTGTACTAACGGTAATCACGCAGCCACTTGTCAGTAATTCGCTCCGTGGATAATACAAGATGAAGGTATATAAGTAAGTGCCTGAAGTTTACAGCCACCCGTGGTTGCTCATCTGAAGAAACTTGCTTAACCCTCCAGCACAGCGCTAGCCTTACCCCGCAATTTGCGGGGTTTTTTTATGCCCGCTTTTTACCTTACCACCAAAGAACGGTAACCAAACCATGGTTGATGCACCCCAGATCCCGAGAGGACGTGCCCGTTACATCACACCGGATGGCGAGCAGGCGTTGCGTAAAGAGCTGACTTACCTCTGGAAAGAAAAGCGACCAGAGGTGACTCAATCCGTGAGGGAAGCCGCCGCACAAGGAGACCGATCTGAAAATGCAGAATACATTTATGGCAAAAAACAGCTACGAGAGATTGATCGACGCATCCGGTTTCTGACCAAGCGACTTGACGAACTGACCGTGGTGACTCGCACGCCCGATGACACCGGACGGGTTTATTTTGGTGCCTGGGTAACCGTCGAGAATGAAGCCGGTGAGGAACAGCGCTATCGCCTTGTGGGGCCTGACGAATTCGATTTGAGTAAGGGTTACCTGAGTGTTGACGCTCCGCTGGCACGAGCTCTGTTAGGCAAACGGTGCGACGACGAAGTGACGGTGCGCACGCCAGACGGAATAGTGAGGTGGGAGATAACCGATATCCATTACGACCCTATTCAAGCCACTGAACAGCACCCCGGGAACACATGACAGGGTTGGCTAGCCTAAACAGACCTGCTCACGGTATCAGCTGGCGGCAAGGCTGGCTTCGCTCTGTTTGTTAAGCACATCCTCATAGAAGAACGTTAACGCCTGGCGAGCCTGATTCAGCCGGGCCCGGGAAACCCATATCCGGTCGCTCAGGTAAGTCAGGAACAACTGCTGGTCATCCTGCCCCAGTGCTTCCGGGCTCTTTAGCCCGTTAAACAATACAAACCGGGTAATCCAGTGCAGGTAAGTTTGCTCGGTCCGCATAGTAAGGCGGTGCTTCTGCATGGCTTCGGTTACCTGCCTTAGCAGGCCAGGCCGGCTTTGTTCCAGCGCTTCGGTAGTGTGCATAATCGATCGTCCTTTTGGCGGAGAGCCGCCATTCTGCATGCAGCTTATGACAGTCTGTTGAATGCGGGCGCAACAGATGCCGTTTTCTTTACTGCTGGCAAATTCCGGTTCATCATTTCAGTGGGTTGGCGGGCGCTTTGGCTCAGCGTGCTTTCATTTCGTTCAGTCGGTCGATGTATTTCTGCATCGCCTCTTCGCTCGACATGCCTTTCACGTTCTCCCAGGCGTCGTACTTCGCGCGACCTACAAAATCCATCATCCCAGGTCGCTTACCGCTAACATCGCCAACGGTGGCCTGTTTATAAAGGCCATAAAATTCCAGTTTCAGGTCATTGGACGGTTTGAAGTCGCCTTCGGCGGACTGGATGTAATTAACGGCTTCGTCGAATCGGGTCTTGAGGTCACTCATGGCACGCTTCCTGTTAGTTGTTAGTGAATTCCGTTAGTCAGATACGAATATTCGCGGATTATATATCCACTGCGGGAAGTCGTCATTGGCCGATTGGACTAATAGCATGAAATATCGGTTACTGTTGCGCCAAATCAAAGAGCACTCAATCAATTCGAGGACAGCCCCGCGCGTTACTACGCTTGGGGCTGTTACGGGTTTCTGCCATGGCGCATCAGGGTGGTCGCTCGCTTGAGTAGAGGTTGAGCCTGTGTCGTGCGGTTTTTCTTCAACAACGAATCGGCCTGGGCGAGATAGGTATCAGCTAACGTGTAATTCTGGATGAGCTACATGAGCGAATGTCTCAACCTAACAGGGCTGCAGCTTGGAATGTGATCTGTACAGGGGGACTTTTCCGTTTGCCGTCTATCTGCGCAGCAACAAAAAAAGCCTGTAAAGATCCCCCACTGTAAAAATGGCCAAAGCGATCGTGATTTTTCAATGAGCACGAAAATTGAGTTTTTATCTATTTAGATCAATTGGTTGTATCGGTAATAAAAAATGGAGATAGTGGCCGCCGCGATCGGTTTAATAGGTGTCAAAGCATGTGATGGGCTAATGAACTTATTGACCTTATTAGGTTTTATGTCTAGCTTTATGTTTATTTTTAATACAGATATGAGTTCCGTGCAAAGTGGTCATGGGGACTCATATACAACCGTTAGGCAAGAGAATAATGGACCAATTCTTCTCTACAGTAATTACAAGTGCATTGGTTGCGACTGTAGCGGGCGCAGCCATAAACGCATGGTGGGAAACTCGTAAAGATAATCACAATGCTCGTTTTGATGCATTAACTGCGGCTATAAGCCTTGAAGGCTATGCAATCGACTGTGCTGACCGGATTTCCGACAATGATCTAGCAGAGCAATCGGGGGGTCACGCGGGCGCATTTATGGGTAGTGTCCCAGAGTTACCAAACCTGTCTATTCCTGCAGGGTTCTTGAGGCCAAAAAAAGCCAAGGTCGCAGACAGGCTAATGATATTCCCTCAAGAAATTCGTCAAGCTGATCAAGTTGCTGCGTTTCAATGGGATGTTACCGCAGACATTTGTGCCGTGCGCGAGACTGCAGTAGCCCAATCGACAAAGGTCGGTTTAAAGGCATTGGACTTAGCTGCGGATCTTCGGAAAGCCTTTAAATTACCAAAACGAACCCTGGTTTTCGGTATTTTCGATGTAAGAAAAACTCTCGAGAAAAACCTGCGCATGGATCAATATGATGCCTAACAAGGCCACGCACGCGACGCCTACTGCATTGCGGCTTCGCCTCCATTCCGTAGCCGCGCATGCTGGCTGGCGTTAAATTCATGGAGAAAGGAATGAGCATCCGTACCACGATAGTTATTGTGGCTTTGTTTACTTTGTCAGGTTGTGGAAAATCTGGCGACTCTGGCCTTGAAGTCTCAAAAGGTGAGTTTGACGGATCATGGCCGTTTACCGTCGACAGTGGAGTTGTTGACTGCTTTGATGGTGAGGCGGCGGTCTTTAAGGCTGAGGGACAGTCCTATCAATTGAATGGATATGCTCGTAGCCGAGGATATGCACCTATAGATCCGATTTGGAAAGATAACCCTGATATTCCGGGGGCTAAAGTGAGTGTGGGTGACATGATCAATTTGGCACTGAAGCAGTGTTGAGAATTTAACCATTCCGTGCAGCCAACGCTCGTGCCTCGCGCGGCCGACTTTTGGCGTTAGGCTTTAAGGAGAAAAAATAATGAGGAACCTTATAATCGCTGTCCTCATTTCTATTATTGCAGCCCCATTTGCGCAGGCAGAAGTAGAATCTGCTGGAGATTATTACGTCACAGCGGACAGGCTAAATGTGCGCTTGGCACCGGATGCATCAGGAAAGGCCACGAACTCTCTTTCTCAACGACAGAAGGTAACGGTGTTCGAAGTTAAAGATGGCTGGGCGAGAATTTCGCGTTACTACGATGGCTCGGTTGAGGCGTTATCAGGAGATGTTGCTCGTTGGGTGTTCGGAAAATATCTCTCCACCGAACGGCCAGCCGAAGCGCCAAATCAGAACTCTCCTATAGCGGTAGCTATTAAGTCATCGGATGATTTCTCAAAATATCGAGGCGTCTTCGTTGCGGCATCAGAACAATTAATCAAGTCGGGCACTTGCAAGCTTGGCGACTTCAAAGAGATGGGTGGCTGGTGGAGCTCAACTAGTTACAAGCCAAAGCCGGTATATTTTACATACTGTGGGGGCATGACGAAGAGTAATCGTGTCTATGTCAATGCAGCAACTGGAGAGACCTTCAGGTAGAGCCTAACCAAGTGTTGCAGTTCGTTCCGGGCCTGGGCCCTCCACCGGGCAGCCTTGTCGCCGCTTCGCTCTGCCCCTGGATTCATAGGATAAGTGCAGTACTTATTCTATGAATCCAGGTGACTACGCGCAGTCGCAACTAGAAGATGAGATATATAAGTCGCCGCCAATACGTCATGAAGTTGAGCTGGACCTTGCATATGTTCAAGGGTCCGGCGCGACAGGTGGAGGGGCTCGAGGTGGAATTTAACAATCGCAGGCACGGCGAGGTCTTTTCCATTGCGGCTTCGCCTCCATTCCAAAGCCGCGTATGCTGCGGGCGTTAAAGGGGGAGCAAATGCGGGCTAAACTGGCTCAGATAGTTCGAGAAGAAAAGTTTCGCAAGAAGCGGATGGCCAAGGTTCAAAGAAGAAGGCATTTGGCTCCCTTATACCGAAAAATGGATAATCAGGGAGTGGTAGTCGGGGAGCTTTGTGCGCTGTGTGGTGTGAACCAAGCCTCTACTCGCGACCACGTTCCTCCCAAAGCTATCTTTCCAAAGCCTTGGCCCGCTTTGATTACCGTGCCCGCTTGTTTTGAGTGCAATAACTCGGCATCCGATCTCGATGACCTCTTTAAGGTCTATCTCAGCATGCACACGGCTGGAAATAATGAGATTGCTAGACAGCTTTTTACTGAGAAAACCGTCCGAACTTTGCGACGAAATCAAAAT
Organism: Marinobacter sp.; assembly: GCF_040882185.1. GTDB lineage: Bacteria > Pseudomonadota > Gammaproteobacteria > Pseudomonadales > Oleiphilaceae > Marinobacter. The sequence goes on along the minus strand of NZ_JBBEBW010000003.1, from coordinate 75,186 downwards.
CTGCTGCAGCGAATACACAAAGAATCGAGGCGTGTTCCCATTCGGAATAAACAGGGTGAACTAGAGTCCCGCTTAGGAGTGCTTTGGGATTCAAATGCACATACGGAAGTGATTGGAAGAACGATCAGGGGGCTCTACTTCCATCACTCAGGCAGTCCACTACCCTCCGATTGCGAGCTGAAAGTTCAATGGTTGCGAGGCGTTCCGGAGGAAATCGTGCCAAAGTTACCCCTGTTCGAAGAACAGGTCATAGGGGAGAACCAAGTTGTCTATAAATATGCAATTGCCCCGGAAGACCCAAGACATTCCCTTTGGCTTTTTGAATTTTATGGTGCTCATTGGGCAAGCGGTTACACGTCGCAAGCTTAGCTTTAACAAGTGCAGGTTGTCGGACTGATACTACGCTGCGCTCCGTACCTGCCGCAACTGCAAGAGTCGAGGCTGTAGAAAAACCCCGAAATCCCCTTCCGGTTTAGTAGGATCACGCAAACGGACAAGAAGCCGTTGACATGTCCCGTTTCAAGCACTACAACTACGATCAGGACGCCATGGTCGTGATCAACTATCGGCAGCTCCACCCGGCACCTTCCGACATGCGGTGCACTACCTGATTGAGCACAAGCTGCATCTATCCGTTTTGCATCCCAAGTATCGCAATGATGACACCGGCCGACTGGCCTACGATCCGGCCATCCTGCTGAAGATTATTCTGTTCGCCTATTCCAAAGACATCACCTCCAGCCGCGAGATGCAGTGGTGCTGCGAGACCAACATCATCTTCAAGGCGTTGTCCTGCGATACCGTCGAGAGTGCTAATTCCTCCCAGCTTCCTGCACACTGGGCTACCCCGGGAACCGCTCAAACTCCGGCAGCTCATGCACATGCTGCATCCAGCTCATTCGTTCTGCAGTCTGTATCTGTATCTCTGGAGGTAACACCTCCGGATCGTCCAGTGTCGCCGTCTGCACATCAACAATCCCAGGCAATATTTCCTCATTTCTATAGAACAGCCCGCTGCCACAATCGGCGCAGAAGCTGCGCATAGCCGTGCCGGAAGAATTGATGGTTTTAGGATCGCCCTGGGTCAGGGTCAGCGAGGCTTCCGGGTACATGGCCCAGGTCACCATTGGTGCGCCAGCGCTGCGTTGGCAGTCACGGCAGTGACATAGCGCCACCGTTTGTGGGGTGCCGGTAACCTGGTAGCGAATGGCGCCGCATAGGCACTGTCCGGAATGGGGCATGACAAGACCTCCTCAGTATTTTATGTTTATCCAAGCATAGCCGTGTTTCGCTGGACCAAAAGGAAATCTGGCAATGTCACTTAGCTGGGTGGTTGCAGGCAGTCTTTTGCAGCTTATGTCGGCCTATCTGGTATTTTTGCTTGCTGTGTTCGCCGGTGGAGTTTTGATCAATGCCCTGTATATGTCCGGGCTAGGCGTCTGGTCATACGCGTGGTGCATCATGACAGCGTTGGCGGTTATAATTTATCTGTTGTTTATTAAGAGGATGAGGTCGAGCTGATCGCTGTTGGGTCTTCATCTTAAAATCAAACTCGCAAAGGAACTGCGATGTATTACTTCTCACCTTGGACCGCGCTGCACCTGCTTTTTCGTTTGTTATCATTCCTTGTCTTGACGATTTCCTTTGGCGTGCACTCTGCTCCCCCGAAGCTACCTCTGGCTGAAGTGTATGAGCAAGGCATTGAACTCAAACACTACTGGGTCAGCGAAAAGCTTGATGGGGTCCGGGCTTACTGGGACGGAAAGCGGTTTCACTCCAAGCAAGGGAATATTTATAACGCGCCCGAGTGGTTCACTGAAGGGTTTCCTGCTTTGGCCATGGATGGTGAACTTTGGATGGGCCGGGGCAGGTTTGCTGAGCTCTCCGGTGCTGTGCGCAAGCAGGTGCCGGTTGATGAAGAGTGGCGGAAGATCCGCTATATGGTGTTTGATTTGCCGGCAAGCAGTCAGCCATTCTCCGGACGCGTGAAGCAGATGCGTACACTATTGGGGTCGTTAAATTCACCCTTTCTGTCGATGGTCGAGCAGCGGTTGGCTGTCTCTCACACCGAGCTCATGACACGATTGGACAAGGTAACGCATGCTGGAGCGGAAGGCCTGATGCTGCACCATGGTGAAAGTCTGTATCGGGCTGGCCGATCCTCGGATGTGCTTAAGGTAAAACGCTACCAGGATGCGGAAGCGGTGGTTGTCGGGTATACCGAGGGCGGGGGGAAATATGAAGGAATGATGGGTGCGCTGGTGGTTAAACTGACGAATGGCCGCCATTTCAAGATCGGCACCGGTTTCAGCGACGCCGAGCGGGCAGCGCCACCTCCAATTAGTGCCGTTGTCACCTATAAATTCTATGGCTTAACGGCCACGGGTCTGCCCCGATTCGCCAGTTTTATGCGTGTTCGGAATGACGAGCCCGGAACGGAGTGAGGGCTGGTTTTACAGTCCCCATACCGTTCACGAGTTAGCGACTATCGGTTATAGCAGCTCTGAAAACTCTTAGTTGTCGTCCTCAATCGGCGGTGTGGGCCGCACCAGTACTTCGTTGACATCCACATGCGCCGGTTGTGACAACGCATACACCACGGCCCGGGCGATATCGTCCGGTTGCAGCGCATTTTTTGGTGTTTCATCGAAGAAGGGTGTGTCCACCATGCCCGGCTCGACCAGGGTTACGCGGATGCCGCTGCCCCGCAGCTCTTCCCGTACGCCATAACCGATGGCTGAAACGGCCCATTTGGTGGCGCTGTACATGGAGCCGGGTATGGTTACGCGTCCAGCAGCGGAGCCGGTCAGTAGCATGTGGCCTCGGCTTTCCCGCAGGGCGGGCAGGCAGTGCTGAACCGTGATGCCCACCCCAAGAATATTGGTGAGGATCATGTCGCGCCAGGTCTCCGGGTCGGCGCCGCTGAAGCCACCGGGAGAACCACCCCGGCCCGCGTTGGCGAACACAGCATTGATTTGGCCGAAGGTTGCCAGGGCTTTTTCCACCATGGCCTTCTGGTCGTCATTGCTTTGCACGTCGCAGCGGGTGGTAAGCACCCGATCACTGCCGCCGAGCTCCTGCTGCAAGCCTTGCAGTTTGTCTTCGGAGCGGGCTGCCAGCACCAAGCGGTAACCCGCTTTGGCGGCTGCTCGTGCGGTAGCGGCACCGATGCCAGAGGATGCGCCGGTGATGAGTAGTACGGGATCTGCCATGTTGTTCTCCCTTTCGATTTGCGGTTGTAGTACCAACAGCTTTAATTACTATGTGTGGTAGCGACTCGGTAGGTAATCAAGGCGGGTTTGCTGTAAAGAACCGCATAGACTGGAACTATCGTCCAATCGTAAACCTGTACCGCAAGAGCTGTTACCATGGCCACTGTTTAAATTCCGTTATCTTCAATAGAGTAAATCATGGGTCTTTTGTTCGAACAGATTGATAGCCAGCCCTCGTCTCTGGGCGAAATTACCTTGCGCCGACGTCGTATCCCCGCCATGGGCAACCGGGATATTTATGAGGTAAAACTGGGCGAAGAGTTCCTGATGTCCAGTATGTTCGTGGAGGCGGAAGTTGCGCTGGCGGACCTGGGGCTGGCGGCTGTGAAAGGTGAAGATCTGAGTGTCGTGGTCGGTGGATTAGGGCTGGGTTACACCGCAGAGGCGGCACTGCGCAGTGATCGGGTGGGGGAGTTGTTGGTGGTGGAAGCCCTGGATACCGTGATTGGCTGGCATCAGCAGGAGAAAGTGCCCCTGGGGCAGACGCTGAACGCTGATCCCCGTTGCCGCTACGTTCATGGCAGCTTTTTCGATCTGGCGGTAGATGAAGGTTCTGGCTTTGATCCAGCCCAGCCCGGCAGGCTGTTTGATGCCATTCTGCTGGATATAGACCATTCGCCACGGGCCCTGCTGAATGACTCCAACGCCAGTTTTTACACCGTGGAAAGTCTGCAGCGCATGGCCCGGCAGTTACGACCTGACGGCGTGTTTGCGCTCTGGTCAAATGATCCGCCGGATGAAGAATTCATGGTTATTCTGAACGAGTTGTTCACCGACACGGCTTCTCACGTAGTGGCGTTCTACAACCCGCTTCAGAACTGCGAATCCACCAACACGGTTTACGTTGGTGTGAACCCTCCGGCTTAAGGCATCAGGTCGTACTAGTGGGCTTCCTGAACTGCCTCATCGCCTGGCAGTTCACGACGGGCGTAGTTCTGGGCCATGACGGCACATACCATCAGCTGGATCTGGTGAAAAACCATCAGCGGCAGAATCGCCGGCCCTACGGCCCCACCCGCAAATAGCACCTGGGCCATCGGTACACCGGTGGCCATGCTCTTTTTGGAGCCGCAAAACACGATGGTGATCTCGTCTTCCTTGTTGAAGCCCAATATCCGCGCGAGCCATGTGGTGAGCACCAGCATGATTGCCAGCAGCACACAGCACACCACCGTCAGAATCAGCAGCGACATAGGCGGCACTGCCTGCCAGAGACCGGCAATGACTGAGGAACTGAACGCGGTGTAAACCACCAGCAGGATAGAGCCCTGGTCAACGTTTTTCAGCCAGTGCTTATTGCGATCCACCCAGAAACCGATCCAGGGTCGCATTAGATGTCCGGCTAAGAAGGGTAGCAGCAGCTGTACGCTGATCTTGAGGATCGCTTCGAGTGTACCGGCGGTGCCTGCGTCTGCATCCAGTAGGATTTTCACCAGAATCGGCGTGATGAAAATGCCCAAAAGGCTGGACGCCGAAGCGCTGCATACGGCGGCGGGAATGTTGCCCCGGGCCAGAGAGGTAAAGGCAATGGCGGATTGCACGGTGCCCGGCAGGGCGGCCAGATACAACACACCGACCCAAAGGGCGTCACCCAGCAATGGCCGCAGCACAGGTTGAAAGATCAGGGCTACGATCGGGAACAGAATAAACGTGCAACCGAACACCAGCAGGTGCAACCGCCAATGGGTCGCACCCGCGATGATCGCCTGGCGAGACAGTTTGGCGCCGTGCATGAAGAACAGCAGCGCAATCGCTAAACTGGTCAACCAGCCGAAGAATGTGGCGCCCGCACCGTGGGCAGGCAGAACGGTGGCGGTAATGATCACAACGATCATGACCAGCGTAAAGTTATCAAACAGCAAACGAAGACGAGACATGGCTGCTACCGAAATTGCACTAATTTAGCGCGCAGCTTAATCTGTTTTGGTTTTATCGGCCAATGCTTTAATGCTGTAAAGAAGTACCATCATAACCCGAGCCGTTAACGCCACTTATCGAGACAGCCGCCGCGCAGATGGTAGCGCCCGGTCTCTTCGCCTTTGCGAAGGTACACCCACCACTGGCCATCGTGGTGGTCCGGTGGGCCCAGAATGTATCGGACCTGTTTTTCCGTCATGCCTTCGCGGACCTGCTGTTTTACCCGTAAATGGCGCAGCTCCGTGGACTGGATATAGCCACCAGAGCAGCCGCTGGCGGCTTGCGAAGGCTGCCGGGCAGGTGCCTGCCAGAATTCCACGTCGGTGCCGGTATCGAGCTGGCCGCCGGTTAACGTCGGGTTAACGGTGACCGTTTCGGCATTGGCGCCGCAGGGGCGGTCCGAGAACACGGTTTGGTGGGCTTGCTGGCAGCGATAGATGTCGGCGCTGGCCGGGTTTAAAAGTAGAGTTGAGAGTAGATATAAGAGCAGAGCGCACACGATAAGCGTGAGGCTCGGAAGAAGTTGTCGCATCCTGCGTCTCCGGTATATCCCATTCCATGGGAGTCATTGAGTTTTCTGGTCTTAAAGTGTATCAGACCTGCACTCATCAGACCACGAGGTGGGGCCGTAACGTAAGGCGGCCAGATAACGTTAAGATAGTCACACTAATGAACGCCAGAGGTTTAGCAGTTATGCCAGTAGATAATCCGGTTGATTGGTCCCACACCCGTGCGGCGGTCTGGCGTCGCCATCGCCAGGGCCTCAGGGCGATTGCCAGGCTGGACCCGGTGCAGTGGCACCAGCTTCAGGGGATTGAGCGCCAACAGGCCGCACTCGCCACCAATACCGAGCGTTTCCTGCAGGGTCTGCCCGCCAACAACGCCTTGTTGTGGGGCGCTCGGGGTACCGGCAAATCTTCTCTGATCAAGGCATTGTTAAACCGTTATGGACGTGACGGTCTGCGGGTGATTGAAGTCGACAAGGATGATCTGGTGGATTTGCCGGAGATCGTGGATGACCTGTGCGAATTGCCGTACCGGTTTGTCATTTATTGCGATGATCTGTCCTTCGAGGCTGGCGAGTCGGCCTACAAGGCTCTGAAAAGTGTTCTGGAAGGCTCACTGGAATTGCCCCCGGAAAATGTCCGGGTTTACGCCACCTCCAACCGACGCCATCTGATGCCGGAGTTTATGGCGGATAACCTCAAGAGTGAGGTCCGAAACGGCGAACTGCACCCAGCCGAGGCCATAGAAGAACAGGTATCGCTGGCGGATCGTTTTGGTTTGCAGCTGTCATTCTATCCGTTTGGCCAGGAGGTTTATCTGCAGGCTGTGGATGCCTTGTTTCCAGAGGTCGTCAACCGGCAGGCGCTGCATCAAGAAGCCATTCGTTTTGCGCTCGGGCGCGGGGTTCGTAATGGCCGTACAGCCCAGCAGTTCTATCGTCAGTTCTCGGACCGTCGCTTCGACGACTGATTTTACGATCGTCCGTTTTCGGGCAGTGTTACCCGGAAACGGACACCGCCACTGGCCGTGTCGTTGAAAGCCTGAACCGCGCCGCCATGATATTCCGCAATCAGCCTTACGATGAGCAGACCCTGCCCCAAATGGCCCTGATCCGTGCCGTCCCGAATCGAGACAAACGGGCTGAAAATTTCACCGGCCAGATCGGTAGGGAGGGAAGAGCCCTCGTTAAAAACGCTCAGTTCAAGGCCGCCGCCCTGGTGTTTCAGTTCAACCTCAATTCTGCCCTGATGGGGCGTGAAGTCCCGGGCGTTGTCCACCAGCTTGTCGAGCAGTTGCACCAGCAATTCCGGTGAGCCGTTCAGAGTGCAGCCGTTAGCGGGGCCGACATAGCGAATCCGGTGTTGGGGGGAGAGTTCCTGATAAGCCTCCGCAGCCTGGGCGGCCACAATGGCGAGATCGAAGACTTCTTTTTCGGCCTGGTCGAAGCTTTGTTCCAGCCGTGCGGCCTCACTCATACCCTGCAATATCTGGCTTAGACGGTCGGTGGCCTGGTGGGCCCGGTGGATGTAGATCGCCTGTTGTTCCGGCCGGGTATCATGGGACAGGTTTTCTAACGAAGAGCGTACCACTGCCACCGGGGTCTTGAGCTCGTGGGAGAGTCGGCGGGCGAAACTTTCAAGATAGCGGGTATAGCCTTGCAGATTATCGACCATCAGGCTGAACTGGCGAGACAAATCACCCAGTTCATCCCGCGCTTTGCTGGGCGGCATGGCCGCAATAATTCGGCCATCATCATCGACACTGGCACGAACCGCCCGCTGCAGCCGGGCTATTCGCCAGGATAACCAACTGGCGTAGCCAAGCAGCACCAGCATCAAGCCGAGGATCAGCAGGGTGCTTCGGGTAATCACGGAACCCAGAGTATTGCCGGACAGCGCCAGAATCTGCTCCAGGGACTGCTCCAGCATCAGTACGTGGCCAGCGGGCAGGTCGTGGGCGACCATGAGTTGGGCGTCCGCTTCACCGTGACGGACAATGGCCTGCTCCCCCAGTTGCCCGGGCGTTATCCGGGCTTCGGTTTCGGGCAGTTGCAGGGGTAAGGGCTGAAAATAGCGCACCAGGGCCCGCAAACCATTCAGACTGATCTGCTCAACGATTTCCAGCGGGCTCATGGCTTCAAAGTCGGTCTGAACCTTGGTCGCCGGAATATGACTGTCTGCCAATATCCAGCCTTCAGGCGTCAGGATACGAACATGCTGGCCTGGCACCAATGAAGCTGCCAGGTTCTCCTCAAGGCGTGGGAGCCTGGTAACGAGTCTCAACATCCTGGGGTTAATGGCCGGGCCGGCGACAGGCCGGGTTGTTCCGGGTTCTACCCCGGCGCCTTCGGGCACTGGCCGGTGAACGGCAAAACTGAACAGGCTGTTTTCTTCCAGTCGTGGCAGTTGCAACTCAAGCTGATAGCCCCGCCCCGTCGCCTGCCACACACCCGTTATCCGATAATCCGCTGCGGGCTCCCGGCCTGGTCGCCAGCCCACCACGGGCCCTGGGGCAGGGGTTCTGATGTGGCGTTCATGCAGACCTTCACCGCTTTGCCAATACATCCGCAAGTGCTCGAAAGGCCGGTTGGGCTGGCCTGGATCAAAATAAACCGGTGACTCCACCTGCACCCGAATCAGCAGATACAACGAGCTGCCATGGACGGCAGCTTGCCATTGGATCGGCTCATTGGTTGTCTCGGTCGGGGTGTCGGTGTCGTCATAGCCGGGCCAGTCGTCGCCGTAACCGTCGATGTTAAGTGCCCTGCTGAGCGTGGTGGCGTACAGCGTCTCCCGGCTGTCCATGACCGGCAGTTGGTTTGCCAAGGCAAGCGCCATGCGACTGGCCTGGGCGTTTAGCTGGCTGGTGGATTGCTCACGCAAGGCTGTATCCAGTTCCAGCACAAACTGCAAACCTGCCCAGGGAATCAGCAGCATCAGTAAACTGGCGACGAAAAGCTGGCGTTTGAGACTCAAAAATCAGGCCTCATGGGCGTTCCAGCGATAGCCAAAACCGTAGGCGGTCTGGATGCCGTCGAAGCCACTGTCGCACTGCTGGAACTTGCGACGTATGCGTTTTATATGGGAGGTCACGGTGTTGTCGTCCAGCACGGTACTGGCGGCTTCCATCAGTTGGGTACGGCTTTTGACATGGCCCGGGTGATGGACCAGCGCATGGAGCATCCAGAACTCAGTCACCGTCAGGTCGATCGGTTTGCGGTCCCATTCTGCGGTCATGCGGTCGACATTCAGGTTCAGGCGCCCCCGCTCCAGCTCTTCATCGGGCTGCTGGCGTGATTCGGTCCAGGCGTCGGCTCGACGAAACAGCGCGGTGATGCGGGCGAACAGGTGGTCCAGGCTCATGTCTTTGGTGACGTAGTCATCGGCGCCCAGCCTGAGTCCGAGCACGGAATCGGCGTCGCTATCCCGGGCGGTCAAGAAGATCATCGGCAGGGTCGGGGAGAGCTGGCGCAAGTCCCGGCAGAGGTCAAAGCCACCGTCCATTTCATCTCCCAGCCCCACGTCGATAATCGCCAGATCCGGCAGGCTATTACGTAGCGCCTGAAAGGCACTCTTGCGGTCGCCATAAACGGATACCCGGTAACCCCGCCGTTCGAAAGCATCGCGGTAGTTCTCACGAATGGCGGGTTCGTCCTCTATCAATGCAATGTGACGCTTCATAGTAAGTCCCGGGTCTGGTCCTGAATCTGCTGGCCATTTAACCATGGAAACCGGCCAGCACAAGTATGGCAGGCGGTTTTGCCACAATTGATCATAGTTTGCCTTCGCCTGGCCAGATTCCGCCACGGCATCGCCGTTTCGATGAGTTGAAATTGACGCCATAACCGACTCATCGAGAATAAGGAATCTAGCCGATGCAATCCAACGCGCAGTCTCCCGGCCTGAGTGATCACCCCTTTGCAATCCGCTCTTCTGTCTCTGCACGTCAAGCCAGACGTATAGCGGTAGTTGAAGGTATCAGTCTGTGGTTAGCGGTACTGTTGTTTTTTGCTATACAACCGGTGGTTGCCGACGCCAGCGAGCGTGGAGAACGCAGGGAAGAGGGCGCTGGTGCTTTCCATTTTATTGATCAGCAAACCGGTGGCAAACAACCGGCTACGTTGTTGCGAACCGGCTACACAGTAGAAGTCGGAGGGCTGATCGCGGACACCCGCCTGGTGCAGTCCTTTGAAAACAGCAGCCAGCAGTGGCAGGAGGGCGTCTATGTATTCCCGTTACCGGAGCAAGCCAGCGTTTACAGCCTGAAAATGACCGCTGGGGAGCGGGTAATCATTGGGAAAATCCAGCCCCGGGACGAGGCCAGGCGACAGTACGAGCAGGCGAAACAGGAGGGCCGTCAGGCGGCCAAGATCGAGCAGCAGCGGCCCAACCTGTTTACCACCCGGCTCGCCAATATACCGCCGGGAGAGACGGTATCGATTGAACTGCGTTATCAGCAGGCGGTGCGTTATCAGTCCGGCGAATTCGAATTGCGCCTGCCCACCACGCTGACACCCCGCTATATCCCCGGTGAAGTGATAGCAGAAACGGTTGGGCTGACGGGTTGGCAAGGCGGCTGGGCGGTGCCTACCAATGCAGTGCCGGATGCAGATGCCATCAGCCCGTTCACGGTACTGCCCCAGGATATTGACTCCACCAGCCATGTTGCCCACGTGGAATTGACATTGAATGCGGGCCTGCCTATCGGTGCGGTGACCAGCCCTTCCCATGGGTTACACAATACCTGGGATGGCAACACCGTCGTGGTGGTTCCGAAGGCAGGCGCAATCCTGATGGACCGTGATCTGGTGGTGCGTTGGGCACCGGTACGTGGCCAGGCGCCTTTAGCGGCGGTCTTCCATGAAACCTGGCAGGGTGAGGACTATCTTATGACCATGCTGGTGCCGGGTCTTGAGAACACGGAACAATTGCCTCGTGAACTGGTTTTTGTGGTCGACACTTCCGGCTCCATGGCGGGGGAGTCGATCCGACAGGCCCGGGCTTCCCTGCTCAGAGGTCTTGATACCCTGGCGGTGGATGACCGCTTTAACGTTATTCAGTTCAATAGCCAGACCACGTCCCTGTACGGCGAGGCCAGGCCCGCAAGCACCGCCAATCTGAGTCAGGCCCGGCGCTATGTACGTGGCCTCAAGGCCGATGGCGGCACCGAGATGGCGGGAGCGCTGGCAGTAGCGCTGGCGGAACAACGACCCGAGCAGGACCATCGTATCCGGCAAGTAGTTTTTATCACCGACGGGGCGGTCGGTAACGAGGCTGAGCTGTTCCGGTACATTCAGGACCACCTGGGGCAAAGCCGTCTGTTCACCGTGGGTATCGGCTCGGCCCCGAACATGCATTTCATGCGGGAAGCGGCCCGGTTCGGTCGGGGCACCTACACGTCGATCAGTGATCTGACCGCCATGGAGCAGCCGCTGGCCGAACTGTTCGGTAAAATGCAGTCCCCGGTTCTGACAGATATTGTGACTGACTGGACTGCTGACACTGATGCTGAGGTTTTGCCGTCACGACCCGGGGATCTGTTCCAGGGCGAGCCGATGGTTCAGGTTGTCCGGGGGCAATCTCCGAGCGGCGACCTCAGTGTGTCAGGCCGTTTGCCGGATAGCAGCGCCTGGCAGCAGCGACTGCCGTTAACTGAAACGGCGCCCGCCAAGGGCCTGCATCGGCACTGGGCTCGGGCAAAGATCAACCAGTTGATGGATCAGAGCCTTTCCGGCTATATCAACGAAGAGAATAAAAGCAGAGTCATTCAACTGGCACTCAAACATCAACTGGTGACCCGATATACCAGCTTCATTGCGGTTGACAAATCACCAGTGCGGCCTGCAGATATGCCGGTGGCAACGGATCATGTGCCAACCCTGCTGCCCGCCGGTAGTGAGCAGGCAATGCTGCGCTATCCGCAGACTGCAACGCCCGCTGCCTTACTGATGGCACTGGGCCTGATCGGTCTGCTGCCCTGCATTGCACTTATGATGTTGCGTCGGAGGGTGTTCGAATGAACCGGATACTGCTGACCCTTTCCATTACCTTCGGCATTGTCTTCACGCTCGGGCTCTGGATTCCCTTCAAGGCGATGGTGGCCCAGGAACTCCTGACGCTGGCCTGGGCCGAAAGTCAGGCTCGACAGACTGCGAAAAAACCCTGGCCCTGGGCAGATACCTGGCCGGTGGCGCGATTGCAGTTGGGAGAGTCGGCCCAACCGCTGATCGTGCTGGCTGGCGCTCACAGTGAAAGCCTCGCCTTTGGCCCTGGCCATGTAACCGGTTCCGCCGAGCCGGGCATGGCTGGCCCGGTCGTGATTGCGGGCCACCGGGATACCCATTTCGGGGCGCTGCAGGATATGAGAGTCGATAGCACAATCCGGTTGCAGAGCCGCCAGGGAACGTGGATTGATTACCGCGTTACCCGGCTGAGAATCGTCGATAGCCGTCAGGAAGCCATGAATCTCGTCGATATGGCAGATAACAGCTTGCTGCTGGTCACCTGCTATCCTTTTAACGGTATCGACAATCAAGGTCCGCTCCGGTATCTGGTAGAAGCCCGCCGAATATCTTGAAGCGCCTCTAAAAACAGGGCAGTCTCTACCCGTTATCATATCCAGCACGCCTTGATCCGCCGGCGTGCTCAAACCTGCACGGAGAAGCAAGTAATGAATATTATTCTGTTCCTGATCATCGGTGGTATTGCTGGTTGGCTTGCAGGCCTGATCATGAAGGGCCGTGGTTTTGGCGTACTGGCGAACATCGGTATTGGTATTGTGGGCTCCATTATCGGCGGCTTTGTATTTCGATTGCTTGGTCTTGCGGCTCAGGGCGCTGTCGGTGAATTGGTTACGGCAACGGCGGGCGCGGTGTTGTTGCTCTTCATTGTCAGTGCCATCAAGAAGGGTTAATCAATGATTATTCCTTTAACGGCAGTCTACGCCAGTATTACCGGCTTTCTGATGTTATTCCTGGCTTATCGGGTGTCCACCTTTCGGCTGAAGTACAAGAAAGGTATGGGCTTTACGGAAGACCGGGATTTTGAATCTGCCGTTCGCTCCCACGGTAACTTGACTGAATACGCACCGATCACGTTGATTCTGCTTGGGGTCGGTGAGCTTAATGGCGTGGACACGCAGTGGGTGTACCTGACCGGTCTGGCGTTTATCGCGGGTCGCCTGCTGCACGCCTGGGGCATGCACAAAGGCCGTGGCGGCCCCCACCCAACCCGGCTGGTGGGCATTTTGCTGAACTGGCTGGCGATTCTGGTGATGGCCGTGCTGGTGTTGGTCAATGCCCTGTAGGCGCTGATTACCCGGACAAGTTAGCTAAAAAAGGCCACGTTTCAGTGGCCTTTTTTATTACGGATGTCGGCGGCTTGGTAGCAGCGGTTTCAACCGCGACAAGTCCGTTGCAGGGCCCTATTGCGCCTTCGCCATGTGGCCGGTGTGGTATTCCAGCTCCAGGCGACGGTTGGCGGCGTGGTCTTCCGGTTTGGTCAGCGGTTTGCTGCTGCCCCATCCGGTGGTGCGAATCTGGGCATCGTTTACGCCTTCAGCCTTTAACAGCTTGGCAGCAGCGCTGGCCCGCAACTTGGCCAGAAAGGTGTTGTAGTCGTTAGCGCCAAACTGGTCGGTGTGAGCGTGGATATGCACCGTCACTTCCGGGTGGGCGCGGAGGTAGGCGGCGTGTTCACGCAGAATGTCCTGATCCTCATCATTCAGGTTGTGCTTGTCGAAGCTGTAGTGGAACCGGGTCCGGTGTGGACGATGTGGTGTGTCATCCCCGTTGTTCACCGGCATTATGATGCCAGCTTCCAGTGCGGCGGATTGTGCGATCAGTTCCGGGTCATCCAGTACCAGTACGGTCATGTCGGTGTCCTTTTTCGAGGTTTTCAGGCTGTCTTTTTGTTTGGCTGAACTATTGTCACTTACGGGTTCAGCCACAATTGGCGATTGGTCGATAGTCGCCACTTCAGCAGGTTCTGACGAAAGGGTTTTTGTGCCGGAGGTTGTCGTGGGCTGAGTGGCGTTCTGCGGCTGTTCCGAAGTGCTTGAACACCCAGCTAACGTGACCACTAGTGCGCTGCTGCACACTGTAAGCCAAAATGGCTGCAGGCATTGAATACTATTTCTATGACGGGGGTATGACATCTTGGAATCTCCTGATCCAGGTGTTGATGTATCAGGATCTATTTGAACGCGAAAATAAGGCCATGCTGTGGTAAAAAGCAGACGAGATCCGACCAATTATGATGAATTGTGACCACCGATGCTGATTGTCCCTGTTGAGAACACCATAAACTGGAAGCGCCCGCCCTGGATCACCCTTGGATTAATGTTGACTTGCCTGCTGGTGTTCGTTTTCTATCAGGGTTCGGACCCCCGGCTGATGACCACGGCCCTGGAGCGTTATCTGGCTTCCGACCTGCTCGAACTGGAAGCACCGGTTTACGAGCAATATCTTCAGCGGAAGATCAACCTTGGGGGCGAATCCGGTCGCCTTGAGGAGTTGGAGGCCTTCCAGCAATCGGCAGTCGAAGAAAACCGGCTCTGGATGGCTGTCAGCCTGCTGTCGGATCGTGAGTTTTACAGTTATATGCAGGCCAGTCAGTCGTTAATCTGGGCCTCCCGGGAACAGCAGCTCTGGCAGGCGCAACGGCCGCCAATCCAGGAAGAGCTGATTGAGCAGCTCAGTGCCAACAAAGTGGGGCTGACTCCTGATGAATTGAGCCTTGCTAAACTGATCACCTATCAGTTTTTGCATGGTGGCTGGGGACACTTGCTGGGCAACCTGGTCTTTCTTTTTCTGCTGGGTTTTACTGTCGAAAAAGCCATGGGGCCGGGTCGGTATCTGTTAGCGTATCTGCTTTGTGGGGCGCTGTCGGGGCTGGTATACACGGCCTTCTCGGTAGGCAGTAAAGTACCTTTGGTCGGTGCTTCGGGTTCGATTTCCGGCCTCATGGGCATGTACGTGGCTATTTACGGGTTCCGGCGAATCCGGTTCTTCTATTTTTTCGGCGTCTATTTTAACTACTTCCGGGCGCCTGCCCTGGCCTTGTTGCCGGTGTGGTTGGGCAAGGAACTCTACGATTACTGGTTCGCCGGTGCCACTGGTATTGCCTACATGGCCCACGCGGGAGGTTTGTTAGCCGGAGCCGGGTTAGTACTGATTCTGGGGAAGAGCTGGTTCCAGGTTAAAGAGACCTTTTTCGAGCCGGAAGACGACGAACAGGACGAGCATTTTACTAGCAGTTACGCTCAGGCGATGGGGAGTCTGGGGCGGATGGAGTTTGGGCTGGCGGAAGAGCAGTTTGAGGCGCTGCGCCAGAGTTATCCGGACCGGCCCATAATCCTCGAGCATTTGTATCAGCTCGCCAAACTTCGGCCGGACCTGCCGCCATACCGGGAGCGGGCCCGGGAGCTGATGTCGCTGGCAATCAGCAGCCGACAGCCGGAACGCATGGTTGGCGTGTGGCAGGAGTACCTTTCAAAAGGTGGCGCCTATGAGCCGTTGTCGGCGGAGGATCATAACCGGGTATTGTTCGCCTGTTTGCGAAATGACGACCTGAAAACCGCAGAAAGCGCGTTTGATCGGCTACGGGAGAGCGGAGATGACACCCTCGCCAGTGAAGCCTGTCGGTTGCTCGCGGACGAATTTGATAAGCGCCAGATGTTGCACAAAGCTCGCCATTACCGGCAGTTGCTTCAGGTTGAATGAGTAATAGCGGCAAACTGATCGCGGTTGAAACCGCTCCTACCAGGCGGTACACGGTCGAACCAGGTAGCCTCAATATACAAGGAGTGACTTCAGTCGCGAATGACGTCAACTCCCCCGCTAAAACTGGCCCTGGGGCCTTTCAAAGGTTCGTGTTTTTCTGCCTGGGCGAGGTAGGTGTCCATTTGCACTTGCAGTGGATGCTGAGTGCATTTCTTCTTTATGAACTTCAGAAACGCGATGGCCTTGTCCCACTGCTGAAGTCCGTTAGCCAGCGTCTGAGCTACCAGGAGATAGGCAGGAGCCAGATGTTCACTGTTCGGGAATCGTTTGTGAAAATCCTGCAGTAACTTCAGAACCGCCTTGTATTCGCCGTGACGGTAGAGCGCTCCGGCGCAACGCACAGCCAGTTCAGGGTTCTCAAGGCGAAAACCGGGCTCCGCTTTCTCAAGAACTACCAGTAACTCGGTTAAGCCGGTGGCGTCGTTATGGTTGGCCAGCCATTCCAGTAATCGCGGGTGATACCGGTAAAACTCAGTGCTGTCGTTGCGTGCTTTCAACAGTAAATAAAGTTGCCCGATGCGATGAGCGTTACCGGGGTCGTTGTTCAGCACTTCCCGGAGCATTGAAAACACCCGGTCGTAATTGCCGTCCTTCAGATTCATGTCAATGTCTGCATCAAAGCGCAGGCTACGATCACGCGGATGGTCATGCTCCGGCATGCCGTCGCTTTGCAGATCGCTGGCAAACCCAAGCTCCTCCTGATACTGAAAAAGCAGATACCCCAGCATGTGGAACAGGATCAGCGTAAAGGTACTGTTCAGGAAGCCCGCCAAGGGTTGCGCAATCTGCGGTGCGAAATGATTAACCGCAAACTCTTGGGCCGCACCGGAAGCCAGGGTTAACAGGATCAGGTAGCCGTAAAGTAGGAAATAAGGCCAGCCGATTCTTGAAATCAACACGGCCAGGTTCATTGGATTCACCGCCGCGCCGACGGAATGCTCCATCGCCAGCACCATAATACTGGCCGGCAGCGCCAGGATGACAAAGGCCAGCACCAGCATGGCAAGCAAGGGTCCGCCTATCAGAGCACCACTGAACACTACACCGCCCATCAGGATAAACACCAGCAGCTGCAGGAAAACGATGTTGAAGCCGCCGCCGCTGAAGGCCGTCGCCAAGGGCGGCGGCGTCATGTGACCGTCGGCAGTATGGCGAATTACCGCGTAGGTGTATTTGAATAATGCCACCAACAATAAGAGCGTGACGATCAGGCCGACAATATTGGCGCTCAGCAACATCGGCACCAAGGTACAAATGGCGATAACGATGAGCGGGTCCATGTGGAACGGGTAGCGGAAAAATGCCGACAACCTGTTCCAGAAAGGGACTACCGCAGTCGCAGCCCCCAGGTATCGCATGGAGCGCCCACATTGCGGGCACAGGCCATGCCGCTTGCGAGTATCTGCATCAGGCATGCACCCGGTACAGTAGTGGGTCAGGCATTCGCCACAGTGCCATTTGGCAGGTTCGCCGGGGTGATAATGACAGTCGTTTTTCACAGTGTCGCCAGGACCAGGTGGGTAAAAATAAACAAGCGGCAATGATCGCAGATGAAATGATGTGGGACCAGTGACGGCGCCGCAAATCTGCTATTGGCCGCCAGCCGAGCCTTATCTGAGCCCAGTCACAGACATTGAGTTACCATAGGTGCTGAGCGAACCGGGCACTTTGCCCGTATCTTCTCGCTTGAGGTTTTTCGAATCCCAGATCTCGAACAGAAACCGGGTAATGGCGGCCGTGCAGGAGGAGTATTGGAGTCAACAGATAGAGCGGGCAAGTTACCGCCAGTAGCCGGGGTCCCCGGGGTGGAAACCCGGGGTTATAGCTGGCGAACCATCGCAGTCCTGGCCCTCAAACACCGGCCGAGGTTGGTGCGGGCCAACATACTCGCCATTCTGGCGACCCTCGTCAGTGTGCCTATTCCCCTGCTATTGCCGGTGCTGGTGGACGAAGTCCTGCTCGACGAGGCTGGTCCGGTGTTACCGGTGATGCAGTCGATCTTACCCGCAACCTGGCATGAGCCGGTGGTCTACATAGGTTTGATGGTGATAGCAGCGTTCCTCATGCGGCTGGCCGCGTTGGGCTTCAACGTCATGCAGTCCCTTCAATTTTCGATGATTTCCAAGGACGTAGTGTTTCGTATCCGCTCCCGGTTGCTTGGACGCTTGCAGCGGGTAGCCATGTCCGAGTACGAAACTCTGGGCTCTGGGGCTGTCAGCAGCCATTTCATCACCGATCTCGACACCATTGACCAGTTCCTTGGCAACACCATCAGCCGGTTTCTGGTGGCCAGCCTGACCGTACTCGGCACCGCCATTGTGTTGCTCTGGGTGCATTGGCAGTTGGCGCTGCTGATTCTGCTGTTCAACCCGCTGGTGATTTTCGTCACCACTTTGATTGGCAAACAGGTCAAGGAGCTCAAGCGCAAGGAGAACAGTGCTTATGAAGCTTTCCAGAGTGCGCTGAGCGAGACCCTGGATGCCATTCACCAACTGCGGGCCGCTAACCGGGAGGGGCATTATCTGCAGCATCTGATTGGCCGGGCACGGAACGTAAGGGACCACGCGGTGCAATTTGAATGGCGCAGCGATGCCGCCACTCGGGCGAGTTTCTCTTTGTTCCAGTTTGGCGTCGACGCTTTCCGGGCGGCTGCCATGGTGGCGGTGTTGATGAGTGATCTTAGCATCGGGATGATGTTTGCGGTATTTGGTTATCTCTGGTTCATGCTGACCCCGGTCCAGGAAATGCTCAACATGCAGTATGCATTTTACGCAGCCAATGCCGCACTGGCGCGAATCAACCGATTACTGGCGCTCAAACAGGAGCCCCGTTACCCGGCCATGGAAAATCCGTTTCGGGATCACCATACCGTCAGCGTCACCTTGAGGGACATCCATTTCCGGTACAGTGAAGATGAAGACATCCTGCGGGGTATCAACCTGCACATAGAACCGGGGGAAAAAGTCGCCGTGGTCGGTGCCAGTGGTGGTGGTAAATCGACTCTGGTGCAGGTGCTCCTAGGTATGTACACCCCGGATCGGGGCGACATTCTGATTGCCGGCGTGCCGGTACAGCGCATCGGCTTGCCGTGCTTGCGGGAGCATATCGCCACCGTTCTGCAACATCCGGCATTGTTCAACGACACGCTACGTCAGAACCTCACCCTTGGCCGGGAGGTGTCCGAGGCCAGCATGTGGGAAGCATTGCAAATTGCGCAGCTGGACCAGACGGTGGCTGCGATGCCTGATGGCCTGGATACCATGGTTGGCCGGCAGGGTGTGAGACTGTCCGGGGGGCAACGCCAGCGTCTAGCCATTGCCCGAATGGTGCTTTCGGACCCCTCGGTAGTGATCCTGGATGAGGCCACATCGGCGTTGGATGCGGAGACGGAATTCCAGCTTCATAAGGCGATGGAGGCATTTCTGGAAAAACGGACCACCCTGATTATTGCTCACCGACTCAGCGCCGTTAAACGGGCCGACAGGGCGGTGGTGTTTGAGGATGGCCGTATTATCGAAGAGGGCCATCACGATGAATTACTGGCCAAGGCAGGGCTTTATGCCCAGCTCTACGGGGACCGTCAAAGCTAGTCTCCCGCCTGGCTCATTCATGCAATCAATAAAGAACATTCATCGAGCAACGGTTGAAGTCCTGTGAATAGGTGCGATAGTTAAGACAGGCTTCACATCAGGGAACCTCTCAACCCGTCTGTCTCCATTACTGGCATCCGGCAATGCCCTGAGATTCCCATGAATCACATGACACAGGAGGCGAATATGCCTAATGACACGCTCAGCAACGATAGCTACAAGACGCTGAAAACCCTGGATGTAAACGGCAAGACCTTCCATTACTACAGTCTGCCGGAGTCCGCAAAGCACCTGGGTAACATTGACAAGCTGCCGTTTTCCCTCAAGGTCCTGCTGGAAAACCTGCTACGCAATGAAGATGGTACTACCGTTGATGAGTCTCATCTGAAAGCGATGGAGCAGTGGCTGGAAAAACGGCACTCCGATACCGAGATTCAGTACCGTCCGGCCCGGGTGCTGATGCAGGATTTCACCGGGGTGCCGGGTGTGGTGGATCTGGCTGCGATGCGGAATGCCATGAAGGAAGCTGGCAAAGACCCGGCCCTGATCAAGCCTTTGACAGCGGTGGATCTGGTGATTGACCACTCGGTCATGGTGGATCATTTTGGCGATGCGTCAGCGTTCAGGGACAACGTCGTAATTGAGATGGAGCGTAACCAGGAGCGGTACGAATTTCTCCGTTGGGGCCAGCAGGCTTTTGACAACTTCCGTGTAGTCCCGCCGGGCACGGGTATCTGCCACCAGGTCAATCTGGAGTACCTGGGCCAGACGGTCTGGACCAAGGAGCAGCAAGGTAAGACCTTTGCGTTCCCGGACACTCTGGTAGGCACCGATTCTCACACCACCATGATCAACGGCCTGGGCATTCTTGGCTGGGGTGTCGGGGGTATAGAAGCGGAAGCCGCGATGCTGGGGCAGCCGGTCTCGATGCTGATCCCGGAAGTCGTGGGTTTCAAGATTAGCGGCAAACTCCGTGAAGGCATTACCGCCACCGACCTGGTGCTTACCGTCACCGAAATGTTGCGCAAGAAGGGCGTGGTCGGCAAATTCGTCGAATTTTACGGTGACGGCCTGAAAGATATGCCGGTAGCCGACCGGGCAACCATCGCCAATATGGCACCGGAATACGGGGCCACTTGTGGCTTCTTCCCGGTTGACGAGCAGACCCTCAGTTACCTGCGTCTGACGGGTCGGAAGGATGAGCAGATTGCCTTGGTCGAAGCTTATGCCAAGGCTCAGGGCCTGTGGCGGGAGCCTGGTCAGGAGCCCTCCTATACTGAGACGCTGTCGTTGGATATGGGCGAGGTGGAGGCCAGCCTGGCGGGTCCCAAGCGCCCCCAGGACCGGGTGGCACTCAAGAACATGAAATCTACCTTCGAGCTGTTGATGAGTCAGACGGACCAGCAGCCAAATCCTGAGCGGGACGCCAATATGGTGGCAGAAGGCGGCCAGGCGGCAGTGGGTATATCGGAAAGCTATGAGCACCACACGAGCCAGGATATTGAACTGGAGGGCAACAAGCTGCGCCTGAATCCCGGCGCTGTGGTTATCGCGGCGATCACCTCCTGTACCAATACCTCCAACCCCAGCGTCATGATGGCCGCCGGTCTGGTGGCCCGCAAGGCGTTGGAGAAAGGGCTCGATGTCAAACCATGGGTGAAGACTTCGCTGGCGCCGGGCTCGAAAGTGGTGACGGAATATCTCAAGGCCGGTGGCTTCCAGGAGGATCTGGATAAACTGGGCTTCAACCTCGTAGGCTACGGCTGCACCACCTGTATCGGTAACTCCGGGCCTTTGGCCGACCCGATCGAGAAAGCCATTAACGAGGGCGATCTGGCCGTTGCGTCGGTGTTGTCCGGTAACCGGAATTTTGAGGGCCGCGTACATCCACTGGTCAAGACCAACTGGTTGGCGTCGCCTCCGCTGGTGGTGGCCTACGCGCTGGCGGGTAATGTGCGTCTTGATCTGAGCAACGAACCCTTGGGTGAGGGCAAGGATGGCAAGCCGGTCTATCTCAAGGATATCTGGCCTTCTCAGCAGGAAATCGCAGAGGCGGTTGAAAAAGTCAAAACTGATATGTTCCGCACCGAATATGCCGCGGTGTTTGACGGTGATGAAACTTGGCAAGCGATTAAGGTGCCCGAGAGCAAAGTGTACGAATGGTCCAAGACCTCCACTTATATCCAGCATCCACCGTTCTTTGAAGGTATGGGAGCCGAGCCTGAGCCAGTAGAGGACGTCAAGGATGCGCACATTCTGGCTATGCTGGGTGATTCCGTGACCACAGACCACATTTCACCAGCAGGTTCGATCAAAGCCGACAGCCCAGCGGGCAAGTATCTGCAGGAGCACGGGGTCGAGCCGAAGGACTTCAACTCCTACGGCTCACGCCGGGGCAACCACGAAGTGATGATGCGTGGCACTTTCGCCAACGTGCGTATCCGGAACGAAATGCTGGATGGCGTGGAGGGTGGTTTTACCAAATTCGTGCCTACCGGCGAGCAGATGGCAATTTATGACGCCGCCATGAAGTATCAGGAACAGGGCACACCGCTGGTGATTATTGCGGGCAAGGAATACGGCACCGGCTCCAGCCGCGACTGGGCTGCCAAGGGCACCCGTCTTTTAGGCGTGAGAGCAGTGGTAGCCGAGTCCTACGAGCGGATTCACCGCTCCAACCTGATCGGTATGGGTGTGATGCCGCTGCAATTCCCGGAAGGTACGGACCGCAAGAGCCTGAAGCTGAACGGAGAGCAAACCGTCAGCATCGAAGGACTTTCCGGCGAGATCAAACCGGGCCAGACCCTGACCATGACAGTGAAATACAAAGACGGCTCCACTGAAAGCTGTGAGCTGAAATCTCGCATCGACACGGCTAACGAGGCGGTCTACTTCAAGCATGGCGGTATCCTGCACTATGTAGTGAGGGAAATGATCCGGACGGCCTGAGCGAGGGTTAAATGCAAAGGCCTGCAATATACAAAGCGTAGCAGCGCTGAATTCAAAAAATTAAAGAGAGAGACTATGACCGATCAACCGTTTCTGACAGACGTAAAAACCCTCCGCGAGAGGGCACGCAAACACATTGAACAAGGTGCCGTCACTGAGGGTTACGGTGCTAACCGGGACAACGTGATTAAAATCCTCAACGAAGCTCTGGCGACAGAGATTGTCTGTACATTGCGCTACAAAAGCCATTATTTCCGGGCCGAAGGCATCAACGCCAATGTCGCTGCCAAAGAGTTTCTGGAGCACGCGGATCAGGAACAGCAGCACGCCGATTGGCTTGCCGAGCGTATCGTCCAGTTGGGAGGCAAACCCAACTTTTCACCGGAAGGCCTCCTGACGCGATCTCATGCCGAGTTTGTCGAGGGTGATACCCTCCGGGAAATGGTGGTGGAAGATCTGGTGGCGGAACGCATCGCCATTGACAGCTACCGGGAAATTGCTCGCTATCTGGGCGATCAGGATCCGACCTCACGACGCATTATCGAGGACATTCTGGCTCAGGAAGAAGAGCATGCTGACGATATGGCTGGTCTGCTGGAAGGGTTGGACGCCTGACCTAGCGGCCACTGGTATTCATGACGGCCAAAGTGCAAACTGAAGAAGTAGCGTTCTACTCGACCCCATGACGCTGGCGGATCAGATACATAAAATATGGTTGTCTAAGGTTTGAATATGCCTACTCGCGAATCACCGGAAGAACTCAAGAAAAAACTGAATCTGGAAACCTCTAGCATCTGTTGGCGGGATCTACAGACTTATTATGCACGTGGCCATGTGGTACGGGTGTCGCCGGAACTCGATTTGCTGGATGTTGCGCTGGAGCTCACCGCTGACAACAAAGGTCAGTTTGAGCAGTGGATGGCCGGTGACCAGGTCGGGGATGTATCACCCCCGCTGGCGCAGGCCTGGTACGATCGCAATACTGAGCTCTGGGCAGTGGTCGTTGCCCCCTGGGTGTTGGTTCAGGACAGAACCAGCGCCGCCTTGCACTAATCCCGAACCCAAGAAGTCCTGATGAAGCTGCATTATTTTCACGGGCGTGGCCCGCTACGAGAATTGGTATTGACCCGGCGGGACCGGCGGGTAGAACTGCACATAAAAAACGTGGGTGATGAGATCTGGGCGTTGGTCGCCATGAGCGGCTCAGATGAGCACCAGCCTGAGCATCATCGTTGTCAGGGCCCCTATCACAGTGCTGGCCAGGCCGAGGCCGCGTTGCGCGGTGTGGCTGGCGCATTGCTGGGCCAGAGCTACGAAGCGCAGCCCGGCGAGCATGCGGTTTGGTCGGTCGCAGCCCAGCGTCTTGCCCGAACCATACGGAAAGACCGGGATGCCAACGCCGGCGATTACGAGTTTGACCCGGACCAGCACGAGCCCATCGGTTAAGCGTTCTCCCTTTCAGACACCTACTATTAATCCGAGGTTTTAATGCTGACCGGTGCCTTGCTGATTCTTGTGCCTTTGTTTGTGGGCTTTGCTATCGCCCTTGAGAACCGCAAGACCATGACCGTGATACATCATAGTGTGGACGGCCTGGTCTACTTCATCCTCGGCCTGCTCGGCCTCGGGCTCGGCCAGATGGAGGGGTTATGGCAGCAGCTCGGTGGTATGGCGGTACAGGTGTTGGTACTGACCTCCGGCTTGCTGGCAGCGAATATGGCGGGGCTCTGGCTCTGGCACCGCTGGCAACCGATGGCCGTGGAACAGCCGGACGTCACAGGCAAGGCCAGCTATCACCGCCTGTTTCTCGCAGCATTGAAGCCTCTGGCCGCAGTAGTGGTTGGCTTATTGTTGGGGTACTTTCTGTTGCCTGAACTGCCCTTGGTAGACGAGGTGGCTACTTGGGCGCTGATGTTGCTGCTGTTCCTGATTGGTCTCCAGTTGCGTAATGCTGGCCTATCATTGCGACACCTGCTGCTGAACCGCCAAGGTATGGGGATTGCTTTGAGCATGGCGCTCAGTTCCCTTGTAGGTGGGGTGCTGGTCATGCCGCTGTTGGCATTGCCTTGGCACGACACTCTTGCGCTTGCCTCGGGGTTTGGCTGGTATTCGTTATCCGGAATTGTGGTCGGTGACGCTTTGGGGCCAACCTGGGGTGGGGTCGCCTTTTTGAATGATATGTTACGCGAAATTATCGCACTGGCGATTATCCCCCTGATCATCAGTCAGCGACCCGCTATGGCGATAGGCTATGGCGGCGCCACTGCAATGGATTTCACCTTGCCGATCATCCGCAGCAGCGGCGGGCTTACCTGTGTGCCAGTCGCCATCGCCTCGGGTTTCGTGCTGTCGTTTATCTCGCCGGTGTTGATGGGGCTGTTTCTGTCTCTTGGCTAGAAGGCCTTGTACGGAGCCTTCAGGCGCCAGTCGATTAGTGGCCTGGCTCAATTTCAGTTCGGGGCAAGCTTGCCCCGAAAACCCCGACTTCCGGTGTCTCATTTCATCTTGAAACCCTTGCCCTCCAGAAACGCCTTCATATGAGGGCGCAGTTTGGTGGTGAACAGGGGCTTCAGCTGTTCTGACCAGTTGGTTTCCTTGTTGCCGCCCGTGCGCGCCAGGTAGTAGCTGCGCATGGTGTCGTCGAACTCGGCGACCAGCGCTTCGTCCTCGTCGGCCTGGTAGACGTCTTCCTTGAGAATGGACGCCAGCGGGAGCCGCGGTTTGACTTCCGGATTCTGGTCGGGGTAGCCGAGACACATACCAAACACCGGGTATACATGCTCCGGTAGCTTGAGAACCTCACTGACCTCAGCGGGGTTGTTACGAATGCCGCCGATATAACACAATCCCAAGCCTTCAGATTCCGCTGCTATGGCAATATTCTGGGCCAGCAGAGCCGTGTCTACGCTCGCCACCAGCAGGTGCTCTGTCATGCCATGCACTACGTCTGCGCCAGCTCTCTCAGCAGCCTCTGTGGAGCGCTTCATGTCGGCGCAGAACACCAGAAAGTCAGAACTCTCGGCAATATATGGCTGTCCCCCAGCGAGCTCTGCCAGCTTGGCCCGGTTTTCCGGGTTAACGACATGAATGATCGAATAGGCCTGAACGTGACTTGATGTGGCCGCGCCCTGGCCAGCGCGGATCAGTTCCTCGAACAGCTCGCGAGGAATTTTCTGGTCAGTGAATTTCCGGATCGAGCGGTGGGATTTGAGTAATTCGATAGTCGGATTCATGGTGCCTCTTAATGTCGTGTAGAAGTGCAGTCATTCTGCCCGTTTGTAAGACCGCGAGCGAGTTCTTGATTGCCGGTTGAGCGCGCGCGAAAAAGTGCAAATATGAACTATAATAGAAATTCCCATTCTCCAAGATACTTTTACGGAACCCACGAACTAACAGGTTAAGACGATGAAAAAGTCTGGATGTCGAGTCTTTGTTCTTGGTTGTGTCGCAGCAATGGGCGCCGGATGTTCGAGTTTTTCGGGTACGCCATCGATTGTAAATGATCCCTGTACCGCGCTCTCGGATGTAATAGCGGATTACCCATCGGGATTCGAAAGTATACGGGGCAGCCGAAGTGATTTCAGTTCAATGTCCTTATATCGCGCCAAAAAGGACCTCATTAAAGGCCATTGTGAGATTTGGGAGTGGGCGGCCGGGGAGACCGCGTATGTCTGCTCTGTGAATGCCCCAAACCAACAGATTGCTGAGCATCGCTATGAAAAAGCGGTTGATGATATTTCTGGCTGTCTTGGTTCCTCCTGGGCGGGTGAAGAAAGCGAGCGCGTGAGGGACGGTTCGCCCGCTGGAGTGGTGACCCGTTTCCGGAACTCGGATCAGACCGGGCTCGTTATTTCCATTCACAACGTGGCCATTGCCGGCGGTAAGGGGTCAGCGCGCTCCAATTATTTGTTCATCGGTGGTGTCGGTAAAGCTAACGAACTTTAACCTTAGGGCAGGTATCAGCAATGTTTGGAATTACGAGGCTTTTCCGCTTCGGGGTTACCCGCTTTTCAGTCACTCTGATCTTGGCCTGTTCCGGCGTTGCTGCCTTCTTTCCCGCTAGCGCCCACGCAGACGACCGGGCTGTTGTTCCAGTCACCCTTTTCGAGAATGTCAGGGTATTCGACGGTGTCAGTGATGGGCTGTCTCAAACGAGTTATGTGCTTGTTCGTGGCAATATAATTGAAGAGATATCTGAGCGCCCGATCCCATTGACCGATAACCCAAGCATAACAATTATACCAGGTGAAGGCAGGGTGCTGATGCCCGGTCTGATCGATGCGCATTGGCACACCATGATGGTTGCGGTGTCGATGAATACTCTGCTGACTGCCGACATTGGCTATCTTGTCCTGATCGCAGGTGCCGAAGCTGAACGTACGCTCATGCGGGGATTCACCAGTGTGAGAGATCTTGCGGGCCCGAGTTTCGCCCTCAAACGAGCCATTGATGAGGGCGTCGTTGTTGGGCCCCGTATATGGCCTTCAGGCGCTATGATCTCGCAAACCAGTGGTCATGGCGACTTCCGGATGCGTTACGAAATTCCAAGAGGACCCGATGCCGAGCTGAGTCGCGGCGAGATTGTCGGTGGTGGGGCAATTGCCGATGGTGTCGATGAAGTTTTGCGCAGAACGCGTGAGCAACTGATGTTGGGTGCTTCCCAGATTAAACTGGCGGCTGGGGGCGGGGTATCGTCGATGTACGATCCACTGGATGTCAGCCAGTATACCGCGGAAGAGTTTAAAGCCGCCGTTGAAGCGGCGGACAACTGGGGTACTTACGTAACGATTCACGCATACACGCCCAAGGCGATTCAAACAGCGATTCAGGCGGGTGTGAAAGTGGTCGATCACGGCCAGTTGATTGATGAAGAAACGGCCATAATGATGTCGGAAAACGGTACCTGGCTCAGTATCCAGCCGTTTCTGGACGACGAAGACTCGACGCCTTTTCCGGAGGGTTCCTACAATCGGGCCAAACAGCTTCAGGTAGCCAAGGGAACCGAGCGGGCAATTGAGCTTGGAATAAAGTATAAGCTGAACATCGCCTGGGGCACCGACACACTGTTTGATGCGGCTCGGGCCACTCGTCAGGGTGCGCAACTGGCAAAGATGGTGCGGTGGTTCAGCCCGGGAGACGTTTTAAAGATGGCGACCGCCAAGAACGCAGAGCTCCTGGCACTCTCAGGACTACGTTCGCCATACCAGGGCAAACTGGGTGTGGTCGAGAAAGGCGCCATGGCGGACTTGCTGCTGGTTAACGGCAATCCTCTGGATAACATCGGTCTGTTGGCAGATCCTCAGCGCAACTTGACCGTCATTATGAAAAACGGCGTTATTTATAAGAATCTGGTCACTGTTGCTTCTTCAGCCACAGAATAATGGCCGCGGGAATATGTACTACGCCAAACGCGTAGAGAAAGATAAACCAGGCGCCTCCCTCCTCGTTTTCGGTATACACCGAACCCATTGCCCAGCCGAATGCGATAGCGACGGTCAGCAATAAGGCATGCAACAACAGGCGCTGGCTATTCTTGGCGATCTGCAGGTGAATCCGCCAATGCGCAAAGCCAGTGATCAGAAGTAGCGCAAGGATCATCAGCACTCCCAAAAGGAATTTCACTGTTGGCTCCTTTTATACGTCATTTCGGTGTGTGAAATCGTCGACACGCTGGTAGAAGTTTACGCGATGTTGCGAAGATCGTCTTTTATTCGTTGGGCTTTCGAGACAACGGAGGGCTCTCCTGGTTTATTATGGTGTGATATTTATTGAATCGAGGGGCGTGGATGAAAGTCGCCATTTTTTGTGGTTCCAGATCCGGTAACGATCCAATGTTTGCGAAGCAGGCACGGGAGCTCGGGGAGTTTCTGGGTCAGCACCAGGTGGACGTGGTTTTCGGTGGTGGTCATGTCGGCCTGATGGGCGTAGTGGCCGATTCGGTGCTGGCTAGCGGCGGAAAAGTGTACGGAATCATCCCGGAACACCTGCGGGACCGGGAGCTGGCCCATCCAGGGTTGACGAAACTGTACGTGGTCAAGAACATGCACGAACGCAAAGCCAAAATGGCAGAGTTGGCAGATGCCTTCGTGGCTCTGCCCGGTGGTATTGGCACCCTGGAGGAAATCTTTGAAGTCTGGACCTGGGCGCAGCTTGGTTTTCACCAAAAGCCCTGCGCGTTCTATAACGTCGCGGGCTTTTTTGACCACTTGCTCACTATGGTGAAAACCATGCAGGGCGAGGGCTTCCTGAGCCAGGAATACGTCGACATGCTGGTAGTCGAAAATACCCCTGACGAGTTATTGGACGGCCTGAAAAGGTATCGGCCACCTCAGGAAAAATGGCGTTAACTGATGCTTTTTTCGAGAAAGTTCAATACCCGCCCGTGAGATAATGCGGCAGCGTGGCGCTGGTAACTGCCGCGAGCCCAGCAGTTGAAGCCGTGGTCGGCGCCCTCGTAGGTGTGAATGATAACGTCTTCGCGTCCGGTAAATGCCTCCCGGGTCTGCTCGACGTGATCAGCGGTGATGTGTTTGTCGTCATCAGCAAAATGAAATTGTACCGGCACCTGCAAGTGCTCGGCCTTGTCGAGATGCCCTGCGATACCCCCCGGATAGAAACAGGCGGCGCGGTCAACGCCCGCCTCTAATGCAGACAGATAGGCGAGAATGCCTCCCATACAGTATCCGATGGCGGCGATTTCCCCGTCACATTCAGGGCGCTGGCGCAGCGTTTTGGTAGCACTGGTCAAGTCTCTGGTGGCCACCTGGAAGTCAATCTCATTGACCAATCGAAAAGCCTTCTGCATGTCCTCGCCGTCATACGCCAGTTCTACCCCTGGCTCCTGACGCCAGAAAACATCCGGTGCCAATACCACATAACCATCCATCGCATACTGTTCCGCCACCGTGCGAATATGATGATTGACGCCGAAGATCTCCTGAATCAGGAGGATTCCCGGGCCCTTACCGGCCGGGGGCAGAGCGAGGTAGCCATTGAAAGTTTCGCCGCTATTGCTTGTGATATCGACCCGTTGGGTGGTAACAGGCGGTTGGAACATAGGAATCTCCTTGTCAGAAGTCAGCATTACTGGCCCGGATAATACGAGGTTTTTGTAAATAAGCCTTGGCATTCATCGGTGGTTGACGTAGTGTGACCGCCGTAGGAAAGATTTAGCAAAGCATTTCACGAATAAGACGCTTCTCTGTTGTTGTTTGATAGTAGTGCACCGTCCTGTTTTTGATTCCGCGTGTTTTTTGTTTCCGCACAACGCTGATCAGGCATCGTTTCGATGGTCTGGCGGCACATTAAATAATCGATTTCAGGATTTTAATTATGTCTACTACTACCGGTACTGTTAAGTTCTTCAACGAAGCAAAAGGCTTTGGCTTTATCACTCGTGAAAGCGGCCCTGACGTTTTTGTTCACTACAGCGCTATTCAAGGTGGCGGTTTCAAGACTCTGGCTGAAGGCCAGCAAGTCGACTTCACCGTTACCGAAGGCCAGAAAGGCCCTCAGGCAGAAAATGTTGTTGCTGTTTAAATAGCACGCAACACGCTTAAAAAAGACAGCTTCGGCTGTCTTTTTTTGTGGGCGTTTGTCAGACCCCCGGGCAGCGGCCTTGCTCCGCACTTTGTTACTCTGACGTTCCCGGATACGGTGCAATTGAAGCAGGGTCCGTTTATGATTCGGGGTTTATTCATTAACAGGTTTTGCCATGCTTGGTAAGTCGTTGTCGGACAGTTGGGCGTTTTTCAGAACCCATGGTGTTGCGCTTGCCATGATTGTGCTGCCCATCGTGGCGCCAATCGAGATACTGATCTCGCTGTATCAGAGCTTTATGGTAAGTAATGAGTTTGTTCTTGCGGAACAGGCCATCCCGATGATCGCCAGCTTTATGGTGTATCCGGTGTATTCTGTGGCGGTGGTGTACTACATTGCCTCGATTATTTCCGGTCGCCCCCGCAATACCCGCGAACTTTGGTCCCTGGGTCTCCGTTACTGGCAGCCGTTTATTATCCTCAGCCTGTTGGTGACTGTTGCGGTGATGTTTGGCTTGTTCCTGTTGATCCTGCCAGGGGTGATCATTGCGGTGCGAGTCGCTTTCGCCGAGTTCGAGCTGCTGCTGAATGATCGGAAGCCGATGGAGGCAATCAAGATCGGCTGGGCGGGTACCAGGGAATACATGTGGGTGATCCTGGGCGGCTATGCCGTTATTACCGCGAGCATCTATATTCCGCTGTATTTTCTGGGGGCTGCGTTTGATGAGACCAGCGGTATTCATGGGCTCATGACGACGGTGATCAATATTGCTTATCAGTTTCTGGCGGTGTTCTACACCATATTTGCCTTTCGGGTGTATGACATTGCCCGTACGGAAGTCAATCGCCCGACAGGTCCCGATACGCCTTAAGCGGCGCACCGGGTTCTGGAGGGTCCTTATTACTTGATAGCGACCGGATTGACAGGTGAACCGGTGCCTTCCTCCATCTTCAGGGGCGCCGCTACCAGCATGAAGGTGTACTGGCCGTCTTCGACACTGTCGGCGGCGAGGTCATCCAGCCACCAGATCTCACTCAGTACTACGCCCATATCCCGCATCAGTGCGCCGTGCAGAGGAATGATCATCTGCTCGCCGTCGACTTCCTGGGCGACCTTTTCAATGGCGATGTTGTCAGCAGCAATCATCGGAATTTCCATTTCGTCGATCCAGTCCAGCAGTTCATGGCTGTAACACAGGCCTGGCTCGGTCATGGCGCTCCACTCGGCATCCGGTTCATCTTCATAGAAGCGGGCGATTGAACCGGTGCGAAGCACCAGGATATCGCGTTTCCTGATCTCGACATTCTGGGCTTCGGCCGTGGCCTTCAAATCCTCCAGGTTGACGCAGGTATTCGGTGCCAGGCGGTGCTTGTCGCCGCCACCCATATGACGGCCAACATCCAGCAAGACTCCGCGTCCGGTGATGCCTTTTTTGCCAATAGCCGCCACATCACCGTGAGCATGGCCATGTACGGTGCTGTCAGCGCTCTTGCCCCCATAGACCTGATCGCCATACCAGGCGTGGGCGAGGCCATCCACGTGGGTGGTGCCCTGCAGGTACATGAACGCCACATCATCCGAGAATTTGACGCCGCCAGCCAGTGCCTCGGATTTGCCAGATGAGTAAATGCTCTCGTCCTGTGCCATGAAGTGCATGGTAGGAACCCGGCCCGGGAATACCGGACCCTTGCCGTGAGTCATGGGGATTTGCAGGGTAAAGGTTTTGCCGCTCTGGATTGCTTTGGCAGCCTGCAGAACCTGCTCATTCCCCAACAGATTCAGGGCTCCGACTTCATCATTCTCGCCCCACTTACCCCAGTTGTTGGGGGCGTTTTTCTGCACCCGTTCCATACCGGTTTCAGCCAGTGCCGGAGCCGAGGCCAGCAGGGCTGATCCGGCGATCAGTGCCGGAATAATGCGTTTACAGCTGGTGTTAAGGACCATAAGTTTTCTCCTGTCGTCATTGTCGTTGTTGGTACAGGTCCGCACTCCGTGCGGGGATGGTGCCCTTATGTCTCTGAATAGCTCCTGAATCCTCAGTTGAATTCAATCACCTGACGCACCGCTTCGCCAGCGGCCAGGCGCTCAAAACCCTCGTTGATCTGGTCCAGGGTCAGGGTGTGGGTCAGCAGTTTGTCTACCGGTAATTTGCCCTGCTGGAACAGCGATACATAACGGGCGACATCGCGTACCGGCACACAACTGCCGACATAGCTGCCTTTGAGCGTGCGCTCCTCGGCGACCAGGCTGACTTGCTGAATGGCCACTTTCTTTTCCGGGTGAGCAAGCCCACCGGTCACCGTTGTACCGCCGCGACGAGTGATCAGATAGGCAAATTCCAAGGCCTTTTCCGAGCCCGCCATCTCGATGGCGCAGTCAACTCCCCCATTGGTGAGGGCTTTGATCTTCTCGACGCAGTCCGGGTCTTTACTGTTGAAGGCATGGGAAGCGCCCAACTCCGTTGCGAGCGCGAGCTTACCGTCATCCAGATCGATGGCGATAACTTCGCTGGCGCCAGCGACCATGGCGCCAAGTACGCTGTTCAGACCCACGCCCCCGAGTCCAATAACCGCGACTGTCTGGCCGGCCTTGATATTGGCGGAATTAATCACCGCACCCACGCCAGTCAGTACCGCACAACCAAACAGGGCGGCATGATGGAAAGGCAGCGCCGAATCAATCTTAACCAGGGAGTCTCGGGAAACCACGGCATGATCGGCGAATGCCGAGACCCCGAGATGATGGTTTACTGCCGTACCGTCGGCGCGATGCAGGCGATGTTCGCCACTCACCAGGGTGCCAGCATTATTGGTCTTGGCCGCTGGCTCACACAGCGCAGGCCGACCCTCGGCGCAGGGCGAGCAATGTCCACAGCTGGGCACGAAAACCGCCACCACATGATCACCTTCCTTGAGATCACGAACGCCGCTACCGACTGCTTTGACGATGCCTGCCGCTTCGTGTCCCAGAGCCATCGGCACCGGCCGGGGTCGATTGCCATCAATCACGGAAAGGTCCGAATGACAAAGCCCGGCGGCTTTGATCTGGACAAGTACTTCGTTGTCGCCAGGCGGGTCCAGTTCCAACTCTTCAATAATAAGAGGGCGAGTATCCTGGAAAGGCCGCTCTGCCCCGATTGACTGTAAAACCGCTGCACGAATCTTCATTATGATTCTCCTGTTTTAAGGTCAGACGGGGTGGGCGTCTTGAACGGTTTCTGACGAGCCCTTGTGATGGCCAGCGGTTATCTCACCGCGTTCGATACGCCAGGTATTGTCTATCAGTTCCGACGAATGGGTATCATCGGACTCGGCGATAAGAACGGTCAGGCCCTCGCCCCTGAGATCGCCGATGACCGAAGACAACCGCTGGGCCAGCACCGGTGCCACCCCCTCGAAGGGCTCGTCGAGCAAGATCAGTTGCCGCCCCGGAATCAATGCCCGGCCCAGAGCCACCAGTTTTTGCTGGCCGCCAGACAGCTGCAAGGCTTTGCGCTCGCCGAAGTCAGCAATTTCCGGCATCAGGGAATAGATCCATTGCAGGCGTTTGTCGCCATCCTTGATGCCGTTGGCCCAAGCCGGCATTAGCATGTTTTCGGTCACTGTCAGCTCGGGAATGAGCCGGCGATCTTCCGGCATATAGCTGATGCCCAGTTTTGCCCGATGATGCGATGGCTTTTTGGTCAGGTCCTCACCTTTGAACTCAATAGAGCCAGAGCTCGCTGGGAGAAGGCCCATAATGGCCCGGATAAGCGTGGTTTTTCCAGCGCCGTTATGGCCAATCAGACCGGCCATTTTGCCGGTCGCGATGTCCATATTCACCTGCCGCAGTATACCGATGCGCTCGATCGAGACGTCCAGATTAGCAATCTTAAGGCTCATATCAGGCGCCCCCTTCGTGGGTTTCGGTATTTTTTCCGCGACTTCCGCGCCGTTTGCCGGTCACCAGTTCCTGCACTTTCTCATCGGCGAGTACTTCCTCCACCGGCCCGTCCTTAATGACGATGCCGCTGGCGAAGGCCATTACCCGGGTAACGTATTTCTGCACAATCTCCATGTCGTGTTCCACAAACAATACCGTCAGGCCACGTCGCTTTACCACCTCCATCACGGTATCCATGAGGGTGTGTTTTTCATCGGTGCTGACGCCACTGGTGGGTTCGTCCAGTAACAGCATGCGCGGGTTGGCCAACATGGCAATGGCAATGTCCAGGAGTTTACGGGCGCCCTGGGGCATGGCGGTAACCATCTCGTCCCGGTACTGGGTGATGCCCATTTGAGTCAGGATTTCATCTGCCGCCGCGATCCGCTCCGGTGTGCGCACCGGTCGTAACATCTCCAGGTGGCGGGACTCCGAGGCCGACAACGCCATCGACAGGTTGTCCAGTACCGACAAATCCAGGAACAGTTGCGGAATCTGGAACGAGCGCGATAGCCCCTTGCGCATCAGTTTGCGTGGCCCCAGACCTTTGATCGAGCTGCCATCAAAGGCTATGGTGCCAGCCGATGGCGGCAGGTAGCCGGTCACCATGTTGATGAAGGTGGTTTTGCCCGCCCCGTTAGAGCCAATGACGCCGACGATTTCCCCTTCGGTAATCGTCACATTGATATCTTCCGCCGCAACCACCGCACCAAAATATCTGGATAAACCCTCCGTTTTAAGAATCTCGGTCATGATGCGACCCTCCGCTTACGGGTGAACAGGCTCCAGATGCCCTTGGGCAGGAACAGTATGATAAGCAGCAACACAATGCCGAGGATCATCTGCCAGGAATTGGGAAACAGCTCGACCGCGTAAGTCCTCACCATAATAAAGATCATCGCTGCGATGAATGCCGCCGCCACATGACCGGTGCCGCCTAACAGGGCGATAAAGATAAACTCTCCAGAGATCGTCCAGTACGCCATGGTGGGGTCAACATGGCCAGCGGCCAGGGAGGTCAGGGAACCACCAATGGAGCCTATAGCCGCGGCAATGATGTAGTTAATGTAGAGGATCTGGCGCCGGGACATGCCCATGTATTCCACCCGAACCTCGTTCTCTCGAATCGCTTCGCAGGCCAGGCCAATGGCCGAACCGAAATAACGATTGAGAAACAGCGCCACCGCAAGCCCTACCGCGGTGGCCAGCCACAGCACCGTCTTGCTACCTTTGCCACCTTCGGGATCAAACCATAGCAGGGTCCAGTTACCGACACCGAAGCCATCGGTGCTGCCCAGGTTGTGGCTTTTGACCAGAACGCCGTAAAGAATCATCGAAAAAGCCAAAGTCAGCATGGCAAAGAAGATTTCCCGGTAGCGGGTCAGCAGCAAGCCCAGTAGCATAGCCAGCGCGACCGTTGCAACGACCCCCATACCAATCAGTAATAGAGCGTCGGTGACGCCAAGAAAACGGCCACCCATACCCACAGCATAACCACCGATGCAGTAGTACAGGCCCTGGCCAAATGACACCAGCCCCGCCCGCATCAGCATCACGACACCCAGCACTACCATTGCGCTGGCAATGGCGAGCGTGGTGGTGAAAGCCAGCCAATCCGGAATGACAAACGACAAAAGCCCGATCGCAGCGGCTGCGACGACCAACATGATTTCTGATTTTTGCAGACCCATCAGATTTTCCTCGCTACGGCCTGGCCGAACAGTCCATGGGGCCGGAAGATCAGCACGGCGGCCATCACGGCATAGACAATGAACAGTTCCAGTTCGGGCATGGTGTGGATAGATACTGCGCGCGCGAGGCCAACAATGAGCGCACCAACGGCTGCACCGGTAATGCTCCCCAGGCCACCGGTTACCACCACCGCAAAGGCCACGACAATGACTTCAACGCCGACGCCGGGAACCACAGAAATGATGGGCGCTGTAACGCCGCCAGCAATGGCTCCCAGGACGGCACCGATCATAAAGGTGATGGTAAACATCCGCTTGACATTGACGCCCATGGCTTCAGACACTTCGCGGTCATGGATGATGGAGCGCAGAATCTTGCCAATTTTGGTACGCTCTAGCCAAAACCATAGCGCCAGACCCACCGCAATCGATATGCCAACCACCATCAGTTGATAGCCGGATACTGTAAGTACACCGATATTGAAACGTCCCATCGCCGCATAAGGCTGGTAGGCAAAGTAGGGCGTGGTGCCCCAGATAATCTTCATCACATCTTCGAGGATTAATAGCATGGCAAAGGTGACGATCACCATCAGGACTTCGTCCCGACCGTACATCAGCCGTAACACACCGCGCTCCATGATCAGCCCGGCCAGAGCACCGATCGCAATCGCGCAGGCTGCGATCATGGCCAGGGCAATCCAGAGCTGATCACCGCCACCGTTGTAATACCAGCCAATCGCAGAGGCGGCTGCATAGGCGCCCAGGGCATATAGGCTGCCATGGGCCATATTCAGAATTCGCATTACGCCATATATGACGGTCAACCCCGCGGCTACCAGAAACAACCACGAGGCGTAGATAAGTCCGTCAATAAGAATCGCCCAGACGGTTAACATCTGTGTGTACTCCTGTCATCGGTAATACCGGCAACCCGAAGGTTGCCGGACCGGTTTAACGGATCAGTTGCAATCGGCTCCGGGGAACCCTGCCTTGATCCATTCCTGAGCGTTCTGACCGTCAGGTGGAGAGACACATGCGCCTTTGTAGGACCGGACATTTCGCAGTTCCGGGCCGGTGTCAGCGGAGTAGTGGTACTCGCCGTAGAGCATTGGCTGCAGGGCCTGGTGGCCGCCTGCCAGACCCATATCAACGGTCCCGCTGACGGATTCAAAGGAGGCACCTTTCAGAGCGGCGGCGAGTTGCTCGCTGGTGGGAAGGCCTTCGGCGCCGGAATTGTCAGCGGCGTATTTCAGCCCCAGCAGAGCCTGGGCCATTTTTGATGCCGGGTAGCTCGGCGGGGTGCCGTGTTCGGCTTCATAGGCTTTGGAGAACCATTCGCTCAGATCGTTCTCGGGCATGAACCCACCGAAGGGGCCACGACCACCCAGGATGGTGCCATTAGGCGCCTGATCCTTGAATCGATGAAGGCCGGACTCGCCGGTGGTCAGAATCGCCGTTCCCTGTTCGAGCAAACCACGCACGCTGGCCTGAGCTACAAACGCCTCCATATCACCCCCCCACATACTGGAATGAATGATGTCTGGCCGTTTGGTTTGTAGCGCCGAAATTTCGGTGCCGTAACTGCCCTGGAAAATCTGCGGTGTCTGGTTATCAACGATTTCGACATCCGGCATCAGCTGTTCCATGGACAGCGTGAAGTCGAGCCAGGAATCCTGACCCCAGGCATAGTTCTGTTGAATGCCTGCCAGCCGTTTGGCGTCGGATTGGGCATCGTTGAGGTAGTGGGCGGCGCCGACGTTGTCAGCGACTGCATCCAGCCCGGTACGGAACAGATACGTGGGGTTCTCCACCTCGTCAAACAGTCGCGGGGTACCGCAGTCGAAGGCGATGGTGAACGTCTTCATCTCTTCCGCGACCGGGCCGACCGCAAGGCAATCACCGCTTGAGATATAGCCGATGACAGCATTGACGTTCTGGCGTTGGACCAGGTTGCGGTATTCCTCCACCTGTTTGGTGGGGCCGCCGGCCTCATCGATCACCACCGATTCGAGTTGCAATCCGTTGACCCCGGCGCTGTCATAAGGGGCGGGCAACTCACCGGCGTTAATGGCCTTGATGACCGTCTCAGCAGCCTGTGCAGCGGGTACGCCGAACGGTCCTGAAGCGCCACCGGACAGGAAAGTAACCAGACCGACCTTGAAGGTCTCCTCGGCATTTGCCGCCTGGCTGATGCCCATGATACCGGCAGAGACCAGTGCGACAGAGGTAGCAGTACTGAGCAGCGTTCGCCGCACACCTGCCTGCGATGTGGGATGTCCCATTGTGTTCTCCTTAATTGTTGTTGTGCAAAATGGCTGGCGGAGCGCTCAACCATCGGATTCACCGCGTCGCTTCTCGACGAGAGCGGATGACGGTTTTGGAATTCAATGAGGTAACAGAGCAAAGCAAATGCGGGGCCAGCTCAGGAATCGCGCTAATAAGGGGTTGAGAAGCGGTATTACCGACATGATGAGCGGAAACCGCTCAGAATTGATCGGGGTATGAGCGGAAACCGCTCACGGGGAGGCTCCTCGCAGTATTACGAGTCAATCAGGATCGGTCCGCCCCGTTCGGCGCGCCAGGCAGGCTTCGCCGAAGGATTTCAGGAGCGCGCGGTAAAAGGGGAATGCTCCGGCGGGTACGCCCGGTTGCCACTGCCATTCCGGGTGCCATTGCACCGCCAGGGCGAAGCTCCGGGCGTTGGAGATGGAGAAGGCTTCGATTAGGCCATCTTCCGCAGTGGCCTCAACAATCGAGCCCGGTGCAAGATCCTTGATGCCCTGTTCGTGGAGAGAGTTCACCGGCACGGTTGTCGATCCAGGCCATATGGTCGCCAATACGCCGCCGCGGGCAATCCGGATAACGTGGCCACGGCTGTACTGCTCATCCAGCGGCAGCTCCTTGTCTTCCCGGTGCTCCTGATATTGTCGGGTTTCATGGAGTTTTTGATGCAAGGTGCCACCGAAAGCCACGTTCATTTCCTGAAAGCCGCGACATAGTCCCAATATGGGAACGCCTGCCGCAATCGCCGCCCGGATCAGCGGCAGAGTGGTGGCATCCCGTTGGGGGTCCTGCAGGGTGCCCGGGTCACTGGGCTGGCCCTGATAATGATAAGGCTCGATATTGGAAGGGGAGCCGGTTAACAGAATGCCGTCGAGGGCACCCACTAACTGGTCAGGGGGAAGCGCCTCGCCCAGGGCGGGAATTATCAGTGGAATACCGCCTGCGCCTTCAGCCACTGCACGAACGTATTTTTCGCCAACAGAAAACCCTGGATGACGGCCCGGTAGTTGTTGACTACAGGCACTGACGCCAATCAGTGGCCGCTTGGAACTGGCAGGATCAAGGGCTTGGGGCATACCAAATAATAACTCCAGAAAAGCATGGTGGTCCGGAAAACCCGAAATAAAGTTTTGCTACTATTACTGATGTCGTCCCCGTCGAAAACAAGCAATATTTAGCATCATGTTTCGCGCCACGCTAGAGGTTTTTTAGCGCTGGATCCGGTGGCTGTAGGTTTTAGTTGCAAAGGCCGTTTGAAAGCCGGATAAAGAGCGATCTCTGCGTGACCCTGTGGGTGTTTTCTACACAGGAATTTAGTGACGGTATAAGGTTTCTGTTATGAGCTCCGGTTCTGCGAACGCCAAAGCGTTTCTCCAGGCACACCCCGAGTTGCAGTTTGTCGACTTGTTGATCCCCGATATGAACGGCATTGTCCGGGGCAAACGCGTTGACCCCTCCGCTCTGCTGAAAGTATTCGACCGTGGCATCGCACTGCCTGCGTCCATTTTCGGCATGAACATTCAGGGCACCACCGTGGAGGAAACCGGGTTAGGCCTGGATATTGGCGAAGCCGACCGTGTCTGCCTGCCCATTGCCGACTCTCTCACCATGGAGCCCTGGCAGAAACGGCCCACCGGACAGTTGTTGCTGACTATGTACGAACTCGATCGCAAGACGCCTTTTTTTGCCGATCCCCGAGTCGTGCTGCAGAACATCGTCAAGCGTTTTGCCGAGCTTGATCTGACGCCGGTATCAGCGTTCGAACTGGAATTTTACCTGATTGATCAGGAAAACCTGTCCGGCCGACCACAGCCTCCGAAATCGCCCATGTCGGGCAAGCGCCCGGCCGGTGTGCAGGCCTATTCCATCGATGATCTGGATGAGTACGCCGAGTTTCTGGCTGATGTGCTGGATGCTGCCCGTGAACAGGACCTCCCCGCAGATGCGCTGGTAGCTGAATCCGCGCCCGGCCAGTTCGAGGTCAACCTGCATTATGTCGATGACGCCGTGCAGTCCTGTGACCATGCCACCTTGCTCAAGCGCCTGATCAAGAACATGGCCTACGACCATGAAATGGACACCACATTCATGGCCAAGCCCTATCACAACCAGGCGGGCAGTGGCATGCATTTGCATGTCAGCCTGATCGACGCCGACGGCAAGAATGTCTTTGCAGGGGATGCCAACGCGCCCAATGACCTGCTGCGCTGGGCTGTGGGTGGACTGACGGAAACCATGAATGACGCGATGGCGATGTTATGCCCCAACATCAATTCCTATCGACGTTTCAGCCCGGAATACTATGTCTCCAGTGCGCCTACCTGGGGTGTGGACAATCGCACAGCCGCGCTGCGGTTACCGGGTGGAGACCCCGAGGCCCTACGTATCGAGCACCGTGTAGCGGGTGCCGATGCCAACCCCTATCTGGTGATGGCAGCGGTGCTGGCAGGTATCCATTATGGTATCTCCAACCGTATTGAGCCGACGCCGATGACGGTCGGCAATGCCCATGAGCAGCACGAGGCAATCCTGGTGAATAATTTGCGGGATGCGTTGCGCGGATTGACCCAGTCACCGGTAATGAACGATTACCTGGGCACCCGGTTCCTGGATGTGTTCGCCGCCTGTAAGGAGCATGAACTTACCGAGTTCGAGATGACTATCTCCGACCTGGAATATCTCTGGTATCTGCATACGGTCTGAAGCCGCCATAGGATGACCACCATGACCCAGACTTCACCGATCCCCTCATTTTATGCCGCGTCCGCAAACTCCGCGCCAGAGCGTCCGTCTTTGCAGGGATCTGCGGAAGCGGATGTCTGCGTGATCGGCGCTGGTTTTACCGGGCTGTCCACGGCCTTGTTTCTGGCAGAGGCGGGGTTCAGGGTCATCGTTCTGGAAGCGGTAACCGTGGGTTGGGGAGCGTCTGGTCGCAACGGCGGGCAAATCGTCAACAGCTACAGCCGTGACCTCGATGCTATAGAAAAGCAGACCAGCTCCGGCCACCTCAAACTGCTGACGGATATGGCGTTTGAAGGCGGCCAGATTATACGTCAGCGGGTGGCACAGTATGGAATCCAATGTGATCTTAAAGACGGAGGTATTTTCGCTGCGATAACCCAGAGGCAGTTGGGCCATCTGGAGGCTCAGGGTAAGCTCTGGCGTCGCTTCGGCTATGACCAGCTGGAGCTGCTGGACAACGAGGCCATCCGTCGGCGTGTCGGCACAGATCGTTATGTCGGCGGCGCCCTGGATCAGACCGGGGGTCATATCCACCCTCTGAATCTGGCGTTGGGAGAAGCTGCAGCCGTCGAATCCCTGGGCGGTGTCATTCATGAATATTCCCCGGTCACAGCCGTCAACCCCGGCGAACCTGCGGAGGTTGTGACCGATCAAGGTCGGGTGAAAGCGAGATTTGTGGTGGTGGCGGGTAATGCCTACCTGGGAGAGCTGATCCCGGAATTGGGGGCCAAGTCGATGCCCTGTGGCTCACAGATTATTGCTACCGAGCCGTTGGACGCTGAGCTGGCAACGCGTCTGTTGCCGCAGGACGACTGCGTGGAGGACTGCAATTACCTGCTGGATTACTACCGATTGTCGGGCGACAAGCGGCTCATTTATGGCGGCGGAGTCGTTTACGGCGCCCGTGATCCGGCCAATATTGAGCGGCTGATTCGCCCCAACATGCTGAAAACCTTCCCGGAGCTGGCCGGTGTGAAAATCGACTATAGCTGGACCGGGAATTTTCTGCTCACCCTATCCCGGCTGCCGCAATTGGGCCGCCTGGCGAACAATATTTTCTACTCCCAGGGCTGTTCTGGCCACGGTGTTACCTTCACCCACGTGGCGGGCAAATCCCTGGCGCTCGCCATTCAGGGCCAGACCGACCGCTTCGACGCCTTTGCCAGCCTGCCGCATTATCCGTTCCCGGGCGGCCGCCTGTTCCGGGTTCCCTTTACCGCTATGGGTGCCTGGTATTACGGAATGCGGGATCGCTTGGGGATTTAATCAATCAGTCTTCACAAGGTCACATCCCGGTGCTTGGCTTCAAAGTCCTCAAGCTCCAGGTTAATGGCGTTGGTGGAGAGAACCACTTCGTACAATGAGTACACCAGAGAGATAGAGAGCAGTACAAGACTGGCGCCGAACAGCACGACGCCGAGCATTTGCCCACCCAGAAACACGGCAAACATCGACAGGGTGCAGACCAGAAAGCTCAGTACGCCGAAGGCCTGCATGCCCCGTGTCAGGAGTATCCGCTTGCGTAACATGCCAAGCTGCCGGGCAATGAGTTGCTCATTCTGTTCACCTTCCATTTGCTTGAGCTGTCGGATCAGCTGGGCCAGTACCAGAAATCGATTGGTGTACGCCAACAGCAACAAAGAGATGGCCGGGAACAGCAAGGCAGGGGTGGTCAGCGTCATCGGAAATGTCCTTTTCGATCAAATCCCATTCAAATCGAGGGCTCTATTTGAGAGTTCTAATCCAAAGCCTGCTTAAAGCTCCCGAAAGTCCTGACCCGGTCACGACGCCTGGCCGTTGAAAAACACCCTCAAGCTGTTTTGATAGGTGGTTCTGACCACGTCATCAAGCGGAAGGTCCTTTACCTCGGCAACTTTTTCCGCCACAAACGGAATATAGAACGGCGCGTTTTCCTTGCCCCGGTAAGGTACCGGAGTCAGGAACGGGGAGTCGGTTTCCAGCAGCAGTTGCTCAATGGGGGTCATGCGGATGATGTCCCGCACATTCTCCGCTTTATTGAACGTGGAGATGCCATTGAATCCAAGACACCAACCCTGGCTGAGAGCGTAACGTGCAAGACCTGGGCCGGAAGTGAAACTGTGTATCACGCCCCGGCGTTTCAGGGTGGTCTCAAATTCACTGAGGATGTCGATGGTGTCGTCGTCGGCATCGCGGCTGTGGATCACCACCGGACGGTCGGTGTCGCAGGCGATTTGAAGCTGACGCCGGAACACGTCCCGCTGCACGTTACGGTCGGCATTGTCGTAAAAATAATCCAGGCCGATTTCACCGACGGCTACCATCTTCTCATGACTTACATGGGCGCGAATTTCGGCTTCGGCTTCGTCGGTGTAACTCTCGGCATCGTGGGGGTGGACACCTTGCGTGCCATAAACCCAGGGAGCGGCCTGCGCCAGTTCACGTACGGTAGCCAGATTCTGCGGTGACACCGCAATGGTAATAATGCGCTCGATGTTCACCCGCTGGGCTTCGGCCAGAGTTTCCTCAAGGGGGCGATCCTTCAGGTAGTCAAGATGACAATGGGTTTCGATGATCGGATGCTCGAATACCGGAATCTCGCGTCGTTTTTTGCTCATGGCCAACCGTTCTGTCGCTTATGTAGTGATGATGAATTCATTGGTTGTAGTCTACAGTCTCTGTAGGGATACCCCAATGCTTTACGGCGGGGTGGTCACCTCGGATTTGAGCAGCAGGAAAGCCAAATGACTGCCCATTTTTTTTCCGCAGCACTCAGATATAGATGATTTCCTCATATATTTGTAAGGATTTGTTTTGGTCGTTAACTGCTTTTGGGAGCGTAGCTATACTTGATCAATTGTCGATCAAGGGACGCATAATGAATATAAAAACCAAGATTATCGTCGGCGGCTTGGCATTGGTGATGGTGAGCATCGGCGCCATCAGTCTGGCATTGGGTTTAAACGCCGTCGATAGCAGTAAACGTGTATTGGAAGAAGAAGCTAAAACCCAGTTGGAGATAGCGCGTAACAGCGCTGCCCTGAGGCTTGAAGCGTATCTGTCCACGATCAAACAACAGGTTATAGCGATGTCCTCCAATGCCATGACCCAAGTGGCACTCGCAGATTTTTCGTCTGCATTTCAGCAGAACGATCCACAACTGTCGAGCGCCGATAATGAGGGACTTCGCGCATTTTATTCCGGCCCTTTCAGTGACCGTTATCAAAGCAGTAATCAAGGTAGGATGCCCGATGTAGACGTTTTGCTTGAAAGTCTTCCTGGCAATGCCCGCGCGCTGCAAACCACCTATCTGTCGGGGAATCCCGCGCCTTTGGGAAGTAAAGGCCGCCTTGTTTCCTCCGACGATGGTTCTGCCTACGACGCTGTTCACACGCAATACCACCCCAGTTTTAACAAGTTTCAGGAAACCTTCGGATTCTATGACGTGTTTCTGGTGGATGGCGATTCTGGAGCCATCGTTTATTCAGTTTTCAAGGAGATCGACTTCGCCACTTCCCTGAAAACTGGCCCCTTTGCCCAGTCCGGCATTGGGGAAGCTTTTCGGCGGGCCATGAGTGAAGTATCAGAGGATGCTGTAGTTATCACGGACTTCGCCGACTACAAACCATCGTTCGAGAGCCCCGCCTCCTTCATGGCATCTCCGATTTATGTAGATGGCCACAAAGCGGGCGTACTGATTTTTCAGATGCCTCTGGATCGTATCAACAACATTATGACGCTTAACAGGGAGTGGGACGTCTTCGGTTTGGGACAGACGGGTGAAACATACTTGGTGGGGCCCGATAACCGATTACGCAGCGAGAGTCGGTTTTACCTCGAAGCTCCGCAGCAGTTTCTTGAGATGATTGAAAACACCGGTGTGGCTGCGTCTATTACGTCGGCCATTCGGGACGATGATACGACCATCGGTCGCTTCTCGGTGGAGTCCCCTGCAGTGACAGCGGCACTGTCGGGTGAGGAGGGCTTTGGCATCATCACTGACTACCGTGGGGAATCGGTATTTTCCTCTTACGCGCCCTTTAATTTCGGCGCAATCAACTGGGCG
This sequence comes from Marinobacter sp., assembly GCF_040882185.1. Lineage (GTDB taxonomy): Bacteria > Pseudomonadota > Gammaproteobacteria > Pseudomonadales > Oleiphilaceae > Marinobacter. Next base: position 30,946 of record NZ_JBBEBW010000003.1, on the reverse strand, counting down.
CTCATCAGCGAAATAGATCAGGCAGAAGCACTGCAAGCCGCCTCTGAATTGAGTCAGGAAATCATTACAGACGCCTTGATCTGGAGCGCTGTGCTGAGTGCAATGAGCGCGATTTGCGTATTTGTCTTTGGCACTGCAATCACCCAGCCCCTGAATCGCATCAATGTTGCCTTGAAAAACATTGCGGAGGGCGAAGGCGATGTCACTCAGCGTCTGGACGATAAACGCAGCGATGAACTTGGTGATCTGGCTGGAAGTTTCAACCGGTTTGCGACCAAACTCCAGGCCAACCTGCAGATGCTCCATCAACAGGTGCTGGTATTGGCGTCGTCGTCCGAGGAACTAAGCGCTGTCTCCAAACAGAACCGGGCTTCATCAGTTGAGCAACTGGAGAAGATCGAGTCCGTAGCTACAGCGTCTACTGAAATGACGTCGTCATTTGCCGAGGTGGCCGAAACGGCTCAGCAAACGGCTCAGGAAACACAGGAAGCCGGAATCACATGTGGTGCAGGCAAAACCCAGATGGCGGGCTTGAGTAAAACCATGTCGGGGCTTGCCGACGAGGTACTGAAAGCCTCCAAAGCCATCGCCTCGGTAAATGACAGGAATGCTCAAATCACTAACATTCTCGACGTCATCACTGGTATCGCTGAGCAGACTAATCTGCTGGCCCTGAATGCCGCAATCGAAGCTGCACGGGCAGGTGAACAGGGACGGGGATTCGCGGTTGTAGCTGACGAGGTCCGTAATTTGTCGCAACGCACTTATCAGTCGACACTGGATATCAAGGATGTCATTGAGAGTCTGCTGCCTGAGACGCGGCAGGCGGCTGAGATAATGAAACAGAATGAGACAGGTATTCGGCACGGTTGTGAGGCCAGTGAGCAAGCCGAACAGGTTTTTAGCGAGATCAGCGACCGGGTCAGGCGAATCAGTGATATGAATATGCAGGTTGCCAGTGCCACGGAAGAACAGGGTCAAGTTGTGAGGGAGACAGACGAAAATCTCCACGGCGTAAAAGAACACAGCCAAAGTCTGTTTGAGGGGAGTGAGGAAGTTGAACGCACCAGCGGCGACCTTAATCAAGTCGCCGAGCGAATACAAACGGTTCTGCGGAACTTCAGGTTTTAGCCGGGGTTTCAGGCCAGGTAACGTTCCAGCAAATCGCGCACGGTGTCGGCGTATTGCTCCACGCTGATATCGTTGTCCCGGTATTTTCGTCGTTTTAGATACCAGTCCTGCAACAGGGCTTTGATCATGGCCGATAATACACGGGTTTCAATGGAACGAAATTTGCCATTCTTGACGCCATTTTCCAGTATTTCATGAAATATACCGTCTATTTCCCGCTCTATTGCAACAGCGTCTTTTTTCTCGCTGGCGGGCAGGCTCTTGGCTTCCATGAACGAGAAGTAGAACCAGGCTCGCATCAGTTCACTCAGGTACAGGTGCGCTTTGACCGCTGCAAACAGACGTTTGTGATCGTCCGTTTCCGGTGCGATAAAGTCGAGCAGGGTGCGGCGGGTGAGAATGAAGCCGTGGCTCTGGATGAGGTGAATCAGGTCATCCTTGTTTTTGATGTAGGCGTACAGGCCTCCCATGCTGAGGCCGGAATCCGCGCACAGATCCCTCAATGTCATGGCCCTGAAGCCTTTGGAATTGGCAAGCTTCAGGGTCGAGTCGATGATCCGTGTGAGGTTTTTGACGGCGGTCGCTTCTTTCTTGATGCTGATGCGGTCGGTGTTTTCCCGATACAACTCACGAATCACATCCTCTTTGGACATGGACAACTCAGATCGGAAAATTTCATAGTTGGTGAGCATGACAGTGATATTTAAATCCTTTTATAGACGAAGCGCCCGGCCTACGCCGAAACCTGCCCTTTCATCAATCCAAACAATGCTTCAGGAACATCAATCTCGATATTGAGCATGGCCGAGGCCAGCGTTTTTCCGTAGTTATCGAGACAAAGATTACGGGAAACACCGCCCCCCAAAGCCTCCTCACAGACAAAATTCAATACTCCCAGGTTGTCCACCTCATAGCGGTGCACATGACCATGTATTACCCCGTGGTAGTGCTTTTTAACACGATCAGGCGTTAGCTGGTCGCAGATATAGGGGTAGAGCCGGGGATGGTAGGCGATCACTGTGATGTTTGACGTATTGCCCTTGTCTCCAGATCGGGAATGGGCCAGATGTCTTAGTAGTACTTTCATAATTCCTTTCCTCATCCCTTTTCTCATCCTTTTTTTCAAAAATAGGTCACGCAGCCGACGACCCGTTCCTTGGGTACCAGCGTTGACCAGATACCGACCACCTCTCGAACCCGCTCCTGAAAAGGAACGCGTTTGCCTGTGGAGGCGATGCCGGATACCGCCATGCCATCGACTTCGCGTCCGACTTTCAGTGCTTCTGACTTGCTGCGGCAGCGGGCCGCTATGCGCACGGCCACTTCATAGGGATCGCACTGTGGCTGCGGGGAAGCTGCACCGTGGATGGCGTCCACACCGAGTATGTCCATTCGAATGTCTTCTGCTATCAGTCCGACGATTTTGAACCGTTCCCGAATGATCTGCTTGGCCAGTTTAGCCTTCTGCAGGGCACCGGGGCCGGCATAGAAAAACATATCTTCACCGATGAAGCCCTCTTGGACCCCGATAGAGACCTTGTAGGTATCCGTTGGCGGTTTGCCAGAAATGTTCGAGACCCGAATGGTGTCTTTGCCGCACTCCTCAATAACCGCAGTCGTGAAGTCTACGACGACATCCGGTGTTATGTAATTGGCAGGGTCGTGCACCTCGTAGAACATCTGTTCCAGAACAGTCTGGCGATTCAACAGGCCGCCTGTACCGTCAACCTTGGTAAAAGTCGCGTTGCCGTCTGAATCCACTTCAGCAATAGGGAATCCGAGGTTCCACGGGTCAGGCACGTCCTTGAAACCTGGATCTACAAAATAGCCGCCGGTCAGTTGGGCCCCGCACTCCAGGAGGTGGCCAATCGCCGATCCACGGGCCAGCAGGGTATGGTCCTCAACCGGCCAGTCGAAAGAATATACCATGGCAGAAAGGAACAGGGAGGGATCGGCCACACGACCGGTAATGACGATATCGGCGCCGTTTCGGAGTGCCTCCACAATAGCGTTGATGCCCAGGTAGGCTTCGGCAGAGATAATGTCCTGATTAAGCGACGATAAAGGTTCCCCGGTTTCCAGGATAGTGGTGCCTAACTGCTGGATATCCGATGTAATGACCGAGCCTGTCACTGCCGCGACTTTCCAGTCATGAGCGCCAAGCTCATCCAGCATTTCCCGCACCTTCCGGGCAGCTCCTTCAGGGTTGATCCATCCCTGATTCGAAATAATCCTGGTCCCGTGTTTGATGCAATGAGGGAGCACGGCTGTCATCCGGTCCTCGAGATAGGTGTCGTACCCTGGAAAAGAGCTGTCTTGTCGCGCCCGTACCTGAGCTGTCGAGATCGTTGCCTCCGCCATTGTTTCGAAGCAGAGAAAATCCAACGCGCCTTCACGGGCACTTAATTCAGCCGGTGTTATCCGATCACCCCACCAACCAGAACCACTTCCAATTCGAATTGTCATAGGTGTCTCTTTTGATCGTTAATTCGGTAAAGTTCCTGTTAATCCCGCTCAGGCGACCGACAGGAACCGGTTCTGGGTGGCTTCGTCGTGGCGAAGTTCGTCGGTGGTTGCTTCGTGAACCACCTGGCCTTTCTCGAGGATATACGCGCGTTGGGCGTGTTTCAGCGCAAAGTGGACGCTCTGATCGGTAAACAGGATGGTGGTGGATTTGGACAGCTCATCGATCAGCGCCCCGATCTGTTTCACGATGACCGGAGCCAGGCCTTCGTTGGGTTCGTCAAGCAGCATCAGTCGTGGTTCGATCATCAGCGAGCGCGCCACTGAGAGCATCTGTTGCTGACCCCCGGACAAGGTGCTGCCATCCTGATCTGCCAACTCCGCCAGCATGGGATACTCATCGAAGATGCGCTCCACGGTCCAGTTGGACTGGCCATCGGAGTTCTTGCGATCGGCGACCTCCAGATTTTCCCTGACCGACAGGCCCGGAAAAATACGGCGGTCTTCGGGCACGTACCCTATGCCCATGCGGGCGATCTTGTGGGCTGGCAGGCCACTGATGGTATTGCCTTGAAAGGTAACCCGGCCCTTGCGGGGTGGCGTCAGGCCAATGATACTTTTCAGGGTGGTACTCTTACCGGCGCCGTTCCGTCCCAGCAAGCATACGGTTTCGCCCTGGTTCAGTGATAAGGTGATGCCCTGCAGCGCGAGACTCTCGCCGTAATACGTGTGCACATCCTCCATTTGCAGAATCATACCGCCGCCTCCTGTTCGTCTTCATCATCATCTTCGCCAAGGTAGGCCTTTTTGACTTCCGGATCATTTTTGACCTCGTCGACGGTGCCTACGACCAGGGACTCGCCACGATGCATGACCAGTATCCGGTCGGCCAGATCGAACACCACACCCATGTCGTGCTCGGTGATCAGAAAGGTGTAGTCGCCGCTGTCAGCAAGAGAGCGGATCAGTTTAGTCACCCGCCGGGTTTCTTCCGGCGTCATACCTGCGGTAGGTTCATCCAGCAACACCAGCTTGGGCCGGGTTGCCAGGACCACCGCAATTTCGAGCAGGCGCTTGTCGCCATAGCTGATAATGCCGGCCCGCTGGCTCGAGAGCTCGCCGATGGATAACCGGTTCAGCAGTTCGTCTGCTTCCTCCTGCACCTTGCGATTGCCGGAGGCAATATTAAACAGCTTTCGGCTATAGCCGTGAAAAGCGGATAGCGCTACCTCCACGTTCTGACGCACGGTCATTTCCGGGAAAATGTTATTGATCTGGAACGACCGGGACACGCCCATACGGCTGATCTTATGGGGTTTCAGTCCGGTAATATCCCGGCCGTTGAGCTCGATGCTGCCTTCCGTTGGCACCATACGGCCGGACACCATGTTGTAGAAAGTGGTTTTACCGGCACCGTTCGGGCCGATGATGGCGAGGGTTTCCCGGGGCGCCACCTCCAGATTGATGCCGGAAACGGCAGTATTGCCACCGAAGCGTTTGGTCAGGTTATGGATTTTCAGTATAGGGTTGCTCATTTTTTATCCAGCCACCAGTCAAGAAAGGTTCCCAGAATGCCGCGACGGAAGAACATTACCATCAGCGCCAGTACAATGCCGAGAAACAGCATCCAAGCCTGGGTCACACTGGTTATCCAGGTCTCCAGCAACACAAACAGCGCCGAGCCGACAAAGGGGCCAAGGAAATAGCCCGTGCCGCCGAGAATGGACATCAGGACCGGTTCTGCCGAGGTTGCCCAGTGCATCATCTCCGGGCTTGCCACCCGCAGGAACGGAGCCATCATGCCGCCAGCCAGGCCAGCGAAGGCACCGGAAATGGTAAAGGCCGCGAGCCGGTAGCTGCGGATGTTGAGCCCGCAGAAGGATACCCGTTCGGCATTCTGACGGATGGCCTGCAGGGTGAGGCCGAACGACGAACGGCAGATCAGATAGAGCACCAGCGAGGCCACAATCACAATGGCCAGCACCACGTGGTAATAAACCGCTGGATTGCCCAGGGTGAGGTCAATGCCGAGGCCGAAGGCCCCCAACGTGAAACCGGCTATGCCGTCGCTGCCGTTAGTTACGGAGCGCCACATATGGGCGATCGAGAACACCATCATGCCAAAGGCCAGAGTCAGCATGGCGAAATAGACTTCGTTCAGACGCACACTTAGAAAGCCGATGACCAGCGCGAGCACCGCACCCACGCCCATGGATACCAGCAAGCAAGCCAGCAAGGGCCATTGCAGGTGAAGCAATAACATGGCAGTGGCGTATGTGCCGATGCCGAAGAAGGCTGCGTGGCCGAAACTCAGCATACCAGTGTAGCCGAACACCAGATTAAAGCTGGCGGCGAACAGACCCATGATCAGTATTTCGGTGCCGATAAAGATGTAGAAGTAGGGCACAACCCAGGGCAGGGCAATCAGCAGAATGATCGTCAGTGCCAGGGCACCCAGAAGGATGGCAGATTTCATGCGTTCGCTCCCTTGCCCATCAGGCCGTTTGGCTTGAACAACAACACCAGAGCCATGCCTACAAAAGGCAGCAACAGATTAATTTCTGGCAGGTAGCGACCACCGAGCCCGTGAATCAGGCCCAGTACCATGGCTCCGGCCAGAGCACCAGGAAAGCTGCCAAGGCCTCCGATTACCACCACGATGAAGGATTCGATGATGATCTTGTCGCCCATGCCCGGATCAACCGCACGCATGGGGGCTGCGACCACACCGCCAAGCGCGGCTAGCCAGGCACCGAAAGCAAACACCCCGGTCACCACCAGTTTGGTGTTAATGCACAGGGCCTCCGCCATATCGCGGTCAAGCGCCGCAGCCCGCATGATTTTGCCCGCACGGGTGCGGTTGAAGATAAACCAGAGCGCAGCCACCAGCACCAGCCCCACGACAATGACAAACAGGCTGTAAACCGGATAGAGCGTGTCACCAAAAATACCAACGGAACCGCGCAGTAGCTCCGGCGGTTGAACGGTGTGGATGCCGGACCCCCAGATCATCCGTACAGATTCATTAATGATTAGAAGCAGGGCAAAGGTCAGAAGCAGGCTGTCGGCGACATCCCGCTCGTAAATAAACCGCAGCACCAGACGGTCGATAAGGACCGCGATGACCGCGACAGCGAGTGGCGCGACAATCAGCGCGACAATGAATGACAACCCCAGCAGATTCATCAGCGTGAAAGCCAGATAGGCCCCCAGCATATAGAGCGCCCCATGGGCGAAGTTAATGACGTTAAGCACACCAAAGACAATATTGAGCCCTACTGCAATAACAAACAGCAGTAGCCCGATATCCAGGCTGTTCAGCAAAGCAGCGCCGAGACCGGACATAAACACCCCCGAGAGGTCACCAGATCAGGAAGCCGACCGACCCTGAATCAGGGTCGGTCGGGTTATTGGACAACCAGGTCGATTACAGGGTGCAGCCGGTTTCAGCGACGGTCCGGGATACCTTTTCGGCATCAAACACACGCAGGTCTTCCAGGGTGCGAATGTTGTGTTCCGGGTGCATCGGGCCTGAGAGTCCCCAGTTGGGGCTGACCATGGCCTGATGATCGCCGGTGCGGAAAGTCACGTTGCCATTGGGGGCGTCAAAGCTCATACCTTTCAGCGTCTTTGCCAGCGCCGGTCCATCGGTGTTGCCAGTGGTTTCCATGGCTTTTTTATAGGCATAAACAGCCGCGTAGGCACCTTCGGCGTTGTAGCTTGGCGGGTTGCCGTAGGCATCGATATAGGCCTTAACAAATTTCTGGTTGATCTCGTTGTCGTAGGCGTCATACCAGTAACGGGTGGCCAGCCAGACGCCTTCGGGCATGCGATCTTCCAGTGCCGTCAGCACTTCGGTGGCGGCACCTACCGTGAACATCAGTTCCAGGTCCTTCTCGAAGAAGCCGAGGTTGGTGGCCTGTCGCACAAAGTTCACCAGATCCCCGCCCCACAGTGAAATCAGCACACCTTCGGCCTCGGAATCCATCACGCCGTTGATGAAGGGGGTAAAGTCTTCAGCGCCGAAGCGCGGAAAAGCGGTGTCATCCATCAGTTCGACATCGGGCTTGATGTCTTTCAGGGCGTTACCGAAAAACTCCCACGACTGATGGCCGAAGGCATAGTCCGGGCCGATCGTCGTCCACCGGTTGGCGTCGGACTCAGCAGCAATCTCGGCCGCCGCGTTCATGTTCTGGGCGACGTTGGTGCTGATGCGAAAGGTGAAGGCGTTACAGAGTTTGCCGGTGACATCCGGAGTTGCCGCATGGGTAATAATAAGTGGTTTCTGAAGTTCGGGAATGGTCGGTACCAGGCCCTGGGCAACGCCGGAGCTGTCCAGCCCCATCAGCACGTCGACCTGGTCCTCGTAGGCCAGTTTTCGGGCTGCCTGGATTGCGACGGCGGCCTTGCCCTGGCTGTCTTCGATTACCAGCTCGAGGTCACGACCGAGGACGCCACCATCTTCGTTTATTTCACTAATGGCGAGGTCGATCCCGCGTTGGGCAAATTGTCCGTAGGTGGCAGCACTGCCTGAGAGAATGTAAATAGCACCCAGCTTGATCGGATGCTCGTCTGCGTGTACCTGGATAGCCCCTGCGCTGAGCAGCGTTGCTGCTGCCAGGGAGGTAAAGAGTTTTCCGGGCTTGAATTTCGTCATGGTTGAGCTCCTGTTCTTGCACTGTTGTTGTCGTTTTGGCTTTTGTTGTCATTCTGACAAGGTCGAGCTTTTTCATTCGTCCCTGAACTGGTCCCGCAACACATTCTTGCGAATCTTGCCCGTTGCGGTTTTGGGCAATTCTCCAAAGATCACTTTCTTGGGTATCTTGAACCGGGCCATGCGTTCTTTGCAGAACGCGATCACATCGGCCTCGGTCGGGGGCTTCTGGCTGGGCTCCTCCTGGTTAGACTCCTGATTAGTAACCAGGTGAATGAAAGCACAGGGTACTTCGCCCCATTTGTCGTCTGAAATGGCCACCACGGCAGCCTCGGCTACGGCCGGGTGCTGGTATAGAATTTCTTCCACCTCCAGGCTGGAAATATTCTCACCCCCGGAAATAATGATGTCCTTGGAGCGGTCCTTGATTTCAACGTAGTGGTCCGGGTGCATGACGGCCAGGTCACCAGTACTGAACCAGCCGTCGGCAAAGGCCCTGGCGGTGGTTTCCGGATTCTTCAGGTAGCCCTTCATCAGGGTGTTGCCGCGTAGCTGTATCTCACCCAGGCTTTTGCCATCAGCGGCGATGGCTTTACCGGTCGCCGGATCAACGATCCGCACTTCGTCGATGGCCAGGGTGCCGACGCCCTGTCTCGCCATCTTGGCGGCCAGATCCTCCACACCGAGCTCTGACCATTCCGGTTGCGGCACGCACAGGGTAGCCGGGCCGTAGCTTTCGGTCAGGCCGTAAAGATGGGTGATCTCAAAACCAATGGCCTGGGCCTTGCGGATGACGGAGCTGGGCGGAGCCGCGCCCCCCAGTGCAAACTGAACGCTCCGGCTCAGGGTTTTACCTTGCTGGCCGAGTTCGTGGAGCAGCATGTTCATCACGATGGGCGCGCCGCACATGTGGGTGACGCCGTAACGTTCGATGCGGTCATGGATCACCTGGGTATCGATACTGCGCAGGCAGACATGGGTGCCGCCGATGGCAGTAATCGCCCAGGTATAGGCCCAGCCGTTGCAGTGGAACATCGGCAGGGTCCAGAGGTAGACAGTATCAGCCGACATATTGAACGCCATGGCATCACTCATGGCCGCCAGAAAGGCACCACGGTGGTGGTATACCACGCCTTTCGGGTTACCGGTGGTGCCTGAGGTATAGTTGAGGGAGATGGCATCCCACTCATCGGCAGGGCGCTGCCAGTCGGTGGTGGGCGCTACGCTCGCAAGCAGGCTTTCGTAGTCATAGCGGGCCAGGCCTTCAGAGGCTCCGCCATCACGTTCGATACTGACCAGCACCGGTGGCGCCTCCAGCCCGGCAACAGCGGCTTTGACCAGGGCTTCGAATTCAGTGTCATAGAACAGCACCCGCGCTTCGCCGTGGTCGAGTATGAACTCGAGGCTGGCGGCGTCGAGTCGAAAATTCAACGTATTGAGCACTGCGCCGCACATGGGTACCGAGTAGTGGGACTCCAGCACCTCGTGGCTGTTGGGGCATAGCAATGCGACGGTGTCACCCGCCATGACACCGAGGGATTTAAGCGCGCTGGCCATCTGACAACAGCGGCCGAACAACGTCTCATAGCTGAGAGACATGTCGTCGTCGATCACCGCCGTTTTGCGGGGGAACACGGTGGCCGAGCGCTGCAAAAAGCTCAAAGGCGTGAGCGCCGAATGATTGGCCGGGTTCTTATCGAGTCCGTTATTGTATTTGTGGGTCATAGCCTGACTCCGGACTGTTATCACCTGTGCTCGTACACAGCGATTTTTGTTAGTGATCTTTCAGATATTTCGGATTGCTGATCAGCAACTTGCTCCGGGTGATACCCAATAGCAGGTCGTATAGCTGTTCATGGTCGTTTGCCAGCTTGCGATGGCGAATATCGTCTGCCAGTGTGTGTTCGTCAGCGTTGTTCGCACTTTCGGGTAACAAATCAGCGTATAAGGTACGAATGCTGGCCAGGCTTTGCTTTTCAGTCGATTCCCCGGCGTCGATTTCCCGCCCGGCAATCTTCATCGCGTTGGCGGTCATCAGCACCTGATATTTCAAAGCCCCCGACACTTCAGGTAGTAGGGTGTCGAGCAATTCCTGCCGGGCGATAGCGAGCAGATCTCCGGCTTCCGGACGGGCTGTTTTCATGATGAGAGTCCCCCTTTCTCCGCAACGGACAGCTCCCGGATCTGCTGCAACAGGTCGTATTCCATCTGTGGCAGCATGCGCCCGGTTAATGCCAGCTCCAGCGACGACTGTTCGCCGGACAGGTGACGATCGGCCTGTTGCAGGGCAATCACTGCCCAGCGCACCAGCGCCATGACTTCCCAATAGGCGACCCGATCAGGGTCGGGGGTTTCGCCGGTTATCTCAGCATAGCCTGCAAACAGGTCAGGTTTGTGTCCGATGCCGCCGACTTCCCGCTCATCAGCGCCAAAGCGCCAGCTGCGGGAACAGAGCCAGCCGAGATCTTCGGCCGGGTCGCTCCAGGTAGCGAACTCCCAGTCCAGCACCGCGGTCAGGCGGCCCTGATCGACCATGTAGTTACCGGTGCGGAAATCGCAGTGGCATAGCACCGGCGCGCCGGGGGCTGGCGGATTATCCTCCAGCCAGTTCAGTGCCCACTCCAGCACCGGATGAGGCTCGGGAATGGCAGCGAGGTAATTCCGGTAAAGGTCTACGCGGGCCTGGGCGGCGGATTCGGCTGGCGAAGGTAGGAAGTCCAGAGAGTCCAATGGAGGCTTAATCCGGTGCAGACGTCCAAGCTCCCGACCAAACTGACGGGTCAATTCGGAACGTTGCGTCTCGATCATGTCTCCGCCCACCAGTTTTTGCGGGGAGGCCGTACCCATGGCCCGGCTCATGACGTAGAACGACTGCCCGATAACGCTTTGGTTGTCACACAGCCAGAAAGGCTCTGGCACCGTGACGCCAGCTTCGAAAGCTTTCTTCAGAACGGCAAATTCCTGCGGCCGGGTCAGGCTGGCGGAAACGCCGGAGGGGGCGTCACAGCGCACAACGTAGTCCTGCCGTCCCGGCTGATAACCGCCCTCAAGCAACACCGACAAAGCATAATTGTCCTGGATTGCGCCGCCGGACAGTTTGCTGAAGTTTTCCACCTGAACGTGAGGCGCACCGGTTTGAGCCGCTATATAGTCAGCCAGTGCGGCTGCGAGCTCGGAGTGATCCATACCCTAACCCCAGGCCCAGAAATCTGCGCCGTCGGCGAGCAGGTTCTTTGAGAACACCATCTTGTGAACTTCTGAAGCGCCGTCTACCAGCCTGGCCTGGCGGGCATAGCGGTAAATCCACTCTAGTGGGGTGTCTTTTGAGTAGCCCCGGGCGCCGCAAAGCTGGATCGCGGTATCCACCGCCTTATGGAGGGTATCGGCGACGGCCACTTTGGCCATGGAGACTTCCTTCTTCGCAAAGCTTCCCTGATCCAGCTTCCAGGCAGCGTGCATGGTCAGTAATCGGCCAATCTGGATATCCATGGCAGCTTCACCGAGCAACCACTGCACGCCTTCGCGATCTGCCAAACGCACTCCGAAAGATTCGCGCTCGGCCACATAGGCGGTGGCAATTTCCATCGATCGTTTGGCCAGGCCGAGCCAGCGCATGCAGTGGGTGAGACGGGCAGTGCCGAGTCGAATCTGGGTCACTTTCAGACCATCGCCCACGTTCATCAGGCGGTTTTCATCAGGAATCACCAGCCCGTCAAACTTCAGCTCACAGTGACCGCCATGTTCCTCCGGGCCCATGATCGGTATGCGTCGGATAATCTCCCAGCCCGGATCGTCCTTGTGGAACAGAAACGCTGTCAGCCCCTTGCGGGTGTCTTCCGACGTCCGCGCCATCAGGATGAAATGACTGGCGACGCCTGCGCCGGTGATGTAGTGCTTGTGACCGTGGATGACCCAGTTGTCCCCGTCCCGGGTAGCGGTGGTCTGGGTCATGGAGGGGTCAGAACCACAGCCGGGAGCCGGCTCGGTCATGACGAATGAAGATTTCACGTCACCATCGATAATTGGTTGCAGCCATCGGGCTTTCTGCTGCTCGGTACCGACCTTGTAAAGCACCATCATGTTGCCATCGTCGGGCGCGGCGCTGTTGAATACCACCGGGCCGAAAATGGAGCGGTTCATCTCTTCGTAACAGGCCGCCATACCGACAATGTTAAGGCCCTGGCCGCCGACATCCTGTGGCATCTGCAATGCCCACAAACCCTCTTTTTTAGCCTTTTCCTGGGTGGTTTTCAGCAACGCGGGCTCAATGTTCTCATGCTCGTCGTAGGATGCCGGGTCCTGCTCCAGCGGAATCAACTCCTGCTCCACGAAGCGTTTGATCCGCTGTCGAAAGTCTTCTGATCTCGCGTCCAGTGAAAAGTCCATTACAAGGTAATCCTCACAAAGTCGATTGAAGGTGGCCGCCATCGGCAACCAGGGTGCTGCCGGTCATGTAGGCCGACAGATCAGAGGCCAGTAGCAGCAGCGGGCCGGTCAGATCGCCCGGTTGGCCCAGGCGGCGCTGGGGAATCCGTTTGATCATGGCTTTGCCCGGCTCGGTGGCGAAAAAATCCCGGTTCAGATCGGTTTCGATATAGCCCGGCGCCAGGGCATTTACCCGAATGTTGTGGCGTGCCCATTCCAGCGCCAAGGCCCGGGTCAGCTGCTCCAACGCAGCCTTAGAAGTGGTGTAGGGCACCACATTGCTGGCGACGCGATGGCTTAGAATGGAGGTTATGTTGATGATGCTGCCGGGTCTTTCGGCGGCAATCAGCCGCTTGGCAGCTTCGTTGGCGACCAGCCAACACCCCTTGAGATTGGTGTCCAGCACCTTGTCCCAGTCCTCCTCGCGAGTATCGAGAGACTTGGACCCGGTAGCGACGCCGGCATTGCAAACCACGATGTCTGCCAGCCAGCCTTCAGACTGAATCAGGTCAAAAGTCTCGGAAACGCCGGTGGAACTGGTCACGTCCAGACTGACTGTAAGTGCCTCGCCCCCCTCGCTGGAGATGCGTTTGGCGAGCTTTGCCAGGGGTTCTGCCCGTCGACCGGCGAGAATAACTTTCGCGCCTGCAGCAGCCAGAATCGAGGCAAAGTGTTCTCCGAGGCCTCCGCTGGCCCCGGTGACAAGTGCCGTTTTTCCGTTCAGTTCAAGTTGGGATGTGTTTGTTATAGTCATACCTGACAAAATAGAGCGAGCGCTCGAAATATACAAATAAAAATTCGAACTATTAAAAGGATTGGCGATAACCAGAACTCATAGACCCGGCGTCGGCGGCTTGCAGATAATGTGCTAATTTGAATATATCGGAAAAGTAATGAGTAGCAGTCAGCAGTTGCTTTTCCAATGTTTCAGAGGGAGTCATGAGGACATGAAGCGCATCGCAATATTCAGTGACGGCACCTGGAACGACCCCGAAAATAACAATCCCACGAACGTGATTCACATGGCCAGGGCAGTGAAGCCGATAGCCGCCGATGGTATTGAGCAGGTGGTGTTCTATGACTGGGGGGTGGGCACGGACCGCAAGAAAATTGCAGGCGGCATCAGCGGTGCCGGTATCGACAAGAATATTATGGATTGTTACCGCTTCCTGGTGCATAACTATGAACCTAAGGATCAGTTGTTCTTTTTCGGTTTCAGCCGGGGCGCCTACACAGTGCGGTCACTGGCAGGTTTTATCCGTAATTGCGGGCTGGTAAAGCGGGAACATGGCGCCCGAATTCCCGAAGCGTTTCTGTTGTATCGCAGACGCAGCCGAGCCAGCAGTCCGGATGAGGCGGGTCCAACACTGTTTCGCAGCCGCTATGCCGTTGCGGACATCACGCCGATCGAGTTTGTCGGGGTCTGGGATACCGTGGGAGCCCTCGGTATTCCGGTGCCTTTCTGGGGCAACCTGGGAGAGCGGGAGTTTTTGTTTCACGATACCGAACCCAGTAAAATTGTTCGCCACGCCCGCCACGCAGTATCCATTGATGAGAACCGCAAGGACTTCGAGCCCACGCTTTGGAGCGCTAAGCCGGAACTGGATCTCGAACAGGTGTGGTTTGCCGGTGTGCATTCTGACGTTGGCGGTGGTTACGATGAGAACGGGTTGAGCTCCCTGGCGCTGGACTGGATGATGCGTGAGGCGCATGACGTCGGGCTTCAGTTTGAGTCTCACCTCCTGAAAGCCGTCAAGACACGGCTGACGAAGCAGCCTGAAGCCGACAAACTTCACAATGAGCGCCGGGGCATCTACCTTGCTCGCCCTGAATCTATCCGTATGATAACCGGCCCGTTGCATCGCTCGGTCAGGGAGCGCTGGGAGCAGGGCGCCGATGGCTACCGAAAAAAGAGCAAAGCGCTGGTGCAACTGCTGGCCTCTGTAGGCGACGACTGGTCAGAACTGGAGGTCGTGGACTGAGGGTGTGTATTCACCTGTGATCAACCTGGGCTATGCTGCCTCTGAGCTAACCTCTCTGTGCTAAAGGCAACGCTATGAAGTCCAAACTCAGTCTGGTGGGTCGCTACACCCTGCTTTCGCTGGCGTTGATCATCGGCTCGGTGACGGCGCTCAGCATACTTCATATGACCGTGGCGGAGTCCATCACCGAACGCCTCGCGGGGCAGCACCTTGAAGCCCAGATGTCTGCCACGGCCAACCGCCTCAGTGCGTTTCTGGACAACCGCATCTACCAGCTCGAGACGCTCTCACGCCACCCTGCCGTACCGTTGTACCTCGCCTACACCGAGGCGGTGCCGGAGGGTGTACACGAACTGGTCCGGGTAGAGGCTGACTCTCCCGATCTCTACGGCATTCTGTTTTTCGACGCTACCGACCGGCTGGTCCAGGTGGTCGCGGGCCAGGCTGCATCCGGCCCGCCTTACTGGAGCAAAGAGAACTGGTCACTGGCTAACTTGCCGAGGGTAAAAAAGAACAATACCGAATTGATCGGCCCGGCTCTGCCCGAGGAAGGACAGCCCGGGTGGCTACTGATTCGACAGCCCTTGCGTTATCTCTTCGATGAAGGCACTGAGGGCGCGGTGGGCCTGCATGTGCGACTAGCTTCGCTCACCGAACAGATCCGGACAGAAAACCTGGCGGGTGTTGTCAAACCTTTCCTACGTGCCCCGGGCGGTGTGTTGCTGGACCCAACAGGTATCCCGGTGGCGGGTGAACCTCCGGGCCTGGTCCGTGGGCCAGAGGTGTTTCCAGGTTGGCACATTGACTATGTGATCACCGCCGCGGATATTCTGAGCCCGTTACGAAATGCCCAGCTTGGCATGTATGGTCTGGCTTGCCTTATGGCATTGGGGACAGTGCTGTTGTTCTGGGCGTTGGCTCGCAGCCTGCGCCGCCGGATCGACCGCCTGGTTCGGGGGGCCGAAGCCTTCTCCTCCGGTGACCTGCACTTTCAGCTCGACGTTCCCGGCCCGCGCAAGGACGAAATTGATCAGGTAGCCTATGCTTTCAACGCGATGGCGCAACGGTTACGCGAAATGATCCAGCGCACGATTCAGGTTGAGAAGATGGCGGTATTGGGGGAGTTCGCTACCGGAGTGGCCCATGAGGTGAGGAACCCCCTGGCGACTATCAAACTGACAGTTCAGGCCCTCGAACGGAGGGAAGCGGATATTCGACGCCGAGGGTTGCTGCACGATGTGGAAGGTGAAATTGACCGTCTTAACCGGGTGGTGGGCGATTTGCTGGATTATGGCCGACCAGTATCCGCCGAACCTGAGCACTTTGAAGTCCGGCGAGCGTTTCGACAGGCGGTGGCGATGACCGCAAGCCGCGCCAGCGAACTGAATATCGTGGTCACGGCCAGTGGCGACTCGAGGCTGGTGCTATACGCCAACCCCGATCAGGTTTCCCAGTGTCTGGTCAATCTGGTGTCTAACGCCATTGACGCCTGCGCCGGAGTCGCTGATCGTTCGGTCAGGCTGCGAGCCCACCGGGAGGGCGCCCGCATCCGGATCGATGTCACCGATAATGGCATAGGAGTAGCGCCAGAGGTGCTGCCCCGAGTTACCGAACCGTTTTTTACCACTCGCGCTAAGGGAACTGGCCTGGGGCTCAGTATCACACGACAGCTGGTTCTGCTGAACGGTGGTGATATGAGCATTGAAAGTGAACCGGGCCAGGGCACCACCGTGACCTTGCTACTGCCTGCGTCAGACCATGTTAACAATTTACAAAAACACTACCATGCCGACTCGAATACTGATTATTGATGACGAGCAGAGTTTTGTCCGTTCGCTGATGTTTGCCCTCGAAGAGACAGATATCGAAGCTGTTTGCGCTTATTCCGGCGAGGATGGTCTTGCCATGGTGGCTCGGGAGCGACCGGATATCGTGCTGCTGGACCTGCGCCTGCCGGGCATCGGCGGAATGGAAGTTCTGGAGGCGCTGGCCCATGAGTATCCTGGTTTGCCGGTGGTGATGATTTCTGCCCATGGCGATACCCGGGCCGCTGTTCAGGCGGCCAAAGCGGGAGCGGCCGATTATCTCACCAAACCGTTCGCCCTCGACGAATTGCTGCATCTGATCGGTAACACCATCGAACGTATCCGGATGCGCAGCGAGCTGGACTACCACCGTGACCGGGCAGCGTCTGCCTCTGGCCTGGTGGGGGAAAGCGAGACTATGGGACAGCTCTGGCAGACCATTCAACGGGTCTCCGTCAGCAGTGCTGGGCGTATTCTGCTGCAAGGGGAATCTGGTACCGGTAAGGCGGTAGTGGCCCGGGCGATTCATTCCAGTAGCCCCCGGACTGCAGAGGCGTTTGTGGAGATCAACTGCGCGGCCTTGCCGGAACAGTTGATTGAAGCCGAGCTGTTTGGTGCGGAAAAAGGTGCCTACACGGGCGCTCATCAAACCCGCATTGGATTAGTGGCTCTGGCAGACGGGGGCACCCTGTTTCTCGACGAAGTGGGCGAATTGCCGCTGACTTTACAGGCAAAACTCCTGCACTTTCTGGAAGACGGCACATACAGGCCGGTGGGCTCCAACCGTCCGCGCACCGCCAACGCCCGGGTCATCGCCGCTACCAACCGGCCGCTGGAAACCGAAGTGCGGGAAGGCCGCTTTCGGGAGGACCTGTTTTTCAGGCTTAATGTGATTGAATTACTGATACCGCCACTACGTGATCGTGGCAACGATATCGGCCTTATGCTGGAGCAGTTTGCCGACATCCAGGCCCGGGAAGAACGCTGCCAACCCATTCATTACGCCCTGGAAACCCTGGAACATCTGCGGCATTACGCCTGGCCCGGCAACGTCCGGGAGCTCAAAAATCTGGTGGAGCGACTCACTATTCTCCACCCGGGGCAGTTGATCGAACCCTCACATTTGCCCGTTGAGATGCAGAGAGACGATCTGCACCCGGATTATCTTGGCGAGCGCATGAAACGAACCGAGCGTCAGATCGTGATGGAAGCGTTAGCGGAAACTGGTGGGCACAAGGGTAAGGCGGCAGAGTTCCTAGGATTATCGCGCCACGCGTTCAAGCGTCGTTTACAACGTCTCGGGCTGGACCAGGAGAAACCGACATGACCCTATGGGGCTATCTGGCGGGCATATTATGGTTCGCTATCAGCCCGCTGGTGACTGCCGAAAGCGGCACCGTTGCTGAACCGGTGGGACGGGTTGAACTTGGGGCCTCAGCCGCCGAAGCCGACGTAACAGTGGCGTGCATGTATCCGATGACTGGCCGTCCCGCCAGCTACGGCCGTGACAGTATTACGGGAATTCGGGTGGCGTTGGCGGAACTGGCACAACAGCCGGATGCCCCCAGACTTCGGGTGATTGTCGATGATTCCCGATCCAAAGCTTCATTTGCTGTGCGAATGGCAGAGGATTTTATCGAGGCCGATCAGGCCGATATTCTCTGCGGCATGGTCAGCTCCGGGGTTGGGCTTGCGGTCAGTCGGGTCGCCCGGGAGCGCCGTATCATCATGATCGGAACCGACCATGCCAGCTCTCGCAGTGTGCTGGAGGAGGGCCATCGTTACTATTTCCGCGTCTCCAGCGATACCTGGTACTCCCACGCCGCAGGGGCCCGCTACCTCAAAGCACTTCAGGCCAGGACCGGCTGGCGGAAGCTGGCTTTTCTGGGGCCTGATTATGAATATGGACGAGTAGCCTGGCGGGACCTGCGGCAAGCGCTGGATATGCTCGGGGTGGAGTATCAGGTTGCAGGTCAATACTGGCCGAAACTATACGAACCGGATTACACCCTCTATATCCAGTCATTGCTGGAATCGCCGCCGGATATTCTCGTAACAGCGCTTTGGGGCGGCGATTTCAATGCCTTTATTGAACAGGCGCGTACTACTGGGCTGTTCGACCAAATGCCGGTCGCGAACTTCGATACCGGTGGTAACTACGATACCCTGGTCGCGTTAGGCGAAAATCCTCCGCCGGGTTTGATTCTGTCGGCCCGCCATCATCTTAACTGGCCCGATACCGAACGAAATCGGCGGTTCGTGCAAGCGTTTTACGACCTGTCTGGTCGCTATCCAAGTTACTCGGCGCAGGGAGCCTATGCTGGCATACTGGTTATCGCAAAAGCGGTTGGTATGGTTGGGGACGTTTCGAATACCGATGCTATGATTGCGACACTCGAAGGCCTCCACATCGAGCTTCCCAAGGACCCTGAAGGTTTTACCTCGTATATTGATGCCGATACTCACCAGATTGTTCAGGCCCAGGCCATCGGTCGGCCTGTTGCTAACGATCAGTATCCACCCACCCGAGTCATGCTGGGGGACTGGGTGGTTTATGAAGCCGAATTGCTGAAGCCATCGCCTGAGCTGGTACAGCGCCGTCGCGGGAGCCGCAACCCCTGACCGCTTGCTCACGCCCGGATTAATAATTAAATCACCAGCCTCTCCAGGGCCTGACGAAGTGGTTCCGGAATCGCGACAGAGCGCTGGCTGGCCTGATCCACGAAGACATGGACCAGTTTGCCCTGGGCGCAGGCAGTATCTTCATCAGCCCGGAAAATTCCGATCTCCCAACTGATAGAACTGCGCCCGAGGTGCGTAACCCTCAATGCGGCTTCGATCCGTTCGGGATAGGCCACCGGTTGAAAGTAATCACACTGGGAACTCACCACATAGGCCACCACCGGGCTGTTGTGAATGTCCAGCCCCCCGGTCTCGATGAGGTAGCGGTTGGCCGCCGTATCAAACCAGGCGTAGTAGGTCACGTTATTGACGTGGCCATAGACGTCGTTGTCCGCCCAGCGGGTGGTTATTGGTTGAAAATCCACAAAGTTTTCACGAGTTAACGGGGTTTTCCGGGACATCCAATAGCCTCTGTTGGTCGCATTTCGGTCTGTGAAGCGTAGAAGATCAAAGTAGCGATAATACCGGCTTTCGGCAATTACCCACACAGCTCACCTTGACCTATCGAGTCGGGACCTCTCTTATAAAGGATGAACTCTGACGTTTAGCGACTATTCTTTTCAGAGAGAGGCAAAAGGGAGATGCCATGCATATTGTCGTAATAGGTGCCGGGGTGGTCGGCGTAACTACAGCCTATGCCCTTCACCGTCGTGGGCACCAGGTCACAGTGATCGAGCGCCATCCCGGTGCCGGGCTCGAGACCAGCAAAGCCAATGCGGGACAGCGCTCCTACGGGGTGGTTTATCCCTGGGCGTCGGCCGCGATGGTCAGAAAGGCTCTGCCCTGGCTGCTACAACGGGACGGCCCCCTGAAATTACAGGTACCGCCTTCGCTCGAGGCTTTGCGGTTTATGATCGCGACGCTCCGGTTCGCTTATGCGCCCGGCGTATTCGGCCTCAACAAGCGCGCCATGTTACGCCTCGGGATACACAGCCGTACCTGTTTTGACGACATTGAGCGTGAACTGGCGCTGGATTTTGACGGCGACCACGCTGGCTTGCTGCATCTGGCGAGCACGCCAGCAGCGATGGCTGAGTATGGGGGCGCCGCCAAAGTCCTCCGGGAACTCGGGATACCCTATCAGCTTCTGACCCCGGACCAGGTGCGCGAGTCAGAACCCGGCATGACCGGCACAGGGCCTTTGTATGGCGCTTTGAAATATGACGCTGACGGCACCGGTGACTGTCATCTGTTTTCACAGGCATTGGCCGTGGCGTGTGAAAAGCGAGGCGTGGAATTCCGCTATAGCACCACGGTGGAGCGTCTGACCGTTGACCATCACCGTGTCCACGGCGTCGATGTCCGTTCCGGAGCCGCGGGGCAGGAGCGCCTGGAAGCAGACGCCTTTGTACTCTGCGCCGGTTGCGATTCACCAGTGTTAACCCGGGCACTTGGGTTGCGCTTGCCCATTTACCCGATCAAAGGCTATTCCCTGACGGCGCCCCTGACAGACCCTTCCCGGGCACCGGTCTCCACCATTCATGATGATCATTTCAAGGTCGTCTCAACCCGGCTGGGTGATCGCATTCGCGCTACTGGCTTTGTGGAGCTTGCGGGGTTTGATCGCCAGATTCACGAAAGCCGACTGGAGGTGATTCGCCGTTCTGTGGAATCGCGGTTTCCCGGTGCAGCGGATATGACGGCGGGCATTGCCTGGACTGGTTTTCGTCCGATGACTCCAGATGGGCCGCCTATTATCGGCCAGGGCCCGCGCGACAATCTTTATTTGAATACTGGCCACGGTACATTTGGGTGGACGCTTTCCGCCGCCAGCGCCGACCTGATCGCGGAAGTGATTGATGGTCAAAAACCTGCGCTGTCACTGGATGCGTTCCGGCCGGGTCGGTTCAGCGAATAGCGGTGTTCTTCAGGCGGGCGCATCCTGGGCTGCTTTGGGGCTCTCGACCACACGGCTGAAGGTCATCACGCGGTCGGTGACCGGGCCGTACCGGAGTTTGAGCAAATCAAGCAGGTAGTTCTGGTAAAGCTTCCAGGGTGCCCGGTCACCCTGTTTGGGGAGATGGTCCAGCGCACGCTGGACATAACCCGAATTAAGGTCCAGAAATGGCGCATTCTGCACCGTTGGATCGGCCTTCGGGGTGCAGTAGTCATAGTCGTGCTGATCCATAAAGTTGATCAGCCGGCATAGGTATTCGGCGGTCAGGTCGGCTTTCAGGGTCCAGGAGGCATTGGTGTAACCCACCACCAGCGCAAGGTTGGGCACGTCGCTGAGCATCATGCCTTTGTAGCTCATGGTATTGGGTAACTCCCGCTTCTCACCATCCACCACCAGTTCCGCACCGCCCAGGGCGACCAAATTGAGCCCGGTCGCCGTCACTATGACATCGGCCTCCAGCTCCCGCCCGGAGGCAAGACGAATGCCGGTCTCGGTAAACCCCTCGATATGGTCCGTAATCACGGAGGCGTGCCCGCGACGCAGTGAACGGAAGAGATCGCCGTTAGGCACCAGGCAAAGCCTCTGATCCCACGGGTTGTAGCTGGGGTTGAAGTGAGTATCAACGTCGATACCAGGCCCGAGCTGAGATTTAAGGTGCTTGCGCAACAGGTTTCGAATCAGCGCCGGATAGCGGCGGCAAATCTGATAGAACAGTGTCTGCAGGGAGGCGTTTTTCCACCGCGTAAGCCGGTAGGCGAGCTTAGCAGGCAACAGGCGATTCAGCGTTTGCGCGATGGGGTCGACATCAGGCAGGGCGACAATATAGCTGGGTGACCGCTGAAGCATGGTGACATGGGCGGCGGTTTTAGCCATCGCGGGCACGAGCGTCACCGCCGTAGCACCACTGCCGATCACCACCACACGTTTGCCTGCATAATCCAGATCCTCCGGCCAGTGTTGCGGATGGATGATCGCGCCGCGAAAGGTCTCACGCCTTTTGAACTCCGGGGTATAACCAGCGTCGTAGCGATAATAGCCAGTGCAATTGAGCAAAAAATTGCAGGTGAATGGCTCAGTGACGCCGTTGGCAGTATTGTCGGTTTCCACTGTCCAGCAGGCATCGCGACTGGACCAGCTGTAGCGGGAGGCGCGATGATTGAAGTGGATTTTCTGCTCCAGATGGTATTCCTGCGCGGTGGCCCTTACGTAATCCAGGATAGCGGGGCCGTCGGCGATGGCTTTGCCTTCTCGCCAGGGCTTGAAGGCGTAACCCAGGGTATACATGTCGGAGTCAGAGCGAATGCCGGGGTAGCGAAACAGGTCCCAGGTGCCACCAATGGCGCCGCGACCCTCAAGAATGGCGAAGGACTTGGTAGGACAATGTTTTTGCAGGTGATAACCGGCACCAATGCCCGATAAGCCAGCGCCAATGATAAGGACGTCATAATGGTTTGCTGACATAACCTGCCTTCTCCAGAGGGCCTGCGATCGCATCATTTATCCCCGGCGGCAGGGATGTACTGTGCTATATAAAGCAGATGCTTTAAGCTATTAAAACCCTGAACGGCGTACCGGTGCAAGGTCTCGGGAGGCAAGGATTATTAGGTGGGAAGCGGGGTACCAGTCAGGGTTTTCGATATTCAACGCTTTCCACGCAGCCGTCCCGGAAGTACACGTAGGTAAGCTCGTAGAGTTTGCCGTAGTAATCGGTCTGATAAACCCAGGTTTCCTGTGGCACAGGATAGGTTTCCGGTGGACGGCCAAAGGCCTTTAGAACCTGCTCTGTGGTCATACCTTTGACCACCTGATCCCTGGCAAGATACGTGCGCAACTCGGTGGAGTTAATAAAGCGGCACGTCTCTACAGGCTTTGCTTTGGACTGATTTTCCGGGTCATCGGATGTTTCAGGAGCGGGTGTAGGGAGATTATCACCGAAGCTGCCACCGATGTGATTGTCCCGAATGGTCAGGCGCTCCGCGTTGTCCCCACAGGGTTGGTCAGAGAACGTCACGCCGTCGGCAGTCTCACAGCGATAGACGGCGGATACCGGGAAAGACATCGAGAATAAAATCATAAAAAAAACAAGGATGAACATCCAAGCTGGTAACCACCATAGCTTGATCATCTTTATCTCCAATCCATGCAAACAATACCTGTAAAAAGGCCTGCAAAAAAAAGGCGCCCGAAGGCGCCTTCTATTTCACCTTGCACTCAGAATCAGCGGCGAACCTGAATGCGAGCTTCAACTCGGCGGTTCTGGGCACGGCCTGCATCTGTTTCGTTGCTGGCCATCGGCTCTGATTCACCATAGCCCACAGCGCGAACGCGGTCACTGTCAATGCCAAGCGCATCAACCAGACGGTCAGCTACGGCCCGGGCGCGCTCCTGGGAAAGCTTCTGGTTGTACTCTGCTTTACCCGTGGAGTCACTATGACCGGCAATTTCAACAGAGGTTTCGGGATATTCGTTCATGAAGTCAGCAACCTGGCGGATTTCCTCGTCGTAGGTATTGCCAATGACGGCACTTTCGAGCGGAAATTTGACAGACAGCTCGATGGTTTCGACGGTTTCTTCAATGCCTTCACAGCCTTCGTCATCCACTTCGACACCGGCAGCGGTGTTCGGACAGCGGTCTTTGCTGTTCACGACGCCGTCTTTATCACTGTCGAGTTCACAGCCGCGGCTGTTCACCTCAGCGCCAGCCGGGGTGTCCGGGCATTGATCACGGCTATCGGCTACGCCGTCATTGTCGCCATCCAGCTCGCAGCCGTTGGAGTCTACTGAAACGCCAGCTGCGGTGCCTGGGCACTGGTCGCGGTTATCGGGCACGCCGTCGTCATCACTGTCTTCTGGCGCAGGTGGCGTAGTAGAGTGTCCGAAGCCGATGCTGAAGCCCAGTGAGGCAACCGTATCGAAGGTGCTTTCGTCAATGCCATGGAATTCGCGAATATCTGCTCGCAGGGAGATGTTGTCACTGACGTTATAGCGCACCCCGCCACCTACGTTGACGCGGGTTTCATCGTGGTCGGTGCCAGACGTCTGCGGATCGGGAATGGATCCGCCGAAGTCAGCATGGCCCGCGCCAGCTGCCAGGTATGGGTTCCAGGCTTCGTTGAAGTCACCGAAGTAGTAGAGGCCATCCAGGCGGATCTCGTCAAAGTCGCTGGAGCCGGGATTGTTCTTACGGTCAGCATCCGCTCGGGAATAGACCAATTCAGCGGCCCAGTTGGGCTGGAAGCGATATTCCAGGCCGCCACCGAAGGTTCCGGTTTCGCTGAGTTCACGCTTGTGGTCGAACAACTGGTAAGCCACAAACGGATTGAGATAAAGTTTCTGGTCAGTGCTTTCCTGGGCCAGGGCGGGGGATGCTATCGCAGCGCTCAGAGTGGCTACGGCTAGTGGGCGCATGATGCTCATGCAGAACCTCCTGTTTGTTCGTCGTTTTTGGGGGTCATTATGATTTTATTGAAACGCTTCGCTTAGAAGACTCATCATCTACGGGGAATCTAAGCCAACGGATGCGGACCGTACAGGGTTTCCTTGGTTATCAGAGCAATAATTACCAAAGTTTCATGCCGTTAAGCGGTTATTCCGACGGACTGAAGTAAAGATGGGCACTTTTTTTGCTGAAATTCAGCGTTCGCCCGGAGTCAAAACTGACCTCAAAAGCGCTTTCATCTTCACCAACGACTGCGCCGTTGCCAAAAATTGGATGGCTGAGACGAGGCTGAGCCCAGAGCGGTGCACCACCTGTAGCAGTCTTTCCGGCATATTCCGATTGCAACTGGAGGCCCTCGCGCGCGGCATAGCGAAGGCTGACCGGAGAGAGCGCGCAATCCAGAGACAATGCTCTCGGTTCGTCGTGGGGTTGATTGCTATTGCCCTCGCTGTGCTCATCAAGATAGCGCCCCAGAGTCTCGGACAGCGTAACGCAGAGTTCGCCGATGAACCGGCTGGGCGCCTGGTCGGCATCCATCGGAGGACGGGAACTCCCTGGACGGGTGAGCAAATGCAGCTGGTGCCGGGTACGGGTCATGGCGACATATAACAGACGGCGCTCGCTTTCGATGAAGGCACGGTGATCCTCCGCCTGTCGCGGACTGTAGGGCAGATATTTCTCCTGCAGTCCGGGCAAGATCACGACCGGCCACTCCAGGCCTTTGGTGCGGTGGATGGTGGAAAGTAAAACACCTTCATCACGGCTGTTCCGGGCCTGATTTTTCAGAGTCCGCAGGTGGGCCAGGGCGTCTTCAGCACCGACATTGAGGCTGTCCAGATAATACTGAAATCCGATAATGGTATCGATGCGCTCGTCAGCGGTTTCGTGGGTCAGAGCAAGGCTGCGAATACCGTCGAACAGTTCGGTTTTATCCGCGTATTGCCGGATCAGCTCTGACACCTTGCCCTGGAAATGACTGAGTGCAGTGAGAGTCTCGCCCAGTTTTCTGAGCTTGCGGCCCGCCATGGGCGAGAGTGCGTCGAAATCCATCGCCAGCAAGCGCGCGCCCCAACCCTCCCCAAAACCGGACAGGAACTGGGCAAGATGGTTAAGTTCCGGCTCTTTCAAACCTACATGGGGGAAACGCAGTAACTGGCGGGCAATGGTCTGTCGGTCGGCCTCCGGTGTCTGTCCGAGCGTACCCGTTACCACCTGGAGCAGACCGGTTATGGCGTCGACTTCCCGACTGAACAGCGCGCCTTTGCCCGCATCGATACGATAGGGAATCTGCCGGGCGAGCAGGCGCAGTTCGATAGGAACACTCTGGCTCCAGACCCGGAACAGGATTGCAGTATCCGCAAGCGCGCCTGGTGGTGAATGCTCCAGCAGGTTGATCACCGCGTCGCTGTCGTTAGCGCATTCGTGAAGCTGCACCTCAGTGGCGGGTGTGCTCGGGTGTGAGTGGCAAAGTACATCCTTACGGCCGGTATTATGGCTGATCAGGTGATTGGCCAGCAGGGCGACCCGATGGCCGTAGCGGAAGGTGAAGCTCAGGGTCTGTTCAAGGGGGCTTTCGAACTCGTCGCTGAAACGGTTGAGGATGAACTCCGGCTTGGCACCCCGGAACTCGTAAATGGTCTGATCCGGGTCACCGACCACCGTTACCCGGGCGCGGTCACCGGCCACATACCGCAGAAGCAAATGCTGTATTTCATTGGTGTCCTGATATTCATCCACCAGGATCAGATCCATTTTATTGCCCACCAGGCGCTGGAGTGGCGGGTTCTGATGTATTGCCATCACAGGCTCATAGAGCATGTCCGAAAAACTGATGCGGCTTTCCGATTTACGCCATTGCTCAAAGCTGTGGAACAGATCGACCAGGTATCGATGGCGCTCGTTAAAGCCCTGCTCCTCAAACACGATTTCAGCGGGGGACAGCGTTGTTTTTACCCGATCAATAAAATTCGCCGCCGTCTCCACAAAATCTTTCTTGCTGCGTTTGATCTCGTCCTGCAGGTCTTCCGGGGCCAGCCGCCGGGTCAGCATCCAGACCTGAAAGTTGATTTCCTGTTCAGTCAGGATGGTCTCGGAAAAGGCCGGTAGGTAACCCTCTTTGATAAAGCGGCGATAAAGTCGCAGTCCCATGGCGTGATAGGTGCGTATTTCCGGCAGTGCGAGGCCGGTATCCCGGCTGACGCTCCTTAGCTTGAATTCGAAATCCTTACGGGCACTGCGGTTGAACATCAGCACCAGCATGCGAGCCGGATCATGGCCCTGCTCCAGCAGATACCGGATACGCCAGGCCAGGGTGGACGTCTTGCCGCTGCCTGCGACAGCCGTAATCACAGCATGCTCGTAGCCGGCGGTAATGATGGCGTGCTGTTCGTCGGTGAGAAAGTCGGGCAGGTCTGTGGGCATGGCGATATTGTAATGGGCAATTGGCGTCTCCGTAACCCGTCGACCATAATGGGCCGGAATTCAAACCCTCGAATCTATCCTCTTCAGGAGAATACCCATGGCAAACCCACAAGCCGAAGCCGTTAATGTGTTGGGCGAGAGACTCGAGTCCTGCGGCTCCGAGCCCAGGACCGGGTTCTATCGCGATGGCTGCTGCAACACTGGCCCGGACGATCCGGGCCTGCACGTGGTCTGCTCGGTGGTCACAAATCGCTTTCTCGCTTTTTCCAAAGCCCAGGGCAATGATCTGAGCACCCCGCGGCCGGAATTTGGTTTTCCCGGCTTGAAGGATGGTGATTCATGGTGCCTGTGTGCTGCGCGCTGGCAGGAAGCCAATGAGGCTGACAGTGCGCCCAAGGTCAAGCTTCGGTCCACTCATCTCAAAGCCCTCAAACATTGCGCGCTGGATGAGCTCAAGCGCCATGCTATCGACTTGAGCTGATACCGGTGTCAGAGCCATCACAACCGCTGGATTGGGCAAGGTTGCAGGCGTCTTTGCAACAGGCAGGCCACCGGCAACTTGTGGTGCTGGAGGGCAACCGGGTTTCTTCTCTCGCCTGGTTGGGGCGGAACCTGCCAGCGTTGTCCTGGTCCACGGGTGTCTGGAGCGGACCCGGTGAGGATCGACCGCAACCCTCTTTGATCGATATGAAGCCACAGAACGGGCGTCAGTGGCTGGGCCGGGAAATCGATCTGCTGGTATGGGATGGCTGGCAGGGGAACCCGCCGGATAGCCTGGCGGCAATAACAGGCTCCCTGACGGCGGGCGGATTATGGTTCTGGCTGATGCCACCACTGACAAAATGGCATCGCTTTGACGATCCGGATTATGCCCGGACAGCGCTGACCGATGCGAAAACCCATGCCTTCGCCAGGCGGATGGCCGGGATAATAACCTCAGACCCGGATGTGATTCGCGTTAATACCGTGACCGGTCAACATTCCGTCCGGAAGCCAAAGGAAACCACTTGCCGCAGGTTTCAGATCGCCGAGACTCCGGACCAGAGCCGAGCTATCGAGCAGATCGTATCGTGTGGCCAGGGTCGACGCCGCAGGCCGATGGTCATAACCGCCGATCGGGGCCGGGGGAAATCAGCCGCATTGGGTATCGCCGCGATTACGCTATTGAACGCCGGTCGCCAACACATTGCTGTGACCGCACCATCGGCGGAGGCTGTTCTTACCCTGTTTCGACATGCCCGTCAGTCAGCCGGGCCGGATCAGCTTGTCATAGATTCCGACCACGAAATTCGCCTCGCTGGTGGTGGTAGTTTGAGATTTTACCCCGTGGATGAGCTACTGCGGATTCAACCACCGGCAGAACTGGTACTGGTGGATGAAGCTGCCGCCATTCCCGCCCCGTTATTGAAGAACGTGCTTTTGGGCTGGCCCCGGGTAGTGTTTGCTTCAACGGTTCACGGCTACGAGGGTTCGGGTCGGGGCTTTACCATACGTTTTCGGCAGGTGCTGGACGAACAAACCCCCCATTGGAAGTCCTTGCGGCTTGAGCAGCCCATTCGCTGGGCGGTCGATGATCCGCTGGAACGTCTGGTAAGCCGCCTGTACTTGTTGCATGCCGGGCGCTCCGAACCGGATGCAAGTAACGCCGATTGCAGGATTGAACCATGGAACCCAGTTGATGGGTCCGAAGCGGACCTGGATGCTGCGTTCGGACTATTGGTTGACGCCCATTACCGCACCACGCCGGGTGATCTGCGCCAGTGGATGGATGATCCCCAAGCCAGGGCCTGGCTGGCACGGCGTGGCAATCAGGTTGTCGGTGTGCTCTGGATGACCCGGGAGGGCGGTTTTACCAAGGCACTCGCTGAGCAGGTAATGAAGGGCAAGCGCCGGGTGCGAGGACATCTGCTGCCGCAGTCCCTGGCGAACCACAGCGGCTTTGCGGCGGCGGCATCATTGTCGATTGGGCGGATTGTGCGTATAGCGGTCAGCGACCACGAACGCCGACGTGGGGTGGGGCGGCAACTGGTTGACCGTGCCCATAGCCACGCGAAAAGCGTTGGCCTTGACGCCGTTGGCACCAGCTTTGGTGCGAGCCCCGATTTATTGGCGTTCTGGCAGCAATGCGGGTTATCCGTTATGCGTCTGGGGCTGCAGCGGGAAGCCAGTAGTGGCGAATTTGCAGTGCAGATGCTCAGTGGCGTAAGCAATGCGGGCATTGGTCTGGCAGGACAGATTCAGGCCCGCCTGGGTGAGCACTGGCAAACGCTGGTGCCCCGGGTATGGCGTTCCCTGGCGCCAGAGTTATTGCTAGAGCTGACCGCCCGGTTGCCGGAGCCCCCCCCTTTGACACCAGAGGATATCGGGGAGCTTGAGGGTTTTACTGAGGGTGCTCGGGGCTTTGAACTCACGCTCATGCCGCTGCAAAGGCTAACACGGCAAACCGGCGCGGTGGCGGCTCTGCGCGGGCGCGCTGATGCACTGCTTTGGTGCCGGGCTGTGTTGCAAACCTGGAACTGGACGGAGCTGCAGGCGGCCGGTTATAGCGCTGGCCGTCGCGAGGCGGAGGATCGCCTCCGATACCTTGCTGCTGACCTGCTTAAGACAGTAATGAAATAATAGAGCTACGTGAGGTTCAGGGGCCTCATAAATTGGCCAGGGGATCGTTCTCCTCACTCCACGGCGGCACAAAGTAGAGTTCCACATGTTCCCGAGACACCTCCCGGATATGCTGGTAAGACCATTTGGGAGCCTGGTCCCGGTCAATCAGCCGGGCGCGGATACCTTCGGCAAGATCCGGTTGTCCGGCGCACCGGGTCGCCATCACCAGCTCCATTCGGAAAATGTCTTTCATCGACATCTGGCGGCCCCGCTTCAACTGCTCATGCAGCAGCCAGGCTGAAACCGGATTGCCTCCAGCGAGGAACTGCATACAGGTGCGCCACCATTCCGAGTTAACCGCCTCCGCCTGCAGACGGTCAACCATGGCGATCAAGTCACCTTCGCCACATAGTCGGCTGATGGTCTGTTCGTGCTGCATCAACTGACTTGGCGGCAGAGTTTCGTGAGGTGGTGAGCTGAGCCGGTTGAGTAACCGGAAGAGGCGATTGTCATCGGTGGCGACCTCGCCACTCCAGCGCTGTGACTGCAAGGTTTCCAGCAAGGTCTCCTGCTGGTTGGCATACACAGCTATGTCTGCCAATCCGATCCGTAGAGCATCAGTGGCATTCAGGCGGGCCCCCGTCAGGCCCAGAAAAAGTCCCAGGCCTTCCGGTAGCCGGTTCAGAAACCAACTGGCCCCGACGTCAGGAAACAGCCCTATACCCACTTCCGGCATAGCCATGATCAGGTCCGGGGTGACCAGGCGGTAGCGGCAGGCGGCAAGAATGCCCATACCGCCACCCATCACTACCCGCCGAGCCCAACCGATAACCGGTTTCGGGAAACGATGAAGGGTATAATCGAGGTGATACTCCTTGCCGAAGAATCGGGCCGCCGTGCGTTCCGCTTCCGGGCCATTCAAGGCCTGATATAACTGCCGTATATCACCGCCTGCGCAAAACGCCTTTTCACCTGCCCCCTGGATCAGAATTAGGCAAATGCGATCATCGTCTTCCCATTGGTCCAACTGGGCCTGCATCGCGTCGATCATCTGCTCGGACAGCGCATTCATTGTGGCTGGCGCATCCAGGGTAATGACGCCAATAACCCCATCCAGGCATTGACGTTCTTCGCTGTGTATCGGCATGTCAGGTGTGGCCTCCCAATGAATCAATGCGAGCGATACTTTCGATTGGATTACCCGCCGAGGAAACAGGACAAACGTCGTAAACCTTCGTAGAACTCACCATAGTGTTGATTGACCTTTGTTATTTGAGCCTGCGGTTGCCTGTGTTATAAACCGGGCAGGCAAAAATGTTAGGGAGCCTCTGATTAACTCCTGGATCGTCTCTGGCTTTCAGAGCGATTCACAATCAAGGCGCGACTTTGCGGTAATGTCTGGACCTTGCAAGAAGTCGCAACGCGGAGTGTGAATCGCTCTGAAAG
>NZ_JBBEBW010000002.1:0-542307 GCF_040882185.1 Marinobacter sp. | reverse complement strand
TGAGCCAGGATATTCCCAACAGTCTTTCCCTACGCATGTCGGCCCGCCCGGCCCATCTTGAAAGACTTGAAGCTCTCAAATCAGAAGGTCGTCTGATGTTGGCAGGCCCCCATCCAGCTCTGGACACACCAGACCCAGGGGAAGCCGGTTTTACCGGCAGCCTTGTTATCGCTGAATTTGACTCCTTGGAAGCAGCCCAGAGCTGGGCCGACGATGACCCTTACGTCGCAGCCGGAGTTTATGAGAGCGTGTTGGTGAAGCCTTTCAAGCGGGTTTTACCCTAGCCCGTAGCTGGCTAGCATGAGCTTTTTGTAATAAAGACCGGCTTGATTGGCTCAGGAACTGTGCCAGAATTGCGCCTTTGAACACGACACGCAGGAATCGTACTTTGTGACCTTAATTCGTCTGCTTGCTCTCATGCTTTTAACCATTGTCACCTGCACTTCAGTACAGGCCCAAACGGTTTACATTGATGACACTCTTTTTGTTCCCCTTCGTGGTGGGCAGGGAACGGAATACAGAATCCTGCACAATGGGTTGCGTAGCGGGACGCCGGTGGAGTTGCTGGAACGTAGTGAGTCAGGCTACAGTCGAATCCGTACCCCGCAAGGGCTGGAAGGCTGGGTCGTCTCCCGTTTCCTGTCGGAGCAACCCATTGCCCGGGATCGATTGGCAGCGGCCACCCGAGAACTGGAAACTGCCAAGAATCAACTTTCGGAAGTACGAGAGCAACTACAGACGGTGCAGGCAGAACGTGACCAGTTAGCCACCTCCGAGGACAACCTCGAGAATCGGTCGCAATCCTTGGCCAGCGAACTTGAGGAGATCAAAACAGTGTCAGCAAACGCACTGACGCTGGATCGCCGCAATCGGGAGTTACAGGAAGCCAACCAGAAAATCCGCAACGACCTGGAAGTCCTTACTGCAGAAAAAGAGCGCCTCGAAGCCAAAAGCGAGTCTGATTTCATGCTGTTAAGTGCGGGGCTGATCTTGTTAGGTATGTTCCTGGCAGTGGTGATTCCACTACTAAAACCGTCACGCAAGAATGATAACTGGGCCTGAATAGTGTACAAACTACAACCAGTAAGGTGAACGGAATGTCGATGACCATGAAGGATTACACCGAGAAGCGGGATTTTCACCGTATGCAGGTCAATTCTGAGATCGAGATTACGGACGGTAACGGGCACCAGTTTCGGGCAGTCTGCCGGGACCTGAGTGGGACAGGAATGCAAATTGCCGTTGATCGACCAGTGGCTGAAGGTGCCGAATTCAGCACCTTGATGCCTTCTCCAAGTGAGAATTTCCCGCCCTTTGAAACCAATGTAAAGGTACTCCGCTGTGCACCGGATGGGGACGGTTTTCTGCTGGGCACGGCTATCACAGAAGTGAAGAAATAACCCCGCAGCCGGATTTCCAGGGATTCAACCGGGGCCTATAGATGCAGCCCCGGTCTACAATCCGGCTTTAATCGCCAGCGACCTTCAACGGTTTTTCCGACACCACAATGCCGTTGTTATCCGCGTAGACGTAATGACCGGGGTAAAAAGTTACACCACCGAAGGTAACCGGCACGTTCAGATCGCCCAGGTCTCGCTTTTCAGATTTTCGGGGGTGAGTCCCTAGAGCCTGAATACCAAGGGACGTGGTGCCCAGGATATCAACATCGCGAACGCAGCCGTTGATAATGAGGCCAGCCCAACCACTCTCAGCGGCCTTCTCGGCCAGCATATCACCAAGCAGTGCCACCTTCTTTGAGGCGGCTCCATCCACCACCATGACCTTGCCCTCGCCAGGCAAACCCACCTGCCTCTTCACGACCGAGTTATCCTCGAAGCATTTTACCGTCACGATTTCGCCGCCGAAGGCACTGATGCCTCCGTAGTTCCTGAAACCTGGCTCCACTACCTGTACCTCAGGATAGTCATCGCAAATGTCCGGGGTCACAATAGGCACTCTTACTCTCCTGCAATCAGTCGGTTAAATATCAACGTGTTCTTCTGCAAGGAAGAACCAGGTGTCGAGCACGGAATCCGGGTTAAGTGACACGCTGTCGATACCCTGGTCCATAAGCCACTTGGCCAAATCAGGATGGTCGGAAGGTCCCTGACCACAAATGCCGATGTACTTGTCAGCTTTCTGGCAGGCCTTGATAGCGTTGGACAGTAGCGCTTTAACCGCATCATTACGCTCGTCAAACAGGTGGGCGACAATACCGGAATCCCGGTCCAGCCCCAGCGTGAGCTGAGTAAGATCGTTGGAACCTATGGAGAACCCGTCAAACGATTCCAGGAACTCGTCGGCCAGAATCGCATTGGCGGGCAACTCACACATCATGATAACGCGAAGACCGTTCTCGCCACGCTTTAGCCCATTTTCGGCCAGCAGTTCGACCACTTGTCGGGCTTCACCGACGGTACGGACGAAGGGCACCATGATCTCGACATTGTTGAAGCCCATTTCGTCCCGCACTTTCTTTAAGGCACGACATTCGAGTTCGAAGCAGTCACGGAACGTTTCAGAAATGTAGCGGGAGGCGCCCCGGAAACCCAACATCGGATTTTCTTCGTCCGGCTCATAGAGCGTGCCACCAATCAGGTTGGCATATTCGTTGGACTTGAAATCGGATAACCGGACAATAACTTTCTTCGGGGTGAAGGCAGCGGCAAGGGTAGAGATTCCTTCGACAAGCTTGTCGACATAGAAATCAACCGGTGAGCTATAGCCGGAAATGCGCTTTTCCACCGTCTGGCGAATATCCCGGGGCAGGCCGTCAAAATTAAGCAATGCCTTGGGATGCACGCCGATCATCCGATTAATAATGAACTCAAGCCGTGCGAGACCTACACCTTCGTTGGGTAACGACTGAAAATCAAAGGCCCGGTCCGGGTTCCCTACGTTCATCATTATTTTGAACGGGATAGCCGGCATCGACTCAACGGTGTTCTCACGCAGTTCGAAATCCAGACTGCCCTCGTAAATTAGTCCGGTGTCGCCTTCGGCACACGATACGGTCACGTGCTGCCCGTCCTTCAATATATCGGTTGCATCGCCACAGCCTACAACCGCCGGTATACCCAACTCCCGCGCAATAATGGCCGCATGGCAGGTACGCCCGCCACGGTCGGTCACAATGGCGGCAGCACGTTTCATGACTGGCTCCCAGTCAGGATCTGTCATATCGGTTACAAGCACGTCGCCAGGTTGCACACGGTCCATTTCGTTGATGCTGGTAATCACCTTGACCGGGCCGCTGCCGATCTTGTGACCAATACTCCGACCTTCAACGATGACCTTGCCCTGCTCCTTGAGCAGGTAACGCTCCATGACATTTGCCGAGGCACGGCTCTTCACCGTTTCCGGCCGCGCCTGGACGATATAAATGAGTCCATCGTCACCATCTTTTGCCCATTCGATGTCCATCGGCCGCTGGTAATGCTTTTCGATGGTCATGGCCTGTTTGGCCAACTCGGAGACTTCGGCATCCGTGATCGAGAAACGCCCCCGCTCCTCAGAGCCCACCTTGACGGTATCGACTGAGCGGCCGGTTTCCTGGCTACCGGAGTAAACCATCTTGATCGCCTTGCTACCAAGATTACGGCGCAAGACTGCTGGCCTGCCAGCTTCAAGAGTCGGTTTATGAACGTAAAACTCGTCCGGGTTTACGGCACCCTGAACGACCGTCTCGCCAAGACCGTAGGACGACGTGACAAAAACGACATCGCGAAAACCGGACTCGGTATCAAGGGTGAACATCACACCGCTGGACGCTGTTTCACTGCGGACCATCTTCTGGATGCCCGCGGATAACGCAACCAGCTTGTGATCAAAGCCATGATGCACCCGGTAAGAAATGGCTCGATCATTAAACAGGGAGGCGAATACCTCCTTGACGGCAAGCTTCACCTGGTCGAGCCCGACAATATTCAGGAAGGTTTCCTGCTGGCCGGCAAAAGACGCATCGGGCAGGTCTTCAGCGGTAGCGGAGGAACGAACAGCGACTGCCAGATGACTGTTGTCCTTACGCAGCGCGTTGTAAGCGCTTTCAAGCTGCTGCTCCAGAGCAGCCGGGAACGGGGTCTCTATAACCCAATGCCTGATCTGTGCCCCAACCCGGGCCAATTCGTTGACATCGTTGATATCGAGCGCATCCAGGGCGCTGTCAATGCGCTCTTTGAGCCCGTCTTTGGCGAGAAATTCACGATAGGCGTGTGCGGTCGTTGCAAACCCGCCTGGCACCGTGACGCCTGCATTGGCAAGGTTACTGATCATTTCACCGAGCGAGGCATTTTTGCCGCCCACCCGATCAACGTCAGCGATGCCCAGGTTCTCAAACCAGATGATGTACTCTTCCAAAGCGCGTCTCCCTTGAGTCATTGAAGCAAAGAGCCGTGATACAAAAATGACTCCACGGCTCTCGAACTTGGCCTGTATCATACTGTAACCTGCAAAGATTACCTAGCCAACCGACCCGCCGGACTGCGCATCGATCTCGTCCGGTTCTGATCAAATCACGCTTTAACGGAGCCCGATAGCCGATTATGAAACGAACTGCGTTTTTCATCTCTGACGGAACCGGCCTGACCGCTGAAGCGCTTGGCAACAGCCTGCTGGCACAATTCGAAAAAATTGATTTCGAACGCGTCACCATGCCTTACATCGACGACCTTGATAAAGCCAATGATCTGGTAACACGTATAAATCATGCAGAACAGACCGAT
The DNA here is from genome assembly GCF_040882185.1 of Marinobacter sp. GTDB lineage: Bacteria > Pseudomonadota > Gammaproteobacteria > Pseudomonadales > Oleiphilaceae > Marinobacter. Next base: position 537,586 of record NZ_JBBEBW010000002.1, on the reverse strand, counting down.
GGCGCAAAACCTTTGGTCTTCGACACCATCGTTAATAACGACATCCGTGAAGCCATCGGTAAAGCCAACGGATTTATGGTGGACATTTTCGGTACCTTCCTGCACCCACTTGAAACGGAACTCAGTGTATCGTCTTCTTATACCGTTGGACGCTCCCACGCGATCAGCAATGAGAGCAACTACGAGAGACGGATCAAGGCTGTGAACTTTGCACTGGACAACGACGACGGAGCACGAATTCGCCATTACAGCGAGGCGGATCTTATCCTGGTGGGAGCGTCACGGAGCGGCAAAACACCTACGTGTCTTTACCTGGCACTGCAGTACGGTGTCAAAGCGGCAAATTATCCGATCACCGAAGAGGACCTGCAGGATCAGCAGCTCCCTGAGGCGTTAAAGCCGCACAAGGAGAAAATCTTCGGCCTGACCATAGAGCCGGAGCGACTTGCGACGATCCGTAACGAGCGACGTCCCAATTCCCGCTACGCGTCGATCAAGCAGTGCATGCTGGAAGTTGAAGAAATTGAGTTGATGTATCGCCGTGAACGCATTCCGTACATGAATACGACGGCCTACTCTGTCGAGGAAATTTCAACGCGAATCATGGTGAGCACCGGCCTCAAGCGCAATCGTTGAACGAATACGCTTGAGGCGGTTTGCTTACAGCTCTTCGACAGCCAGACCCAGCTCTTCTACCACTGCCCGATGATCGGGGCTGGTCACAACGGCTGTGCTGGCGGTGTCCGGCTTCAGCCAGGTGCGGGCAACGCGCTTGAGGTCTTCCAACGTCACTGCCAGAACGCGTTCCCGGAACCGGGCCTGCTGCTCTGGCGTACGACCGAACAGACGGTTCTGGAAGGCATGCCGGGCTTCGCCAGCGGGTGACCTCGGCTTATCGAGCTGACCCACGACGCCAAGTATCGACTCTTCCAGCTCCTGGGGATCGTGTTCCGCCGTTTGCAGCCACTCAACTGCCGCATCAAAGTCACTCAGGGTCTCACTAAGACGTGGATCGCGATATGAGAAGAACCGGAAGGTACCATTCACACTGTCCTGGCCAGCGCCCCCCCCGTAAGCCCCGCCTTTCTCGCGGATAACCCGGTGCAAGTAACCGTTCCGCAGAAAACCACCCAATACGGTCAAAGCCGCCGCATCCGGGTGGTCGATTGCCACCGTGCTGTAGGCTTTAGCACAGAAGTTAACCTGAGTGGATGTCAACCATGCCTGCCGAGTCTGATAGCTTACAGGCTTGATATCCCACGCTCCTCCGGCGGCAGGCTCGTCATTTTGCCAAAGCTTGCGGAGGTCCTCCGCCATGGGTTCGAGGTGTTCTTCTTCCCCGATTGCCAGAAACTGTCTTTGCTGCTGTTGCATGCGCTGGTGGAGAGATGCCAGTCTTGAACACAGGTTGGCCAATTTCCCCGGCTCATCCAGCGCATCGTCAAGAGCCTTGATATCACGGATTGCTTCCAGGCCGCCCAACCGGAACCCGAGCCAGGCACCTGCACTCAGGCCCTGACTGGCAGCGCTCATGGCCAGGCCATGACCACTACCTGTGACCGATTGCTCCCGGCGAGAGCGAACCTGGGCAATCATTTCCCGAATTCGATCATGCTCGTCAAAGCGGGCACCGCTGAACACATCCTTCAGCAGCCGGGTGAGCGCCTCCCTATTACGAGCCAGGGCCTTGCCGTTCAGCACCAGAAAACCGGACAAGCTCTGAACATCATCAATGCGCCCACGCGCAGAGACGAAAGCCGATATTCCACCCGACTCTGCCGTTACCCGGTCCTGCATCTGCAGGTAATCGAGCTCACCGCTACCCACCTCTGTCAGGCAGGTTGTGTAGAGCGGTAGTAATAACAGCTCGTCATCAGACATAGCCGGAAGCGGCAAAATCACCTGCTCATAGACCAGACCATTGGTACCCTGGGCGTATAGCGCAGCGGAAATATCGCCCGCGTACCGGGCCTCGGGCTCAGGCAATTTCAGAGGTACGTCGGTGAGATCCACTTTCGGCAGGATAGAGTCATCATCCTTGCGCTGCTGGCGATCTTCCAGGGCCTTAGCGCGCTCGACGATCTGGGCAGTTTCCTCTGCGGTCAGTTTCGCTTTTTTGGCCGCCAGCGCAGTTTTAATGGCTGACTGCCGACGGTGTTCAAGTTTGTCATCTGGGCGCAGGGTGAGCGTCACCCGATGGGGGTTATCCACCAGGTTGCGCCGGATAAGCTCAGGAATGTAACCGCGGTCGCGAATTTTCTCACGCATCTCTGCCAATACCGGCTCCAGGTCAAGCAAGGCAACTGGATCACCCCCGTGCACCATGGGGGATATCGCGGTCATAATCAGTTGCAAACCGTAAGGCATCCCATCCCCGGAGATCTCCCGCTGATGCAGCTCAAGTTGATGCAGGATGGCTTCAAGGCGCTCATGACTGACGCCTTCTTCCACAACCGTTTTCAGTGTCTGTTCAATCAGGGCTTCGAGTTCCGCCTGTTTTTCTGGCTCGGTACCTTCAATGCCGCACACAAACGTCATTTCGCGATTGGAATCTTCGAGGCCACACAAGGGCGATGGCGAGTGGCCAATATCCGTGGTTTCAAGCGCACGCATCAGAGGTGAAGCGCTGTTCTCCAGTAGCACGCTGGCCAGTAGCTGAGCTTCGAGATTGCTCTGCAAATCAAAACTGTGGCCAAGCAGCCAACCCATCACGATATGAGTTTTGTGATCCGTTGACTCGCCCTCATTCACGCCGTAACCCTGCTCTACCCGGATTGGTGCAAACAGACGCTTCTCATCCCGAACGGGCAGATCAATATCAAGGCGATCAAACCGTGACAGCGCCAGCGCCTCGAATTTTTCGTGATGCTCATGGGCTGGGATGTTGCCATAGGTGGCAAAGGTCGCATTGCTCGGGTGGTAGTGGTGGCGATAAAACGACAGCAAGTCATCATACTCAAGGTCCACAATATGATCTGGCTCGCCGCCGCTGTTGTAGTGATAAGTCGTGGTGGGGAACAGGTGGCTTGAAAGATTCTGCCAAAGCTGCGAAGTGGCCGAACTCATTGCACCTTTCATTTCGTTGTAGACAACGCCCCGATAAACCAGAGGGGACGAAGGATCATCCGGCTTCTCGAATTCAAGCCTGTGGCCTTCCTGAGCAAAATCCAACGGGTCGAGACTGGAGAAGAAAACCGAATCCAGATAAACCGATAACAGGTTATCGAAATCTTTCCGGTTCTTGCTCGCAAACGGATACGCCGTCCAGTCGCTGCTCGTGAAAGCGTTCATGAAGGTGTTCAGGGACCGCCTGATCATCATGAAAAACGGATCACGAACGGGAAACTTCTCACTACCGCAGAGCGCCGTATGCTCAAGGATATGCGCGACGCCGGTAGAGTCCATCGGGAAAGTACGGAGGGCGACAAAAAATACGTTCTCGTCGTTATCAGCAGCCATATGAAGGTGCTGCGCACCGGTTTTGCGATGACGATACTCCTCGACCGTAACATTGAGGGTCGCAATCCGGTGGCTGCGCAACTTCTCAAATGCCGGATGAACACCGCTTTCGCTGACTACTGTCATTAATACACTCCGTCTTTCTCAAGTTAAGGCCTGTAGGTTAACACGTTGTATCGATTATCATGCAGATATGCTGTATGACGCTCAACTACAATAAAACGTCAAAGACTCTATCTAAAGCCGGGAAAAGCAGACCACTATGACAATCGATATCCCTGATGCAGCGTGCGCAGCCTCCGAGCAGAAATCTCAACCAGCGCAACCATCACCTGCTGCCAGTTCTGCTTTACGGCAAACGCCACTGCATCAACACGGCATATCGGCTTACTGGCTCGAGCGCCGCGATTACCTGGCCCGTGTGCGGAAGGTGCCGGAACTTCGACAACGCTATTGGCGAGCCGTTGCTATTTATACGCTACGCAGGACACTTTGGTCGTTCGGATTTTTCCCGGTTTTTATAGCATTCTGGGTACCGTTGGTGCTATCGAACTTCAACCCGGTAATACTGGTCAATGACGTACTCCCTGCCCTGCAAACGTTTGTCGGGGCCAATCCCGAAGTGCAAGCCAACACCCTCAGCACCCTTATAGCTGCCTGGTTGTCGGTAGGCTTCTTCTTCCTGGTTTTTGACTTTGTGCTGACACCATTCAAGTCGCCTTACCAATACGAAGCCGATGTTCACATGCGCGCCTGGGAGCAGCTTAACCATGACCGACTTCCGGCCAAAGTGTTATAGGGCCTGCAATGAGCCCTGCCTGAACCACCGACTGACGGGATCCTTGCTAACCATTCAGAAGAACAAGAGGCGTCAAGGGACATGGCGCTTCCACCTTGGGCATTGCCTGGTTATCAGATTTGTTCCTTTGAAAATTTAAATCGCTGGCTAGCCTTGGCCCAGTCAGCCGGTGTATCGACATCCAATTCGGCGCCGGGTATTTGAATTCGCACCGCACCGACGCTGGCCAGCACTCCAGCCGCTCCACGGTCACCGCGCAGTTCAGCCAGTTCAGCCCATAATGCCCGCGGCAAATAAGCGGGCACTCCGGGATGATTGCCATACGCCGTTGCGACAGGCGAAGAGGTATTCTGTTCTGCCGTTAACCGCAATTGCAGCAAGTCCCACGAAGCAATCAACGGCTGATCTGCGAGCAACACATACGCACCCACCGTCCTTGCAGGCAGAGCCTCCAGCCCTACCTTCAGGGAGGACGAAAGCCCTTCCCGCCAGTGCGGATTAAACACCCAACGGGTCGGGCGTCGACCTGTGCGATAGCGCATCAGAGGGTAATAGCAGCCAGCAACGACCCAGACGTTTGAACTCAACGCCCTTGCCTGTTCAATCGCGCGGCCAAGCAAAGTCTGCTCACCCCACGGCAACAGCCCCTTGGGCTTTCCCATACGACTCGAGGAGCCTGCCGCCAGCACCAATGCAGGTATCGAAGCAGCACCCGGCGGAGCAACAAGACGTTCAACCATCACAATTTCTCACTCACATTAGCGGAATTTTGGTAGAATTTTATCGCCATTCAAGCCTAACGATGACCGGACCGTTCTAATGAATCAGCTTTTCGTCGACAATCTCACCGTCATTGATTTTGCGTACCTCGACCCGATAAGGGGTCTGGTAGGCGAAAGCTGGATTGCAGATGTGGTGCTCGCCGGTGAGCTCGATGAGCAAGGCATGGTATTCGACTTCAGCTCCGTCAAGCGCACGATCAAGCGGATAATCGACGAACGCGTGGACCATCGCCTGGTCATTCCACAAGACTATAGCGGCCTTCGCCTGGATGAAGAAGTCTCTTGCAGGTTCGAATGGCAGTTAAAAGATGGCACCCGGATCTCCCATTGCTCCCCTCAAGAAGCAGTGGTTTTTATTGCCGGGGAAATCGTCGTGCCTTCTGTTGTGGCCACCATGCTGGAACAAGAACTGAAAGCCGTGCTTCCGGCCAATGTTCAGGATATTCGCATTGAACTGCGGGAGGAAGAGATCGATGGGGCCTATTACCACTATGTCCACGGCCTCAAGAAGCACCTTGGTAATTGTCAGCGCATTGCTCATGGCCACCGCTCTCCCATACAGATCCGCCGTAACGGCCACCGTGATACCAATCTCGAGCGAGACTGGGCTCGATGCTGGTCCGATATTTACGTAGGCTCTGAGGAAGATGTGACCAAAGAGTTTGTCGATGCCCAGGGCATCTCATATATCACCTTTGACTACGAAGCCAATCAGGGAGAATTCAATCTGACATTGCCACGCCAACGGGTTTATATGATCGCGACTGACACCACCGTAGAGTTGATCGCTGACCACATTGCCGCACAATGTAAAACCCTGTGTCCGGATGAGGAAATTCAGGTGAAAGCCTTTGAAGGGGTGGGAAAAGGCGCGCTTGCATTGCGTTAGCCGCCCGTCAGGATTCTGAATTACAGACACAAAAAAACCGCTCAAGAGCGGTTTTTTTGTAGAGCACCCGATAAAACCGGCACTCTGAATAATGGCGTCCCCTACCGGGTTCGAACCGGTGTTACCGCCGTGAAAGGGCGGTGTCCTAGGCCACTAGACGAAGGGGACGCAGTAAAAATGGTGGAGCCAGACGGGATCGAACCGTCGACCTCGACGCTGCCAGCGTCGCGCTCTCCCAGCTGAGCTATGGCCCCATCAACGGAGCGGTATATTAGTGATCCACCCCCGCCCCGTCAACCCCTGCAATCCATTTTTTCAATCGCCTTTGAGCAGCGGCGCAAAGTTGATCAATCGAAGGACAGTGCAGCGAACTCTTTTTCAATCCGCTTGGTTTCCTTTTTCGAGAAGCCACCCAATACTTCAAGGGCATGTCGGAGCCGTGCGCGAGTCATGTCCGGCCCCAGCATCGCCATGGAATCCATAACAGACCAGGAATTCGGGGTGCCGGCTATGGCGACAAAAACCGGGAACATAAAGTCCCCCATCTTGAGCTCCATCGCTTTGGAGAGCGCCTTCACATCTGCAAACAGAGTATCTTTACTCCAGTGACGCTGGGCCTCAAAACGCCAGAGCGTGAACTGCAGCACGCGCTTGATATCACTTTCTTTCAGCTTGTTATGGACGAATTGCCCAGCGGTGACACCCAGCATGCCGGAAAACATGAATGCGGCCATAGGGGCGACATCACTGAACACCTCCGCGCGCCCCTTGATATGCGGCACCAACTGGGTCAATGCCTCTGGACGGAACCACCAGTCCTTGAGACGCGCCATGAACTGCTCGTCCGACAGGTTCTCCCGTAGCCAAAGGCCGTTGAGCCACCGCAGCTTCTCAACATCGAAGATCGGGCCGCCCAGAGACACACGCTGAATATCAAAGTGTTCAACCATCTCGCCCAGTGGGAACTTCTCACGCTCATCCGGCATCGACCAACCCATGCGACCGAGATAATTGAGCACAGCCTCAGGCATAAACCCCATACGCTCGTAGAAATTGATGCTAGTCGGATTCTTACGCTTCGACAGCTTGCTCTTGTCAGGATTCCTTAACAGTGGCAAATGGCACAGAACCGGCATGTCCCAACCGAAATACTCGTAGAGCAACTGATGCTTTGGTGCCGAGTTGATCCATTCTTCACCACGCAATACGTGGGTAATTGCCATCAGGTGGTCATCGACAACATTGGCCAGGTGATAGGTGGGCATACCATCAGATTTGAGCAATATCTGGCAGTCCACCTGCGACCAGTCGATCTCAATCACACCCCGCAGCATGTCCTCAATCCGGCAAACGCCCTCCTCCGGCACCTTCATCCGGATAACATAAGGCTCGCCCAAAGCCAGTCGACGCTGCACTTCCCCTTCCGGCAACTCAAGATCGCCTTTGATACCTGGGTTCATGCCCGCGGCCTTGCGCGTTTCCCGGATTACTTCCAGCTCTTCCGGGGTGCGGAAACAGTAAAAAGCATGGCCCTTTTCAACCAGCTCAAGCGCATAATGGCGGTATGAATTTTTACGCTCGGATTGCCGGTAAGGCCCGTGGGGCCCACCTACATCCGGACCTTCATCCCACTCGAGGCCCAGCCATCGCAAGGCGTTCAGAATATCCTGCTCCGACTCATCCGTGCTGCGGGCCTGGTCTGTGTCCTCAATCCGCAGAATAAACTGGCCACCATGCTGGCGGGCAAAACACAGGTTGAACAGCGCAACATACGCGGTGCCAACATGTGGATCGCCGGTAGGTGACGGGGCGATACGGGTACGTACAGTCATGATGAATCCTGTTTGACGAGCGCCAGCGAATGGCAGCCGTTGAATTGAGAGCCCTGCATTATACCGGCCCACAAAAAAAATCCCATGAACCCCCGTCACTCACTTCACCTTAGCTCAATAATGCAATATTATAACATATCAATTATTTATACAGGATCATGTAATCCATGAAGCAACATCGCACACAAGCTATCGGCTTGCTCTTCGGAATGGCGCTGTTAACAGGGCAGGCACACGCCGAGCCGATCAATGTCGTAACCTCTATCAAACCCCTTGAGCTGCTTGTAAGGGCCGTGGCTACTGAGGACACGAACGTCACCACCCTGGTGCCCTCGGGCTCAAGTCCTCACACTTACCATATGCGCCCCTCCGAGCGCCGCGCCATGGAGGAAGCTGACCTGATCTTCTGGGTGGGACCGGAGCTGGAAACGTTTCTGACTCGAATACTCGGCGGACACGATTTTGAGCACCGCACCCATGCCCTTGCGCCACCCAATCCTGATGAAGCCGCTCCCCAGGACGACCACGACGAAGCACACCTCCATCACGATGAACCTGAGAAACACGCCGAACATGGCCAGCACAAAGAAAAGGGTGGCCACGGCGGGCACAATCATGGCGATGGGGAAGATCCTCACGTCTGGCTGGACCCGGCCATTGCCTTGCAGATGGCAGAAACCATCCATGACCGACTGGTTGAACAACCGGAGGCCGACAAGTCGCAACTGACGCGAAATCTCGATGCTTTCCGGCAGTCACTGAACACCCGCGAAGCCGCCATCAGAGAACAACTCATGGCCGCAGAAGGTATCTCATTGTTTACCTACCACGACGCATTCGGCCGATTCGCGGAACACTACGGGCTATCAATTGCAGGCGTGCTCACTCCCAATCCGGACCGTTCACCCGGCGCCCGCCATGTGGCTGAGGTGCAGACCCAACTCAAAGGCAGCAACCAGCCCTGTTTGCTCAGCGAACCGCAGTTTGATCGCGAATGGTGGCGCGCCATCTCAGAAGGCGTGGAGGTGAAGCGCAGTACCTGGGACCCACTGGCCTCTGAGATTACTGCGGATGCCGAGGGCTACCTCAATTTCCAGCAACAGTTGGCCGATGCCGTCGTGGCCTGCTTGCCCGAGTAACAGCTGTTACCAGAGCAAAGCCAGCATCAAAGGAATCGTCACCGTGGCCAGCAACGTCTGGCCACTGATGATACCCGCCATCAAAGGCGCATCGCCGCCAAGCTGCCGGGCAAGAATGTATGCGGAAGAGGCTGTTGGCAACGCAGCCACAAGTATGGCGACCTGAAGCATCAAACCGTCTATACCCAACAGGAGCGCCAAACCGGCGGTCATCAGGGGAAAGGCCACCAGTTTTAAGGCAGTCGCCACCAGGAAAGGCACAGAGGCCCCTCTCAAGGCTTTCAGCTGTAACCCGGCGCCCACCGTCATCAAACCCAACGGTAAAGCCAGCTCACTGAGGGGTGAAAGCATCCCCGCCACGATCGGGTGAAAACCGATACGGAAGAAGCTCCAGATCACCCCCACCAGAGAGCCAATGATCAACGGATTGGTCGCCACCGCGAACAGCACCGGTTTCAGCTTTACCCCACCCTGCCCGGCCACCAGAGCGAACATCACTATGCAAATGACGTTCAGTGTTGGGACCATCACCGCCACAGCAATGGCCATCAAAGAAATACCGGTATCGCCCAGTAGCAGCCCGGAAGCCGCCAGGGCAACATATGAATTGAAGCGAATGGCGCCCTGAAACACCGAAGAATAAACCGCGCCCTGCCAACGCCAGACAAACTGACAGATCACCAGCACCACCGTCATCGCCGCCAGCATGGCCATGATCAACACCGCCACCTCAAGATAGGCAGACGGCGCCAATTGCGCATTTCCCAACTTGAATATCAGCATGGCCGGGAACAGCACGTAATAAGTCAGGCGTTCAGCCAACGGCCAAAAGCCCTCGCCCGGAAAGTTCCAGCGTTTGAGCAGGTAACCCATGACGATCAGGCCAAACACCGGCACCAGGGCCTCAATCAATACTGACATGCTGCTGACTCCAAAGCAGATTTCGTCTCGTTAGTGCGGGATGATAGCAGTGATTGCGTGGGCTCGGCATGGTGGAAAAATCGGTGATTGCTTCGTCGCCCCAATCAGCTTTACTTGTAAACTTAGCTAGTGTCCCGTCTGGTTAATTCGTTAACCTACTGAGCCACTGAGGGCGTGACGCTGGGGCTTCTGGCCGGTGTTGCCTGGCCTTGATAGGGAACCACCATACCTTCGGACAGGCGCCTTGGCCAGAAACCCCAGCGTCACGCAGTAGGTCAACGAATTAACCAGACGGGACACTAGCAGACCAAGGGAACACCGGGGGTTCGCGATTTGAGGTTTACCACTCGACTGTTCAATGTTTCGACAAAGCCTTAAGGATGAACCCTTGTTATTCCTGATAAACTAGACTTACGCCAATGTTTTCCGAAGTGGATACGCAATGATTTCAGAAATCCAAACCAGACATCGTCCAGATTCAATTAACGAGGCCAACACCCCCGCAGAGGACCTTTCACGAAAGTTTTGCGTGGCCCCAATGATGGATTGGTCAACTCCTCATTACCGCTATCTGGCACGACTCCTGAGCCGCCACGCGCTGCTGTACACCGAGATGGTCACCACCGGCGCGTTGATTCATGGCGATACAGCGCGGTTCTTGCGGCACGATCCGGCGGAATATCCGTTGGCGCTGCAACTGGGCGGAAGTGATCCTCAGGAGTTGGCCCACTGCGCCAAGCTGGCAGAGCAATACGGTTTCGACGAGGTCAATCTGAATGTGGGCTGCCCCAGCGACCGGGTGCAGAACAATATGATTGGCGCCTGTTTAATGGCTTACCCCGACAAGGTCGCTGAGGGTGTGCGGGCGATGATCGCCGCTACCAGACTGCCGGTGACGGTGAAGCATCGTATCGGCATTGATGGACATGAATCCTGGAATGAACTTTGCTATTTCATTGAGACCGTCGCTGCTGCGGGCTGTCGAACTTTTATTGTCCATGCCCGGATTGCCATTCTGGAGGGCCTGAGCCCGAAGGAAAACCGTGATGTGCCACCGCTCAAGTATGATTGGGCCTACGACCTGAAGGCTCGCTTCCCGGACCTGGAAATCATCATCAACGGCGGCATAAAAACCATCGGCGAGTGTCATCAGCATTTGGAGTTCACCGACGGTGTCATGCTGGGACGCGAGGCCTACCACAATCCCTGGTTGCTCTCCCAGGTGGATTCAGAATTTTTCGGCCAGCCCCGCGCTACCCAAAGTCGCCACGATGTCTTGCGGGCGATGTTTCCGTTTATCGAGGCGGAGCTTGCCCGCGGCGTGTATCTTGGCCATATCTCCCGCCACTTGCTTGGGCTTTTTCATAGCCAGCCGGGGGGACGGCAATTTCGCCGCTACATCAGCGAAAATGCCCATCGGCCGGGCGCGGGTATAGAGGTTCTGGAAACGGCACTGGCAAAAGTCTCCAATCTTACGAGCGAGGCTCAGCCAGCCTGATTACTAATCGACAAGGTTTCTTGTTCCTGTCAAATCAGCCGGTTATTGTAGAGGTATTCAGAGCTATCTATGCGGCTCCGCTTTCTCCGGAGCCTTGCAAACGCTTCAAATTTTCAACAATCAGGATGACTCCACGTGACGACCAATAAACTGGAACAACTGAAAGCCATGACGACGGTGGTAGCTGATACCGGCGACCTTGACGCCATCGCCCAATGGCGGCCACAGGATGCCACCACCAACCCTTCGCTGCTGTTGAAAGCTGCCGCCTCCGATTCCTACCGCCCGATGCTTGATGCCGCCATTGATGCCGCTCTCAAGCAGGGCGGCTCAGAGCAGGACCAACTGGGCTATGCCACCGACCTGCTCGCCGTCATGGCCGGTGAAAAAATACTCAAGCTCATTCCCGGAGTCGTGTCTACGGAAGTGGATGCTCGTTTATCGTTCGATAAAGCTGCTACCTTGGCCAAAGCCCGCCGTCTGATTGAGCTCTATGACCAGCGTGGTATCGATCCTGGCCGTGTGCTGATCAAGATCGCCTCCACCTGGGAGGGCATCAAGGCAGCCGAACAGCTCGAAAAAGAAGGCATTCACTGCAATCTGACACTGCTGTTCTCATTTGCCCAGGCGGCCGCCTGTGCCGACGCGGGCGCCTTTCTGGTATCACCGTTTGTCGGTCGCATTCTGGACTGGCACCTTGCGAACAGTGACAGGGATAGCTTCTCACCTGCAGAAGACCCCGGCGTTCAGTCGGTTACCCGCATCTATAATTACTACAAATGCCATGACTACAAAACTGTTGTGATGGGCGCGAGTTTCCGCAACACCGGTGAAATTGAAATGCTTGCGGGTTGTGACCGGCTCACCATCAGTCCTGCCCTGCTACAATCCTTGCAGGATGACACCGGCGAGCTACCCCGTCAGCTTGCTCCAGACAACGCGCAGACGACGGACAAACCGGAACAAAGGGGCGAGTCTGAGTTCCGATGGCACTCCAACGACGATGCCATGGCCACTGAAAAACTTGCTGACGGTATTCGGCGCTTCGCTGCTGACCAGATTGAACTTGAAGGCCGGGTAAAACGAATGGCCAGCGCGGCTTGAAAGCCGCCTGACCGGTGACCAGAACTGATTTCCAGGACTCGTTATGATCGATATGCTCAAGCAGTTGTTTTCGCCGGATTCCACAGATTCGAACGCCTCTGGCAAACCGGACAACCACCAGTTGGCAGTGGCTGCTACAGTGCTCATGGTTCAGCTTTCCCGGGTAGACAGAGATGAAGATGAACGCGAGCTGCAGACTATCGTCGATTGTGCCGTCAACGCACACGAAGTGACTCAGGAAGAAGCCCAGGCCATTCTGGATGACGCTCTGGCTCACGCGGACGATGCCACGTCACTTTATGAATTTACCGAGACCCTCAATGCCCAGCTCGACCAGGAAGGCAAGCAAATGATCCTTGAGAGCATCTGGCGAGTGGCGTTCGCGGACGGTCGGATCGACAAATACGAAGAACACCTTATTCGCCGGATGGCGGATCTACTGCATCTTAACCATCGTGAATATATGCAGTGCCGCCATCGGGCGGAGCAGGCCCGAACATCCTGAAGGAGCAGAAGACATGTTAGCGATTCTTCATCCGAACACGCCGCTCGACAGCGATGCTTATCGTGAGACCCTGCATTTTCTGGAAAATCTTCCGGGCGTGTCATTACGGGTTCACGAGGTACAGGGCGCCACGCAGAAGTTGACCGAAATCTACCTGCTGGGGGAAACCAAGTCCCTTGACCGGGATGAAATTGCAGCCTTGCCTGCCGTTGAACGGGTCATCCGTATTTCAGACGATTACCGGATCCTCGGGCGTCACAAAGACAGCCTTCGTCAAAACGGATTCAGCTACAATGGCGTCACCTTCAATCAGGAAAACCTGAATATCTTTGCTGGCCTATGCGCGGTAGATATTCCGGAGCACGTAGAGGCCATGATGAGCGCCCTACAGCAGCATGGTGAGGTATGCACCAGGATGGGCGCCTACAAGCCTAGGACAAACCCCTATTCTTTTCAGGGCCACGGCAAAGGTTGCCTACCCTGGGTGTTCGAGACCGCGGGCAAATACGGTATTAAAGTAGTGGCCATGGAAATTACCCATGAAAGTCACATTGAGGAAATCGACGAGTGTCTGGAAAAGCTGGGGCGCCCTACCGGTGTAATGCTTCAGGTCGGTACTCGAAACACCCAGAATTTCGAACTGCTCAAAGCGATTGGCCGTCAACGGACTTACCCGGTGCTGCTCAAGCGCGGCTTCGGAATTACGCTCAATGAATCCCTGAACGCAGCGGAGTATCTGGCGAGTGAAGGCAATGCCAATGTTATTTTCTGCTTACGGGGTATGAAAACCGAGGCGGGCCAACCTCACCGCAACATGGTGGATTTTGCCCATGTACCCACGGTAAAGCGCCTGACTCGCATGCCAGTGTGCGTTGATCCTTCCCATTCCGTAGGTAGTCGCGACAGGGCACCCGATGGCATTCTGGATGTCATGCATGCCACCGCTCAGGGCGTTATCGCCGGTGCCAATATGGTGCTGGTGGACTTCCATCCGAAACCGGAGAAAGCATTAGTCGACGGGCCCCAGGCACTTCATATGGATGAGCTCCCCGCTTACCTGGCAGATATCCAGTTGTGCCATGAAACCTGGAAAAAACGTCAAGCTATCTACAAGGATTTGCGAGGAAAAACTGCAACATGATCATCTATGGTCACCGTGGCGCTAAAGGTGAAGCGCCGGAAAACACACTGGCCGGCTTCCACCATGCCTACAGCCAGGGCATTCGACACTTTGAATTTGATCTGGTGCTATCGAAAGATGGCGTGCCAGTAGTCATCCATGATCTAACACTTGATCGCACCACAGGAAAAGTCGGCAAGGTCGCGGACACCACCGCCAGCGATATGGCCAAGCTCGATGCCCGTCTCAATACTACTCCATGGCCGAAGCCTGTGTTCGTACCTTCTCTGAAAGATGTTATGGCGGCATGTGGTGACTACGTGCATCTTCAGCTTGAAGTCAAATCCGACAGCCGTTCCCGGTTAAACATCCTGTGTAACCGCCTGACCGAACTGGTTCAGCGCAATGGCCTTCATCAAACCGTCGCGATTACGTCGTCGGATACCTGGTTTTTACAGGAACTGAAACGTCGCGACCGCACAATTGTTACCGGTTTCGTCGCCGACAAACGGTTTCCTAATGCAGCCAATCAGGCGTCCCGGTTAAAGTGTGATTATCTCTGTGTAAACTGGAAGCTCTGCTCCAAGGCGCTGGTCGACGCTTCCCATATGCGTAACCTGCACGTCTCCGCCTGGACGGTAAACAGAATTCAGGACATGGTTGAGCTTGAGAGAAGAGGCGTGGACAGCATCATCACCGATTACCCGACAAGCTCCAGAATGTATTTCGACAACCGTGCAACAAACGCCAATTTACGGTTGCCCAACCGAAGTGAGAAAGAGTCGAGTACGTCTGCGGTGTAACTAAGCCGATACCGATAATAAAAACCGAACCCTTGAGTTCAGTTTCTATAACTTGAACGCCTCAAAATATACGGTTGAGGCCATTAAGTGCCGCCACACGGTAGGCTTCCGCCATGGTGGGATAGTTAAACGTGGTATTAATGAAGTAGTTCAGCGAATTGGCTTCGCCTTTCTGGTTCATAATAGCCTGGCCAATGTGGACGATCTCTGCCGCCTGGTCCCCGAAACAATGTATGCCGAGGATCTCACGGCTCTCGCGATGAAAAAGCAGCTTCAGCATGCCAACGGCGTCACCGGTAATTTGGGCGCGAGCCAGGTCCTTGAAGAACGCCTGCCCTACCTCATAAGGTACTTTCGCTTCCGTGAGTTCTCGTTCTGTTTTGCCGACAGAGCTGATTTCAGGAATGGTGTAAATACCGGTGGGTACGTCAGACACGTAACGGAAATGGTCATCCTTGACGATGTCTGAGGATGCCGAGCGCCCCTGGTCATAAGCGGCGCTGGCCAGACTTGGCCATCCGATAACGTCCCCTGCCGCATAGATATTGGGAATTTCAGTCCGGTAATGGTCATCCACCGCGAGCTGTCCTCTGCCATTAGGCTCAAGCCCTACGTTTTCGAGTCCTAACTTATCAGTGTTTCCAGCGCGGCCATTGCACCACAGAAACGCATCAGCACGAATTTTCTTACCGGATTGCAAAGACAGAACGACACCCTGCTCATCCCCTTCAACCGTTTCATACTCCTCGTTATGGCGGACCAGAACCCCGTTATTGCGCAGGTGATAGCTGAGCGCATCGGAAATTTCATCGTCAAGAAAAGATAGCAGACGACTACCGGGATTGATCAGATCAACCTTGACGCCTAACCCGGCAAAAATTGACGCATATTCTGAACCGATAACACCTGCACCGTAGATAATGAGCGTGCGAGGAGTATGCGACAGATTCAGAATGGTATCGCTGTTATAAATTCTGCGATGGCGGAAATTGACATCAGGTGGCAAATAGGGACGTGAGCCGGTCGCGATAACAACGCTTTTAGTATTCAGTATTTCAGCCGACTTATTGCCCCGAACCTCTATGCGATTGGCGTCCAGGAAATAGGCACGGCCATTGTGTATGTCTACCCTGTTTCGGGAATAAAACTGCGTGCGTAACTTGACCTGTTTACCGATAACTTTCTGGGCATTCTGTAAGACGCGGGGAAATGAAAACCATCTCGGCTCACCAATGTCCCGGAACATTACGTTGGTATTAAAGGTAATAATCTGTTTAACAGAGTGACGAAGTGCCTTGGACGGGATGGTCCCCCAATGCGTGCAGTTGCCACCAACCGTCTGTTTATCTTCAATAATCGCGACTCGTTTACCGCTCTTCGTCGCATTCATCGCTGCACCTTCCCCTGAAGGTCCAGCACCGATAACGACGACGTCGTAATGATGTTCTGCCATTAGTGCAGTGACTCCTTATCTACGTCGTTTTAAAAACAGGAAAGGAGGCGGTGAACACCCCGCCTCCGAATATGAAATGGAGCAGACTATAAAAGCGAAGGTTATTTTTTGGTCGCGTCGTAAGTCAGGGCAGTGGCCTGGGTGGCGATACGTTCGTTTTCTTCTTCACATTTTTTTGTATTGCCCCCGCAGATATCACAGGCCTGGTCCAGTCCAAGTGCACCAATACCACCACAAGTGCCACTAATGGGTTTGCGGCCCATAATCACACCAACCGACATCGCTGTCAGAAGAAAACCCACAATTAATAAAACCAACAGAAAGGTACTCATAGCACCTCCTAATTTGCCAAATAAGACGAGAAAGCGGGCGTGTAGTGCGACTTAAACCCACTTTCTGCTCTAATAATAAAGTAAACGGCCATGTTTTCGCGAATCGCTAGCTCTCTGGCCCGATCATAACCCATTACATTAAACGCCGTAGCCAGTGCGTCTGCCCGCATGGCAGTTTCTGTAATGACTGTCACCGACGCCAGATTGTGAGATATCGGCCTACCGTTATCAGGGTCTATTGTATGGGAAAAACGCTGACCTGCCGATTCGTAATAGTTACGATAGTCCCCCGACGTCGCCATGGCGTTACTTTCGAGTGCAACCACTCGGTTAACCTCGCGACGACCAAAAACGGGTTCTTCAATTGCCAGGCGCCAGGCCTCTTGCCCCGGTTTACGCCCGCTTACCCTGACCTCACCGCCGATTTCAACCAAATAGGCCTCAACCCCGGAATCAGTCAGAAACTCCGCAACAGCATCTACAGCGTAGCCTTTTGCGATAGCCGACAAATCGAGCGTCTGCTTGGAATCTACTTTTATTGCCGGTGGCTCAGCCCTGAGCTGTAGTTTTTCGTAGCCAACCTCATTGAGCCGTTGTTGCAACAAATCGGCATCGGGTACCTGCTCGGGCCGAGCTTCCGGGCCGAATCCCCATAGGTTAACCACTGGTCCGATGGTAATATCAAAAGCTCCACCACTAAAATCAGACACTTCAGTCGCTGTGGCAAGTACGGTGTAAAGCGGCCCAGAAACCTCAAACCAGTTGGACTGGTCTTCTACATGGTTAAAGCGGGACAGTTCTGAATCTTCCCGCCAGGTAGACATCGACGCGTCTACTGACTCAAGTACTGCCGAGATGCCTCCAGCCAGAGTATCCAGTTGCTCGGTATCCTCGGTCAATACCACCTTTATATGATACTCAGTGCCGAAAACCGGACCGGTTATTTCCCATATTTTTTTCTCAGACTCAAATGAACAGCCCGCCAGAGCCGCGATGACCAGTGTCATCGTAACCAGGGCGGGCCGGGTCATGCGGAATGTCATAGGTATGGCTTAACCTCCAAAGTCATCCAGCATGATGTTTTCATCTTCGACACCCATATCTTTCAGCATCTTGATAACAGATGCATTCATGATCGGGGGCCCGCACATATAGTACTCACAGTCTTCAGGAGCGGGATGATCCTTAAGATACTGATCATAAAGCACGTTGTGGATGAACCCGGTCGGGCCGTCCCAGTTGTCCGCTGGCAGCGCATCAGACAAAGCTACATGCCATTCAAAATTCTCATTTTCTTCAGCCAGCTGGTCGAAATCCTCTACGTAAAACATTTCTCGGACACTACGAGCCCCGTACCAAAAACTGATTTTACGCTTGGAATTCAATCGCTTGAGCTGGTCAAAAATGTGAGAGCGCATCGGCGCCATGCCAGCGCCACCACCGATAAAGACCATTTCTGCTTCGGTTTTTTTGGCGAAGAACTCACCGAAAGGTCCGAAAACGGTAATCTTGTCCCCCGGTTTAAGGTTGAAAACAAATGTCGACATCAAGCCGGGTGGGTGGTCGGTGCCAGGAGGCGACGTGGCGATCCGGATGTTGAACTTCAGGACGCCTTTTTCTTCAGGGTAGTTGGCCATCGAGTAGGCCCGAATGACCTCTTCCTTGTTCACAGCCTTGAAACGCCAGATATCGTGCTTATCCCAGTCTTCATGGAACTCTTCTTCGATATCAAATTTCTTGAAATCGATATCGTAAGGCGGGCATTCGAGCTGCACATAACCACCGGCTCGGAAATCCACTTCTTCGCCTTCCGGAAGCTTGATAATCAACTCTTTGATGAAGGTGGCAACGTTATGGTTGGACTCTACGGTGCACTCCCACTTCTTGACACCAAAGAACTCCTCCGGCACCTCAACTTTCATGTCCTGCTTGACCGGAACCTGGCAGGATAAACGCCACCCTTCTTTCTCTTCGCGATTGGTGAAGTGGGTTTTCTCAGTAGCCAGCATAGAGCCGCCGCCATCGAGCACCTTGCACTTGCACTGAGCACAGGTACCACCACCGCCACAAGCAGAAGAAAGGAAAATACCGTTACTTGCCAGAGTATTCAACAGCTTCCCGCCAGCCTCTGTGGTGACCGTGTGTTCTGGGTCATCATTGATTTCAATTGTCACATCACCGGTGCTAACCAGCTTCGAGCGTGCCGCCAGGATAACCGCTACCAGAGACAGCACGATAACGGTGAACATGACCACGCCGAGAATGATTTCTATATTCATGGTCTCGCCTTTTCTTTAAACCGAATCACCGGGTTGGGTTACAGGGAGATGCCCGAAAATGACATAAAGCCAAGTGACATCAAACCAACCGTGATAAAAGTAATGCCTAAACCACGCAGGCCCTCTGGCACATCACTGTACTTGAGCTTCTCACGAATTCCCGCCAGCGCCAGAATAGCCAGGGCCCAACCAACACCCGCACCGAAACCGTAGACAACGCTCTCACCGAAATTGTAATCACGCTCAACCATGAATAGCGATGCACCCAAAATGGCGCAGTTCACCGTAATCAATGGTAGAAATACCCCCAGTGCTGCATACAAGGCGGGTATGTATTTATCCATAATCATCTCCATGATCTGGATTAATGCCGCAATTACACCGATATACGTCAACAGGCCAAGAAAGCTCAGATCCACCTCGGGCAGGCCCGCCCACGCCAGGGCTCCCTCACGAAGTACGTAATTAAAGATCAGGTTATTTACCGGAACTGTGATGGTCAGCACTACGACAACAGCGATGCCCAGACCAGCAGCGGCCTCGATCTTTTTGGAGATTGCCAGAAAGGTGCACATCCCGAGGAAGAACGCCAAAGCCATGTTTTCCACAAAGACCGCTTTCAAAAACAGACTGATAAAGTGTTCCATCAGAAGGCCTCCTTGGTCTTATGGCGAGACATTTTGTAATCAGGTGCTTCAACTTGCTCCGGCTTCCAGGAGCGAAGCCCCCAGATGATCAGTCCGATAATAAAGAACGCACTTGGTGGCAGCAGCAGCAAACCGTTAGGTACATACCAGCCGCCTTCATTCACCACCGGCATCAGACTGAAACCCATCAAAGACCCGGCCCCAAGTAGCTCGCGGCAGAATGCCACCACCAGCAGCAGCACCGAATACCCCAGACCATTACCGATACCATCAAGGAAGCTGAGCCAGGGCCCGTTCTTCATGGCAAAACCTTCAGCGCGGCCCATAACAATACAGTTGGTGATAATCAGACCAACAAAAACAGACAGTTGCTTACTGGTTTCATAGGCATAAGCCTTGAGCACCTGGTCCACCACAATAACCAGCGATGCAATGATGGTCATTTGCACAATGATACGAATGCTGTTCGGAATCTGGGTCCGAACCAGTGACACCGCCAGGTTCGAACACGCCGTGACCGCGATAACCGAGGCACACATGACCAGCGTAACGCTGAGGCTGGTCGTCACCGCCAGAGCGGAACAAATACCCAGTATTTGCAAGGCGATGGGGTTATTGCTGAAAATAGGTTCGAAGAGAACCTGCTTGGCTGATGCGTCGGCCATATCAGACCTCCCCTTGACGAAGTTTTTTCAGATAAGAAGCGAAACCGCGCTCACCCATCCAGTAATTCACCAGTTGTTGCACACCCCGGCTGGTCAATGTTGCGCCAGATAGCGCGTCAACTTTATGTTCTTTCTCCGAAGCGTTTGCGCCCACACCGCCTTTTATGAGCTGGATTTTCGGCTCGGTCCGCTCGCCCTCATCGTAAAGCTCTTTACCGACCCACTGGGATTTCCAGCGCGGATTGTCGACTTCACCACCAAGGCCCGGTGTTTCTGCATGGTCATAAAAGCCCAAACCTTCAATGGTGTTGGCATCACTCTCGAGCGACATGAAGCCATACAGCGTGGACCATAAGCCGTAACCGTGGATCGGGAGTACTACGCGCTGGAAGTTATCACCTTCACTCAAGATATATATCTTGGCTACGTTGGGGCGACGTTTGATTCCCGCTTTGTCTTCTGTCGCCGGAATATTCTTTGACAACTCCGGATTGGAAGCAGCTTTGTACTGATCATATTTCATCGGATCAGTGACACCAACAGCAGACGGCTCGACATATTCACCAGTGTCCAGATCCACCAGTTTCACTTCAAACTGGCTGAACACAGACTCGATATCCTCGGTACTCATGCCCTGCTCGTACATGCCAGCAGCGGACAAAATGTTGGTCTTGATATCCAGGTTCTGATTGGTGATCTGGGCCGGGCGAAGCATGACCGCAGCGGCCGAGACCACAACCGAACATACGATGCATAGCGCCAGCGCCACCATAACGGTTCTGGAGACAGTTTCTTTAGCTTTAGCCACGTGCAAGCCTCCGTTTTATGTTGGCCTGAACCACATAGTGATCCATCAGCGGTGCGAAAAGGTTAGCAAACAGGATTGCCAGCATAATGCCTTCTGGAAACGCCGGGTTGATGACCCGAATCAGAACGGTCATGACGCCAACCAGAATGCCGAAACACCAGCGGCCAGTATTGGTCATTGCCGCAGACACAGGATCCGTGGCCATGAACATCATGCCAAACGCGAAACCACCGATAACAAGGTGCCAGTGCGCCGGAACATCAAACATCGGATTGGTTTCTGAACCAACAATATTGAGCAACAGGCTCATGCCAATCATGCCGAGCAGAACACCTCCTACGATTCGGTAAGAAGCTATCTTCATGATAAGCAGTACAATGCCGCCCGCCAGCACAGCGAGGGTCGATGTTTCACCCATTGAGCCCTGAATAGAACCCATGAATGCTGACATCCAGCCAATCTGTTGCTCCAGGGCTTCAACACCACCGCTTGCAGCCCAGCTTAGAGCTGTAGCACCACTAAAGCCGTCGACAGCTGTCCAGACCGTGTCGCCTGAAATCTGAGCCGGATAAGCGAAGTACAGAAACGCGCGACCGGTAAGCGCAGGGTTCAGGAAGTTCTTGCCGGTACCACCAAACACTTCCTTACCGATGACGATACCGAAGGTGATGCCGAGGGCAACCTGCCAGAGCGGAATGGTCGGAGGGCAGATCAGCGCAAAGAGAATGGACGTAACGAAAAAGCCTTCGTTCACCTCGTGACGTCTGACGGTAGCGAACAGAACCTCCCAGAAGCCACCGACCACAAATGTCACAAAATAGATCGGTAGAAAGTAGGCTGCGCCATAGACCATATTGTCCCATACACTGCCTGCGTCATTACCCGCCAATGCGCCGATGAACGCGGTGCGCAACGCGCCATCGCCCATCACGGCATCTGGATTGGACGCTAGGAAACTGTTGGCCTGAAAGCCTATGTTCCACATTCCGAAGAAAATAGCCGGGAAAGTACACAGCCACACCGTAATCATGATTCGCTTCAGATCGACGCCATCGCGAACATGAGAGGTGGTGGACGTTACTTTACCCGGTGTATAGAAAATCGTATCAACGGCTTCGAACAGAGCGTACCAGCGTTCGTACTTGCCGCCCTTTTCAAAGTGATGCTCGATGCCATCGAGAAACTGTCGGATAGCCATCGGTTTAGCCCTCGATTTCGATACGGGTCAGATTCTCGCGGAGAATCGGGCCGTATTCATATTTACCTGGACACACGAACGTGCACAGCGCGAGATCTTCTTCGTCGAGCTCCAATGCACCCAGCTTTTGAGCAGCCTCGGTGTCGCCCACAATCAATGAACGCAGCAACTGCGTCGGCAGAATGTCCATCGGCATGACCTGCTCGTAGGCACCTACCGGGACCATCGCCCGCTCACTTCCGTTAGTTGAGGTTGTAAAATCGAACAGCCGACCTTTGGTGAGCTTGGACAGGTAGATGTTCAGAACCGAGAAACGTTTGGTTCCAGGAGACAACCATCCCATAAACTCACGCTTGTGGCCTTCTTCCAGAATACTTATCTGGTTCGAGAAGCGTCCCAGATAGGCACAGGGGCCATCACCACGGCGGCCACCAAATACAGAACCGGAAATCACCCGAACGGAGCAGTCGGTTGCAACTTCACCTTCAAGCAGTTCTGTCAGGCTCGCACCAATACGGGTACGAAGCAGGCGAGGTTTCAGAGCTTTCGGCCCACCTACTGCAACAACGCGCTCGACCGGCAGTTCTCCGGTTTCAAATAATTTGGCGATGTCGATAACATCCTGATACCCGACACTCCAAACCACTTTGTTGCCCGCGACCGGGTCAAGGTAGTGGATATGAGTCCCGACATTGCCGGCAGGGTGAACGCCATCAAACTGATGGACTTCTACAACATCAGTTTTTGGCACAGAAACGTCAGAACCCGGCTTCCCCGTTACAAATACTTTTCCGGCAGTCAGCCTGGACAGCAGACGGAGCCCCTTTTCAAATGCTGGTTTGTTCTCGGAAATAATGACGGTTGGATCAGCGGCTAGAGGGTTCGTGTCCATCACTGAGACAAAAATCGAATGCGGTGACGAGTCAATTTCCGGAATCTTGCTGTACGGTCGCGTCTTAAACGCCGTCCAAAGACCGGATTCAACCAGATTATCGACAATTTGCTGTCGCTCGAGACTGTCAAATTCAGCCTCGGAATAACGGGCAAAGGTTTCAGCTTCGTCGCCATCAATTTCGATAACCACCGACTGAAAAACGCGACGTTCGCCCCGATTGATTTCTTTGACCACACCCGCGGCGGGTGAGGTATAACGTACGCCCTCGGTCTTCTTATCCGTGAACAGCAGCGTACCGCGCTTGACGCGATCCCCTTCTTTTACAGCCATGGTCGGCTTCATGCCGATGTAGTCAAAACCGATCAGTGCCACATGGCGAACGGTTTTTCCATCTGAAATGGTCTGCTCAGGAGCGCCGCTGATGGGAAGATCGAGGCCTTTTTTGATTTTGATCATTAGCCGTATCCAGTCATCAGAAACTTTACGATGGATTTTCACGTGCTGACACAACGGCCTTACATGGCGATATCAAAGATCTTTCTGAAACCACACTCAATTCTGAGGGTTGTTAGAGCGATCAATTCCCGCGCCGACAGGAAGCAATGAGAGGCAGATGGCAGACGTACCCAAAATCGCGCCAATTATAGAGACTCGGGCGGTCAATTTCCACCAGAACCACCCATAGTTTGTACCTGAACGTAACGAACTGAAAGCAGGGACTGCAGGGAATTTCATGGAAAAAGAAAACCCCCAACAGCTTGGAGCCATCGGGGGTCGAAGTCATCACTGTGGTGTGATTAACCGTCGGATCAACGCGCGCGGGGAGGAAATACCGGATAGTTGACGCCAGCCATCTGATTGACCACACGAATGACCTGAGCGCTGTAGCCTGCCTCGTTGTCGTACCAGACATACAGAATCAGTCGATGACCGCTCGCAATGGTAGCCTGCGCATCAACGATACCGGCATGCCGGGAGCCGACAAAATCGGTCGAAACCACTTCCGGCGAATTGACGAAATCAATCTGCTTCTGCAATTCCGAGTGCAGCGCCATTTCACGCAGATACTCATTAACCGCCTCAACCGTAACCTCTTTTTTTACATTCAGATTGAGGATTGCCATGGATACGTTAGGCGTGGGCACCCTGATTGCGTTGCCCGTCAGTTTGCCTTTGAGCTCCGGCAACGCTTTGGCGACCGCTTTAGCAGCTCCGGTTTCGGTAATAACCATATTAAGCGGTGCGCTGCGACCACGACGGCTGCCCTTATGGTAGTTATCGATCAGGTTCTGGTCGTTGGTGTAGGAGTGAACCGTCTCGACATGGCCATCTTCAATCCCGTACTCATCATAAATTGCTTTCAGAACCGGAGTTATAGCGTTGGTGGTACAAGAGGCAGCAGACAAAATACGGTCATCGTCGGTAATCCAGTCATTGTTGATACCATGGACGATATTCTTGATATTACCCTTGCCCGGGGCGGTCAACATAACCCGGCTGACACCCTTTGACTTCAGGTGCAGCCCCAGACCGTCTTCATCACGCCAGATACCGGTGTTATCGATGACGATGGCGTTGTTAATACCATAGCTGGTGTAGTCCACCTTATCCGGGCCATCAGAGTAGATCACTTTGATGTAATTGCCATTCACAATAAGCGCGGAGTCTTGCTCATCGATCGTAATAGTGCCATTGAACGCGCCGTGTACCGAATCCCGACGCAGCAGACTCGCCCGCTTTTCGAGGTCATTCTCGGCGCCGCCCTGACGCACCACGATAGCGCGCAAGCGCAAATTGTTACCGCCGCCCGCTTTTTCAATCAGGATGCGAGCCAGCAAACGCCCGATACGGCCAAAGCCGTAAAGCACGATATCTTTGGTGGCGTTTTCAGCGTTTTCCACCGACTGTGCGCCATACTGACCCACAATGTCTCCGATCTCGGATTTCAGAAAATCCTCAATGCTTCCCTGACGACCACCGTTGACATATTTGACCGCAAGCTTGCCGATGTCCACATGGGCACGACCCAACTCAAGCTTATCCATGGCTTCCAGAAGCGGCAGGGTATCGTGTACCGACAACTCGCTCTCCTCTACTTGCCTGACAAACCGGTGCGAGCGCAAAATGCCGATAACCGACTGGTTGATCACAGCGCGACCGTATATTGAGGTAACTACATTGTTCTTACGGTACAGGCGACCGATCAGGGGAATCATGGCTTCCGCGGTGGATTCTCTTTCCGTCCAGTCGGACAGGTGCTCATTCATCTGTTCGTGACTCACGCTTAGACCTCTGCAGTTAGCACTCGAAATTGGGCGCGTATTATCCAATTTAATGCCCACAATCGCAAATTAAGCGCCCGCCATGACACGGCCACATTCGGTCGCTAGAATGAGCAACCTGATTTCAACCCCAGCCACCCGAATGCCGGTCCAGGAGCTCATTGCCGCCCATGCCTCAAGACACTCTTAAAGGTAATATCAAAGGTAATACCAAGGGCAATCTGACGAGTGCTGCCCAGAAAGACGCCCGCGCCATCCCGGCGAGCCCCATGCAGCCTGTGCTGCTGGCGCCGCCATTTCCGGCCAAGGCAGCGGATCATCGCATCTGGAGCAATCTGTACGGCAGCAGCGAGGCACTGGTCATCTGTGAGAGCGCCCGCCAGCATCAGGGGCTCACGCTGGTTATCACTCGCAGTACCGATGAAGCCATTCGGCTTGAACAGGCCATGCGATTCTTTCTGGGGCTCTCGTTTGATGAGGATCAACCAGCGATCACACCCGATGGCCTCGAACTGCTTTCGTTGCCGGACTGGGAAACTCTCCCCTACGACATGTTTTCGCCCCACCAGGACATCAGCTCAAGACGAATACGCACCCTGCATCGATTGCCGAGAACGACGCACGGTGTGCTGGTGGTGCCAGCCCGCACACTGATGCACAGACTACCACCGGTAGATTACCTGCAAGGCAACACTTTGTTGCTGGAAATAGGTCAGACCCTGAATATTGACAGCTGGCGCCTGCAGCTTGAGTCCGCCGGCTACCGCCATGCGGACAATGTCTACGAACACGGGGAGTATGCTGTCCGGGGTGCGATACTGGATATTTTCCCCATGGGCGCTTCAATGCCTTACCGAATTGATCTGTTCGATGACGAAATCGAGACCCTGCGTACCTTTGATCCGGAAACCCAACGCTCCATTGACCGCATAGAACGGATTGAACTGCTACCCGCCAATGAATTTCCCTGGCATAAGGAAGCCCGCTCCGGCTTTCGCAATCGCTGGTTCGAGCACTTCCCGAATGCAGACAAAGACGCGCCGATCTATCAGGATGTCTCCCATGGCATCACACCTCCCGGGGTGGAATACTACCTGCCGCTGTTCTTTGACCATACAGCGACCCTGTTCGACTACCTACCCGGCGAGACCCAGCTGTTTACTGAGCCAGAGCTCGACACCGCAATTGATCAGTTCCAGGCTGACACTGCTAACCGCTACGAGGATCGGCGCCATGACCGCTTCAGACCGATTCTCGCGCCCGGCCAGCTGTTTCTCTTAAAAGAAGAGCTTTTCGGTCTTCTGAAGCATTTTCCCCGGGTGACGCCCTGCAAACAGGCCCCGGATGCGGCTGGCGCACGAGAGATTCCGTGCAAGGTGGCTGCTCTACCAGATGTCTCCATGGATGGCCGAGCAAGCGATCCTGCGGGCCGCCTGCGCAGCTTTATCAGTCAATTCACCGGACGGGTGCTGATATGCGCCGAATCTTCCGGCCGTCGTGAGGCCCTGATCGAAAGCCTGCAGGAAAATCGGCTCCAGGTCCGGACGGTTGACGATTGGCAGGCCTTCCGGGATACCCCGGACTGTGCACTCGGAATCACTATCGCACCTATGGAGGAAGGGCTGCTGCTTACCGAACACAGTCTCGCGCTGATCACCGAGACCGCGCTATTCGGGGAGCGGGTTCTGCAGCGCCGCCGCCGGGACAAACCGACTGAACTGAATGATTCCGGTTACCGGGACCTGTCAGAACTGCGCCTCGGTGCCCCGGTTGTGCATATTGATCACGGCGTCGGGCGCTATCGCGGCCTTGAGACCATTACCGTCGAGGGCGAGGCTGCCGAATTTCTGATGCTCGAATACGCCAGCGGCTCGAAACTGTACGTTCCAGTCTCCAGCCTGCATCTGATTTCCCGTTATGCCGGCAGCGACACGGAACATGCCCCACTACATAAGCTTGGCACTGAGCGCTGGAGTCAATCAAAACAGAAAGCGCTGGAGAAAATTCGCGATACCGCCGCCGAGCTACTGGATGTCTACGCCCGCCGTGATGCCCGTGAGGGCTTTCAATTCGACAATCCGGAGGAAGCCTATCGAGCCTTTGCCGCGGGCTTCCCGTTCGAGGAAACCCCCGACCAGCAAGCAGCCATCGAAGCCGTCATCGACGATATGATCGGCGAGCGCCCAATGGACCGCCTGGTTTGTGGCGATGTCGGGTTTGGCAAGACCGAGGTCGCCATGCGAGCAGCCTTTATTGCTACCTTTTCTGGTAAACAGGTTGCCGTTCTGGTACCCACCACATTGTTGGCTCAACAGCACTATGAGTCTTTCCGGGACCGCTTTTCAGACACCGCGGTCACGGTGGAACTATTAAGTCGTTTCCGTAGCCCCGCTCAGACGAAAACAGCACTGGGACGCATCCACGAAGGCAAGGCGGATATTGTGATCGGCACCCACAAGCTGATTCAAGGTGATGTTTCGTTCAAGAATCTCGGACTTGTTATTATCGATGAAGAGCATCGCTTCGGGGTTCAGCAGAAAGAAAAATTCAAGGCCTTGCGAGCTGAAGTGGACCTGCTCACCTTAACGGCAACACCGATTCCGAGAACCCTGAATATGGCGATGGGGCATCTGCGGGATCTGTCGATCATTGCCACTCCCCCAGCCCGTCGATTGTCCGTCAAGACATTTGTACGACAGCGGGAAGAGCCCATGGTGAAAGAGGCCATCCTCCGGGAGATTCTCCGGGGCGGGCAGGTGTATTTTCTACACAACGAGGTGAACACGATACAGAAAACCGCCGAAGATCTTCGCCGACTCATTCCAGAGGCCCGAATCGGGGTCGCCCATGGCCAGATGCGGGAGCGCGAACTGGAACAGATCATGTCGGACTTCTACCACAAACGCTTCAACGTGCTGGTCTGTACCACCATCATCGAAACCGGCATCGACATTCCCAGCGCCAATACGATCATCATTGAGCGCGCGGACAAATTTGGCCTGGCACAGTTGCATCAGCTCCGTGGCCGAGTCGGGCGTTCCCACCATCAGGCCTACGCTTACCTGCTTACCCCGCCACCGAAAACGATTACCTCCGATGCCAAAAAGCGTCTAGAGGCAATTTCAGAGGCCCAGGACTTAGGAGCCGGCTTTATGCTGGCCACCCATGATTTGGAAATACGAGGCGCGGGGGAACTGCTGGGCGAGGAGCAAAGCGGGCAGATTGAAAGCATTGGCTTTACACTCTATATGCAGTTGCTGGATGAGGCCGTGGCCGCCATCCGCGAGGGCAGAACGCCGAACGCTGAACTGCCGCTAAGTCATGGCACCGAAATCAACCTGCGTATTCCTGCGCTCATCCCTGATGATTATCTGCCCGATGTCCATAACCGCCTGATGCTCTACAAACGCATTGCGAGTGTCGACTCCAAAGACGCATTAAAAGAACTTCAGGTAGAAATGATTGATCGCTTTGGGCTGTTGCCAGTGCCAGCCAAGAATATGATGCGCCAGGCCGAACTGCGGTTGCAGGCAGAAAGTCTCGGCATCACGAAAATAGACGCCGGGAAAGAGTGGGCACGGCTGGAATTCGGCAGCGCCACACCGGTAGACCCGCTGATACTGGTTAAAAAAGTGCAACAAGCACCAGATCAATATCGACTTGAGGGTGCAAACAGCTTCAGGTTCCGGCTGAAGGATACGTCTACCGATGGTAAACTCGACGGCGTTGCAAACATGCTGGGGCAACTGGCGCCAAACTGACATGCCAGCCCGCGTATATCGAAAATACCGCCATAGCGTTGCTGGCTTCCAGCACACAGGGCGCCTTATATTTGGAGAACACCTTTGCGATTCTTCGGCTTACTGAACCCCAGTCAGATCCTCAGCGCCCTTCTGGCCGTCTTGTTGATCTCGGCTCCGGCCTTTGCACAAGACAATAACGCCTATCGGGCGGAAATCGTGCTACTCGAACGCAAGACTGCCAACGATTCGATTGAAGAGCAGATGGCAAGCCGCCACCCGCCGGTTGCAGACGCTGAAATGCAGCTCTGGGTGGTTGGTCAGGACGGCCAACGCCGGAGTGACCTGAAACTGGTACCCAGAAGCCAGCTGTCCCTGAATAATGCTGCTCAACGCCTGGAGCAAAGCGGTCGTTACCGTGTCTTGGCAAGCGCCGGTTGGTATGAATCCTTCCCGCCGGATTACCAGGGCGAGCCTATGCGAATTGAAGTCGGCGACTGGCTTGAAGAAGCCGGCCATCGGGAAATTGAAGGCACCATCCAAATTGAACGGGTGCGCTTTCTTCACGTGTCTGCAGAGCTGAACCATTGGCAGCCTGACCCTGAGGATCTTACGCAAGCGCAGCCCGGACAGCAGGCCAACGGTAATCAGGCGGCCGACAACGCCTCGCCAGACACTGCTCCCGCTAACGCCCCAGATACAACAGGGTTAGGCAGTATTCCGCGAGTTGGCGGAGTGCTGGAAAACGATGCGGTAGCGGCCAATATAATGCCAAAAGAGACTCGCAAGGAGTTGGTCACCTGGATTCGCGAAACGCGACGGATGCGCAGTGAGGAAATTCACTTTATGGATTCCCCGACCCTTGGCGTTTTGATCCTCTTTAAAAAGATTGAAAATGACGAGAGCTCTAGTGCGCCAGTGAACTGACTGTCCGGCCAAGAACTGCTTTAACTCCGGCCATGCCCTGATCAATGGCCGCCTCAATCTCTGCCATCGTGATGATGTGGGCAGATTTGCCAGCGGCCCAGTTCACCACCAGCCCCAGACAGCCGTAGCTCATATTTAGCTCAGCCGCCAAAGCCGCCTCCGGCATACCGGTCATACCAACGATATCGCAGCCATCCCGCTCGAGTCTCAGGACTTCTGCAGCGGTTTCCAGCCTGGGCCCCTGGGTTGCAGCGTAGACGCCAACATCGGAATGGGCCAGGCCCAGCGCTCTGGCGGCCTCAATAAGCGCGCGACGGACCACGTCGGTATAGGGAAAAGTAAAATCTATGTGGGTAACGCCCTCGGCCCCTGCTTCAAAAAAAGTATGCCCTCGTCCCCAGGTGTAATCGATAAGCTGATCGGGGATTACAATATGCGCTGGCACCATACCCGGATGGATGCCTCCCACCGCATTGACCCCAATAACAGTGTTTACGCCAGCTTGCTGGAGCGCCCACATATTTGCCCGATAATTGACCTGGTGGGGCGGGATGCTGTGTGGATGTCCGTGCCTGGCCAGAAACACCACCGGTTGACCCTGAAGGCTCCCGAGCACCAGCGGCGCTGAAGGCATACCCCAGGGCGTCTCAATAACCTTCTCGTCGTTGATTTCCAGCCCTGCCAGGGTAGTCAGCCCAGTACCGCCGATAATACCAACGAGCCTACCTTTTGATGAGGTTTCAATAGCCATTAATCTGCCTCTCCGGCACCGTGTTCACTGTGAACGGACGCTGACGAATCCGTTACAGATGGAGTCTCTTCAGGGGCAGCTCGCGCCTCCTCCTGGTCTTCGGACTGATCGCCTTCTGTACCTGCCCGGCCTGCGTTCTTCGATGCTACCCGCACACCATCGGGTAAATGCAGAGTCCGGGTCGGGAAGGCCACCTCTGCATCAAAGCCTTCTATGATGTCACTGATCTTGAGCAGTACATCCTGTTTCACTTTATGAAACTCGACCCAGTTTGTGGTTTTGGTAAAGGTGTAAACCATGATGTCCAACGATGACGTATTGAAACTGAGGAAGTTGACGATCAGAGTCTGATCGGTATCAATGTCCTCATGAGATTCCAGCATTTCACGGATATCATCCACAATGGTTGCCATCTGACTGACATCGGCATACCGGATACCAATGGTCTCTGATATCCGGCGATTGGTCATCCGAGAAGGATTCTCGACAGCAACATTGGTGAAGATTGAGTTCGGTATGTACAGTGGCCGTTTGTCAAAGGTTCGCACGGTCGTAATCCGCCAGCCAATTTGCTCGACAGTACCCTCGATGTTCCGGTCCGGTGAGCGAACCCAATCTCCTACCTTGAAAGGCCGGTCCATGTGAATCACAAAACCGCCGAAAAAGTTGGCGAGTAGATCCTTGGCGGCAAAACCGATGGCTATACCGCCCATACCACCCAGAGCGAGCAAACCGGAAATACTGTAGCCAAGGGATTGCATCGCGATCAGCGCCGCAGTAACCAGCACCACAGCCCGAATAAGCTTGCTGATGGCGTTAACCGTAGTGTAGTCCATCGGCTTTTTCATCTTGACCGGCGACGCCAGGATCTTTTCGGCCTCTTTGACCACGCCCAGCAGGGTCCATACCATCAGCCAGATGAAACCAAACTCAAGCACCTTGTTATTGTAGGAGAACACTTCCGCTTCGG
Organism: Marinobacter sp.; assembly: GCF_040882185.1. Classification (GTDB taxonomy): domain Bacteria; phylum Pseudomonadota; class Gammaproteobacteria; order Pseudomonadales; family Oleiphilaceae; genus Marinobacter. The sequence goes on along the minus strand of NZ_JBBEBW010000002.1, from coordinate 505,788 downwards.
AATACCCGTATGCAATTTCGGCAGCCCAGAACACGCCCTGAAGCCAGACAAACGCAATGGCAGGTTTACGCACCGCGTGCAGAAAGGCATCGTCCCAGAGGTTGGTGGTGCCCCGGCATTTTTTCTCCAGCCGGAAAATCACCCTGCTCGCAATGAACGCGACTAACGCCGTCATCAGCACCAGGGCAAAGATACCGATACCAGCTCGCATGCCCTCTGACAAAACGCTCCAGTTAGAAATCCACTCTGTCAGCAATGCCGGTAATTGGTCGTTCATTGGCGTCCTCAGATCTTAATTAGACTGGCGGGTCAGGCGGCGTCGAAGCGGCTGGCAACGATATTCACCGGCACACCGGTAGTCACTCGGTCGAACAGATCGAGCACATCCGTGTTTCGCATGCGGATGCAACCATGTGATCTTGGCTCCCCCATGGGTTCGGTATCCGGGGTCCCGTGGATGTAGATAAAACGGCGGAAGCTGTCGACACCGTCACCCCGATTACGCCCAGTCTCCCGGCCACACAACCAGAGCACGCGGGTCAATATCCAGTCACGTTGGGGGTGCCGGCGAGCAAGGTCAGCAGAGTAAACCTCACCGGTCGGACGTCGCGCCACGAAGACAGTACCCATAGGCAAACCGGAGCCAATGCAGGCGCGGATATAATGCTTGCCAAGGGGCGTACAGCCGGAATCCTGACGTTCGCCAGGGCCTTTTTGCGCTGACGAAACAGGGTAAACAAGAGGCGTTGCCTCAGACGCTTGAAATAATTGCAGTGTCTGCGCTTCAAGGTCTACTTCAATACAGGGGAAATACGCGGCGTCGGTTAGCATGACTGCAGCTCTCGTTGCGTGACCGGTGTTGTGCGAACAAGAGCGTAACTGACCGGCGGAATTCAGGCAACCGAGGGTTTGCTAACAGCCACTTGCATTGGGTCGGTGGCCTGCATACCGGCCGCCAGGAAAGGCACCAAACGAGCAACAATTTCCTGCACGGTGGTCTCAACACCCAATTTGTTCTGGAGAATATCCCTCAACGCATCACTACTGGACATCGTGAACGCCGTGGCCCCGAGCATGAACTGAATACGCCAGTAACGCTCCACCGCTGTAAGCTGCGGCGTCGCCTCTTTTAACAATCGCATAAAACGACCGAACGGGTGACTGTATTCCTGCTCCAGAAACTTGCGCAGATGCCCTTGGGACTGTGTGTACGCCAGCCCCAGCAGCCTCATAAAGATAGAAATTCCACGGTCATTTCGCTGGGGCATGCACACGGCGCTTTCTGTCAAAGCGCGCAGAGTCTGGTCCAGGGTGGGCGGCTTACCATTGCAGCGCCGCTCAAGATCATCAAACGCCTGCTCCAGGGTTTGTGAAAACGGAGTCAGAAAACGCGCAAACACTGCATGTATCAGGGCGTTTTTGGAGCCAAAGTGGTAGTTCACTGCCGCCAGATTGACACTGGCCTTGCTGGTAATCATGCGAAGTGAGGTCTCGGAAAATCCCCGTTCGGCGAACAACACTTCCGCTGCGTCGAGAATACGATCAACCGTATCGGATTGCGCCATCTGAACTACCATCCAAGTTGCCAAACACCTGTTTGAAACATACGTTTGACCGGTAGTAATGTCAAGAATGATGCTTACTGATGCCCTATTTAAATGCAGCGTCCGAATATGTGCAATCCGCAAAAAGTCTCAGGTTCGGCTTTAATCTCGGACATCGGAAGCCCCGGCGACTGATTGCCATCCTCTGTCAATCGCACCTTGGTGCCCTTCAAAATACGCATGCTGCAGACGATCGTAAGCCTTCTCGGCCTCAAGCAGGTAAATCAGGTAAAGGCGCATATGCTCGCGTTTGACCAGCGAGCGGGCCAGAACGCGCTGCTCAGACAACCGCACCAGGCCACTGAAGCGAATGGATTTAAGCGGGGAATTAAACTCGGCCATCTGGGCACATTGCCATAACAGCCCCACCTCGCCCTCAAGGTGCATCACATGCTTACGGGCATCTTTCATCAGGCTCTGGCGACGTATCAGCAACTCCAGATAGGAAGGTCGAGAGGCGTAAAGTCGCCGCACGGTCGGAATACCCGCGATGACGATCAAGACAAAAATGCCAAAACCGCCCCCTGCAATCCATGCGGGCACAAATCCGGTCATACCACTTAAAAAAACCAGTGCGGCCAGGGTGGCGCAAAATAACCAGATGTCCCGGCGGCGACGAGCCTCCACCAAGGTAAAGTTATCGGGCCAGTCCTGCATCGCGAGCACTGAGAAGTCCAGCAACAGAACCCTTTCACATTGCTTCAGCAGACGACGTAGATGGCGCTGACGGGTCTCAGCCATAACTTTCTCGGAGAGAACATCCGTTATTGGCTCTACACTATCAGAGTCGAGATCGGCCGCCCGACTCTCATTTTCCGACTCGTCAATGACTTCATGGGTATCGGTCGAAGGCAATGCACCGGAAATTTCGGCTAGCGGAGCCGGATCGGCCCGCCGCCCAGGACGCAGTTGGGGCTCTCTTTCCGAGGTAAGGGTTTGGCTGGTTTGGCTGTCGTTGCCTTGCGCCATGTTTTGGTCCAAGTGCGTGTCGTATCCCGGAAACCAAAAATGATCAAATTTGGCGCCCACTATTAGGTAGTGTATCGCCCGTTAACAGTTTTTCTTGAACTCAATCTATCGACCAACTTGGCACCTGCAGGTGCGAGGGTTATTCTTGAGCCGTCGAATTGCCGTCAGATCACTTTTGATCGTTTTGGTCGCTTTAAAATCACTACGACTCAGTTCGGATCAAAAAGCTTTGGTAGCACATCATCAACCGAGGAGTAAGCATGTTTACAGGCATCGTCCAGGGCATAGCACACGTCGAGTCGCTGGAAGCCCGCCCGGGCCTGACCACCTTTCACGTGAGATTTCCGCCAGAACACCTGGACAATATTACAATTGGTGCCTCGGTAGCACTCAATGGCACCTGCCTGACGGTAACCGGCCAGACTAACGATTGTCTGAGCTTCGATGCGATGCAAGAAACTCTGCGACTAACGACATTGGGCGACCTTCAGACCGGCAGCGCGATTAATTTCGAGCGGGCCGCCCGCATTGGAGACGAGATCGGTGGGCACCTTTTATCCGGCCACATTCATACCACAGCGACTGTGGAGGCGATTGAGCTGCCGGAAAATAACTGCGTGCTTTACTTACGAGTGCCTTTGCCCTGGATGCGGTACATCTTCCCCAAAGGCTATATCGCCATCAACGGCGCCAGTCTGACTATCGGCGAAGTCACTGATGACACCTTTAACATCTACCTGATTCCAGAAACCCTGCGGGCTACCACGTTCTCCGATGTCCAGGTCGGCGACCGGATTAATATCGAAATCGACAGTCAGACTCAAACCATTGTCGATACGCTGGCCCGTATGGGTTACGACCAGCGAAAAGCCTGAAACGCGGCCATTAACACCACGAATTTCGGGTTCGCATCCAGTTGGGTAACCACCGGAAAGAAGCGCCGCAGGCTGCGGTGGTAACCCAAATGCCGGTTGCCGACTATCAGCAGCTTACCTCCCGGCTTCAGGTGCCGGCTGGCCTGGCCAAATAGCCGCAACGCAATATGATCACCAACAACGCCACCCTCGTGGAACGGCGGATTGAACAGGATCAGGTCAAAAAGCCCGGCCTCCGCTGGAATGCCGTCAGTAAAATGCAGCTGCGTATTATGACCAAACGAATTTTCTGCAATTATTCGGGCCACGCTGGCAGCCGCCTGACTCGACACATCGGTAAAGGTCAGGTCGACGCCAGGCTTTGTTTCCAGCGCCGCAAAACCAAGAACACCGTTACCGCAAGCGAGATCGAGTACCCGGGCACCCTCGGGAAGTTCAGCGACATGCTCAGAGACATGGGACAACAGCAGGCGGGTGCCGATATCAAGGCGATCCCGGGCGAAGACCGCTGGCAACGACTCAACGACAAGGTCACAGTCCGGCAACGTGTAGCCGCGCCAAAGGTCAGGCCAACCTTCAAGGCCGCAACTACCCGGTCGACAACTCACTATTCGTGATTTTTTCCTGGCTGGATATACCTGTTCTGTATTAACCAGACCATTAAATACCTCTGCACTTCGAGCAGGCAAATGCTTGACCATACCCCCGGCAATCAGGATTCCTTGTGGACTCAAAGCCGAATTGAGCCAGCGCAGAATATAGGTCAGGTATGCCACTTGCCGGGGAATGCGCATGACAGCCAGATCGTATTCACCTTGCGGAGGGTTCAGCCAGCTGAACAGATTGACCGTTGGCAACTGGTTAGCAGCCGCATTCTCGGTAATGGCGGCGTGCGCAACAGCACTGTCAGCCAACACATCGGGCCTGTATTCCCCAAGCGCCAGGGTGAGCGCCCCAAAATTGTCGTCGATCACCAATACGCGCTGACCATCACGCACAGCGGACGTGGCGACCGAAATCAACTGCTCATCCGCCGAATCCCAGGGTTTCAGCTGACGGTCTGGCGCACCCGGACGACCCAGTTTCAGGGCCCTTCCGAATAGTTCAAGCTCGTTCGTTTTCACATCAGTAAACCCGTGAAGACAGTGCTTTTCAGAGAATGTCGCCATTCTAGGCTGAATATTCTAGAAATTAACTCTATCGTGCGTGACAGATGGCGGCGATTGAGCGAATCGGTTCGTGAACTCGCCTTGCCAGCAAGGATTGATTTCAGGTTGTGCTTGCCAGGTTGGTAGCATGACGTTCTTTGCCCCTGACCCCAGGGGCTTTTTTTTATTCAGAAAATTATCGACGATGTTACACACAGTGCACCGCTCAATGACGATGGGCGCTATAAACCGAAAAACGGGGGGTTTTAACCAGCACCCGGCAATTGCCGATGTATTGTTTAATTAAACGCGGATAAGGTAAAAAACCATTGGCGACCAAACGCAGTTCGCCGCCAGGATTCAAATGTCGTGCTGCTTGCTTGAGAAAGTTTTCGGTCATTGAGGTGTCGGTAGCGACACCGGAATGAAAAGGCGGATTGGTTATAATCGTCCGGTAGCGAGCCGTAACAGCGTCGAGGCCATCAGACGGCAAAATATTCCCGGAGGACTTCGCCCGGTCATAAGTCAGACCAGCACAGGTTACCGCCTGGGCCTGCACATCGACACCGTCAACCGCGACGCCCCAGCGCTTTTGCATCCAGGCGCCGATTACCCCTGCCCCACAGGCAAAATCCAGCACCGGCCCACTCGGCGCGACGGTATCCAGCGAGGCCAACAACAATGCTGTTCCCTCATCCAGTCGTCCATCACTGAATATACCGGGCAAACCAGCAACTTCCAGGGAAACGCCCGCAGCTTCAATCGTGTGCCAGCCAACCCATGCAGCCTCACTGAAGTCTGTATCATGCTGCTCCGGTTTACCCAGCCAGACCTGACAATGGCGCGCACTATCCACCTTCTCCGAGTCCGGCGCTACAAGTTTTAGCTGTTTGACCGCGCCTGCAATACCCTCCCGTTTCTCGCCAATAAGCAGCAAGTGCCCTCCCGGGACTAGCAGTGAGGCTGCCAATTTCAAACGAAACGTCAGTTCTTCCCGGGCCTTCGGCAGAAACACGACTGCGGTGTTGCAAGGCTCCGGTACCTCACCTTTGGCCGGAGCGCCAAATACACTCACCCAACCGGTGACCTGCTGCAACCGCTCAAAAGCGCCAAAATGTTCGGTTATTGCCAGCCCGCCAGCAGGCCAATGGTTTAACAGGGCCGCATCGCGAACCCCTACTAGCGCCAGACGACCGTGTACGAGGTGGCGATTACGGAGTAAAGCCTCCTGAACGTTGTTTAATGAGGACATCCGCTGGCGCTATCCCTTTGTCAGGCCAGCTCGCACTGGTCGCGCGATCAATTCGGCGAGCGCAGCTTCCTGTACCGGCTGGCGCTCTGCTTCGCTGGTGATACACAGGCCGAAATCACGCAACAGGCCATCAGCAACATCGTATACCCAGCCATGCACTGAGAGTGGCTGGCCCCTTGCCCAAGCCTCCTGAACGATAGTGTTCTGACACACATGCCCAACCTGTTCAACCACATTCAACTCACATAAACGGTCAGCCCTATCACTGTCAGACGGCAGCGCATTCAGCACACTGGCATGTTTGTCGCGCACATCCTGCACGTGACGCAGCCAGTTGCTGAGCAATCCAAAACCGCTGTTTGTGAGGGCGGCTTTAACACCGCCACAGCCATAATGCCCGACCACTATAATGTGCTTTACCTTGAGCACATCGACCGCAAACTGCAAAACCGACAGGCAATTGAAGTCTGTGTGCACCACCACGTTGGCCACGTTCCGGTGAACAAATAATTCCCCCGGCAACAAATCAACAATTTGGTTGGCTGGCACCCTGCTATCCGCACAGCCAATCCAGAGATATTCGGGAGACTGTTGATTGGAAAGACGTTTAAAAAAGTCGGGGTCCTGCTGTTTGATACCCGCAGCCCAATTTTCATTTTTCTCAAGCAGATGCTTCAGTACTCGCATAGGACAGATACCTGAAATAGAAAAAGACTGGAAAAGCCGACAGTATTATACCGGCCTGAAAAAAATATCGCCCGCCCGATTCCTGATCTCCGGGCGGGCACAGTCATCTCATGTTGCGAATCACTGCAATACGGGCTCAGGCAGAATCAACGGGTTATGAAGCGTGCTCTGAGCCAGATCCAAAAGTTCGCGAAGTGCTACTGAGAACATGGCGTATTCCGGCTCGCGAACTCCACGAAGCTCTGACAACATTGATTTCCAGCGTAGAATCATCGGCTCGTACTGATCCATCCAGCTCTCGACGCAGGCGTCTACATCGCTTGTGTTATCTGCGAGTTTGAGCACCCCCGAGGTCAAGGCGCGCTGTTGCCAATCGAGATCTTCCCGGAAACTCTCCCGTGCCAGTGCTTGCCAGTGGGAGTTGGGTGTCAGCTTGGCGATGGCATTCGCAAACCAGTTTAGTTCCAGCCGCTCACCCAAAGTGTAGTAAAGGTTCGCAACCGTCTTCAGCGGCATTCCCGTGGCTTCATGGGCTTCAATGATACCCAGCGCCGAGTACAGATACGAGGTTCCTGAAACCACCGCAGCGAGATCATCAGGCACGTTTTTCTCGCGCATATCGTCGTAATGCTTCTGCCACTCGGCCTCAGCCTGAGCGCCAAGATAATCCGGAAGATTGGCGGTGATACGGCCAATACTGTCCACGAAACGATCCATATGGGACTGAACATTGAGCTCACTGCGGCGATTCCGCAGCAACCATCGCACCGCCCGTCGTACCAGCCTCATCAAATCATTCATTAACTGGATTTGCAGTTGCGCCGGTACCTTGTAATCAAGTGCCTCGATTTTCTCCCACCAGACGTCCAGCCGGAATACCTCCCTCGCGATGATCCACGCCAGGGCAATGGCAGGGGACGAGGCCCCGGTCGACTGGGACAGGCGTTCCACAAAGGTAATACCCATGTGATTGACCATGTCATTGGCAACCTGGGTAGCAATGATTTCGCGACGCAACTGATGGTCATTCAACTCAGCAGCAAACTTCTTGTTCAGTGCCTCGGGAAATACCTTGTGAATCTCTCCTGCAAGACTTGGATCATCAGGCAGGTCGCTGGCGATCAGGACCTGTTTCAGATCGCCTTTCACGTAAGAGATCAGGACGGACAATTCCGGTCGTGTGAGCCCCTGTTTTTTCAGCTTACGCTCGGCCAATATTTCCTCGTCAGGCAGGAATTCCAGTTGCCGATTAAGCTTGCCCTCGTTTTCAAAGGTATTCATCAAGCGCCGGTACTCTTCGATGCGAGTAGCGGCATCAACACTGGCGATACTGATGGCCTGGGTCTGACGGTAATTGTTCTCGAGTACGAGCTCGGACACATCGTCCGTCATTTGCTCCAGCATAATATTGCGCTGCTTTTCAGTGAGATCCCCGGAAGCCACCACCCGATTAAGCAGAATTTTCATATTGACTTCGTGATCAGAGCAATCAACCCCGCCAGCGTTATCGATGAAGTCCGTATTCAGGCGCCCACCAGCCAGCGCGTAGTCAATGCGACCGAGCTGGGTAATCCCGAGGTTCGCCCCTTCCCCGAGCACCCTGCAGCGCAGATCCTTGCCGTCAATACGCAAGCCGTCGTTGGCCTTGTCCCCGACATCCCCGTGGGACTCGCTGGAAGCTTTGACATAGGTTCCGATACCTCCAAACCACATCAGGTCCGCCTGGGACTTGAGGATATGGGAAATCAGCATATTCGGAGGCACTCGGTCGGACTTGATGCCCAATAATTTTTTCATCTCCGCACTGACCGGGATTGACTTGGCACTGCGGCTGAAAACGCCACCACCAGCAGAGATCAGGTCACTGTTGTAGTCCGACCATGAAGAACGCGGTAAATCAAACATCCGCTGCCTTTCAGCAAAGCTTTTGGCCGGGTCCGGTGTCGGGTCGATGAAGATGTGCAAATGGTTGAACGCCGCCACCAGGCGCGCTTTGTCGGAGCGCAGTAAGCCATTACCGAAGACGTCACCAGCCATATCGCCGACGCCAATCACCGAGAATTCATCCTTGGCCGGGTTGATGCCCAACTCACGGAAGTGCCGCTCCACCGACACCCAAGCACCTTTCGCGGTGATACCCATCTTTTTGTGGTCATACCCGTTGCTGCCGCCGGAGGCGAATGCATCCCCCATCCAGAAGCCGTACTCGGCGGATAGCCCGTTGGCGATGTCGGAGAAAGTCGCCGTGCCCTTGTCGGCCGCCACTACCAGATAATGATCATCGTCGTCGTGACGAACCACACTCTCTGGTGGCTTGATCAATCCCTCCACCAGATTATCGGTGATATCCAGCAAGCCGCAGATAAAGGTCTTATAAGCGGCAATACCCTCCTTCTGGAAAGCTTCACGGTCGGAGCCATCAGGCAGCCGCTTGGCCACGAAACCGCCCTTTGCCCCAACCGGAACAATAACCGCATTCTTGACCTGCTGGGCCTTGACCAGACCGAGGATCTCCGTGCGATAGTCTTCGAAACGATCTGACCATCTCAGACCGCCCCTGGCGACCCGACCACCACGCAAGTGCACACCTTCCACCCGCGGTGAGTAGACAAATATTTCAAACATCGGTTTGGGAAGCGGCATTTCCGGGATACTGGCCGGATCAAACTTGAGACTGATATAGGGCTTCGCCTCGCCCTTGATATCCGGCTGATAATAGTTGGTTCGCAGGGTTGCCTGCATCAATTCCAGATAAAGCCGCAATACCCTGTCTTCGCTGAGATTATCAACATCGTCCAGGCTGGCATTAAATTCGATTTCAAGTTTTTGCTGGGCCGCCCGGCTCTTGCCTTCGCTTCTTGCGCGGGCCGGATTGAAACGGGCCTCGAAAAAATCGAGCAGCAAACGCGCGAATGACACGTGGTTCACCAGTGTATTGGAGATAAACGTCTGGCTGTTGGAAATGCGAATCTGCCGCATATATCTGGCATAAGTACGCAAAACAGCTATTTGCCTCCAGCTCAGGTAAGAGGCCAGCACAAGCCGGTTGAAACTGTCGTTTTCCGCCTCGCCGTACCAGACCCGCTGGAACAGTTCTTCAAAGATCGGTTTGATGCGGTGAATATCGATAATCTCACCGCTGGATGCCTGCAGCGAGAAATCGTGGATCCAGACTGCTTTACCGTTTCGGTCTTTGACTTCAAATGGGTGCTCGCCAATAACGCGGAACCCGAGGTTATCGAAAATCGGCATTACATCTGACAGAGGCAGCTGCTCATCCTGATGAAATAACTTGAAGTGAAGGGTGTTTTCATCTTCTTCCAGCGCCCGATAAAAGCTCATGGCGAGCCGATCAGTACGCACTACCTCAGTGATGTGTTCCAGATCAATGGCGGCCCGCCGGGGGGAGAATATTTCCTTGTAGCTGGCCGGGAATGCGGTTTCGTACAACCGCAGAGTATCGTTGCCCCGCTCCTCGCCAAAGCTCTCATGCAGAGCCTCTTCCAATCCGTCACGCCAGGATTGGGCCAGCTCGATCACCTGCTCCTGAATTTCGGCCACCGGCAGCTGACGATTCTCGGCCTGAGGCACGCGAATAGTAAACTGCACCCGGGCCAGAACCGACTCGGAAAAGTGCGTCACAAATTCGATATCTTCTGCCGCGAGCTTGCTTACCAATACGCGCTCGACCTTCAAGCGCAGCTCGGTGTTGTAAATGTCGCGGGGGAAAAATGCCAGACACGTCACGAACTGGCCATAGACGTCTTCGCGCATGAAGAGACGAATTTTCCGGCGTTCCTGAATGTAGAGGATATCCAGGGCGGTATGGAACAGTTCTTCCGAGTCAATCTGGAACAGCTCATCCCGGGGATACACCGCCAGAATCTGATCCAGGGCCTTACCGGCATAATCGTCTTCAATAAAACCCGAACGTTCCAGCACCGCACGCACTTTTCTGCGCAACAACGGAATCTGATCCGGCCGCTCGTGATAAACCCGGGCTGTATAGAGGCCGAGGAAGCGCCGCTCGCCAACCACCTCGCCTTTTTCATTGAATTTCTTGACCGCGATGTAATCCGGATAAGCTGGCCGGTGGACCCGAGACCGCTGAGCGGACTTTGCAAAAATGAAGACTTCATCAGTGCGCGTCATTTCCTGACGTGTACGCTTGGGAAGCTCGTCCAGCCGGACCTTATCAGGCCGTTCGTTGTTGACCCGGAGAATACCCAGCTCCGAACCGGCCACCCGCCGCACCAGGATGCCCTGTTTGGCTTTCACAAAATCGTATTCGTCATAACCCAGAAAGGTAAAGTTGTTCTCTTGCAGCCAGTCCACGAACTTGAGCGCTTCGGAAACATCTTCTTCGTCGATTTTAGCCTTGGACTCATTCAGTTCTTTAACAATATCGTCGGCTTTGCCCTTCATAACGGGGAAATCTGCTACCGCTATCCGGACCTCATGAAGTACTTCCTGGAGCACTTCCTCCAGGTGTTTCAGATCCTTGTTGTCGCTGTGGCGGTCAATTTCCATCACAATCAAGGCTTCAGGCGAAGCCTTGGAGGACTTGCTATTACCAGGATACAGCTTCTTGATTTTGCCGGAGCGGTCCCGCTCAATCGGTAGAATGGAGTGGTAGATGGTGTGAGTACCGATCTCCAGATGATTAATGGCAATGCGAATCGAATCGATCAGAAACGGTATATCCGGATGGAGAATGAAGATCACGGAGTGAGTCGATTGCCAGCCGTCACTCTCCAGGTCGGCATTGAACACCGAAACCGGCGTCTCATCCGCCCGGCGCTTCTGGATAAACTGCCAGGCGGCCAGTACAGAACCATAGACATCGGAAAAGCGACGACTCAAAAGCTCGTCCAATGGAAGATGGGTAAAATGCTGAACCGCAAAATCGCTGATTTTCCTGGCTTCGGTTTTCTCGATCTTCTGGCCAAATGCTTCCGCCAGCTGCTCAAAAAACTGGTCCTTGCTGGCCACTGTCAGCGCATTCATAGTCATCCTCGATCTCTGTGAAATAATCGTAATAGTCAGGCAGGCTGGGATATTATTCCGGTCGCCGCAGGCCCTATGAGTCTTCCTTCAAGTTACATTGGCCACGCTATACGCAGGTACTTTGAGACAAGCATAGTCAAACCCTTGATTTTTGTCCCTCTGACACAAAAACTGGGTCGGAAATTACTTACAACAGAATCTCATTCAGGAGCAGTATTTACCAATGTCCCTACAGCATACGTTTGGTGAACTAAAAGCTCAGTTAGCGAAACGGATAATTGGTCAGGAAAAATTGGTTGAGCGTTTGCTGATTGCCCTGCTGGCCGACGGCCACCTGCTGGTGGAAGGCGCGCCGGGCCTTGCAAAAACCACAGCTGTCAAAGCCCTTGCCGATCATCTGGAGGGAGACTTTCATCGAATCCAATTTACCCCCGACCTGTTACCCTCTGACGTCACCGGCAGCGAGATCTACCGACCGGAAACCGGCCAGTTCGATTTCCAGAAAGGGCCGATTTTTCATAACCTGGTGTTAGCAGACGAAATCAACCGCGCACCGGCCAAAGTTCAGTCTGCCCTGCTGGAAGCCATGGGGGAGCGACAAGTCAGTGTTGGCATGCGAACCTTTCCGCTTGACCGTCTGTTCATGGTGATGGCGACCCAGAACCCGATTGAGCAGGAGGGCACCTACCCGTTACCCGAAGCCCAGCTTGACCGCTTTCTGATGCATGTAACCATCGACTACCCTTCCGCCGGCGCAGAGCGTGATATCCTTCACCTGGCCCGGAATGACTACCGGCAAGGCCAGCCCGAAGCCGCCGTCAAAGTGACTGCGGAGCAGGTGTTTGAAGCCCGGCAGGCGATCAGTGAAATTTTCATGGCAGAGCCGGTGGAAGAGTATTTACTCGCGTTGGTGTTAGCCAGCCGCGATGCCAGCAAACTGGACCCCGAACTGGGCCGCTGGATGGCGTTTGGCGCCAGCCCCCGGGGCACCATAGCGCTGGATCGCTGCGCCAGGGCCCTGGCCTGGTTGAATGGGCGCGACTTTGTCAGTCCTGATGACGTGCGAGCCATTGCCTTTGACGTGTTCCGGCATCGCTTACTGCTGACATTCGAAGCGGAAGCCGAGGGCATGACACCGGATGGGATTATCCAACGGCTTATTGATTGTGTGCCGGTATCCGCTTGAGGATGACCTGACGCCATGATCGAACCCGATGACACCGCGATCCAGATCGGACTGCCCGGATTAATCCGCCTCCAGGCTGATGCCAGAGCGCTGCGCCTACCCGGTGCCAGACCGGTCCGCACCCGCCAGGTCGGTCTACAGCGATCCCCCCAGCGGGGCCGCGGCATGGCGTTCGCCGAGGTGCGCCTGTACCAGCCCGGGGACGACATCCGAAGTATTGACTGGCGCGTCACCGCCAGGCGCCAGAGCCCACACACCAAGCTCTATGAAGAAGAGCGCGAGCGGCCCGTGCTGTTGATCTGTGACCTGGGGCCTACGCTGTTCTTCGGCAGCCAGGGGGCCTACAAGCAGGTCCGTTGCGCTCAGTTGGCAGGCATTCTTGCCTGGCTGGCACTGTCCGCCGGTGATCAGGTCGGAGGTATCGTTTTCTCGGAGCAAGGCTTTATAGTGCAGCGGCCCGCCCGCCGCAAGAAAGCGGTGCTCCAGCTGCTGGATGCCCTCGCCCGCTTTCAGCACTCGCCTTCCACCCAGGCGAGCGTTCAGAGTGAGCGGTCCCATAATCTTGATGTCGCACTTCAGGAAGCTCGTCGGGTTGCCCATACCGGAAGCCGTATCTTCGTGCTGAGTGATTTTCTGACCCTGACCGATGAAACCTCAAGATTACTGGGCGCTCTGAGTCGCCATAACAGTGTCAGCACTCTGAGAATTATCGATCCACTGGAACAAAAGCTACCCGCCAGCGGTCAATTTGCAGTAGCGGGGCCCGAGGGCCCGGTTTGGTTCAATGGCGCGGATCGACGATTTCAGGACGCATTCCGGGCCCGGGTAAAGGCCCACGAACAATCGGTTGAGCGATGTTTCAGGATGGCAGGAGTGCTTGATCAGGTCGTCAGCACAGGAGACGATCCCGCCCAGACGTTAAGACTGATCCTTGGCCCCCGTGGCCGGATCGGGTAACCGGAACAAACGATATGGAACAGGATCCTCTCAGCGCACTCAGGGACATCCACCTGCCAGACCCCGGTGGCTTCTGGCCACCGGCGCCCGGCTGGTGGGTTTTGTTTGCGCTGGTGCTCGGGCTGGCGGTCTGGGTGGTCGTGGTAGTGCGCCGCAAACACCGCCGTAATCGCTGGTTAAAGACAGCACTGGCAGAACTGACAACATTGGCCGCTCACAAACAGCCTGACCCCCGGTGGTTCAACGAATTGAATCGGCTACTGAAAAGAGCAGCCCGGGTAAAATTCCCCCAGCGACGTCCAGAGAGCCTGTCCGGGGAGGCCTGGGTGAGTTTCCTGACGGAGACGTCCCCCAGGCAGACAGCCGATGATCAAGCACGGTTTCGTTCGCTGGTGGACAGTTGCTGGCGGCCGAATCCCGAAAGCAACCCACAGCAGGCCATCTCAGCAGCAAGGCGCTGGCTCGAGGCACAACGATGCTGAACCTTGCTTATCCCTGGTTATTGCTGATTGCATTGCTTCCACTCCTCATTGGCTTTAAACGCCAGGCCAATGCCCGGGTCGAGGCGCCGGTCATACCGGTGGGGCACTGGCTTCAGGACCTGCCCGGCGTCAGCAAGTCCGGCAACGCAGTCCCCTGGTGGCAAACTCTGCTTCTGATGATGGCCTGGTTACTGCTGGTGGTGGCCCTGGCGCGCCCACAACATGTTGGGGAACCGGTTGATGTGCCCGTTACCGGCCGTGACTTGCTGCTGGCAGTGGACATTTCCCCCAGCATGGATGAGCAGGACATGGTGATTAATGGTCGCGGTATTAACCGGCTGCAAGCCGTGAAACGTGTGGTCTCAGACTTTATCGAACAACGCTCTGGTGATCGCCTGGGGCTGCTGTTGTTTGGCACGCAGCCCTACATTCAGGCGCCGCTGTCATTCGATCATAAGACTATTCAGACGTTGCTCGATGAAGCCGGTATCGGCATGGCCGGACGGGCGACAGCGATTGGTGATGCCATGGGGCTTGCGGTCAAACGACTAAGGGACCGCCCGCAACAACAACGGGTCGTGATCCTGTTAACCGACGGTGCCAACACCGCTGGAGAAGTAACCCCGGATAAAGCCACCGAAATTGCCAAAGCAGCGGGTGTCCGTTTCTACACCATTGGCATAGGTGCTGAATCCATGGTTCAAAGCGGCTTATTGGGGTCACGTCGGATCAACCCTTCCCGTGATCTTGACGAAGCCTTGCTCACCCGCATTGCCGAGCAGACCGGTGGACACTATTTCAGAGCTCGCAGCCTGCCGGAGCTGGAACTGATCTACGAAAGCATTAATCAGCTCGAAACAATCGAACTTGAAGGCCAACGCTATCGGCCCGTAAAGGAGCTTTACGTATGGCCAGCCGGGTTGGCACTCTCGCTGTGGGCAATGTTGCAGTTGCTTCGCCTGAGGGCTGGTCGTAAGGAGGTGGTGAGTGTCTGAGTTTCATTTCCTGCGCCCATTCTGGCTGCTGATACTGCTTGCTATACCACTGATTCCGGTGATTATCCGGCACGCGCGGCAGGGGCAGAACGGCTGGCTCAAAGTCATGCCGGAGGCGCTCCTGAGGCCGCTAATCAGTCAAACCGGCACGATAAAGAAGCCAGGACAGTCCCCTCTGGTGATGCTCTCCCTGGCATTGATCCTAATGGCGATTACCCTTTCCGGGCCCGCCTGGAGAGAGGCTCCGACGCCATTGCAGCAGCAGAACGACAGCCTCGTTATCGTTCTCGATCTGTCCCTTTCGATGCTCGCCACCGACGTAGAGCCTGACCGTCTGACCCTGGCCAAGCGTAAGATCCAGGATTTACTCAAAGAACGGGAAGGTGCCTTTACAGGGCTGGTAGTCTATGCAGCAGATGCCCATGTTGTGACGCCGTTGACCGATGATAACGACACCGTCCAGGGTCTTCTTGGCGTACTGGATCCTCTGATTATGCCTGCCGCGGGCAACCGCCCTGACCTCGGAATTGCGCTGGCCAAATCCCTACTCGAGCAAGGAGCGCCTGGCGCCGGTCGAATTCTGCTGATCAGTGACGATGTCCAGGCAGAGCATCAATACGCGATACGCGACACGTTGGCGGGTAGCAACTTCAATCTCAGCACTATCGTGGTAGGTACCCCCGAAGGTGGCCCCATACCGCTACCCAAGCGCGGTTTTATCCGGGATAACGGTGAGGTGGTGATCACGCAGGCTGACCCTGACGCGCTGGCTTGGGTAGCAGAGCGGACCGGGGGCAAGAGTCACCGCCTGACCTTCGACAGCCGGGATCTGCATGCCCTGGACCTCCGTGCGGTAGACAGCGACGACTGGCAGGCCAGTGAACGGGATCTCTCTGTCAGCCGCTGGCAGGACGACGGCTATTGGTTGCTCTGGTTGGCGATGCCTCTGTTTCTCGTGTGCTGGCGGCGCGGTGCTTTACTGATACTGGTGCTGGTGGTTGCCCCGATGGCTCCCAGCCCGGCAATGGCGTTTGGTTGGGATGATCTCTGGTCCCGCCCGGATCAACGGGCAGAAGCCTTAATAGAACAGGATCCCAAGCAGGCAGCCGAGCAACTTGACCCTCCTGATTGGCGAGGCAGTGCACAATATCGCGCGGGTGATTACGGATCCGCCGCCAGTACCTTCAGTAAATCTGACTCTCCTGACGCCGCCTATAACCGGGGCAATGCATTGGCCCGGGCTGGCGAACTGGAGGCAGCCATTGCTTCCTACGAGCAGATTTTGAAAACCCGGCCAGCACATGAAGATGCCAGTCACAACCTCGAACTTGTGAAGCAGTTGCTGGATCAACAGCAGCAGGAACAGCAAAATAACCAGCAACAAAGCGGAGAAAACAGCGCCAGCGAAAACTCGGAAAGCGACCAGCGAAACCCCTCTGAGGAGTCAGGAGGCCAGAGCAAACCCGACGGTGAACAACCCACCGGGGAAGGCAATGAGTCAGATCAGAGTCAACAAGGTGGAGAAACCGAGGCTGGCCAGGGAGCGGGCGAAAGCGAGGCGGAAGATAAACCCTCAGAGTCAGTTGAGCCTCAATCCGCGGCAAGCAGCGAGACCGAAAGGAATAACCCAAAAAGCGAAACTTCAGCTCCTGCAGAACTGAAGCCATCGCCCTTGTCCCAGGGCCAGGAACGCTGGCTCAGGCGCATTCCGGATGATCCGGGTGGATTATTGCGGCGCAAATTTCTGCAACAATACCGGGAACGTGATACCCAACCCAGCGAGAGTGATACTCCATGGTAGCCCGACTCATAATGGTTATAGCTCTGGTGTCGATCCTTGCAACACAGGTGATGGCACAACAGACGTTACGCGTGGAACCGGACCGCCTGAGCCTACACGAAAACGAGGCCCTGACCCTCACCGTGGTAGGTGACATGGAACTGTCTATCAACCTCGACAGCCTGTTTAACCTGGGCAGTCTGGAATTGCCAGCACCTGATATCGAGGCCCTTGAAAAAGACTTCGAGATTCTCGGGCAGAACCAGAAATACAGCGTGCGCAACATCAACGGTGATACCCACGCCGAGATCACTTGGACCTATCAACTGGCCCCCCGTCGAACCGGCGCACTGACTATTCCACCACTGAATTTTAACGACGCCCGTTCCGAGCCGATTACGATCACGGTTCAGGCAGGCAACGCGGGCGATGAAACCGGGGAACCCCGGGATGCGTTTATCGAACTGGCAGCCGACAAGGACCAGGTGTACGTTCAGGAGCAACTGGTACTCACCGTCAGGCTGTTTTTCACCGGCAACCTGATTCGCGGTGACCTGACAGAACCTGAACATCCCGACGCCATTATCGAATCCCTGGGCAAACAAAGTGAGTACAGCCGCTTCCGCGATGGCCAGCGCTACCGGGTTGTTGAACGTCGGTACGCCATCTACCCCCAAACTCCGGGATCTCTATCCATTGACCCGATCCGGTTTGAGGGACAAACCCGAAGTAATCGGGGCCAGTTGGTGTTCCTGCGTGATAGCACCCGGCTTTTCGACATTCCGGTCAGCGCACCACCGGATCAGTTCGGTGGAGATGTCTGGCTACCTGCCAGCGCGCTCACGCTGGACGAGCGCGGGCTGGATAACATTAGTGAAGTCAGCGTTGGCCAGAGCTTGACGCAAACCATCACCCTGAAAGCAGAGGGGCTACCAGCGAACGCCCTGCCACCACTGACACCGACGATTCCAGACGGCTTGCGCAGTTATCCCGAACAACCGGAAACCGAAACCACAGTCAGTAATGAGACCCTCACCGGGACCCTCACTCAAACCACGGCGCTCGTGGGCGTTCAAGCCGGCACTTATACCTTGCCAGAGGTGCGCGTGCCCTGGTGGGATACCGAGACCGACCAGGAGCGGGTCGCGGTCATTCCCGCACGCACGCTGACGGTATTACCGGCTGCCGGTAGTCAGTCAACGCCGCAGTCGCCGCCGCCGGTCAACGCTGTTGAAACCGAAGTCGCCACGCCCTCACCAGATGGCCCGGAGGCCAACCAGCGTCATTACTGGCCCTGGATTACCGCCGTGCTGGCAGTCGGATGGGCCGTTACGTTGCTGCTTTGGCGGCGACAAGGCAAGCGGACCGTCTCGGGCAAGCGCGGTGCTCAGAACTCCACTGTCGAAGCAGAGAAGGACCTCTTCGAGGCCCTTGTTCACGCCGCTGACAAAGGCCACGCAGAGACGCTGGACCTGTTGCCTCGCTGGATGACAGCACGCTATCCCGGGGAAGTATTCAGCAGTACATCGGATGTCCTGCGCAAGGCTGGCGACCCCGAACTAAAAGCCCAGGTTAACCACCTTGAAAGCCGCCTGTTCGGAGCAAGACAGCAGCACGAATCTTCACCCTGGGACGGTCGGGAACTGGTTTCCCGGCTTGCCCAACTGAGGAGACAGACGGAGACGAAAAGGCAGGGGGACGGGGACCTGCCGCCGTTTTATCCCGACGGCCTGAACCCCGGCGTCCGTTAACGCAGTTGCTTGTCAATCAACAGTTCGACGGGCTCGCCACCGGCCGTGTTCGTAACGGCCACCGGTGCGTCAAGAGCACCTTGCCAATCACCCGGGCGCGGCATGGCGGTAGCGGCAGGTGACAGCCGGGCAGCAATCACCACTTCCTCGGCATCGGATATTGTGGCTGTCGGCGTCATCGACATCGCATCGGTTAGACGCAGCTCCAGGGGTAACTCACCGGCAGTGCTTCGAGCGACCGCAAGCGGTGCCGACCGCTCACCTGGCCGCCGGGCATATATAAACAGCGTGGTATCATCCGGCACCTGACCATTGAATGCCGGACTGAGTTCGATTCGCACCGTAACCCCTCGCTCCGATACCGCTTCCGCTTCACCGACAACAGGGGCGGGCGCCTCTCGGCCGAGTCGCTGGTAAGCCTCTGCAACACCTTGCCTGATTGAGGGCAACTGTGGATGATTCGGGGCCACTTCTGCGATGCGCTCCCAGTAACCAATCGCGTCTTCGAACTGCTTTTGCTCAAAGGCATGAATGCCCAGCAAACCGAGGGCGTTAACCTCATCCGGATTGATCGCACGGGCTGCTTCAATGGCGGCTGACACGGTGGCATTCATGTCGCCCCTGCTTTCGAAAAAGCGGGCCTGAGCGGCAAGCCCGAGCGCGGTCGCAGCTTGCCCGGGAGACTCCGAGGTTTGCTCGGCAAGCCGTTCAAAGGCCCATGCGGCGTCCGGATAGCGTTCCAGACTCATGTATGTCCGCCCCAGCATGGCCCAGCCCTCCGGGTTATCAGGGCTTTCCTCGAGACGTTCCCGCAGTTGTGCGGACAGGCGATTCATTTGTCCGGCCCGGTCCTCTTCGGACGACATCTCTTTCATCGCCACCCACTGTTCGACATCGTCCATTGCGCCCCAGTGCTGGTATAGATATACCGCCAGCGCCGGGATAAGAACCACGCTGCCCAAGGCGATAATCCAGGCCCCGGTACGCCGGGAGCCTGCCTTCTCGGTAGCCGCTGCTGCTGGCTCATCTGACACATCATCCAGTAGGCTGCCTGCAAGCTCGTCCCGCAATTGACGGTAATTTTCATCATCCAGAATGCCAGCCTTGTGCTCTGCTTCCAGCTCAGCCATACGGCCTCTGTA
Source organism: Marinobacter sp. (assembly GCF_040882185.1). Classification (GTDB taxonomy): domain Bacteria; phylum Pseudomonadota; class Gammaproteobacteria; order Pseudomonadales; family Oleiphilaceae; genus Marinobacter. The sequence goes on along the minus strand of NZ_JBBEBW010000002.1, from coordinate 485,953 downwards.
GGCCAGCAGATTCTGGTTCCGAAGATCGGTTTCCGCGCGCGCCTGGGGCCGGTTAAAAAACAGGGGAAACAGAATAAAAGCCAAAGCCAGACCCATCAGTGCGGTCGCAGCAAGCCAGAAGGTGGTCGTCATAACACGGCGATCCCGTTGTCAATGAAGTAAGTGTCGTTCAGCAATTTCTACCGGGAGCAAAACCGGGGCCAGAGCTATCAGGTTCTTGGGCCAGCATCACCGGTGGTATCCGCGCCATCAGCTCGAAGTATCTTCTCTGCGCGCAGTCGTTGGTCATCCGTCAGGGCAGAAGCACCCTCGGTATTGCGGCGGGAGCGGACCACAACGCCAATGACAATCAGCACGCCACCAAAGACGACAATGGCAGGCGTTGCCCAGAGCATCACGGTGCGGGGTTCCAGTTGCGGGCGGTAACGCACAAACTCTCCAAAGCGACCGACCAGGGCCTCAAACACTTCTTCATCCGTAGCCCCTTCGCGCACCATTCGATAAACCTCGTTCTTCATATCTTCGGCAATCGGCGCATTGGAGTCGGCGATGTTCTGATTCTGGCACTTCGGGCAACGCAACTCTTTGGTCAAGTCGCGAAAGCGTTCCCGGTCGGCCTCAGACTCCAGCGGATACACGTCACTGGTAGCGCCAAAGACAAGCCCGGAAACGGTCAACATCAGTGCGAGTGTTAACAGACGAATCATGGCAATCAACCCTCCCGACTGAATTTTTGGAGGAGTGGTTCCAGGGTCTCATTCCAGACTTTTTCGTTAACAACCCCCACATGTCGGTAGCGTACAATGCCGTCGGCATCCACTACGTAGGTTTCCGGGGCACCATAAACCCCCAGATCGAACCCGAGGCGGCCGGACGGATCAAACAGGTTAACGCTGTAAGGATTTCCCAGAGTCTGAAGCCACTCCAGCGCCTGTTCCCGGTTGTCTTTGTAATTGAGGCCGATAATGTGAACGCCTTTCTCCTCCGCCAGCCAGACCAGATCAGAGTGCTCGTCGCGACAGGCAGGACACCAGGTACCCCAGACATTCAGTAAGGAAACCTGACCGCTGAAGACATCGTTGCGGAGCATTACGTCCGGGTTTTCCAGTTGGGCAAGCTCGAACGCCGGGACCGGTTTACCGATCAGGGCTGAATCCAAGTGCATGGGATCTTTTCCTATACCCGAATACATCACCACGCCCAGCGTAATGGCCAACACTACGGGGATAAACAGCAACAGTCGCTTCATGACGTGGCCTCTGGAACAGCGTTACCAGCGCCTGGTTCGGGTGTCCTCGCTGCACGGCTAGCGGGAAGCTTTTCCCGGATGCGGTATCTCCGGTCTGCAATAGCCAGAATCCCCCCCGCTGCCATAAACAGGGACCCGAGCCAGATCCACCGAATCAACGGCTTGTATTGGATCCGCATCGCCCAAGCGTCATTACCCACCTGCTCCCCAAGCGCCACAAACAGATCCCTGGTCAATCCAGCATCAATGCCGGCCTCAGTCATGATGCTTCGCTGCACAGTGTACTGGCGCTTCTCCGGATAAAGCGTGGCTATGTTGCGACCATCACGGGAGATATCGACTTGCGCGGTTTCGGCCGTGAAATTGGCGCCTTGGCGTTCGCCGATCTGTACAAACGTGAAGTCGATATTCTCGATCTGAGCCGTATCTCCCGGCGACATCCGAACATCGCGTTCGACCCCGTAATTCGACACCACCGTTGCGCCCGCCATGGTTATCGCCAGCCCCAGGTGCCCGAGGACCATGCCATAGTAGCTCCGAGACTGGCGCCGAAGGCCATGTAACCGACCTTGCCTGGACGCTGATTTATCCCAGAGGTCACGGGCGGTAGCTGTCACGATCCAGGCAGCAGAGAAGCAGCCTGCGAACGCCCAGGGCTCGAACCTACCCATCCACAGCGGCACCAGCACCGCGATAATAAGGCTCACTGTCGCTGGCCAGAGCAGTTTCCGCCCGAGCCAGCCACCGTCGGTTTTCTTCCAGCGGGAAAAGATACCCGCACCCAGCAGCAGGCCCACCGCAATCGCCACCGGTGAGAAAGTCAGGTTGTAAAACGGCTCCCCAATGGACAGCCGTCCCATGTCGAGATAGTCCAGAATTAACGGATACAACGTGCCTACCAACACCAGCAGCATCGCAGCAATCAAAAGCACATTATTGAGCAGCAGGAATATTTCACGGGAAGCAGAGCCGTAACGAATACGGCTGTGCACTACCGGCGCACGAAAAGCATAAAGTATCAGGCTCGATACAATGGTAATAGCCAGCAGAGCCAACAGAAACTGGCCCCGAGTGGGATCAGAGGCGAACGCGTGCACGGACGTCAACACACCCGAGCGCACGAGGAAGGCACCCAACAGGCTGAGTGAAAAGGTCAGTATAGCCAACAGCACTGTCCAACTCTTGAACACCCCACGTTTCTCGGTCACGGCCAGCGAGTGCATCAGCGCCGTACCTGCAATCCAAGGCAACAAAGACGCGTTTTCGACCGGATCCCAGAACCACCAGCCGCCCCAGCCAAGTTCGTAATAGGCCCACCAGCTACCCAGCGCTATGCCGACCGACAGAAAAGCCCAGGCCACGGTCGTCCACGGGCGTGACCAACGGGCCCAGGCAGCGTCGAGCCGGCCGTTAATCAGAGCAGCGATGGCGAAGGCGAAGGCGACGGAGAAACCCACATATCCCATATAGAGCATGGGCGGGTGCACGATCAGTCCGAAGTCCTGGAGCAGCGGGTTCAAATCCGCACCATCGGTTGGTACGTTGGGGAGAATACGCTCAAAGGGATTGGAGGTCATCAGAATAAACAGCAGAAAACCGACGCTGATCATACCCATAACCGACAATACCTGGGATGTCATCACCGTAGGCAGACGCCGACTGAAAATCGCGACGGCAAGCGTCCAACCCGCAAGGATCAATATCCAGAGCAGCAAGGACCCTTCGTGGGCACCCCAGACTGCACTGAACTTGTAGTACCAGGGCAGCAAGCTGTTACTGTTGTTGGCAACGTAGGCCACCGAAAAATCATCTACCATGAACGCATAGGTCAATACCGCGAACGAAATAGCGACGAACACAAACTGACCAGCCGCCAGCGGTCTCGCAAAGGCCTGCAGACTGACACGACCGGCAAGTGAGCCGGCCAGGGGTATGGTCGCCAACAAAATAGCCAGCAGCAGCGAAAGTATCAGCGAAAACTGTCCGAACTCCGGAAACATTAAATTCTCCCCAGGGGATCTGGATTAAAACGCTAGTCTGGCTCAGTACTCGGGCAAAGTCTGGGCTGTGTTCTTCTCAGCCCGAGCTGCTGCTTTTTCCAGGGACTCCATGACCTCCGGCGGCATATAGTTCTCATCATGCTTCGCCAGCACCTGGTCTGCCACGAAGAGCCGGTTTTCATTAAGCCTGCCAGTTGCCACCACACCCTGCCCTTCGGCGAACAGATCGGGCAGAATGCCGGTATATTCCATGGTCACCGAAGACTCGAAATCCGTTACTCTAAAGGTCACTCGCAGAGACTCCGGATCGCGCTTTACAGAGCCTTCTTCCACCATACCTCCCGCCCGGATACGTACATCCCCCGGCGCCTCACCGGCGGCGATCTGACTAGGGTCGTAGAACAGACTTATATTTTGTCTCAATGCGTAAGTCGTAAGGCCAATAGCGACACTTAGCCCAGCCATCAAAAACAAAATCAGCGTTAATCGTTTCTTTCTTTTCGGGTGCATAATCCACTCAGACAGATCGGTTACGATGTTAATTTAACGGGTTGAATTCAGAGGTTTTACGCCGGGACCTGCCATCAGGTTCTCCCTGTTGACGGTTTCGGGCCTCCAGTTTCAACTGACGTCGCTGGTCGGATTCAAGCCGACGACGCTGACTGAAAGACCACGCGACCAGCCCGCCCAGCAACAGGAAAAATGCGGCATAACAAGCCCAGACATAGGGCCCGTGACCGTCCATCACCATAAAAGCCTGAAAGGAATCAAACGCCATGGTTAGACAACTCCTTCCGACTGAATCAACGTTTTGACCCAGTGGGTTTTGCGTTCGCGATAAAGAATTTCGGTCTGCATCCTGACAAAGGCCAGCCAGCCAAACAGTAAATAGAGCCCCAGCACCACCAGTACAAGCGGCAACCACATTTCAATCGGCATGCTGGGTTTTTCAGTCAGCTTGAAGGTGGCAGGCTGATGCAGCGTGTTCCACCATTCCACCGAGTATTTGATGATCGGAATATTCACCACCCCGACCAGTACCAGCACCGCGACCGCACGGGCGGAAGACTTCTCATCGGAAATCGCTGAACCGAGGGCCATCACGCCGAAGTAGAGAAACAACAGGATCAGCATCGACGTCAGCCGGGCGTCCCATATCCACCAGGTTCCCCAGGTTGGCTTGCCCCAGACGGCCCCCGTAAACAACGCCAGAAAAGTCAGGACCGCACCCACCGGCGCAACCGACTTTACAAAAACATCCGCCAGCTTCATTCGCCACACCAGCGTTACAACAGCTGCGGACGCCATCATGATATAAACCGACTGCGCCAGGAACGCAGACGGTACGTGAATAAAGATAATCCGGTAACTGTTGCCCTGCAGATAATCTTTCGGGGCGAACGCCAGCCCCCAGACAATCCCTGCCAAAGCAAGTGCCAGGCCGCTCCAGAGCAACCAGGGCATCCAGCGACCAGCAATGCCGTAGAACCACTTGGGTGACCCCAGCTTGTGAAAAAATTGCCACATCAGGCGAATACCTTTCTCAACGTAATCTCAATTATTGGACAGACTGATCCGCAAGGCGGCCGCCGACGCAAACGGTGCCAGCGTCATGGCCAACACCAGAAATGCACCCATCAGGGCCAGATAACCGCCCACCGGGGCGCCCTCTGCCGCAGCGGTCACGGTCCCCGTGCCGAAAATAAGCACCGGTATATACAGCGGGATAATCAATAATGACAACAGTACCCCGCCTGACCTCAACCCCAGAGTCAGCGCGGCACCTATGGAACCGATAAAACTCAATACCGGAGTTCCGACCAGCAACGTTAGACACAGAATTGCTGCAGAGTTCCCATCCAGATGTACCATCACGCCCAGCATCGGGGCCAGTAGCACCAGTGGCAAACCGGTCACTAGCCAGTGCGCCAAAGTTTTCGCAAGCACCAGCCAATAGAGTGGCTGGGGCTGCAGGGCCAGTTGCTCAAGCGTGCCATCGTCGAAATCATGTCGGTACAGGTGATCAAGGGACAACAACGTAGACAGCAAGGCTGCCACCCAAAGGATACCGGCTCCGGCCATCTCAAGAAACGCTACTTCCGGGCTAACCCCTAAAGGAAACAGGGACACCACCATGACAAAAAACAGCAGTGGGTTCAGGGTGTCCTGAAGCTGCCGGAAATTGACCTTTAAATCACGCTTCAATACGGCCCACATAGCGGGAAGTAAGGGGGTCGAGTGCGGCAGCGGTCGAATAATCGGCCGGGCTTCAGAATTCACGACCACCTCCCTGCCCCAAACAAAGACGATCCATACCCGGCAATTCGGGTTCATGGTGTGTGGTCAGGATAATCGCACCCCCCATGGCGGCGCGATTCACCAACAGTTGCTCCAGACCCTCAACACCCTGTTGATCAATCGCGGTAAACGCTTCGTCCAGTATCCACAGTGGCTCATCGGACAGCAGCAACCGGGCGAGCGCAACCCGGCGGGTTTGACCGGCCGAGAGGTGCTGACAGGAAACATCTTCAAAACCGGCAAGGCCTGCCCTTGAGAGCGCTTCTGAAAGCTGATCATCGGTCACTCTCTGGCGGCCGGAAATGAGAAACCGGAGATTTTCCAACGGCGTAAGCAAAGGCTTGACTCCGGGCCGGTGACCCATGAACAGCAGATTCCGCAAAAATGTTTCGCGGTCGGCGATAAGAGGCTGGCCCTGCCAAAGCACCTGTCCTTCAAAACCATCGTGAAGTCCTGCCAGGATACGCAACAAGGTGGTCTTGCCAGAGCCATTGGCCCCCTCGACACGGGTCAGGGAGCCGGGCACTATAGAGAAATCAAGACTCTGGAACAAAAGTCTGTCGTCACGCTCGCATGACAAGCCAATCGCCTGAAGCAAGGGAGCGGACTTTAGTGGCTCTGACATCGGGGCCCCAAACACTGACAAGACCTGGCGTGGCTCAGGAATAACGGTCTCCCGGCATTAAACCACCGGGTACGGGGGAGGACAGCAGCCTCCGGCGGGCAGTATTATAACGAAACTGTGACAAAATTACTGTCTGGAACCGCCGGAGTTGTGTTTCAGCTCAGGCGACCGATTTTTCGAACACATCCGTGGGCTAAGGAGTGGTATGAAAGTCCCCGATAGCGGCCAGTCACCACAGCCCTCCGAAACACCCCGTACTGCTAAAGGCGAGGGTTCGTCCGTCAGTTCCGGCCAACGACATGAGCCCTCGCTATCCACGGGCGCGTTGCTTGACCGGCTGCAACTCGAAAACCGCCAGGCGGTAATGGCCCGGGTGGCCCAGGTTCTGACTAACCAACAGGGTCAGGCAGACAGTTTGTTACTGGAGCTCCGGGGACGCAACTTGCTGGTTCAGCCCGCCCAGGGCGAAGCCAAACTCGAGGTCGGCGACTTGATTAAGGTGATGCGGGCCGGTAACGAACTTCAGTTAATGTCCAAGCTGGCCCCACCTATGGAGTCCCGCATTGCGCAGGCTCTGGCTCAGCGTCTGCCCTGGCAACAAAGACTTGATACCGGCCTCAGTCAGTTGATGACGGCGGTCTCGATCGGCGCTAAAGCAACCACCCCGATGGCTCCGGCCCAGCCGCTTTCCATCAACGCCCAGGCAGCGATTCAACAACTTGTCAGCCGTCTGCCCACCAGCGATTCTTTTTCACCAGGCATGAAGGCAGGCTCGATCAATGCGGGCCCTGTCGCCAGCGTCGCCACCTCCGGCTCTAGCAGTTCTCAGACACCAGGCAGTCTGGCGTCTCAGGTAAAGGCCTGGATCAGCGAAAGCGGCCTGTTCGCGGAATCCCGCCTGGCAAGGGCGCCAGATACCACCCTGCCCGATCTGAAACTTGCCCTGACCAGAGTCGTCACCGCGCTGTTAGCCCAGCAAAATGCTGGCGCTGAGCAATTCAATCGTTTCACGCCGCTCGCCAGTCATGAACTGGTGCAGGCTCCGTTGCAATTTCCGAATCCATTATCCACCCCGCCGCCAACGTCGCAAACCGAACCGGTTACTGTCGGGCAGATGTTACGGTTGCTGGCTGGCATGCTGAACCGTATATCGGTGAATCAGCTCCATAGTCAGATGCTCACCAATCGGGGTACTGCCGAAGCGCCTGCGCCGTCTACCTGGCTGATCGAATTGCCGTGGGTAACGCCTCAGAACGAGCCCAGAATCGCCCAGCTTCGTCTGGAACATTACTCCGCCGAGGACAGGGACAGCCCCAATTCTCGACCGACATCGCCGGTAGCGGAATGGCGCTTCTCCCTGGCCCTCGATCTGGATGCTTCTGGCCCGGTTTACTTTGAAGTATCACTTCGGGACATGCAGGTGTCGGCACGGGTATGGGCGGAGCAGCAAGACACCCTCAGGCAGGTTCAGACTGAACTGACCGAGCTGCGCACTCGTCTGACAGACCTCGGATTGGAAGTGGTCGATCTGGAATGCCGTCGTGGCAGCCCCCAGGGCGCCACCACGAAACTGGAGCAACGTTTGGTGGATACCCGTGCCTGACCCCCAAACCGACTCATTAGCCGCAGAAGATAACGCCTATGACTGATGCCCACGACGCCCTTCGACAGACTGCAGTAGCGCTCAAATATGATGGCACCCGTGCGCCGACCGTGGCTGCGAGCGGGCTTGATGACATTGCAGACGAAATTATCCGGATTGCCAGGGAACATGGCGTCCCACTTTATGAAAACCCGGAGCTGGCCACAATCCTGGCGCGACTGGAGTTGGATGAGGAAATACCGGACACCCTGTATCGGGTGATTGCTGAAATTCTGGCATTTGCCTTCAACCTGCAAGGGAAAACCCCCGCGGACGCGGGGGCAAATTCAACAGATAGCTGAACCCTGTAACCGGTCAGGCGGCCCGACGATTTTTCAAGGCCGCAACCAGTTCCGCTTCGGGCCGTGAAATCCCGCAGGTGTTCATCAGGTCATCAATATCGGCACCCAGGTCAACCAGCCGGGAGGCCTCGTCATAGGACACCCTGAGCGGATCGTTCTGGCGCATTTCGTCCATCAGACCACGCAGTTCATGGAGTTGTCGCTCGCAGGCCACTACCCGGTGGCCGACACCCATACTGCCACTGCCAGTGGCATGAATTTCACGACCAAGGGCGTCGCAACGCTCCTTTAACTGGCCCTTGAGCTGGCCAACCTGTCGACGCGCCACCACGGATTGAATGAACAGTAAAACCAGTGCACCGGTGGTCAGCGCCCAGGGGGCCAGCGTTGTCAAATCCATCATGATCGGGTTTCCTCATCACTCTGACCATTGGCTGGCTGCCATTATGTTCACCCTGTCCGATACCGCTATTTCCGATCAGAGTGATGCCATCTCAGCCCATTCGTGGTCTGTCAGCATCTTGTCGAACTCAACCAGAATGATGAGTTCGCCGTTCTTGTTGCACACGCCCTGGATAAATTTTGCGCTTTCCTCGTTACCCACATTCGGTGCTATTTCAATTTCACTGGACTTCAGGTAAACCACTTCGGCCACAGAATCCACCAGAATACCCATAACTTGATTGGAGGATTCCATCACCACGATCCGCGTGGCGTCAGTGACTTCCTGGTCGGCAAGTCCGAACCGACGGCGGGTATCAATGACCGTAACGACGTTGCCGCGCAGGTTAATAATGCCAAGAACGTAATCCGGAGCGCCGGGGACCGGCGCTATTTCGGTGTACCTCAATACTTCCTGAATCTGCATGACGCCGATACCATAGGTTTCGTCGTCAAGCCGGAAAGTCACATACTGAAGTACCTGATCGTCCTGGCTCTGATTCTTCTGTCCGCTCTGGGCTGCCATATCGCACTGTCTCCTAGGCAGGCTGCCCGAACCGGACAACCTGATCGTCAAAAAACCATCAACAGTGCCCTCACTATCAGTTAAGGGCACAAACCGTGCCAGTCCTTCCCTCTCAGACCTTGAAAGCGGAACATCCGGCAAACATAAAACCTTTACTCGAGCGCCAAGCGCTGCTCGTTTTCTGCACGGGCCAACAGGGAGGCCATAGTGCCGACGTCGATCAGGGCGCACATATGCTTGATCACTGTCCCCGCCAACCAGGGCCGCTTACTCCGGGCAGAACGCCAACGCACCTCTTCCGGATCCAGCGTAAAAGATTGCGCAACCTCGTCACAGGCCAATGCCCATTCGCTGTTATCCAGACGAATGACAAAACGATAACCCTCCCGGGCTCCCGCTGGCACCCTCCCGGCCATGATCCACTCAGCAGTATCCACGATCCGGAGGTTCTGATCACGGTCCGGAAGCATGCCCATATACCATGGCGGCCGCCCGGGTATTGGTTTCACTTTGCTTTCGATCCTGTGGATAGCCCCCAGTAACACCAGCGGTACTGCCAGTTGCAACCCGGCAACCCGGAAAATCAGACACTCAAAGGGCTTTTGGGACCAGGGTGGGCGTTCCAGCGGCGGTGACTCTGCTGGCGGCTCTTCAGTGCGCTGAGCCGGGTATGCGGTGCTCGCCGGTCCAACCTCCGGTGTTTTGACAGGTTCTGCAACCGGCTCAGGCGACACTTTGGATTCGACCCTCACACGCGCCACGGGCGCTGCGATCACTGGAGCTGGGGGCGCAGCCCGAGATTCGTTGCGAACCGGTTCTGCCCCAGAGTCGCCAGTTTCCAGCGCGCTACTGGTGGCTGTTTGAAGCAGTTCATCAAGATAGCTGGCCAACGCCGTAGTCGGACTGGCAAATTGGGTATCAGTGGCTGAACTCATTATCCGGCCACCCGCTTGAGTCCGCGTTCTGGCGGCATGGTACCGGCGGGCGTCAAAATTCTGACCTGCATCATCACTGACTCCCCGACGTACTGGTGCTCTCTATGAGATCATCCAGCAACCGCCGGTAGGCCCTTACCCCATGGGTTTCGTTGTCAAACGAGGAGGGCACGACACCGGCCTGGCTGGCGTCCCGGAATTTAGTGTCAACCGGAATGGCAAAACGCCACAAGGTATCCGGATAACTCTTGCGGAGTGTATTGAGACTTTTAAGGGACGCTTGAGTACGCCGGTCAAAGAGCGTTGGCACGATGGTGTACGTCAACTGGCTTTTCTGGGAACGCATAATCATTTCAAGGGTGTGCAGCATCCTTTCCAGCCCTTTAATTGCCAGAAACTCCGTCTGCACGGGGACCACAAGATGCTGAGCAGCGGCCAGGGCATTGACCATCAAGACGCCAAGTGATGGTGTGTTATCCAGTAGCACATAGTCAAAATCATCCCAAAGCTGCGCCAGCGCCCGGGAAATTATCAAACCCATCCCTTCTACGCCAACCATTCGACGCTCCAGCGTCGCCAGTGCAGTACTCGCTGGCAGAAGCGAGAGGCCCGTACAGGGAGTCTCTGTGACCAGCTGAGCCGGTAAACCATCGGGAACCTTGCCCTGGTGCTGAAACAAATCGAAGACGCTGTGTTGAAGACTATCAGGATCATGGCCGAACCAGCTCGTGAGCGAGCCATGAGGGTCCAGATCCACCACCAGCACACGCTTGCCACGGGCCGCCAAAAGCCCGCCGAGCGTAACCACGGTCGTTGTTTTACCGACGCCACCTTTCTGATTGGCTACTGCCCAGATTCGCACACTGACTCTCCGACTGATGACGCACCCTGTTTTACTGTATCGGCGCGGCTGACATTAACTTGATACTCCGACGGCAAACTATTGCCCGGCTTCAGCACTAAATTCAGATAAATACAGAATCCGTGCCAGCTTCGACGCCTTCCAGCGCCTGGCTACCGCATGGCGCCCCGAATGCTGGCGTCCCGGGATATCAACAGCACCACCCTACGATTCCGACTACGGCCTTCATCGGTGTCATTGCGGGCAACCGGCTGAAATTCGCCGTAACCGATGGCCGCCATGCGAGCGGGTTCAATACCTTCCATTGCCAGCATCCGCACCACCGCTGCTGCCCTCGCAGTAGAGAGCTCCCAGTTAGAGGGGAAAGCCTGTGTCCGGATCGGACGGTCATCGGTAAAGCCTTCAACCCGCACAGCGTTATCGCGATTTTCAAGCACCCCGGCTATGGTTTCCAATACTGTAAACGAATCGAAGTGAGGTTCTGCATCTCCGCTTCCAAACAGCAGGCTGTTTCTTAAGCTAAGCTCGATCCACTCATCACTGGTTTCGAGGGTCACTACCCCCTGCTCGATAAATTCATCAAACTCCAGGGCAAGCTGATCGGCCATCACTCTGAGAGCAGCGCTTCTGGCTTGTTGACTGGATTCACGGTTGCGGGGCGCTTCAGTGACCGGCGGCGGGATAACGTCGGCGCCCTGACCCGACCGGCTGGTCGGGGTTGCCTCCCCTGCTTCGATGGGATTCACTGACCGTTGAGGCGCATTGAATACCCCGGTAAGGGTTTCCGAAAGCACTTTGTATTTGCCTTCGTTGACAGAGGAGACGGAATACATCACGACAAAAAAGGCGAACAACAGCGTGATGAAATCCGCATAGGAAATCAGCCAGCGCTCCTGGTTGTGGGGGTCGTCTTCATTTTGTCGCCGACGTCGCATGATGCCTCCTCCTGCTCGTTCCGTTACTGGTGCCTCAGGGACATCAGTGCAGGAAACCTCGCAGACGCAACTCGATGGAGCGTGGATTTTCCCCTTCTGCGATGGCAATCAGGCCGTCAATCATCATGTCTTCATAGCGAGAACGAACCCTGACCAGACCACGAAGTTTGTTGGCGATGGGAAAGAACAACAGATTGGCCAGTGCAACGCCATAAATAGTGGCGACAAAGGCTGTGGCAATACCACTACCAAGACTGGCCGGGTCTTCAAGATTGGTCATCACCTGGATCAGCCCCATGACCGCGCCGATAATACCGATGGTGGGTGAATAGCCGCCCATGGCCTCAAATACCCGGGCGGCATCAAGGTCCCGCTGTTCCCTGGAGTCCAGATCTACCTCCATGATACCGCGTATCGACTCTGGCTCTGCGCCATCTACCAGCAGTTGCAGGCCCTTTCTCGCAAACCGCTCGGGCTCTCTCTCTGCCAGACCTTCCAGACCCAGCAAACCCTGTTTCCGGGCTTTGACACTCCAATCAATCACCTTGCCAATACCATCCTCAAGGCCTACGTAGGGCGGCAGGAACACCCAGCGAACCTGGGCAAACGCGCAACGAAGTACCGGCCAGGACGTCTGGAGCGAGGTAGCAGCCAAGGTACCCCCAATGACGATGAGGGCGGCAGGACCGTTAAAGAGAGAGCTCAGGGCACCACCTTCCAGCAAATTACCGCCCAGAATGGCGACGAATGCCAGAATAATTCCGAGCAGGCTCAGAATATCCATCAGCTGACGCCTTCAACCAGCCGTTTGCCGATTTCCTGCAGGGGAAGCACTTCATCAGTGAGCCCGGCTTTGGCTACGGCCATAGGCATGCCGTAAATAACCGAGGTTTTTTCATCCTGGGACCACACTACAGAGCCGGATTCCTTCATCATCCGGCAGCCTTCTTTGCCGTCTGCGCCCATCCCCGTCAATATGACGCCAAGGGTCTTACCGGGAAAACTGCGGGCCAGGGAGCCAAACGTGACGTCCGCACAGGGCTTATAATTGAGCCGCTCGTCTCCGGGAAGAATACGCACCCGCCCCTGACCCCCACGGCTCTCGATCATCATCTGTTTGCCTCCGGGCGCCAGCAACGCCAGCCCCGGCTTCAGCATATCGCCCTCCACGGCTTCCCGGACCTCGATTTGGCAAAGCTTGTTGAGTCGATCTGCAAATGCCGGTGTAAAGCTGGCAGGCATGTGCTGAACGAGCACCAGGGGCGCCGGGAAATTGGCTGGCAACATCACAAGCACTTTCTGCAAGGCGATTGGGCCGCCGGTAGAGGTACCAATGCCCACAACATCGTAGTGCCGGGTGGGTGTCTTACGATGACTTGAGCGAGCAGGTGGTTCTGACGTCGGTGCCGCTGGGCGGGGGGCGTCGGATTGACTGGGCACCGGCGCGTTTGTGGCGACAGAGGGCTCAGGCTTTGCGCGGGGTGTTTGCGGCGGAATTGATGCTGGCGCCGGAGCGGTTGCGGGCCGGCCGCTGTTTGGACGACTACGGGCAACGTCCAGAATTCGGTTTCGAAGGATCTTCTGCAGCTCGCTGCTATCCTTTGCAATATCTTCGAAATTCTTGGGTAGAAAATCGACAGCCCCCGCTTCCAACGCATCGAGGGTAACCCGGGCGCCGTCATAGGTCAGGGACGAAAACATCAGCACCGGCACTGGACGGGTTCTCATAATTTCGCGAACCGCTGAAATGCCATCCATAACCGGCATTTCATAATCCATGGTGATCACATCAGGCCGCAGTTTCTCGGCCATCTCGACTCCTTCACGCCCATTCGAGGCCACACCGATAACCTGGATACCATCAGAGGCATTCAAAATTTCAGTCAGTCGCTTGCGAAAAAAACCTGAATCATCAACGACCAGAACAGAAACTGCCATGCATGTCTCCTTTATTGGGTTCGACCGTTATCGGGACTACCCGTAATGCTGAAGCAGGGTTGGAACATCAAGGATCAGGGCGATCCTGCCGTCCCCGGTTATGGTCGCCCCGGCCATGCCTGGCGTGCCTTGCAACGCACGGCCCAATGGCTTGATGACGACTTCTTCCTGCCCAACCAACTGGTCTACCACAAAACCGACGCGCTTGGTTCCCATCGCAACAATCACCACATGGCCGTTCGTTGGAGGGGGCGACCCGGCGGCGCCTTTGACCAGCCAATGCTTGATATGAAACAACGGGAACACTTTGTCCCGGACCACAATACACTCTCGCCCATCCACAATGTTTTTCTTGCTGAGATCCAGGTGGAAAATTTCCACCACGTTTACCAGCGGCAACGCGAACGACTGATCTCCCAGCATAATCATCAGCGTTGGCATAATCGCCAGCGTAAGCGGTACCTTGATGACGATACGGGAGCCTTTGCCAAGCTCCGACTCAACATTAATCATGCCATTGAGCTGGCCGATCTTGGTTTTCACCACATCCATGCCGACGCCACGACCGGAGACGTCGGAAATCTGTTCTTTGGTAGAGAACCCGGCGGCGAAAATCAGGTTGTAGCACTCCGTCCTGGTGAGGCGATCTGCCGCCTCCTTGTCGTAAATCCCTTTCTCCACGGCCTTACGTCGGAGGGCTTCCGGGTCCATACCTGCGCCGTCATCTTCGATGACTAACAGGATATGATCACCTTCCTGCTCCGCTGACAGTATCACCAGGCCAACACGCGGCTTGCCGGCTTTTTCCCGCACGTCCGGCCCTTCAATCCCGTGGTCGACTGAGTTACGTACCAGGTGGACCAGCGGGTCAGAGAGCGCTTCCACCAGATTCTTGTCGAGATCGGTGTCTTCACCGTGCATCTCGAGATTGATTTCTTTTTTCAGACTTCGGGCGAGATCCCGAACAACTCTCGGGAAGCGACCAAACACCTTTTTGATGGGCTGCATACGAGTCTGCATTACCGCAGCCTGCAAATCGGTGGTGACCACATCAAGGTTGGAAACCGCTTTTTGCATGTGCTCGTCTTCACTGTTCGAGCCCAAACGCTGCAAGCGATTGCGGACCAGCACCAACTCACCCACCATGTTCATGATGTCATCAAGACGCTTGGTGTCCACTCGCACGGTGGTTTCTGCCGCTGCGGATGAATCCCTTGCCGGCATTGCAGGCGACGCCACCCCCGGTTTATCACTTTCGGCTGCGTTCTCTGGCTGCGGAGGTGGTTTGACGGGCTCTGGTTGGCCTTCTGCCTCGGGCTTTGCCGCAGGCGCGTCAGCATCTTTCGTAGGACTCTTACCTTTGCCGTGAAGTTGATCCAGCAGGTTCTCGAACTCGTCATCGGTGATAAAATTATCTCCGCTGACGTTTTCGTTATCACCCGTAGCGCCCGATTCGGGCTGTTCAGTTGGGTGGTGCTGGGAGGACGACGTCTCTACCGGCCCGGAAAACTTTCCCTTTCCGTGCAGGTTGTCCAGCAGGGCCTCAAATTCATCGTCAGTAATTTCGTCGCTGTCGCTGGCAGGAGTGTCTTGTGAAACGACCGACGAGGGTGCGGCACTGGCATCTCCATCATCAAGGGCGTTGAGCAATTCCTCGAATTCATCATCGGTGATATCGCCATGCTCGTCAGATTCAGCAGCCCCATCAGCCTGGGACGAAACCTGCGAACCGGTGTTTTCAACAGGCGTTTGCGATGCGGGTAATGCAAAACCATCGAGTGCGCGGATAAGCTCTGGCGGAGCGAACGTAAGCTCTTCCTTATTGCGGACCTGGTCAAACATGACGTTGACGTAGTCCAGAGTTTCCAGCACCACATCCATCAGTTCAGAGTCGACCCGACGTTTGTGATTGCGCAGGGTGTCGAACACGTTTTCGGCAGAGTGGCAGCAGTTAACCAACGCTTCCAACTGCAGGAAACCGGCCCCACCCTTAACGGTATGAAAGCCCCTGAATATGGCATTCAGAAGATTACTGTCGTCCGGGTTCTGTTCCAGATCTACCAGTTGCTCTGACAACTTCTCGAGTATCTCTCCAGCCTCTACCAAAAAATCCTGAAGGATCTCTTCATCAGCGTCAAATGACATGCAACACCCTCACCTTAAAATCCGAGACTGGACAGCAGGTCGTCTACATCGTCCTGTCCGGAAACTACGTCTGCGCGCTCTGCAGCTCGCATTTGTGGGCCCTCTCCTTTCTCTGGGGAGGTTTCTTCTTGCTTCGAAAGCTCATGCACCGTGCCAGTCATCTGGTCTACGTGACCTGCCATCACCACCAGGCTGAGCAGGTGTTCTTCAACCTCTTTAACCAGCGTGGTGACTTTCTGGATCACCTGGCCGGTCAGATCCTGAAAATCCTGGGCCAGCAATATTTCAGAGAGACTGCTATATATGACGTCGGTGTCATCGGCCGTGGTGGCAAAGAACTGGTCAATCCGAACATAAAGCTCACGGAATTCTGCCGGCGCAATCTCCCTGCGGCGCAATCGCTGCCAGTCCTCTCTCAGCGATTTTGTCTGATCGCGCATGGCGGTCACTCTTGGCATAGCATCTTCAACCAGGTCCATGGTGCGGTTGGCCGCCTTGCTGGTCATCTGGACCACGTATTCCAGACGGTCGGACGCATCTGCCATCATTGACAATGCTTCCTGCTGCTCCTGATTCTGGGGGTCTATCTGAAAGTTCCGGATGGCTTCATGCAGGCTGCGGGTAAGGCGACCTACCTCCCGGTAGAGGCTTTGGTCCCGGACTTCGCTCAGATCACTGATCATGGCCATGGCCTTGCCGTAATCGCCGGCATTCACCTGGTTCATCAGCTCGGTGGCCTGACTGCGAAGTTTTTCGGTTACCTCGGGGTCAAGACTTGCATGGTTCTTTTTAATTTTGCTCATAAGAGCGAGTCCGACCCCGTTTACTGAATGCGTTCGAAGATCTTTTCGATCTTTTCTTTGAGCACAGCCGCGGTGAATGGTTTGACCACATAACCGTTAACACCTGCCTGGGCAGCTGCCACAATCTGGTCTCGCTTGGCTTCTGCAGTCACCATCAGCACCGGCAAGGTTTTCAGACTCTCGTCGGCCCGGACCTCTTTGAGAAGGTCAATGCCCGACATACCGGGCATATTCCAATCCGTAACCAGAAAATCGTACTTGCCACTTTTGAGCATCGGCAATGCGGTGTTGCCATCGTCGGCTTCATCGGTGTTGGTGAAGCCGAGATCACGTAACAGGTTTTTGATGATCCTGCGCATCGTGGAAAAATCGTCCACAATCAGGATTTTCATGTTTTTGTCCAAAGGGACCTCCAGTAAATAAAGCCCGGAATTGAGATCAATTCATGGCCCTGTCACTCAGGACGCTGACCGTTTTGCCAGTCTAGCCGCCTGCCAGAATTACACCGCTTATTGTCTTGTCTGCCGCGCCGTTGTAAAGCCGCGGTTACCAAAAACTACAGATCTCAGGCCGTGGTGGTGGACCAGTCCGATAATCGGGCCCGCAGCCGCATCGCCGCCTGGGTATGAATCTGGCTGACCCGGCTCTCACTGACGCCGATCACTGCGCCAATTTCCTTCAGGTTGAGCTCCTCCTGGTAGTACAGACTCAGGACCAGTTTTTCCCGCTCGGGTAGCTCACCGATGGCCTCCGCCAGGCTTTTGCGAAACGCGTCAGAAGTGATGCCATTGAGGGGATTATCCGACGCCTCCTGTTCTTCTATCGGCAGCTCGCCGGATTCATTGAGCTCATCAAGACTAAAAAGTTTGCCGCTGCTGGCATCGTTCAAACAGGCATGGTATTCGCTGAGTGACATGTCGAGCTCTTCCGCGACGTTAGCGTCCTGTGCCTCGCACCCGGTACGGTCCTCAACGACCTTGATCGCATTGGCCACCCGGCGGGCATTTCGGTGTACCGATCGGGGAACCCAGTCCCCTTTGCGAATTTCGTCCACGATGGAACCGCGAATACGAATACCGGCGTAGGTTTCGAACGAGGCGCCTTTGTCAGACTGGAATTTATTGGCAGCTTCGAGAAGGCCTATCATTCCGGCCTGCATAAGGTCGTCCAGCTGCACTGAGGCGGGAAGACGCGCCAACAGGTGCAACGCAATTTTTTTCACCAGCGGAGCATGAGTTTCGACAAGCTCATCAGCTTGTCGGGCGCCAGTTTTGTTATAGATTCCCAGGCGTTTCGCCAACGTCATGTATCCAGTCAGGCCTCTACAAGGCGTTCAACGAAGAATTCGAGGTGGCCCCGTGGCGATGAGGGCAATGGCCAGCTATCGACTTTTTCTGCCAGCGCTTTTATGGCCAGGGAGGCCTTGGCCCTTGGATAAACCTCCATCACTGCACGCTGGCGCTGGACGGCTTTCTTGACCGACTCATCGTAAGGCACCATGCCCACGTATTGCAGCGCTACATCCAGGAAGCGCTCGGTAACCCGGGTGAGTTTGCCGAACAGGTGCTTTCCCTCTTGCTCGTTGCGGACTTGATTAGCCAGAATCCGGAAGCGACTGACGCCGTAATCCCGGTTCATCAACTTGATCAACGCGTAGGCGTCGGTGATAGAGGTCGGTTCATCACAAACCACAAACAACAGTTCCTGGGAAGCCCGCAGAAAACTGACCACTGACTCCGAGATACCGGCAGCGGTGTCGATAATCAGCACGTCAATCTGGTCACCGATATCGCTGAAGGCGTTGATGAGCCCCGCGTGCTCCATAGGCGTCAACTGAGTCATCCGTTGGGTACCCGATGAGGCTGGTACGATTTTGATTCCGCCCGGACCATCAACCAACACGTCACGCAAGTCACACTCACCGGCCAATACGTCCGCCAGGTTTCTGTTGGAAGTAATGCCGAGCAATACATCAATGTTGGCCAGCCCGAGGTCGGCATCCAGCACGACGACCCGACGCCCCATCTGAGAAAGTGCAATAGCGAGATTGACTGAAACGTTGCTCTTGCCGACGCCGCCCTTCCCACCAGTGACTGCAATCACCTGAACCGGATGTGGTTTACTCATACTGACTCTTGTCTCTGTGACACGTTAAGTCCGACCCCTCATCGTTACGTAAAACGACCTGTTAATTACGCACCTTCTGCCAGGGCCAGCTCCTTCTGGACTGTTTTCAAACGCTCTACAGCCAGCCTCACCAGCGGAATAGCTTCTGCGTGATGCAGATCCTGGGGAATTTTCTGGCCATTAGTGTAGTAAGCCAGCGGCAGGCTTGTCTCCATGACAAAGCCAAGCGCTTCACCCAGGGTTAACGCTTCGTCAATCTTGGTAATAACGCAACCCGCGAGCTTAGCCATCTTATAGCAATGCCACATGGATTTCATAATACGCGCCTGGCTGGTAGCCGATACAACCAGGTGCGACTTGATGCCGTGACGGCTTTGCGCCAACTCTAGCAGTTGTTCCTGATATCCACGATCGGATTGGGTAAGGCCGGCGGTATCAATCAGCACCAGATGCCGATCCGACAACTCTTCAAGAATAGCATCCAATGAATGACTTTCATCCACTACGCGGACGGGAACGTTCAGAATGCGACCAAAGACGAATAACTGCTCGTGTGCGGCCACCCGATAGCGATCTGTTGTTACCAGCGCAAGCGAGTCGGCGCCATGTCGCAAGACGTAGCGGGCGGCCATCTTGCCGATCGTCGTGGTTTTGCCGGAGCCGGTAGGGCCAACCAAAGCAAAGACACCGCCCTGCTCCAGCCATTCGGTTCTGGTGGTCTTGACACCGGCTGCCAGAGTTTTCAGTGCCTGTTTCCAACCCTCGTCCAGACGACTCTTACCATGGCTCTTTGACAGCGCGGACGCCAGGGTCCGGGTCAGGCCAAATTCTTCCAGGCGCTCAGCCAACCGTTGCTGTGAAGCATCCGTGGGCTGGGGAGCCTTTATTGCCGGGGTTCGGGTGGTCATCAGGTCCCGCAGCGAGGTAATCTCCGCTCGCATTTCTGCTAACGCATTATTCGGGAACGCCTCTGCTGCAGAACGGGATGGCACCTCAACCGCGCTTAAAGGGTCCGGATAGCGCTGCCCTTCCGCGGCCCGCTGTTCACGAACGCCGCGGATACGATCTCTTGAACGACCCAATTCGTCTTCAAGGCGACGGTGGTGATCCGCCTGCATTTCGGCCAGTCGGGAGCCATTAGTGGCTTCGATAGCACGATCGCCGAGACGCTGACGCGCCATATTTTCGTCGTAGTCGAGGGCCGTCACAATTTCGACTCCTCCATCCACGCGTCGATTGGACAGGATGACCGCGTCCGCTCCCATGTCTTCACGGACCCGTTTGAGTGCTTCAGCCATGGTTGGCGCAAAAAACCGTTTTACTTTCATAATGCTTCATCCTCCCGGTGGCGGTGGTTAACTGCCGCCCCTGCTCGATGTCTCCGGCACTTACTGACCGACTGACGCCACAATCGTAATTTGTTTGTTATCCGGTACTTCCTGGTAAGAGAGCACATGCAAACGCTCAATGCCGAAACTGGCAAATTTCGCCAGCACCGGCCTGAGCGGCGCCGAAACCAGCAAGATAGCGGGCTTGCCGAGCATTTCCTGTCGTTGCGCGGTGTCCTGAAGAGACCGCTGAAGTTTCTCTACCATGCCTGGCTCCAAAACCAGCCCGATGTCATCGTGACCGCCGGATTGTTGACTCTGCTGCATGGACTTCAGCAATAACTGTTCCAACTCCGGGTCCAGTGTGATCACCGGAATTTCAGATTCGTTGCCGCAGATACTCTGGATAATCATTCTGCGCAACGCCTGACGAGCCGCAGTGGTCAGTACTTTGGCGTCCTGGCTCTTGGGGTGGACATTGACGATGGCCTCCGCAATCGATCGCATATCGCGTATGGGAACTTCTTCCCTCAGCAGGTTTTGCAATACCTTCAGCAAGACGCTAATGGAGAGAGTGGTGGGCACCAACTCTTCCGCCAGCTTCGGTGACAGCTTTTCAAGCTGGTCCAGCCACTTCTGTACCTCTTCGTGACCGAGCAGTTCGTGGGCGTGTTTTTGCAGGATCTGGTTAAGATGAGTGGCCACCACCGTACTGGCATCCACCACGGTGTAGCCGAGGGTTTGGGCCTGATCTTTTTTCTCCGGCTCTATCCAGCTGGCATCCAGGCCGAAGGCCGGGTCCTTGCCCTCAATGCCGTCAATTTTTCCGAAAACCTGGCCCGGGTCAATCGCCAGCTCCCGATCAGGATGAATCTCCGCTTCAGCAATGGTGACGCCCATCAGGGTAATGCGATACACGTTGGGCATCAGGTCCAGATTGTCGCGAATATGGACGGAAGGCATCAGGAAACCAAGATCCTGAGACAATTTTTTCCGCACCCCCTTGATACGGGTCAACAACTGCCCGCCCTGGGATTTATCGACAAGTGGAATCAACCGGTATCCTACCTCCAGCCCTACAATGTCCACTGTCGACACGTCATCCCAGCCCAGTTCACGGGTTTCCCCGGGCGCAGGGAGGGCCTGGCTGGCATCCCCACCGTTGCGAGTTTCAGGCCCTTGCGTTACAGGCTTGGAGCCGCTCCGAACCGGGAAGACATCGTCTTCCTCTACCGTTTGCCGCTGTTTTTTCCAGATCCAGTACGCCAGGCCAGCGGACAGACTGCCCAGGCCCAGAAACGCCACGTGGGGCATGCCCGGAATCAGACCGAGGATCAGCAATATGGTGGCGGCGATAGCCAGCGCACGGGGCGCGGTAAACATCTGTTCCAGAATCTGGCCGCCCATATCCTGGCTGGACGTAACCCGGGTCACCATGATTGCTGCTGAGGTTGAGAGCAAGAGCGAGGGAATCTGTGCAACCAGACCGTCACCGATGGTCAGCAGGGCGTAGTTTCGCATGGCGTCGCCAAACGCCAGGTCGTGCTGAAGCATGCCAATGGCAACACCGCCAAAGATGTTGATGGCGAGAATCAGCAGACCGGCCACCGCATCGCCTTTTACAAACTTGCTGGCACCGTCCATGGAACCGTAGAAATCCGCTTCCTGGGCAATCTCTGCGCGCCGGAACTTGGCCTCATCCTGATTGATCAGACCCGCGTTGAGATCGGCGTCGATGGCCATCTGCTTGCCTGGCATCGCATCCAGGGTGAACCGAGCGCTAACTTCCGACACTCTGCCGGCACCTTTGGTTACCACCAGGAAGTTGATGATCATCAAGATGGCAAACACCACCAGGCCAACCGCATAGTTACCGCCGATCAGAACTTCACCGAACGACTCGATCACCTTACCGGCGGCGTCGCCCCCTTCATGGCCATTGAGCAGGACTATTCGGGTAGACGCTACGTTCAGTGCCAGCCGGAGCAATGTCGCCACCAGCAGAACAGTTGGAAAGGCGGCAAACTCCATCGGACGCAGGGCGTAGACACAGACCAGCAGAATGACAATGGACAGAGTGATATTGAAGGTGAACAGCACGTCGAGCAGGAATGCTGGCATCGGGAGTATCATCATTCCCAACAGCGCCATCAGCATCAGGGGAATGCCCAGATTTCCGGCTGTCAGGGATTTGACATTGTTGAAGACTAAAGCTCGATCCATCTTCCGGTGCTCTCCGCGCAGTACGTTCTGTATCAATTGCCGGTCGGTTTTTTGACGCCAAAGCGCCCTGTACCCCTGGGTATCGCAAGAACCATACCAGGCTGACTTAACAGCAGAATCAATTGCTCTCACCTGCGCATCCAACACCTGACGCCGACCCGGAGATGCGGTATCCTTGCGTCCATTTCTGATTGACAAATAGGTGAGCCATGCCGATTCACGAGGTAAAACACCCCCTGATCCGCCATAAATTGGGCCTGATGCGCCGGGCCGATATCAGCACCAAAAACTTTCGGGAATTGGCCCAGGAAATTGGTGCTCTGTTGACCTATGAGGCCAGTAAGGATTTCCTGCTACAAGAGGAAACCATCCAGGGTTGGGCTGGCCCAGTGAAGGTTGAACGTATCACCGGTAAAAAGGTCACCATCGTGCCAATACTCAGGGCGGGCATGGGCATGCTGGAAGGCGTTCTTACGCTTATTCCCGGGGCGCGCGTAAGCGTAGTGGGCCAGGTCCGGAATGAGGAAACCCTGGAAGCCAGCACCTACCTGGAAAAGTTGGTGGGCGAGCTAGATCAGCGCATGGCCATCATTGTGGACCCGATGCTGGCGACCGGCGGCTCACTCATCTCGACCATTGAGCTGCTGAAAAAAGCAGGCAGCACCGAAATACGTGCGCTGATACTGGTGGCGGCTCCAGAAGGCATAAAGAAAGTGCTGGATGCTCACCCCGATGTCTCCATCTATACCGCCTCCGTGGACGAACGCCTCAACGAGAAGGGCTATATACTGCCCGGCCTGGGCGACGCCGGTGACAAGATTTTCGGCACCAAACAAAAGGACATATAAGCATGCAGGACCCTACTGAGGGCGCCGTCTGGCGTCAGGCACTGGCAGGTTCGCAGATGTTGCTGGTGGCTTTCGGAGCACTGGTTCTGATGCCTCTGATCACTGGGCTCGATCCCAATGTGGCCTTGTTCACGGCGGGCCTTGGCACGCTGATCTTTCATATCATCACCGGTGGTCAGGTGCCGGTTTTCCTGGCCTCATCATTTGCATTCATCGCTCCGGTTATTGCAGCCAAGGCCAAGTTCGGCCTGGAAGAAACCCTGGGTGGCCTGGCGGCAGCGGGCGTACTTTATATGGTGCTGAGTGGCGTCGTCAGGCTTAAAGGTACGGGCTTCATCAACCGCCTGCTGCCACCGGTCGTCATTGGCCCGGTGATTATGGTCATCGGTCTCAGCCTGGCACCGGTGGCGGTTCACATGGCGTCCGGCCGGGCCGGGGATGGCAGCGCAGAACTGGTTCCCTACACTACCGCCATTGTCATCGCGATGATTTCACTGTTAGTCACTATCCTGGCGGCGGTCTGGGCCAAAGGCCTGTTCCGGCTGGTACCCATCATGTTCGGGATTGGCGTCGGCTATGTGCTCTCCGCCTTTGCCGGTATCGTTGATACCAGCGCTATTGCCCAAGCCGCCTGGTTCTCAGTCCCGAATTTTGTGGCGCCCGCTTTCAGTTGGTCCGCTATCCTGTTTATGCTTCCGGTGGCGATTGCACCCGCCATTGAGCACATCGGGGACGTACTGGCCATCGGGAATGTCACCGGCAAGAATTACATCAAGAAACCCGGCCTGCATCGCACACTGCTGGGTGACGGCATAGCCACCAGCTCCGCTGCCCTGTTGGGTGGACCTCCGAATACCACCTATTCGGAAGTGACCGGCGCGGTGATGCTTACCCGCAACTTCAACCCCAAGGTCATGATCTGGGCCGCTGTAATCGCTATTGTCCTGGCCTTCGTTGGCAAGTTTGGCGCGGCTCTGCAAACCATTCCAGTTCCGGTCATTGGCGGTATCCTGTGTCTGCTGTTCGGCTCTATCGCGGTAGTGGGAATGAACACCCTGATACGGCACCAGGTGGATTTTTCGGAGCGCCGCAATCTGGTGATTGCTGGGGTTACACTGGTGTTTGGTATTGGTGGTATGGCCATTGGCCAGGTCGAGGGCATTGCACTCTGTGGTCTTGTCGCTATTGGTTTGAATCTGATTCTGCCTGGCAGCAAAGATGCAGGCTGGGGAGAAGCCTCCACGGAAGAGGACGCTCTGGACAAGTCATTCTGAAGGCTTGAAAACAGTCAGTAATATTCAGACCGGAGGCCATCAGACGTCACGGCGCAGGTCACCGGGAATTGGGAAGTCCGGCATGCCGGGCTTCGGCCCCTGGCCGCGCCGGAACTGGCGCAGCTGGAACAGGTAGGCCAACACCTGGGCAATCGCCATATACAGTCCATCAGGGATTTCGCCGCCGATCTCAGTGTTGTGATAAACCGCACGGGTCAACGGAGGCGTGCGAAGGATATCCACCTTGTGCTCCCTCGCAATCTCCATAATCTTGAACGCCACTTCGTCCCCACCCTTGGCCACAACTACAGGCGCGGACATGGTTTTTTGATCATATTTCAAAGCGACCGCAAAATGCGTCGGATTGGTAATGACTACGTCGGCACCTGGCACGTCTTGCATCATCCGGCGCTGAGCCATCTCCCGTTGTAGCTGGCGAATGCGACCTTTTACTTCCGGCTTGCCTTCGCTGTCCTTGAATTCGTCCTTGACCTCCTGTTTGGTCATACGCAGTTTTTTCTGGTGATCGTAAATCTGAAAAGGCACGTCGATCACAGCAATAACGATGGTCGCACAGGCCAATAGAAAGAAACTCCAGCCCAAAGTCCAAAGTACATGTTCCATTGCAGGAATGGTTGGCTCTTCAGCGATACTGAGCAAGTCTGCTGTACGCAGATCGAGGATCAGGATGGCGATGATCATCACCAGGGTGACTTTGGCGATGGCCTTGACGAGCTCAATCAGCGAGCGCATCGAAAACATCCGCTTAAGCCCTTTGAACGGGTCCATCCGGTTCAGCTTTGGCGCAATCGCCTTGCCGCTAAACAGTATGCCACCAATGCCAATGGGGCCAAGAATGGCCGCTACGAATAACAGAATCATCAGGGGCATCAGGGCAACGGCAGCTTCCCGGGCAGAATCCAGCAAAAGCAGGCTCATGGTGTTAGTATCGAACACCGCCGCGCGCTCAATGACGAAATTTTCCCGCATGATGTTTTCAAGAGACGCACCCAGACCGGCGCCAAACATCAGCAATCCACCTGCGCCAGCCAGCAGCACGGCCATGGTTGCCAGCTCTTTGGAGCGGGCGGTCTGGCCCTCCTCGCGAGATTTTTCAATACGTCGCGGAGTGGCTTCTTCGGTTTTTTCCTGACTGTTGTCGTTTTCTTCCGCCATCAGGGCACCCCCTGCAACTGGCGCATAAACTCATAGGTTTCTTCGGCATACTGCTGAAAATGCGGCAGGAAATTGGCCTGCAATACCCAAATGGAGAACAAACCAAACATCAAACCGATGGGAAAACCCAGGGCGAAGATATTCATCTGGGGCGCTGCCCGGGTCATCACCCCGAACGAAATATTGACGATGAGCACCGCGGTTACCGCAGGCAAAGCCAGCAACATGGCCGATACAAAGACCCAGCTGATCCTGTGAGCCAGATCCCACACCCCGGCCTGGCCAAGACCCTCAAGACCGATAGGCAAGGTACGAAAACTCTCAAGAAATACTTCAAACGCAACCAGGTGGCCGTTCATGGCCAGATAAAGCAACGTCACTGATATTGAGTAAAGCTGTGAGAGCACAGGCACGCTGACACCATTCGCGGGGTCCACCATGGACGCAAAGCCAAGACCCATCTGCATGGCAATCATCTGGCCGGTAACGACAAACAGCTGGAACAGCGCGGTCAGGGCAAACCCCAGCCCAACGCCGATCAGAATCTGCTGCAACGTAATGATAACGGCGTCGGCGCTGAGGGCTTCTACCTGGGGCACCTCATCAAGCATAGGAACAATAAGGACAGTGATCAGCAACGCCAGCCCAAGTCGGATTCTGGCAGGTACCAGTTGCGTACCGATGAACGGGATCACCATCATGAAACTGGCAATACGAAATAGCGGCCAGAGATGCTGGCCTACCCATTGCCCGATCAGATCCGCACTGACGTCATAGGGCATGAGATATCAGCCGATCAGAAAAGGGATGTTGGTGATCAGGTTATTAGCGTGGTCAAGTAGCTTGGTCAGCATCCAGGGGCCAGCAAAAATAATCACCAGGAGCGTTATTATCAGACGCGGCAAAAAGCTCAAGGTTTGCTCGTTAATCTGGGTGGCCGCTTGAAAAGTGCTGACCACAAGCCCCACCACCAATCCCGGCATGATGATTACCCCAGCCAACAAGACGATCATCCAGAGCGCCTCGCGCATAATGTCGATAACGGTTTCCGGTGTCATAACTCAGACTCCTCGAAGCGGAAAACGGCGCATGGGCAAACCACCCTAAATACCGTAACTGGCGGCCAGGGTGCCAATTATCAGCGCCCAGCCATCCACCAGTACAAACAACATGATCTTGAAGGGCAGTGAGATAATGATAGGGGACAGCATCATCATACCCATCGCCATCAGCACGCTGGCCACCACCATGTCGATGATCAGGAATGGAATAAATAGAATGAACCCGATCTGAAATGCGGTTTTCAGCTCGCTGGTGACAAATGCCGGCATCAGTATCCAGAACGAAACGTCCTCCGGAGTCTCGTATTGAGGCTCGTCCGCTATCCGCATAAACAGGGCGAGATCGCTCTCTCGAGTCTGCCCCAGCATGAATTCCCGAAACGGCTGGCTAGCCAGGTCAACCGCTTCCAGTGGCCCGATTTCTTCCTGAACATACGGCTGCAGCGCTATCTCATTCACCTCTTCCAGCACCGGTTTCATGATAAAAATGGTCAGGAACAGCGTCAGTCCAAGGAGAATCTGGTTAGAAGGCGTGGACTGCAAACCCAGCGCCTGACGCAGGATGGCAAACACCACGATGATGCGAGTAAAAGATGTCATCATCATCATCATGGCTGGCAGGAAGGTAAGCGCTGTCATCAACGCCAGAATCTGCAACGTGACCGAGTATTCCTCGGTACCCTCGCCTTCCCCGGGAGTCATCTGGATAGCCGGGATTCCGGGAATATCGGCCAGCGCCGAGGGTGCCAATAAAACGGCTATCAGGCCTACAAAATAAACGCTGTAATGGCCAGTAAGCCGCTTCACGAGCTGCCTCCCGTGGAATCTGATGGCGTTTTATCCGAGGCCCACTGACGGCCCATCAGCCCTTGCAGACGTTTGGCAAAATCGGTGTTGCCGCCTTCCCCCGGCTTGACCACCGGCTCGTCGAATACGTGCAGGGTGCGAATGGAAGAAGGCGTGATTCCCACTAGTATCTGGGTGCCGCCAACCTCTACCAGGGCAATACGTTCACGGGTACCCAGGGCCAGAACAGAAACCACTTTCATGGCGTTGCTGTTCATACCCGTGAGCCCGTTCATCCGACGGACCAGCCAGGCACAGCCCATAATCAGAGCGAGCACCGCCAGCAACCCGAAACCGAGCGTTGCCATGGAGATCAGAGTGTCTGGGGCGCTACCTGTGGCCTGTTTTCCTGCAGGCTCGCTGGCCGATTCCTCAGCCACGCAGAGTACGGGCACCGCTAATGCCATCATGCCCGTCATTACCTGATATAACCGCGGCCACCGGAGGGGCCCGATGACAGACAGGTTCACTTTGCCAGCCGCTTGATGCGCTCACCCGGGCTCATCACATCGGTCAGCCGGATGCCGAATTTTTCGTTCACCATCACGACCTCGCCATGGGCAATGAGAGTGCCATTCACCAGAACATCCAGCGGTTCACCGGCGAGTCTGTCGAGTTCAATGACTGACCCCTGGTTGAGCTGCAAGAGATTACGAATGGGGATCTGGGTATTTCCGACTTCCATCGAAATGGTCACGGGGATATCAAGAATGACGTCAAGATCCGGCGCCGGGCCGTCCCCAATCATTTCCCCTACCGCTTCCTCAAACTCCTCCATCGGAGCCGTTTTTACCTGTTTCTTTTTATCTTCAACTGCGGGTTTTTCACCGGACGTCTCACCAGCCTCTTCCATCGCGGCGGCCCATTCATCATTGCGGTCTTCTTCGTCCGTGTCCCCGGACTCCTCCATGGCAGCTTCCCACTCGGCAGCGAGCTTTTCGTCTTCGCTCAGTTCTTGCTCATCTTTCTTGTCGTCAGCCATAGCGTTCTACCTTACCTTCAGTTGTTTTTTCACCACGGGCTGCTTGGCCCGGCCGGCAATCTTGAGTGCGAGCTTGCCGTCGCGGGTGCCCAAGGTAGCCTTGTATACCGGAATACCGTTGGCGGTGATGGTCAGAAGATCCGGCATTTCAACCGGGATAATATCCCCGGCCTTGAACTTGGCCACTTCACGCAGGGAAACCCGTCGCCGGCAGAGCATGGTATTGATCGGCACGCTCACCTCTTTTATATCTTCCTGGAGCGCATTTACCCAGCGCTCGTCCACATCATCAATGTCACTCTGCACACCTGCGTCCAGCACATCACGAATAGGCTCGATCATCGAATACGGCAACGCCATATGCAGTTCGCCCCCGCCACCATCAAGCTCGATATGGAAGGTGCTGATCACCACCACTTCGCTGGGGCTAACGATGTTGGCCATCGCAGGATTAACCTCGGAGCTGAGGTATTCAAAATCCACTTTCAGTACCGCATGCCAGGCTTCCTTCATGTCATGAAAGACCTGATCGAGTACCATCTGAACAATTCGGGTCTCGGTCGGGGTGAACTCACGGCCCTCGATTTTGGCGTGTCGACCTTCTCCACCGAAGAAATTATCCACCAGCTTGAACACCAGTTTGGCGTCCAGAATAAACAGTCCGGCGCCCCGCAGAGGCCTTACTTTTACAAGATTAAGGCTGGTCGGGACATACAGCGTGTGAATATATTCACCGAACTTCATAATCTGAACGCCGCCGGTGGAGACGTCAGCATTGCGCCGTAACAGATTAAACAGGCTGATGCGGGTATAGCGGGCAAAACGCTCATTGATCATTTCAAGCGTCGGCATCCGACCGCGCACAATACGGTCCTGACTTGCCAGGTCATAGTCTTTTACACCGGAAGCATCGACATCGTCATAGGTGTCGATATCGCCATCGTCTACACCGTGTAGAAGGGCATCGATTTCGTCCTGTGACAGTAAATCCTGCATACGTCTACCTGCCCATCAAGTCAGCCCGGGATCGGGTCGTTCACTGCAATACGAAATTCAGGAAAAGTACATTCGATACCGGTGGCTCGCCTTCCTGCTCAAGCACACCGTTAACCGACGCCAGCATGGCGGCAATAAGCTGGTCCCGGCCCTCAACAGTCTGCAAACCGTTAAAACTTTGGCCCCCAAGAACACTCAGAAGCCTGCTTCTCAACAGTGGCAGGTGCGTGTTGGTTGCCTCCAGCGGAGCCACATCCTGGGCTTCAAACGCCAGGTAAATCTGGGCATAACGGGTGCGATTCTCCGCCTGAATGGTGGCCACCAGCGGCTTTTCGATAACGTGATACTGGTTCGGCGCGAACACTTCAACAACCTCCGCCGCATCGCCTGGCGGCGTATCCGGATCATCCTTACTAAGAAACCAGAAGGTGCCCGCAATGGAAAGGCCGATTGCCAGCAGGACAACAAGTACCAGCATAATAATAAGCTTTAGCTTGCCTTTTTTCGGCGCCTCAGCGGGAACGTTGTTTTCAGCCATAAATCGCTTCTGTCAGAATTTTGTCAGCAGTGTCGCTGATTAACCAAGTTGATGCAAAGGGCGGGCCAGCTTGATGATAACGAGGATTCAGAACAACAGTTTAGTCTCGACCCTAGACTTCGGCAAAGCGGTTTCAAGGACAGCGGGTACTTTAAACGAGGGAACAGCAATAAACGAGGAAACAGCAATGGAAATCCGCCGGGCCAGCGCCCGGCAGATAATCAGGCATAGAGATCCAGCTCACCTTTCCAACTCAGATCCAGCACACCCTGTGCTTCCTGCAATTCATCGTCATCCAGAACGCTGACCACCCCATTGCCGTGGACATCTTCAGATTGATCGCCACCCTGTCCCTGGCCAGATCGCGTTGACGAATCTGAGACGTCGAAGCTCTCCAGCCCCAAACCCTGGGCACCAAGCATGTCGCGGAGTCGGTGGCTGTGTAATTCCAGTTGATCCCGGACGGCCGAATTGGTGGTGTGAACGGTGACAGCCGCCTGGTCATTCTGCACCTGGACACGAACCTCCATAGGCCCCATATCTGCCGGAGTGAGATGTATTTCAGCCATCGACATGTTCTGGGACGTCAGCCAGGCCAGCTTACCCATCAGCTTGTCACCCCATTCAGCGTGACCAACAGGTAACTCAACACTGGTGGTGTAACTTCGCAGTGGTATAGCGGCCTCCAGCGGCTTTTGTCCTGCCGCCGCTGTCAGCGACTGCGAGGCAAGGTCAAGACTGCCCTGAAAACGGCTGGCGATAGCCGATCCGGTGTCCGCCGTCTTTCCCGCTTCTGCCGACAATTGCCCGACCAGACTCTCCATCAGTTTTAATGTCGTTTCGGCGGAAGACCTGCCCTGGCCAGTCGTTGAATTACCCTTGCCACCCAGCATACCTTCGAACACGCCTGCCATCAGGCCGGGTGCAGAGGGTGTCTGACCAGTCAGACCCGGCAACCCAGGCACCGCGCCCTGACCGGTCACTACTGGTGAATCGTCTCGCTCACTTATCAGGGCCTGCAAATCAGCAAAAGTGAAGACCAGATCAGCGTCTGAGGCCTCGACCTCCAGCGAGGCCTTATCAAGCCCCGCGGGTGGCACGATATCTGCAAAATCCGTTTCAGGTGCGTCGTCCTCTACGGAAGAAACGGCGGCTACGGTATTCTCATCGCTACTGGCAGGGTCAGCTTGCAAGTCTCTATCGGAAGGCTTTGCCGGGGAAGTTTTCGCCTGCGCAGTGCCTGCGACCCCGGCAGATTTATCGGCCGGTAACCGGTCAGCGCGGCGATCTTCGGCCCGCTGGTCCTGTTGTGCACGAGTCGCTGCACGGGCAGCCTCACGGCGATCCAGCCGTTGCTGCTCCTGGCGGGAAACCGATTCGTATTGACGATTATCGGGAGCCTCTCGATTAGCAGATGGAGACTTCTCTGTCGTCGCTCCCTGCAAGTCGGGGGGCGGGCTTATGGGTAGTACCGATCCTGGCATGGCAACCTCTTGCCGCTTTCTGGCTCAGATGTGTGTTTAATCTGAACTGAGCAAAACCGATGCCAAGGTGGTGGATGTTCAATGTTGGAGGCTTTGCTCCAGCATGCGACTTATCGTCTCGAACTCTGTCGCTATGGTGTCCAGTAATACAGCAGCGCCATCCAGTTGCTGTTCATTACCTGCCTTCTCGGCTTCATAACACAATGCCCCCAACCTGGGAGCTCCAATATTGATGCAACTGCCCTTGAAACTGTGGGCAGATTTCTTGAACGCATCCGCATCCGAGCTCTGCAGAGCTGACTTCAGTGCCTCAATCCTGTCACGGGAGTCCGCGATATACGTTCGAATGAGCACATCGAATTCATCTTCCATTACATCCTGCAGTTCAGCTAATGCTTCCTCATCCAGGTGCGGCTTATCGTTCATAACCAACTCCCCTGTGCTGATTTTCGGGCTCGACTCAATCCTGAGCCTGTGCCTCAGTAAAATCCCAATGATAGACTACTTCAATATGATTGCCTTGCTCTTTAAAGGTCAGCGAACGGCTGAGCTGTTCTAATAAAACCAGGCCACGGCCAGCATAACGAGCCTGGGGCTCGCCATTTTCCAGAGCCGATACCAGCCCCGCGAAATCAAAGCCTGTGCCCGAATCCTTGCAGAGGATGCGTAATTCACCTCCACGCCGGGTCGTTTTGTGGTCCAGGGTAAATCGGATGTAATGCCCTTCGCTGTCTGCCAGCCGACGTTCCCGCTCGGCATAGTAATGCCCGAAGCCCTCGGGCGAACTCTTCCAGCTCGAAGGGAGCTCAAGGATGCCGTGCTCCAGGGCGTTGGTATACAACTCGGATAACAGGGTATACACCTCGCCACTGCGACGTCGAAGGCCGGGAACCTCCATACAAATATGCAGTAGCAACGGCAACGGATTGAAATGGCTTAAAGTCTGATTACCAATCTCATAAACACAGGACCAATGGGCTGGCCCGTGCAGGGCTGACTGGGGAATACGGTTCGGCAAGTCTGCCAACTCTTCTTCCTCAACCATTTCAAGTGTCACGACGGTGAGATCATCCTGAACCATCTGTGCTCCGGTAAAACCCTGCACCCCGTTCATGACGGCGTCGAAGGGTGTCAGTGCATCACGACCTTTATCCAGTTGCGAGAGCAGACGGGCTTCACCGAACATTTCACCTTCCAAATTCTCGGCTTCCAGAATCCCGTCCGTAGCGATCAGTAAAGTATCGCCCGGCTCAGTTCGAATGTGCTCGACGTTGGCTGCAAACCGCTCAGGGGACAGCACGCCGAGGGGTAGATGGTTAGATGCCAGCACGACGCGCTCGCCGTTGTGCCGGATCAGATAACCATCTGGCAGTCCGCCATTCCATACTCGCAGGCAATGCAAGTGAAAGTCCGCTTCAATAAACGCGGCACAGCAGAACATACCGGTGGGCAAGATACGCTTGAGTTTCTGGTTAATCTCCCGCAGGACATCCCCGCAACCAAAGCCTTTGCTGGTCATGCCGTAGAATATTTCGGCGACCGGCATGGCGCCGATGGCCGCTGGCAGACCGTGACCGGTGAAATCACCGATCAGGATATGCATACCTCCGGACGGTCGGGGACAGGCAAACAGGATATCGCCATTGAAAATGGACATCGGCGAGGCGTGGTATCGGATATTGGACGCATCAAGACAGCCCGTATGAGCGACATTGTCAAACACGCGCTTGGCCACTTGCTGTTCACTCAGCAACTGACGATTACGGTCGTGGATCAGGTCCCGCTGGTAGCTGAGGGTTCGATGCATCAACCGCATTCTGTTGAAGGCCTTAATTTTCGCTTCAAT
The DNA here is from genome assembly GCF_040882185.1 of Marinobacter sp. Classification (GTDB taxonomy): domain Bacteria; phylum Pseudomonadota; class Gammaproteobacteria; order Pseudomonadales; family Oleiphilaceae; genus Marinobacter. Next base: position 452,523 of record NZ_JBBEBW010000002.1, on the reverse strand, counting down.
AATGATGCGGTTATAGGGTTTGGAGAGGAAGTCGTCGCCGCCGGACTCAAGGCAGCGCGCCAGCGCACCGGCATCCGACAAGGAGGTCAGGAAGATAATCGGAACCAGCACCTCCCCGGCCAAGCCCTTGATAGCTTGCGCGGCTTCCATCCCGTCCATGCGGGGCATCATGACATCAAGCAGCACAATCTGGGGTTTGAAATTCCGAAATTCCCTGATGGCTTCCACGCCATCCGCCACGCCTCGCACCTCGTGGCCCTGCCGTTTTACCATGGTTTGCAGAATCAATCGGTCACTGTCGCTGTCGTCAGCAATCAGCACTCGCAGTGGGCCTGATTCGGGGAGAGGTTCCTCCATACATGATCTCCCTGGTGGCGCTTCATAAAAAGCCTTACGGGCAACTAACGGATGGCAAACAGCTGTTCAAAGTTGGAAATTGTCAGTATTCGCCTGACATCATTGTTGCAGTTCTCTATTCTGATGCGAGCCGAATCGCCTCCGGCGTAATCCCGTAACAGCAACAGCATGCCAAGCGCAGAACTGTCGAGGTAGCTGGTGTCGCACATATCGATCACATAATGGCTGACTTCCTGGTCGCCATGTTCGTAGGCATCCCGGAAAGCCTGATGGGTACTGAAATCAAAACGCCCCTCAATCTTTATGGTCAGGGTGCGGCCATCTTCGTGTCGCTTAGTCTGGATCGCCATCCGGCATCCTCCATTTTGTCAGCAGGCATCTGCAAGGCGGGATTTCGTTTCAGACAGTGATTACTTTTCATCTCGTCCGGCGATTGCGTTTCATTTCACGCGATGATTACTAAAAGGATAGCTGAGCAAACATAATTTGCATCAGGTATTTGATAAAGCTTTGCCTTATTTTGACTTGAGACGCCTTCTGGCGTGGGCACGCCCGGCCGCTTCATCCTGCTGTTTCTGGTCCCGGGAATCAGTGGCCCGTTGTTCCTGCATCCGGCAGGCATCGATATGCCGCGCCATGCCCTGCCTGCGGTCATACGCCGCTCGCCAGTCTTCGCGGCGCTTGTCGAACACCTCCATGGATCGGGCGACCTGCTTCTCCTGTTGCTGGATGACCTGGTCAAGTTGAGAGATAAACGCCTGCCAGCCCTCGAGTCGGCTGACGGAAATGACACCCTGCTGGCTGTTTCGCATCTGGGTTCGGTAGTCTGCCTGGTATTGGCGTAGCTCCTCCAGCCTGTGTTGATGCTGCTGAACCTGCTGCCGAGCGCGGGTCATGTGCTCAAGAGCCTCACTTTCCCGGCGTTGTTCCAGCGCCAGTACGACTTCGAGTCTCCTGGACCTCAGCATTACTCAGTCTTTCCGCCACGGGCTGGTTTGATATCCGGCACCACTGCACCCAACTGTTCGACACTGGTAGTGAGCGGAGCGCTTTCAGCAAGATTCTGACGCAGGAAGGCCCGCATGTTATCAATATGGTCGATTGCGTAATCGGTTTCAGGGTCGGAGCCTTTGACATAGGCGCCGACACTGATCAGGTCCCGCGCCTGCTGATAACGCGCATACACCTGCTTGAATCGCTGGGCGTTGGCAAAATGGGCCGGGTCTGTAACCTGCGGCATCACCCGGCTGACCGAGGCTTCCACGTCAATGGCGGGGTAATGACCCTCTTCCGCCAGGCGACGGGATAGCACGATGTGGCCATCGAGGATCGCCCGCGCCGCGTCGGCAATGGGATCCTGCTGGTCATCACCCTCGGTGAGTACCGTGTAGAAGGCAGTGATTGAGCCACCGCCAGGCTTACCGTTACCGGTTCGCTCAACCAGCTGGGGCAATTTGGCAAACACAGAAGGAGGATAACCCTTGGTGGCCGGTGGCTCACCAACTGCCAATGCGATTTCCCGCTGGGCCTGGGCATAGCGGGTGAGTGAGTCCATCAGGAGCAACACGCGTTTGCCCTGATCCCGGAAGTATTCTGCAATCCGGGTAGTCAGCATAGCGGCCCGAAGACGCATCAACGGGGAGTCATCCGCCGGTGAAGCCACTACCACGGACCGTGAGAGCCCTTCTTCACCAAGAATATCCTCGATGAATTCCTTTACCTCGCGACCCCGCTCCCCGATCAGGCCAACCACTGTGACATCGGCGTCAGTAAAGCGGGTCATCATGCCCAGCAGCATGCTCTTGCCAACGCCACTACCGGCAAAAAGCCCCAGTCGCTGGCCCTGACCAACAGTCATCAAGGCGTTGATCGCCCGGATACCGACATCCATTGACTGACGCACCGGCGCCCGGTGCAACGGGTTAATAATTGCCCCGGCAAGTGCCACCTGGGCTTCAGCCCGGAGCGGGCCGTGGCCATCAAGAGGGTCGCCTGTGCCATTGATAACACGGCCTAACAGCTCAGGACCCACCGGAACTCTGCTGGCGACGGACAACGGCACTACGCGAGCGCCGGGGCGCAAACCTTCGATGGCGGTCAGCGGCATCAGGTAAACCCGGTCATCCTCAAAACCAACAACCTCGGCCTCGACAGTGCCGCCCCCCTGCCCTTGAATCAGGCAGCGGTCGCCGACCACCATCGGGCAGCCAACGCATTCAAGTGTGAGACCCACCATGCGGGTAAGACGGCCTGACAGTTCAGGCTCAAGTTCGGGGGGGAGGTAATCGGTCAGGCGTTGCAGGCGCTCAGCCAGGGGACTGCTCATCATCACCCTCCTCACCCGATGCCTTATCATTCAGTTCGTGTTCCGAGTTTTGTTCCGGTTCAGGTTCCTGCTCTGATGCTGATGCTGGCTGTGGTTCGGGTTTCGGTGCAGGTGCGGGGCTTGGCTCTGACGCAGTGTCTGGCGCCTCACCAGGCTCAGAGAGAACCTCGCGATGAAAATCGGTCAGGTCGCCCATCATGGCATCAATCTCGACACTGTCGCCGGGCTGATCGCTTGAGAGCTGCTGGTCCAGCATGCCCTGGACAGCTTTCTGAAAACGCTTTTCAACGGTGAAATCGACCAGACTGTGCCGGGTTTCGACTTTGCAGCCGCCGGGCAGAATGGTGTTGTCGTCAATGATGGAGGTTTCTGCCTCAAAACGGTCCGCAACCTCCCGCACCCACTCACTGTCTTTCGGGTTTACCCGGACTTTGACGTTCTCACGGGTGGAGGGCAGGCTCGCGATCGCTTGGCGAACAATGGCTTCAATATGGGACGAGTCCACCGACAGCTCCCGGAAAATGACCGCCCGGGCAAGCACGGTAGTCAGATTGACAAGGGCGGTTTCGAGTTCATCTTCATGGCGTTGGATAGGATCGAGCAGTTCTGCCATCACACTTTCCAGTCTGGCCAGTTTGGCGTTGACTTCTGAGCGGGAGGTTTCGAGTGCCTTCTTGTGGCCTTCCGCCTGACCCGCTTCCAGACCTTCTTTGCGACCCAGAGCGACCCCTTCGACGTGACCTTCCTTGATGCCGTGCGCCCGCCCATCAGCGTGACCATCCTCCCAGCCAGCTTGCCGAATGGCTTCGATATCCCCGGCGGTCAGGGGTTTCACATCGCGTTCTTCCTCGCGGGTTACCTCGTTGCCTTGCTGATCCAGCAACGGAAGTTCCCATTTTTCATAGGCGGTAAGTTCTTCCTTGGGAATGCGATCCAGGCGGCTGCGGTCTTTCATCACATCATTTCTTCGCCAGCACCGCCGAGGGTGATTTCACCCGCTTCGGCCATGCGGCGGGCGATGGTGATGATGTCCTTCTGGGCACTTTCCACTTCGCTGACACGCACCGGGCCCTTCGCCTCCAGATCATCCTGCAGCAACTCACCGGCACGCTTCGACATATTCTTGAATATCTTGTCTTTGACGCCGTCGTCGGAGCCTTTCAGAGCAATGACCAGCACATCCGAGGACACTTCGCGCAGTAGCGCCTGGATGCCGCGATCATCAATGTCCTTGAGGTTGTCAAATACGAACATCAGGTCTTCTATCGTGGTGGCCAGATCCGGATCCATATCCTTGATGGAATCCATCAGGCTACCTTCGATGCTGCGATCCATGAAGTTCATAATATCTGCAGCACGTTTAATACCCCCGATCCGGCTGGTTTTTGCCGACGAACCGCCAGAAAACTGTTTCTCAAGGATGTCGTTGAGTTCCTGTAGGGCCTGAGGCTGGATGCTCTCCAGAGAGGCCACCCGCATCATGACGTCAAGTCGGACTTTCTCATCAAGGGTACGAAGTATCTCAGCGGACTGATCAGGATCAAGGTAGGAGATCACGATCGCCTGAATCTGGGGGTGCTCATAACGGATGATATCGCCCACCGCACGGGGCTCCATCCATTTCAACGTATCCAGACCGGTGGTATTACCGCCAATCAGGATGCGGTCAATCAAGCTGGCGGCTTTGTCATCGCCCAGCGCCTGGGTCAGCATTGCCCGGATATAATCGTCGTTACCCACCCCAAGACCGGTCTGGCCGCCGACAGCGTCGACAAACTGATCCATGACAAAGGTAACGTCGTCTTTACTGACGTCCTTCATCTGGGCCATGGCGACACCGACACGCTGAACTTCCTTGGGACCCATATGTTTCAGTATCTGGGCCGCATCTGATTCACCCAGTGACATCAGGAGGATTGCGGCCTGCTCTACCCGGGGAATCTTGCGCTGAACCTTTCTGGGCGTTTCTGCCATCTGTGGCGGCTTGTTTTCGTCACTCATCGACATTCACCCATTGGCGCATAACCTGTGCGACCCGGCCCGGGTCTTCGGCAATCAAACCTTTTAATGCGTTCAGGTGTCTATCATAGCCGTCTGCGGCGCCGGGCAACAACAGATCATCACTGCCACCCATGGCGTTCTTCATCGCCTCGCCTCCGCCTAAACCTTCCAGCCCGTCGTAATCATCGCTTTCCAAAGCATCGTCACGGTCACGGCGCGCACCACCGGAGAGGCTTTTCAGTGTTGGGCGCAACAACCCTAGCACCAGCACCAGAATTACCAGACCAGCCAGCACCTGTTTCATCATGTCCCAGAACCATGGCTGCTCCCAAAATGTTGGCTCCTGATATTCAATGGTTTCTGGCACAGCAAAGGGAGTATTCATCACCGTTACACTATCACCGCGAGCGGCAGAGTAGCCCACGGCATCGCGAATCAGCATGGTCATCCGCTGCAGCGCCTGTTCGGTCCAGGGCTCATAGGTCACTTCTCCGGTGGCTGGGTCGACCATTTTCCGATCATCGACCGCCACGGCCACGGTCAGACGCTGGATACGGCCCTGTTCCTGCCGGACATAACTTACGGTGCGGTCCATTTCATAGTTGCGGGTAGACTCGCGACGCACATTCACTGGGGGCGCTGCGACCGGTTCGCCGTCCTCACCATTGGCCTGCTCAGGGACCACAGGATCGGCAGGCGGCTGATTGGCCAAGGCGCCCGGTATGCCACCCAGTGCACCCGTGCCTCGCTGATCAGTCATTTCCCGCTCACTGCGGACGGCCTGTTGATCCGGATTGAACAGCTCTTCAGCCTGCTCCACAGACGAGAAATCCAGGTCTGCCGTGACTTCCGCACGAAAGCGGCCATCGCCGATAATCGGGTCAATCATGGAAGCAATGCGTTGGGTCAGACGCTGCTCAACCCGGGTCAGGTAATCCTGCTGGTCCTGCATCTGCTGGCGGCCGCTGTCTTCTTCCTGGCCTGTCAACAAGTTGCCAGTCTGGTCCACGATAGTGACATTACTTTTCTGCATTTCCGGAATGCTGCCAGCCACCAGGTTCATAATTGCGGCGATCTGTTCCTGCTCCAGCCTGCGGCCGGCGTATACCTCAAGAAATACTGAGGCTGTCGGTGTGCGGGCATCGCGAACAAACACGGATCGCTGAGGGATCGCCAGGTGCACCCGGGCACCTTTTACGCTGCGCATGCTACCGATGGTTCGCGCCAGTTCGCCCTCGAGCCCACGACGGTAGCTAATGGTCTCCATGAATTGGGAGGTTCCCAGCCCGCGATCCTGGTCCAGTAGTTCATAACCAATGGTTTGGGTATCCGTAACACCCTGTGCGGCCAAGGCTAGTCGGGCGTCATAGACGTTTTCAGACGGCACCATCAATGCGCCGGACTGGGGGTCCATGCGGTACTCGATGCCGCTTTGATCAAGAATGGCGGTCACTTCCTGGGGATTGTAGCTGGACAGGTCTCCCACCACCGGTTGATAGTTCGGTTCCTGCGCCCAGAGCACAACGGCTACGCCTAGCGCAACGCTGGCCGCCAGACCGACCATCAAACCTATCTGACGGAGCAAGGTCAGCCGGTTAAAGCCGAAAACCAGATCGTTCCGACTTTCAAGACCGTCCGAGTCATCTGTTGCCGGCATGGCATTGCGAGTGGTTTGTGCAGGTACACTGGCCATGGTTTAGCTCCGCTATCAAACCGGCATGTTCATAATGTCTTCATAGGCCCTGACCACCCGGTTACGAACCTGGGTCAAGGCTTCGAAGGAAACTGACGCTTTCTGGGAGGCGATCATGACTCGGGTGATATCCATGTTGGGATCCCCCAATTCGTAAGCCGTTCTCATGTCGCCAGCCGTTTGCTGTAATTCATTGACCTGCCCGACCGCCTGTTTCAGCACATTACTGAAGCCGGAGGTTTCGTTGCTCTGTTCAACCTGTGCAGGCCCATCCATCCGGCCGCGGATAGAGTTATCCTGCGCGACCTGCTGATTTTGTTGCATTTGAGAGCGCAGAGAGCGTATGTCTGACAGAACACTGTTAATGTCGGCGCGTTCAACCATGGTTAACCCCCTTGGCACACCCACTTGGCTCGGCGAGTGCAGTTTTTGGTATTCAGACGTGGCAATGTCTCGGGTGGGTACCCTGACCTACCGCGGCGGATCGTTAAGTTCTCTGAAGTGTTAGCAAGTTTTCGGCCACATAAAATAAATACTTAAATTACATAGACTTAAACATACTACCGAATCAATTCAGAACAGCTGCGCCGAAGTCTTGACGCCACCTCCCCACCAAAAAAGACGGCGCCAAAAGGCGCCGCACGAGGGGATCAAGGGAATTGGCAGCTTCAGGCCAAGGCCAGTTCCGCATCCAGATCAATACCGGCATCCCGCATCTGGGCCAGCTTGTAGCGAAGCGTTCTTGGGCTGATACCGAGTTTTTCGGCCGCGCGATTACGGCGGCCTCGCTCGTGACGGAGCGTGTTGATGATGATCCGGAATTCCCTCTGTCTCAGATCATTGCCGAGGGATGAAGTATCCTCCTCCATTAACGCCACCGGCCGTTCAGCTTCTGCTTCTTCATAGTCCTGTTCGGCCACGCCATTGCGTGGGACCACCGGCTGAAAGCCCGTGGGTTCGGTAACCACACCCGACAAACCGCTGTTCAGACACATATCCGCCGCGTCTATAACGTTGCCCTGGTGCAATACCAACGCCCTCTGAATAGCGTTATCCAGCTCCCGCACATTGCCGGGCCAGGCGTGGGCCATGAGAGCATGACGGGCATCTGAGCCAAAGGTGATACCGGTCAGCTTCATTTTCTGGCAATGCTGTTTAAGCAACGCTTTAGCTAAAGGCAGAATATCCAGGGGGCGCTCTCGCAAAGGTCGCCATTGCATGGGGAACACACTGAGACGGTAGTAAAGGTCTTCCCGGAACTTGCCTTCACGTACATAGTCAGCAAGATCCCGGTTAGTGGTGGCCAGCACCCGCACATCCAGTTTGATAACTTTACGCCCACCAACCCGCTCCACTTCACGCTCCTGCAGTACTCGCAGTAACTTGGACTGGAGACTAAGGTCCATTTCGGAAATTTCGTCCAGCAGCAGTGTGCCACCGTTGGCCTGTTCAAACTTGCCAGGCGATGAGGCGTGAGCACCGGTAAAGGCACCCTTCTCATGACCAAACAATATCGCTTCCAACATATTCTCGGGAATTGCAGCACAGTTGATCGCTACAAAAGGCTGATCTGCTCTGGTGGATTGCTGATGGATAAACCGTGCCAAAACTTCTTTGCCCGTGCCGCTTTCACCCGAGATCATCACGGTGGAATCACTGGTTGCCACTTTTCTGGCAAGCTGGAACATCCGCTTGCTGATCGGGTCTTCCGCGACCGGCTCATCCGTACAACTCTGACGAGTACCACCCACGACCTTGCTGACAGCCTCTACCAGAACCTGAGGCTCGAAGGGCTTAACCAGATAATCGATAGCGCCTGACTGCATGGCAGAAACCGCATGGCTGATCTGGCCATAGGCGGTGATCAGCATCATTGGCAAACCCGGATAATGCCGCTGCACTTCCGCTAACAACTCATGGCCGGACATCCCCGGCATGTTGACGTCACTGACAATCATGTCCACGGACTCTTCCGCCAGACGCACCATCGCCTGCTCGGCCGAATCCGCTTCCTGAACCCGGAACCTGGCCAACTCCAGTGTGGTTACCAATGCTTCCCGCAGGTCACGGTCGTCTTCAACAATGAGAATTTGAGCCCTGGCCATGAAATGTCTCCGTTTACTGACTGATCGAATCTGAATGAGTCCGGCGACCACCCGCCAACGGCAACCGGATGGTCGCACGGGCGCCACCGGAAGCTGGCGACTCCATTGAAAACTCGCCGTTATGTGCTTTGACTACTGCCTGAACCACCGCAAGACCGAGGCCGGTACCGTGGGACTTGGTCGTATAAAATGCCTCTACAAGATGGTCGGCCTGGTCGGCGTTAAAGCCGGGCCCGTTGTCTTCCACCTGTATTTCCAGATATTGACCCACTGCTCCTACGGTGAGCTGTACATCGTTCGCACCGGCCTCCATGGCATTGTTGACGAGGTTCATGCAGGCCCCGACCAGGGCATCACGATTACACATCAGGAAGACTGCACGCTCCGGCTCAGTAAGCGTTATCTTGACGCTGTCCTGGCTACCAAGACCTTCCGTTGCCGCTTTCAGGCCACGGACGAGCATGTCCGACGACAACTCTTCTGCCAGCCGAGTCTCGCCGCGGGCAAAGATCAGCATGTCGCGCACCTGCTGTTCCAGGTGGGTCAGGCGGGACATCAGTTTGGTGGCGCAACGTTCACGCAGTTCGGGTTCCAGGTCGGTCTGGCAAAGATGACCGCCATAGAGAATGGCTGCAGATAAGGGTGTGCGGATCTGATGCGCCAGAGACGCTACCATCTTGCCCATGGCCGACAAGCGTTGGGCGTGGGCGAGTTGCGATTGGAGACGACGGGTATCTGTCAGGTCGGTAAGCAGAATCAGCTGGCCCGGCTCGTTCTCCATGGAGCGAATTTCAATGCTGACGCGGCGACCATCTTTCAGGGACACTTCGTGGCCGTCGTCCCGACGGGGGGCGAAGCAACGTTGGATCACACTGACCCAGCGTTCGCCATCCAACGGCTCCCCCAAAAGGTTTACAGCTGCAGGATTACACTGGCTAACCACACCTTGACTATCCAACACCACTACGCCGGCAGGCATGACGGCTAACAAGGTCGTCAGCCGATCGGCGAGACGCTCTTTTTCTTCAAGTTCATGCTGACGTTGACGGGTTTCTGCCGTCAGCTCGCCAGACAACTGGTTAACCCGGGACTCAAGGGTGCGGTAGGAATCGGTAATCTGACGGGACATCTGATTGAACAGTTCCAGGGCCGTGCCCACTGTCTCGCCGTTGTCCTGATGCGGAAACAGGGCCGTGACCTTGTCATTGACGTCCGCAGCGGCATTGCTGTCCGTAGCGTTGACATACTCAACGGTTTGCCCTGGCTTTCGCAATGGCGCATCCGCAAGAAACTGTAATTGATTCATAGTGCCCCCTGAGGTGCAGCGGCAGTATGCCGTCGCGTTCAGATTCATATGGGGGTCACTATGCCAAAGCTGTGCCAGGAGGGTTTTTTCTTTATATATCAGTTATTAATAAAAATCAAAAACCGTCAGGCGACGATTTTCTGTCAGCTCAGACGTCTTCTGGGTCATCTTCCCGCAAGCCGTACTTACGGACTTTTTCCACCAACGTGGTGCGACGAATACGAAGCTTCTCCGCTGCGCGCGCAACGACTCCGCTCGCTTCATCAAGAGCCTGTTGAATAAGTTGCTTCTCGAGATTGCCCAGGTAGTCTTTCAGATCGATACCGTTAACCGGTAGCAACGCTGGCGCATCCAGACCAATCAAGCCCGGTGCCCCCGAGGGCATGCCGACATCTTCTACCGGGCGATTCTCATCGATATCGTCCACATAGCGAAACTTTTTGGGTAACTCCTGAACGCCAACCACCCCGTAAGGATGCATGATCGCTAACCGCTCGACGAGGTTAGCCAATTCCCGCACATTCCCCGGCCAGTCATGGCGACAGAGATTCATGATGCAGGCAGAATTCAGACGGATGGAGCCGCGCTTTTCTTTTTCCATTCGGGAAATCAATTCATTGATCAGCAGCGGAATATCTTCTACCCGTTCCCGCAGCGCTGGCATCTCGATCGGAAAAACATTGAGCCTGTAGTACAAATCTTCCCGGAATTCGCCACTGCTGATCATATCTTCAAGATGCTTGTGGGTGGCGGCTATCACACGGACATCCGCGGTCTGGGTCCGGTTACTACCCACTCGTTCGTAGGTTTTCTCTTGTAACACCCGAAGGATTTTGACCTGCATGTTGAGCGGCATATCGCCAATCTCATCCAGAAACAGGGTGCCGCCCTCCGCCAGCTCGAAACGCCCCACCCGGGCGGTGATCGCTCCGGTGAAAGCCCCTTTCTCATGACCGAAAAGTTCACTTTCAAGCAGTTCCGCCGGAATCGCGCCGCAATTGACCGGTACAAACGGGCGGGCACGTCGTGCGGAGTGATAGTGAAGGTTGCGGGCGACGACCTCTTTACCCGTGCCGGATTCTCCGGTAATCATGACGCTGACGTCCTTGTCCGCCACCTGCTCCATCAATTGGCGCACATGCTGAACGCTTCGACTGGTGCCCACGAGGCTCCGGAATAATTGCACGCCCCGCTGCTGGCCACGATCCCGGGAGCGCGCGTATTGATCCCGGAACACCTGGGCACGATAGAGCGAGTCGATAAATTTGGTGTAGTTGAACGGCCAGTCGAGGCGGGCAATAACCCGTTCAACATCCTCCTCAGAGAGCCCCTTCAGATTGGGGTCGCCGATCAGAAGAATCGGCAAACCTTTTTCCACTGCGCACACGGAGGCAATACGCTCCAGAACGTCTGGATCCTGACCGTCGAGAATAGCCACCTGCAACAAGGCCAACTGCTCCTTGTCCGCGTCCCGGATTACCGCTTCAGCGGCACTACCGGAAAACACGCCCTCCTCCCCAATAAACTCCAGAATAGTTTCAATATCCCGGGCACGTTCTGCATTTCGGCTCAGGACCAGCACTGGGTTGTTGTTCTGCATTCTTCTGGATCTCTTTAGTCTGGATGGCGCAGGGTTTGTGCGGTATTTAAGACGCTATAGCGATGAGAGTCAATTTAATGACACATATTTGCGACAAATTGTAAAAGATGGATAAAAGCGCGGAAAACTGTCTAATGACTTTTGCTTTTTGTTATTTGTTACGACGAACCGATACATCCTGATAGGTACGTGCGGCTTTGCGGCTGCTGGCGACCCCTTTCAAAGACTGCAGAATATTTGCCTTCGCTTTCGTTGCCCCCGCTTCGCCTTCGTCACATAAAAGGCGTAGGTCTTCGAGGCGCTCCTGAACCAGTGTCGGACTGAGACGGCCAGCATCCAATTCGTCCATCACAGATTCGAGTTTCGGACGAACGCTGTTGTTGAGGCTCGCCAACGAGTCCCAGTCTTCAATGGTCACCGCGTGGCGCAGCTCGTCAATGAGTGTATCCAGTTGCTCCAGTGCCTGGGTCATAGATCTCTGCCTGTCGTTGAAAGTCAGTGATGTGATAAAAGAAACTGAATGGATCTACTGAGGGATCTACTGGGAAGTATAGCGGCTTTAGTCACTAACCTGAATTCTCCTAAGGCACTGCACCTCTCCCAGTGTTGTGGCGGGGAAAACACGGACCGTTTGAGTGGAGATTCCAAGGGAATTTGTCTGGGAAATCTGATAAACTGGCAACAGTTTTCAAAACGGGATCCGCCATGAGTTCCGATTGGCACACGCTAACGTCACAAAAATTGTTTTTGGCGGAAACGCTTATCAAGATTTCACAGCAAGCACCCGATCGGGGTACTGGTGAGGCGACGCTGCAAGGAGCTATTGAACTCACGCTCAGGGCGAGGAAAAGTCTGCTATCGGCAATCGCCCAGCACTACCAACACAAGTCCGCCCGACCAGAATCTCTGGAAGAGTTACAAGGGCTGATTGGCAAAGAGGCTCCCGAGACGGTTCAACTTGAAGCCATTGCCCATCAGACAGGGAGCTGGTGGAATCATCTGGACCAATTGGAAACCAGCCAGGGCAAGCCGCCGAGCAAAAAGAAAACGATTACAGAGGACAACATTATTGCCGTTGCCATTGATACTGGTCCAGACCGGAGTGCAACGTCTCTGGCGAACTCATTGGCTGCCATGAAACGGTACCTGACGACCCTGACAGAAAGGCATGACGAGTGGTAATAGCATCATCCGCAGGGCGTACCTCATAGCCATTCATACAAGAGCCACAAGGCTCGATTGACCAAAGGTTTGATAAATGTCGGCTTCTTTTTTTGAGATTATTCAGCTAACCGACGGTGACTACGCCTTGCGACGTATAGACGATGACGCAGCACCGCTGGTACGCATTTCGTTTTCCGCTGAAGCCAGGGAAATGATGGAAGATAAAGAAATGGCAGTCGCAAAAGCCATGATTGCCGCGGGTATCGACGCAGTGGGTACGGTTGGCCATGATCTTGATTGGGATGAAGACGATGCCGATCACAACCCGAGCCAACGCTCCTACACACTGCACTGAGCGAGGTACTGGGGAAGCTTAACGCTGCCTCAGTACAACCCCGTGGCTCCGTCCCTTGGCAGAAGCCGCCTGAAGAGACTCCAGAGACCCGCGCCCAAGCTTGCTGGTCCACATGACCACCGCGTGACAGGTGCCTGCACCGAGTGCCCGCTCGGCCAGTTCAAGGGCCGGATAATCATCGGATGATCGTAGCACCAGAATTTCACCAGTGATGATACCGTGCATGGTTTGCCATTTGCTCACCAGGGTTTGGGGTGGATCAATCCATGCCAGCCAACGGCGCTCCTGATTGAGTTGAGTCAGCATCGGTAACAACAACTGAAAATTCTCCACCTGGCCTGCTGGTAGGATAATCTCTGTCACGTTGCCCTTGCCCTGCTCCGTTTCGGTTTTATGCTGCGGAGCTACCGGCGTGTGTTGTCTCCACTTTGCAGCCCCGACTGTGACGGAGCCAATAACTCTTGGCTCCGAAGGCTGGCCAGCTCTGCTGGCAACGCCCTGAACATAGGGCAGGTTCTGATTAAAGCTAAGTTGTTCCATGTTAACCCTCACTCGCCTTTCGGCAGCACAAAATCAAATGCTTATTGTTACCTGAAAAACCACCTGCAGTGGTAAGCGCTTACGTCACATCAATGCATATCAGACCGCCGGATGACACCGACACCCAGACCTTCAATAAATAATTCCTGTTCGCGAAGATCAACGACAATTGGCTCAAATTCTTCGTTCTCTGCGATCAGCAACACTTTGGTGCCCTCCCGACGATAACGCTTAACCGTCACCTCTTCCCCGACACGCGCCACCACGATCTGGCCGTTGTGGACATCCTGAGTGCTATGGACCGCTAACAGATCGCCATCAAGTATGCCGATATCCTTCATACTCATGCCCCGAACCCGCAGTAAGTAATCAGCGGAAGGGGAGAAAAAGTTCGGTTGCAGCGTGCAGTGGTCTTCAATGTGTTCCTGCGCAAGAATCGGGCTACCCGCCGCGACCTGGCCAATCACAGGCAGCCCCAGATCAGCCTCCGACTCTGGCAGCCTGATACCACGGCTGGCACCGGGAACCATCTCGATAGCGCCCTTTCGGGCGAGGGCGCGCAAATGCTCTTCAGCGGCATTGGCAGAACGAAAACCCAATTCGGTAGCTATTTCGGCACGGGTGGGCGGATATCCGGTTTCCTCCAGATACCGTTTAATAATGTCCAGAACCTGAGACTGCCGAGCGGTGAGCTTCATCATATTTAACCCTGTTTTTATATACAGTAAATACAATATATACAGTGTTTCATCCAGTGTAAAGCCACCCCTTCAATCAAATCAGGCTTGGGCCTCGTGTTTCTACCAAGAGCGCAGACGCATAAGACTATGGTAGTGTGCATTTTTACTTTTCAAGGAGAGCGTAATGACGTCTAAAGGTACCTGTCATATGCCCGATATCCTGCGAACATCTGATAACAAGGAACGCAGGGTCGGAGTTGAAGTTGAAATTTCCGGTCTCAGCTATGAGAAGCTGGTCGCACTCACTGCCAGATTATTGAAGGGTGAAGCCAAGGAAACGTCACGCTACGTCAGCTCGGTACAGACTCCTCTCGGCGATTTCACCATTGAACTTGATTCGGACCCGATCAAGGAACTGGACCTGAAAGACAACCGTTTGCCGGAGTCGATCAGGGAGCTCGGCGGTCATGCCATGGACATCATAGACGCCGCCGCTGAGAAAATCGTACCGCTTGAAATTGTGAGCCCACCGATTCCTTTCACCAAATTGGGGGCCATTGAGACGCTTTGTGACGAACTCCGTGAGGCGGGCGCACTGGGTAGTCGGGAGGCCATCGTTTATGCCTTTGGTCTGCAATTGAATCCGGAACTACCTGACCTCAAGCCCACCACTCTGGTGAATTATTTCAGAGCTTTTGCTGCACTTTATGACTGGCTCAAGTCACGGCACCAGCTCGATATCAGCCGTAAATTTACTAATTATATAGAGCCCTGGGACAGTGAATATATTGATCTGCTGCTGAGCGATAACTATGAACCAGACCAGCAGCAGTTGATGAACGATTATCTTCGCACCAACCCGACCCGTAACCGTGCACTGGACTTGCTGCCACTCTTTTCACATCTGGATGATGAGCTGCTCAGAGAGCATGTTGAAGACAGCCGCATCAAGTCACGACCCACCCTGCACTACCGTTTGCCGGATTGTGATATCGACAACCCCGAATGGCACTTCTCAAGCGTGTGGAATGATTGGATCGTACTTGAGCAGTTAGTGGCCAACGCGGCGGATCTGAAAGAGCTGACCGGTCTTTATCGTGACAGCCGCAAACTGAGTTTTCGCAATCTGACCAGTAGCTGGACGGAAAACTGTCACCGCTGGCTGGAATCCAAGGGCTATGTCTGAGCGCACCTTACCGCAGCTGACCATCGGCATCAGCGGGCCGTCGCGGGTTCGACTCAGTCATCGCTTGATCAGTTTCGCGCTTCGGCTTTACGGGGCAAGAACAGTCTACATCAAGCCTGGATCTACCATTGATGCCAGCTTGCTGGACGGTCTCGTGCTGTCTGGTGGCACCCATGTACACCCTGAGCGATACGGCCAGGAACCTGAGATAAAAGCCCGTTACGACAGCCAACGTGATACGACTGATATGGCGCTGCTAAAAAGTGCTGAACAGCTCGGGCTGCCGGTGCTGGGCATTTGTCGGGGCGCCCAGCTGATTAATATTTATCGTAAAGGCTCGCTTTGCCAGAACGTCACCCCGCTGCGGGTCAACACGCGACATCGCGCCTTGTTGCTACCATTGCAAACGGTGCGCGTAGTACAGAACAGTCGTATCGCGGAGATTATAAGGGGCCCCAGTATTGGCGCTAACCGCATTCACAGTCAGACCATCAAACAACTGGGGCGCCAATTGCGGGTGGTGGCGGTGGATAATGATTTATTTGTACAGGCTATCGAGAATACGAAAGGGCAATGGTTGATGGGCGTGCAATGGCATCCGGAATACTTGCTGTATCACCCGCTGCACCGGCGCCTCTTCAAATGTTTCTTGGACGCCGCTCTTGCTGTCAAAAATGCTAAGGAGCCTCTGATTAACTCCTAAATCGGCAGGTGGCGCCGAAGTACCGCTTTAATCTGCTGGATTTCGTCGGCGTCGTGAGGCAGAGACTGGAGATGCTGATCAACCCAGGCTTTAAGTTGGCTTCGGGTTGTCACATAGGATGGATCAGACCCGGTCAGGCGGAGGAGAATATCCCGTTCCCTGGCTGTCAATCTAACTTGTTGATCGTGTAATAGCATGGAGACTCAAATATGCCCTGTAACCTTACTGGCCGTTTCGCAGCCCTTATTGGCGCCGTTGCTCTTGCACTGCCAGCTATCCTGCTGGCCGGAGAAGTCAGCCTTACCGGCGAAGGCTCGGTAAAGTATACGCCAGACAGCGCCCGACTGCAGTTTACCGCTGCGTCCGAGCATAAAAGCGCGGACAAGGCTACAGGCGCCGTCAACGAAAAGATAACCGCCTGGAACGAAGCGGTGAGCGAGTATAAAGCCCGGATGGAAGACTACAGCGACGCCAGCCTGACGCTCTATACCCGGAACCTTCCGGTCGGTGAACGCAATGAAAAGCCCGAACAGCGAGCCGTGGCGTCTCAGTCTGTCAGCTTCGTGATAAAGGATATGACCCTGTTGAACCCGCTGATATCGGCCGCTCAGAAGCTCGGCATGGAATACAACCTCGGAGCGCATCAGTTTTTCCATTCCGATGAGAACGGCCTGCATCAACAGGCACTCGGCCGCGCCATCGCCGATGCCCGGGGGCGATGCGCATTTGTTGCCGGGGAACTTGAAAAAACCTGCGGCGAAATCAAAACCATCAACGTCAATGGCGGTGGCCGTCCGGTACCGATGATGATGGCTGAAACCAGAAGCGACAAGGGTGCCGTCTCCGAAGTCGGCCCGAGAGAAATCCAGATCAGTGTTAGCGCTACGTTCGAGCTCGACTGACTGTTTGCTCAGAAATCCCGAGTATAGAAAAGATCCAGAGAGGCTGCGAGCCCGCTCGCTGCCTCCACATAGAAATACCGGCCCAGGTCATAGCGCAGAGCCACTTTGGTCACCGGCTCAAACACGCCGACGCCATAGCGGATACTCAAGTCTTGCGTCAGATACCCACTCGCTACGACCGCTGACGAGTCGCCCGACCCCTCTGTTTCCAGCACGAAGTTCTGAATACCCACTTCTTCACCCAGGCTTCTGGTGAATCCGCTGGTTTGGGCAAGCCCCATCGACAAAGCCGCCTGACTCACCTGGCCTTGCTCGCCGCTGTTTCTCAGGGGCCGGCCGAAGACGAGGTAAGCCAACGCTTCACCCTGCGGCATGGGCGGCTCAGAGAACACTTCGCTCTGAGGCTCAGAAACCGGGCCGCTGAGCCGGAGGCCAGCGGTCACATTATCCACGATGCGCACTGCCTCAATATCGAGATAAGGCTCCGACACCGGGCCGGCAAATACCAGGCGCGCCCGGCGCAAATCCAGTTTCTGACCGTAGGCTTCGTAATGGCCGTCATTCAACTGTAAAGCGCCACGGGTATCCAGGTTATTGCCGATAGTCAGTGAACCAGCCAGATTACCCGTGACTCCGAAGCCTTCGAAACTGACCTGGTCTTCCCCCACATTGACCGTAACGTCCATGTTCAGGGAAAGCGGAGCCGGTTGTTCGGCCTCTTTGCCCACAATGACCTCGTCCTCGGAGACCGAGACCGCCTGCTCAGGCAATTCCCGGATCTCGATAGTTCCTCGCGGAATATCCACCTGTCCGATCACGCTGAGAGCACCCTCTCCATAGGCCAGCGTAATATCGGGATTCATTTCCAACCGTGCATAAGGCTCATAGTTGAAAGGTAGGCGATCACCCGTTATACGCAAATCAACCGTGGGTGAAGCCGACCAGCCAACGCTCCCGTCAAGCGTACCTTCACTACGCTCGTTGCTACGCCAGCGGCCTTCGATAGCGGCTTCGCGACCCGCTAACTGCATGCTCAAGACGATATCCTCCAGGGGAAGAGGTAACGTGGGGTCAAGTATGCGTCCACGGCTAAGAATCAGTTCACCGAACACTTCAGGGTTCAGTAACGGCCCTGCAATTCGACCCTTGCCATTCAGCTCACCGGCTATCTCCTCAATTTCCGTGAAGGCGCCAGCCAATGAGACGTCCAGGTTGCTGAGATTATATTGGCCCTCTACCGGCAGCGACTCCTGGGACGGATCCAGAACCATCTCCAGAGTTAATCCGCCCAGGCCAGGGCCAGCCAGCGCAAGTGCCAGCTCCGCACTTTCGGGTTTGAGAACCAGGGAGGTGGTTAGCTCATCGTATGGCAGGGACTGCCATTCGTCTCTCGCCAGCACTTCGACAGTGCCCGGCCCGGCATCCAGATGTATGCGACCATCCGGACCCGCCTCGTCCATCACCAGGACGACGTCTCCGTTGATTTCAGCGTCCCAGCGCAAGCCTTCCGGCATCAACTGGGCAAGGGCGGCGGTGGGGAACCGACTGATCTTGTAATTCAGTTCCGGCATGGGCATCAGAACCTGCTCACTGGCACACAGGGAACTCGTTTGCCATTCGAAGCAGTGTTGACCCATGCGGAGCTCACCGCTCGACTGATACACAAGGGTGGCGGGATCAGCAAGCGTCCAGGTCTGATTCTGTTGTATCAGCTCGATACGTGCGGAGGCCAGCATGCCATCCCAGCCATCCTGCCAGCCGCCGGCAAAACCCAGGCTGGCAGCCAGTTCGTCGGTGGTTGCTCCAAAGCGCACGTCGTGATTTTCGACGGTACCCGTTACGTCAACCTCCAGTTCTAAAACCGTCTGGCCACTGGCTTCGAGACCCCGGACTTCGACCTCTCCATTGACCTTCAGGCCTTCCTGCAACTGACCGTTCAGAGCCAGGGAATCAATCGTCACCAACTCCTCCCACGCCAGTTTGGTCCCCTCTAACTGAACCGTGCCAACTGGGCTATCCGGCTGTCCCGAGGCCTCAATGTTGCCCTTCAGAGCGCCGGACAAGCCTGGCATGAAGGCGCCCAAGCGTGGCAAGTCGAGGGTGACACTCGCCGCCAACGACTCTGCCCATCGGCCGGAGCCCTTGACCGTATTTTCCCCTACCGAGACCTCCAGATCCCGGACATTCCATTGTTGGTTGGCGGATTCCAGATCGCCCCGAATGCGAGTGTCATTGGATTGCCAACTGCCCGAAATATCGACGTTCGCAGTAGCCTCCGGAAAACCCTCTTCATTCAGTCGGCCAGCCGTCGAAACCGGGCCACTCAGGCTGGCCTCCAGTTCCGGCACCCAGTAACCCGGGTTCAACTGATCGAGTTCAAGCTGGGCATCCCAGGCGATCTGTTCAGCAAACGCGACCTTTGCGTCACCTTTCAGGCCACCGGCGCCGGTGTCTACAATCAGGTTATTTATCCGAACACGCTTCAGATCTCCTTTGACGTCAGCCTGCAACGACGTATCTCCAAGAGGACCACCAACCCCGGCAGAGAGAGTGGCCTCGTAGTCGCCATCGATGTAGGTAGCCTGGGCGTCAAGCGTGTTCAGACTAACCGGCAGGGGCTCCAGATCGGGGAGCAGGTCATACCACGGGAAATATTGAAGACCGAGCTCTGCGGTCGCCTCTAATGGACCTGACCAATCCACCGTCCCCGTTACGGCTAACTCGCTGGCTGCGCCTTCCCGATGGTAAGGTGCAGCCAAGGTCAGTGTCAGGCCCGTCGCCCGTTCAGTTGTCACCCGACCTTTCAGAGCCAGGTCAATTTCCCCACGGGCGCCAGGTAGCAATGCAGAGGTATCAATATCGAAACCATTGGCCAGACTACCTTCAAGAGCCAGCCGCCAGTTTTTTAAAGTCAGGGTGGGAGGTATGCTGTCGAGCGCAAGGAATTCCTCGGCTCTCAGGTTCAGACGTGCTGGCAGGTCGGGATTCAGGGGGGCCAACCCGCCGTCAAACCGCGCGTCAAGATAACCTCTGCTCTGGCCTCGCACGAGGAGGTCCCGGACACTGCCGCTGAGCACCATGCCTACGTCCCAATTCTCGCCCTCCGGAGGCGGCAGCATAGTCTGTACATTCAGCGCTACCGGCCAGTCACCCCGGGTATCAATGCGCCCGGAGACTGTGACATTCAGCGTGTCCCGCCGCACATACAACTCTTCTATCTCAAGATCTGCGCCCGCTGCTTTGGCGCTCAGGGTCAAGGTATCCCAGATCAGCCCGTTATTGAGATTAAAAGACCCGAGATCAACCTTTCCGATCTCCAGATTAATCGGCAGAATTACCGCAGGAAGGTTAATACCGGCACTTTCTCCACTGTCCTCCCCGGGTTGAGTTTTGACGTCGATATCGCTCACCCGAAGGGTGTCGAGACAAAGCGTTTTGCGCCATAAACACCCGGGAGACCAGTCGATATAGGGGGCGACTAACACCAGCCGGACGCCGTAGCCCTGCCATCGCAATGAATCTGCCTGCCAGACACCAAACAGCGAACCTTGTCCGGCGTCAACCTCCAACCCTGGCACCTGCTCAATGACCCAGGCGGTACCTGTTTCAGACCGTAGTGCCAGCAATATCCCGGCGACCAGCAGCACAGGCACCAGAATAACAATCGCCAGGGCAATTAATAGCCTCCGCACAATGACACGTTTCCGGCTCATAGTTCCGGCCCCATCGAGAAGTGCAAACGCCACCCACCGCCAAGTTCATCGTCCAGCCCCTTGGCAACATCAAACCGGATCGGCCCGACCGGGCTGATCCAGCGAACCCCTACACCCACACCGGTGGCCAGAGGGTCCGATACATCATTCACAGAGTTGCCCTCATCCACAAAGGCCGCCAACCGCCAACTGTCAGTCAAAGGAAACTGGTACTCAACACCCGCCGCAATCAGATAGCGACCACCCACCGTGGCGCCGTTCTCGTCTTCCGGGGACAGCGTCTCATAACCATAGCCCCGCACACTCTGATCGCCACCGGCGAAAAACCGAAGCGAGGGCGGCACATCTGAAAACTGGTTTGTAGCAATGCCTCCCACCTGCAGACGACCTAAAAACCGGTGCCCATTCCCGACCGTAATCAGACCCCTCGCCAATCCGGTAACCTGCAGGATATCGGCGTCTGAAAGTACGCTTCTGTGCGCCCCGACAACATCGACCTGAAGACGGTATCCACGAGAGGGGTCGAGGGGCGAATCCGCGCTGAGCTTGGAAAAACCGACCCCTGGCAACAGGAGATTACTGGTTTCTCTGTCATCCTCGCCAATTTTATACCGTTCTCCTTCCCAACGTACCGAAAGTATCCGCTGCCAACCGTCATCGAGGGCGTGTTGCCATTGCTGACCAAAGGTCAGACGCTCGGATTCCACATCTTCGATATCTTCCCGCTGATAGCCCGCCGTCAGCCGAATCGAATCAGTCATCGGAGGATCGAGCGGTAGCTCGTACCAGGTACTCAGGCTTTGCCGTAGCGCAGACAATTCGGTCTCCGCCCCTCGGCGATGCCCCATCGGGTTGGTCCAGTGTTCAGTCCACGTGCCCCGTAATCGCGGCCCGACATCCGTTGAGAAACCGATACCCGCCGCCACAGAGCGAGGATCACGGCGAGTCAGACGGACCACCACCGGAATTTCCCGCTCGGCAGCGGAGTCGGGTCGGGCATCAACCAGAACCTGCGAGAAATAACCGCTATTTGACAGATCACCGTTCAGCCTCGCCAGTTTATCCGCGTGATAGAGCGAGCCAGGCTCGAAAATCACGAAACGCTGAAGCAACTGGTCTTCAAAACCGTGCCCTTCTTCAAACCGGACTCCACCGAGACGATAACGAGGACCGCTTTCGTATATCAGTCCGACAGCAACGGTGCCCTCTTCAGGATTTACCTGCAGCTTCTGTTCGGTGAAGTTGCCCTCGAAATAGCCAAGCCGTAGGGCCCTATTCTGGATGCTGGATTTAAGGCTTTCGTAGTGGGAGTGGTTAAGTATCTCGCCCTTTTTCAGACGAGTGGTCTGCAATTCTCCAAACTCTTTATCAGATGCTGCAGGCCCGAGGATGCGAATATCACTGGTACTAATCCGTACCGGCTCCCCCGGCACGACGGTTAGTTCCAGCCGTGGCAGTTCGTCGTCGATCAGTTGCCAGTCAATCTGGGGACGATAATAACCCAGAGCCTTCAGTGACTGGCGGACCTGTTCAGTCACCGTTGGGGCGTAACGGCGGAGGCTGCTGGCACTGCGACCCTCAACCTCACCAATGAACGCCTCGGCGTTTTGTTGTAGCGCAGGAAAGTCACCCTCAACGCGCACCTCGACCTGCCCTGCCGCCATGACGGGAAGACTGAGCCAAAAAACACCGGGTAACCAAAAATAGCGACGAAAAAAATACCCACAAATAATCATCAAGCACGCGGACCGTTAGGGACTCCGTGATAGAGAGCGTTTGAGTTTACCGGTAACCGGCCAGGTTAATCCATGGCAAGTTTGGTGCGCTGTTGACCAGACCGACCGAGCCATTTGCACTTTACGCCAATAGTGTAAAAACAGACTGGCAACTTGATCATCACAACGTCTCAACAAGAGCGGTAGCGGCAGACTCAATTCCTGATCATAGCCCGAAGGTTGCCCGGCAAGTCGTTTGCGGAGCAGAAATGAGCTAGGCTAGAGGTCTGAAATGGCAGCTGATTCATCAATCCAAGAGAACGACAATAAGGCCCTGGATGTTCACTCTCAATCGCGCAAACCTTAAATCGAGTCATCAGGTGGTGTGGCTCATTATTGATTTTCTGATGCTTGGGCTTTTGATCTTCAATCTTGCACTGATCATTTTTGATTCTATCTACAGTTTTGAGGCCATCCAGAATTTTCTCGGAGCCCATGTGGGGCCCTTCAAAGAGGCCTACGATCCGATCCACAAGAACTTCATCTTCTACGATCTTATCTTTGTGGGCATTTTCCTCACCGAATTCGTTGTGCGCTGGACCAGCGCTATCATCACAAAGGTTTACGCACGTTGGTATTTCTATCCGTTCATTCACTGGTACGACCTGGTGGGCTGCATCCCAACCGGCGGCTTCCGTTTCCTGCGGGTGTTACGGGTTATTTCAATTATCTACCGGCTGCACAAGTACAATATTATCGATGTCACTAAAACCCGGGTGTTCCGATTCATCAACTTCTACTACGAAGCTTTTTTGGAAGAGCTTTCGGATCGCATCGTGATCAAGGTGTTGTCCGGCGCCCAGAATGAAATCAACCAGGGCTCACCGCTGTTCGACCGTATACAGAACAAAATCCTCTACCCGCGTCGGGAAATGATCTCTGACTGGATATCTGCCCGTGTAGCGCAAGCCGCGGAAGAAGGGTACGTGCCCAACCGCGGTGCTCTGCGCAGTTATCTCGAGAACCGCGTGGATAATTCTCTGAAGCAGAATACCGAGCTCTCCCGGCTTCGCTTCCTGCCGGTGGTTGGGCCAACCATTCAGGAGACGCTCGAAGAAGCCGTAGGGGACATTGTGGCAGACGTTATCCACCAGATTCTGGATGACCTTGCCTCCACCCGGAACCATGCTTTTATAGAAGACATCGTGAACGTTTTCCTGCCGAATCCTGAACATCAGGACGCAGATGAAGTGACAAACGAAGAATTGATCAAACTGCTGGACGAAATTATTGAGGCGATAAAAAAACAGGTTCGCGTAAAACATTGGCGAAAAGCGCTTTGACCACACGCGAATTCACGCAAGCACGCTCCTTACCAGCCATTCATGTAGCCCTGGCCCTGGCTTTCAAGGCTTCCATATCTCGGGCCTCCACTCCCAGATCCCGCCAGTTATCTGGATGGCAAGTGAACAGTAGTATCTGGTGTCGCTGGGAGGCATCAAAGAGAATTCGTTTCATGCCAACCAGGCGAGCGGCGTCGCTGTGAACGAGGGTGTCATCGAGCATAATGAGGGTTGGCCTGCCCGCGTCTTTTAACAGGTCTGCATAGGCCAGGCGGCTTATAAGACCCATTTGCTCCCGGGCGCCGAAGCTGAGTTCAGTGACCTGGCCGAGCTCTTTGCCTCTTGAGAAGGTGTCAGGAATGAGCTTTTCGTTAACCTCCAGCCTGGCCTGTGGGAACAGAACGCTCAGGTAGTAGTCCAGGTGTTTCTGTAGCGGTGCCTGCAGACGTTTGGTCAATGCCTGTCGCTTGGTTTGCAACAGATTGAGCAGCAGGTCCAGTGCCTGGGCGCGGCGGTACAATTCGTTATAGCGTCGAGTCGCATGTTCAAGCTCTGCAGCCTGTTCGTTACGCTGCTCCTCCAGGCCTTCAGCACCCCAGGCTTCCAGGCGACCCCGCAATTCCCGGATTTCCAGGGCGCGGCCGTTGTGTTCACTTTCCAGTTGTTCAATGGTGGCCTGGAACCGGATCATATCCTGCTTTAACAGCTCCGGCCGGGCTTCGTCGATGGAAGTCTTGCGCTGCACTAATGTGCTTTCCAGAACCTGCTGGCGGTGCTGTTCCTCGGTTATGCTCCGATCCAACTCGCCTTGTTGCCGCTGTCGCTCAGGGCCTGTGAGCTCTGCTTTGAGCTGCTCCCATTCCTGTTTTGCGCTGTCGCGGGCATGGTTGGCTTTAAGAATTCCGGTTTGATGTTCACGGAAAGTCTGTTCAGCATCATTCAACCGTTGGTCGGCACCGGCAAGATCTGCCTCGGCAACCGGCAGACTTTCAGGGGCTTCATTTACCCCTGGCTCAACCATGGTCTGCAAGTCCTTTCGTCGGTTGGTCAGCTCTGAACTGACTTCGGTCTGTCGGCTGCTGAGGCGGTTAATGCCGTTGGGTGCGACGGACTTGACCAATTCCTCTAACCGTTCAACCTGGGCGCTGGCTTCCTGATATCGATTCAGCCGTGACTCCCCTACTGCCAGGGAGTCGACACCCAGGCTGACGAGTTGATCCTGCAGATCTTTTCTGTGGCGCTCTATCTGGCGTCGAACACGACCCAGGTCTTCACCGCCGGGGGTGATGCCCAGGGCTCCAACACCGGGAATCTCCAGAAAGCTGTCATTCAGAAGCTGTTCGGTCCCTTCTCCGTCAACGGTTTTCCCATTCAGTTGCAAGCTCTTACCTGACTCCAAACGCCAGCTTAGCCGGGTCGCAATGCCCTCGGAACGGATTAATTCTTCTTCCAAGGCGCGCTGGATTTTCTGCAGCTGTTGAACGGCTGTTTTGTCGATCCAGTTCTGCTGTTTGGCTTGCCTGGCTTCATCGAGTTGTGCTTGATACGCGGTAGCTTTGACGACATTGGTTTCCAGTGCTTTGAGATCATTCTCAAGCTGGGTCAGATCCCGCACCAGGCGCTTGCGCAGGTCCTGTTGGCGGGCTTTATCGACATCCTGTCTGGCGACCTCGTATTGCTTGCGCGTGTCCTCGACTACAGCTTTCAACGCTGGAGTAAGAGACTGCGCCTGCTCCAGAATGCGCTCGGCATTCTGATAGTCGGTTTGCCGGTGGTCGAGTTTCAGCCGCTGGTCCTGAAACTGCTGTCTGTTGCGCATCAGCAGGTCGAGCTTTTGTTCGATACTGCTGAGGGTTTCGCGGTCCCGCTGTTGCTGTAGCTGCAACGTCTCAATTTCCTGATAGCGAGCTTGAGCAAGTTTCAGGTTATTCCGGGCCTCGTCCCAGGGACGCTCTTGCTCGGCCAGCCTGTGCGCCTCCCGCAGCGTTCCCAATCGGTCCACCAGAGACTGGTAGCGCTCAATCCGCTCGTTGAGTTCGAGCAGTTGGGCCTCCAGGTTTTGCCGATTCCGGTCCAGCTGTGCGTAATCGCCCCGCGGTTTACCCGTGGCGGTAAGCAACTCGGCGCGTTGCTGTTCGATGGCTTGGATCACCTCATCACCGCCACTGCTGGCGACTTCGCCGACCAGATTGTTCAGGGCAGATTGCAAATGGTCACTGGCATTGCCAACAGCGAGTTCAATATCCTGCCCGGTACCTTGCTCCACCCACAGCAGGCCAGGTATACCCCAATGTTCGGCTTTGCTGGCGCCTTTTCTGGCGAACTGATAACCCAGCAGGTCTGCCAGTTTTTCTTCCGCATCTTCACCGCTGAAGCTGTCTGATCCAATCTGAAGATCACAGCGCTTACGCTGGAGAAACTGCTTCGTCAGTCGCCATTGCTGCTGACCGTGCTCAAACGTAAGTTCCACTGTGGGAGCTGCGCCAGAATCTCCCCAAGGGCGCAGATCTTCAACCGCATTGGAGCGATAACGTTCAAAGAATACAGCGCGAATTGCCCGTACCAGGGTGCTCTTACCGGATTCGTTGGGGCCATGAATAAGATTAATCCCCGGCTTCAGGTTATCCAGGGCAAGACTGTTCCTGAACTGACGGAGCTGCTCGATGCGGACGCATTGGAGTTTCATTGGCCGGCCTGCCCGTTTGCGGTTCCACGGTCTGCAGGGCCAGGCGGTTTATCGGTGGCCCCATACGCGCTCCTGTTTTTTAGCAGTCGGGCCAGAATGCCCAGAGCGTCACGCGCTTCGGTTTGACTCTCATCCCTTTGCAAGGCTCTCAGATCATTAATAGCTTCACCCAGGTACCCGTCGGCATGGAGGGCGGCAATGTCTTCGTCAGTGGGTTCCAGTTGCAAACCAGCGCGATCACACGACACGCTTCGGTACCGGGCCCCAGCGATAGACAGGGCCTCCGTCAGGCGCTGGTCATTCGCCAGGGTTATCGTACCCTCAAGGCGACAATCGATCACCGAGTCTTCTGGCAGCTGCTCCAGACGTTTCAGCAACTCATCGAGGTCTGATGCCACCGAAAGCTGCTCGCGCCATTGGTGCCAGCGGTACTTTGCCGTGTCGTGACGAGTCACACCGGGTTGCGCGCCCGACTCGGAAATCTCCACCACCAGCGCATACCCTGCTTCGTTATTACGGAATCTCTCGGGCTCGGGTGTGCCGCTATACCAGGTGCGCTCGTTCACTTCTTTCACTCCGTGCCAGTCGCCCAGAGCCAGGTAATCCAGGTTCGCCCGCTCGGCTCGGTCTGGCGCAATGGGGTTGGTGGCATCGATTTCATCCGGCAAGATGCCCAGCACGCTGCCATGGGCCAGCCCCACGCGAATAAGGCCGGCAGGCGTTAACATGGCATCGAAAGCTTCGGTCAGGTCACTGTAGGTATGCCGCTGGGTTAAAGGTGCTGCCAGAACGGCGATGCCCTGCTCTGCCAACGAAAGAATGCCGCTCTCAAGGGCCAGCAAAACATTAGTGGGTACAGCTTTAAGTCGCTGCGCCCGGGTCCACACACTTTCCACCAGCGCCGCATCATGGTTGCCGGGTAACAGAACCCAGGGGCCCGTAAAACCAACCATGGCATTAAACACCCGCCGTATGGTCCGGTCTGACACCATCTGGGCGTCGAACACGTCACCCGCTACCAATACCGCGTCACAGCCCTGCTCGGTCGCAAGTTCCGCCAGTCGTTCGATGCTCGCGTACCGGGCTTCGGCCAAGGCTGCGCCGTCATCGGTGTCGAACCGGCTGAACACGCGCCCCATCTGCCAGTCTGCGGTATGTAGAAACTTCGGCACGTGGCTTCCTTTTTTAGTATGTGAATGAGCCGTCTGGCCGAAAGTATCCAGAACGATCTGATCCGTTGCAAGCCAGCGGTATGAAGCCCGCTGACTCCCGCTGGCAACCGTGCCGTTTTTGGACGGCTCGATGTCGTATTGGATTTATCAGCCGTGCCCGATCAGCGCCACATTAGAGCAAAGCCGTGCCCGGCAAGCCGGAGCAAGCGGGCGTTCATTGTGTAGATAGGGGCGCAAGATGGCACAACTACCGAAACGTGCGAAAGTCGTAATCATTGGCCAGGGCGGTATTGTTGGGTCCTCGGTAGCCCACCACCTGATCGAGCAGGGCTGGGATGACATCGTAGGGCTGGAAAAGTCCGCGATTCCCACCGACATCGGCTCCACCTCCCACGCCTCGGACTTCTGCTTTACCACCTCCCATGACAAGTTGAACATCTACACGACCAAGTACAGCCAGGCGTTCTATGAGAAGCGCGGCAACTATGTGAAATGCGGTGGCATGGAGGTGGCCCGAATTGATGACGACGAGCGTATGGACGAACTCCGCCGCAAGGTGGGTTCCGGAAAAGCGTTTGGCACCAATGTCAGCATGATTTCGCCCAAGCAGGCGAAGGAACTGTTTCCACTACTGGATGAAACCCGGATCCAGGGTGCCATGTGGGACCCGGACGCCGGTTTAGTGGTGCCCCGCTCCCAGAAAGTGGCCGGCGACCTGGTGGAAGAAGCAGTAGCCACCGGCAAGCTGCAGGCCTTTGCCTACACGCCGGCCATTCGTATCGACGTCCAGGATGGCAAGGTGCGCGGCGTGGAAACCTCCAAGGGCTACATTGAAACCGAGTACGTGGTGCTCTCCATGGGCATCTGGGGCCCGTTGATGGCCAACACCGCCAACTCCCCTCTGCCGCTGATGCCACTGGAGCACCCCCTGCTATTTTTCGGCCCCTACGACGAACTGGCCGGCACCGGCAAGCAGATCGTCTATCCGCTGTTCCGCGACCAGGGCAACTCCGCCTACGTACGGGACACCGGCGACCCCACCACCCCCGAAGGTGGCCGTGTTGAATGGGGCTACTACGAGGCCGAAAATCCACGGCTGGTGTTCCCCGGCGCCATTGCCGAGCCCGGCGAAGCGCGGATGTCGCCGTCCATGCGGGAGCTTTCTCTGGATCAGGTCATGGACGCCTACGAAAAGGCCATTGAAATGACCCCGATCCTGGGCGAGCTGGGCTGGGAGGAAAAGCATTCCTTCAACGGCCTGCTGTCGGTAACACCCGATGGTGGCTCACTGATGGGGGAATCCCCGGAAGTGCGCAACCTGTGGTTCTGCGAAGCGGTTTGGGTCAAGGATGGGCCCGGCGCGGGCAAGATACTGGCGGACTGGATGACCCATGGCTCGCCGGAGATGGACCCTCACAGCATTGATATCGCCCGCCACTACCCACTGCAGAAAACGCCAGACTATGTCTATAACCGCTGCTATGAAACCGCCAAGAAAATCTACACCCCGGCGGTTCATCCACGGGAGCCCTACATGACGGGTCGCAGAATGCGAACCAGCCCGTTCTACCTGCGGGAAGTCGAGCTAGGAGGCTACTTCATGGAGGCCGCAGGCTGGGAACGCGCCCACGGCTATGCCGCCAACGAGGCCACCCTGTTGGCGAAATACCGCGACCGTATCCCGGTACGGGAACATGAGTGGGACGCCCGGCATTTCTGGGAAGTCTCCA
Source organism: Marinobacter sp. (assembly GCF_040882185.1). Classification (GTDB taxonomy): domain Bacteria; phylum Pseudomonadota; class Gammaproteobacteria; order Pseudomonadales; family Oleiphilaceae; genus Marinobacter. Next base: position 423,246 of record NZ_JBBEBW010000002.1, on the reverse strand, counting down.
ACGCCGAGCAGCTGGAGATGAGTGAATCCGTGGGTATGATCAACCTCTCCCACTTCGCCATCTTCGATATCTCCGGCACCGACGCGGAAGCGCTGCTGGAATACCTTTCGGTGGCCAAAGTTGGCGGCACCACTCCCCACGGCAAAGGCGTCTACACCCACTTCCTCGATGCCCGCGGCGGTATCCGCTCGGATCTGACGATCATCCGGCTGGGCGACAAAGACTATCGCGTGATCTGCGGCGGCGACACCGGCCACCGGGACCATTGCTGGATCAGACGCATCGCCCAGGCCAAGGGCCTGGACAATATCCGCTTACAGGACCGCACCGACGAGTTGGCCACCCTGGGGCTTTGGGGGCCGAAGGCGCGAGAAACCCTGGCGCAATTCATCCCCGACCCGGAGCAACTTTCGGCGGAGAACTTCTCCTTTGCCACTGCCCGGGAGATCAACATTCAGGGCATCTCGGTCTGGGCGTTCCGGATATCTTACGTGGGCGAACAAGGCTGGGAGCTTTACTTCCCGTTCAGTTATGGCCTACGGCTCTGGGACCTGTTCTACGAGGCGGGCGTTACCCCGGTGGGTATTGAGACCTACGCCAACACCCGGCGCCTGGAGAAGAGCCTGCGCCTGCAGAATGTTGACCTGGAAACTGAATACAACCTTTACGAAGCCGGATTGCAGCGGCCCAAGGTCAAAGAAGCAGATTTCCACGGCAAGGCTGCATACCTGGAACAACGGGAGCGCACTCGCCAGGCTGCATACCTGTGTACCATGACCATGACCGACCACCGCGACGCCAACGGCGTGCTGCGTTATCCGGTAGGTCAGTGGCCCATTCTGGACCCGCAAACCGGCGACGTTCTGGTAGACAGCCACGGACGCCGATCCTACAACTCCAGCGTGGCCTGGGGGCCTTCAGTGGGCAAGGTCATCCTGCTGGGATACATCCCGGTGGAGTATGCTCAGGAAGGCCGGGAACTGACGCTGGAATACTTCCAGGAGCATTACGCCATTCGCATTGAGGCGGTGGGCTACCGGGCATTGTTTGACCCGGACAATGACCGCGTCAAGTCCTGACAAGGCGCATATGGGTCATATCGGAACTGATCACTTATTGAACAAACAAAGAACAAGAACTAATGTTTAGAAGGAGGCGGCTCAGAGGGGTGATATCGTGACCAATGGCACAGACACGCATGCAAACAGGCCGACCCATCAGCCCTACCGGGTAGGATTTCTGCTGATCGACAACTTTACCCTGATCGCGCTGGCGACAGCCGTTGAGCCCCTGCGGATGGCCAACCAACTGGCTGGCTCCGAACTCTACTCCTGGAAACTGCTTACCGCTGAGGGCGAACCCGCCCGGGCCAGCGACGGCATTACCCTGCTGCCGGATGCCTCTCTCCACGACGTAAACACTTTTGATCTGGTCATTGTCGTCGCGGGCGTAGATGTCGTTCATAGTTTCTCCCGCAAGGAAGTCAACTGGCTGAAACAAATGGATCGCAGGCATGTGGTGCTGGGGGCAGTCTGCACCGGGCCGTACGTCCTGGCCAGTGCGGGGCTGCTGGATGGCCATTCCTGCAGTGCCCACTGGGAATGTCTCGAAGCGATGCAAGAAGGTTTCCCCAGAGTCCAGTCCAACAATCGGCTGTTTACTGTAGGACGGGAGCGGATGACCTGCACCGGCGGCACCGTACCCATGCACATGATGCTCAGTTTCCTCGCTCGCCGACATGGCCAGGAGCTGAGCAATGGGATTTCCCACATGTTTGTCTGTGACCGGGTGAGAGAAGAGCGCGAACAACAGCCCATGCCCATGCGTCCACAATTGGTATGCGCCCAGCCCAAACTCGCCGAGACTGCCCAGTTGATGGAAGCCAATATTGAGGAGCCCATTGAGCTGCAAGAGCTGGCAGCGCTGACCGGTATTTCACGTCGGCAGCTTGAACGTTTGTTCCTGAAACACCTGGGCTGTACACCCTCTCGATATTATCTCAGGGTGCGCCTGAACCGCGCCCGCCGGCTGCTCAAACAAACCTCCTGCTCGATCGTGGAAATTGCTTCCATGTGCGGCTTTGTCTCGGCTACTCATTTCAGCCGCTGTTACCGCAAAACCATGGGACGAGCACCCAAATACGAACGCATAACAGCCGGCACACCGGACGCTCCGGCCGACACTCCGGCGGCCGCCATGCAGAGTCTGAATTCCTCGTCGTTGCAGGCGCTCAGACGGGCGCGTGGCGAACCGACTTATGGTACTTTTGAAAGCATTGCCGTCGGTGAAAGCACTGCCGTAGGCGAAGAAACCGCATCAGGTTAATCCAACCACCAGGCCATTTTCATCCAGCGCAATATCCAGTGCAGCGGGATGCCGCGGAAGGCCCGGCATGGTCATGATGTCACCGCACACCGCAACCACAAACCCGGCGCCAGCTGCCAGTCTCACTTCCCTCACCGGTAGCATATGACCGGAGGGAGCGCCCCGAAGCGACGCATCCGCAGAGAAACTGTACTGAGTCTTGGCAATACAGACCGGTAGATGACCGAACCCCAGGCTCTCGTAGTCCTGGATCTGTCGTTTGGCCAATGGCGTGAACTCCACACTGCCGGCATGGTATATCCGGGTGGCGACAGTATGGATCTTGTCGGCCAGCGGCATGCTGTCCTCATACAGCAATTTTATCACCGGCGTGCCCTTATCGAGCTGGTCGAGAACCGCTTGCGCTAGCTCGGTGGCGCCCTCGCCCCCCCTTGCCCAGTGGTCTGCCGATACAGCCCTGACCCCCAGCTCCTCACTGATGGACTGCACGAGCGCGAGCTCCTCTTCGGTATCGTCCGGAAACCGGTTGATGCAGACTACCGGGGTCAGGCCAAATTGCTGCAGGTTGCGTATATGCCGCTCCAGGTTGGCGGCGCCTTGACGCAGCGCTGCCAATTCAGGCACGGCAAGCTGGCTGCGGGGCACGCCGCCCTGCATTTTGAGCGCGCGGATAGTACAGACAACCACAGCCGCGTCAGGCCTCAAACCGGTGTGACGGCATTTGATATCAATGAACTTTTCCGCCCCTAGATCGGCCCCGAATCCGGCTTCGGTAACCACCACATCGTTTAGTGCCAGGGCGGCACGGGTAGCCGTCACGGAACTGCAACCATGGGCGATATTGGCAAAGGGGCCACCGTGGATAAAAACCGGATTGTGTTCAAGGCTCTGCACCAGGTTCGGCTGCAACGCCTCTTTCAGCAACACCGTCAACGAGCCTTCCATTCCAAGGTCACGAACAGTAACCGGCGTCATATCGGTGCGTCGCCCAACGATAATGTTACCCAGCCGTTGTTTCAGCTCCGCACGCCCGTCTGCCAGACACAAAATGGCCATAATTTCGGAGGAGACGGTAATGTCGAAGCCCGTTTCCCGGGGAACTCCGTGGGCAGCGCCGCCAAGACCACACACCAGGTTGCGCAGGGAGCGATCGGTCAAATCCATGACCCGTCGCCAACTTATGCAGCGCGGGTCGAGGCCAGTTTCATTACCCCAATGGATATGATTGTCGATCAGAGACGCCAGCAGGTTGTGGGCCGTGGTGATGGCATGGAAGTCCCCATTGAAATGCAGGTTGATGTCTTCCATTGGAATCACCTGGGCTCGACCACCCCCAGCGGCGCCGCCCTTCATACCGAAACAGGGCCCCAGGGACGGTTCCCGCAAACATACGGACGAGCGCACACCAAGACGGTTCAGGCCATCGTTAAGCCCGACGCTGGTGGTGGTCTTGCCCTCACCCGCCGGGGTTGGAGTGATGGCGGTGACGAGAACCAGCTTGCCGCGAGGCGCGGTCTCGGACGTGTCCACATACGCCATATCCAGCTTGGCCTTATAATGGCCAAAGGGTACCAAACTCTCGGGCGGCAGGCCGAACCGCTGCTGGGCGAGCAACAGGATGGACAGGGGCTGAACAGACCGGGCAATCTCGATGTCTGGCGATCCCGGCGGCAGAAACCCGACCGGAACATGCGTTGCGTATTTTAGCTCACTGTACCGAAGATTCATGGGACTGCCCCCTCTGATCCGCCAGGGATCCGCTGTACTGCTGAAGCCATTGCGCAGACTGGCGCAGGCCGCCAAATGGAAATAGGTGAATACCCCGGAGTAAGGTATCCGGATGGTCCAGACAATACCGGACGAGGGCCCGGACCATGTCGTCAGGGGTCCAGGCACGCAGCAGTTTTGCACTACCGGGGCGACGCAGCATCAGGCGGGCCGAAGTACCCACCCCGCACTGTACTGCGTATGCTATTAGGGCTTTCACCCGGGTCGGACCTGCTACCCCAATGTATACCGGTACCTCTTCCAGAATGTCGCCCAGGCTTTGCAACCATTCCGTCACCACATGGGCCTCAAAGGTGAACTGGGTAACCACCCATAGCCGTGTGGCGATGATGCGGGCGTATTCCCGCTTGATACCCAGAGCCTCAGTCAGGGTTGCCCGGTCCGCCATGGGGTGGCCGTCCGGGTGGGCAGCAACACCAATACCATGAAACCGGAACTGAGCCAGAAGACCGGACTCAAGCACCGCGAGCGTATCGGGAAAGGGACCAGCGATGGAATCACTGTCACCGGCGATCAGCAATAGTCGGTCCACACCGCTCTCCTGTAACCCGACCAGCCAGTCCCGGAGTTGCGCCCGGCTCTGCGCCATGCGGGCTGGCACATGGGGTACCGGCTGCATACCGGCATCCAGAAGATGCCGACAGGCTGCCAACGTCTCCACGAACTGCCCTTTCGGCAGAAACGGCACATACACAGAGGTACCCAACGGCAACAGGTCCAGCATGTGGTCCGGTGCCAGTATCTGGCGGGGGGTCGCTTCAACTGAAGCGGAACGCACCAACGCCTGCAAGCGGGCGTCCGCCTCATCGTCATGTGGAGCGAACATTTTCGTTTCGTTCACCAGATTCATAAACCAATGCCCCTCGCTAGTCAGCGAAATCGATACCCTTTGCCCGGGCCCGCTCGCGGGCATTAGGATTCACCGACACCCGGAAGGGCACTTCTGCCACTTCAGCGGCCACCGCCGTTGCGCCATCGGCAGCGACATACTCTGCCGGTAGGTGCACGGTAAGGCGGGTGCCAAGACTGCGCAGCTCAAAAGGCACATAAGCGAGTGCGATGTTGGTTTCCAGTTCCGGAGAGTACCAGGGCGAGGTGACATAACCCTGAGGGTCCCCGCCGTCAGGTCCGCTAATCAGCCAGAAGTCATTAGCGTAATCGATCACTTTGCCCCCGCCGAAGCGGATACCTACCATGATGTGACTAAAGGGTGGATGACCTGCGTCAAGCTGCTCACGCACTTTCTCCAGGGACTGCTTGCCGACGTAATCCGCCTCTTTATTGCGCGGTACCTGATAGGCCAGATTGCACTGGAACGGAAGCGTTTCCTGATCCATGTCCTGGCCCCAGGAGAGAATGCCAGCAGCAATCCGACGATGGTGCGCTGGGGCTATCACCCGCAGGTTGTGGCGCTCGCCTGCCGCAAGCACCGTGTACCAGAGATCCTCGGCGTACTTTGTCGCTTCCCTCAGGTAAATTTCATAGCCTTTTTCACCGGTAAACCCGGTCTGGGAAACGATAACATCGTGCCCGGCAACCTGACCGGTCATCAGTCCATAGAAGGGGATGTCCTTCACTCGCTCGCCGAACAAGTCAATCATCAGGGCTTCAGACTTGGGCCCCTGAATCTGTACCGGGGCCACATCGATCTCGGCGATACTGACGTTGAAGCCCATACCGATATTCACGCCCCGGAGCCAGAGCTCCAGATCACTGTCGGAAAGTGAGAACCAGAACTCATCCTCAGCAATCCGCAAGAGCACTGGATCGTTGAGAATGCCGCCATCCTCGTTGCACAGGATCACGTATTTGCCCCGCATGGGTTTTATTTTGGTGGCATCCCGGGTAATCACGTAGTTCACGAAGCGTTCGGCATCCGGCCCCTTGATCTGAATCTGGCGCTCAACCGCCACGTTCCACATGGTGACGTCGTTTATCAGAGACTCATACTCCACCATGGCGCCGCCGTCCTCCGGGCGGACATAACCTCTGGGGTGATACATACGGTTGTAAACGGTGGCCCGCCAGCAGCCCGCCTCATAGGCAAGGTGCCAGTAAGGCGACTTGCGGACCCGTGTGGAAATCAGCATTTCCACCGGGGTCGGACCAGACTGGCGCAGGTTAATGGGAACGCGGCGATCAGACTGGTCGACGCTGTCTGGGTGGCGAGCTGCACTCGCCCGTTGTTGCGGATAATTCAGAAGTGCCTGTTCGAATTTAACGTCCATTGCTATCTCCCCCTACCGGGTTTGTCGATAGCATTAATGTGGCTGGGTTTGCGATGGCCGGGGTGAACCATTACGACACAGAGAAGACCAAAAACGCCACTGTCGCTTATCGTGACCCCAACGCAAAAAAGGCAGACCAGTAAACTGATCTGCCTTTCTCAAATATGGTAGCGGGGGCAGGATTCGAACCTACGACCTTCGGGTTATGAGCCCGACGAGCTACCAGACTGCTCCACCCCGCAACAAACTTTTTACTATTACTAAACTGGATGTTTACCGAGGCTTCTCAAATTGCCCCTGATCAACGTGCGCGTATACTAAGGATTGCCCGCGATTTTGTCAATCACTATCCGCAAACAGATCGGTAGAAAAGATTAAATCCTTAGCCACTGACCCTGGGTTGATCTCCATGCGGTCGATTACCTCTTGCACCGGCCGGAAAGATCGTCGGTGGTGGGGCGTGGCGCCCAGTTCATGCAACGCCGCCAGATGGACGGGCGTTGGATAACCCTTGTGTTGTGCAAAGCCGTAGCCTGGGTATTCCGCTTCGAGCGCCAACATCTCACGATCCCGGGTGACTTTGGCAATGATCGAAGCCGCGCTGATGGCTTCAACCCGGCTGTCCCCTTTAACCACAGCTTCTGAAGCCCAGGACCAACGGGGGCAGCGGTTGCCATCCACCAGTACATGTTCGGGTGCAATCGCAAGGCCCGACACCGCGCGCTTCATAGCCACCATGGTTGCCTGAAAGATGTTCAGGCGGTCAATTTCATCTGCTTCACATCGACCAAGGCTCCAGGCCGCTGCGTGTTCAATAATCTGGTCGAAGAGGGCTTCTCGGCGTTTCTCACTGAGCTTCTTTGAATCCGCCAGCCCGGAGATCGGGCGCTCAGGGTCCAGAATGACCGCAGCCGTTACCACGGCGCCCACCAAAGGTCCGCGACCCACCTCATCGACACCGGCTACTTTCCAGCCCTGGTAACGACTGACAAAGGGCGGCAGCACAGTCTTGATCTTCGTAGTCTTTAGCGTGTTCCTGGTCATTGCGCCAACCTTCGCTCGACCAGCTCGCTGATGGCAGTAGCCGCCCTTTCATCGGCATTCTGTCTCAACTGATGATGCAGGTCGGTAAAAGCCAGTTTAAGCCGCGTTCGCTCAGCGTTGTCCTCTAGCCGCTCCAGCACTGCGGCGCCTAATGTTTCAGGCCTTGCGTCGTCCTGCAAAAGCTCTGGCACCAGGGCTTCCCGGGCAAGCAGGTTCGGTAGGGCAATGTGGGGGATTTTGATCATTCGCGACAAGATGGCATGGCTGATTCCTGTTAATCGGTACCCTACTACCATTGGCTTTTTAAGCAACATGGCTTCGAGGGTTGCCGTACCCGAAGCCAACAATACCACATCCGCGGCACACATGACTTCCCGCGAGCGGCCCAACACCACAGTGACAGGCAACTCTACGGCAAGGGTATCAACCAGTTCCCTGATCTGCTTCTGACGTTCGCGATTTACGCAGGGAATCACCAGTTGAAGGTCTGGACGTCGGGTCTGGATCCAGCGGGCGGTTTCCAGAAATAAAGTACCCAGACGTTCAATCTCTCCGTGTCGGCTGCCAGGCAGTATCGCCAGTACCGGTGCCTCGTTGTCGAGCTCAAGCGCCCGGCGCGCTGCCTGGGTGTCCGGTTCAAGGGGAATGCGATCCGCCAACGGATGTCCGACAAACGCGACCGGCACGTTATGCTCTTCGTAAAAGCGGGCCTCGAACGGAAACAGAGTGAGCATCAGATCAACGGATTTGGCAATTTTGAAGATGCGTTTCTGGCGCCACGCCCACACTGACGGGCTGACGTAATGGGCGGTCGGGATGCCGGTATCCCGGCAGCGGCGCTCCAACCCAAGGGTGAAATCCGGGGAGTCAATGCCAATCACGACCGCGGGGGGTGTCGCCAGAAAGTATTCCAGTAAGCGATGGCGAATATCAAACAGTTCACGAATGCGACCCAGCACCTCGACCAGGCCCATCACCGAGAGACGCTCCATCGGAACCAGGGAGTGAAAGCCTTCAGCTTGCATTTCTTCCCCACCAATACCCGCGAAATGGGCGTTGGGATAACGCAGCCTGAGTGAGCGGATTAGCCCGGCCCCCAGAATATCGCCGGAGGCTTCGCCAGCAACAATACCAATGGTTAGCTTACGGTCGCTGACAACATCGGGAATCAGCTCGGATTCTGACACTACCTGACGATGCCCCGATCCGCTCTACCGAGAGAGTCGATCAACGGTTTAATGTCAGCAACGTCGCCATAGGCCTTTTCAAGTTCTTCCATGGCTTGTTCGGTCGTCAGGCCCTGGCGGTAAATAACCTTGTAGGCTCTACGCAGGGTAAGCAGGAACTCTTTGCCAAAACCACGGCGTTTGAGCCCTTCAACGTTAATGCCATGAGGCGATGCAGACTGGCCACTGGCCATAACGTAAGCGGGAATATCCTTCAGCACAATGCTGCCACCGGCACTCATGCTGTGCGTACCGATATGACAGAACTGGTGAACCATAGTGCCACCGCCCAGGATGGCCCAATCCCCCACTTCCACATGGCCAGCTAATGTCGCGCAGTTCGCCAGAATGGTGTTGTTACCAATCACACAGTCGTGAGCCACATGCACATAAGCCATTAGCAAATTGCCACTGCCAATGCGGGTTTCACCACGGTCCTGGGTGGTGCCGCGATGAATCGTGCAGCTTTCCCGGATGGTGTTGTTATCGCCAATAATCAATCGGGTCGGTTCACCCGCGTATTTTTTGTCCTGACATTCCTCACCAACACTCGAAAACTGGAATATGCGATTATTCCGTCCGATCACGGTCGGACCTTTAATCACGACGTGGGACATGATTTCCGTGCCCTCGCCAATTTCCACATTCGCACCAATGTAGCTCCAGGGGCCCACGGTGACGTTGTCTGCCAACTTCGCAGACGGGTCAACAATAGCCTGAGGATGGACTCCCGACCAGTCTTGTGTCGCCATCAAACGCCTCGCTCAGCGGTCATCACTTCTGCCACACACGCTACTTTGTCATCTACCAGGGCACGGCAGTCAAATTTCCAGATACCGTGCTTGCCGGAGACAAACCGGGACTCGAGGATCAACTGATCTCCGGGCACTACGGGGCGTTTGAACCGCACCTTACTGGACCCAGCGAGATAGTGTATCACGCCGTCGGATGGCTTCCTGTCAACCGTCACAAACCCGAGAATCCCCGAAAGCTGGGCCATAGCCTCTACTATCAGAACGCCCGGCATGATGGGCTTGCCCGGGAAATGCCCGTTAAAGAAATCCTCGTTAATCGACACGTTTTTGTAGCCGACAATCGACTTCCCTTTCTCCACTTCCAGCACCCGATCTACCAACAGAAACGGGTAGCGGTGTGGCAAAAATTCCATAATTTCTTCGATATACATCATCAGGTTTGGCCTCAGCCCTCTATTTTCTTTTCCAGTTCTTTTAGCCTGCGTGCCAAAGCATCAAGCTGACGGAAACGAACTGCATTTTTACGCCATTGCCTATTGGTATCAGCACTGGTGCCAGAAGAATATACGCCCGGCTCGGGAATGTGCCCGGTTACCAGCGTCATACCAGTAAGTTGCACCTGGTCACCGATCACTAAATGACCGGCTACGCCAGAAGCACCGCCGAATACACAGTGTCGGCCAATTTTGGTACTGCCCGCGATACCAACGAATGCAGCCATGGCCGAATGATCACCGATGGTGACGTTGTGGGCGATCTGAATGAGATTATCCAGCTTGACGCCGTTACCAATGAGTGTGTCATCCAGCGCACCCCGGTCAATGGTGGTATTGGCTCCGACTTCTACATCATCTCCCAGCACCACTCGACCAATCTGGGCAATACGGTGCCAGACGCCTTTCTCATTGGCAAAACCAAAGCCGTCCGAGCCGATCACCGCTCCGCTCAGAATATGGCAGCGGGCGCCCATCACAATGTCATGAGCCAACGTAACCCGGGCACGAAGATGAGAACCATCGCCGATACGAGAGCGAGCACCAATCACCGACCCAGGGCCAATGACCACATGCTCACCAACAACCACACCCTGTTCAATAACCACCAGCGGACCGATTGCAGCAGATTCAGGTATCGAAGCCGACGGATCGACCACTGCACTTGGGTGAATACCTGGTTCGTTAACCGGCGACGGATCAAACCAATGGCTGAGGTGAGCATAGCCAAGATAAGGGTTCGCCAGTAACAGGACATTGGTCGGACAATGCTCCGCCATCGCTGGCGAGACGATTACGGCCGACGCTTTGGTATCGGAAAGGAAACGGGCATAGGACGGATTGGAAAGGAATGACAGCTGCCCCTGCTGCGCCGCCTGAAGGGTCGCCAGGCCGGTAATCTCGGTACTGGGGTCCCCCTGCAGTTCAGCACCGAGCGCTTTAGCGATATCTCCCAGCATAAAGGAACTCGATTTCATTGAATGCTCCCTTTCATACTGGCTGGCTAGACATCAAACGAAGCGCCTGGACACCGGACATCATTACTGATTCAGTTTCTCTAGCAGCTCAGACGTCAGATCCATGTCCGGTTTCGCATACACAACCGCTTCGCTCGGCAGAATGAGGTCAAGATCGTTTTCTTCAAGCAGTTCCTTTACCGCTGCATCCACTTCTGGTCGCGCACTTTCCAAAAAGTTCTGTTTTCGACCGGCTACCGTTGAGTCGAGACGCTGCTTGAGCAAGTTGAATTCTTGCACCTTTTCCTGAAACTCTGAGCCAAGCTTCGCGCGCTCGGATTCGTTCATCATCGCACCGTCTTTCTCGAGCCGCTCTTTAAGCTGCCTGGCTTTATCCTGAGCGGTGCGAACGTTCGACTCTTCGTCAGCAAAATCTTTCTGTAGCTGCGCACTGAATGCTTGCGCATCGGTTGACGAGAATAACGCCTGGCGAAGGTCTACCACGCCAATACGAGTGTCAGCAAAGGCTGGCGTTACACATAACATAGTCATTATTGCAGCCAATATTCGCAGTTTGTTCATCGCTCGGATCTCCCTATTATAAAATTATTGGTTAATCAGTACGCCTGATAGCAACTAGAAACTCTGACCTAGTGAGAACTGGAATATCTGGGTGTCGTCGTCACCCTTATCATTCAGTGGCTGCGCCAGACTGAACGCCAGCGGGCCCACTGCAGTAATCCACTGGAAGCCGATACCGACCGAGAAACGGACTTCACCGACATCAGGATCAAAATCCCTCTCCGGGTCAAATACCTGCCCAGCATCCAGGAAGAACGCTGTCCTCATGGACCGGGTATCGCCCGCAAAGGGTGTCGGGAAAATCAGCTCCAGACTGCCCTCGGTAAGGATACTACCCCCGAACGGGTCAGGGTCGGAAAAATCATTCGGGCTGTTGGTCGCAAGCGGGCCAAGCGAATTCGCCCGGAACCCACGAACAGAACCGTAACCACCCGCAAAAAAGTGCTCAAAAAACGGCATCACATCGCGATCACCGTAGCCGCCTCCGAAGCCAAGATCACCTCGGGCCCGGAGTACCCAGGTCTGGTTATCGTTCAGTGGCTGATAAATTTCTGCCCGTTGGTTGATCTTGTAGTAGGTCAAATCACTGCCCGGCACCGCTACGTCTGCAGAAAGACTGAGACTATAGCCATCGCTCGGCAGCACGCCCCGATTCAGCGTGCTACGACGCCAGGAGCCATTGAGGAAGTAGTTGTTAAAGCTGTCGCCCTCATTCTCGATGAAATCGAGTATCTCCAGTGAGGTAAAGGCGCCAGCCTTGATCTTGGAGAGCGTGTACCCTACCCCGAAATTCAATCGGGTGACGTTGTCGATAGGATAACCGAATGTCAGGCGGCCGCCATATTCATCTAACAGGAAAGACGAGATGTCCTGTTCTTCAAAGTCGGTTTCGCGGGCAAACAGACTGAAACCACGACTGACCCCATCAACCGTGTAGTAGGGATTGGTGTAGGAAAAGTTGGCGCTCTTGATCGAATCGCTGAAATTGGCCCCGATGGATACCCGCTTGCCGCTACCAAAGAAGTTGTTCTCAGAGATATTGGCTCCGAGGATCACACCGGATACCTGGGAGAAACCGACCGACGCTGACAGGCTGCCTGTCGGCTGCTCGACCACGGAATAGTTCACGTCGACCATATCGTCAGTGCCCGCTACGGGAACGGTTTCGACATCCACCGTCTGGAAATAGCCGAGGCGCTCCAGCCGGGTCTTGGAAAACTCGATTCGATCCGTGGAGGCTACACCGCCTTCCATTTGAGTCATTTCCTGACGAAGCACTTCATCCCGAGTTGAGACATTGCCCTCGAAGTTGACGCGGCGTACATAGGCGCGCTTGCCAGGCTCTACGAAGAAGGTAACCGAGGCAGTATTGCCTGCACCGGTTTCCGGCACCGCGTTCACATTGGCAAAGGTGTAGCCCTCACTACCAAGACGACGAGATAGCAGCTCAGATGTGCTGGTAACCTGGCCACGGGAGAAAATATCGCCTGCTTCGATCTGTATCAGCTTTCGAAGTTCTTCTTCCTCGACAATCAGTTCACCACGGAGATTGATGTCGGAGATCGTATACTGAGGCCCTTCATTAACCGCAAGCGCTATGAATACTTGGCGTTTGTCCGGAGAAATTGAGACCTGACTGGATTCGACACTGAAATCAAGGTAACCGCGATCAAGATAATATGAGCGCAAAGTTTCAAGATCTCCGCTCAGACGCTCCCGGGCATATTTGTCCGAATTTGTCAGGGAGGCCCAAAGACTGCTGGTCTGCAACTCGAACAGGTCAAGCAGTTCTTCGTCGCTGAAAGCGTCGTTGCCAATGATGTTTATGTGCTTGATGGCGGCGACATCGCCTTCATTGATATCAAGCCGGACGGCGACACGATTTCTCGGCAGATCTTCCGCTGTCGCCTTGACGCGGGCATTGTAACGACCCTGGCCTACGTACGAGCGCAGGATTTCAAGTTCCAGGCGCTCAAGAGTAGCCCGGCGAAATACCTGCCCCTCCTGCAAACCTGCACTGTTGAGCGCATCCGTCAGCATATCGGTATCGATAGCCTTGTTGCCCTCAATTTCAATGGAGCTGATAGCGGGGCGCTCCCGCACATCCAATATAAGCACGCCCTCGTCCCGACTGGCTTCTACGTCGGTAAACAGGCCGGTACGGAATAGTGTTCGGATAGCGTCGGCAAGTTCCAGTTCGTTGAGCGATTCACCAATATCAACAGGAAAAGCGGAAAACACACTACCAGCGGAGACCCGCTGTAAGCCTTCCACTTCTATGTCGGTAACCACAAACTCATCGGCGGAGGCCGGCTGGACAACCCAAACCGTTGCCAGCAAGCCAAACACGATGCCTATCAGAGGACGTCTCATTCAGTTAATTCGCCTGTTAATGCGCGTAGGAAGGTGGCAATTCTCACAACCGCATCAGGTCGTTGTAAAGAGCAAACACCATTAAAGTGAGAATCATTGCCATGCCGATACGTAAACCAAAGGCCTGAACCTGCTCTGAGAGCGGCTTACGGCGAATAGCTTCGATCGTGTAATAAACAATATGGCCGCCGTCAAGAACCGGTATTGGCAGCAGGTTCAGCACCCCCAGGCTCACACTCAGGTAAGCTAGAAAGCGAACAAAGTCTTCAAAACCCGAACTCACGCTCGCTTCTGCCACCCGGGCAATCGTGATAGGGCCACTCAAATTTGACGGTGACAAAAGGCCTGTAAGCATCTTGTGTATAGCTACAAACGTCAGACGGGTGTCGGCCCAGGTTTCAGAAATTGCATTAGGGATCGCCGCCAGAGGGCCGTAGCTCACATCGCGAAGCATATCATCGGGCCAGCCAACCTGACTGACACCGGCGCCCACGAAGCCAGAAGACTCGCCGTTCTCACCCTCGCGTATGGCGGGCGTGACCGGGACAGATATGACTGTATCCTGACGGGAAACAGACAGTGTCAGGGTTTGTTCCGGTGCTCCCTGAATGTATTTCACCAATGCGAACCAGTCCGCAACCGGTTCCCCATCGACCGCTGTGACGCGATCTCCTTCCTGCAAACCCGCCGCTTCAGCCCTGCCGCCACTGACGATTTCACCCAGCACGGCTGGCACTGCCGGACGCCAGGGTTGCAGACCAAAGAGCTCCACGGGATTAGGGCTGTCATCACTCAGGCGCCAGCCACCGAGATTACCGGTCAGGGCTTGCCGGGCACCCTGGTTTCCCACACTGAAAGCGACCTCACCATGCTCACCGGCCCGCTCCAGCAGGCGCATGTTGATTTCCCGCCAGGAATTCACTTCATGACCGTCGATGGCATAGATTTCCATGCCTTCTGACAACCCCATCTGACTGGCGATGGAATCTTCACGGACTTCTCCGACCACGGGAGCCAGCGTGGTAAAGCCGACCACACCCAAGAGCCAGTAGGCGAATATTGCGAAAATAAAGTTCGCGGCGGGGCCAGCCGCTGCAATGGCGATACGACGGCTCGGCAGTTTCGATGTAAAAGCTTCATGACGCTGATCTTCTGGTACGGGTCCTTCCCGTTCGTCAAGCATTTTGACGTAACCGCCGAGGGGAATGGCCGCCACGGCAAATTCAGTGCCTTTACTGTCATACCAGGAAAACAGAGGTTTACCAAAGCCGACGGAAAAACGGAGAACCTTAACCCCACAGCGCCGAGCGACCCAGAAATGGCCGAACTCGTGAATAGTGACCAGAATGCCAAGGGTCACAATCAGGGCAAGAATCGTTTGAATCAGCTGCATAGTGCTCTCAATAGTACTCTCATATCAGGCGACGCCCTGTTCGATCTGTTTAAGGGCAAATAGTCGCGCCTGCCGGTCTTTGGCAAAAATGGTGTCAAAATCATCTGCTGGCACCACATCAACGGCCGCCAGAGTCTTCTCTATGATAACGGCGATATCTGAAAAACACAGGTTACCGGCAAGAAAGGCTGCGACCGCCTCCTCATTGGCGGCATTAAGCACCGCTGGCGCCGTACCGCCCGCCTCAAAAGCTTCAGCGGCCAATCTCAGACAGGGGAAGCGTATGAGATCCGGCCGCTCAAAATGAAACTTGCCCAAGGCAAACAAATCCAGCGGAGCCACACCAGCCTCAATTCGCTCCGGCCAGGCCAGGCCATTGGCGATGGGTGTTCGCATATCCGGGCTGCCAAGCTGCGCCAGAACGGAGCCGTCAAGATACTCTACCATGGAATGAATGATGCTCTCGGGGTGCACATGCACCTCGATAGCCGAAGGTTGTGTATTGAACAACCAACAGGCTTCAATCATCTCAAGGCCTTTGTTCATCAGCGTGGCTGAATCCACCGAAATCTTCTGCCCCATCGACCAGTTCGGATGAGCACAAGCCTGCTGCGGCGAAACATGGCGCATGGCCTCAGCACTGTATGTCCGGAACGGCCCGCCGGAGGCCGTCAGCAGTATACGGCGCACTCCGGAGGCCCGGGCATCCCGGGCCGTCGCGGGCGGAAGACATTGAAAAATCGCGTTGTGCTCGCTGTCGATAGGCAGTAATTCAGCCCCGGACTCGACCACCGCATCCATGAAGAGCTGGCCAGACATGACCAGAGCTTCCTTGTTGGCAAGCAGCACTCGCTTGCCTGCTCTTACCGCTGCCAGCGTCGGAGGCAAACCAGCGGAACCCACGATGGCAGCCATAATGGTATCGGCGCCGGAGGCCTCGGCCACATCACACAGAGCATCACTGCCGCCACGCACCTCAATATCGGTTTCTGAAGAGAGCGCGTTTGTAAGCTCATCCGCCGCGGACTTATCTGCCATCACGGCAACCCGGGGCCGAAATTCAAGACAGAGGTTCGTCATCTCGCCGACACTGGCGTTGGCCGTCAGGGCATAGACCGAAAACCGATCCGGGTGACGTCGAACTACATCAAGCGTATTGAGGCCTATCGAGCCAGTAGCTCCGAGAATGGTTAAATGGCGCATCAAATCTTGCCTGCCGCCAGCCAACCCAATTGGGTGACCAACAATGCGAAAACCGGAATGGCCGCGGTAAGGCTGTCAATGCGGTCCATGATGCCACCGTGCCCAGGCAGCAGCTGACTGCTGTCCTTAATGCCGCGGAAACGCTTCATCATGCTTTCCAGCAGGTCTCCCAACACTGACACAGCTCCTGTCACAAGGCTGGCCACCAATAGTAGCAGCGTGTTCTGCACGGTGGCATCAACCAGTAAGCTGACAACAACGGCCAACGCTGCCACAGCGACCAGGCCACCCCACACCCCTGCCCAGGATTTGCCAGGGCTGACAAGAGGCGCCAGCTTCGCCTTGCCAAACGCACGACCGGCGAAATACGCTCCGATATCAGCCACCCACACCACACAGAACACATAAAGAATCATCAAGAGATTATTTGATACATCGCCGAACTGAAAGGACCCGGTTCGCATGTGATTAAGGCCCACCCAGGCTGGCACCAGGACCAGCAAACCCATAATCGCGCGAAGCGGCACCGCCTGCCAGAGATCAGTATTACGGGGATAGCGGGAAATCAGCCAGAAGCACGCTAGCCACCATACCAAAGCCAGCCAAAGCACGTTAAGCGCCGCTGTCTGAATCAGGGTATAGAGTACCAGTGCCACAAACACCCCGTAGACTACCCGTGCGGCCTGGCTGGTGAGCCCGGCCATGTTTGCCCATTCCCAGGCACCGATGGAGATAACGACGCCGGTAAACAGTGCAAAACCTAAAGGTGGCAGGAAGAAAATACCCACAATCGCAAGAGGGGCAAGAATCAGGGCAGTAATGATGCGGATTTTGAGCACAGGGTTTCGCTCTTTCTTGTCGTTATTGTTGGGCGCGTCGGCTCTGGATCTGATCATCTGTCTGACCAAACCGCCGCTGTCGGCCAGCGTAAGCCCGAAATGCCTCTAGCATCTGCGGTTCGCGGAAATCTGGCCAGTATACGTCGGAAAAATACAGCTCGGTATAAGCCAGGTGCCACAGCAGGAAATTGCTGACGCGCTGTTCACCGGCTGTTCGGATCATCAGGTCAGGCATGGGAAGGTCGCCAATGGACAGATGTGCTTGCAAGGTGGCGTCAGTAATATCTGAAGGGGTCAGGATACCCGCCTGGACTTTGGCCGCCACCTGGCGTGTTGCCTGGGTAATGTCCCACTGACCACCGTAATTAGCGGCAATCACCAGGGTCATCAGGGTATTGTCTCGGGTCAGCTCCTCGGCTTGCACCATGCGCTCTTGCAGAGTGGGGCTGAAGGCAGAACGGTCACCAATGATTCGCAGACGGATATTGTTGCGATGAAGCTTCTTGACCTCGCGTTCGAGGGCAAACAGAAACAGCCTCATCAACGCGGAGACTTCTTCCTCCGGGCGGCGCCAGTTCTCACTGGAAAATGCGAACAGGGTCAGCACCTCGACACCTTCGCGCGCGCAGGCTTCTACCACGGCCCTGACGGAATTGACGCCCGCCTTGTGGCCAGCGACCCCAGCTAACCGATGGGACTTCGCCCACCGGTTGTTGCCATCCATAATAATTGCTACGTGCCTGGGCCGGTTATCTGCATTAACCGAGACCTCGGCGGATACACTTTCCGTCATGCCATCCCCTGATCAGCCAATACGCTCTGTAACCACCGGCTGATATATAAACGAAAGCAACCTGCGAGGTTATACCTCCATCAGGTCCTCTTCCTTGGCTTTGAGCATTTTGTCGATTTCCGCAATGTGGCGATCCGTCAGCTTCTGGATATCGCTCTCTGCGCTGCGTTCGTCGTCTTCAGTGATCTCTTTTTCTTTCAGCAGATCTTTAATATCACTGTTTGCGTCACGGCGGGCATTACGTACGCTGACTTTCCCATGCTCAGCATCCGCACGGGCCTGTTTGACCATGTCTTTACGGGTTTCTTCGGTCAGCATGGGCATCGGTATGCGGATAATGTCGCCATTATTGGACGGATTCAGACCCAGATCCGACGCCATGATGGCCTTCTCGATAACCGGCATGAGGTTCTTTTCCCACGCTGAAACCGCCAGGGTACGATTGTCTTCAACGTTCACGCTGGCAATCTGCTTGAGCGGCGTCTCCTGCCCGTAATAATTGACCATAACGCTGTCAAGAATGGACGGATGCGCCCGACCGGTACGGATTTTGTTGAAAGCCGATGTCAGGGCTTCCAGGCTTTTTTTCATCTTCTTTTCGGCGTCTGCCTTGATGTCGTCAATCACTTCAATGTCCTCGATTCGTCCACTCAACGTTGCTGCCGGGTGCCTGTTTGCACCTCAGCTCTCGGGGTTGTCGTCACCCTCTATAAGGGTGCCTTCATTTTCACCGACTACGATGCGGGTCAAAACTCCGGGTTTGTTCATATTGAATACGCGCACTGGCATGCCCTGGTCACGACACAAGCAAATGGCGGTCAGGTCCATAACGCCAAGCTTCTTATCCAGCACCTCGTCATACGTCAGGCGATCATACTTTTCTGCCGACGGATCTTTTACCGGGTCCGCTGAGTATACACCGTCTACCTTGGTTGCCTTCAGTACCACATCCGCTTCTATTTCGATACCGCGAAGGCATGCTGCAGAATCGGTCGTAAAGAACGGGTTGCCCGTGCCAGCGCAGAAAATAACCACATCGCCGTCTTTCAGGTCACGCAGAGCGCGGCGACGGTCATAATGTTCAACCACACCACTCATGGGAATAGCCGACATAACACGGGTACGAATATTGGATCGCTCAAGGGCGTCCCGCATGGCCAGACCGTTCATCACAGTAGCCAGCATACCCATATGGTCTCCGGTGACCCGATCCATACCTGCGGCATTCAGGGCGGCACCCCGGAACAGATTACCGCCACCGATGACCAGGCCGACCTGGACGCCGATACCGATCAATGCGCCAATTTCAAGCGCCATCCGGTCAAGTACTTTGGGGTCAATTCCGAAATCATGCTCTCCCATCAGCGCTTCACCGCTGAGCTTGAGCAGAACACGTTTGTATCTGGGCTGGGTTCCTGACTGCTTTGGCATGATGCTGCGTCCCCTTTGTTCATGGTGTCCTGACGGACAATGACTCAGTGGGCAGGCCGAACGGGGAAAACCTCTCTCCGTCAGGCCGGGCCGGTATCTGACATCCCCCTCAACCTGCTCACGGCAAAAGGGCTATCTCAGATACGAGCCCGCCACGAAAACCGGGAAGCCCCAACTCACGTGGCAGACAATATTGGCTGGCAGAAAGTGATGCAATACCAGCCAACCAGGCAGATCAGGACTTGCTGGAACCGGCTGCGGCTGCAACCTCAGCTGCAAAATCCACCTCTTCCCGCTCAATACCTTCGCCAACTTCAATACGCACGAAGCTGGACAGCTCGCCGCCGTTGCTCTTGACGAGAGCGCCCACGGTCTGCTCCGGGTTCTTGACGAACGGCTGGTCAACCAGGCTGATTTCCTTCAGGAACTTGGCAATCCGACCGGCCATCATCTTCTCGACAATTTCCGGCGGCTTGCCAGCCATGTCGGGCTGGGCTCGAATGATGTCCTTTTCCTGCTCGACTTCTTCCTGGGGCATATCTTCACCACGGGCGACACGCGGGTTAACCGCCGCGACGTGCATGGCGATATCACGGGCAACTTCGGAATCACCAGCCGTCAGAGCCACCACGGAGGCAATCTTGTTGTTGCTGTGCACGTAGCCATCAACAACGGCGCCCTCGACTTTGATAACACGACGCACGGTGATGTTTTCGCCGATTTTCTGGACCAGTGCTTCACGCTTGCCTTCAAGGTCGCCAGCCATCAGCTTGGCAACATCGGTCTCGTCGTTATTGAAAGCCACGTCCAGCACTTCGCGCACGAAGCCCATGAAGTTGTCGTCACGGGCAACGAAGTCAGTCTCGGAGTTCACTTCAAGAACGAATGCGCGGGTATTGTCATCAGACACTTTCACCAGGGCAACGCCTTCAGCGGCAGTACGGCCTGCTTTCTTGGCGGCCTTGAGACCGGAAGACTTACGCATGTTTTCGATTGCTGCGTCGACATCGCCTTCGCTCTCGACCAGTGCCTTTTTGCACTCCATCATGCCAAGACCGGTACGATCACGCAGCTCTTTGACCATTGCAGCGGTAATTGCAGCCATGTTCAATCCTCTTATTTCAGAAATCTGGAATCTGCACCGGCGCGAAGCCAGCACAACCTTTAATGATTATCTGCTTAAAGAAAGGGGGACCGGAGAATACCCCTGAGCCCCCTCTCTGGCGCTGAAACAGAATCAGCTAACAACGCTCAATGCAGTATCAAGCCGCAAGCCTTACTCGGCTGCAGGCGCTGCACCTTCAACGTCTTCGCTGACTTCAACGAATTCATCAGCGCCGGTGCCAGCAGTTGATGCTTCAATGCAGGTATCGGCCACAGCTTTGACGTAGATCTGGATCGCGCGGATAGCATCGTCATTGCCCGGGATAACGTAATCAACACCGTCCGGATCACTGTTGGTATCAACAATACCGATAACCGGGATGCCCAGCTTGTTGGCTTCCTTGATCGCGATCCGCTCGTGGTCAACGTCGATAACGAACAATGCGTCAGGCAGGCCGCCCATATCCTTGATACCGCCAATGCTGCGCTCAAGCTTGTCCATTTCACGGGTACGCTCGAGCGCTTCTTTCTTGGTCAGCTTGTCGAAGGTACCGTCCTGGCTCTGAGCTTCCAGCTCACGGTAGCGACGAATGGACTGGCGAATCGTTTTGTAGTTGGTCAGCATGCCACCCAGCCAGCGGTGGTTTACATAAGGCTGGCCAGCACGGTCTGCTTCTTCCTTGATAACTTTCGCTGCTGCACGCTTGGTGCCGACGAAGAGAACCTTGTTCTTGCTGTTAGCCAGCTTCTGAACAAAATCCAGGGCGTCGTTAAACGCAGGAACGGTCTGTTCAAGGTTGATGATGTGAATCTTGTTGCGGGCGCCGAAGATGAACTTCGACATTTTCGGGTTCCAGTAACGGGTCTGGTGACCGAAGTGAGCACCTGCCTTGAGCAGGTCACGCATATTTACCTGAGCCATGATATTTACCTTTTTAGCTTCGGGTTAGTCCTCCACACGTCCAATTGCCCCAACCTTTCTCCACTTCAATGGAAACCAGGCACCCTGGGACAACGTGTCGACGCATGTGCGAATTTGCCTGAGCGTGACCGGAAGATCACAGCTCGGCGGGCGCGTTTATACCATATTTGCCCGCGTGAGCGCCAGATTTTTTAGCAGTGCGCCCATTGCCGGCTATCCCTATGGCTCCACCTACATGGTCCTTGTACCTCAGCCGCCTGCCCCCTAAAATGAGCGACTGATTCAAGTCAACGGGATTTCCCATGCAGGTATCGATCAAGACCCCGGAAGAGATAGAGAAAATGCGCGTTGCCGGTCGCCTGGCCGCTGAGGTGCTCGAGATGATTGGCGAGCATGTGAAGGTCGGCGTGACCACAGAAGAACTCGACCGCATCTGTCACGACTACATTGTCAATGTCCAGCAGGCCATTCCGGCCCCGCTGAACTACAAGGGGTTTCCGAAGTCAATCTGTACTTCCGTGAACCATGTTATCTGTCACGGCATCCCCAGTGAGAAAAAAACCCTCAAAAGCGGCGACATTCTCAACATTGATGTGACCGTGATAAAAGATGAATACCACGGCGACACCAGCAAGATGTTCTTGGTCGGCGAGCCCAAGATCGCAGCGGAACGACTGGTACGCATTACCCAGGAATGCCTCTATAAAGGTATGGAGTTAGTCAAACCCGGTGCCCGCCTGGGCGATATCGGCCATGTTATCCAACAGCATGCCGAGAAGAACCGATATTCCGTGGTCCGGGAGTATTGCGGCCACGGCATTGGCCGGGTCTTCCACGAGGAGCCTCAGGTCATGCATTACGGTCGCCCCGGCACCGGTCTTGAACTGAAAGAAGGCATGACCTTCACCATCGAGCCAATGATCAACCAGGGCAAAAAAGACTGTAAATTGTTGCCGGATGACTGGACGGTAGTCACCAAGGATCACAAATTGTCTGCCCAGTGGGAGCACACCATCCTTGTAACTGCAGACGGCTATGAAGTGCTGACAAAACGCTCAGAAGAGTCGTTCTAGTGACCGAAGCCGCCCTGGAGTCCCGCATCCGCAGTGAGTTGTCGCCCATTGTAGCTGCAAGGGAACTGCTGCAAGCGGCATACACCGCGGATGCAGAGGCCTTTAAGCAGGGGGCTGACGTGCGGGATTTGGTGCGTCGCCGGGCTGACACAGTGGATCAGGTATTGCGCTTGGTCTGGTCCCGATATCCGTTTGCTGAGTTGGGCGATATCTCGCTGGTCGCGGTGGGTGGCTATGGCCGCGGAGAGCTGCACCCCCATTCTGATATCGACTTACTGATCCTGACCCGGGACGGGGTCCGCGAAGTTTGGCAGGAAGACCTGAGCGCCTTTGTCACCCTGCTTTGGGATTTAAGGCTCGATATCGGGCACAGCGTCCGTAGTATCGCAGAGAGCAAACAGGCCGCCCGTGAGGATGTCACTATCCTCACCAATCTATTGGAAACCCGCACTATTGCAGGCCCTGATGAACTTCGGGCGACCCTGAGCGAAGCTGTCTACGGTGACAGTGTCAGCACCGACCGGGATTACTTTATCGCCAAACGTGAAGAACAGAAGCGGCGACATCAGAAATACGGCGACACCGAATATAACCTGGAACCTAACGTTAAAGGCTCGCCCGGTGCACTGAGAGACATCCAGACCATCGGCTGGATTACCAAGCGCCACTTTGGCCTGCAAAGCATTGCGGATCTCACCCGTTTCAGCATTCTGACGGAAGAGGAATACCAGATCTTGCTCCAGGGCGAGACCTTTCTCTGGCAGCTTCGCTACGGGCTGCAATTGATTGCTGACCGGAACGAAAACCGCCTGCTGTTCGATCATCAGCGCGCCCTGGCACAAATGCTGGGATATAAGGATGAAGGCAAGCGTCTCGGTGTTGAGCTGATGATGCAGGCCTATTACCGCACCGTGCTCTCACTCGCCGAGCTGGCCGACGTCATTCTTCAGTATTACGACGAGGCGATTCTGGACACCGAAGGCCAGGAAGACATCCGTCCCCTGAACAAGCGGTTTCAGACCCGCAACAACTATATAGAGGCGGTCAATAATCAGGTTTTCGCCTACGCGCCCTATGCGATCCTGGAAATTTTTGTGTTGATGGCCCAGCACCCGGAGATCAAGGGAATCCGGGCAACGACCATCCGTTCGCTGCGGGCTCACCGCCATCTCATTGACGACGCGTTCCGCTCCGATCTGGCTGTCACCTCATTGTTTATGGAGTTGCTGAAAACGCCCCATGAACTGGACCAGACCCTGTCGCACATGAAGAAGTACAATGTACTGGGTCGCTACCTGCCCGAGTTCGGCGACATCATCGGGCAGATGCAATACGACCTGTTCCATATATACACCGTCGACGCCCATACCTTGCGGGTGATCCGGAATATGGTCCGGCTTGGTACCCAGGAAGCACGCAACGACTTCCCGCTCGCTTCACGCCTGATTCATCGCCTGCCGAAACTGGAAGTGCTCTACATCGCCGGTATTTATCACGACGTGGCCAAGGGACGAGGCGGTGACCACTCGGAGTTGGGGGCAGTGGATGCTGAAGCGTTCTGCAAGCGTCACCACCTTAGCGCCCGCGACACCCAACTGATTGCGTGGCTGGTGGAAAATCATCTGCTGATGTCAATGACGGCGCAACGCAAGGACATTTCAGACCCGGACATCATTCACGAGTTTGCCCGTGCGGTCCCCAGTCATGTGCACCTGGACTACCTCTACGTGATGACCGTGTGCGATATCAGCGCGACCAACCCAAAACTCTGGAACACCTGGCGCGCATCGCTGCTGAGGCAGCTTTACATCGAAACCAAACTGGCTTTGCGTCGTGGCACCGAAACACCGGTTGATCGCCAGGAGTGGGTCCGTGCGACCCAGTCTGAGGCTCGGGAAATCCTGCATGCCCAGAACATGAGCGACGAGCAGATTGATAATGTGTGGGACACCCTGGATGAGGAATACTTCCTGCAGGACTCCACCGTTGATATCGCCTGGCAAACGGCTGCGATCATTCGCCATGGCAATGACCCGGACCCTCTGGTACTGATCCGCGACACCAGAGGGGGGCCGTCAGACGGCTATTCCCAGATCATAATCTACGTCAAAGACCGGGTAGCACTGTTCGCCGCAACGACTGCAGTGCTTGAGCAACTGAACCTGAACATCGTCGACGCCCGCATCAGTTCAAGCGAAGGCCCCTACTCCATCAGTGCCTATGTGGTGCTGGATGAACAGGGCCAGCCTCTGGGCAATGACCCAGACCGCAAAGACCGCGTCCGAAAACGACTGATTGAGGAACTGGATGATCCGGATGATTATCCGGACATCATTCATCGGCGAACGCCCAGACAGCTGAAGCATTTTGCGTTCCCGACTGAGGTGACCCTCTCCAATGATACCTACAACCAGCGCACCGTCATTGAGGTCGTCACCCCGGATCGGCCCGGCCTGCTGGCGAGAGTCGGCCGGGTATTGCTCGAGCACCGGGTCAAGCTGACCAATGCTAAAATCGCCACCCTTGGCGAACGCGTGGAAGACGTCTTCTTTGTTACCGACGAGCACGGCGACGCGATCAGTGATCCGGCAATTTGCCAGGCACTGCAACAGGATTTATGCACCATGCTGGACGATACCCAATGAACCCGAATCTGTCCCGCCTTCATCCCTATCCATTTGAGAAGCTGGCAAAACTCAAAGCCGGTGTTGTGCCGCGGCAAGATTTGTCAGCGATTTCACTGGGTATTGGCGAACCCAAGCACCCGTCACCGGCTTTCGTTAAACAGGTGATTGCGGAGAATCTCGACCGGCTCGCGAACTACCCCACCACCGGCGGCATGCCCGAACTGCGAGAGACTATCGCAAACTGGGCCACAGGTCGCTTCAAGCTGACCGCTGGCACACTGACAGCGGAAGCTCATGTGGTGCCGGTGAACGGCACTCGCGAAGGCATCTTTTCGCTGGTTCAGGCGTTGATAGATAACACCAAACCCGCGGTTGTCGTCAGCCCTAACCCGTTTTATCAGATATACGAAGGCGCCGCCCTGCTCGCCGGCGCAACACCTCATTACCTTGCCTGTGACGGCAGCAATGGCTTCGTGCCGGATTTTGGCGCTGTGCCGGAACCAGTCTGGAAAGACTGTCAGATCCTGTTTCTGTGCTCACCGGGCAATCCTAGTGGCGCGGTTATTTCCCGGGAAACCCTGGCCCAAGTGATCGACCTCGCGGACCGGCACGACTTCGTGGTCGCCTCCGATGAATGCTACTCGGAACTGTATCCAGACGAGAGCCGCCCGCCAGAGGGCCTGCTGCAGGCCTGCGCTGCCCTTGGCAGGGACGACTACGCGCGCTGCATCGTTTTTCATAGCCTGTCCAAGCGCAGCAACCTGCCTGGCATGCGTTCCGGTTTTGTGGCCGGAGACGCCGGTATTTTGAAAGACTACCTGCGCTATCGCACCTATCATGGCTCCGCTATGCCGGTTCAGCATCAGTTGGCCAGCATTGCTGCCTGGCAGGACGAGGACCACGTTCGTGAAAATCGAGCAGCCTATCGTGCAAAATTCGAGGCCGTGGTTCCCATTCTTCAGCAGGTTATGAACGTGGATTTTCCGGACGCAGGCTTTTATCTCTGGCCAGAAACCCCGGGTATAGACGATGAAACCTTCGCCAGGGAGCTGTCCGCACAACAGAATGTCCATGTGCTCCCCGGGCGTTATCTCTCACGCTCGGTAGCTGGCTACAACCCCGGCGAGAACCGGGTGAGAATGGCCCTGGTGGCGCCGCTGGAAGAGTGTGTCGAAGCCGCCCACCGCATCGTAACGTTTGTGAAAGGGTTTGAACGGTCATGAAACTGTACGGCATCAAAAATTGCGACACCGTGAAAAAAGCCCGTCAATGGCTGGATGAGTCCGGCGTAGCCTATGACTTCCACGATTTCAAAAAAGACGGCCTGACCGCCGAATTGCTCGAACGCTGGGAACGCGCGGTCGGATGGGAAACGTTACTCAATCGTCGTGGCACCACCTGGCGCAAATTGCCCGACGAGGTTCGTGATACCATGAATCCCCAGTCGGCCCATGACGTGATGCTCGATAACCCGTCCATTATCAAACGGCCGGTGGTTGAACAAAGCGATGACATACTGGTGGGTTTTAACGCTGACGAATGGGCAAAGCGCTTCTGAAGCAGCCTGCCGCAGACCAAATTGCCATCAAAAACAGACCCATATTTATCTAACGATTGAGGAGCAACCCCGGCTATGAGTTTTGCATTCGGAATTGGTATCGGAACCCAGAACAAACAGGGCGAATGGCTGGAAGTATACTACCAGCAGCCGGTGCTGAAGCCTGAGGCAAGTCTGGCAGAGGCAGCGCGTAATATACTGGATTACAAGGGTGGCAATCAGGCGTTTCAGGCTACGGCCGCGCAGTTATCCGAGCTATCGGCCGCCCTCGCAGAAAGCGGCCAGAATGATCAGGCCGGGCTCGCGAAGCAGGCAGCAGGCAGCCACCGCCCTGTGGTGGTGACACTGCTGGAAACCGATGACACTGCATCCAGCACGCCCGAGGTATACCTCAAACTTCACCTGATTTCCCATCGCCTGGCCAAACCCCACGGTCTGAAGCTGGACGGCATCTTCGGCCAGCTACCCAATCTGGCCTGGACCAACGAAGGCGCGGTTGATCTGAACGAACTTCCGGGCCGCCAGCTTCAGGCACGCCTTGAAGGCCGCATCCTGGAAGTGAAATCGGTCGACAAATTCCCGCAGATGACGGACTACGTAGTGCCCAAAGGTGTTCGCATCGCCGACACTGCCCGAGTACGTCTCGGCGCCTACGTGGGCGAAGGCACTACCGTTATGCACGAAGGTTTCATCAACTTCAACGCTGGCACCGAAGGTACCAGCATGATCGAAGGCCGGATTTCGGCAGGTGTAATGGTGGGACAGGGTTCTGATCTGGGTGGTGGCTGCTCCACCATGGGCACACTTTCCGGCGGCGGCAACATCATCATCTCCGTGGGCGAAAACTGTCTGATCGGTGCCAACTCCGGTATCGGCATCCCGCTGGGAGATCGCAGCACCGTCGAAGCAGGCCTGTACATCACCGCTGGCACCAAAGTAGCGCTGCTGGATGACAAGAACGTGCTGGTAGAAATCGTCAAGGCCCGCGACCTTGCCAGCAAACCGGACCTGTTGTTCCGCCGCAATTCCCAGACCGGCGCCGTGGAGTGCAAGACCAATCGCACCGCCGTTGAACTGAACGAGCAGTTGCACGCTAACAACTGATCTGTTGCGCAAGAAAATATCAGCCCACTGCGTCAGGGACGACGCAGATTCCACCTCACGCTATCTGGAAAACCAATTAAATGCCCAACTCCCCCACTCTAGATCTCGCCATAAACCTGATCCAGCGCCGGTCGGTGACACCGGATGACGAGGGTTGCCAGGCATTGATGATGTCCCGCCTGTCGCCGTTGGGATTTATAGGTGAGTCCATGCGCTTTGGCGAGGTCGACAATTTGTGGGCACGTAAAGGCGCGAGCGGCCCGGTGCTGGCATTTGCTGGCCACACCGATGTAGTTCCCACCGGTCCGGAGAAGAACTGGGCTCACCCCCCGTTTGAAGCTTCCATACATGAGGGTTACCTGTTTGGCCGCGGCGCTGCCGATATGAAAGGCAGCCTGGCGGCCTTTGTCACGGCTTGCGAGCGATTTGTGGCCAAGCATCCAGACCACAAGGGCTCTATCGCCCTGTTGATTACCAGCGATGAAGAAGGTCCTGCCCATAGCGGAACCGTCAAAGTGGTGCAGGCGCTGGAGGCCCGAAATGAGAAAATGGATTGGTGTCTGATTGGCGAGCCATCCAGCACTCTCGAAGTGGGAGATGTCATCAAGAATGGCCGCCGCGGCTCACTGCATGGCTACCTGACGGTAAAGGGTATCCAGGGCCATGTGGCTTACCCGCACCTGGCAGAAAACCCCGTTCACACGGCAACTCCGGCCTTAACCGCACTGGCCAACGAACAATGGGACCAGGGCAACGAATTCTTCCCGGCCACTACCTTCCAGATCACCCGGGTCGAAGCGGGTACCGGCAGCAACGTGATTCCGGGAGAAATGCTGGTGCACTTCAACTTCCGCTACTGCACCGAAAACACCGCCGACACCCTGAAGAAACGTGTGCTCGATATCCTGGACAGCCACGGCTGCAAATACGACACTCAGTGGCATCTGAGCGGCGAGCCCTTTCTCACCGACAGAGGCGCCCTGGTAGATGCCGCCCAAACCGCTATCAAAGCCGTCACCGGCCGCGACACTCAGCTCTCTACCTCCGGCGGCACCTCCGACGGACGATTCATCGCACCGACCGGAGCTCAGGTAGTCGAACTCGGCCCCATCAACGCCACCATCCATAAAATCGACGAATGCGTGAAAGCAGAAGACCTGGATACGCTGTCTGCGATCTACGAACGCATGTTGATCGAGCTATTAACCTAAAGCATCGCAAAGTAGAGCGGTTTCAACCGCGACCTCTCTCGCAGGTATCTTCAAGCTTCGCGACTCAAGTCGCTCCTTGCGTATGGGGAGGGGTTCGCTGAGACATCGCAAATTTCAATAATGCGGCGGTGGGGCTTCCTCTTCTTCGCTTCGGATGTTTGAAGGCGAAATTTGTGAAAGTTGCTTGTTGAGGTGCTGTTTGGCTTCCCATAACTTGCGAATATCCAGCTCCTGCTGAGCCACCTGCTGGTTCAGGGCGTTGATGGTGTCGTCCTGAAAGGCCAGCCTGGTTTCGAGTTCGTCCAGTCGTGCTTCTATTCGGTCTTTATCCATGGTGCTTTTGATCTCGTGGTCTAGTGTCCCGTCTGGCCGCTTCCTGAAATGGGAAGAGGTTCCTTGGTCAGGGTTTGGGATTATCTGGTATCATGCCGCTTTTCCGTCGTCGGCTTATTCCGTGTATGCGGTGAGTAAGACGGTTTTCATCGACTGTGTAGTCAGGGGAGCTTTTTGATTCTCCAAGTTTACCTGATATGCAGTTTTTATTGTTTTTGTTGATTAACGGAGAGTACCTCGTCAATGCGTAACCCAGCTAAAGCGATCCTTTTAGCCATTCTGATCGCAATTCCCGCACCTTTTGTTCTTGGTTTTTTACTGCTGAACCTCACACCGGAAATTTTCCAGGTTCTTTCCCAATCCGGTTCAAGTGAACTGGCAGACAGCACGACATTTGTTCTTGGCAGCGCCCAAGGCATTGGCGCCTACGTTATAGCCTTTACTTTGTTCGGCATTGTCGGTTTTCTTACCGTCGCCTTTGCCCAGCGTAAAGCCTCTGCACCTGCGCGTACGCATACCTCTGCTAAATCGCCCCATCGTCCCGCTGCACCCGCACAGAGCAACGATACTTATGATGACGAAGACGACGCAGACTACGACGACGACAGTCCGGAAGGTGATGAAGATGGCACCGTCAAGTGGTTCAACGTCAAGAAAGGTTTTGGTTTTATCGTGCGTGACAGCGGCGACGAAGTGTTTGTTCACTTCCGCGCGATTCGTGGCCGTGGACGCCGGGTTTTGCGGCAGGGTCAATTGGTCCGGTTCACCGTGGTGGAGGCCGATAAGGGCCTGCAGGCGGATAACGTCTCTATTTTGAGCGATTGAATCGCGGGTAAAACCGAGTATAAAGAGGCATCTCGAACCTTGGGATGCCTCTGACATGTTCGCCCTAATTCCAGATAACTCTCTGTTCACCACGCTCATCAAGACGCCACCATTTTTCTTCTTCCACCGGGTCACCTTCTTTCCAGTCACCAGGGCTGCATCTGATTTCTGTTTCCATCGCGCGCCAGGCGCTACGGGCGGTATCGAGATCGGTTGACCAGGGCAAGTCCGCGCCCTCCAGTATCAGGCAGGTAAAACGTTTTCCAAAAGCTCCCGGATACACGCTTATTTGCACATGCTCTCCCTGATATCGCCCTGCGCCCACAATCGCCTTCCCGGTAACCACCTCATCCGTCAGAGACAACTCATCAAGATGGTTCTTTAGCCAGCCTGTAAGGCCATTGGGCTTCAGGTCACGAATGTAAATTTCCAGATCCTGCACTCGGAGCATCTCCCGGGGTTTGGTATTCAGCGTGTGAGCTCGTACTTTAAATCATCCACTGTCACCTGTCGCAGGGTGCCTGCTTCGCGTCGCTCATGCCAGTTTACTTCTGTAGCTGCACGCTCAATGGATTTTTGCCCCAGCATCGCGTTCAACTCGCGTGTGGGCTGGTCCCTGGCGATAGCCACCAGCAGCTGTTGTTGCAGAGTTTGCATCTCCACGGCCAGGCGTCGACTATCCATGAACCCTCGCTCCGCGACCAGGGCAACCCTGGCTGAGGCCTGAGAGACCCAACCAATCAACTCTCCTGGTGTGAGTACCCGTTCGCGATTGACGCCAACGCAACCGGCGGCTGAAGATGCAAAACGCAGTGCAGCGAGTGTGAGCTCGACATTCCACTGACTTTCGATGACCGATTGATGCGCGGACAGGATCGCCAGATTCTGGAAACTGTTGGCAGAGGGCATGGTAATTTTCGACAGGCGCCTGCCGGTACGGGCTTCCAGTTCATTCACACCCTTATCGCTCTCGCCATCACTGAGTAACAGAATAGCGCCATCATGGGCGGGAATCAGTTGGCTGGCGACGCTCTGGTGATCAGCCATCAGCACTGCAACATCCGCTGGGGAAATATTATCAAGGATCAATACCGGTTGCCGCGGAGCGCCTTTGGCAGCAGAGTATGCGTCCAACCCAGAGGCCATGATGTCCGCCTCCCGCCGCAGATCCAGCATAATGAAGCCTTGGTCCAGAAGCCCTGTCAGGGATTGCAGCCAACTGGTTTTCCCGCAGCCTGGCGGACCGGTAACCCAAACAATGTCCCTGGGCCAAGCTGAAAGGGCTACCGCAACGTCTTCAGCCAGCTGCAGCCACGTTGCGTCGGTGATCACCGCAGGCACGTCAATCGCCGCAGGCGGAACCTGCTCCCCAGCCGATTCCAGCATTTCTTCAAACGGCCAATGATCCACCTGTTCGAGCACGGCCACATAGGCCTTACCCGCCAGTCTGTCGGCACCATTAACCAGGGTTTTCAGCAACAGCGGCCAATCAATCCACGGGGCTTGGGAAAGCTCTCTTGCAGTGGCAAACCAATACCGAATCTGGGAAGACAACAGGCCCTCACCATTAACAGCAGTCACAATGGGTTGCTCGCACTGGACCGTACGGGTCAGTTCATCAATATCCACACCACGACGACGGAGAAACGAAGTGATCGACAGATCGCTGTCTATTAAGGCCAGCAAGTAGTCTTCTACAGTAATTGCGAGGCCGCCCCGGTCCAGCACATGCTTTTTCGCGTGCTGAAGCGCAGTTTGGCAGAGGGGGCTCAGGCATCCTTGCCAGTCTTCCATAACATCTCCCTGTTATCATCTATTCTATAGGCCGCCTTCCTGGCGGTGTTTTGGTCATTCTATATCAGTCATTCAGACCGAACTCACACCCGGTTGTAAGTATCCTGAAAGCGAACAATATCGTCCTCACCCAGATAGCTACCGGTTTGCACTTCGATCAGCTCCAGCGGTATCACCCCCGGGTTCACCAGGCGATGAGTCACCCCCAATGGAATATAGGTGGACTGATCTTCGGTGAGCAGCATCTCATCCTCGCCGCGCGTCACCTTCGCCGTACCCTTTACCACCACCCAATGCTCGGCCCGGTGGTGGTGCTTTTGCAGTGACAAGGTTCCGCCCGGGTTCACCACAATGCGTTTCACCTGAAAGCGATCGCTCATGGCAATGCCCTCATAGGTGCCCCAGGGCCGGTGAACCTTCTTGTGAAATCGGTGTTCCTGTCGGCCCTGCGCTTTTACCTGAGCTACCAGTTTCTTGACTTCCTGTACCCGCGAGCGATCCGCCACCAGCACCACGTCGTCGGTCTCGACAATGATATGGTCACTCACCCCAAGGGCAGCAATCAAACGGCCTTCAGAATGGATGTAGGAACCATGAACGTCTTCGGTGATCACATCTCCCCGGCAAACGTTACCATGCTCATCCTGGGGCTGTATTTCCCAAAGTGCGGACCATGAGCCTACATCACTCCAACCAGCATCAAGGGGTACGACGACTGCATCATGGGTTTTTTCCATCACGGCGTAGTCGATCGAATCATCCGGGCAGGCTTCGAAAGCTTCACGTCCTACTCGTACGAAATCAAGATCGGCCTTCTTTTCGCTGAACGCTTTGCGACAGGCAGCCAGCATCTCCGGTTGATGTTTTTCCAGCTCCTGCAGGTAACGATCCGCCCGGAAAAGGAACATGCCGCTATTCCAGAAGTAATCGCCCTCATCCAGATAACGCTGGGCGGTGGCTTCATCCGGCTTTTCAACAAAGGCTGCCACATCGGAATATCCGCCGTGACTGGTGCCGCCACGAATATAGCCGTAACCGGTATGGGGAGAGGCAGGAACAACACCGAAGGTTACCAGCTTGCCCGCTGTGGCCGCTTTAGCACCTACAGCAACCGCTTCGCCAAAAGCCTCAAGATTGCGTAGCACGTGATCGGAAGGCATAACCAATAATAGTTCTTCCGGGTTGCTCTCTGCCGCCGCCAGGGCAGCCAGAGCGATGGCCGGGGCCGTGTTACGCCCCACCGGCTCAAGAATAATACCCGCGGTGCGGCCAGATGCCTGGCTCTGCAAGTGAGCGGCCACCACAAAACGATGCTCCTCGTTAGTGATAGCCATCACCTGCGCATTGTCACCTAACGCCAGGCCGCGGCTGATAGTCTCCGCCAGTAGCGTCTCATCAGAAACCACCGGCAGGAACTGCTTGGGATAGGCTTCACGGGAAAGTGGCCATAAACGGGTACCGGAACCACCGGATAGGATCACTGCGAGCATTGAGATCGTCCTTGCATAAACATTTCGAGGCTTAGTCTTGCTGCCAGCTTTGAACTTTATCTTTGCCGTGCTTTTCACGCCATTCATTTAATGTTTTGTGATTGCCGCCACGGGTTTTAACAATTTCACCGGTGTTCGGGTTTTTATAGGTTTTCAGCGGGCGCTTGGGCCGGGTACCTGCGGTGCTGTCGGCTTTGGCACCACTGATTGAGGGATCGATGGCACCCAGAACCTGCAATACATCCTTGGGAGACTTGTCATACTCTTTCATTAATTTACGAATCTTTTCTTCAAACTCAAGTTCGCGCTTCAGCGAATTATCCTGCTCGAGTTGGTGCAGTTCTTCCGTGAGCTTTTCCATAAGCTGTTTTTTCTGATAGTAATCGTTAATCTTCGCCATGAATATTACCTTTGAGCCATTAAAGTATCGAGGAAATGAAAGCGAGAATAAGGCACCCCACCCGAGATAAATAAAAACGGGGACGGGTCAATTATCTGGCTGAAATCAATAATAGAACAACGGTTTTTTTATCGCAATTTTTATTAGCAAAACTAAATAACGGAAATCCAAAAAATAAAAAAGACAGGCGCATTGGCTACCTGTCCTCACATCGGCATAAATAAGATTTACCGCGAATTCTTCTGATTTATTTCCCAACTGCCCTATAACCGGGCATTGCTAATCTACAATCGCAAATCAGCCCCACCCCTCGGCAATACGCCTTTCAAGTCGAAAAGTACGCCATTGGGCTTAAGAAAATCCCGGAATTCAACCGGGGTCATTTCAGCGTATTCCCGATGCGGTACCGCAATAATGACAGCTTCATATTCGCCACTCTCTGGCTTATCTACTAACGTCAAGCCGTATTCATGCTGTGCTTCGGCATTATCCGCCCAGCAGTCTGTCACCGACACATCACAACCAAATTCTTCCAGCTCGCGGATAACATCAACGACCCGGGTATTCCTCAAGTCGGGGCAGTTTTCCTTGAACGTAAGCCCCATTATAAGAACGCGGGCATCGGCGATCTTCTGCCCCGATTTAATCATGGCTTTTATCAACTCAGAGGCCGCATAAGCACCCATGTTGTCATTCACACGCCGGCCAGCCAGAATCATTTCCGGATGGTAACCTACCGCCTGGGCTTTATGAGTCAGGTAGTAGGGGTCAACACCGATACAGTGCCCACCAACCAAACCCGGCTTGAACGGAAGAAAGTTCCATTTAGTGGCTGCCGCGGCAAGCACTTCGTGAGTATCAATGCCCAAGCGAGCAAAAATCATCGATAATTCATTCATCAAGGCAATGTTCACATCACGCTGGGTGTTTTCAATTACTTTGGCCGCTTCAGCCACTTTAATCGAGCTGGCTTTATGGGTTCCCGCAGTGATAATGCCCGCATATAAAGCATCTACTTCCTCTGCAATAGCGGGGGTGGAGCCAGAGGTCACCTTTTTAATAGAGGTAACACGGTGTTCTTTGTCACCCGGATTAATACGCTCCGGGCTATAACCAGCATAGAAATCCTGATTGAACTTCAGCCCTGATACCTTCTCAAGAATGGGAACGCAGACTTCTTCTGTGGCACCCGGGTAAACCGTGGATTCATAAATAACGATATCTCCGGCTTTGAGCACTTTTCCAAGTGTCTCACTGGCCTTAACCAACGGCGTCAGATCCGGAGTTTTAAACTCATCAATCGGTGTCGGGACCGTCACAATATAAATCTGGCACCCACGAATATCTTCAAGATCGTCTGAAAAAGACAAACCGGTCGACAAGGCCATTTCTTCTGCCGACACCTCACGGGTAAAATCAAAACCCTGCCTAAGTTCTTTAATACGCTTTGCATTTATATCAAAACCCACCACGGGGCGCTTCTCACCAAACGCTGCGGCCAGAGGCAGCCCAACATACCCCAGGCCAATTACGGCGATATTCTTCATTAAACTCGTTCCCTTTCGATGAATAGCAGCCATAAATAGCGGCTCTTGAATGCTCAACTATCACTGGCTGACATAAGTCTGTGCGGATTATCACGCAATCAGGGGGTCAAATGCATGTCTATTTGTTCATCTGCAACTCTGAATACAGGGAGCCGCTGATCAGGGTATCAACACGCGGGCGGATACTGTTTGATTAAAGCATTCTTTTAAAGTTTGTTTCGCATTCGCATCACCATGGACTATGCGAATTTCCGCCGGAACCCCGGCCATACCCGTCACAAATCGAACAAGGTCCGATTGCCCCGCATGAGCCGAGTAGCCACCGACCTGGTGAACACGTGCGCGGATATCATAACGCCGATTATCCAGCGTAACCCAGCCCCCGCGCGGACCATAGCGAAGAATATCCCGCCCTGGCGTACCGGCCGCCTGATAGCCCACAAACAGAACGTCATTGCGGGGTTCAGCCAGCATGGCCTTCAGATAATTAACCACCCGGCCGCCAGCACACATGCCGGACCCCGCCAAAACCACACAAGGACGATGAGTTCTGGCCAAATAATCTACCGCATTCAAGTGGTCCTTGTGGTCATCAATAACCGTCAGCTGATCAAAGGACAATGGATGCCGACCTTGCTGAACACGCTCCAGTGCTTCGGCATCCCAAAAATGCTTTAGTCGGTCATAAATTCCCGTGAAATTCGCAGCCAGGGGCGAGTCCACCACAATTTCAAGCCTACTCCAGTCCAGCGGCTCTGCCTCACCGAATTCGTGAATCAGGCCTTCGATCTCGTAGAGCAACTCTTGGGTGCGACCAATACTGAAAGCAGGAATCAGCACGGTACCACCATCGTCCAAAGCATGTTCCAGGATTGCTTTCAGGCGCAGGCGGCGGGTTTCACGGTTCTCGTGGTCTTTATCGCCATAGGTGCTCTCAATCACCAAACGATCACAACGCTCGGGAGGCTTTGGCTCGGGCAGCAGCGGTGCATGGGGCGCGCCCAGATCGCCGCTGAACACGATACGCTCAAGAGCTTCGCCCGAACGCGCCTCGCACTCCACATAGGCTGATCCCAGAATATGCCCCGCCCGTTGCAAACGTACCGACAGCGAAACCTCGCCCTTATCGGCATCTGAATGACTGAACACCGAATGCCACTGATCATACGGCACCGGCACCAAGCGGGAGCGGATCAACCCCAGAACCCGTTCGATTAACGCCCGGTCCCGGGTAAATCCGATCTTCAGAGCATCCTCCAGAATCTCTGGCAACATCACCGCAGATGGTTCTGAGCAGATAATCGGACCTTCGAAGCCTGCCGCGAGCAAATACGGAATACGCCCGACATGATCGATATGGACGTGGGTAACGACCAGAGCGCAGATATGGGAAATGGGAAAATCAACAGAAAGGCTATTAGCCCCCGCACCGTTACTTTCTTCTTCGCCCTGAAACAGACCGCAGTCAATCAGAATGCCAGACTCGCCGACCAGCAATTCATGGCAGGAACCGGTAACGCCAGAAGTGGCGCCGTGATGTTTGATGTCAATCATATGCAACTCTCCATGTTGTTTGATGCCAGCGTCCCGCTGGCAGAATGCCTATGTGAAACCGCTAAATGAAAATCACATCACCCAAATTACTTGCCCAGGCAGGGCATTTTTCGCGACTGAAGTCGCTCTACCGGGGCGTCAATACCGACTCAGTAACGTCTCCAACGTATCCGAGCTCAATATAGTTTCCAGCCACATCTCCAGTTCCGGAAGAGTAGCAGAATGAATTTGCTCTTCGGCCCAGCCGGGAAGCTCGCCGTATTTCAGACTAATCAGCTTTTTCAGAGCGGCAGCTTCACCCTGTTGCATTCCCTGCTGCATACCTTCCGCTCGTAACCGCTCACTCAACGTGGCCATGGTGTTGCTCTCCTGCGGATATTGCGCTTTATATTGTTCCATTTCATTATCATCCAGGGCTGAGTAGATGTCGATGAAGTCAATATACTTCAATTGTTTCTCGGGGTCTGGCTCCAGCATGCTCAGACCACGCACGGCGCGGGCGTATACTTCCAGCTTCTGATCCGCTTTCCACTGCATCAGGTTCAGACATAGCCGGGCGATCAGATTGCTGCTGTTCCAGTAGTCTTCGGCATTCAACTCCTGTAGGGCACAACGAATGTACTGGAATCTCAGGTACTCATGGCTGTCACCCCCCAGCTTCAACTGAACAGGCTCGCTGCCCCAAGTGTTCAGAAAAATCACCACCGGCACCACTCGATTGGTCTCACAGAGTTCCGATAAATCCAGGCAATAATGTGCCAAGCGGTGTATCGAAAAGCGTTGGGGATCGGTTTCTTCCTCAAACACAAACAATAGCGCTTCGCGCTGACCGCCTGGCCACTCCACCATCAGTGGAACATCCAGCTCACGAAAGCGCTCACCAAGCCGCTCTTTTAACTGCTCCTGCCGCAATGGAACAACACGCGCTTGCCAGCGGATGCGCCCGGCCTCTTCAGGGCTGAATAGCTCAATGGCTTGGAGTGGATAATCGATGATAAGGTTTTTGAAATTTTGATCGTGGCTGACTTTTCGGGATCCATCCATACTGTTCGTCCATGCACTGTACATTTAAACAGTAAATTAGCGGACTTCACTGAAAGAATCAATCAATATGGCAGAAGCGGGAGGTTACTTTTCGCGACTGGAGTCGCTCCTTGTATATTGAGGTAGAGAGGTAGGGAAAGGTCGGAAGAGCCCGGCGACCTTTTATCGATTATATATTCAGGAATTTAACCTGCGAACCACGCCTTCCCCATTGCCTTCCACCACCAGTGGCCTGGTCTCCACTGTACCATTGCACCACACCAGATCGGCCATATCACTGGTGGGGGCATAGCCCGTCGGGGCATTGCGCAGCAGGTCCACGACCTGGCGGCAATCAAAATTGTGGCTGGCCAGGGTAAGGCGCTCAAGCAAAATCTCCACTTCATTCCATGGCATGGAAGCCTCCCGGGCCATCATGATGCGGGGATGAGCGGTGCCCTGGGGGTTATCTCCGATCAGCAATTCTTCAAACAGTTTCTCCCCCGGACGCAGGCCCGAGAACATGATTTCAATATCGCCATCCGGCATGGCTTCGGTTTTCTCTGCCAAACCCATCAGATGGATCATCTTGCGAGCCAGATCCGCAATCTTCACCGGCTCTCCCATGTTCAGGACAAACACATCCCCTCCAACCCCCATACTGCCCGCCTGCAGCACAAGTTGGCTCGCTTCCGGAATGGTCATGAAGTACCGGATGATATCCGGGTGGGTCACCGTCACCGGCCCGCCATCACGGATTTGATCCCGAAACAGTGGCACCACAGAACCAGACGAGCCGAGCACATTACCAAAACGCACCATCGAGAACCGGGTCTTGGATTGGCGCTGGGCAAGGCCTTGCAGCACCAATTCAGCCAGGCGCTTGCTCGCACCCATCACATTGGTGGGTCGCACGGCCTTATCCGTGGAAATCAGTACAAAGCGCTCGACACCAGTCGCAATAGCAGCCTCCGCCATATGCCAGGTACCAAATACGTTATTCTGGACGCCTTCAATAACATTAAGCTCAACCAGCGGAACATGCTTATAGGCCGCAGCGTGGTAAATGGTCTGGACGCCAAAAGTGCGGATGACCGCTTCACAACGGCGGCGATGGGTCACGCTGCCTAATAGAGGGTGCAATTTGACCCCTAACCCTTCCAGATTGTTAACCGAAATCAGCTCCCGCTCAATGGCATACAGGGAGTACTCGGATTGCTCAAACAACACCAACGCTTTCGGGCGATGGCGGATAATCTGACGACAGAGTTCTGAACCAATCGAGCCTCCTGCGCCAGACACCATCACAACCTTGCCATACAAACTGGCCGCCACCATGGCGTTGTCCGGTCGCACCGGGTCACGCCCCAGAAGATCTTCCAGTTCCAAATCACGGATATCGTTAATGCGGGCCTGGCCGGCTATCAATTCCGACATGGATGGAACCGTCTGCACAGGAATCGACAGCGGCTCAAGCTGTTTCAGCAGTTCCCGACGATTAACCGTGGTGTCCGGCTCCAACGCCAGCAATAACCTGCGCACGCGGAACTTGGTTATGTTCTTTTCTATATGCTCGATACTGAAAACCGGTACACCGTTGATCAAAGATTTGTGGTTACCCTTGTCAAACGTCAGGAAAATCACCGGGTCATACTCCATACCCTGACTCAGTGCCAGCGCAAGCTGACGCCCGGTTTCTCCGGCACCAATAATAGCAACGGCCTCTTTCGCCCGACGCCGGGGCCGGTTAACCAGCATCCGTATGCCCAGGCGAGTGCCCCCCACAAAAATAAACGCCAGCGCGCCATAAATAACGGGAACAGACCGAGGCACGAAAACCTGAAGCAAGTAGCCAAGTACAATCAATATCGCGCTGGAGGCAACCACACCATAAATAATGGTAAGAAAGGCTTTATCACTGAGATAGCGAATAACCGCCCGGTAGAGGCCGAGCCGCATAAAAATAACCAACGTAAAAACTACCGTGAGAACCGACACCACTATTTGCCCATAATCGGGCACCCAGAATTGTTGGTCCAGACGAAGAGCAAACGACGCCCACAAAGCGAACAGTAGGAAAAAGCTGTCCGAAGCCAGGGAAATGAGGCGTTTGTGAATTCTTGGGAGACTGAAGAATTTTTGTAACATGGTACCTTGCCACACGGAATTAAAGATAAAGGCCGGGTACGTCAATAACCCATACGTTTTACTGATCGTAGATTAGACGGCGGGAAATGGCACATTAGGTTTGGTTAAGGTTTGTAGCTAAATAAGAAAACATTGGTGATAAGCACTCAAATTCCCCAGTACTTCAGTGGAGGGCGGAGGCCGGTTTGAGACCTTTTCCCCGTAGCCATTCAGTCGGGCTTGCCATGGTTTTATCCTCCTGCGGATACTGCGACTTGTACTGTTCCATTTTTTTATCATCGAGGGCTGAGTAACTGCGGATGAAGGCAATGTACTTGCAAACGATTCAACAGCACTCGAAGTATCGACAAAAATCCGAATGCAACTTCTGAAAGCGTGCTGGAGCCAGCACACCGTATTTTTTTAATAATTACATGCTTTGAGATGACAAACGTCTTTCTGACCATAATTTTTGAAGGTTTAGGAAGCGCTCCCTCAACCAGATCAGCAGGCTCCAGAAGGAACTCGTCAGCGTGCAACATCGTAACCTTGCTACTCACTGGAATGCCGACAAAATCATCAAATGGAAGGTTATCCCGAAAAAAGACAACTGGCCTTCGCTTACTGGCACCAAGATCTGAAAAATAAAATTCGCATAGCACGAGCTCTCCCTGCTCTACTTCCATACCTCATCCTCTGCCGGATCATTCCATTCGTCTACATTCCCTGCCGCGTGATTTACAGTGCTCGAAGCTCCGAATCTGAGTTTTCATTCTCTAACAAAACTACAATTCGTGCATGGGCATTTTTCAACTGGGCGTATTGCTCTGGTATTTTGATCACACCGTCGCGGATATCAGCTTCAAATTCGACAGCGTACATACATTCCTCCACCGGCAAGACTTTAAGCCCATCATAACAGTGAAAGTCCCTCAAAATACGACCCGCTTCACCACTGCCTTGGGAAACGAAAAATTCACCAACAACCCAAGCTCCTTCCCGGTAGCCTTCAGGTAGTTGATCAGTTGCGGCTCTGCCGACAGCGGCATCTGTTGCTGGGCTTTGAGTTCGATGATCACTGAGTTCTCCACCAAGAGATCCAGCCGGTGTTCGGCAATGGGCTCGCCTTTGTAGTGAATAACAACCGGAACTTCACACGCCACCGCCAACCCGGCCTGCTGCAATTCCCGAGTCAGCGCCTTCTGATAAACAGACT
The DNA here is from genome assembly GCF_040882185.1 of Marinobacter sp. GTDB lineage: Bacteria > Pseudomonadota > Gammaproteobacteria > Pseudomonadales > Oleiphilaceae > Marinobacter. Next base: position 381,908 of record NZ_JBBEBW010000002.1, on the reverse strand, counting down.
CCAGAAAGCCAGCCCCCAGGTGCCGGTACACCTCGTACACGCAGCCCCGAATTTTGTAGGTGAGCTCTTAGTCCTTGAGCATGGATCATTCCTTTTTAATGATTAATTTTTGCCTCGGAATCCACGGAAGAACACGGAAAAGTTAAAAGAGACGTTTTATACAAAAATCTTTTCGTTTTTCGTTCCGTGTTCTTCCGTGGATTCCGTGGCCAATCAAGTCGTTATCTTTGCTCTTTCTCGTGGATGCCGTGGCCAACAATGCCTTGAGTCGTTAGAGGCGATGATTTATTCAAACGCTGCCCCCACATCCTGACTACGCAGAATACGAACAATAACCACACTGTTATCATCCACTCGGTAATAAATAGAGTGGCTCTTATAAACGCTAAGCCTGTAACCCGGCTTGACGTGATCTATGGCAGGATACAAATCAGGCTGAGTAGCAATTTGCTCAAAGCGCGCCTCGATGCCATCGGCATAAGCATCAGCTTTAAGCCCACCAAAATTTAGCAGCCCAAACACATAAATAGATTCGAAATCATCATCGGCCCTCTCACTGAGCCTGTAACTTGCCTTCGCCATGTAGCCTCTCCCTGGCTGCCTGTCGAATCTCTTGCGGGGTACGGTTACTGAAGCCGCTTTGCTCGCCTTCTAAAAGAGCTGCACGCACTTGCTCCAGCCCGGCGCTACGTTCCTGATCCCGGCGGATCAAATCGCGAAAATACTCGCTATCGTTCGTAAAATCACCACGAGCAATGCGAGACTTCACCCAATTGCCCTGAGTGTCTGTCAAGGTGATTGTCTTACGTATCGTTGTCATCTGGCCCCCTCCACATCAAAGCTCATATTACTGGTGCAGAATAGCATACTATGAAAAGCTAAAACGGAAGGATTTCTGACTATAAAGCGTTTTCTTCTTTATCTTTTTCCGTGTTCTTCCGTGGATTCCGTGGCCAATAATATCTTTAATCTTTACCAGGCACCCGGTCCCCAGACACTTCCCCCCGATTAACCACTTTGTCCCTGTTCAAGCCGTTGCCTCCTCCATAACCCGTGACACCACCTCAACGGTTAACGACATTTCGTCGGCCGTCAGTGTGGGGTGAACCAGGAACATCAAGCTGGTTTCTCCCAGCTCTTTGGCCACTGGTAGCCGTTTCACCGGTGCCATTCCCGCATTCTGAATGGCCTTCTCGAAGTACACTTCTGAGCAGGAACCTGAAAAACAGGGCACACCGGCATTAACCACCGCTTGAATCACCCTGTCCCGGCTCCAACCGGGTTTGAGCGCCTCCGGCTTTATAAAAACATAGCACTTGTAGCCACTGTGGCCGATAAATTCCAGCACATCCGGAACCCTCAATCCTTTGCACTCCCGCACTGCCTGCCATATGGCGTCGCAGTTAGCCCGGCGGCGCTCAGTCCAATCCGGCATACGCCGCAACTGAATCCGGCCAATCGCAGCCTGCATCTCCGTCATCCGCCAATTGGTACCAAAGCTCTCATGCAGCCAGCGAAATCCTGGTGCATGCTCCCGCTCATATACCGCTTCCCAGCTTTTACCATGGTCCTTATAGGCCCACATGCGCGACCAGAGTTCACGGTCATTGGTGGTCACCATGCCACCTTCACCACCGGTGGTCATAATCTTATCCTGGCAGAATGACCACGCCGCCACATGCCCCAAAGAACCAACTGGTTTGCCTTTATAAGTTGCCCCATGGGCCTGGGCGCAATCCTCAATTACCGACAACTCATGGCGGCAGGCAAGTTCATTCAGGCCATCCATATCGCACGGCCAACCGGCCAGGTGAACAGCAATAATTGCCTTGGTGTTCTTAGTGATCAGTGGCGCAACCGTCTCAGCCGTAATCCCCTGGGAATCCACATCCACATCCGCAAACACCGGCCAGGCACCCGCATTAACAATACACGTTACCGAGGCCAGGAAGGTTCGGGAAGTGACAATCACTTCATCACCGGGACCTATGCCCAGGCCTTTCAGGGCGAGGTCCAGCGCGACGGTGCCGTTGGCGACAGCCACCGCGTAGTTGGTGCCCGCAAACTCGGCGAATTCACGTTCGAACTCACGGCATTCCTGACCGGTCCAGTAATTGACTTTATTGGAAAGGAGTACGCGGGAAACAGCTTCAGCCTCTTCTTGGGTGAATGAGGGCCAGGGAGAGAACGGTCCGTGAAGCATTAGTCAGCCTTTTTCGGTTTCATAAGGGAAATAGAGGGCCGAGGTAACTTGGCTTCAGCAGCCACCCTCAGAGCATGTTCACGCCAGAACGGCCAAACATTGTGAATAGCGTTAAAACTCAAAAACTCGTTCAACTCGTCGTCTGACAGGTCTTCTTTATAGCGGTATAGCGCACAGAACGTCGCCTCAATTTCGGCGAGCACTTCCGAATCCGCACTGTCGCTGCCTCCCTCGACGCGCACTTTACTTTCTGGGCTCTCTGGCCTGGCAACAAACCGGACGCCAGCAGTCACAAGCGCACGAAGAAGAAACACCTCATCCTCACCGCCATCCCCCGCCAGAATATCCGCTGAAACGGAAAGCTTACTTTGCTGCTGGATGTCCGCAGAAGCGGCGCCCTGGTCGAAATTCTTATCCCTCTCAACCGAGCCGTTATTCAGATAAATATCGACTAAATCGACGTGTTCAATCACCTTGTCGACCAGCTTACGATCCATAGCCTGGCTCCTGATCAGGCGAGCTCACCGGAAAGGATCTGAGTTCTTTGTTCGCCGGCCGGTAAAAATCATCATTCACGGCGGCGGCATCAGCCTGCCATTCATGCAAAGAGACGACGGTAGCGCGAGCATTAATCATGCGCTTTTCTGCGCCGGCATAACCGTGCAACTCATCCAATAAATCAGGATGGGCACGACAAACCCGAATCAACCGGTCCATCGCAACGCTCTGCGCTACTTCACCACGCTCATATTTTGAGAACGCATTCCTGCCGCCGCCAAATAGCTGCGCAGCCCTCTCCTGATTAAGTCCCAGCGCCTGGCGCGTAGTCTTGACCTCTTCCGGTGAAAGCAAACCCTCTGCATTACGCTTGGCAGCCACCACCGCACGGTCATTAACACGGATCTGATCGGTGGTAAGAAATTCATCATCACAAACGTCACATACAGAGAACGCAACAGAAAAGTCAATCTTGCGACCCTTATAGCGCAGGCTTTCCCTGGAAGAGTATTCTCGGACACTAGCAGAACCACACGCTTTGCAACTGTTCATAATCTATTCCTCTAAAACCGCCTGAGATGAAACGACCCAAGGCTAATCATCAAAACATCACCTACCAACGAGAACTTCACATACAACTCATCCAGTTCACCATCGCCGTCCGGCCGTGGGTACCTGGTGAGGTAGGCATCGTCGATGGACCCATCCTCTCGAAAATGGGTCTTCTGGAATTCCTCAACCGTTAAGGCAGAAAGACAAGAGACAACGTCTGTCAACTGGTAACCCAGGTTGGCCGCATCCAAAAATACTCGTCGCCCTCTATAACGAATCCTTTCAGCCTTTGCGGCGCTTCGCACTTCATCCAGATTGTAGTACGGCATCAAAAATAACCATTATGGTTAGAAAAAGTATAGCTCAATGCGGGTTAGCGAGAAAGTATCTCTTTCTCAGTGAATGAGGGTCAGGGAGAAAAAGGTCCGTTCAGCATAAGTTACTTAGCCATAGTTTTAATTTAAAAGCTGGAATATTCAGCGGGTAGAAACTCGCGCCGGATTTCCCACCACAGTCACACCAGCTTCGACGTCTTTAGTCACAACAGCGCCCATGCCCACGACAGACGCCCGGCCAACCGAAAGCAACTGCCTGACTGATGCACAGGCGCCAATCCAGGCTTGTTGCCCAAGTGTTACGCCACCCGCCAAAACCGCATTCGGGCTAATGTGGGCGAAGTCACCAACCACACAATCGTGTTCGACCACTGCGCCGGTATTAACGATCACACCGGCGCCGACCACGGCACAAGGATTAACCACTGAATTGGCAAAAACGACGGAACCCGCACCAATAGAAGAACGAGGACTAATAATTGCAGCAGGATGGATGATGGAAACAAGGTTCGCGCCAGCTCTCGCCAGCTCGGATTGTTTGTCTGCCCGAATTCGGTTGTTGCCAATACCAATAACTACGCCATCAAAATCGGCCAATCTTGAAAGCAACGCCCGGGTATCGCCCTTTACCGCCCAGGGCCCATTTTCTTCAAGTTCCGGCCATGCATCATCGAAAAACGTGACACTCTGCCAACCCGCTTGTTCCGCCGCATCAGCAATCACTTTGCCATGACCACTGGCACCAAGAATCGCTAAATGCATCAATCTTTATTCCCGGTAAATTTCGACATAGTGGGTTCACCCTCGCCACTGATGCCATCACGAACCAGTACCTTCTTGACCGTAAGGAACAGAATCTTCAAATCGAGCCAGAACGAGCGATTATCCACGTACCATACATCGAGCTTAAACTTATCTTCCCAGGAAATCGCGTTGCGGCCGTTTACCTGGGCCCAACCGGTTACGCCAGGCGGTACCTCGTGCCGACGGAACTGTTCTGCTGAATACAGAGGCAGGTACTCCATCAATAGAGGCCTTGGGCCCACCAGGCTCATATCGCCTTTCAGCACGTTCCAGAGTTCAGGCAACTCGTCCAGGCTACTGGAGCGCAGAAACTGGCCAAACGGAGTCATCCGTTCTGAATCCGGCAGTGGATTGCCCTGGGCGTCCACCGCATCCAGCATGGTGCGAAATTTGATCATCTGGAAAGACTTGCCATTTTTACCGGGGCGGGTCTGGCGAAAGAAAACGGGGGGGCCGAGTTTGCGACGGATGAAAAGGGCAACAGTAACTATGAACGGCAGTAGCGCCATCAACGCAGCCGTTGAGGTCAGAATATCAAAAATACGCTTAATCACTGGATCCCCATTTCTGCCAACATTAGTTCATTTACCTTATGAACATCGTACTTTGCTTCAGCTATGAGGCGAGAACGAAAGCCCATTCGTTCTGCTAATTCTGGCTCTTCAATAAAACGAATCATAGCATTCGCCAATTCCTCAACCGCTTTCACGGGAACGAGAATGCCGTTATCCCCGTCTCGAACCGTTTCGCGGCAGCCAGGCGCATCAGTGGTGATGATCGGACGACCTGTGGCCATGGCCTCAAGCACCGTGCGCGGGGTGCCTTCCCGGTAAGATGGCAACAGATAAACACTACAGTTGGCGATGGCTGGGCGCACATCCGCCAACTTACCCAGAAATTCCAAGGTACCTGATTTGACCCATTCATCTAGCTCCCGCTGTCCTATGGCGTCAGGATTTTTGTCTATCCAGCCTACCAATTTAAAACTAGCCTTGGGATGAAGCTTTTTCACCTGTTTAGCGGCCTGGGCGTACTCGCGCACGCCCTTATTGCCTAAAAGACGCGCGATCAGAAGAAATGACGGTTCTAAAGGCATAGGCTTTACTGAGTAGTCCGCCACATCAACTCCAGAGCCGTTCACTACACAGGAAGGAATGGTCGACGGCAACAGGCCTAATTCCTGAAACAAAGCCTCGTCATCTGGATTCTGAAAAAAAACCTTTTGAGTTTTCGAGAGCGCCAATCGATACAAACGCTGGATCAATTCTCGCAGCACGCCCCTATTGCCGGAGGCCTCTCCGGTAAAAGCATAGCCAAGGCCGGTAATCAGAGCAAAGCGGTTAGGGACGCCAGCCAGCCAGGCGGCCAACGAACCATAAATCACCGGTTTGATTGTATATCCCAACACATACTCCGGGCGAATGCGGCGCATCAACCGCCACAATTCCGCCATGGTCCCCAAATCCGCTACCGGATTAGTACCGGTGCGCTTTAGCCTAATTTTGTGAAGGGTAACGCCCAGGAAAGCCAGCTCCCTATAGATATCTTCCGCCCTATCCATATCCGGCGCGGCTACATGCACATCAAACCCCTTCGCCAACAAAGCCTGCAGCAACGGCCCACGAAATTTAATAAGCGAATCAGGAAAGCTGGCGATCAATAAAAATGTCATCAGAACCGCAAATCCTTATCGGTCAGTCAACAGAATCCCTCGGCGCTAAGGTAACTACTGCTCACCCAGCCAAGTCTGAAACACAACATATTCCATAAATGATACAGTCAGTTCCGCTTGCCGCTAAGGTGTTTCGTCCACATGAGCCGACCTGGTCCTGAAGGAAGGAAGTTTTCCGACGGGCGGCGGCACTCATTCAGCATTGCTTTGACCCAATCTCTTAACCACCCACGCAACCCGTCATTCAACGACGGCATGAACTGATGAACTGATGAACTGCCGCGTCCTGCGATCAATTCAATCACAAATCCCGGTGCTAACCGGATCAAGTGCCGCAGAATGGCCATGATGAAATCCGACAATGCCGGACATTACACAGACTCCGGCCCGGTCATGCATTGGGTAAAGATACCGGCTAGAACTGGTGCCTGAACCGACAATGAATACCGGTTCTCAACCGCTTGCCGCCCTGCGCTGCCCAGTTGCAGTCTCTGTGCCGGTGATTCTAGCAGTTTGTCCAGTGCAACGTCCCATTCTGCGATACTTGCAGCCAGCATCCCGCACTGGTTCATGCCAACAATATCGACATTCACACCAACCGGCGAGGCGATAACAGGAATACCACACGCCATGTACTGAATTAACTTATAACCGCACTTACCTTTTTCCCAGGGGCCATCGGATAACGGCATAATGCCAATATCCATCCTTGCAATCAGCTCGGCTTCGGATGCCTCACTCCAGGTCACAACTTCGACATCAACGCCAGGGAATTCGTTGGCAATATCAACCGAAGCACCAACCAGTAGAAGCCGTGCATCATGTTTCTGACACTGCACTTTCAATATCCGGGCAATGTCCACGACGTAACTCTGCGTAGAGGGTGAACCAATCCAACCAATCACAGGGCGAGATGCCGCGGAAGAGCCAGTCGGACTATAGCGCGCTGCGTCCACCACCGTCGGCACCAACTCGACACAGGCAGCACCCGCCATTTTGGCCCGATTTGCCAGATAATCATTACCTGCCACGACCCAATCTGCACAGCGCATCACAACGTCAATTTTTTGGCCCATAATCTGACGCAGCACCGGGTTACCCGACAGATCATAGTTATGAAAGATCGCATCATCAAAATCGACCACATAGCGCTTGCCTAGCCAGCGCAAAATTCGTTCAGCGAGCGCAGGCATATGGGGGAATATTTCTTTTTCGATCCAAATTAAGTCATACCTGAGGACACTGAGCAGCACGCGCAGCCTGCGCAAATAGAGCACCATCACGTGCAATGGCGCCCGTCTGCCTTGTCGATAAAGCTGATCAAGGTATTGATCGTCAAAAAGGCTACTGACAGTGACCTGAAACCCTTCGGCCGCCAAAAAAGGCAGATACTGCAATGAGCGTAGACGGGAACTGGCGCCTTTTCTCGAGTACTTGGAAAGTAGGAGGATTTTCATAAATTATTGCAGCATTTATCGCGTCTCATTTTTAAGAGCCATTTTGGCAACCATGCCCACAGCATCCGATAACCCCCCCAGGTCTCTTTAAACCCCGATAAAGACCGCCGGGCAAGAGCCAACACGGAACGAGCCAAAGGTTCGAGCAAAAGTGTCGAGGCCAACACCGTTAACGCAGCGGGTAAAGAAAAATGCTTAAAAGCATACAGCAACCGGCTGCGCAGCGAATAGAACAGCCGCTTCGCTTTCACCTGATTGGAGGTGCCTCCGCCAGCGTGGAAAGCTTGAGCATCGGCCAGATAGAAACTTTGCCAGCCTACCCAATACGCACGGTATGAAAAATCAACCTCCTCGAAATAAACGAAGAAACGTTCATCAAAACCCTGCAGTTGCTCAAAAAGCCCGCTACGAACGAAAAAGAAAGCACCTATAACCTGATCGACTTGGCGATCGGCCAAATGATCCCATTCGGCCATAGCGTTACCTAAGCGTGGGAAAAAACGATTTAGGCCAACTGCATGCGCCAAAAACCCAGTAGCGGTAGGAAAGCGTCCACAACTGCGGGAAATCTTGCCATTCTCCTCGATTAACTGCACACCACAGATACCCACCGTTTGATTAGTCTGATCCTGCATGAATCCGACTACTTTAGTAAGCGTCCCCTCCAAGAGCGCCGCATCGGGATTGAGGAACAGAAGATAGTCACTATCCGCGTGCTTCGCCCCGAGGTTACAGGCTTTGCCGAAGCCGAGGTTTTCGCCTGTACGTATCAGGGTGACGTTTGGGACTCCCTCGACCGACGCTTCGGAGCCATCTGTAGAACCGTTATCGACTACTATCATTTTATCTACCAAGCCACCGCCAAACTTGGTAATGGAGTCGACACAGTTTTTTAGTTGATGGCCAGCATTCCAGTTAACAACCACTACAGAAATCATAAATCAGACCTAAACAAAGGATCAAGATACAGCGCATTTATAAATAGATATATAGATAGAACTGCCAACAGAGACATAGCAATAGCCCTACTATATTTAGGTAAACTTGGAACCCACAAAAAACATGAAAACATCGTCAACTCGAAAATTCGATGAGCAAACACTGGAAGTTCCACCATACCGTACCAAAATGAAATTCCAAAAACCGAAAGATAAAACCAAGGCAAGAAATCGGATTTAATTTTATTTATATTAGCCATACCAATTGAAATAATTATTATAAATATAATCATTCTAGATGAAAATGGATTTGCGTGCATTTCACTTGCGGTATTGATTATATTTTCAACTTGCGGATTTAAATAACTCAGAAACGACAAGGATAAATAAGTAACAACCGTTGGAAATGCAATTAAAGATACAACAATCGAAAACTTTCTCATTTTAAAGAATTTCACAAAAACAATAAAAGGAATAAAAACCAGTAGTGTCCAGTGAAACAAAACAGACAATACACCTAAAACTACTACTCGAACTGACAGATTTTCACGAATAGCAAAAAATAACGACAAATACCCAAAACCAATTGCGGTAGATGCGCGGATTTGCGTCATCTCATGTAACGGAAATAGCATTAATAAATAAACAACAACCCAAAAGGCTTTATTTGGACCCTGATATATCAAATAAAATTTTTGACTTAAAGATATTAGCGCTGATATAAAAAGCAAAACGCCAAAGGATAACCCCAAGCTTTTAATAAATAAGCTCAACCCAACAAATCCTATTTCAAAACGCCCATCGTAAGAGGGGGTCAGCGATTCAAAAAAAGAAAGGTATTGAAGATAATCGCGATCTACTCCAAGAAATCGTTCAGCAGAAAGCCATGAAAAAAATAGGCTGAAAGATAGAAGGAACGAAATCTTTATAACACCTTTCTTAGACAACAGTATATTCATACTAAGTCAAGCAGTCGTCGGTATTGACGATTGTAAATGCCAGAAACCATTTCGTTGTCGAAGTAATTTTCTGAAAAGTCAAATTGATTATTTTTCGAATGTAACAATTTATCGTGAGAACTCAAGTGATCTTTTCCAACACCATCTTTTATGTATAGATTGCCGAGCCTAAAATCAGCAACACAGCCTAGTTCCGGATTCGTGTCGATCAATACAACAGCCCCAATACAATTTGGGCTGACAATAGCTGGAAGTGAAGCTGCTAGATATTGACCAATTTTAGTACCGACCGCAATTTTAGAAGGATTCAGAAACATTAACCTGAAGTTTACTGCCGACAAATATTTGTCTACTTCTTTGAGCCTTGGAGAAATTATAAAGACGTTTTTTCTTGAATAAAAAGCAATTTCAACTATATTTTCCGCATGCTTAGGAACGATAAACATAAATTTTAAATTATTAGTCAGCCTCGAAAACTGATAAAAAAATTTTAAGTAAAAATCTAAACGATACCAGCGTTTACTTGGTCGCATTAACATGATGATACAAAATAGAATTTTTTTAACTTTTCTGTATAAGACCTACTTCCATTCAACTCCTTGGCCTTCACAGCAATAACAGATCGATCGAACTTATTTATTGTTTTCTTTAACTCTTTATTTATAATCTCGCCCTCTGATACTTTATTTTCAAAATATTGGCTAAACTTGTTGATCTGATCAATCGCTTCACCTGTAATCACAGGTAACCCTACTAAGGAATACTCACCAAATTTGACTGGCGAAGCGACCCAATTGATATCACTTGGTTTTCTCAGTAGAACTCCAATGTCAGCAGCGTTTAAAAAGCGATTCATATCGCGTAATTTTCCAGAAGTAATAGTCGTACGATTTCGATATTCTTCTGAAAACAAGCTTTCAAATTCTCTGGTAGCTGGAGTAACAATTAGAATCTTGCATGTTGACTCACAGCGCATGACCTGCTCCATAAGCGAAACAGTTTCCGGAACGCATTGCCAAATCGAAGTTGAGCCAACATAGATAATTACGAGGTCGTTGTCACTATATCCAAGCTCACTACGAACTTTTCCTCGTAACGTTGGATCGAAGTAAAACAAACTCTCATCCGCAAGGCATGGGAGAATTAGCGTTCGGTCCACCGGTAATACGCTTCCCTGGAGCTCTCGTAACGCTTCCGAAACAAAAATTGCATAGTCACAGTGCTTCTGCGCCATTTTAATTCTTTTTTTTATGGCTCTACTCTTCAAAGGAGCCAAAATCTTTATATACCAGGGTAGAGAACGAACAGCTTCTAAAAATTCGGCGAGAGTATCTCCTCGCGCATCCCAAATTAATCGGTACTTCATCAGTCGCTTTGCGATTGCTGCAATCATGGTTGCATGCTCAGTCCGCGCACGGACAAATGTTGGACTCGCCCCAATTCGCCACATGTGCCACATTAACAAGTACGCGTTAAATATCTCTGAGAATGGTAGCGCTGGTTTAACGCCACGAAATAACCTAATTACTATACCGGGGTAAGCACTCTGGAAGCTCTCTAATGCCGCTTGCCCAGAGGCAAACGCTTGCGACGTAACTGCAAACGCCCATATTTCGATTTCTACACCAACATTTTTCATGCTCTGAACATGCGCTATCACTTGGGATTCTACGATGGTCGGAGGCAGGCCCTCATAAAGTAAAAAAATCCCTGTTGGTGCACTTCGGGTCGCCTTTTCTTGTGCATTTATCATTGTTTCATTCAATCCATTACTCATCGCAAACGGGTAGATTTCTCAACGGGTTAAAAGCTTTTAAACTGTATTATTCTTAGGAGTACGTCCCGGCGAAGCCAATTGCCTCATCGCCACCAGCCACTCGCGATTCAGTAAAAAACTCAAACCCATGTACAAGGGAGCCGAGATGAGAACCGCAACGATCATGTGCAGATAAACATTCGTCATCGCCAGGGTGAGATAGTGAGCCGGGGCAATGGCCATCACAGCAATCAGCAGGGGCCGTAATGTGGCAATAGAATATTCAAGCAGCCCAGCTTTGCATATCGGCCGCACAAGTACATACCACCCAGGTATGAACATCACGACTGTAAACCCCAGCAGCGACCATGCCAGCCCAAGGGTACCGTAATGGGAACCCATCCAGAGTAGCGGCGGCACCAGGCACAACATGGCCAGGTTCCATTTCAGCTCCAAATCAGCGCGCCCCATGCCTAACAGCAAGCTGCCCACCGGGTTGCCTGTCGAGCGTAAAAACCCCCAGATAGCGAGCAGGCGCAGTAGATCAGTCGCCGCTAGCCATTTTTCACCCAACATAATGGTCACTACTTCCGGTGCAAAAAAGGCGATACCTAGGTACAAGGGAGCGTTCGTCGCAGCAGTCATGTTCAGGGTCTTCAGATAAATAGAGCGTACCTTCGGGATATCGCCTTGTACCTGTGCGATCAGCGGAAAACCCACCCGGGTAATAATCGGGTTGACCAGCCCCTGTATTTGAAATACGACTTGCCTAGGAAGACTGTACAAGCCCAAGGCACTCGCTGCCAACATACGCCCACCCAGTAACAAATCGATGCTTCGATTGAATTCATTGACAATGTTATTGCCCACCAAGGCGCCGCCGAATCCCAGAAAAGAGCGCACATCCGAATATTGGAAACGCCACATCGGGCGCCACCCTCGGGCAAGAAACAGCCAGGCCATCACCGTGACAGCTGTCGCATTGACAATCGCCCCCAGGATCAAAGCATAGACACCCCAGCCAGAATAGGCGGCGATCACCGCAGCAAAAAAACCGACCAATGCGGCGGTTATTTCTATTAACGCGACCGGGCGAAAATCAAGTGTTTTCTCAGCCGTCATCTTTACCTGCTGCCCCAGAGCGATGACGACAAAGGTGATAGAGGCCAGCATCAACAACGGGGTTAACCGCTCGTCGCCGAAAAACCCGGCAATGAACGAGCTGCAGAATAGGACTAACAGGGTTAACCCGCCCCCAAAAGACGCATTCAACCAAAACAGGCTGGAACGTTGTTCTGGCGTCACATCCTGACGTTGCACGTAGGCACTGTTTACGCCCATATCCGTAAACACTGTGGCAAACCCCAGCACCACAGCAACCATCGCCATCAAACCGTAGTCTTCTGGTACCAGTAGTCGCGCAAGCACTGCCAACTGCGCCAATTGAACCAAGGCGCGAACAACGGCAGCCGCTGTGGTCCAGCGCACAGCGGAAAAAGTACGGTGTTTCAGGGTCACAGTTTTGTAGCCGTCATGTAATATCCCGAGCTTTCTAACGCCCAGTTTCTGCCAAGCTTGTCCAGCAATGGCACCGCTTTCTGACCAAGATACCAGAAGTGCAGTAATGCCGCTTTTATCGCCCTAGGCAGCAGTCTCGCGCCACGAATCAAACGCTGGCTGAAGTAGTTCATCTTCAGAAACCACTTGGTGGAAACCCCGGATTGTGGCTCCACCACGACATCGACAAAGCTGGCCTTTTCAAACGGGTACTTGAGGCCATAGGGGGTATATCGAAACAAATCATAGGGCGTTTCGTGTACCCACCACTACCAGGGCACCTGCAGAACATTTCCCCACCCGGCTTGAGGATGCGATAACCTCAGTCAGCATGATTCGCGGTTCACAAAATGCCCCGCTACCGAGAGCGACACCACGAAGTCTGCCACCTCAGATTCTATTGGCAATGGCAGGTTCAAGTCCGCGGCAATGTCCGCTTTGGTATCGGAACAACTGCCCGCCCAGTCTACGGCGATGTATTGATTAGCATATTGCAGGAAAAATCTTTGTAGGGAGATTCGCCCGCACCGAGGTCTTAGAGCGTGCCTTTGTAGTGTTTGAGTAGGTTATGATCACCGATATTGTAGATAAGCCAGCTGTGTAACTGGCGATTCGAATGGTGTTGGCTAATTCTCATGAATAAAATCTTATTACGCTGTAAGCAATATACTCGATAGTCTGCTCTTCCATGCCATACCAAATCGGCAGTCGAATCAGCCTTTCGCTCTCTTTTGTCGTGAAAATATCCTCACCGTGAAAACGTGAAAAGCGCAACCCCGCAGGCGCGCTATGCAGTGGGACATAATGAAACACGGCATAAATTTCGTCAGCTTTCAAATGAGCAAGCAGGGCGGAACGTTCATCCATGTCCTTTACCTTGAGATAAAACATATGACCGTTATGCTGACAGTCTGCTGGTATGCTGGCTAACTCGATCAGTTCGCGTTGTGCTAAACCACTCAATGCGGCGCAATAAGCATTCCAGATCGCCAAACGGTTTTGCGTGATTTTATCCGCCCACTCCAACTGGCCCCAAAGATAAGCTGCCTGGATCTCGCTAGGTAGATAGCTGCTACCCAAATCCACCCATGAGTACTTATCCACCATGCCGCGAAAAAATAGGCTGCGATTGGTACCCTTCTCGCGGATGATCTCTGCCCGCTGGACGTATTGCCTTTCATTGATGATCAGCAGGCCGCCTTCGCCGCCGCTAGTGAAATTTTTCGTCTCGTGAAAGCTGTATGCTGCCATTTGGCCGAAAGTACCCAGCGCACGACCTTTATAAGTGGCCATCATGCCTTGCGCTGCGTCTTCAATCACAACCACACCGTGTTGGTTGGCGATCCTCATAATTGTATCCATCTCGCACGCTACACCTGCGTAATGTACTGGCACTATGGCTTTGGTTTTTGGTGTGATGGCCGACTCAATGAGATTCTCATCGATATTCATCGTATCGGGCCGAATATCCACGAAAACGATTTTTGCACCACGCAACACAAATGCATTTGCCGTGCTTACAAATGTATAACTCGGCATGATGACCTCATCGCCCGGCTGGATATCCAGCAACATTGCGGCCATGTCCAATGCTTGTGTGCATGAAGGAGTGAGTAAGGTTTTGGGGGAACCGAGTTGTTGCTCGAACCATTCCTGGCACTGATGACCGAATTTGCCGTCACCGGACATTTTATCGCTGCGCATGCCAGCAATGACGTATTGGTCCTCGTTGCCGGTGTGAGGAGGACGATTAAATGGAATTTTAAAGGTCATATTCCACCTTCGAATCTTGACCTGAACTTCATATGCCCAATGACTGAACACCCATCTTCCGTTCTCAAATCAGTGATCTTAATTAAGCCCATGCCACAAACAACTACTGGTAAAGCATTCTCAATAAAAATTATCTTGCCAATATTCGAAGCCCTATTCTCCACGATAACGTCTCTAACAATAGTAACATCATGGACCCACACTGCTTGACCATTCAGCACTGAACGAGCGCCCCGGTATGGCGAACCAACGGCATCTACAAATCGGGAAATTTCATCCGCGTTAGCAGCCCAATTAATAAAATAGTCCCTCTCATCGCGCCACAAGCTATAACTGGCTAAATTTTCATCTTGTGGAAAGCCTTTAACGCCGCTTCCGTCAAAAATATCGGTCGCTGTTTTTAAAACGAGCTCAGCATAAATAGCGGACACCTTGTCAATGGCATCATGAATTTTTAGTGGATAGTTGATTGGAGTTTTTTCCTGATATATAACATCACCTTTGTCATATTCATCCGAGGCAATTAGTGCCGTAACCCCAATTTCATCTTCACCATCGATTAACATATTAACCAGCGGAGAAAAACCCCTGTACCTTGGCAATAGTGAATCATGAAACACAATCAAACCATTGACTTCTTTTATTACCCATTTCCATCCAATCGCAAAACTGAATTCGGCATCAATATGCCCTTGTTCACACGCTTTACCTCTCGTGTTAAACTTAAGGCCATGCTCGCCACACAAACCAGATATCTCAGTATGAAAATCATTTTCTATGTCGCTATCACGTGCTGCCATAACAAAAGCTACATGAGTAGAACTAAATTTTTCTAAAAATCTTTCTAACGCAATAAAACCTTTTTTCCCTAATACGTAAAATCCTACTTTCATTGCATCATCCAAATATTTTTCTATATTGCTCTATTAACTGTCTTTCGGAAAATATTTCTTTTATTTTTTCTGAATTTTTTCTTGAAGTCAGCTTATCGCTTGGTTCAATTACAATCTCTTGCACAGGAAATACATTAATTCCGAGTTCCTTAAACATTTTCCACTGGGTTACATCCGTTCGCATATATACCGTTTTACCCAATCCAAGCAAAGTAATCGTGTTTCCCATTGCCTGCTGTCGCTTATGCGCAAACACTGCGATATCAATTTGTCCGAGTAAATCGAGATAGTTTTCAAACGGCATGAATTCAAGCAAGGGTGTAAATTTATCTCCAAATAGCTCATTTCCGAGTTTTGAGATACACTTAGCTTCTTCGGCACACCCGTAAGAGAGCGGACAATATATTTTTATATTTTCTCTTCTATATACGGCTAGCTTTTCAAACACTTCTGCATGGTTATTTGTAGAGTCAGCTGAATTACCCACCAGAATATTGATTGCTTTTCCCTGCCTCGGAAGCAGGAAGAAATCTTTATACAAGTTACTAGGATACATTATGCAGTGGCGGTGCTCACCCCTAGCTCCGTACCATTTTTGCGCTAATTCATAATCACCTTTTATGTAGGTGACGAAGTGCCCAATGCGCTTTATAATAAATCGGCGAAAAAGTTCATTTTTTTTCCATCGCCAGTCTTTAATCGGCGCATTATGAATATAAAGGTCGCCCCCCCACATAACCCAATAACATTTTTTCAACAACCAGGGCTGCAGCGCCAAAAGATAAAAAAGGTGATTATTAAACAGGCCATGAATAATAATTTTGTCAGCCTTGTTAATCGCCTTCGTTATGGCAATAGTATTCTTTAAAATATTTGGCATTACATAGGTATCAGGAGACTCAGGCACATCCCTCTTCGCTACGTCACCGTAAATAATGAAATGGTGCCTACCATCTGCAAAGTGTTTATGAATAAAGTCCCTGAACGGCAAAACAAATTTTTTATCCCAGCCAAACAGGTGCAGCACGAAGCTCCGACTCATAAAAAACCACTTAAGTTCTGAACAATACGCTCCGCTGAATGACCGTCCCAAAGCGCGGGGCGTTTGCCGGTTTTCCCGCCGCCGTCAAGGATATTCCAGGCTTCTCGTAAGATTGCGCTAGGTTCGGTTCCCACCAAAACATTAGTGCCTTCATCCACCGTAATAGGCCGTTCGGTGTTGTGCCTCAGCGTCAAACACGGAATGCCAAGTGCAGTGGTTTCTTCCTGAAGGCCGCCACTATCAGTCAGCACCAGCCTGGCGTCTTTCCACAGGTTCAAGAAGTCCATGTAAGACAAGGGCCCCGTGAGAGTTATGCCTGGTGCTGTTTTCAAACCAAAACGTTGGAGGTTGGCCTTTGTACGCGGGTGCACGGGGAAAATCAGCGGTAGTCGTTCCGATAAAGTATTAAGGCTGCCGAGAATAGCCGCCAGAACGTCCTGATCATCTACATTCGAGGGACGGTGCAGCGTAATGACACCATAATCTGCGTGTTGATCTTTAAGCTGGGGTGACTTGAATCCGATACAATCGGCCTGCGCAAGTCGGTCGGCCTCGTAAAGCAGATTATCGACCATGACATGGCCAACATCAAAGATAGCTTTGGAGGGCTTACCTTCTTGCAAAAGGTTGTCCACGCCCGCCGGTTCCGTGCAAAAAAACCAGTCGCTGATACTATCAGTGACCAATCGATTGATTTCTTCTGGCATCGACCGGTCGCCGCTGCGTAACCCGGCCTCGACATGGGCGACCGAAATGTGGAGTTTTTTAGCCACAATGGAACAAGCCATAGTGGAGTTCACATCACCCACTACGAGAACACAGTCTGGTCGATTTTTTTGGCAAATACGCTCAAAGGCCACCATAATATTGGCGGTTTGTTCCGCGTGGCTGCCGCCACCGCATTCCAGATGATGATCCGGCTTCGGTATGCCCAGTTCTTCAAAAAATATATCGCTCATTTCATGGTCATAATGTTGACCGGTGTGAATGATACGGTAATTGAACTGTCCGCTATGAGCGGTTAGCGCACGAACTATGGGCGCTATTTTCATAAAATTAGGCCGCGCGCCCGCGATCAGATAGATCATTTTTTTAGCTGAATCAGTCAAAACAGTTGCACCTCTTTCACTGGGTTTGCTGCTTTATCCTTATCGGATAACAAGGGACCGTTAGATAAGGCATCAACAGGCCACTTGATGTTCAGTACCGGGTCATTCCAAATAACAACACGCTCATACTCAGGCGCGTAGAAATCTGTACATTTATACTGAAAGTCTGCCGTTTCACTAGTCACCAGAAAGCCATGGGCAAACCCCGGCGGCACCCACAACATGCGGTTATTGTCTTCTGAGAGGTATTCCCCTACCCACTGGCCAAACGTGGGTGAATCTTTGCGCAGATCCACTACTACATCAAACACTTCGCCCTGAGTAACGCGCACCAGTTTGCCCTGAGGCTGTTTGATCTGGTAGTGCAGACCGCGCAGGGTGTTTTTCCCGGAACGACTGTGATTGTCCTGCACGAAGGTGGCGTTGATACCCGCTTCTCGGAACGCCTTTTCGTTCCACGTTTCCATGAAGAAGCCGCGTTCGTCTCCGAACACCTTAGGTTCAATGAGTTTGACGTCTGGAATTCTGGTTTCTGTAATTTTCATAAGGTTCGCTTACTTGGCTGTTTTGATCAATTTTTTCAGGTAGGCGCCGTAGCTGTTCTTTTTGAGGCTTTCAGCCTCAGCCAATAGCTGTTCTTCACCGATAAACCCCATTCGGTAGGCCACTTCTTCCAGGCACGCAATCTTCAGGCCCTGGCGTTTTTCCAGAGTTTCGATAAAGCCACTGGCTTCGTGAAGGGAATCAAAGGTGCCGGTGTCCAGCCAAGCGAAGCCCCGGCCCAGCAGCTCTACGTTCAGATCGCCGCGCTCCAGATAGGCTTGGTTGATGCTGGTAATTTCCAGTTCGCCACGATGGCTTGGCTTTACCTGTTTGGCAATATCGATTACATCGTTGTCGTAGAAGTACAGGCCGGTCACCGCAAAGTCTGATTTCGGGTTACTCGGCTTCTCTTCTATGGAAATGGCACGCTGGTTGTCGTCAAACTCTACTACGCCGAAACGTTCCGGATCGGTAACCTGATAACCAAACACTGTCGCGCCTTTGGGCCTTGCGGCGGCGTTCTGGAGCATTTTGCTGAGGCCCTGCCCGTAATAGATGTTATCGCCCAGTACCAGGCACACGCTATCGTTGCCGATAAACTCCTCGCCAATGATGAATGCCTGTGCAAGGCCATCCGGGCTTGGCTGTGCTGCGTAGGTGAGGTTGATACCCCATTGGCTGCCATCGTTTAACAGGCGCTTGAAGCCGTCTTGATCTTCGGGTGTGGTAATAACAAGCACGTCTCTTATCCCGGCCAACATCAGGACAGACAGCGGGTAGTAAATCATGGGCTTGTCGTACACCGGCAAGAGCTGCTTGGAGATGCCCCGGGTAATGGGGTACAGACGGGTGCCGGAGCCGCCAGCCAGTATTATTCCTTTCACATTTGCTCCTTACAGATTAGAGACTTTTTTGCCGCGGAATCCACGGAAGGACACGGAAGGACACAGAAAAATGATTTAGTGAAAAAATTTTGGTTTTTCTTCCGTGTTTTTCCGTGGGTTCCGTGGCTAATCAATCAGTTCTGGAGGTATTCCCCCAGGGTTAACGCCAGTTGGCTTTTCCAGTCCGGCAGCTCAATGTTCAGGGCGTTTTCGAGTTTGCTCATGCCCATCCTTGAGTTCAGCGGCCGTTGGGCTGGCATTGGGTAGTCGCTGGTTGGGATGGGGTTTGCTTTCAGGTTATGGCCTGCCAGGCGGAAGATTTCACTGGCAAAGCCGTGCCAACTGGTGTCGCCTCTAGGGGCTAGGTGATACAGGCCTTTTGTCAGTTTACCGTGGATTGCCAGGGTGGTTATCTGTGCGATAAGTCTGGCGGGTGTCGGCGCGCCGACCTGGTCTACCACAATGTTGAGTTCGGTTTTGCTCTCAGCAAGGCGCAGCATGGTTTTCATGAAGTTGTTGCCGCGGGCACTGTAGACCCAGCTGGTACGGAAAATAAGATAATCCGCGCCGCTTTGCTCAATCGCCTGATCCCCTTCCAGTTTGGTTTTACCGTAGTGGCTCAACGGGCCGATGGGGCTGGTTTCCTGCCATGGGACCTCGCCGGAGCCGGGGTAGACATAATCGCTGCTGAAATGAATCAAGCGTGAGTTATGGACTTTCGCGTAAGCCGCAAGCTGTTCGGGTAAGCCCACATTGAGGCGCTGAGCCTCAGTTTGATGGTCTTCTGCCGCATCTACAGCTGTCCAGGCGGCGGCATTTACAATGAGTTCCGGCTTGGTGTTTGTCAGATAGATGTTGACTGCCTGCTCATTCACCAAATCCAGTTCTGCCCTGTCTGGAGCGGTGACAATGCCAAGGGGCGCGAGGGTGCGGTGGAGTTCGAAGCCGACTTGGCCAGTTTTGCCTAGTAGAAGAATGTTCATATCCCTACCCCAAGCCTTTCTCGTTGGTAACTACCGTCCTGAACCCGCTGGCACCACTCCATGTTGTCCAGGTACCACTGGACTGTTTTTCGGATACCGGTTTCGAAAGTTTCTTCCGGGGCCCAGCCGAGCTCTTTCTGAATTTTAGTGGCATCAATAGCGTAGCGCATGTCATGGCCTGGACGATCTGTGACGAATGTTATCAGGTCTTGGTAATGGTTTATGCTATTAGTCTTCGCGACTGAAGTCGCTCCTACAAAACGTGCAGACTCTGAGGGTGGTGCTAGCTCCTGGAGTATATTGCAGAGGGTCAGGATTACCTCAATGTTCTGTTTTTCGTTGTGGCCGCCTATGTTGTAGGTTTCGCCGACTTTACCTTCTGTGACCACCTTATAAAGTGCTCGAGCGTGGTCTTCTACGTAGAGCCAGTCCCGGATTTGATCGCCTTTGCCGTAAACGGGTAATGGCTTGCCTTCGAGGGCGTTCAGGATAACCAACGGTATGAGCTTTTCAGGGAAGTGGTACGGTCCGTAGTTGTTGGAGCAATTAGTGATTAACGTTGGTAAGCCGTAGGTTCGGCGCCATGCCCGCACTAAATGGTCTGAGCTCGCTTTGCTTGCTGAATAAGGTGAGCTTGGAGCATAGGGCGTTTGTTCTGTGAAAAAATCTTCTGGTCGCTCCAGGTCACCATAAACTTCATCGGTGCTTATATGATGAAAGCGAAAGCTTGACTTTTTATCTTCATCAAGAGCACTCCAATATTGCCGCGTCGCCTCCAGCAGCGTGTAGGTACCGACGATATTGGTTTCGATAAAGGCTGCCGGTCCGTCTATCGAGCGATCGACATGGCTTTCTGCAGCGAGATGCATCACTGCGTCTGGCTGGCGCTCGTTAAATAGTCGATCAAGGCTGGTTCGGTCACAGATATCGACCTGTTCAAAGTGATAACGTGGCGAACCACTGACTTCAGCCAAGCTTTCCAGATTGCCCGCGTAGGTAAGTTTATCCACATTGACCACTTCATCAGCCGTGTTTGCGATGATGTGACGTATGACTGCGGAGCCGATAAATCCTGCACCGCCGGTAATGAGTAGTTTCATTGAGAACTGCTCCCTGGGCTATTGGTTCGGAATTATTCTGTCGACCCGTCTGCCAAATGAGATCTGACCGAAGCCGCAAATTGCGCGAAGAATGCCAGAAAAATACCCGCCATTCCGCCCAGCATTATCGCCAGCGCAACAATCAAGGTGCGTGCAGGCCCAGTCTTATCCGCGCTCTGGCGGCTAACCACCAATACTTCAGGGCTTTTCAGAGATTCCAGATCACTTTCAAGCTCTACCTTTCGCTCAAAAGCTTCCGCAATAGCTGCACCAGTATCTGTGCCACCCTGGAGCGTCTCAATGGAGCGAGTTACCGATTCAATCCGGCGTTGAATACTTTTCCTTTCGCGTTCAACGAGAGCATTCTGTCGTTGCTCGATTTTTTCGATCAGTGCTTTGTGGACTTGCTCGACTTCACTCTCACTTTCCTCAGCCGCCTCAGAGACAAACCGGATTAGCCCGGTGTTCTCAGGGTTTGAGAAGGTTACATCGAATGGCAGGCTGCGGTCAGTCTCAGCACGAAAGAGCGTTTGTTGCTCGGAAAGCCAGCGATTTTCCAATGTGGCGATAGTTGATTCGGGTGCTTCCAGATATCTACCGGGATTTTTTTCCGCTACCTGAATCAGGGTGGAGAATTGATACTTTTCAGCCGCCAATAACGCGTATGCCAAGCCTGCCAAAGTAACAAGCACAAACACAGCATAAAAAATTCGACGCCGACGAATGAATGTGGCAGCGAGGTCTACCAGGCTGATTTCATCATCGTAGTAAGGTCGTTGTTCTGGGGTATTATTCATCTAGTCCAATCCAGGTTTTGCTTGAGTTATCATTTCAGGCACGCTACCGCCCCACCGACTAGGGCCCAGTGCTTTAAGGTCATAATTTATTCTGCCGCCCGACGGCCACAAACACCACTGAAATACTGCTCGCACGTTATTTCAGATAAAATGATAGAGCTGCAATTTCGGGACCGCGCAAGTCTACCTGATCAAGGATAGGACACAACCAACAGGGTACAAGAACACCGGGTTTTGCGTTAAGTTTGAGTTAAAGCTTGTTAAGGGATTTAAAACTATATTCATTGGAGCCCCTCATGCCATGGTATGCAATTCAACATAAACCAGGACAAGGTGATCGGGCGCTGGACAACCTACAATATCAGGATGCCCGATGCTTTTATCCCAAGATTTCCGTAGAGAAGATTCAGGCCGGTAAGCGGACTTTTCGGCTCGAACCGTTGTTCCCCGGCTATCTCTTTATCAGTATCGAACAGACTGATCCTTTGTGGGCCAAGCTCCGGTCGACCCGGGGGGTCTTGCGAGTGGTCAGCTTTGCTAACAAACCTGCGGCGATTGACGAGGC
This sequence comes from Marinobacter sp., assembly GCF_040882185.1. Taxonomy (GTDB): domain Bacteria; phylum Pseudomonadota; class Gammaproteobacteria; order Pseudomonadales; family Oleiphilaceae; genus Marinobacter. The sequence goes on along the minus strand of NZ_JBBEBW010000002.1, from coordinate 359,488 downwards.
GGTGATTGACCACATCCGCGACAGTCTGGATACCGTGGCTGAGTGTGGGGGCATCAAGGCGGGAGACAGTGTTCAGTTACAAGACGGGCCCTTCGCAGGATTGGATGCCGTGTTTCAGGCTTACGACGGGGAGGAACGCGCTATCGTACTGATCAGCTTTATGCAGCGATCTCAGCAGGTAAAGGTCTCTGTATCTGCGTTGAAGCGTTAACATTCGAACCGGTCAGCTATTCCTCGCGGTTGAAGTCGCTCTACAGCGGGCTGGCCGTTGCAGGCTTCATCAATCATGGTCACCAAAAAACATGGCAGGTCGTAGATTAAAACGTTGAGAAAGCTTCTCGATAGCCTGGCGGCTGAGAATTCTATTGCCCTTGAGCACCTTGGACACCATGGTCTTATCGCCAATTTCCGGCAGATCACTGCCGGTCAGATGATGCTGGCTCATCAATATGCGCAGCAATGATATATCTGCTGGCAATGAATCGGCTTCTTCAATGAATAAAGCCATTTCCTCGTTCTGGAGCTCATACCGCTCGATTGCATGACTGAGCATATCGATCAGATGATTAAGCGGCTCATCCAGGGTATCGTCAGCAGACTCGAGTATCTGCTCCAGTACCTTCAGGGCCGACAGATGCTGCTCTTCGGTGTCGATATCAATCAATGGCTGAGCAGTGGCCATAAATTTTTGGTATGCATCAACGATTGCCAACTGTGTCATAGCGCCACCTCTAGTTCTGGTCTTTCATATACTTTTTCGTTAGCTTGTCGTAATCCGCATGGTTAACAATGTGCTTGATATACATGCGTTTATTCACAAACTGAATGAACGCAAGAAAGTTGACCACGCGTCAACTATGAGCCAGATTTTATCAGTACCACTTCCCGGACGCCACAAAGTGCGGGTTCAGTACATCTTCTTTGCCATAGCGCAACGGCTTTCGGTCGAGTGTTTCCACCTTTCCCCCGGCCGCGCTCAGAATGGCGTGCGCCGCACCGGTATCCCACTCACAGGTCGGGCCAAGACGCGGGTAAATATCTGCATGGCCTTCTGCTATTTTGCAAAACTTGAGTGAACTGCCCGCTTGCACCAGGCGATGCTCTCCGAGCGTCTCAATGAACGCTTCGGTTTCACTGTTCATATGGTTCTTACTGGCGACCACACGCTTTATTGCGGATGGCACCACCACATTCAGGCGATGCGCCCGCCCTGCTTTATCTCGCTTGGAAGCGCCCTCGCCTTTCGCGCCCCAGTAAACCTCCCCCAACGCAGGCACCGTAATCACACCCAGTATGGGAACGCCCTGTTCAATAAGGGCGATGTTGACAGTGAACTCTCCAGTGCGATTGGTGAACTCCCTGGTGCCATCAATTGGGTCCACCAGCCAGAACCGATACCAATGCTTACGCTCGGCCCAGGGTGCACTGGCAGACTCCTCAGACAGGATGGGAATATCAGGGGTCAACTGCCCTAAACCATCGACAATAATTTGATGAGCCGCCATATCCGCTGCCGTCAGCGGGGAGTTATCAGCTTTGAACTCAACTTTGAAATCCGTGTGGTAGATATCCAGCACTTTCTTGCTGGCGGCTTCGGCGATGGTGATGACATCGGGGAGGAGGGAGGCGAAATGCATGGGGGTCCTTTTTTGTGGTGGTCTGATCACGACAGGATTTACAAACCACCATGCCGAATCCAGAAGTCAGAGGGTGAAATAACCGGATAGACTTCAGCTAATGCGAGCAGGTCTTTATCACCGGTAACCAGGTAGTCAACTGCGTGATACTGTGTCCCGGTTGCCAGCGTTCCAAGCACCGGTGTGTCGTTTATATCTCTCACTGCATCATCGGGCAGATCCGTTGGCTCAATAATCTCTGCCAGAAACGAGAGAATATCTACAAGATCATCAACTTCCGCATCTGACAACCCATGACGGTGGCTCAGCCGGGGAAGAACCCTACGGACCTCGTCAAGAATGTAATCTGAAAGATAAACCTCTATGGCACCACTACGCCAGGCTTGCATGATCTTTCCCGGCACACTGGAGGTATACGCCATACCGGAAATAATGACATTCGTGTCGAGCACAACCTGAATGGATGCCATCCCTGGACCCCTTCCTATTTTTCAGTGGAGCGTTCGCTCGCGATCGCCTCTTCGATTTCCCGCATACCCACTTCCTGAGGCACGCCAGCAAAACCTTCCTCCAACCGCGAACTCAACGCTTCAAAGCGCGCTTCCATTCTTCTGATCCGCCCGAACAAACGCGCGTCGACCAAAGCAGCGACTGGCTTGCCATCCTTTTTTATCAAGACACTATCGTGCCGATACTGGACCTGGTTGATCATCTCCCCAAGGTTCTGGCGAAATTTCACAGCACTGGTTTCCGTGATCATGCCTACCTCCAACCATATTGATCGTACTGATCATATCACAGTAAAAACTTGGGGTCTGACCCCGACTTGAAATTGCTGGTCGAGTGGTGCAAGTTATGTCGTCTACAATACAGTTCACAAGGAATGTGAGATGCCCCGCCGACAAAGGATTTGTCCGGCCGGAATACCCCAGCATGTAATTCAGCGGGGTAATAACCGGCAGGTTTGTTTTCAGGATTTTGCAGACAGAGCTACCTATGCGGCGTTTCTCTCCCGCTACCGAGAAGAGCATGAGGTCGACATTCACGCCTGGGTTTTGATGAGTAATCACACCCACCTTCTGGTCACGCCGCACACTGATCATTCGCTGTCCCTGTTCATGAAGGCAGTTGGCCAGCGCTACGCTCAGTACTTCAATCGCAAATACGAACGCTCGGGTACCCTTTGGGAGGGGCGATTCAAGTCTTGCCTGGTGGATACCGAGAGCTATTTTCTGCAGTGCCAGCGGTATATCGAATTGAACCCCGTGAAGGCGGGAATGGTGCAGTATGCCGGGGATTATCAGTGGTCCAGTTATCGGTGTCATGGCTACGGACTGAGATCAAAATTTCACACGCCCCACCCCTGTTACCTGAACTACCACCCGGTCCCAACCATACGACTCGCACGTTATAGGTCCTTTGTCGCCAGCCCGGCACCGAAGGGCATAGACGATATGATTCGATATGCCGCTATCGCTGGCACAGCGCTCGGTACGACGGAGTTTCATGAGCGGATGAAAGCCCGGTTCGGGGTCGGGGCCTAACCCCAGCACAGATTATGTTATTATTTCAAAGGTTACATAACGGAGCTACGATTCATGAGCAAGCAGGATGTGCGCTGGATACAACGATTCAATAATTTTAAAAAGGCATTTTCCCAACTGGACGATGCCGTAACGCTGGGCCAGTCACGAGAACTTTCCAGGCTTGAGAAGCAAGGCGTCATTCAGGCATTCGAATACACCTATGAACTCGGCTGGAACCTCCTGCGGGATTTCTTACGCTGGCAGGGAAACTCTGGCGTTACCGGTCCACGCGATGCCATTCGCGAAGCATTTTCCGCTGGATTGATTGAAGACGGTGAGCGTTGGATGCAAATGCTTCAGGACAGAAATCGCACCTCTCACACCTACAACGAAGAGACCGCAGAAGAGATTCTGACGAATATCTTCCAGAACTATCATGGACTGCTTACCAATCTTCAACAGCGTATGAACTCAGAGATGCAAAAACATGGCTTTGCCTGAACAGCCTTCATTGGGGTCGCCAACGGTTTTCGGCCTGCCAGCACATACTGTGGAACATCTTGGAAATGCATTTACCAACCATGAATCCATCGAGTCTGTGACCCTTTATGGCTCGCGGGCAAATGGCAATTACAGATACAACTCCGATATTGATCTGCTTTTGACGGCTCCGGAAATGACCTGGGCTGAATTTAACAGGCTAGAGTGCGACATTGACGATTTACTACTGCCCTGGAAAGTAGACTTGGCTCTTAAGCACCACGTAGAGAATCAGAATTTACTGGCTCATGTAGAGCGAATCGGAATTGTCATTTATCAGCGGAGGCCTGACCCCAGTGTATTTTAACCGGCCAAATGTCTTGGGGTCTGACCCCGAGGCGCACAAATGCTCGCGGAACTGAAATAGAGCGCATGTTCCGAGTCACCCAGAAGCGCCAAAGCATCGGGCGTCAACTGCTCAGGAGCACCTGCCGCCCAAAGGAGAATGTGGGTATCCAGAATGAGATTCAAGCGTTATCCCCCAAACATTTCTGCAATTTCCCGCTCTCCCATGCGGTCAAAATCGTCGGGGACCTTGATCTGACCTTTCATGAAACCCAGCCGTCGTTCAGAACCTAATTCCGGACTATCGATTGCAGTAACACGCGCTACCGGCTTCCCTGCTTTGGCAATAACGAACGGCTCACCCTTCATAGCTTTATCAACCAGAGAAGAAAGCCTTGTTTTGGCTTCATGCATATTGACGGTTAACATCATCCACCTCAAAACTGGACTTAGTCTAGTTAGCTTAGTTTATTAAGGCGAATTCCTCAATCTTTAGCAATACCGGGTCAGACCCCAGTACATTTTAACGGGCCAAATGTCTTGGGGTCTGACCCCCCATAGATCGAGACTGCATTTTCTTGCATTAACTCCGCGCTTTATTACACTATTAATAACAAAGCGAGGACTTTAACTGTGCAACCGATACAGCGACTGGAGCGATGGTTACTCGCGTCCCAATTGGCCAGAACTGGGGGCTTATATTCAGCGGCATCCTTCCGATCACTGTTCCCGGACCTGAGCCCGGGAGCATATCGGGCTCTGCTTCACCGTGCAGAAAAGCGCGGGCTGCTGGAGCGAGTGTGTCAGGGCGTCTACCAATATGTGGGCGCACCCGATAACAGTGGCTTGATCCTGTTCCATGCCGCCGCGCTCTTGCGTGCCAGACACTTTAACTACATCAGTCTGGAAACCGTGCTCAGCGAAGCAGGCCTGATCTCCCAAATACCCATTGCCTGGATTACCCTAGTAAGCACCGGTCGCTCGGCCACGATAGACTGCGGCCGTTTCGGAACGATCGAGTTTGTGCATACGGAGCGCGCAATGTCTCATATCATTGATGAATTGAGTTATGACGCGGATCGGCACCTGTACCGCGCTTCGCCAAAATTGGCGTTGGCGGATATGCACCGGTTCAACCGTTCTACAACTGACCTGATTCCGGGATCTGACGATGGGACTATTTGACTCACTGGTTGACGAAGCCATACAGAACCAGAGCGAGCTTTCTGTGCTTCGCCCTGTGGTGGAGAAGGAAATATTGCACCACGACATTCTACGCGAATTGAGCCACGCAGACCTGCTCCAGAAACTCACATTCATTGGCGGGACATGCTTACGGGCCTGCTACGGCTCCAACCGCCTTAGTGAAGACCTGGATTTTACAGGCGGGGCCGATTTCAACAAGGCTGTACTGGACAGACTCAAGGACACGCTCGAAACACGGCTCCGTGAGAAGTATGAGCTGCCCATCACCGTAACGGAGCCAAAGGCAGAGAAACAGGGGAATGTAGACACCTGGAAGCTTAGCGTGAACACTCAGCCAGAGCGGCCTGACAGGCAAGCACAAAGAATCCATCTGGACATCTGCGCTGTACCCAGTTACCAGGTGACACCAAGGACTCTTCGAAATCACTACAGAATCAATTTAGGTACTGAGTCCCTCATCATCAATGCCCAGACTCGAGAGGAAATTTTTGCCGATAAGTTGGTGGCATTTGCTATGAGACCAGGGCGGCTGAAACATCGGGATCTTTGGGATATCGCCTGGCTGACCCAAGGTGGCATTGTACCGGCCTATGAGCTTCTCAATACAAAACTCGCGGATCACGGACAATCAGTCAACGCCTTCCTTGAACGCGCGGAAGAACGCCTGAAGCTGCTTGAACTAGAACGGCAGAAAAAGGATTTCATATTCGAAATGTCCCGGTTTATTCCGCCAGACCGACTCAACCAAACAGTCCGGCAGGACGGTTTTTGGTCGTATCTCAGCAACACCACCACGGAAAAGATCCGCGAAGCGCAAAAGCAGCTAGAGAGCAAACCATCGCACAACCGTGGACCCTCATTTCCAATGTGAACTGGGGTCAGACCCCAAAACAAACCTTCAGAAGATACCCCGACCACAGGCACAAAAGCTCCAGCGCGAACTGGAGGCAATGGCTCAAGCCCCGCACGCCTACCGGGGCGACTGGAAACCCATGAAAGGCGAGCCGTATTGGCGTTTAAGGCTAGGCCGTTACAGGGCGATATGTAGCATCAATGATGGCGAGCTGGTGGTTTTGGTGCTGAAGATTGGTTCAAGAGGAGATATTTACAAATGAGCGCGCAAATTATTGAACGGGAAGGTAAACCGGAATACGCCGTGCTGCCCTACACCGAATACCTGGAGCTTCTGGAGTTGGTGGAAGACGTACAGGACGCCGTGGACGCCCGGGAAGCGATGCTCGAACTGGCGAGCGACAAGGATGAAGCGATACCCGCTGAGATCGTCAGCCGCCTGATCGCCGGTAACGAGCATCCGCTGAAGATCTGGCGGGAGTATCGCGAGCTGACCCAAGAGGCTCTGGACAACGCTGCTGGCGTCGGCAAGTCTTACACCAGCCAGATCGAAGCTGGCAGCAAGTCCGGCTCAGCCAGGGTTCTGAAATCGTTGTCGGAAACGCTGGGGGTAGACATGGACGACCTGTTGGTGGAATAGTTTGGGGTCAGACCCCACATTCCATTACATTTCTGAACCCAACTGCTTTGCGAAGCCGGTCTGAGAGTGCCTTATCGATAACACCCGCCTCCGAGAGTGCGCTGAACATTTGCCCCATCGTCTGGGGAGATTTTGAATTGCTATGTTCCGATAGCCAATGGGCCGCAATATCAACGCATACCTGAACTGCCCGAGTCAGATTCAGAGCAATAATATCCTGAGCATCCAAGTCAGCCCTTAAGCCCTCGGCGGTAGGCGGCACTTTCGATTCAATGCGCTGAACGCATCGCCTGAGGGATTCAAGTTTCTGGTTGATTAACTGTTGATCCATGCCTTCCTGCGTCCTTCAAGAATCCGCTGTTGGTAAGGAACAAAATCTTCCTGGTCTACAACATTGCGAAAGATCAGATCTCCCCACAGGCTTCGCTCACCCATTATCTGCTTTCCATGGGTGACGATTTCGTTCAGGACTGGTTGGCCCGATTCTCTCAAATCGATGAGATCCACTGCCCGACCAGTGGCTAATGTAATGGCTTCTATCAGAGCAATCCTGTCGGCAGAGATCATTGGGGTCTTCGTGAGCACTGCAATGTCGATGTCACTATCTGGGGTCGCACCACCCTTGATAATAGACCCGAATACCGCGGCCAGTACAATGTCTGGGAAACGTTGAAGTGCCAGCGTTACGTTGGTGAGTTCCTGTTCAGAGGCCTGGGCCATCATACTTCCCTCGAAATGATGCAATTCTCAGTTTAACAGAGATCGTGGATTAATCTCGGAACTGGAATCGGGGAGCGGGGTTAGTTTGGGGTCTGACCCCATATGTTTGGAAAGGCTAAACCTGGACCCGGAGCGGTAAGGCTAGTGCCTGTCCATGAAATGATCCGTCCATGAAATGATCCGATTCTCTCAAATCGATGAGATCCACTGCCCGACCAGTGGCTAATGTAATGGCTTCTATCAGAGCAATCCTGTCGGCAGAGATCATTGGGGTCTTCGTGAGCACTGCAATGTCGATGTCACTATCTGGGGTCGCACCACCCTTGATAATAGACCCGAATACCGCGGCCAGTACAATGTCTGGGAAACGTTGAAGTGCCAGCGTTACGTTGGTGAGTTCCTGTTCAGAGGCCTGGGCCATCATACTTCCCTCGAAATGATGCAATTCTCAGTTTAACAGAGATCGTGGATTAATCTCGGAACTGGAATCGGGGAGCGGGGTTAGTTTGGGGTCTGACCCCATATGTTCAGCGTGGCGCCATTTATGAAAACGCACTGCCGATTCTGGAAAGGCTAAACCTGGACCCGGAGCGGTAAGGCTAGTGCCTGTCCATGAAATGATCCACATACTTGAATGGTAATCGTGCCCTGGCTAAAATTGTGTTAATTGTTAACACTCAGAAAAGGGGAACTTTATGGCCAGAACAACCAGTATCAGTATCGGTGCTCAGTTAGATGATTTTGTGGGGAAACTGATCGAATCAGGACGATACGGGTCAACTAGCGAGGTTGTCCGCTCCGCTCTACGACTTGCTCGAGCGCCAGGAAAATCAGTGGGCGGCGTTAAGACATACGATAGAAGCTGGCGACCAAAGCGGCGAAAGCGATTTTTCCCTCCATGACATTGCCGCCCAGGTGAAGCAGCAGCATGATGTATAGGCTCTCAAACCTCGCGGTAAAGGATTTGCGGGCATCTACGAATACACCCTGCTTAATTTTGGTGCTCTTCAGGCAGACACGTATACCGACGATCTGGATAGAGCCCTTAATCTGCTGTCTGAATCACCATTGATCGGTTTCGAATGCTCTGAAATCGCCACGGGTGTTCGCCGTCATGATCATCAGAAACATGCCATCTATTACCGGAAGCGTGAGTGCGACATCTTTGTACTCAGAATACTTCACCAACAGATGGATCCAGGAAGGCATCTTTTAGAGCTTTAAAGATCTGAGCTTACCAGGCAGGCGCCCGATCATGTGCGGACCTTTGGCGATCAGGTCAGGCTGTGTTGTGCCTTTCCATGACCATCTTGTATGCCTGTTCATACTCAATCCACCAGTTATTATCTCGGGTCGCCCGCGATGCCAGCGCTAATATCTTCCTCTTCCTGGTCTGACGGCAACTCAAACACCCTGCCCGATTTAGATTTTATCTGCATATAGCCTCACCTCTCGTCGGTTAGCCTTGCGGAGACTGATTACTCGCCGGACATCTCCCCATTCGCTAAAAACAACGCAGTAAACGCGAGTACCAATGGGCGCATACCCGATCACCCGACGCTCACCGTAATTACTACGAGCATCTTCAATGGCCCACAGAGACCCCCTTAGGGCCTGCACCCTTTACCCTACTGACTGAGCATGCAGCTATCCTTGCGCATTTTAACTTGCCCCCCCTGAAAATCTGAAATACTGTATAAACTAACAGCTGTATATTTATATAGCTTTGGCGGCGTATCAACTACTAAAAGACAAGGAGTCACCATGCCAAAAGCCAGGGCGGAGCTGGTCTGCGCTGCAGACACCCCCTTTTATCACGTGATTTCACGCTGCGTGCGGCGCACCTTTTTGTGCGGACAAGATCGCGCTACCGGGCGCTGCTACGAGCACCGGCGGGGCTGGATTGAAGAACGCATCCGCCTGCTGGCCTCCGTGTTTGCGGTGGATGTGGCCGCCTACGCGGTGATGTCCAACCACTACCACCTGGTGGTAAAACTCAGCGCGGACGATGTGAAAGCCTGGAGCAACGACGAAGTACTGGCGCGTTGGTGCAGTCTACATAAGGGGCCGCCGCTGGTGCAGCGGTATCGCCGAGGTGACAACCTTCGCCCTGCCGAACTGCGGCGAGTGGATGAGTATGCAGACATCTTCCGGCAGCGGCTGACCGACTTGAGTTGGTTTATGAAATGCCTGAACGAGCCGATAGCCAGGCAGGCGAACCGAGAAGACGAGTGCACCGGCCATTTCTGGGAAAGCCGTTTCAAGTCCCAGGCTTTAGACACGGAAGAGGCTCTGCTCTCGTGCATGGCGTACGTCGACCTGAACCCCATCCGCGCCGCCATGGCAGAGACGCCGGAAACCTCCGACCACACCAGCATTAAAGAACGCATTCACCCCACCTTTAACCTGGCTGAGGCGATCGCACGACAAACGGAACAGCAGGCGCGGAATGACTTCTCCGTGCCTCTGAAACCGCTGCTCGGTTTTGAAGGCGTGATCCGCAATGCCTTTCAGCGCGGCATCCTGTTCAGCTTTGAGGATTACCTGGAGCTGGTGGATTGCACCGGGCGCATCAGCCGGAGTGATAAGCGTAGTGCCATTGACGAAAACGCACTGCCGATTCTGAACAGGCTGAACCTGGACCCGGAGCGGTGGTGCCACCGGGCTACGGCGTTTGAAGACAGTTATCAGGACTACCGGAATCCTGGCGGTCGGCGACGAGCGGCCTAAACCCCTTCCCTTCATTGCTCAAATCTGTCTATCGGCGCTCCCGCCGAGGCATTGACGCGCCTGAGATTTCAACATTACGCAGCAGGCTTCTCATGGTGAGGACGTGCTGTCAAATCTACCCCAAGTGCTTGCATCACTGCGAGCATAGTTTTTAGGGTCGGATTGCCCCGCTCGCTGAACGAACGGTAAAGCTGCTCACGGGAAAGACCGGTTTCCCGGGCCAGTTCCGTCATGCCCTTGGCACGAGCTACCACGCCCATTGCTTTGGCAATATAAATCGAATCACCGGTTTCCAACGCATCCCCGAGAAACACCGCGATGGACTCCTCGTTGTCCAAGGCCGCCGCTGGATCATAATCGTAAATTTTGTCGCTCATAACTCCTCCAATTCCAGCGCCAAACGCTGTGACGTCTCGATATCGGTCTGTTGAGTGCTCTTGTCTCCACCGCAAAGCAAAATAACAACCTCATTACCGCGTTGCTTGAAGTAAATACGATATCCAGGACCGTAATGGATACGCAGCTCACTAACGCCCCGCCCAACAGGCTTAACATCCCCGGCCAAGCCATTGGCAAGCCGAAAAATGCGGGCAGCAATCAGTGTCTTGGCACGCGAGTCCCGGAGTTTGCGCTCCCATTTTCGGTAGGTATCGGTCTGTTTGATGTCAAGCATCTGCTGATCGTAGTTTATGAACTACAGGAAAACAAGATTGAAAGGGTCTGTGCATGAGTAAAATACGAGTACAGGCTTATACCTGTTCATGAACAAAAATGCAGCTTTGAACATAAGACGGAAATACGCGCAGTCAGACACGACAAAGGCCCAGAGGTCGAAACCTCCGGGCCTTTGTGGATCAGGTCAGGCTATGTTGTATCGCTACAGGGCTATCGTGTAGCGATACCAGTTATTCACTGACATCCGGTAGGTCTGAACTGTGTATCTGCGTCGGTGGTGCAGGTCCAAGAACCGTCCGCAGAGCGGGTCCAAGTTAGAGTGTCTGCAGCAAGAATCGCTGCGGCGTTGTTACCAAAAGTAGAAATTATAGCGACTGTCGGGATCATCGGAGCATCTGGAGTAATTTGCGGCACACCTGTACCCGCGGGCACTGCAACAGGAGTTTGAGAAGCACCAGTTAGCAAGTTAGAACCCGTAGCACCCGGATCACATTCCCCAGCACCAGTTCCGACAGTCAAGCGTCCGTCCAAAATACAGGTCTCAACAGCCGTTTTGATAGCACCGGTTTCAGCCATCACACGATTGACCTGAGAGCGCGCTATGTAATTCTGATACTGAGGAATAGCGATAGCCGCCAAAATACCAATGATCGCCACAACGATCATCAATTCGATCAGCGTGAAACCCTTCTGGGCGTGATTGATTTGCATGTTTTTCATATGTGACCTCTGGTTGTGTCGTCTTTATGTTTCCCGGCCCGGGAGTCGGCAGAGCTTTCGCCCCGAACCGTTTGAGCCTGAAAGCTAACCTGCATCACCCGTGCCAATTGACTGAAAACTAATTAAAACCATGTAAAACAATTGCGTATTTGCCGCTTGGCCGCTTCTAAGACCGGACAGGTCAACAAGGACATGACGCAGTCCGTCGGCGACTGACACTTTTCGTCACCCTTCCCCTAACATTTGGCGACATCCCGTAACCAAAAACCCGCGCCAGGCCAGCGGTTCGGCTTTTAAAACCCTTTAGAGCCATCTAAACTCATATCCACATTATTGAAATTCCGTTTCAACCACTTACGGACTAATCTTCAACGTCTATGGCAACCAATAAAAGTAATGTAACCCTGACGGGCCTCGCGCGACGCTTTGTGGATGACGGCCTGCTGGATGAGCCAACCGCAAAGGACGCTTTTCTCCAGGCATCAAGCAACAAAATCCCGCTGATTACCTACCTGGTTCAGAACAAACTGGCAGACAGTAAGGGGCTGGCATTCTCTGCGGCAATGGAGTTCGGCGTTTCGGTATTGGATCTCAGTAGCTTTATGCCGGAGATGCTGCCGGAGAAGGTGGTTGACGAAAAACTGATTCGCAAGCACAACGCCCTGCCTCTTTATAAGAGAGGTAACCGCCTTTTTATTGCGGTGTCTGACCCTACCAATATTCAGGCTTTGGACGAGATCAAGTTCAACACAGGCCTGAGCACAGATGCTGTTCTGGTGGACGATGCACGCCTCAGGGAAGCCATCGACAAATTTCTGGAATCCCAGGACACCTCAATGGGTGATCTGGACGATGCGGATCTGGAGGGGGTCGAAACTGAGGGTGGTGAAAAGGACGATGACAGCGCTACCGTCTCAGCGGAAGTCGATGATGCGCCCATCGTAAAATACGTAAACAAAATGTTGCTGGACGCCATCCGGGGGGGTGCCTCGGACGTCCATTTTGAGCCTTATGAAAAAGTTTACCGGGTGCGATACAGGACCGATGGCATATTGAAGGAGATGTCGCGCCCCTCTATCAAGCTGGCCCCCAAGATCGCTGCCCGCGTAAAAATCATGGCTCAACTGGATATTTCAGAACGGCGGGTTCCCCAGGACGGCCGTATCAAGATGAAGCTGTCGAAAACCAAAGCTATCGACTTTCGGGTGAATACCCTGCCCACCCTGTGGGGCGAGAAAATTGTACTGCGGATACTCGATCCGAGTCAGGCTCAGATGGGTATCGATGCTCTGGGCTATGAGGAGTACCAGAAAGAATTGTATATGGAAGCCCTGGCACAGCCACAGGGTATGATTCTGGTTACCGGGCCAACGGGTTCGGGTAAAACAGTGTCGCTTTACACTGGTCTGAATATTCTTAATACGTCCGAACGGAACATTTCTACAGCGGAAGACCCCGCAGAAATTAACCTTGAGGGCGTTAACCAGGTCAACGTTAACAACCGTGTTGGTCTCGGGTTTGCCGAAGCCCTGCGTGCGTTTCTTCGTCAGGACCCGGACATCATCATGGTGGGCGAGATCCGGGATCTTGAAACCGCCAACATCGCTATCAAGGCGGCCCAAACCGGCCACCTGGTTTTATCGACCCTGCACACCAACAGTGCTGCCGAAACCCTGACTCGTATGATGAACATGGGCGTGCCCGCCTTTAACATTGCCACGTCCGTCAGCCTGATTATTGCCCAGCGTTTGGGACGTCGTTTATGCAATGGATGTAAGGAGCCTCTCGACGTTCCCAAGCATATCCTTATAGAGGAAGGCTTCACAGACGCACAAATTGAAACAGGGTTCACGTTGTACCGCCCCAAGGGCTGTGATAAATGCAATATGGGATATAAAGGTCGCGTCGGTATTTACGAGGTGGTCAAGGTTACGGAAGCGCTGGCAAACATGATTATGGAAGAAGCCAGCTCCATCAAGATTGCAAAACAGGCCCAGGCGGAAGGCTTCAAAAATCTGCGACAGTCTGCTCTTGAAAAAGTCATGCAGGGTGTGACCAGTCTCGAAGAGGCCAACCGGGTAACCGGCTGATTTAGGAATTAACCATGGCAGCAAAAACAGAAAAACTTTCCGCATTTGTATGGGAAGGGAAAGACCGAAAAGGCAACAAAACCAAAGGTGAGGTTTCAGGTACCAACCTGGCTTTGGTCAAGGCCCAGCTTCGCAAGCAGGGAATCATTCCCAGTAAGGTCAAGAAGAAGCCCAAGCCGCTTTTCGGTGGCAGCAAGAAGATTACGCCCTTCGATATCGCAATGTTCACCCGGCAATTGGCGACGATGATGAAGGCGGGTGTTCCTTTGGTACAAAGCTTTGATATCGTTACAGACGGCCTGGAAAACAAAGGGCTTCAAGAACTCGTCACTGCGATCCGTAATGATGTTGCCGCAGGTACAAGCTTCGCTGGCGCGCTTCGCAGGCACCCGAAACACTTCGATGACCTCTACTGTAATCTGGTGGACTCTGGAGAAAAAGCTGGTGCGCTTGAGCAGATGCTGGACCGTATTGCCCACTACCTTGAAAAGACAGAAATTCTTAAGAAAAAAGTAAAGAAGGCAATGACTTATCCAATCGCAGTAATTGTCGTTGCTCTTATTGTTAGTGCAATTTTGCTGGTTAAAGTCGTGCCGCAGTTCGAGAGTCTTTTCCAAGGCTTTGGGGCCGACCTCCCGGTCTTTACCCAAATGGTCGTTGAGCTTTCAGACTGGATGCAGTCGTGGTGGTTTGTCGTGCTGATTGGTATTATCGGCACGATTTTTCTGTTCAAAGAAGCCAACCGTCGGTCGCAGAAGTTTTCAGACATTGTAGACAAACTCGTCCTCAAGCTACCAGTGATGGGTGAGATTATTGACAAATCCGCCGTGGCAAAATTTGGACGAGTGCTATCTACAACATTCGCGGCCGGTGTTCCATTAGTGGACGCCCTCGATTCCGTTGCAGGCGCGACTGGCAACGCGGTATACCGCGACGCTATTCACAAAATAAAAGACGAAGTTTCAAGCGGCACCCAACTTCAAGTAGCCATGAAGCAAGTTGACGTCTTCCCGGTTATGGCCGTGCAATTAACAGCCATCGGTGAAGAATCCGGTAATCTGGACGAGATGCTGTCGAAAGTCGCAGATCACTATGAAAACGTCGTGGATGATATGGTGGACAACCTGACTGCCCTTATGGAACCGATGATCATGGCGGTATTGGGCGTGCTGGTGGGTGGTTTGATCATCGCCATGTATCTACCGATATTCCAGATGGGCGCCGTTGTTGGCTAACACTGGCTTCAGAAAAAGGCGGGGCTCACCCCGCCTTGCTCAACCTCCAATCTCCGGCTCGCTCCATGGCAAACCTAGACTTCCTGATCAACACCCCGTGGTTTCTTTATTCGGTTGTTGCGATTTTCTCCCTGTGCATTGGCAGCTTTCTCAACGTTGTAATCCTGCGCCTGCCCAAAATGATGCACCAGGACTGGCGCTGTCAGTGCGAGGAGTTTCTTGAGCTTCCGGATGCACAACGAAAGCCAGAGGAGAAGGTAACCCTCTCGACACCAAACTCCATCTGCCCTTCCTGCGGCCATGAAATCAAACCCTGGGAGAACATTCCGGTGGTCAGCTATCTGTTTTTGCGAGGCAAATGCTCGAGCTGTAAATCCCCGATCTCAGCACGGTATCCGGTTATCGAAGCCTGCACAGCGCTGTTCTCAGTATTCACGATCTATCTGATGGGGCCGACGTTGGCTGGGTTATGCTCGTTGCTGCTGGTGTGGGCGCTGGTGGCGCTAACGATGATCGATTTCGATACCCAGTTGCTACCGGACAGCATAACCCTCCCTCTTCTATGGCTGGGCTTGATTCTCAATGCCGTTGGCGTTCTTACCGACTTTGAAAGTGCCTTCTGGGGCGCGGTGGCAGGTTATCTGTCGCTCTGGTCGGTTTATTGGCTGTTCAAGCTGGTAACCGGCAAAGAGGGCATGGGCCATGGCGATTTCAAACTGTTGGGAGCTTTGGGGGCCTGGCTGGGCTGGCAGCTTTTGCCAGCGGTGATTCTGTTATCTTCCGTGGTCGGCGCTGTAGTGGGGGTCAGTCTGATCGTGTTCAAGCGCCAGGGCCGTGAAGTTCCTATTCCTTTCGGACCTTATTTGGCCGCAGCGGGTTTACTTTGCCTCTGGTTCGGGGCGGAGATTCAGGCGGCCTGGTATGCCTATCTTGGTGTTTAAATGACTGATCCAATCGTTATCGGCCTGACTGGCGGCATCGGCAGTGGCAAGTCCACCGTCGCGGGTCTGTTCCGGAGCTTCGGCATTCATACCGTCGATGCGGATAATGTTGCGCGGGAAGTGGTCGAGCCCGGCACGGATGCTTTGTCTCAGATAGCCCAGCACTTTGGCGAGCAACTACTTGCAACTGACGGCACCCTGGACCGCGCTGCCCTGAGAACGATTGTGTTCAAGGAGCCAACTGAACGGGAATGGCTTGAGGCGCTGTTACACCCGATTATCCGTCAGGAACTGGAGCGACAGCTCAAACCACTGGAATACTCCCTGCCATATACAATGCTGGTATCACCTTTGTTGCTGGAAACCGATCAGCACACGATGGTCGAGCGAATTATTGTGGTGGATGTTCCAGAATCCGTGCAGCTCGAGCGCACGATGGCGCGGGATAATAACTCCCGGGATCTTGTGGAGCGTATTATCGCAGCCCAGATTCCCCGGCAAAATCGCCTTGAGAGAGCGAGTGATGTGATTGATAATAGTCGCGCTCTTGATCAGGTGCGTCAGCAGGTTGAATTGCTGCACCGCCGGTTCTTATCGGATTATTCATCACCCCATCGGGACTGACGTGCGCTCGACCCCCACTAGTTACCTTTTTGCGTTCTTGCTGCTTCTGCCCGCGTCTACCTGGGCCGAATCGCTGATACTGACGCCTGACGCCGAGACCGAACTCACGGTTGAGTCATTGCCTCCCGCTTTTTATGATTTTCACCCTGATGAATACTGGGCGGAACCCGAAGACTCCTACTGGACCGAATTCTCAAGCTGGGTATTGGGCCAGCACGATACTCATTCCGAGCGCGTACAACTTTTGGGCGAATGGGCCGACAGAACTCTCTCCGGCAACCCCCGCGCGGCGCCGAACAACGAGAGCTACTTGCGTATCGGCTTTGCTGCGGAGTCTGAGTACGGCGACCCTGCGCAGTTCAAACCGGAGGCCCGTTTCAAACTCGATGTGCCTACCGTCGAGGAGAAACTTCGCCTGGTTATTGAAAGTGAGAGCGACGAGCTCATTCCTCTCAGTGAACGCCGCCGTGATCGACAACTGACTGAGAACCAGCGCTCGGAAACTGACGCCACGGGGGCCTTCCGATTACTTTCCGAGCTTGGTGATTCCATTAATTTGAGCAACGATATTGGTGCCCGCCTGCGATTTCCACCGGATGCGTTCTGGCGGGCCCGCGCCAAAGGCAGCTGGCAACTCGACCGCGAGTGGCGGGCTACGGTCGACCAACGCCTTTACTATTTTCACGTCGACGGCTGGGGTGAACGCACCTGGGTCGGTTTTGACCGTTTGATGTTCGATGGCTGGCATTTTCTCAGTGCCTCCGAAGCGGCCTGGGTGCACAGGGACCGTAACTTCGAACTTGCCCATGTGCTCAGCCTTTACAAACAGCTGAATAACCGGGCTGAGCTGAACCCCCGGGTGGGAATTCTGGGTGAGAGCAACCCGAACTGGCATACCACCAACATATTTGCCGATCTGACTTACCGCTACCGGCTATATGAAGACTGGCTGTATGCTGAAATCATCCCGACCATCGAATTCCCCAGGGACTACAGTTTTAAGGACCGAGGGTCCCTGATTTTCCGACTGGAACTCTATTTTTCGGGCAACCTGGACCTATGAGCCGCCACCCGTCAAAAACATCGGCCGAGGCGCTTACCCTCACACCCATAGCGATTACCCGCTCCTGTTTCCAGGACAAATTTGGCGTACCCAGACAACCCGGGCTTACACGTTTTGCCTGGGCAGATTTGATCATCCAGCCCCCATTTGATCGTGAAGACGCCTTCAGGGGTCTGGAATCCTGCAGTCACCTCTGGCTGACCTTTCAGTTTCACGAAGCCATCCGGGCAGAATGGCGACCGGTAGTGAGGCCTCCACGATTAGGCGGCAACCGGAAGATCGGGGTATTTGCCAGCCGATCTCCGTTCCGACCCAACAGCCTGGGTCTTTCTGTTGTGCGCAATGAGGGGCTTAGCCGACGAGACGGACAACTGGTGCTGCGCGTACGGGAACACGACCTGATCGACGGCAGCCCGATTCTTGATATCAAGCCCTACCTTCCATTTGCCGACGCCCTGCCGGAGGCGCGAATAGGGTGGGCAGAATCACCGCCCCATGAGCGACTCGCTGTCACATTTTCAGCCCAGGCGGAGCAGCAACTCGCTGATCTCGATGAAAACAACTACCCTGATTTTCGGGGTCTGATTGAAGATGTGGTGAGCTATGATCCCAGGCCCTCCTTCCGGCGCGGTCGAGATGAGGAGCGAATTTACGGTGCGCACTTGTATGATTGCAATGTGCGCTTTCGTTTCACCTCCGGGGTCGTGGAAGTATTGACTATTGTTTGACTATTGGATAAGGCATTCAGCAATGAAAGTTGGCCCGCCAGTCTGTTAAACTGACGTGCGAATTACCGAGAGCCGGAATTGCTAATACACAGGGAAGAAGTGCTTTGCCGCTGCCGTCCGTTGTAAGAAAGCTGGGAGTACGGCCACTCGCCGCTCGCCTGCTCATCTATGTACTGCTATTCAGCCTGTTGCTCTCTCTTATAGCGACAGGCTTGCAGATGCTCGGGGAATTTGACCGGCGCCAGAATGATCTGATCTACACCCAGGAAAAAGCGGCCGAGATACTGGCAAACAATCTGGCAAATCACATCTGGCTTATGAACTTCAAAGAGCTGAGCACCAGCCTTGAAGACATTCTCGCTTTCCCGGTTATTCAGTTTGCCCGCGTCACCACCGCCAGCGGTGAAGAGTTCAGTGCCGGAAGTTACCCTGAAGGCCGGATAATCAGCCATGAATACCCCCTGGTTTTTGACCGCACCGGCTCTGACCGTCCGCCGGAAACCATGGGCCAGCTGACACTGGTCTCCTCCGTGGAACAGATTCATCAGGATATTCTCGATCGGGCTCTGCTGACGCTACTGTTCCAGTCACTGTTGGTTATGCTCGGGACGCTCGGGTTGCTGATGATCGTACGTTTGATGTTGTCGCGACATCTGGAAACCATTGCGAGTTACACCACCCGCCTGAACCTGGACGCGCTGATCGAGCCACTAAAACTCAAACGCAAGGAGCCAAAAACGCCCGATGAATTGAGCGAAATGGAGCAGGCTCTAAATACCATGCGACTCAAGCTGCTGGAGGAGGCTCGCTCCTTGCGCCAGTCCAGCCTCGCATCTCAGGGAGAGCGCGACGAAGCCGTCAGGGCCAACAATGCCAAGAACCTGTTTCTGGCCAACGTCAGCCATGAATTACGGACACCTTTGCAGGCCGTGCTTGGCTACGCCAGTCTTCTGGGTGATACCCGGCTGGACCACGAACAGGAGGAATACGTTCATACGCTGCAACACGCCGGTGAAAATCTGTCTGCCATCATTAATGACCTGCTGGACATTTCCAGTATGGAAGCAGGCAAGCTGGTACTCGATACCATTCCCTTCGATTTGAGAGAAACCTTGAATGATCTCGTTACCATGCTGGGCGGGCGGGCCCGCGAAAAAGGGCTGGCGCTGGAACTTCGAGTGGATGAGAACCTGCCTTTCGCCCTGAGGGGCGACCCGGTAAGGCTTCGCCAAATATTGCTGAACCTGGCCTCCAACGCGATCAAGTTTACCGATTCCGGTCATGTCCTGGTGAGCATTGAGGTAATGGGACGGGATGGCGAAGATGTTCATTTGCGCATTTCAGTGGAAGATACCGGAGTCGGGATCAATGCCGACGACCTGCCACTGGTTTACGAGCCCTACGTCCAGCTTGGCAAACGCTTTCAGCGCCAACTGCCAGGTGCCGGGCTCGGCCTAACTATTTGCCGGCAACTGGTAACACTGATGGGTGGGCGGATGGATGTTGAAAGCCAGCCGAGCGAGGGTTCAACGTTCTGGCTTGAGATGTCGCTGACCGCCGCTCCCGACGGCGCCACCCGCATTCGTCCAGATACCCGAATGATTCGCGGCAAGCGGGTATTGGTAGTGGATTCCTACGAGTTGTCCCGAAAAATTACGCTGGAAATGCTGTCCCGTTTTGAGGTCGATATTGACGCCGTCAAGTCCGCAGCAGAAGCATTGACCATGCTGCGCCAGGCCTCAGACAACGGCCGGAACTACGACGCCGTAATACTTGATGGCTTTGTACCAGACATGGACAGCGACCTGCTTTGCCAGCAAATTCATGACAACCGTGGCTGGCAAGAGACCCGAATGCTGATTCTCTCTTCCAACCCCCAGCGGGGTGATGCCGAACATTTCCGTCAGGCGGGGGCTGATGCGTTCCTGAGTAAATCCCTGCGGGATTCCTGCCTCACGCCCATTCTGCATCAACTCTTTGTGGATGCAACTCATGGAGAGCGATCATTCCTGACCCGGTTCTCCCTGCAGTCCAGCGCGGTTCAACAACGCAGTAGTACCCTGCCCTGCAGTCGTATGCGGGTATTGTTGGTGGAGGATAACCCCGTGAACCGCACGCTGACCCGGCGGCTGCTCGAAAAGCTTGGCTGCGATGTAACCACTGCCAATGACGGTGAGGCCGCATCAAGCCTTTGGCAGTGGCAACCGTTTGATCTGATCTTCATGGATTGTATGATGCCCAGGGTGGACGGTTTTGAGGCCACCCGGCGACTGCGAGAGTATGAGAGCACTGGAGGTTTACCGCCGGTGCCGGTGGTCGCCCTGACAGCCAGCGCTATGGAAAAGGATGAGGAACGTTGTCGGCGAGCAGGAATGGATTCGTTTGTAGCCAAGCCGGTTAATATGGAAATGCTACGGGCAGTGCTCGAACAGTACTGTCAAAAATCACAAGCCAGAGACTCCTGATTAGCCCATGATTGTCGATTGCCCAACCTGTAAGAAGCCCGTGGAATGGGTGGACAGTAATACCTACCGCCCTTTTTGCTCAGAACGCTGTAAAATGATTGACCTTGGCGCCTGGGCGAACGAGGAATATCGTGTACCCGCAGAAAACGCCGATCCGAATGACCTCGACCAGGGCGGCGAAGAAACCAGCCACTGAGGCTGTGAACAGTTCGAACTTACCGCGATGTAAGTTGAGCGCGGTATTCGTGCCCGCTATCATGTTGTTCGGTAACTGTTTCCTGACTATTCACCGCTGATTTCCAGTTACCAGTCACCACCGCGAAACACTTAGAGAATAAGGCTTAAAAAATGAAGTACTCCCGCGTACCGCTTATCGTACTATCGCTCGCCGCCGCACCGGTCTTCGCCAGCGATTTTGATCTTTCGCTAACCAATGATTCAGCCAAGGGGCAGGTGAACTTTTTTGATACCAACGCCGATATGCAACTTGGCGCTGGCTACACGTATCACGAAGGCAGCCGCAATATCGGCAATATCGATTTCCACGCCCAGGGCCGTACTGCATTGGGCAACCTGCCAGCCACCGCGGGCCTGGGTCTGAAAGCTCTGGGCTGGGATGATGATCGCCTCGACGGCGCCGCAATCGGCCTGGGCGGTTTTGGCACTGTTAACATTCCGAATGTACCCGGCTTGTCGCTACACGGCGCGCTGCATTATGCCCCCAGCATTCTCTCCTTCGGTGACTCGGAAGACATGACCAGCCTCGAAATGCGCGTCAGTTATCGCGTGATCCGTAATGCGGAGTTGTTCGGTGGCTATCGCTACCTGAATACCGACCTGGAAGACATCCGTGGTGACATCAATCTGGATGAAGGCGTGATGGTTGGTATGAAGCTGTTTTTCTGAACCGCTCGCTTTAACCTATTGAATCGCGGTTGAAACCGCTCCTACAAAGGATTGAGATTCGTGCTCGAATGGTAGGAGCGACTTCAGTCGCGAGGTTTTCAATCGCGGTTGAAACCGCTCCTACGATGGATCGGGATTCGTGCTCAAATTATGGAATGGCTGGCCTCCAACGAGGCTAGGCTGAGCAGTACGCTTTGAAGCGAAACAACCAAACACTGAATACAACGTATAACCTGATACAATTGCAGGTATGTATTCAGAGACGAGAGGCGTTATGTCTGCGGGAATTCGACTGGTTGGGTTTGCTGTTCCATTGTTGCTGGCTCTGATTGCGGGCGCTCTCTACAGCCCTGCACCGCTGGACGACAGTGAAGCCGATGACATCGAACTGAGCAGCCTGCCATCACTTCCAGGATGGGCTACCGCTGACCTGCCGGATTTCTCAACCTACGATGACACCACTGACAAGAAAGTCGCCTTTTTCTCGTTTCTTTATCCACGCATTGTCCTGGTCAACGCCCGCATTCTGATACAACGCCAGTATCTGATGGAATTAGGTCAGAAAGATAAGCTCACGGGCGAGGAGCTAAGCTGGCTTGAACAGCAATCCGAGCGCCTGCGGGTAGAGGTAGACATCGGTAGTGACGAGATGTTCGACATGCTTGCCCGAAAACTGGATGCCATTCCTCCATCGCTGGTTCTCGCCCAGGCGGCCAATGAGTCTGCCTGGGGAACTTCGCGCTTTGCCCGCCGTGGTAATAATCTGTTTGGTCAGTGGTGTTTTTCCGAAGGCTGCGGCCTGGTGCCCGAAAGCCGCGTCGATGGAGCCAGCCATGAAGTTGCGAACTTCCAATCACCCTATCAGTCCATTCGCTCTTACATACAGAACCTGAATCGTCATCCGGCTTACCGTACCCTGCGCAATACTCGCGAACAGATCCGCCAACGCGGGAGTAACGTAACCGGCCATGCTCTGGCCCAGGGCCTGATCAGCTACTCCGAGCGCGGGGCAGAGTATGTAGAAGATATCCGCAGCATGATTCGTTATAACAATCTGGCGTTTTACGATAAGCAATATCGGGCAAAGATTGGTAATGGATCCGACGCACCTCAATTGATGGAAGTCTCTACCGCAGCAGAAGACATTTTACTTCCAACGACCCTTAATTCAGAGTAAACCGAGCTCTCTGGCTCTCACTATTGCCTGGGTTCGGGATTTTACTTCCAACTTCGCATTGATGCGCCGGGCATGGGTTTTCACCGTGTGAAGAGATATATGAAGCCTGTCGCCGATGTCCTGATTTGACAGCCCCATGGCGATTAATTCCAGCACGCCCTGTTCCCGATCACTAATCGGTTCTGCCAGGGGCGCCGCCGACCGCGCAGGCACTGCCACGCCATCGCTAAGTTCAAAGACCGCTTTCAGCGACGTTACAAAGGCCGAATCCGGCAGACGCTGCAGTGCTGGCCGGACCAGGTCAACAAGTTCCTGTTTGAGCTCCACAAACGGGCTCAGGTAATGCTCGTCAGTCGCTTTGGCGATAGCGGCCTTGAGACGACTCCACGCTTTGTCTGCTTTACCCGCCTGGTGATAGGCAATCGCATCCAGCAGATCCCCATAAAGATGTATGCCAAAAGGCTGGGTTGACGCTCCCAGTAACTCTCGAGATCGATTCTGCTCCGGCTGAACACCAGCGAGTTTACCGCTCCCCAGCTCATAACGAACCTGCAGGGTATCCAGCAGACCCGGCAACATGGGAAACAGTTCCGGCACCCGTTGCTGATTTCGGTACTCTCTTAGTTTGAGCAAAGCAGGTGCCGCACTCTCGTGTTGATTCTGGCTTAGCCAGCACGTGGTTTTGAGTGCTTCCAGTACCGGTACATAGACCGCGTCATCCACGTGCCATATCTGCATAGTGCGCTCGGCCTGGCCAATCCAGGAAAATGCCTCAACCATGCGGCCCCTGGCTTTGGCAATTAACGTTCGCAATGCCATCGCCATCAGGAACGCCAGATCACGGGTCTGTTCTGCATAACGGGCGCAGTGTACCAGCAGCTTCTCGGCTTCCTCATTCCGGCCCTGATGCCAGAGCACCAATGCCAGACTGAGCTGTAACCTGCCTTCGCCGATGCGGGGTGGACGGTTAGGGTCGCTCATGGCCGCGTCAAGGCCGTGCCTCAGCAGCAGCTCTGCCCGTCTCAAGTAGCCTTTGCCCAACTCGATACGAGCGTGATCATACACAGCAAGCATTTCACAACCGGTGTCACCGGATTCCCGCGCCAGGCGGGATGCATTCCTGTTTGCGCTGCGCGCTTCGCTAAACCGTCCATCGGCACACAGGGCACTGGAGCGCACCAGCAATGCTATCAATCGTGCATGGAGGGTCAGGCCCGGGTCAGCAATGGCCTGATCTGCCTCCCGGAGAGCTTCATGGATATTGCCTTCACCCCGCAGAATAAACGCCCGCAACGCCGATAGCCGGCCATGCAGTGGCTCTTCATCCGCATGGGACAAAGCCTCAATCAATTTGCGAGCTTCTTCAAACTGGCCACCCACCGCATGCACCCATCCGTAAACCACACGCAGGCGAGGGCTCTGGCGAATCAGGCTCACCGGGAGATTACGACGCAACTTGAGCAACGAGGCGGTGTCCTGGCTTACCAGTAAAGCTTCTGACCCCTCTGAGGCTATAGACAGTGCCTGCTCCACGTCATTACTGATCAATGCATAACGTAGCGCCTCGGAGAAGTCTGCACGCGCTTCAAACCAGCGACTGGCGACGCCCGCCCGTGCTTTTGTTCCGTTCAGCCCTCGGTTAATCAACCAGTCCCGAGCTAGCGGATTAAATCGGAACCAGCGCCCACGCCCGGAGACCGGATAGAGCGGCAAGCCACTGTCTGAAGCCGAGGAAGGGCAAAAACTCCGATCACAGGCTTCATCCGCTATATGGAAAAAGAGATCATCCGAAATAACTTCAAACTCGGCCATGAGGCAGAGACAACGTTGTTGGCCAGAGGTCAACCGGTTGAACAGGGAGTCCTGGACGAACCGTTGCACACTTTGAGTTTCCTGAATTGGCAGACGTTCGTTATCGGATTCGAGCAGCTCCTGACGGAACAGCGCCAAAGGTGTTAGCCAACCTTCAGTCAAGGTATGGAGATGCTCTACCGCCAGCACGGTGAGGCGACCGGACCCCACACAGTCATCAAAAAATGCAAGCGTCTCCCCCCTGGTTAACGCCAGCGTCTCCGTCGTCAAACGATGAAAACGACCGGCCAGCGCAAATACATGGGTTTCTATCGGTAATGGGCGACGGGAAATCAGGACAAGCGTCATGGCGGAAGGCAACTCCTGCATGAGCTGCTCAACCAGTGCAAGCGCCGGTGCCGTCACCAGGACATCGGTCGCATCCAGCACCAGAATCAATGACTCGCTCGGGTAATCAGAGGCTCTGAACCCCGAGAGCAGAATCGTCATGGTATCCGTGAGGGCGCCGGAAACAGGCTTGACGAGGGACTGATGACGCAGCTCCGGGCGCTTGAGTGCGAGCATGAGCAAGGCCAGTAATCTGGAAGGATCATTGTCCTGAGCCGTCAGAGTGATCCAGCTCACTGACCCCGATGGACGGTTTGCTACAGCTTCGTATAACGCCTGTGATTTACCATAACCCGCAGGTGCTTCAAGATGAAGTATCTTCCCTGGCAACAGCGCCGAACCCAGCTTTCTGGCGACTTGGGCACGCTCAATACGCCAATCGGATGAATAGTATGGCGTTTTGATGCGATGTTGTAACAAATCCCAGATCAATTCTCCGGTCTGCGCTCCCCCCGCCAGCGACAGATATTCGTCGTTGGCTGCACAGCCTTCGTCAAATGGTTTCAATCTTGGCCCCGTCTTGTTCTGCTTGCCAGTCGCCGTTAGGAGCGATTGTCTGCTGACAATGTATGGTGTTTAGCCGATGGATTGTCGGGAAGGTCGCTATTATTTAACTTAAGGCTTTAGTCGTATACGCGAACCTTCGAGAAGGAGATTAAACCAAACCACGGGTCTGGCGCAAAAGATCGGTAAAAAAAGTCATTTTACCGGCGTAACTACAGGTTTTCAGAAACAAAAAAGCCGGCGCATTTGCGCCGGCTTTTTTATCACACTAAAGCAACTCTAGCGAGTACCCGCCCGGCGCAAGGCCGCAGGCGTGTAGTCTCTCGATGAGTGCTTGACACCAAACTCGTACGGATTCTGTTCTTCATTGGTCAGACCCAATGCAAGGTAACGACCGGACAGCAGATCGTACAACGTCTCAATCGCGTACCAGGGCACCTTATGATCGTAGAAGAACATATGGTGAGCTTCTGCCACGCGCCAGAGCTCACCGCGACCGTCGTAGTGATCAATAATGGCCGCCTGCCAGGAATCTTCGTCAATGTAGAAGTCACGCTGGCCATAGATATGACGCTCACCGTCTTTCAACGTCGCGCGAACGTGCCACACCCGGTGGAGCTCATAACGGGTCAGTTCCTGATTGATATGACCGGCTTTGATGATCTGGTCATAGCTCAGGTCGCGGTCGGTCAGCTTGTATGAGTTGTAGGGAATGTACATTTCCTTTTTGCCCACGAGCTCCCAGTCGTAACGGTCGGGTGCACCGTTATACATGTCGAAGTTATCCGTGGTCCGCATGCCGTCCGCAGCTGTGCCCGGTCCGTCATAGGCAACCTGAGGAGCACGGCGAACACGACGCTGACCGGCGTTATATACCCACGCACGGCGAGGTTCCTTGACCTGATCGATGGTCTCGTGAACCAGCAGTACGTTGCCCGCCAAACGTGCAGGTGCGGTAATAGCCTGCTTGAAGTAGAACAGAACGTTAGCATCTTCCGTTGGCGAGAAATCCTCCAGAGATGCACGCCAGGTCAGCTCATCCTGGAACTTGACCACACTGTAATTACCGTCAGCGGTCGGTGTTGCCTGGCCCACGTTTCGGGTTACCGAGCCACCCCGATAGCGGGTGATGTGGTTCCAGATCACTTCGAGGCCGTTCTCAGGGATCGGGAACGGTGTGGCATCCTGATAGTTCTTGAGGCCGTTGCCACCCGCGATCAACTCCACAGCTGTCGCATTCTCGACAGTTTCATCCAACACTTCTTGCGGATAAGTGGATGTCCGATGAGTCTCGTAAACAGGAAGCACGTAGTTATCGTACTTCTTGATCATTGCAATCTGGCCAGGGGACAGATTGTCCGAATACTCATCGACGTTGCTCTGGTCGATTGTAAACTTGGGCTGCTCATCCGGAAAAGGATTGACGTAGATACCATCACCTTCATAACTGGTAGGTATCTCTGCGTCCGTCATGCCGCCTCCCCACGCGGGGATAGCGCCACCGTTACCGGCCTTTTCAGCGCCCATTGGCGTCAGGGTATCGCCTAGCTTCGCAGCTTCTTCAGCTGAGACTGCAGCGAAAGCGTTGCCAGCGAACAGGGAGGCCGCAAGGACCCCCGTGGCAATCAGTTTCTTGTTCAGTTTCATTTATTGTTACCTCATTAAACAAATTCAGGCACGATCAGAACGAGTAAGACACGCTCGCGCTTATGAAGTCACGGTCAGTCAGTTCGTTATACGGCTTGCCGCCGAAAAAGTTCGTATAGCCGATCTCGCCGGTATACTTGTTCTGGTAGACGCCAGCAAGAGAGACACCAATCGACTTGTTGCCCTCGTTGAAAGCACCGCCGGGTTGTGGCGCATAGCCCTCTACATCGTGGGACCATGCCAGTTGCGGCTGCAGGTTCACACCGGCAAACGCGTTTGGATAATCCCAGACCAGACGCGCACGGTAGCCCCAGGAGAAGTCCGTTACAAACCCGTCTTGAGTACAGTAGCTGGTGTTGATGTTGAGCGCTGCGCCAGTTGAGCCTGAGCCATCACAGGCGCCGCCAGGCAGTGTGCCGATACCGAAGGTGCCGGAGCGGCCATAACGCGCCTCATCCTGACCTGGCAGATCGTGAACGTAAGTCGCGCCCACTTCGCCAATAAAGGACAGACGGCTGGCACCCATCACCTGGTCGAAGAACTTGATCAGGGTCATCTGGGCCTGGGATACACCGAAACGATCATAGCCATCAACGCGCGTTCCGCGGAGGTCTGCCCCAGCCCCGGCTTCTGCCTGTCGCTGAACCTGCAGCAAACTGGCAGGCTCGCCGGTTTCAGGATTAACCTGCTGCAATCCACCGTAGATCAGCTCAAACGCGTTCCACTGGAGCGGTAGCTTGTCGCGGTAACTGTATTCAGCACCCAATGACCAGCCGCCCGGAGTCGTGGTGTTGATGCTGATACCGTAGAGGTTGATATTTTCCGGATATTCGATGAAGTACGACGGGAACCGCTCGCCTTCACGATCATCCCGAACGGTGCCGCTGACATAAGGCAAACGGCTGTTGTACTTGATGTAGTAAAAACCCAGTTCGGAATCGTTCAGAGCGGGCACGTACCAGCGCAACGCCACACCGAACTGGTCTTTCTCGTCCGCATCCTGGTCAGCCAGGCGCGGGGCTACGAAACCCTGGGCAAAAGCCTGGGAGTCTGGTAACTGGCCAGCCAGTAACACCGGACCACAGCCATCGGCCGCGAAATCGTTGGTGGAGAAGAAAGTTCCGCAATCGTCTGGCCGAACAGGTTCCCAATCGGTTTGCACAAACGCTTCTACAGTAACATTCTGGGTCAAGCCAACGGAGGTATAGAACATTTCAACCGGCAGCAAAGCTTCTTTCAGCTCAGAGCCAGGTGCCCGAAAGGCGGGGACGTCAATCGGGTTGATGGTATTGATACCACCCTGGATAAACGTACTTTCACCCCAACTGATGACCTGTTTGCCATACCGGAGACTGACCGGGGTATCACCAAAGTACCAGTCAGTAAAAACGTAGGCATCGAGGAACTCGGCGCCGGAAGCATTGTCATCGGCTTCGTCATTCAGGGAGCGGCGCTGACCCACATCGTCAGTAGCGCGCATTTCGTCTTTCAACTCGAAGTCATAGTAGTAGCGACCTCGAACAAAAGTACCAACACGGGTCAGGTAGTCCGAGTCCACATCATAACTGAGGAACAGATCCGTGGTGCCCTTGACGACTTTGGAGACGGTGTCACCCTTATCGAAATTCAGGTTGCCGTCATCGTAGTTATTGGTAGAAGCTCCAACGGTAGTATTGGCGAACTCCGGCCCCAGGTTACCCTGGGCAATCAGCCGACGGTCCGCGTCCTGGGTCCGCCAGGTGGCACCTGCTGAGATAGTAGTGTTAAGCGATGCCTCAACATCCCCCACATAGAATGAAAATGCTGATGCCTGGCCAGAAATGCCTGCGGCAATAGCCACAGCAAGAGGCAATTTTGCCCACTGCTGCCACTGTTGATTTTTTCTTGTCATTGGAAGGCTACTCCATTGTTGTTCTGAGTCGCTGCTCTAGTTATTGGTCTTCACGATGTTGGAGGCTTCACGCACACAGTGCTCGTGATGCTGGCACTATAGCTAAGCCAGCCGGGCGCTTTGATCAGTCAAAAGTATGATTTTACGAGCATCCGACTTTTAAACGTAATCCAGGTTCGATGATCCGCGATATTCCGACCACTCCGGTGGCCTGCCCCGACCGGAGTCATCGTACTGAATCACTATAGACAACAATCCGAAAAGCAACCAGCTACTGTCTTGGCGGGCCAACGAGCATTTCGATAGCCATAGCCGTTGCTTCACCCCCACCGATGCACAATGCGGCAATGCCGTTCTTCTTGCCATTCTGCTTGAGCGCGTGCACCAGGGTGACCAGTAGCCGGGAACCTGTGGACCCGACCGGATGACCCTGGGCACAAGCGCCGCCGCGAACGTTGACCTTCTCCGGATCAAGCCCCAGCTCCCGAATCGGCATCATCGCGACCATGGCAAAGGCCTCGTTAATCTCGAACAGATCAACGTCGTCTTTCGTCCAGCCGGTTTTCTCAAATAGCTTACTGATAGCGCCAACGGGTGCGCAGGTGAACTCGGAAGGGTGCTGTGAATGCGTGGTGTGAGCCAGAATACGCGCCAACGGCTTGAGGCCGCGGCTTTGGGCTTCAGACTCACGCATCAGGACGAGCGCAGATGCACCGTCGGAAATTGACGAAGCATTGGCTGCCGTTACCGTACCGTCCTTGCTGAATGCCGGGCGCAGCGTCGGTATTTTCTCAAGGTTGGCGTTCAGGGGCTGTTCGTCGTTCTCTACCAGCACGTCACCTTTGCGGCTACTGACCGTAACCGGAACGATCTCCTCTTTCAGCAGTCCGTCCTTAATGGCGGCCTGGGCGCGTTTCAGGGAAGCAATCGCGTAAGCATCCATATCTTCACGGGTATAGCCTTTCTGATCTGCCACATCCTGTGCGAAAGCCCCCATCAGCCGTCCTGTCTCAGCATCTTCGAGGCCATCCAGGAACATATGATCCTGAGCAGTATCACCCGGGCCCATTCGGTAACCTTTGCGGGCGTTAATGAGTAGATAGGGTGCGTTCGACATACTCTCCATGCCGCCAGCAACCATGATGTCGTTGGTTCCGGCCTTAATCAGATCGTGAGCCAGCATGGCCGCTTTCATCCCTGAACCACAGAGCTTGTTGATGGTGGTTGCACCGGTGCTGTCTGGCAGCCCGGCTTCGCGCATCGCCTGTCTGGCCGGGCCTTGTTTGAGGCCGGCGGGCAACACGTTGCCCATGATGACTTCCTGCACCTCGCCCGCCTCAATGCCCGCACGACGAACCGCCTCGGCAATTGAAATCGCTCCCAGCCTGGTAGCGCTGACCGTACTCAAACTGCCCTGAAAACCGCCCATCGGGGTGCGTACGCCACTGACAATAACAACATTATCCTGACTCATTCGGAATTTCCTCAGTTTCAATCTGTGGATTTCGAGCTATTGGTTTCAACCTGTCGGCTTCAACACGCCGGTTTCAGGCTTTGTGAGCTGCCTCCAGGTATTCTCTGGATTGCATTTCCAGCAAACGCGACTCGGTACGCTCGAATTCGAACGACAGTCGCCCGCCTGCGTATAAATCGGTAATCGGCGCGGCAGCCGAAATGATGACTTTGACGTTGCGGTCATAAAATTCATCAATCATGTTGACGAACCGACGCGCCTGATCGTCCTTGTTATGGCCCATCACCGGCACGTTGCTGACAATGATCGCGTGGAACTCGCGCGCCAGCTCGATGTAATCATTCTGACTGCGGGGGCCATCACAGAGTTCCTTGAAATCAAACCAGACCACGTCATCGGCATGACTGATAGCCCGCAACCTGCGGCCGTTGATGTCCAGCTCAAGGGTATGACTGCCAGCCTCCACCGCCAGATTGTTGTAGCTTTTTCGCAGGCTGATGTCGGCACCTTCATCCAGTGGATAATGGTAGAGTTCGGCCTGTTCGAGACTGCGCAGGCGATAATCCACACCGCCATCGACATTGACGACCTCGGTGTGCTTTTTGACCAGATCGATAGCAGGCAGAAAGCGCGCCCGCTGGAGGCCATCCTTGTAGAGCCCGTCCGGCACAATATTGGAGGTGCAAACCAGGGTCACTCCCCGCTTGAACAACCCGTCCAGCAGCGTTGCCAGAATCATGGCATCACCAATATCCGATACAAAAAACTCATCGAAGCAAATTACCCGGGCCTCTTCGGCAAATCGGGCCGCCACATGCTGCAACGGATTTTTCTGTCCCTTGAGCGTTTTCAGCTCGTTGTGTACACGCTGCATGAAGCGGTGAAAGTGCACCCGCATCTTGCGTTTGAATGGCAAAGACTCAAAAAACGTATCCATCAGATAGGTTTTCCCGCGGCCGACACCTCCCCAGAAATAGAGACCTTTGACTGGCTGCTCCCTGCCCTTCTTCAGCTTGAGACGAAGTTTTACCATTGCCTTCTGGCTTTGGCTTTCAGCCTCAACCAGATTGTCGTAAAGTGACTGTAAACGGCGCACAGCATCTTCTTGGGCGGAATCTTTTTGGAAGCCTTGCTGTGCAAGATCAAGCTGATAGCGTTCCCAGGGTGTCATCAAGAGCATTCTCGCAGTGAGTGAACGACAGAGGATTTTAAGGCGCGATATTGTGGCGGATTCTGATAAATTTCGCCATTATGCCTCAAGCGCACCCGTTTCAAATACTCCGAGTATCCGTTGCAGCCGGATCAATACGACGATTGGCTCACCCCCGACCATGGGCCTGAGTGACATCGAACGGTATACTGCGGTTTGACGGAATACCATTTAGCCAACCACAGGACGATTTTACCTATGACGAACCTGATCCTGATTGCCGCAGCGGCATTGATCATCGGCCTGATTGCCGGCGTGCTGATCGGTCGTTCAAACCAGAGCACGAGCCTGCGCCAACGTCGCGTCGAACAACAGATTGACGAACTGAAAGGTGAATACACCCGCTACCAGGCTCAGGTGAATGAACACTTTATGGAGTCAGCCCACCTGCTACGCCGCTTCAACGATACCTATCGGGACGTGAACCAGCATATGGCACGTGGGGCCAACCGGCTGTGCAATGATGAAGACTGGCTGGAAGAAATCGAAAAAACCACCACCAAGGCACGCATAGAAGCCGACCAGGCCGACGGTTTTGAGCCACCCAGGGATTACGCGCCGAAGAGTGACCCAAAGGAAAAAGGAACGCTCGCGGAAGACTTCGGGCTATCGAAGAAAGAGAAGGAGAATAGTTGAAGCCGGAAGCCCGGGCTTCGCGACTGAAGTCGCTCCTACCACTACACGACACCGCGTTTCACGGTAGGAGCGGTTTTAACCGCGATTCCGGTGGTAGCGAGTGTCAGACCGGGTTATCACAATCGATAAACTGGTGCGTGAGCCCGAATTCACGTGCCAGCGCCTCACCCAAGGCCTGCACTCCATAGCGTTCAGTAGCGTGATGACCGGCAGCAAAATAGTGAATTCCGCATTCCCGGGCGGTGTGGGTAGTGGGTTCTGAAATTTCGCCACTAATGAACGCATCCACACCTGCTTCCAGCGCCTTGGTGATATAACCCTGCGCCGCCCCTGTACACCATGCGACCCGCTTGATTGTATCCGGCCCTGATCCGACCACCAACGGCTCCCGATCCAGACATAGCTGAAGGTGAGCCGCGAATGCAGGAGGCGAAAGCGCTTTCGCAAGATTTCCAGCCCACACCAGGCCATCGAGCGGCGCGGCATCCCGGATATCGAGGATCTTTGCTAACTGCCGATTATTGCCGTATTCCGGATGGTCATCCAGGGGCAGGTGGTAGGCCACCAAGTTAATATCATGGCTCATCAACGCTTTGATTCTGGCCCGTTTCATTCCCTGGATACGCTGGTCTTCTCCTTTCCAGAAGTAGCCATGATGGACCAGGATCATATCGGCGCCCACGTAAATGGCCTCGTCGATCAACGCCTGGGAGGCCGTCACACCAGAGACGATATGCCTGATTTCCGATTTACCCTCCACCTGCAGACCATTCGGGCAATAATCCTGGAACCGGTCAGGCTCAAGCCACCCGTTCAGCGTTTGCATGAGATGGTTACGTTTTGCCGCATTTGTCGCCATCGCTGATTCTCCTGGTCGAGTAGTTCCGGTCAGATAGTTCCGGTCAGACAATATCCACAAGCGCGTCGAGCAATGCGTCGTTTTGGGCCGCTGTGCCCACGGTAATACGCAAAAAGTCCGAAATCCGGGGTTTCTGAAAATGCCGAACGATAATGCCACGCTCCCGCAAGGCCAGCGCCAGCGTTTCGCCAGCATGGCCGGGATGGCGGGCAAAGACAAAATTCGCCTTCGACGGTAACACCTCAAAGCCCTGATTGTGCAGCCCACCCGTCATCCGGTCCCGTTCGGAAATGACTGCCTGCCGGGTGTGCTCGAACCACTCGTCGTCCTCAAAGGCTGCTTTCGCGCCTGCCTGAGCCAACTTATCCAATGGATAGGAGTTGAAGCTGTTCTTGACCCGCTCCAGAGCCTCGATCAAATCCCTGTGACCAATCGCCAACCCGACCCTCAGACCCGCCAGCGAACGGGCCTTTGATAAGGTCTGGGTAATCAAAAGGTTCGGATAATGATCAACCAACGTAATGGCGCTTTCGGTGCCAAAATCCACATAAGCCTCATCCACAACCACAACGCTATCGGGATTGGCCTGCACGACCTGCTCAATCAGAGCAAGCTCCATAGCCACCCCAGTGGGGGCATTGGGATTGGGGAAAATAATGCCACCGTTGGGCTGAACATAATCATTCGGCGCAATCTGGTACTGATCGTTCAATGCAACGGTTTTTCCCTCGATACCGTAAAGACCACAGTAAACTGGGTAGAAACTGTAGGTGATATCGGGAAACAGCACCGGCGAATCGGGCTGGAATAAGGCCTGAAAGACGTGAGCAAGCACTTCGTCTGAGCCATTACCCACAAAAACCTGGGCTGTGGTAACCCCGTAGTATTGAGAAATGGTCTGCCTGAGCTGCTCGCTCTCCGGATCCGGATAGAGGCGCAAGCTGTCTCCGACCTCACCTCGAATCGCTTCAATCACTTTCGGAGACGGGCCGAACGGATTTTCATTGGTATTCAGTTTGACGAGATTAGCCATTTTCGGCTGCTCGCCGGGAACATAGGGGGCGAGGCGCGCGATCAGAGGGCTCCAGAAACGACTCATAGGACAGTCCTCAGGATTTGATACGATATTCAGCCGACCGGGCATGGGCGGTCAGCCCTTCCCCGCGGGCCAGCACTGAGGCCACGCGCCCCATGCGATCAGCGCCAGCAGCTGAGAACCCGATAATCGACGACCGCTTCTGGAAATCATACACCCCCAGTGGCGAGGAAAACCTGGCGGTTCCCGAAGTGGGCAACACGTGATTTGGCCCTGCACAATAATCTCCGAGCGCCTCAGCCGTGTAGCGGCCCATGAAAATAGCACCAGCGTGGCGAATTTTTTCCATGAGCGCCTCGGGGTCTTCCACCGACAGCTCAAGATGCTCTGGCGCGATACGGTTGGATACCTCGGCCGCCTCGGCAAGATCGGCAACTTCAATTAATGCCGCCCGATTACTGACAGACGCCGCGATAATGTCGGCACGCTCCATGGTCGGCAACAGTTTACGGATACTCTCCTCCACCTTATCGAGAAAGGCCTTGTCCGGGCTGATCAGGATCGATTGCGCCTGCTCATCGTGCTCGGCCTGGGAGAACATATCCATGGCGATCCAGTCCGGATCGGTTTTGCCGTCGCAGATCACCAGAATTTCAGAAGGGCCGGCGATCATATCAATGCCCACTGTGCCAAAAACCTCGCGCTTGGCAGTGGCGACAAAGATATTGCCAGGCCCTACGATCTTATCCACAGCAGGAACGGTCTCGGTGCCATAGGCCAGCGCCCCCACCGCCTGGGCCCCACCCAGGGTGAAAATTCGATCCACCTGAGCGATCGCCGCCGCCGCCAGCACCATGTCGTTGACCACGCCTGCAGGCGTTGGTACCACCATAATAACTTCCCCGACGCCAGCGACCTTGGCCGGGATCGCATTCATCAGCACGGACGAGGGATAGGCGGCCTTACCGCCGGGTACGTATAGGCCAGCGCGATCCAATGGGGTGATTTTCTGGCCCAGCACAGTGCCATCGGCATCCTGATACTGCCAGGAGGTCTGAACCTGGCGCTCGTGGTAATCGCGGATTCGATCAGCGGCGGCTTCCAGCGCTTTTCTCTGGTCGTCAGGAATCGATTCCAGAGCGGCGAGCATGCGCTCTCTGGATATCTCAAGGTCCGCAACGCTGTCCGCTTGCAACTGGTCAAATTTCGCCGTGAATTCAAGCACCGCAGCATCGCCACGGGTTTTTACTGCATGCAGAATATGACGAACTGACTCGTTGACCTGCTCATCCACACTGTCTTCCCACGCCAGAAGCCGGGTAAGGCAGGTATCAAAATCAGCTTGTGCCACTGACAAGCGCTTTACTGAGAGTCTGGTCATCGGTGGTCCTCGTCAATATCCCGTTAGATGAATGTAATGCTACTGGCAGCGTCAATATACAAGGAGCGGTTTAAACCGCGATCCGGATTAGCTTGCCTCAACGCCGGCGCTCTACTGCGGCGCCCATCTGCTCAATGATCGGATTCAGAGCGCTGTGTTTCATCTTCATGCTGGCTCGATTAACGACCAGACGCGTGCTGATATAATCGATCAGCTCACGGGCTTCCAGGCCGTTGGCCTTCAGGGTGTTGCCGGTATCAACGATATCGACGATTTCATCCGCCAGCCCCAGTATCGGAGCCAACTCCATCGCCCCATAGAGTTTGATGATATCCGCCTGCTTGCCCTGGGAGGCATAATACTGGCGCGCAAGATTTACGAACTTGGTCGCCACCCGGATCCGCCCCTGTGGCGCTGGCTGTCCGACCTTGCCCGCCGTCATCAGCTTGCATCGGGCAATATTCAGGTCCAGCGGTTCATAAAGACCGTCACCACCATGCTCCATCAGCACATCCTTGCCCGTCACACCCAGATCAGCCCCACCATACTGGACATAGGTCGGCACATCGGTAGCGCGGATAATCAGGAGCCGGACGTTCGGGTTGGTGGTTAGAAAAACCAGCTTACGGGATTTTTCGACGTCGTCGATGAGCTCTATCCCGGCCTCTTTCAGCAGAGGCAGAGTTTCCGTGAGGATTCGCCCTTTCGACAGCGCGATGGTGATGTTCTCGGTCATGATCCCTTCCGGTAAGTTATTGTCGGGCCGTTAACGTGCGTTCTAGCCTGGCAGACGCCGTATCGTCCCGCCCAGTAACTGGAGTTTCTCTTCGATACATTCGTAGCCGCGATCAATGTGATAGATACGGTCCACGATGGTATCGCCCTCAGCCACCAGCCCGGCAATCACCAGGCTCGCCGACGCACGCAAATCCGTGGCCATTACCGGCGCCCCGGTGAGGTGGTCGACGCCCTTGATGATAGCGGCATTGCCCTCGAGGGTAATATCGGCGCCCATGCGTATCAGTTCCTGAAGATGCATGAAGCGATTTTCAAACACGGTTTCCACAATGGTTCCGGTACCCTCTGCCACGGTGTTCATCGCCGCAAACTGGGCCTGCATGTCGGTCGGAAAAGCCGGATACGGCGCTGTACGCAGGCTCACCGCTTTAGGGCGGTTACCTTTCATGTCCAGCTCGATCCAGTCCTTACCGGTGCTTATGTGGGCGCCGGCTTCTTCCAGCTTGATCAATACGGCTTCAAGCAATCCCTCGCGAGTATCCTTGAGCTTGACCCGACCACCAGTCGCGGCAGCAGCGACCAGATAGGTGCCAGTCTCGACCCGGTCCGGCAGCACGTTGTAACGGCAACCGTGGAGACGTTCCACACCGTTGATCTCGATAGTGGCGGTGCCATGGCCCTTGATATCGGCCCCCATGGCGATCAGGCACTCCGCAAGATCGACCACTTCGGGCTCGCGGGCAGCGTTCTCCAGAATGGTTTTCCCGTCCGCCAGGGCTGCAGCCATCATAAGGTTTTCTGTCCCGGTCACAGTCACCATGTCGAGGAAGATGTGGGCGCCCTTTAAGCGGCCATTGCTCTTGGCTTTGATGAATCCGTTCTCGACCTTGATATCTGCACCCATCATTTCAAGACCGTGGATATGCAGATTGACCGGTCGGCTACCAATGGCACAGCCGCCCGGCAAAGATACTTCTGCCTCGCCGAAGTGCGCGACCAGCGGACCGAGCACCAGAATTGAGGCGCGCATGGTCTTGACCAGTTCATAAGGCGCGTGGAAATGCTTGATGGTATTGGCGTGCACTTCGACGCTCAGTTTTTCGTCGATCATCATCTCCACGCCCATGCTCCCCAGGAGCTCGATCATGGTCGTGATGTCGTGAAGATGCGGCAGATTTCCGATCGTGACCGGTTCATCCGCCAGCAGCGTTGCCGCGAGTATGGGCAGCGCAGAATTCTTGGCGCCTGAAATCCGTATTTCTCCGTCCAAAGGCTTACGGCCACGAATCAGTAATTTATCCACAATAGATGTCCTGTAATGTTCATTGGCCGGGCACTGCGACAGGAGAGCCCGAGTTGCTAACCGGCTAGCCGCGCTATTGGCCCTGCTGGGCCGCCCATTCTGCGGGTGTGAATGCTTTAATAGTCAGAGCGTGAATGGTGTTCTCAGCCAATTGCGCATTGAGAATACCGTAGATTAACTGGTGTTTTTTTACCCTTGATAACCCTTCAAATCGCTCACCAATTGCAATGACCAGGAAATGGTTGCCTTCACTGCGAACCTCAATCTCGCAATCCGGTAGCGCGTTTTTGACCAGCTCGGCCGCTTCATGGGCTTCCATAGGACAATCCTCGGGTTCGTTATAAATCAGGGGCGGAATTGTAACCAATTACGGACGCAGGCTAAACAAAGGGAGACAAGAATGTTGTCAGAGCGCCAGCGTATGTTCCTTTGAAGGGACCGGTGGCGCCTGATGGAAGCCTGGCAGATGTTGGCTCAAGCCGCTCAGAGCACTGAGCGACGATAAGCGTTCACTCATACCGGAATAGATTAGTTTCTGTTCGCGGACTTTTGCTGCTCGCTGCCAACAGAGCAGCAACGAGAGCAAAATACTGTGCGCGTTCTCAACGCCTGCCAGGGTTATCTCGACGTCACAACCGCTGGCAGCCAACTGCCGCTCCCCTTCCTGTCTCAAGGCAACCACATTGTCCGCCGTCACCTCACCGGACACTGCAAGCGTGCCTTCAGATCGCAGGCGGATCGACGGGGCTGCCCCGGCGGTCATGACTTATTAGCGCCTTCTTCGAGCTCAAGTGCTTCGACGGCCTTGCTCCAGTCGTCGATGACAGCCTGGACTTCCCCACCCTTGGACTCCATTTCCTGGGCAAAACGGTCGCGGAATGCCAGGCCGATATTCACACCCTCAACGATCACGTTCTCCATTAACCACTTGCCTTCATCATTACGGTACATCGAATAGCTGACCGGGTAGCGGTTACCCGCAGCAGTCTCCACTTCCATGGCGACCGATGCGCGACTGTCATTGGAGGGATCAATGGTCGCCTCCTTGACTGCAATGGTGAAATCGTCAGCGGAAACAAGGGCTTGAGCATAACTATCAAACAGGCTCTCTTTGAACTTTTCAACAAATTCATCCCGCTGCTCTGGCGTGGCCTGACGAGCGTAGCGCCCCATGACGCGGGCTGCTATGCGACGAAAATCGACAAAATCCCGTAATTCGGTATCCATGCTCTCGTAGAAAGCTTCTGGATCTTCGGCATAAAGCCCACGTTCGGCATTCAGCTTGTCGACCAATTGCTGGGTATTCTTATCAACGTAGCGACGCAAGTCCTCATTGGCACTGGCTTGGACCGATACCAGCAAGGCAGCGACAACCAGAGCGACAACCGGCAACAATCTCCGTTTTAAAGCCATGCATTTCTCCTGTCCGAGCATTAATTAAAATGTTTCCAGTGTCTCGGCTAACCAGCCGGAAACGTCATGACAGTTACGCTACGGATCAGCGACCCGATGCAAAGTTGGTGATCAATCGTTCAAGGTTCATCGCAAACTGGGTCTCGTAGAAATCATCCCCATCGGATAATGCTTCCATGTCTGCACCTACCGAAATATCAATATACTGGTCCCCAAGCAGGCCTGATGTACGTATTACTGCTGAACTGTCTGCCGGAATCGAACTGTACGCGGCGTCAATGTCAATGGCGACCCGAGCCTGGAAGGTTTTGGGGTTCAGGGTGATTTCACGGATCCGTCCGATCGATACCCCGGCCATGGAAACCTTGCCTCGGGGCGAGAGCCCCCCTGCATCGTTAAAATCGGCGTAGACGGTATAAGTATCACCCGCTGGTTTCAGCGATAGACCGCTTACCTGCAGCGCGAGAAATAACAATGCTACGAACCCGGCGACCATAAATAGCCCGACGATGATTTCCGTTGTCCTTTGCGCCATGTCACCCTCCCGGAAACAGTGCCAACTGCTTCAGAACCCGCCAAACATAACGGCAGTCAGGACAAAATCCAGCCCCAGCACCGCCAATGAAGAATACACTACTGTTTTCGTCGTAGCAGAACTGATTCCCGCCGACGTGGGCACGCAGTCATAACCCTGAAAGACCGCAATCCAGGTGCAGACGAAGCCAAACACCACACTTTTGATAACGCCATTCATTACGTCCTCGGTAAAACTGACCGCCGATTGCATATTGGACCAGAACGCGCCCTGAAATACGCCCAACCATTCAACAGCAACCAGCATACCGCCCCAAATGCCTACAACCGAGAAGATCACGGCCAGTAACGGCATGGAAATAAAGCCGGCCCAGAACCTCGGCGCAACCACCCTTCGCAACGGATCGACGCCCATCATTTCCATGCTGGACAACTGCTCGGTGGCTTTCATCAACCCGATTTCCGCCGTTAACGCTGACCCGGCGCGCCCCGCGAACAGAAGTGCGGTTACCACTGGCCCCAATTCCCTGACCAGTGTCAGCGCAACCATCTGCCCGATAGCCTGTTCGGAACCATAGTCACTCAGGATGGTATAGCCCTGGAGCCCGAGCACCATACCGATAAACAACCCGGACACGACAACAATAATCAGAGAAAGAACGCCAATGGAGTAAAGTTGGCGCATCAATAAGGGGGTGCCAACCCGTGGATTCGGA
Source organism: Marinobacter sp. (assembly GCF_040882185.1). Taxonomy (GTDB): domain Bacteria; phylum Pseudomonadota; class Gammaproteobacteria; order Pseudomonadales; family Oleiphilaceae; genus Marinobacter. Next base: position 319,187 of record NZ_JBBEBW010000002.1, on the reverse strand, counting down.
ACGCCTCCCAAGGTCCGCCACAAGAAAGTGCCTGAACGGCCGAGTGCGCCGATAGCGGTGAGACCGCTTCGACCCAGGCGTGCGATGGCACCCATCATTCGGACACCTCACCCAGACCCCAGTCCCCGGAACTGTCCGGCGCCGGGTAATGAAACGGAACGGGGCCGTCCGGCTGACCTGTCAGAAATTGCTGGACGCGCTCGGATGGGTGTTCGCGGAGCTCATCAGGCGTGCCCTGACCAATAATCCTGCCGTCGGAAATAATGCAGGCGAAATGACAAATGCTGAGGCTTTCAGGAACATCGTGGGAAACCAGCACGCTGGTGAGCCCCATGGTGCTGTTGAGGTCGCGAATCATTTTAACCAGCACGCCCATGGCAATGGGGTCCTGACCGGCGAAAGGTTCGTCGTACATGATCAACTCAGGGTCCATGACGATACTGCGGGCCAATGCCACACGACGGGTCATGCCACCGGACAATTCGGAGGGCATCATAGTACGTGTGCCCCGGAGCCCGACAGCCTCGAGCTTCATCAATACGATATCGCGGATCATCTCTTCCGGTAGACGGGTGTGAACCCGGAGTGGGAAAGCCACGTTTTCAAAAACGCTGATATCGGTAAACAGGGCGCCGCTCTGAAACAGCATCCCCATGTTCTCACGAAGATCGTAGAGCGCCTTGCGTCCCAGGGTTGAGACGTCGTGGCCCGCCACGATAACACTGCCCGAGGAGGGTTTTAACTGGCCACCGATCAGTTTCAACAGCGTCGTTTTCCCGGTACCACTAGGACCCATGATGGCGGTGATCAGGCCTTTGGGAATATCAAGGGAGACCCCATCAAAAATCGTATGCGCTCCCCGGGAGAAACGAACGTTGTCGAAGCTGATATAGGGGGAAGACGCCATAACGTATCCGATGAGTTCGGGGGTTCCGCATTGCGCCAGATGCTGGCGGAGTGATGGAAGTTAGTCTGCGGCTCTTAATGAGCGGTACATTATGATAAGTTCCACCCGAGCTCAATGATCGCTCTCAAAATAGCCTGATTGCAACGATCAGATCACCTGAATAACCGGGCATCCGGACAACCAAGGTTTACTATGACTTTTGGCCTTTATATTGGCGCCATCGTAATTGGCCTCGCGCTACTGACCTGGAGTGCCGACCGTTTTATTAACGGCGCGGTTGGCTGCTCCGACGTATTGAAACTTCCGCCGATGATAACAGGGCTCATTCTGGTCGCCTTTGGCACTTCGGCGCCTGAGATCCTGGTATCCACCCTCGCCTCGTTGACGGGGTCGCCAGCACTTGCGGTAGGCAATGCACTGGGCTCCAACATCGCGAATATCGGGTTGGTCCTCGGCCTTACCACGCTGATCGCCCCCATTGTCCTAAAAAAAACTGTACTTTATCGCGAGCTGCCCGTTCTTCTGGCGGTGACGATGATTGCCTGGCTGCTGTTGCTGGACTACCAGCTCTCGCCAATAGACGGCGTGGTGCTACTGCTGCTGCTGGCCGTTTCTATGGGGTTTCTGATCTGGCGCAATCAGCCCGGCACTGAAGACGTGTTTGAAATACCCGAGGAAGGCCATGGTTTATCGGGCGGGAAAGCTGTATTTCACTTCCTGAGTGGCCTTGTAGTTCTGATCGCCAGTGCCCGACTGCTCGTCTGGGGCGCGTCAGAACTGGCCATTGGTCTGGGTATCGACGAACTTATCGTGGGTCTGACGATTGTCGCTATCGGTACCAGCTTACCGGAGCTTGCAGCTTCATTGTCTGCGGCTTTGAAAGGACAGCAGGATATGGCGCTGGGTAACATTGTCGGCTCAAACCTGTTCAACCTGCTGGCGGTTCTGGCCATCCCGGCCCTGTTGGGCCCCATGAACCTGACGACTGACATAATTCTCAGAGATTACGGCACCATGGCCGCCCTAACGGTATTGCTCGGCGTATTCGCCTACAGCATGCAAAGAAAGGGAAAACTGGCCAGACTTGAGGGTGGTATACTGCTGGCCATCTATGCGGGTTATACCGCCTGGCTCGTTGTCTCCATCTCGTGAAAGGCGGCATTTACGAAGCGCCTGGCATTTGGCATTGTTTGTTTAATGACGCATTACATCAGGACGGATATGAACCAGCGCTACATTGAATTTGCCCTCAAGGCCATAACCATCGAACTTGATGCGATCGAGGCATTAAAGTCCCGGATCGCTGAGGACTTTGTCCGCGCCTGTGAAACCATCATGGCGTGCAAGGGGCGCGTGGTCGTCACCGGCATGGGCAAATCCGGCCACATTGGCAATAAAATCGCTGCAACCCTTGCCAGTACCGGCACACCCTCGTTCTTCGTGCACCCCGGGGAAGCAAGCCATGGCGATCTTGGCATGATCACCAGCCAGGACGTGGTGCTGGCCATTTCGAACTCCGGCAATACCGCCGAGGTGCTGACCATATTGCCCCTTATCAAACGCATGGGGGCGCCGCTGATCAGCATGACTGGCAACAGCGAGTCCATTCTGGCCCGTGAGGCGGTTGCGAATCTGGATATCAGCGTTGCTCTGGAGGCCTGTCCGCTCGGGCTGGCCCCCACCTCGAGTACAACGGCGACACTGGTTATGGGGGACGCACTGGCGGTAGCCCTGCTGGAAGCCCGTGGTTTCAGCGCCGAGGATTTTGCTTTTTCACACCCTGGAGGAACCCTGGGACGCCGTCTGCTGCTGCGGGTTTCCGACATCATGCACATCGGTGACCGTATTCCGAGAGTCTCACCTCAAACGACTTTGGGCGGAGCCCTGCTTGAGATTTCCCAGAAAGGCCTGGGGATGACCACCATTGTTGATAGTTCCGGGCACATGCTGGGGCTGTTCACAGACGGTGACTTGCGACGAACGCTGGACCGTGCCATCGATATTCACAATACGCCGATAGAAGACGTGATGACCCGGAACGGCAAAACCATCCACGATGACCAGCTCGCCGCCGAAGCACTGAACATTATGGAAGAGCTGAAAATCAACGCGCTTCCGGTGATCAACCGGCGCGGTGAGCTGACCGGCGCCATTAACATGCATGACCTGCTCAGGGCGGGAGTGATCTGATGGCGCTATCCGTGCCCGCTAAAATAAGTCGCAAAGCGGCAAGCATCCGTTTACTGGTATTGGACGTTGACGGCGTCATGAGCAATGGCCAGTTGTTGTTCAGTGCGCAAGGCGACGAACTTAAAGCCTTCAATATCCTGGACGGTCTCGGCATCAAACAGCTCATGGCCGCCGGCCTGGACGTAGCCATCATCACCGGGCGCACGTCTCCGCTGACCGCTAAACGGGCCAGCGACCTTGGCATCCAGTATCTTCTACAGGGCCGTGAAGACAAACTGGACGCCCTCGCTGAGCTTGCCGCCGAACTCGGACGCACTGCCGATCAAATAGCGTATATGGGGGACGACCTGCCAGATCTGGCTGCTATTCAGTTTGCCGGACTCGGGGTGACCGTGCCAAACGGTCACTGGTTCGTCAGACAGCACGCAGACTATTGCACCAGCATCCCGGGAGGGACTGGTGCCGTTCGGGAACTGAGTGACCTGATTCTGGCCAGCCAGAACCGCCTTGATGACATGCTTACTGCCTACTTGCTGGGCGATAACCACAAGGGTGGCCAGTGACGCTCGCCGGGCTGTTTTCCCATCGCCTGACGAGAATGGCAGCTCTGGCAGGCGCCGGTCTCGCGCTTGGCTCCCTGCTTTGGCAGAGTGAGGAAAGTCGGGAGCCTGTAGACGCAGTGGAATTACGGGGCGCCAACGAGCCAGACGGCTTTGTGGTGAATGGGCGCTACCGTTCCTTTGACCAGAACGGCCAGCTTGAAACCGTTATTCAAAGCCCCCGTATCGAGCAGTTCGAATCCCGTAACCTGGCTACCATGCTGCTACCTGATGCCACACTTCATGACCCCGAATCCAACACAACCTGGATGCTGACGGCAAATCAGGGTGAGCTCCACCGGGGTGAAGACATTATCGATCTGGAGGGTAACGTACTGGTACGCAGACCGCTGGCAAATGGCGAGTTGGCAACCCTTGAGGCAGAGCACCTGACTCTGGATAACAAACAGCGTACCGTGTACACCGATACCCCCGTAGTGCTTACGGAGGCTCACGGCGTGACGAGAGCCACCGGCATGAAGGCCTGGATCGACGACCGGGTTCTGGAGCTTCAATCACAGGTTAAAGGACACTATGACACGCCCCCATCAAACTGAAGTACCCTCCAGCCGACTCCGGTTATCCAAGTTGGCGGTGGTGTCATCGCTCATTGCGGCGCTGTGGCTGACAGCGGCCCCAGCGGTGGCCTTCGATCTGGACTCTAATACCCCTATCTCGGTCAGCGCCGACAGGGCTCGCCTGGATGATAGCAAAGGCGAGGCAACCTACACCGGCGATGTGATCGTAACCCAGAACCAGACCCGGCTGACTGCCGATCGCGTGATTCTTTACCGCGATCAGGAGGGTGTTCAGCGAATTGAGGCATTTGGCACCCCGGCCCGTTACAGGCATCCCGCGATAGGCGATCAGGCAGAGACAGACGCGCAATCCCTGAAGATCACCTACGCCGCTAAAGACAATCAGCTTACGTTCGAGGAAGAAGCTGTTATTGAACAGGCTGGCAACGTGTTTCGCGGTGACCGCATCAAGTACGACACCACCGCCCGGATCGTGACCGCCGAGGGCACGCGTCGGGAGGGTGAGCCCCAGGGGCGGGTGGAGATGGTTATTCAACCCCGCAGCGGTACTGCTGAACCGGCCTCCTCTGACTCATCAACCAATGGGGACAACCCCTGATGGCTGTATTGAGAGCGAGCAATCTGGCGAAAAGCTATAAGCAGAAAAAAGTCGTTATTGACGTCTCCCTGGAGATCCACAGCGGCGAAATAGTGGGCCTGCTGGGACCGAACGGCGCTGGCAAGACGACGTGTTTCTATATGATCGTAGGCCTGGTGCCTGCCGACAATGGCAGGGTATCCATCGATTCCCAGGATATTACGCCGTTACCCATGCATGGCCGGGCCAGAAAAGGCATCGGTTACCTGCCGCAAGAGGCGTCCGTATTCCGTAAACTGACGGTACGGGACAACATCATGGCGATTCTGGAAACCCGTAAAACGCTCAGTAAGGCCCAGCGCGAAGAGAAGCTGGAATCGCTGTTGGCAGAATTCCACATTACCCATATCCGCGACAGCCTTGGTATGGCGTTGTCGGGCGGCGAACGCCGACGGGTAGAAATTGCCAGAGCACTGGCGGTGGAGCCCGCGTTCATCTTGCTTGATGAGCCCTTCGCGGGGGTAGACCCGATTTCAGTCAGTGATATCAAACAGATCATCCGGCATTTACGCGATAAAGGAATAGGCGTACTGATCACTGATCATAACGTACGGGAAACCCTGGATATCTGCGAGAACGCTTACATCGTCAGCGGCGGCCATATTATCGCCTCCGGCCATGCTGATGAGATTCTTGCTAACCAGCAAGTCAAGGAAGTTTATCTGGGCAACGAATTCAGGCTGTAGGCAGCAACAGATCAATTGTCTTGCACCCCTTCAAGCAAGTACACTTCGGCAGAGATATTGCTTGTAAAGCCAAGTTGCCAGCAAGTAACACTTTTTTCATTGTCTCAGCACCGGACATCAACGGGTGACGGAATTCAAACCATGGTAATGAAAGCCTCTCTGCAGTTAAAGCTGGGTCAAAGTCTCACCATGACGCCCCAGCTGCAACAGGCAATCCGGCTTCTTCAGCTGTCTACCCTGGACCTACAGCAGGAAATCCAGCAGGCGCTTGAATCCAACCCCATGTTGGAAACGCCTGAGGACGAAGAGCTAGCGGAGACCCAGCACGAAAACGGTCTGGATCATGATGCCACCAGTGCCGAGCACACTGACCCCGAACCGACGGATACGACCTGGGACGAAGCCGAAACTGGTCCTGACTGGGCAAGCGAAACAGAGATACCCAGTGATATACCGGACGATTTGCCAGTCGACACCGCCTGGGATGATGTTTACCAGTCCGCACCGGCGTCATCGGCCCGCAATGACGACGAAAACGACCACGATTTCGAAACCCGTAACTCACCTACCGAAACCCTGCAGGATCACCTTGAGTGGCAGCTTAATCTGACACCCTTGACCGATCGTGACCGCGCAATCGCTCACGCCCTGCTGGACTCCGTGGACGAACGTGGGTACATGACCTCCAGCATCGAGGAGATTCACTCAGGATTGGTGGATGAGACCGAGGACGATCCGCTCGAGCTCGACGAAGTAGAGGCAGTACTGCATCGCCTCCAGCATTTTGATCCTGCAGGCGTTTTCTGCCGGAATCTGCAGGAGTGTCTGCTCATTCAGCTTCAGCAGATGCCTCCTGAGACACCCTGGTTACCCCAGGCCCGACTGGTCATTACTCACTACATTAATTTATTGGGCAACCGTGATTACGCTCAGCTTCTGCGCCGCAGCCGACTCAAGGAAGATCAGCTCAAATCGGTGCTTGCGTTGATCACCGGGCTGAACCCGCGGCCTGGCGACTCTGTCGACCGGGCCGAGCCAGACTATGTCATACCCGACGTGATTGTTCGCAAGGTCAGCGATCGGTGGCGGGTTGAGCTCAACCCTGAAATTGCTCCGCGCATTCGTGTAAATGCCAGCTATGCTTCACTTATAAAGCGCGCTGACAGCAGTGCCGATAACACCTACATGCGGGATCAGCTGCAAGAGGCCAAGTGGTTTATCAAGAGCCTCCAAAGCCGTAACGAAACACTGCTAAAGGTGGCCACAAGAATTGTAGAGCATCAGCAGGGCTTTCTTGAGCAGGGTGAAGAATCCATGAAGCCGCTGATATTGTCGGATATTGCCCAGGCTGTGGAAATGCACGAGTCGACCATTTCACGGGTAACTACCCAGAAATACATGCACACTCCGCGCGGCATTTTTGAGCTCAAGTATTTTTTCTCGAGCCATGTCAGTACCGACGAAGGTGGGGAGTGTTCCTCAACGGCAATCCGTGCCATGATCAAAAAACTGATTGCGGCAGAAACGCCCAAGAAACCGTTGAGCGACAGCAAAATTGCCACCATGCTGGGTGATACGGGCATCAATGTTGCCCGGCGTACGGTCGCAAAATACCGGGAAGCGATGCATATTCCGCCCTCAAATGAGCGGAAAAGACTGGTTTGAAGCACTGCAGACTGCAAAGCCTGTAATGCCTGACACGGAATCATCGCCCGTCGCCACAGTGGACCGGGCAACCCGCCGGACGCAATGCGGACCGGCATTCCGATAATAGGAGAAGCCTATGCAACTCAATATTTCAGGTCACCATGTCGAACTGACTCCCGCACTTAAAGAGTATGTATCTGGCAAGTTTGAGAAACTTGAACGCCACTTTGACCATATTAGTAACTGCCAGGTCACGCTGGAGGTTGAGAAGGTTCGACAGATGGCGGAGGCCACCTTGCATGTGATCGGAGGCGAGATTCACGCTAAGGCTGAAAATGAAGACATGTACGCAGCAATAGACGCCCTTGTGGACAAGCTGGACCGTCAGGTCCTCAAGCACAAGGAAAAAACCGTGGATCGTATGCATGGTGCGGCTGCCCGCTAGGCGCCACCCACCACCATACGGCTGATTCCCGCTGCGGCATCCGAAACGTGCCGCAGCTTTTTTACGGAAACACTGTCGATTCATGACGGATACATCACTGACCATCGAAACCATACTGAGTCCTGACCTGACCCTTTGCCGGGTGCCCGGGACCAGCAAAAAACGCATCCTGGAATTTATTGCAGAGCAGGTCGCGCAACACGATTCAGAGCTTAATGAGACCCAGATATTCAATAATCTGGTTTCTCGCGAACGGCTCGGCAGCACCGGTATTGGCCAGGGCATTGCCATTCCCCACTGCCGCCTTGAAGGCTGCTCACACGTTGTTGGGACTCTTATAACGCTTGAGGAGGGCGTCGCATTCGACGCCATCGACAATCAACCTGTCGATCTCCTGTTTGCGCTTATCGTGCCGAAGGAAGCCACCAGCGAACACCTGGAGCTGCTCAGCCAGTTGGCCGAAAAGTTTAATGACCGCAATTTCTGCGACCAACTGCGCCAGTGCACGGATGCGAGCAGCCTTTATCGAAGGATGACGGGTAAGAACTGACGATGTGCCTGGAGAATGCCCGGGAGAATTCCCGGTATATCTCTTTCATCCGAACACCGCCGTTTTGAGGAAAGCCATCATGAAACTGATCATCGTGAGCGGCCGATCAGGGTCGGGGAAAAGTACGGTTTTACATGTGCTCGAGGACCTTGGCTACTACTGCATTGATAACTTGCCGATTGGCTTGTTGTTTCCGCTGACCCGGGAAGCCACGACTCAGTCGACAGCCGGTCGCCTCAACAAGATAGCGGTCAGCATTGATGCCCGGAACCTGTCGGATGAAATATCCAATTTCGAGAAAATTTACGAGCAGTTGCAGCAGTCCGGACTGATCGTCGAGATTATTTTTCTGGATGCCACGGAACAATCGTTGCTGCAACGGTTTCATGCCACTCGCAGAAAGCATCCGCTGAGCAACGACAAGACGTCACTCAGGGAAGCCATAACCCATGAAAAGATTCTTCTCGAACCGCTGGCGCGGCTGGCGGATCTGCACATTGAGACCACCGGCCTGTCAATGTACGAGCTTCGGGACATGGTCAAGCAGCGTATTGCGGGTCGCCGCGAGCAGGAGCTGGCACTGCTGTTCCAGTCCTTTGGTTTCAAACACGGGGTACCGGTGGACTCCGACTATGTTTTCGATGTCCGGTGTTTGCCGAATCCCTACTGGGACACAAGCCTGCGGGGCTTTACGGGACTGGATGTCGAAGTCGCCAGATTTCTTGAAGGCGAACCCGCAACCCGAAGAATGATTGACGACCTGACTCGACTGCTGGAAACGTGGTTACCTGACTTTGCCCGTAATAACCGGAGCTACATGACCATTTCAGTTGGCTGTACCGGCGGTCAGCACCGATCAGTGTACGTGTGTGAACAACTCGGCAAGTACTTCTCTGAAAGCTACAGCAACGTTCAGGTTCGTCATTCCGAGCTCCCCCATCTCAAGCCTTCTGAGTCCTGATACCGGTTATGATCCGCCATAAAGTCCTTATCGTTAACAAACTTGGCTTACACGCCCGGGCTGCTGCCAAACTGGTCAGTACTGCCTCGCAGTTTGATAGCCACATTCTGCTAGGCAAAGATGGGCGGGAAGTAGATGCCAAGAGTATTCTCTCGGTCATGATGCTGGCAGCGAGCAAGGACACTGAATTAGTCCTGATCATCGATGGTCCTGATGAGGAAAATGCCAAATCGGCTCTTGTTGAGTTAATTGGCGACTATTTCGGCGAAGGCGAATAGGTTTCACACCCTGTACGGAATTCACCTATTCTAATGACTCACCTTTCTGCCATAACTCCGCTATAATAAAACAGTTTTCAGGCATCAGCCTATTCGATCAACGCTGGCACGCTCTGCTTCTGGGCTAACTTGGCCGGTTAAAACCCTGGGTGATTCATGGCAGAGATTCTGGAGAAAAGCCAGGCCCGCCAGCGACTGCGTTCTCTTGGCGAAGCGCTCGACAGCGGTGCTCTGAAACAGGTCGCCCGCATCCTGAATGGGGGCCTCAGCCCCAGTGATATTGCTCACCTGCTGGAGTCATCTCCGCCACGACAGCGTGCGCTGTTGTGGAATCTGGTCGACAAGAATCTCGAAGGCGAAGTCCTTCAATATCTGAATGATGATATTCGCGGTTACTTCCTGAGCAAACTCAACGCTCAGGAACTCGCCGCCATCATTGAAGATTTCGAATCGGATGACCTCGCCGACCTGTTGCAGCAACTTCCCGATACCGTCATTCAGGAAGTGCTCGACACCATGGACGAGCAGGACAGGCAGCGGGTAGAGGAAGTACTTGCTTACCCGGAAGACACAGCCGGCGGCCTGATGAACACGGACACCATTACGGTGCGTCCGGATATCAGCATCGATGTTGTGTTGCGCTACCTGCGCCGCCACCGGACCCTGCCTCCGATGACGGACAGCCTGATTGTGGTAAGTCGGCGCGACGAATTCATCGGCGTATTGCCCATTACCAAGATGCTCGTTTCAAATCCCGGTGCGACAGTTCGCGAAGTCATGGATACGGATATAGAGCCCATTCCGGTCATCATGTCGGATACCCAGGTCGCCACCCTGTTCGAACGCTACGACCTGATATCTTCTCCGGTGGTTGGGGAAGGTGGAAAGCTGCTTGGCCGCATCACCATCGATGACGTGGTCGATGTTATCCGGGAAGACGCGGATCACTCCCTGATGAGCATGGCAGGCCTGGACGAAGACGAAGACACCTTCGCGCCGGTCATGAAAACCACCCGTCGCCGCGCAGTATGGCTGGGTATCAATCTGGTGACGGCGTTCATTGCCTCCGGCGTAATAGGATTGTTCGAGGACACCATCGAGAAGGTGGTAGCCTTGGCTGTGCTGATGCCGATTGTTGCCAGTATGGGCGGCATTGCAGGTAGCCAGACGCTTACCCTGGTCATCCGTGGCATGGCGGTGGGTCAGATCAGTGCAACCAACGTACGCTGGCTGCTGAACCGGGAATTTTTGGTAGGCGCCCTCAATGGCATGTTGTGGGCGGTGGTTGTGTCATTAGCCGCCACGGCATGGTTCAAGGATATTCTCATTGGCGCTATTATTGCGGCTGCGCTGATTATCAACCTGATTGCGGCGGCTTTCGTCGGAACCGTATTGCCGCTTTTCCTTAAATCCCGCAACATAGACCCCGCTCTGGCTGGCGGTGTGATTCTTACCACCGTGACAGATGTTGTCGGCTTTCTTGCTTTCCTCGGACTGGCAACCATTTTTTACGCTTGACGCCAGCCCCGGTACGACCAAACATAACAGGCCCCTGAATGATTGATTACACTGATACAGACGAGCAGGAAGACGAGTTTGGCAAGAGCAAATCCCAGCTTAAACGAGAGATGCATGCGCTGCAGGATCTGGGCACCCACATCATGGAGCTTCGTGAAGAGCAGATCGCTACTTTGCCCATGAGTGACCGCCTGCGAGCCGCGATCAACGAGGCAAAAAACATCAAGCAGAACGAAGCCCGGCGACGCCATCTGCAGTACATGGGTAAGATCATCCGCCAGGAAGAGAATCTCGACACGTTACTGAAGGCAGTTGAAGCCTGTGACGCTGGCAGCCATGAGCACACCCGCAGGCTGCATCTTGCCGAACGCTGGCGTGATCGATTGGTCGCCGAAGGAGACACTGCGGTTTCGGAGTTCCTGGGCTATTGCCCGGTGGCGGAAGTCCAGCACCTGCGAAATCTTGTGCGCAACGCCCGGCGGGATGCGGAAAAAGAGAACAATACCGGACACTCCAAAAAGCTGTTCCGCTTCCTGCGAGAGCATATCGACCAGCACGAAACCCGTCAGTCATAAGCTGTCGGGTTAGGGGGGAGTTCCACTAGAGTCGTCTGTGCGTCCAAACCGGCATACGGAGGCGCACTTCTTCAAGGTGCTCATTGTCGAGCTCAGCAATCACCACGCCCGGCCCATCTTCTTCACGCTCTCCGACAATTTTGCCCCACGGATCCACAATCATGGAATGGCCGTAGGTTCGCCGACGCGCACTGTGCTGCCCGCCCTGCCCTGGTGCAACCATCCAGACCTGGTTCTCTATGGCCCGGGCCCCCAACAACGTACGCCAGTGCGCCTCACCCGTGTGATAGGTAAAAGCACTTGGCAGGGTAATCCACTCGGCGCCCTTGGCTCTCAGTGCACGAAACAGCTCGGGGAATCTCAGGTCATAGCAAATGGCCAGCCCCAACACGCCCACCGGTGTTTCAACAGTAACTACCTGGCTACCTGGCTCGAAGGTATCTGATTCGCGGTATTGACCCTGAGCGTCTTCCACCATCGCATCAAACAGATGAACCTTGTCATACCGGGCCACCTCGACGCCGGAGTCATCAAAAACCAGACAGGAGGCCCGAACCCGATCATCGATAAACTGGCCGTCCGGTCCAGTCGCCAACGGCATGGAACCCGCCACTATCCAAAGACCCAGCTTGGCGGCTTGCTCGGCAATAAATGCACGAATGACCCCCTCCCCTTCGGCTTCCCGACGACCCTGGTCAATCATTTGCTTCGTACTCAGGACGGCAAAGTTCTCCGGCAAGACTGCCACTTTTGCGCCGTCCCTCGAAGCGCTTGCGAGCAGCTTTCCGGTAGCCTTGAGGTTGTCGTGAATATCCGGACCACTGACCATCTGGATCGCGGCAACCTTACCCGACTTACTATCAGCCATAACAACAACTCCACACAGGTAATATCAGGGCGCTGCCGGTGCATTGCCCACGGCTCACTGGCCCGTATCGAAGACGCTACGTAACCGCACATCCGGTTCATCCCAGCTTCCCCCTACACTATAAGTGGCACTGGTCAGTTTACTCAACGGGTCACCCAAAACTTTATCAAGCACGAATAGTGCGCCTCCGATCGGTGCGGATGCCCCCAGCAACAGCGCTGCAAGTGGCAGGTTCTGAGTCAGCGGAAGCACCACCACCAAACGCATATCCAGCGTTTCATCTGTGAGATCCGAGGTACCTGACAGTTTAAACGCCCCCGACGGACCCACAATCTGGAGCTCCGGGTCCCAGGTTAACGTGCCATTACCCAATTCTGCCTTGCCTGAGATCGCGTCAAAAGCAACACCTGCCTCGTACAGGTCAGAAAAATCGAGTTTGAGCCGTCTCAACAGGGTATCGGAGTTGAGCAGATTGAAAATTCTGAATAACTGGGCCGTATCACTACGCTCAAGGATGACACCGTCATCAAACCGCATACTGATCGTCCCTTCCAGCGCCTTCAACGCATAATCGTCCGGTCTTCCGGCCCATGCAATATCCAATAACATCTGGCTCTGCTGGTTACGAAATGGCACGTCGCCTTCGACCAATGCCGACAGATCCTCCAGGCTGCCACCCTTCATTTCGCCGTTCAAACGGGTAATTTCCTTGTCGCCCTGAAGCCCCCAGCTCATACCGCCCTTAAAGAACAGGGAGTTCAGGCGTCCCTCAAGATTGAGCACCTCCAGACTGTCCTGTTCCGGTTCGAGCCGGAATAACCAGGCGCCGTAGTCACTGTTACCGACTCCAAACGAGTCAATACGGACATCGACATCCGGCCAATTTTCAAGCCCCATCGCCCTAAACGCCTCAACCTGGCTGAGAACTAACGGAGGTTCACTAGTGGATTGAGTTGCGGATTGAGATGCTGAATGAGAAGTAAGCAGCAGTTTTTCCATACCAACCTGAGCATCACTGGCGGCGTCAAACGGCACCATTACCCGACCACTCAGGCGTTCAGAAACCGTATCAAATACCCAGCCATAGGGTTCGGGTCTGGCCCTGAGCGTTACCAGGGGGAAGCTGTTGCCTGCGAGTATGAAGTTACCAATGGTAAGGTCGATACTGTCGAGCCAGGTATAGGTATCACCCGAAGCCGCTGGCCCGGCGTTGCTCTCAGAGTCCCCATCTACCAGACGGTCGAGCGCCTCCTGCCAGCGCTCGGTGTCGAGTTCATTGATCGGACCTGCAATGTTAAGACCGCTGTGGTCCGGTAGTTGGGTAGAACGTGCGGCCAGCGCTACGCGACCCCGGTCGAACGCCCCGTCCCGCCACGTCAGACGATAGGCAAGGCGTTCGTGCCAGTCGCCCGCCAACTCTATTCCACCATCTTGCCGCCAATCCACCACGACGGTCAGTGGCACTTCAGCGCCTGCGGGCTTAGCCAACGGTGTTGGCCAATCAATTGTGATATTTTTCAGGCTTGCATTCACCTTTAGCGTGGCCGCTGTGTCGTCGGATACCTTTAGTACAGCGCTGTAGTCAGTGGCGCCGGAGATACCAGTATTTTCAATCGACTCCACCCCCGCTTCCCGCAGGAGCATGGCAGACTGGATACTGCCAGTTTGGACAATTTCGAGTCCGCCCTCAGTCTCACTCAGGCGAACCTCCACAGCGCCCTCCAGAAAATTTGCCTTGAAAGCGTCGCTGGAAAAGCCCGAAGCCGAGCCATATTTCAGGCGTCCGTCGATACCCGTCCAGAGCAAATCCGCATCCGGGTAACGAATTTCGCCGTTGTCCGTGGTCACAGAGGCATCTACAGTGATCGGCTGTTCGGAACCGATTGGTAACTCCAATGCGAGTTCGAGATTGTAAATACCTCCGAAGCGCAGACTACGGCCAGATGGGCCAGCCATATTACCCACGGGCGTAGCTTCCAACCAGTGGTCGACAGCATCCCCCGGCACCCGGGCAGCCGTATTGATAAACACCAGAATACCGCTGTCGTCTTCCTGCTCTGCAACCACGACATTGCTGGGAGCAAGGGTCAGCCCACCGGTTTCACCCTGATCCAGCCGGATGTCGGCACGGCCATTATGGACCACCACTTCGCCCCCGGCATTGGTAACCTCGGGCCAGTTCTGATCGTATGTCACCGTGGCATCCGTAAAGCGGTAATTCATTGAGGTCGTAAATGAGCCATCAGGTGCATTGTTACCGATCAGGCCATGGCCATAGAACTTACCCTCGGTGATAGTCGCCGCTACAATCGATTCAGTGAGCCAGCTATAAAGTTCCTCACTGACGACCTTTGACGGAACAAAATCTGCCAGCATGCCCGCGTCACCCTGACGGATTGCAACCTGCAGACCCAACGAGTCCTCACCACCCCGGTCCAGGCGCAAATCAAACCCACCGGTGAAAACGGTAGCCTCTTGATAGTCCATCCGTATATCGTCGGAAAAAACCCGGGTGACCTCGCCCTCCAATAACCAGGCAACTCTCGCAGTCAGTGCGTTAAATTGCCAGGGCGCGCGAAACAGCTCGGGGAAACTCAAGGTTGCAGCCTTGCTGTCAACATCAACCCAGCCGCCACTTTCATTCATATGGAGATGACCACTGATACCCGAGGCGCCTGGAGCGCCATCATGGGCTGCAACACTGACCTGTGATAGAGCGGCCTGCAGATCGAAGGTGTTCTCTGAATAGGAGGGCACCGTCAACGTCATATTTCGCATCGTGCCATTGGGTTGGTAGTCGGTCAGCGCCCTGCTAGCGACACCCGGTAAAAGCTGCAGGCCGGAGCTGAGCCGTTGAAGCGGGCCTACCGGAATGTCCCGACCGACGATCTCCAGCCTACCGTCGATTAACGAGAACCTTGCATCAAAAGGCGGCGCAGTCGTTGTTGTCCATTTCCAGGCCAGGTTCCGGAGGTGAAGTACTCCGAAGGTTGTGTTCTCACCGTCATCGTTTTGGTTCAATCTTGCTGGCCGCCATCCGAATTGAGCACGGATATCTTCTATCGGGGCAAGCGTCTCCCGTTCGGCTTCCAACAGAAGATAGGACACGTTAACTTCGCCCTGCACCCCAACCAGTTTTCCGGCTTCGAAGTTGATCCAGCTCTGACCAACAACGTCAAAACCCAGCACGGTCAGGTGCTTCCAACCAAAGCCTTGAATCAGGCCATCGAATAACCGGCCGGAATTGACGTCCAGATAAAGCTGCCCGTCGAAACCGCCCCGGAAAAAATGGTGCCCTGAGAGATTGAATCGAGCCACCTGCATATTAGTTCCAGACCGCATCGCCCGGCCGCTGGCATGGAAAAGCCCTTGTTCGTAAACCAGGTCCAATTGAGGGATGTCGAGATACCGGATATCTTCGCCAGGCACATTGATGCCGAGATTGATCCGGGTAATGCGAATAAAGGGGTTAGAGAGCCAGGCTCCGAGCCGGTCGATCCACACCTGGGCCCCGCCTGCGAAACCTTCGGTTTCAGTTGTCTGGGTGCCAATAGCCGCTAATTGCCCCAGCCCTTCTACAGAGATTTCACCAGCTTCGGTACGGGTAATAGTGAGATCGAGCCCATCAGCCTCGAATTCCTGAAATACGATCCTGAATCGCAGCAATGAAGCCAGGCTATCAAGGCGAAGCCTCAGGTGACGCAGCCGTACCTTAGGTTGTGAGTGACTATTTCCCGCAGTTTCTCCCAGCTCATTCTTGGCATAAAGCGCGAGGCTATCAGCTGATATCACCGGATCGAGCCATTGCCAGTGGGCACTGAGCCCGGAAATAGTCACTTGCTGCCCAAGCTCATCAGTCAGCTGTTGCTCGAGCGAGGTGCGATACTGATCGATATTTTTAGTGAGCTGTCGTCCTAGGCCGACGTAAAGCGCCAGCAAAATCAGAATAACCAGTACCAGCCACCAGACCAGACTCACCACGCGAAAAAGCCCGTTAATAAACGGGCTGCTTGGGCGGGACTCAGAGGGTGAACTGGACATGCAAGGCGGGAACCCTAGAGTAAAACCACATCATACTGTTCCTGGCTGTAAAACGCTTCAACCTGGAACCGAATCGTTTTGCCAATAAAGGTCTCGAGATCCGCCACATTATCGGATTCTTCATCCACCAGCCTGTCGACGACACTTTGCGAGGCCATCACCAGATAGCTTTCGGCCTCATAGACTCGATTAACGCGCAGAATTTCGCGGAAGATTTCGAAACAAACGGTTTCCCCGGTCTTGAGAAACCCCCGGCCGTCGCACACCGGGCAAGGCTCACAAAGCAATTGACCAAGACTTTCGGTCGTACGCTTACGGGTCATTTCCACCAGCCCGAGCTCGGATACCCCGGTTATCTTGGTTTTGGCATGATCCCGTTCCAGCATCTTCTCAAGCATCCGGTGAACCTGACGTTGGTGCTCAGCATCTTCCATGTCGATAAAATCGATGATGATGATGCCGCCCAAATTACGTAACCGGAGCTGGCGACTGATGGCACGAGCGGCTTCAAGGTTGGTCTTGAAAATGGTTTCTTCGAGGTTTCGATGGCCGACAAAGCCGCCAGTGTTGATGTCGATTGTGGTCATCGCTTCAGTCTGGTCGATAATGACATAGCCGCCGGACTTAAGCTGAACTTTGCGGCTGAGAGCCTTCTGGATTTCATCTTCGACACTGTATAGGTCGAAAATCGGACGCTCGCCAGGGTAGTACTCGACCTTATCGGAAAACTCGGTGACAAACTCGGCCACAAACTCCATCACTCGCTGATGGCTCTCCCTTGAATCAATACGCACTTTCTCCGTTTGCGGTCGGATAAGGTCTCTTATCGTGCGAATGAACAACGGTAAATCCTGATAGATGACCGCGGGCGTGGAGACTGTCTTGGTGCGCTCCAGAATCGACTGGCTAAGGCGGTGAAGATAACTCATATCGGCAATGAGATCTTCAGCGGGCGCCGCTTCTGCCGCAGTGCGAATAATGTAGCCGCCATGAGGATCACCCTGGGCCGCAGCATTATCTTCCACGATAGATTTCAGGCGGACGCGCTCAGCTTCATCTTCTATACGCTGGGATATACCGATATGACTCACCCCAGGCATAAATACCAGGTAGCGGGAAGGTATCGACAGTTGGGTGGTTAACCGTGCCCCTTTGGTTCCGATCGGATCCTTGGTGACCTGCACAACCAGCGATTGTCCTTCCCGGAGCAAGGTGCGAATGTCTGGCACCGACTTCGACGCCTCCGCCGCGCTTTCGTCGGAGAGGCTGCCGCAAAAGACATCGGAGGCATGGATGAAGGCTGCGCGCTCGAGCCCAACATCAACAAATGCCGCTTCCATGCCGGGCAGCACCCTGACTACTTTGCCCTTGTATATATTGCCAACGATGCCTTTGCGGCTGGTACGCTCAATATAAGCTTCCTGCAGCATGCCGTTTTCGACCAGTGCTACCCGGGTTTCCACCGGTGTGACATTGATCAGGATCTCTTCACTCACAGTGGCTCCTCCCCAGACTGACTCCAGTGCATCCAGACAGGCTCACCCGCCTCCTTCAACAACGCAGCGGTCTCATCCAGAGGCAGACCCACCACGGCGCTGTAACTTCCCCACAACCTGTCAACAAAAATACCACCCTTGCCCTGGATACCATAGGCTCCGGCCTTATCCATTGGTTCTCCGGTATGGCAATAGGCGTCAATTTCTCCTCGAGAGAGCACCCTGAAACGCACCTCTGTAACGACGAGGCGGGCAAAACATCCATGGCTTCCTGCCAGCGCCACCGCTGTCATCACTTTATGGATCCTGCCGGAGAGGCTCGCAAGTATGGTCGACGCATCGGCGATATCCCGGGGCTTACCGAGGATGGCGCCACCGAGAACAACCGAGGTGTCGGAGCCGATCACCAGGCAGTCCGGATTCTCGGCCAGAGCAAGCCCCGCGTTGGCTTTCTCCCGCGCAAGTCGCTCTACATAGGTCGTTGCAGGCTCGTCAGGGCTGGGGGTTTCATCTATATCAACCGGAACGGCAAAAAAATTGAGTCCCATCTGCCGCAGGAGCTCAGCCCGACGTGGAGATGCAGAGGCAAGAATGATTGATCGCACGGGAACATCCTATCCCAGTTTTCGGTTAAGGTTATCCAGCACCACACACAGCACGGGCCAAACCAGCGCACCGGTCAGCGCGGGCCAGAGATACTCGAATCCGGTGTTATCGGCACCCAGTGTCTGCTTGATAAACTGCACCAGCATCTGATTGATCCCCAGCAACAGGAAAACCATGAGGCATTGCTGCGGCATCGGAAACATGCGTAGACGCTGGTGAACGGTCAGTACAAGGAAAGCAATCAAACCCATCGCCAGCGCATTCACCCCCAGCGGGGTTGCTTCCAGAACATCAAGTAACAACCCCAGGCACCAGGCCATCAGAATGCCAAATTGAGCTGGCGCCCGAAACGTCCAGTAAAACACCATGAGCCCAAGCCATTCTGGCCTGAGCTCAAAATAGTCGACCGGAAACAGCGAGACACTGAGTACCAGGCTTAAAATAATACTGAACCCGAAGACCGGATAGCTGATGACCGATAGCATCAGGGCCCCTCCCCGGCATTCAGCTGAGGGGCGGGCTCTGCGTCATCGCGCTCGGATTCAGCCTTGAAGACCACCAGCACCATTCGGCTCCTACTGAGATGGGCCCTCGGCGTGGCCTCGATACGGATAAACTGCTCGCCCGGCTCTTTCTCAATGGTAGTGACTTCAGCCACCGGGTAGCCGCGGGGGAAGCGGCCACCCAGTCCAGAGCTCACCAACATGTCACCTTCGCGTATGTCTGCTGTGTCCGGTACATGAACCAGCTCAAGACTGTTGCTATCACCGTTACCCAACAAAATGGCGCGTAATCCATTGCGATTGACTTCGACCGGAACCGCATGGCTGCTATCCGATATCAACAACACTCGTGAAGTGAAGTTACTGGTACTCTGAACCTGCCCCATCAGACCGTGAGCATCGAGAATCGCCTGACCCACCTCGACGCCGTCCCGATCGCCCTTGTTGATGATCACTTCGTGAGAGAAGGGGTCTGGCGATACACCCACAATCTCGGAAACAATGACGCGGTCATCGAGTGTACCGGAGGCATTAAGCAACTCTCGCAAGCGATTATTCTCAGCAGCCAGGGCGGCGTATTTCAGAGCCCGGCGCTCCAGAATCAGTAATCGGGCATTGAGGGATTCGTTTTCGGCCTGCAGGTCATCACGGGTGGTGAACAGGCTGGCAACCCAGCCGGAGAACTGATCCGGGGCATTACCCATCCAGACAACCGGCGCCAGGGAAGTTCCCAAGACACTGCGCAGGGTTTCGAGTTTGTCGAAACGAGTATCCAACACAATCAGCGTGGCGGAGAGCATAATGACGAGGAAAAGCCGAAAGCCGGGAATGGGGCCTTGCACGAAGATGGATTTAATAATCAACCCTCCTCGCGCAAATACGACAGCCACCGCCGGGGAAGTCCACCAACGAGGGCTCGGGCCTGGTGAGTTCTAAGCTGGCAGCCGGTGCCACCACGCTCAACTCTCCGGAGAAAACATACCAATACCACCACGATCAATGACTTCGAGGGCTTTACCACCCCCCCGGGCCACACACGTCAGTGGATCTTCAGCAATGATAACCGGCAGTCCGGTTTCTTCACTTAACAACTTATCAAGGCCTCGCAGCAAGGCACCACCGCCGGTAAGCACAATGCCCCGCTCAGCAATATCGGATGCCAACTCCGGAGGCGACTGCTCCAGCGCGCTCTTGACGGTCTGAACAATCTGGGCCAAAGACTCCTGCAAAGCATCCAGTATTTCTTCACTGTTCAGGGTGAACGCTCTGGGCACGCCCTCGGCCAGGTTGCGCCCACGAACGTCGATCTCGCGAATCTCGACGCCTTCATAGGCACATCCGATTTCGTGCTTGATACGTTCCGCAGTCGACTCACCAATCAGACTGCCATAATTACGACGGACATAAGTTACGATGGCTTCATCGAATTTATCGCCGCCAACCCTTACCGATTCGGCATACACGATACCGTTCAGGGAAATGATCGCAATTTCGGTAGTACCCCCCCCAATATCGACAATCATCGAACCGCTGGCTTCTTCGACCGGCAGCCCCGCGCCGATCGCTGCCGCCATGGGTTCTTCAATCAGGAGAACTTCCCGGGCACCGGCGCCAAGAGCGGACTCGCGAATTGCTTTGCGCTCGACCTGCGTCGATTTGCTGGGCACACAAACCAGAACCCTTGGGCTGGGGGTGATAAAACTGTTTTCGTGAACCTTGTGAATGAAATGCTGAAGCATTTTTTCGGTCACGACAAAATCCGCAATCACGCCGTCCTTCAAAGGACGAATCGCCGTGATGTTACCGGGCGTGCGGCCGAGCATGCGCTTGGCTTCGCCACCCACTGCGGCAACAGTCTTCTGGGAATTGTTAGTGCGAATAGCCACTACAGAAGGCTCGTTGAGCACGATACCTCGGCCGCGGACATAGATCAGCGTGTTCGCTGTACCCAGATCAATGGACAAATCGCTGGAAAACAGACCTCGAATTCTTTTAATGAACATTCGTGTTTTTTCAACCTGAGAAAAGCAGTCGCAGAAGTGTTGCGGCAACTTTAGCAGTGAGCCTCCCTACAGGCAAGGCACGATGAGGCTCGAGGTGCTTTCATATCAGGTAATTGCCACTCCCGAACCGGGTCGAATCTGTTACCATACGGGGCTTGTTCGCCGATGCCAGCCCTTTCGTTCCAGTAGGCGGCCATTCGGCGAGGCGTTACAGTTACTTCATTCATAGGGGAGACAAGGCGTGGCAATTTCCCGGAACGATATTGAAAAAGTTGCCCTGCTGGCCAGAATCAGGGTCGACGAAGAGCAGGTGACGGCACTCGAGAAAGACCTCGGCAACATTCTCGACCTGGTGGATCAGCTCCAGGGCGCAGACACCAGCCAGACCGAGCCTATGGCTCACCCGCTCGACGCTGTGCAGCGCCTGCGCCCTGACGTGGTTACCGAATCGAATCAACGGGATGCCTTTCAGGCGATTGCCCCTGCGACCGAGAACGGCCTTTATCTGGTACCTCGCGTTATCGAATGACCTCTGGCCCGTTAAATAGCCGACCAGACTTTTATTCAGGAACTTCCCCATGCATGACAAGACCGTCGCCCAACTTTCAAGCGCGCTAGCATCCGGCCAGGTTTCCAGTGTTGAGCTGACGCACCACTTCCTTGACCGAATCCGTCAGGACGACAGCCGCTATAACTCGTTTATTACCGTCACGGAAGAGGCCGCATTAAGAGATGCCCGCACCGCCGACGAGCGTCGCCAACAGGGCAACGCCACGCCCTGGACCGGCATCCCGTTTGCCCACAAAGACCTATTCTGCACCAACGGCGTCCGCACCACTTGCGGCTCGAAGATGCTCGAGAACTTCGTTCCGCCCTACGACGCTACAGTGACCAGCAAACTCCGCGAAGCGGGTGCAGTGTGCCTTGGCAAGACCAACATGGATGAGTTCGCTATGGGCTCTTCTACCGAGTCCAGCTTTTTCGGCGCAACAACTAATCCCTGGGGCGAGGGTCGTGTACCCGGAGGATCTTCTGGTGGCTCCGCTGCCGCCGTCGCAGCCCGGCTGGTACCGGCTGCCACCGCGAGTGATACCGGCGGATCCATTCGCCAACCGGCTGCGCTTTGTGGTATTACCGGGCTGAAGCCCACTTATGGCCGAATTTCCCGCTACGGCATGATCGCGTTTGCTTCAAGCCTGGACCAGGCTGGCACCATGACCCGCACCGCCCTGGACAGCGCAATGATGCTCAATGTTTTGGCGGGGCACGACCCAAAGGACTCCACGTCTATAGATCGCGCCGTTCCCGACTATACTGCGGAGCTCGAGCAGCCTTTGAAGGGCCTGCGAATTGGTTTGCCCAAAGAATACTTCACAGATCAGCTCGGCGCGGCCATGGAACAGACCGTACGCAACGCCATCGCGGAGTATGAAAAACTCGGAGCCACCGTGCAGGATATCTCCCTGCCCCATGCCAATCTCGCAATCGCCGCCTATTACGTGATCGCCCCGGCGGAATGCTCGGCCAACCTGTCACGATTCGACGGGGCCCGATACGGCTACCGCTGCGAGAACCCAAAAGATCTGCTTGATATGTACACCCGCACCCGGGCTGAAGGCTTTGGAAGCGAGGTCAAGCGCCGTATCCTGGTGGGCACTTACGCGCTTTCCGCCGGGTATTTTGATGCTTACTATCTGAAAGCCCAGAAAGTACGCCGGCTGATCCAGCAGGACTTCATCAATGCCTTCGGTGAAGTCGATATCATCATGAGCCCGACCTCTCCGTCGCCAGCTTTTGTGCAGGGCGAGAAGTCTAATGATCCGGTGACCATGTATCTGGAGGATATTTTTACCATCTCCACGAACCTGGCAGGCCTCCCTGCGATGTCGGTACCAGCGGGTCTGATAGAAGGATTGCCTGTGGGCCTGCAAATGATTGGCGATTATTTTTCGGAGGCACGGCTGCTGAACGCTGCGCATCAGTTTCAGCAGGTAACCGACTGGCACCAGATGACGCCGGGCGGCTAACCGAAACCGTATATCGTTTTATCTGGGGTCAGCGATGCCGTCCCCATCAGGAGGATACAGAACATGCAATGGGACGTTGTGATCGGGTTGGAAATTCACGTTCAGCTCGCCACCAAAACCAAGATCTTCTCCGGTAGCAGCACTGCTTATGGCGCCGAACCAAACACCCAGGCCAGCGCCGTTGATCTCGCAATGCCCGGCACCCTGCCGGTGCCCAACGAGCAGGCGTTTCGCTATGCCGTTATGTTCGGCCTTGCAGTGGACGCAGAGATCGCCCGCCGATCAGTATTTGAACGCAAAAACTACTTTTATCCGGACCTGCCAAAAGGCTATCAAACCACGCAACTGGAGCGCCCGATTGTGGGGCCCGGGCATGTTGATATCGCACTGGCCGATGGCACTATAAAACGTATCCGTATCCACCACGCCCATCTCGAGGAAGATGCGGGTAAGTCATTGCATGAAGATTTTCATGGCATGACTGGCATAGATCTCAACCGGGCAGGCACTCCATTGATCGAAGTGGTCACTGAACCGGATATGCGCAGCTCCGAGGAAGCCGTTGCCTTTGCCCGCAAACTCCACGGCCTAGTGACTTCCCTGGGTATTTGCGACGGCAACATGTCCGAAGGTTCCCTGCGTTTTGACGTCAACGTGTCAGTGCGCCCGCAAGGCCGGGAAGAACTCGGCACCCGCACCGAGACCAAGAACCTCAACTCTTTCCGCTTTATGGAGCAGGCCATCCACCAGGAGGTGGGGCGCCAGATCGATATTCTGGAAGACGGCGGCACGATTGTGCAGGAGACCCGTCTTTATAATGGCGATACCAATGTGTCCCGCTCCATGCGCAGCAAGGAAGAAGCCAACGATTACCGGTACTTCCCCTGCCCCGACCTGTTGCCAGTAGAAATTGATGACGCCTTCATCGAAGACGCCCGCCGCTGCCTGCCGGAATTACCCGATGCTCGCAAACACCGTTTCAAGGAACAGTACGGCCTGAACGACTACGATGCGGGCCTGCTCAGTAGCGAATCCAAACTGGCTGCCTTTTTTGAAGACACTGTGCGTCACGGCAAGGATGCCAAGCTGGCTGCAAACTGGATCCAGGGGGAGTTCTCCGCACGCCTTAATGCAGAGGACAAGCAAGTCACGGAATCTCCCATCAGCGCCGAACAGCTTGGCGGTCTGGTAATTCGTATCGCTGACAACACCGTTTCATCGGCGGGCGCCAAAAAAGTCTTCGAGGCTCTGTGGTCCGGTGAGGCTGGCAATGCCGATGATGTGATCGAAGCCAAAGGCCTGAAGCAGGTATCCGACACCGGTGAGCTGGAAAAACTGGTGGATCAGGTTCTGGCGGAGATGCCGGAGCAGATTGCCCAGTATCAGGAAGCCGATGAGAAGAAACGCAAGAAGCTGATGGGCGGGTTTATGGGCCCTCTGATGAAGGCCTCTAAGGGTCAGGGGAATCCGAAGCTGTTTAATGAGATTTTGCAGAGGAAACTTGGGGATTAAAACCCTGATTGGAGGTATGCGCACGAATGGCATCTTCCTCCCAAAAAACGCCCGTGAATACGTCCCTGTAGGGCTCGGGTGCGCCATCCATGGCGCCCCACGTTTTTGGGAGGAAGACGCCACCCGTGCGCTCGAGCCTTGGAAATAGCGTGCAAACAATCTTTTAATGCGGCAACTGCCAAGTTAACCAGGTCCGGGGTAGGAACCTTCTTCCAGAACCGTGCGGAGCCATGGATGGCGGAGCCCGAGCCTACAGGGACGTACTCGTGGCGTGTTCTGGAAGAAGGTTCCTACCTCGGGCCGTTAAAACCAACGCTGGCCTATTGGGATAAAAAGGGAAAACGAGTCAAGCAAGCCGAGCCCAAAGATCATGCTCATCCGCGTTTTCAACAATAACCTGAACTATCTGGCCAGGAACCAGGTCCGTTTCATCGTTGAGATACACCATGCCATCTATTTCTGGCGCATCTGCTTGTGAACGGCCAATCGCGCCTTCTTCATCCACTTCGTCAATCAACACTTCAATAGTCTTACCGATCTTTGCTTGCAGTCGGGCAGCGCTGATCTCCGCCTGCTTTGCCATGAACCGCTCCAGACGCTCCTCCTTTATGTCTTCCGGCACCGCGCCCTCGATTTCGTTCGCTTTCGCGCCTTCTACCGGGCTGTACTTAAACGCACCCACCCGGTCCAACTGGGCATCATCAAGCCAGTCCAGAAGATACTGAAAATCTTCCTCGGTCTCGCCCGGGAAGCCAACAATAAACGTCGAGCGGATGGTTAACTCGGGACAGATCTCACGCCATTTACGAATTCGGTCCAGAGTTTTGCTGTCATGGGCCGGACGCTTCATCGCTTTTAGGATTCGCGGACTGGCGTGCTGAAACGGGATATCGAGATACGGCAGGATCTTGCCCGCCGCCATCAGGGGAATGACATCGTCCACATGCGGATAAGGATAGACATAGTGCAAGCGCACCCAGACTCCGAGGGTACCGAGTGCTTCGCAAAGCGCCAGCATGCGGGTTTTCAGCGGGCGACCCTGCCAGAATCCGGTGCGGTATTTTACATCCACACCGTAAGCACTGGTGTCCTGAGAGATCACCAGTAACTCTTTTACACCCGCATCGACCAGGCGCTGAGCCTCGTCCATCACATCGCCAACCGGGCGGCTGACAAGATCCCCCCGCATGGAAGGGATGATGCAGAAAGTACAGCGGTGGTTACAGCCTTCTGAAATTTTCAGATAGGCATAGTGTCTTGGCGTCAGTTTGATCCCTTGTGGGGGCACCAGATCAAGGAATGGGTCATGGTTCTTTTGAGGAGGAAGAAACTGGTGGACCGAGCCGACCACCTCCTCATAAGCGTGGGGCCCGGATACCGCAAGCACCCCCGGATGGGTTTCCCGTATGCGATCGGCTTCAACTCCCATACAACCGGTCACAATAACCTTGCCGTTTTCGTTGAGGGCTTCGCCAATAGCGTCGAGGGACTCCTGCTTGGCTGCATCAATAAAGCCACAAGTATTCACGACCACCACATCCGCATCGTTATAAGTGGGCACTATTTCATAGCCATCGAGTCGCAACTGAGTAAGAATGCGTTCGGAATCAACCAAAGCCTTGGGGCAACCGAGACTAATAAAGCCGACCTTGTTGCCAGCTGAAGAATTGCCGGTTGAGACCGAAACTGACGTGTCTGACATATCGCGATTTGACCTATTAACGACGGAGCCTCCCAACGGGCGAGAAGCTTGAAAACCCATGGGTTCGGGTCAGCAGTTTACACCAGCGGACCCCCCGGCAAAAAGCACAATGCGACAGTACGCTGGCACCAACGAAACTCAACACGACCATCACGACTACAGGTTTCTTGCTGATTAGTTAACAAACAGCTAAACTTTCAGTCGGTTAGGCCGACATTACTAAAACAACTATTTGGCACACCTGTTACTCAAGAGGTCTTTAAAGGCATCATGAAGCCAGTCGTAAGCAAGCAGAACCTGAGAAGCCAGCAGCGTGTTGAGGCACAACTGGATGTCCTCGTGAGCGCGCCTTCGGGTCAAGCCGTACCATGCCGCACTATAAACCTTTCCCGCGCTGGCATGATGCTCTCATGCGATAACAAAACCCTGCATCAGCTGGTGCCCGGGCGAAAAGCTCCCGCCCCTGGTCAGTGGGTTGATATCATGGCGAAGTTTTCCGTCCCCGTTGTCGCTTCACAGAATGTCACCATCTCCGCCGACTGCAACCTGATTCATTTGCGTCGCGTATCCCGTGACGAGTTCCATGTAGGAATTCAGTTCTGCAGTTTCGAAGGCAATGGCCAGAGCTACGTTGATCAATTTGTCAGCCGCCAGCTCTCAATATTACCTTGATTCCGAGGGTTCGCCTCAGAGCGCCAAAACCCCGCGGCAACATTTCTGCATAATGTTATAGCGCCAAACTCTAGCCCACACGCTTCTTATGCCATTGGCGTATCTGGTATAGTATGCCTCCCATTTCTGACGGCAGTGAGCCTGTTAACGCGGTCCGCTCCCTGCTATCTCAACACGCGCCCACGGCAAGCGGTAACAGGATACGATGACCACTTACAACCTGACGCATCTCAAACAACTGGAAGCAGAAAGCATCCATATCATTCGGGAAGTCGCAGCAGAATTCGACAACCCCGTGATGCTTTATTCGATCGGGAAAGATTCCTCGGTGATGCTACACCTTGCCCGAAAAGCCTTTTTCCCTGGCAAACTTCCCTTCCCACTGATGCACATTGATACCACCTGGAAGTTTCAGGAGATGATCCGTTTCCGTGATGAGCAAGCCAAAAAGTTCGACCTGGACCTCATAGTTCACATTAACCAGGAAGGCGTCGATCAGGGCGTCGGACCGTTTACTCACGGCAGCGCCAAGCATACCGATATCATGAAAACCCAGGGCCTGAAACAGGCGTTGAACAAATACAAGTTCGATGCCGCCTTCGGTGGCGCCCGGCGGGATGAAGAAAAGTCCCGGGCCAAGGAGCGAGTCTATTCGTTCCGGGACGAATATCACCGCTGGGACCCGAAAAATCAGCGGCCGGAGCTGTGGAATACCTATAACGGCAAGATTAACAAAGGCGAGAGTATTCGCGTCTTCCCGCTGTCTAACTGGACCGAACTCGATATCTGGCAGTACATCTATCTGGAAAACATCGAGATCGTACCCCTGTATTACGCGGCAGAGCGCCCTGTGGTTGACCGGGATGGCACCCTGATCATGGTGGATGACGACCGTATGCCGTTAAAAGAGGGCGAAACGCCGATGAAGAAATTCGTCCGCTTCCGCACACTTGGCTGTTATCCGCTCACCGGTGCGATCGAATCCCGGGCCGACAAGCTCACAGACATCATTCAGGAAATGCTGCTGGCCAAAAGCTCTGAGCGCCAGGGCCGGGTCATTGACCACGATTCCGCCGGCTCCATGGAACAGAAAAAACGCGAAGGCTATTTCTAAACCACGGCTACCGTATTTACAGGATTTTTACCATGTCTCACCAGTCCGACCTGATTGCCGAAGATATCGGCGCCTATCTTCAGCAGCATGAAGACAAACAGCTACTGCGCTTGCTGACCTGTGGCAGTGTCGATGACGGCAAAAGCACGCTGATCGGTCGTCTGCTCCACGACACCAAGATGATTTATGAAGATCATATGACCAGCCTCAAGGCAGATAGCGCGAAGCTGGGCACCACCGGCGAGAAGCTGGATCTGGCTTTGCTGGTGGATGGTTTGCAGGCCGAGCGCGAGCAAGGCATTACCATAGACGTTGCTTATCGCTACTTCTCGACTGATAAGCGCAAGTTCATCATCGCGGATACTCCGGGCCACGAACAGTACACCCGAAACATGGCGACCGGCGCTTCAACCGCCCAGCTAGCCATTATGATGATCGATGCCCGGCACGGAGTGCTGACTCAGACCCGCCGTCATTCTTTCATCGCATCCCTGCTCGGCATTCGACACATCGTTGTAGCTATCAACAAGATGGACCTGGTGGATTTCAGCGAAGAACGCTTTGAGGAAATCAAAAAGGATTACCTGGCGTTCGCCACGAGGCTGGGCCTAAAAGATGTGCGCTTCGTGCCAATATCGGCATTGGAAGGCGACAATGTCGTTACACGCAGCGAAAACACTCCGTGGTTTACAGGCCAGCCCATGATGGAAATCATGGAAACTGTAGAAGTCGCCCGTGATAAAAACCTGGAACATTTCCGGCTGCCAGTTCAATACGTCAATCGTCCGAACCTGAACTTCCGTGGTTTCTGCGGCACCATCGCCTCTGGTGTTATTCGTCCGGGTGACACGGTCATGGCTCTGCCTTCGAGAAAAACCAGCACCGTCAAGGAAATTGTCACCTTCGATGGCAACCTGGAAGAAGCATACGTTGATCAGGCCGTCACCCTGACACTGGACGACGAGATCGACATCAGCCGCGGCGATATGCTGGTGAAGCCGGAAGACGAACCATTGGTCAGCAATCGGTTCAATGCCAATGTGGTCTGGATGATCGACCAGCCCCTTGAAACTGGCCGTCTTTACGATATCAAGTTAGGGCCAACTTTCACTTCCGGCTCTGTTCGCAAAGTCGCCTACCGAACCGACGTTAATACACTTGAGCGACAGGACGACGTTACCGCCCTTGCCTTGAACGAGATCGGGCTCTGTGAGCTGACACTCAGCCAGCCAGTAGCCTTTGACCCGTACCCTCGCAACCGGGCAACCGGCGGTTTTATTATTGTCGACCGCCTGACCAACGTGACGGTGGGCGCGGGTATGATTACCGGTCTGACCGAGGGTGACGGCGAGCAACTGGCGCCTGTCAGTGCTGAAGAACGCGCCAGACGCCTGGCCCAGCGGCCCCTGATCATCGCCTGCGGCGGCAAGCAATCGGGGGAGCTGACTCTGGCGGTTGAGCGGGCACTGTTTGACCTCGGTAAAACTTCCGTGGTCTTGACCGAAGAGAACGGCGGTACCACTGATGAACGTTGCCGGACGGCGCAGTTACTGACCGCTCACGGCCTGATCGCAGTTGCAGCAAACATCGGCACCGATGTGGCCAGCGCCTCGGCCCGGGCAGACGAAACGGCCGAGATAGCCAAAGCAGTTAACGAACTGGTCCAGACGCTCACCCAAGACAAGCGCATTTAATCTATGTCTATCCGATATCTCCGTACCGCATTTGCCAGCCAGATGCAGCCCGGTCAGCCAGCGACAATGAAGTCCGGTGAATCCCTGAAAGAACCGGGTGGAGATTACGAGGCGCTTCACAAACAGATGAAGCGCCTGTTCAATACCAAGCCGGGCAAAAAATACGGCCGCTTTTCCGAAGACATTGGAGAGTGTCCGTTTAGTGCCTGGCTGAAAGACTACCTGGAAGACAGACAAACCTTCGCCTCGCTTACCGACCGACTGTTTGGTCAGTGGCAAGAACATCTCAATGGTAGCCAGGAAGAGCATCAGGGGCATCTGATGCTGGTTCACGAAGCTCTGGCCGACAGCGACGCCGTCTACCTGCTGATCGTTGAAAGCGACAGCGCCCTGCGTTTTGATGGCAGCCAGGCACTGGACGGTACCGACGTGCTGAGCATGTCCAGGCTCAACCTGGCACTGCGCATTGAACTGGACGACTGGCTATCAGTCAGCCCCGGCGAAAACTATCTGACCCTGGTGCATGCCAGGGGTACTGGCGAGATCGGTGATTTCTTTATACGCCTTTGCGGCTTTACCAATCAGGTGGATGTTGAAAAGGAAACCCTGACCTTCCTCGATGCGGTTGAAGCTTTTGCCCGCCAATCAGATGCTCCAGAGGACGCTGGCAAGGTCCGTACCCGCGCCTATGAATTCTGCAAAGAGCAGCACGCTTTGGGCGAGCCGGTTGCGGTTGAAGCTCTGTCTGGCTACCTGGACGAAGAGCGCCCCGAGCGCTTCAAGCAGTTCGCTGCCAAAGCACAAGACCTACCGGAAGGGACAGTGCTCCACCCCGACCATCGCAAGGTCAAAAAACTCGTCCGCATCGCCGGCTCCGGCGGTGGCATGAGTGTGTCGTTTTCCTCAGACCTGGTAAACCAGGCGATCTACTATGATCGTGAAAAGGACGCCCTCACCATCACCCGCCTTCCCAAAGCGCTGCGAGAGCAACTCCAGAAATATCTGGAAGTCCGGGACGACACCTGAGCCTGACTGAAGTAGTGGCTTTCCAGGGTCATGTCGTCTGCAGTCCATCTACGAATCCAGCGGGAAAGTCAGTCACCACTGGTTACGGATTGATCAGACCGTTATAATACCCGGCTCTTTTAAAGAAGCGCTCAATCCATGCCCCGAGCGCCGACATCCAACGACGATTATTTGAGACTCATGGCCAAGAAGCTGTTTATCAAGACACATGGCTGCCAGATGAATGAATATGATTCCTCTCGCATGGCAGACCTGCTGCAGGTTGGTGAAACGGTCGAGATGACTGATTCTGCCGACGATGCCGACATTTTATTGCTCAATACCTGCTCAATTCGCGAAAAAGCCCAGGAAAAGGTATTCCATCAGCTCGGTCGCTGGAAAGGTCTGAAGGCCAGGAATCCGGATTTGATCATTGGTGTTGGCGGCTGTGTCGCCAGCCAGGAAGGTCAGGCCATTATTGATCGCGCGCCCTACGTGGACATGGTCTTCGGCCCTCAAACACTACACCGTTTGCCAGAGCTGATTATCCAGGCCCGAAAGGGTGGCGTCGGCGTAGTAGACATTACCTTCCCGGAAATTGAGAAATTCGACAACTTGCCCTCCCCTGGGGCTAACGGTCCGTCTGCATTCGTCTCTATCATGGAAGGTTGTAGCAAATACTGCACTTTTTGTGTGGTGCCCTACACCCGAGGGGAAGAAGTCAGCCGCCCGGTGGACGACGTGATCGCTGAAGTTGCCCACCTCGCTGACCAGAACGTACGTGAAGTGAATCTGCTGGGGCAAAACGTCAATGCCTATCAGGGCGAAACTCATGACGGCGACACTATGGATCTGGCCGAGTTGATCGCCATGATCGCGACCATTGATGGCATTGACCGGATTCGCTACACCACTTCACATCCGGTGGAGTTTTCTGAATCTCTCATCAAGGCCTATGAGCAGGTTCCCGAGTTGGTCAGCCATCTCCATCTGCCCGTCCAGAGCGGTTCGGACCGGATTCTGGCATTGATGAAGCGCGGCCACACGGCACTTGAATATAAATCCAAACTACGGCGTTTACGGGCAATCCGGCCGGACATCAGCTTCTCATCTGATTTCATCATTGGCTTTCCGGGCGAAACCGAGAAGGATTTCGAGGCCACCATGAAGCTGATCAACGACATTGGATTCGATGCCTCCTTCAGTTTCATTTACAGCGCCCGTCCCGGCACCCCAGCGGCGGACCTGCCGGACGACACGCCAATGGACACCAAGAAGCAACGGTTGAGTATTCTGCAGCAGCGGATCAACCAGCAGACCTTCGAGATCAGCCGCAGCATGGTGGGTACGACCCAGCGGATTCTGGTAACCGGCCTATCCAAGAAGGATCCGGGCGAGTTTGCCGGCCGAACGGAGAATAACCGCATCGTCAACTTCCGTTCGGAAAACCTGGATGTGGTTGGGCACTTCATTGATGTCGAAATACGGGAAGCTCTGCCCAATTCTCTCAGAGGCGTACCGGTCAACGATCAATTGCACTGACCAGAGACAGATCGGGTGGGTTGCAGCGTAGGAGCGCGGCGGGTAGCTTTTTCCAAAACACGCCCGTAAATACGTCCCTGTAGGGCTCGACTGCAGCCATCCATGGCTGCAGACGGTTTTCGAAAAAGCTACCCACCGCCCTCTTGCAAACTTCGTTGTGAACTCCATTAAACCCAAAGAGCAATCGAAAGAATCGCCAGACACAATCGTGGTCTACATGAACCAGCAGGCGACTATTTTAGATGCTGGCGCTATTGACCCTTACGTTTTTCAGTATTATCAAGCAGGTGTTCCGTATCGAGGGTGGCGGTCAGACAGGTTTTTCCAGACCGTAGAGCGCCAGGGATGGCGCGACCGAGCCCTACAGGGATGTATTTACGCGGCGTGTCTGGAAAAATCTGTGTGGCCGCCGACCAGGCACCGTTGGTCCAGGCGCGAAACAAGGCCACCGCCCAATCTCAACGAATGAGGAAAATTTGAAAACCACAGAAGCCAAAATATTCGATTTATACCCAGCCGACCAGCGCCGGCTGACCACCCTGTGTGGCCAGTTTGACGAGCATCTGAAGCACATCGAACGGCGCATGGATGTGCGTATCGGGCGCCGAGGGCACCATTTCAAGGTCGAGGGTGAAGCCGAACACGCCACGGCGGCGGCCGAAGTTATCCGACATATGTTCCGCGAGACCGAAGCCGCCGACGATATTTCCCCGGATACTGTTCACCTGTTCATACGGGAAGCTGGCTATGAGCGCCTGCCAGAAGAAATCCCTTACGATGGCAGCCAGATCGTCATCAAGACCCCGAAATTGCAGGCCCGGCCCCGGGGCGCCAATCAGCAAAGGTATGTGCACAGCATCCGCAGTCATGATATCAACTTCGGGATTGGTCCAGCCGGTACCGGCAAGACCTGGCTTGCCGTAGCCTGTGCCGTCGAAGCTCTGAAAGATGAACAGGTCAAACGTATTCTGCTGGTTCGTCCAGCCGTGGAAGCGGGTGAAAAACTCGGCTTCCTGCCCGGTGACCTGGCCCAGAAGGTGGACCCCTACCTGCGCCCGCTTTACGACGCCCTCTACGAGATGCTGGGGTTTGATCATGTCACCCGACTGATCGAAAAAAGCATCATCGAAATCGCCCCCCTCGCCTTTATGCGGGGTCGGACCCTGAATAACGCGTTCATTATTCTGGATGAGAGCCAGAACACCACCCGGGAGCAGATGAAAATGTTTCTGACCCGTATTGGCTTCGGCTCAACGGCGGTGATCACCGGCGACACTACCCAGGTGGACTTGCCCAAAGGCCAGAATTCCGGGCTCATTCATGCCGCAGGGGTCTTGAACAATGTCGCCGGTATCGGGTTTACCCGATTTGAAGCCAAGGACGTGGTTCGCCATCCCCTGGTGCAGCGCATTGTCGAAGCCTATGATGCTTTTGACGAGGGCAGTAGCAAGTCACAATGACAGCCCTGACCGTTGATATACAAAGGATTCTGGAAACACCCGAGGTGCCAGATGATGACGCACTGACTCGATGGGCGAACGTCGCCTGGCAGCAAGCCCACCCGTCAGAAGTGACACTGCGCATTGTTGGGCGCGAGGAGAGCGCCGAGCTCAACAGTCAGTACCGTCACAAATCGGGGCCAACCAATGTACTTTCCTTCCCATTTGAGGCGCCAGCCGGTATAACAGTTCCGTTAGCCGGTGACCTTGTTATATGCGCGCCGGTAGTGGCCGACGAAGCCCGCGAGCAGAGCAAGGCACTTGTCGCCCACTGGGCACATATGATCATTCATGGCATGCTGCACCTTCAGGGTTATGACCACCTGAGCGATACAGACGCCGAGATAATGGAATCCCTGGAGACCCAGCTATTGGACGGGTTGGGTTTCGGGAACCCATACGAATCAGAGGAAACGGAACAGGACTCATGAGCGACGATCAGTCGAGTCGCAGTCAAGGCAGCAAGTCTTGGCTGGAACGCATTTCCCAGGCTTTTTCCAACGAGCCTGAAACTGTTGAAGACGTGCTGGAAATTCTCCGGGACGCAGAAACACAGAACATCATTGACGCCGACGCCATGAGCATCATCGAGGGTGCCATGCAGGTCATTGACATGCGAGTCGATGAGATCATGATCCCCCGCTCCCAGATGGTGACCGTCAAGGCCGCCCAGGAGCCCAAAACCTTTTTGTCAGACATCATGGAGTCGGCCCACAGCCGCTTTCCGGTGATCGGCGATAATCAGGACGACGTCATCGGCGTGCTGCTCGCAAAAGACCTCCTCCCTCTGGCTCTGGACAATGATCTTAGCTGGATTAAAATCCGCGAAATTCTGCGCCCGCCGACCTTTGTGCCTGAAAGCAAACGATTGAACCAGTTGCTCAAGGAGTTCAAGGAAACCCGTAATCATATGGCGATTGTTGTCGATGAATACGGTGGCACAGCAGGCTTGATCACCATCGAAGACGTGCTGGAGCAAATCGTCGGCGAGATTGAGGACGAGCACGATTTCGACGAGGAAACCCATATCAAGGCCCGCGGCGATGGCAGTTTTGCGGTCAAGGCGATTACCCCGATTGACGATTTCAACGAGTTTTTCAAGACTGAGCTCGATGAAGAAGAGTTCGACACTATCGGCGGTATCGTATTGAAAGAGTTCGGACACTTGCCCAGACGGGGCGAATCCGTCGAATTCGCAGGGCTGCTGTTCACCATTGCCAATGCTGATAACCGGGTTATTCGCTTGCTCCAGGTAACGCGTAGTGACGGATAGGCTTTACCCGAGGTCGCTGTCCTGGTTCCATTGGCTGGCCCTGCTCGTAGCAGGTGGCCTGCAAACCCTGACCTTCTCTCCGTTTAACTGGTGGTGGTTGGGACCGTTATCGATCGTCATGGTTGTCTGCATCTGCCTGTCGCTTTCGCCCCGGATGCTCTTTCGGGCTGGGTGGGTGTTCGGGCTGGGACTGTTCGGCTCAGGAGTGTCCTGGGTTTATGTCAGTATCAGCGAACACGGCAATACCCCTATACCGGTTGCCATTTTGCTGACGCTTGTTTTCGTCAGTGGCCTGGCTCTGTGCCATGGCGTGGCATTCTGGGCCTGGGGCAAACTTGCGAAAACCAGTCAGTCCCGCCGGTTACTACTGTTTCCGGCGGTCTGGATTCTTGGCGATTGGGTCAGAAGCTGGCTGTTAACCGGTTTTCCGTGGCTCTATCTTGGAACCGCTCAGGTCGACGGCCCTCTCGCCAGCTTCGCACCAGTCACCGGGGTCCACGGCCTGACCTTCTGGGTTGTGTTCTCAGGCGTTGCGATCATCTTCTGCTACCGGTTTGCCCGCGCCACGCGCAATGGCGCTGCCGTCCTGATTGCCATTGCTGCTGCCTTGCCATGGATGAGCGGTCCGCTGATGACCAACCTCCAATGGACCACCCTGGCTGACAAGCCGAAGACCGTTGCGGCCATGCAGGGCAATATACCGCAGCAGATTAAATGGGACCCGGACTTCCTGAAGGAACAGATTTACACCTACCTCACCCTCACCCAGGACGACTGGACCCAGGACCTGATCCTTTGGCCCGAAACCGCTATCCCCATCCCCCAGGACCAGGCTGGCAAGGTGATTGAGCACATTCAGGCCGAGTTGGGGCCAGGCAGCACACTTATCACCGGTATCCCCTGGTACGGGTTCAGCGAATCCATTGAGGATTTCACCTTCCGCAACAGCATCATGGCCATCGGGAATGGTGAGGGCATCTACCACAAACAGAAACTGGTACCATTCGGAGAATACGTGCCCTTGCAGCAATGGTTGCGGGGATTAATCGGCTTCTTTGACCTGCCGATGTCGAGCTTCTCCCCGGGACCGCATAACCAGGCGCCGCTCAAAGCAGGTGACCTCAGGGTCATGCCTTTTATCTGCTACGAGGTGGCCTACCCGGACTTTGTCGCCTCTTACGCGCGCAACACTGACTTGTTAATCACCATCAGCAACGATGGCTGGTTTGGCCACTCGGTAGGCCCGCTTCAACATATGCAGATTGCCCGTATGCGAGCACTTGAAACCGGGCGTTATATGCTGCGCGGCACCAACAATGGCGTTACGGCGGTTATTGGTCCCAGAGGGCAGATCACCGACACCATCGACCAGTTTACTCGCGACACCTTACGCAGCGAGGTCTACGCTGCCTCTGGCGACACCCCTTATATGCAGTCAGGCTCCTGGCCGGTACTCACCCTCGCCATCATACTGATTGTATTCGTCAGGGAGAGAGTAATCCCCAAGCTGCCCTGACAGGTTCATCCCTGTCCCCGGTCTGGCGGAAGCCTTTCCTCATCTTCACTGTGGGGCCATCGGCTCGTCACCCGCTCGAAATAATGGGAATTACAGGCTTCACAGGGCTCGATATGACTGGTCGCGGTGAGGCACCGCATATGACCACATGAAAGACATCTCAACACGCCAGCGGTCGCGACTTCGCCACTGATGTAATGTCCGACATCGTGATTATGAATTTTCTGGTCGAGTTCCAGCGTATCCAGCTGGCTTTTATCGGCAATCGAGAACAGCAAGTCCGACAACTGACGTTCGATCAGCGACAGATCCAACCGCAACCACTCGCCCACTCCTTCGCCGGTTTCATCGACAAATTTCATCAGGTGTTCCAGGTCACGACGAAGGTACGTCGCCAGCAAATCCACCTCTTCCCGTGTCATCTCCTCGAGTTCGTTCTCGAACTCAACAGCATTTGCAATTTCTTCCCGGAGGCTCTCCCGGGTTCGGTTCTCCATTTCGCCAAGCCGGGTCTCAACCCTGGCAAGCATCCGGTTATAAACTTTAAGTGCCTGACCTGAAAACTCGGGTCGCTCGGAATCCGTCATGGCGTCACCTCTTCGTGTTGTCTCTTGTTTAGTCTGGCACAAGTCGTGTTACCTTGCAGACTACCTGTAATGACCCCGTTACGTTAGAATATCCAACCTCTTGAACACTCGATTAATGACAGTTCTTTGTCACGTTTTCACTGTCAGTTTTCACGAACAGCTTCCAACTACAGGCAATCTCAGCAATGGCAGGAATGGATCAGCAATACAGCCCCCGCGACATTGAGCAGGACGCACGCAGATTCTGGGACGACAACAAAACCTTTTGTGTAAAAGAACAGCCGGGCAAAGAAAAATACTATTGCCTGTCGATGTTTCCATATCCCAGCGGCAAGCTGCATATGGGTCACGTGCGCAACTACACCATCGGTGACGTGGTCTCCCGCTACCAGCGCATGCAGGGTAAGAACGTCATGCAGCCCATGGGCTGGGACGCGTTCGGACTGCCTGCAGAGAACGCCGCCATCAGCAACAGGACAGCGCCTGCCAAATGGACCTATGCCAATATTGATTACATGAAAACCCAGCTCAAACAGCTGGGTTTTGGCTATGACTGGGATCGTGAATTGGCGACCTGCAAGCCGGATTACTACCGCTGGGAACAGTGGTTCTTTACCCAGTTGTACGAGAAAGGCCTGGTATACAAGAAGATGGCCACGGTCAACTGGGACCCGGTGGACCAGACCGTATTGGCCAATGAGCAGGTGGTGGATGGTCGTGGCTGGCGCTCCGGTGCACTGGTCGAGAAAAAGAAGATTCCCCAGTGGTTCATTCGCATTACCGATTATGCGGAAGAATTGTTGGCAGACCTGGACCAACTGGATGACTGGCCGGAACAGGTCAAAACCATGCAGCGCAACTGGATTGGCAAATCTGTTGGTACCGAGCTGACATTCAGGTTCGAGGGCCGTGAGGATGACATCACGGTCTACACCACCCGGCCCGACACCCTGATGGGCGTGAGCTATATGGCACTCGCCGCAGAACACCCGCTCGCTATTGCAGCAGCTCAACGTAGTCAAGAAGTTGCCGAATTTATTGAGCAGTGTCGCAACAGCAAAACCGCCGAAGCCGATATGGCTACGATGGAAAAGAAAGGCGTGGATACGGGTATGAAAGTTATCCACCCGCTCACCCAGGAGTTGATTCCCGTCTGGGTCGCCAATTTCGTGTTGATGGATTACGGCACCGGTGCCCTGATGGCCGTGCCAGCCCATGATGAACGAGACCACGAGTTCGCTCTCAAATACCACTTGCCAATCAAGCAGGTCATCGCTCCCACGGACAACCGTGAGATTGACACCCACGAAGAGGCTTTTACCGAAAAGGGCACCCTGGTTTCTTGCGGCAAGTACAACGGTTTGAGCAGCGAAGAAGCCTTCGAGGCGATTGCCGACTTTCTGGAAAAAGAAGGCATAGGCAGGCGTACGGTCAACTATCGGCTGCGCGACTGGGGAGTCTCCCGACAGCGCTACTGGGGCGCACCCATTCCCATGATGACGCTGGAAGACGGCACCGAACGGCCGGTGCCTGCCGACCAACTACCCGTCCTGCTGCCGGAAGACGTCGAGATGGATGGCGTAAAATCCCCCATCAAGGCCGACCCCGAGTGGGCGAAAACCAGTTTCGAGGGCCAGCCAGCCACACTTGAAACCGACACCTTCGATACATTTATGGAGTCTTCCTGGTACTACGCCCGCTTTTGCAGCCCCAATTACGACAAAGGCATGCTGAACCCGGAGGCAGCAAACTACTGGCTACCGGTTGATCAGTACATCGGCGGCATTGAGCACGCCATTCTGCACTTACTCTACGCACGCTTCTTCCATAAGTTGCTGCGGGATGTCGGGCTGGTGACCAGTTCGGAGCCGTTCAAACGCTTGTTGTGTCAGGGTATGGTACTGGCTGAAACCTACTACCGGGAAGACGGAAACGGCGGCAAAGCGTGGATACCGCCAGCCGATGTCACCCTGGAAAAGGACGACAAGGGGCAGGTGATTCGAGCCACCCTCAAGGCCGATGGACTGCCGGTGGAAATCGGCGGAACCACCAAGATGTCCAAATCGAAGAACAACGGCATCGACCCACAAGCCATCATCGACCAGTACGGTGCCGATACCGTACGATTGTTCATGATGTTTGCATCTCCGCCGGAGCAGTCACTTGAGTGGTCGGACAGTGGCGTCGAAGGCGCACACAGGTTCCTCAAGCGACTCTGGCGCATCGTGCATGAACACCTCGTAAATGGCTCTGCGTCAGCCCTGGATGTTGGCAGCCTCAGTAGTGCCGAGAAAGATCTTCGGCGTAAGACTCATGAAACCATCGCCAAGGTTTCAGACGATGTCAGCCGTCGCATTACGTTTAACACCGCCATTGCGGCTGTGATGGAACTCCTCAACGAGATTAACCGGCTCCCGGCTGATGCCCCCCAAAGCGGCGCGGTAATTCAGGAAGCTCTGGAAACGGCCGTACTGACACTATCCCCGATTACGCCGCACATCTGCCACTCACTCTGGCATGCCCTGGGACACGAGAACGCGGTTATAGATGCAAAATGGCCCGTGGCAGACGAGCAAGCCATGGTGAAAACCAGCATCCAGGTGGTGTTGCAGGTGAACGGCAAAGTGCGCTCCAAAGCTGATGTGCCAGCCGACATTGATAAAACCGGCCTGGAAACTCTTGCTCTGGAAGACGAAAACGTCATCCGTTTCGTGGAAGGAAAAACAGTCCGGAAGGTGATCGTGGTCCCCGGCAAACTCGTCAATGTGGTAGCTAACTGATATGACGCTCTCCCGGCACGCAAGGTTCCATCCCAAGACGACCGGCAGTGCGTTGGTAGCACTGGCTCTTACCGGGTGCGGGTTCCAGCTCCGGGGAGCGCCGCCAGTTTCCGATGCGCTGCAGCCACTTGCCGTGGTATGCGCAAACAATATCCCGGAAGACCTTTGCAATGCCGTGAAAGATCAGCTTGAGCTCGGGGACATACGGTTGGTGGCAAGCGAAGAGGCAGCCTATCTGTTACGGCTAAATGACTTCAACCAGCAACGCCGGGCAAGCGCGATAACTCTGGAAGCTGCGGCCGCTGAATATGATCTGCGGCAAACGGTGATAATGGAGGTTATCACCTCTGACCAGATTCCCCTGGTAGCGGAAGTTGACATCCGTAGTAGCGAAACCTACCGCTACGATGAAACCAACGTACTCGCCAAACAACGAGAAGAGCGGGAATTGCAGGAAACCCTCTACCAACGGTTGGCTCAGCAGATCATATTCCGGCTGGTACCGCTTACCGAAGATCGTATAGAAATATTGCGGGAAGCTGCAGAAACCGAAAGCAGCGAGGAAGAGTCCCCGCAATGAAAGCCACCCCGGCTCAGTTGAACCAGTTGCTCAGCAAAAAACTGGCGCCGGTTTACCTGGTATCGGGAGACGAGCCCCTGCTGGTGCAGGAAGCTTGTGATGAGATAAGAAAGACAGCTCGCACCGCAGGGTACGAAGACCGTGTCACGTTCCATGCTGACAAACAGCTCGACTGGCGTTCCGTGGCGGAAGAGTGTGGCGCGCTTTCGCTATTTGCCGAAAAGCGACGCATTGAAATCCATCTCCCCACGGGCAAGCTCGGCGACGGCCGTGATGTCATTGAGCAGTTCCTGGCTTCACCAGCGGATGATATCGTGTTGCTACTCATCAGCGTGAAACTCGATCCGGCTGAACTCCGTCGAAAATGGTACAAAACGCTCCAGAATGAAGGTGTGCATGTAACGGTATGGCCTATCGACCCGGACAAATTTCCAGGCTGGTTACAACAAAGAGCGAAAGCCCAGGGCCTGACTCTGACCCGGGGAGCACTGGATATGCTAGTGCATCGGCTTGAGGGTAATCTGCTCGCCGCGAGCCAGGAGATGGACCGGCTTGCCCTGTTCAGCAAAACCAAAACCATTGATGAAGAGGTTGTCGAACAGGCGGTGCAAAACAGCGCCCGCTTTAACCTCTTTGAATTAGTGACTGAATTGTTGATGGGTGACGTGGCTAACGCCCAGAAAATCATCGGTGCGCTTGAGCAGGAAGGTGATAATCCTCTGGGTCTGCTGGCCGTTTTGAGCCGGGACATTCATCTTGTGATTGAGCTCCAGCAAGCCTTGGCCAACAGGGAAACGCCCGGGGGCTTTCTCAAATCCCGTGGCATCCGGCAGCCCCAGCGCATGAAGGCGATGGAGCGGGCAGCCAGGAGGCTATCACCGGAACAACTTCGTAGCGCCGTCCTTTTTTGCAGTGATATTGATCGGGCTTCGAAAGGGTTCAGTGATCTGGGTCCCTGGCATTATCTCCGCTCAATGGCAACCGCCCTCGTCTGACGTTAACTCCGATTGCCCGCGTGTCCTGCCCTCCCCTTGACAGAGTCTGAGTTTCAGTCGCATTGTAAATACAGGTGGCGTTATTGCCCCTAACAACCAAGGGTGGTGGGGTTTTCCAGTTGCGTCAAAAAGGAGGCGTTTAACATGGGTATCAAAGACGATCTGAACAAATTATCCGAGACCATCCGCCAGCACCGGGATGAAATTCGGGTTCAGCTCCATCTGGCCAAAGAGGATATCAAGGATGAGTGGGACGACCTGGATGCTTATTGGGAGCGCTTTCGGCATAAGCTGGACGATGTCTTCCATAACGCTGAAGATACGTCGAAAGAAGCTCGCACCAAGGCTCGTGAGATGGGGGAGGAACTCAAACAGAGCTATGAGCGCCTGAGAAAGCGGATTAAGTAGGTGACCAAAAGAATCGCGACTGAAGTCGCTCTACAGGAATGCCGAAGCACCGAGTTCCATTGTAGAGCGGTTTCAACCGCGAGTCCCAGTTCTATTGTAGGAGCGGTTTCAACCGCGAAAGCATTCTGGCTCGAAGCTTCAAAACTCCTCTGCGGTCAGCGCCATCATTGAGTCACTACCACTGCGAAGCCCTTCCGCCAGCGCAACCGTTTTGGGCAACAAACGATCATAATAGAACTGCGCGGACTTGAGTTTGCCAGTGTAGAAGCCGGACGTATCCCCTTGTGCTCTAGACAACGCAGCCTTCACAATTTTTGCCCACATATAACCCAGCGCCGTCAGGCCAAACAGGTCAAGGTAATCAACTGATGCGGCACCAACCGCGTCGGGGTCCCTTTCGGCCTGGTTAATAACATGCTCGGTTACATCCGACAGCCGTTCCAGCGAGGCCGCAAGCGTCTCAAGGTAGGGTCGTAGCGCAGCGTTACTGCTATTTTCTTCAATAAAGGCACCAACATCTTCAGCGAACAGCTCGTAGAGGCGTCCCTTGCTGCCCACGACCTTCCGACCCATCAGGTCAAGCGCCTGAATACCGTTGGTGCCCTCGTAAATCTGGGTTATGCGAACGTCTCGGACCAGTTGCTCCTGACCCCACTCACGCACATAACCGTGTCCACCGAACACCTGTTGCCCCATAACACAGGCATCCAGCCCACGATCGGTCAGAAACGCCTTGGCAACCGGTGTGAGCAGCGCCACCATGCCTTCGGCATGTTCACGGCGGGCATCGTCATCGGCGTATTTGGCCACATCCAGCCATTGTGCAACGTAGGTAGAGAATGCCCGACCGCCTTCAACATAACCCTTCATGGTCAGCAGCATCCGGCGCACATCGGGATGCACGATGATGGGGTCTGCAGCTTTTTCCGGTTGCTGAGCACCGGTCGGCGCGCGACTTTGAATCCGGTCAAGGGCATATTCCCGCGCACTCTGAAGCGACGCTTCTGCGGCGCCAATACCCTGAATACCCACGCCCAGGCGTTCATAGTTCATCATGGTGAACATCGCCGCCAGTCCTTTGTTGGGCTCACCGACCAGCCAGCCTTTGGCGTTGTCAAAATTCATTACACAGGTCGCGGAGGCCTTGATGCCCATCTTCTTCTCAAGCGAACCACAGCTGAGTGTGTTGCGCTCGCCCAACGACCCGTCATCGTTCACCAGGAATTTAGGCACCAGGAACAGCGAAATACCTTTGGGTCCTTTGGGGGCATCAGGCAGCTTGGCCAATACCAGATGAATAATGTTCCCGGCCATATCGTGTTCGCCCCAGGTAATAAAGATCTTGGTACCTGTTACATCATAGGAGCCATCATCGTTAGGCTGGGCTTTGGTACGGATAATACCTAGATCGGTGCCTGCGTGAGGCTCGGTCAGATCCATGGCACCGGACCATACACCGGAATACATGTTCGGCAGATACTTCTCTTTTAATTCCTGGCTGCCATGAGCATCCACGGCCAGACAAGCGCCAGCGGTCAACATGGGAGCCAGACCAAATGCCATATTTGAAGCCTGAAGCATTTCCTCAAACTGCGCCACCAGAGTCTTCGGCATACCCATGCCACCGAACTCGGGATTACCGCCGAGGCCATTCCAGCCACCGTCTACGATGGTTTGATAGGCTTCACGAAACCCTTCAGGTGTAGTGACTTCACCGTTAACCCATTTGCAGCCTTGCTCATCGGCCTCGCGATTCAGGGGGGCCAGTACTGCGCTGGTAATCTTGCCCGCTTCTTCGAGAATGGCGTCCGCAGTTTCCGGGTCCACATGCTCCGCCAATCTCGGCAATGATGCCCAGAGGGCAGGTGCATCAAAAACTTCGTAAAGGGTGAAACGGATATCCCGCAAGGGTGCTTGATAGTCAGCCATTAATTAATTCTCCAGAAGTCTTCGGGGCGACATCGATAACGCCGGCCCGGTTTATTTTTCAGACCACCAGTCTACCTGAAAGCGAGCGCGCACTCATGATGTCGTCCCGGTCGTGTTATAAAAAAAGCCCGCCTCCTGCGAGCCCGGACTTTCTTGCGATCGTCAGTGCCATTCGCCTCAAAAGGCGAACGCGTCTTCCTGCATATCCATCAACGAGTCCGCACCTGCCAACATGCTCTCAGCGTGGGTGCGGGTGCGCGGCAACAGGCGCTTGAAATAGAAACGCGCGGTCTGGACCTTGGCGTTGTAGAAGTTCTCTTCAGTGGTACCGTCCGCCATCTTGCCCAGTGCAACCTGAGCCATCCGTGCCCAAAGGTACGCGAACACGGCGTAACCGGAATACATCAGATAGTCCACTGAGGCAGCGCCCACTTCGTCGCGGTTCTTCATGGAGGTCATACCCAGTTTCATGGTCAGATCTCCCCATTCCTTGTTGATCGCCTGCAGCGGCTCAATGAACTCTCTCATTTGTTCATTGTCGGCATTTTCCTTGCAGAACACATGGACCAGCTTGGTAAAGCGCTTCAAAGACTCGCCCTGGGTCATCAGAACCTTGCGACCCAGCAAATCCAAAGCCTGAATACCGGTTG
This sequence comes from Marinobacter sp., assembly GCF_040882185.1. Lineage (GTDB taxonomy): Bacteria > Pseudomonadota > Gammaproteobacteria > Pseudomonadales > Oleiphilaceae > Marinobacter. The sequence continues at coordinate 274,653 of NZ_JBBEBW010000002.1, read as the reverse complement.
TACCCTCGTAAATCATACCGATGCGGGCATCCCGAACGATTTGCTCCATGCCCCACTCAGCGATGAATCCGTGGCCACCGAATACCTGCATGCCGAGGTTGGAAGCCTCGTAACCGATCTCGGTCAGGAAGGCCTTGGCAATCGGCGTCAGGAAGCCCATCAGTTCGTCAGCTTCTTTGCGAGCTTCTTCGGACTTACCCTTATGGACGATATCGCCCTGCTGGGCAGTGTAGTAAATCAGAGCGCGGGCGCCTTCGGCTACCGCCTTCTGAGTCAGCAACATACGGCGAACATCAGGATGCACGATGATCGGATCAGCAGGCCCTTCGGGATTCTTTGGTCCGGTCAGGGAACGCATGGCCAGACGATCCTTGGCGTAGGCCAGAGAGCCCTGGAATGACAACTCAGCCGCACCCAAACCTTGAATGGCCGTACCCAGACGCGCCACGTTCATAAAGGTGAACATGCAGTTCAAACCGCGGTTTTCAGGCCCGATCAACCAGCCCTTGGCATCGTCGAAGTTCATTACACAGGTAGCGTTGCCGTGGATACCCATCTTGTGTTCAATGGAGCCACAGGTCACGGCGTTACGTTCACCCACTGAACCGTCCTCGTTCGGCAGGGATTTCGGTACGATAAACAGTGAAATACCTTTGGTGCCTTCCGGAGCACCCGGCAGGCGGGCAAGTACAATGTGGACAATGTTTTCCGCCATGTCGTGCTCACCAGCCGAGATAAAAATCTTGGTACCGGTAATGCTGTAGGAGCCATCAGCATTGGGCTCAGCTCTGGAACGCAGAGTGCCCAGGTCAGAACCACAATGAGCTTCGGTCAGACACATGGTGCCGGTCCATTCGCCGCTGATCATTTTACTCAGATAGGTTTCTTTCTGTTGCTCGGTCCCGTGCAGCTCGACTGTGTTGATCGCGCCATGACTCAGGCCCGGGTACATGCCCCAGGACCAGTTGGCGGTACCGATCATTTCCCTCATCACCAGGCCAACCGACTCAGGCAGGCCCTGGCCGCCACTTTCCGGTGCTGCTGTCATTGAGGGCCAGCCACCTTCGACATACTTCTTGTAGGCATCCCGAAAGCCCGTCGGAGTCTGGACGCCGTCTTCGCTCCAGGTGCAGCCTTCCTTATCCCCAACCTGGTTCAGTGGCGACAACACCTGCTCACAGAACTTGGCTCCCTCCTGGATAATCGCATCGACCATATCCGGAGTGGCGTCTTCCGCACCTTCCAGATTGGCGTAGTGCTGCTCGCTGTCCAGCAGTTCACTCATTACAAATTTGATGTCACGCAGGGGCGCTTTATAGTCGGGCATACATCCACCTCGGGTTTTCGGTTTTGCCTGCAGCTATCGCTGCAATGGCCTAGCCTTGGGTTTGACTCAAGCGTGACAATCCGCGACTGCCAGCGTTAATTAAACGGGTGTTTGAAACATACGTTTGTCACAGTGGCATTGTCAAGCAGAGGCGCAATAATTTGTGTTGTTTAACGCAACCAAACGTAATCAAAAACAATGACGGAAAGACACGGCTTTACGTACTAATTCGCGAGGGGAATAAGGGTAGAGCGGGATAGGTTCACACGTAAACTGGAGATCAGGCCTGGATATCGAGCAGGGTGCCCAAGGTTTCGTCCGCCGTTTTCACGATCTGGGCGGAGGCTTCGACACTGCGCTGATAGAGTTTCAAATCGATGATTGGCTCAATCAGGTCGCCTGCGCCAGTGGCCGAACCCTGAGGGCCGTCAACACCACCGCGAGCTATTTTTCGGGCTGCGTTATCCATGCCCTGAAGACCATCCTGAATGCCTTGAATACCAATACCCAGTGTATTGCTGATCATAAGCCGACCACGTAACAGCTAATGTAGGACTTCATTTAGCCACACCGTTGTTTAATTATCAATCAACAAAGTAATGTTAATCTGGCCCGTCAATGAGTCGGGGGCGGGTGAGGCTCGCCATGGCACCACACCCAGGCAGGGGGCGCCCAGGTGCTGTATAAGATACTCCAGTGTCTCGACTTCACTAGTCATTGCTTCCTGATCCGGACGGTTTGCTACCCAGCCTGCGAGTTTCAACCCATCAGCTCGAATAGCTTCCGCTGTCAGCAACGCGTGATTGATACACCCGAGTCGGAGAGCCACCACCAGAATGACAGGCACCTCCAACGCCCTGGGTACCGCAGCGTATGTTTCACGATCATTCAATGGCACTCGCCAGCCGCCAGCCCCTTCGATAATAAAGAGCTCTGCAGGCCGAAGCTGAAGTCCGCGACAAAGCCCCACCAGGCGCTGGGCACTAAGCTGTCGGCCTGCTTGCACCGCTGCAACATGGGGGGCAATGGCCGGTGCCATGGCAATCGGATTGACCTGATCATAGCTCAATGATTCTGACATGGCTTCCTGCAACATCAGGGCATCTTCATTACGCAGGCCTTCCGGTGTCTGCTCGCAACCGGAGGCTATGGGCTTCATGGCAAGGGTTCGAAGCCCCATGTTACCAGCTGCATGAAGAATGATCGCCGAGATTAAGGTTTTACCCACACCGGTGTCGGTGCCAGTGACAAAAAATGTTTTTTTAGCCAAGAGGTAGATCCTGAATAATCAATGGGGCGCCGCCGCCTCGACGATTGGGGCCTGGACGTTTGGTAACATCATGGCTGCGCAGGCCGAAAACCCTTCAATCAGGCGGTCCAGATCAGCGTCGGTGTGACTGGCACTCAAAGTCACCCTTAATCGCGAGGCGCCTTGGGGGACTGTGGGTGGCCGAATGGCTGTGACCAGCAGACCACATTTTTCCAGCTCGGCACTTAATCTCAGTGCCGCCTTTGCGTCTCCGACCATAACCGGCTGTATGGCCGTGATCGAGGGCAGTAAAGAATAGCCTAAAACGGTCATGGCAGACCGGAATCGTTTTATCAGGCGCTGTAAGTGGTATCGACGCTCATCATCCCGCTCCACCAAATCGATACTCGCCTGATTTGCGATCGCCAGGGCCGGGGGCATTGCTGTGGTATAAATGTAAGTGCGGGCTTTCTGGACCAGGTAGTCCATCAGCAGCTCCGGCCCCACAACGAAAGCGCCACTGGAGCCAAAAGCCTTGCCAAAGGTACCAATCACCAACGGTGCTTCTTCCTCAGTCAAGCCTGCAGCGAAAACCGAACCGCGGCCCTGGGGGCCCACGCAGCCAAAGCCATGGGCGTCATCCACCACCAGCAGAGCATTGTGGATGCGGCACAGCCCGGCCAGTTCTCGCAGCGGGGCTATATCGCCGTCCATACTGAACACACCGTCTGTCACTACCAGCTTGTGCCCCCCGGTCTCTGCGAGCTGTTGCGCCAGTGTGTCGGTGTCGCCGTGCGGGTAGGTTCTGATGGTCGCCCGGCTCAACTTACAGCCGTCGATAATCGAAGCGTGATTGAGTGAATCAGAGAAAATGGTATCACCCCTGCCCGCCATGGCTGAAATCACCCCCATATTCGCCATGTAACCGGTGGAGAAAAACAGCGCACCTGTCCTGCCCGTGAAAGCCGCTAGCCGTTCTTCCAGTCGGTGATGGGCCTGATGATGTCCGCAAATAAGATGGGATGCCGCACCGCCGAGGCCATTTGTCTCCAGACCTGATTTCGCTGCCTCAACCAGGGCCGGATGATTCGCCAGTCCAAGGTAATCGTTGCTGCAAAATGCCAGTACGGGTTCCCCGTCTGCGGTCATTCGGGGTTGCTGGGGCCCACTGACGACGCGCCTGGTGCGGTAAAGCCCGGCCGCTTTACGTTCCTCAATTTCCCGAGCGAACTCACGCATACCAGAAACCTCAGGCAGATTGGCGGGCGGCATCGTAGAACAGGTGCCGGGTACGCTCGGTCTCGACAGCCTGGGCGAGAGCGGCTTCGCGCTCTTCCTCCGAGTGTTCGGTTTCCCGCTGCTCCGGGCGAATGCCGAGGCGACGGAAAAGCTCACGGTCCTTGTCCGCACCCGGATTCGCAGTAGTCAGCAGCTTCTCACCGTAGAAAATCGAATTGGCTCCGGCGAGAAAACACAGGGACTGCATCTGCTCATTCATGTCTTCACGGCCTGCAGATAGCCGCACATGGGAGGCCGGCATTACGATGCGAGCCACTGCGATGGTGCGAATGAAGTCAAACGGGTCGAGGTCTTCCACGTTTTCCATTGGCGTGCCCGCAACTTTCACCAGCATGTTTACGGGCACGCTTTCAGGATGATGTGGCAGGTTGGCCAGTTGCATCAGCAGGCCTGCGCGGTCGTCCAGGTCTTCTCCCATGCCCATGATCCCGCCACAGCACACTTTCATGCCGACTTTGCGCACGTTCTCCAGGGTATCGAGACGATCCTGATAGGTCCGCGTGGTGATTATGTGGTTGTAGTACTTCTCGGAGGTATCCAGATTATGGTTGTAATAATCCAGCCCGGCATCGGCAAGTTCCCGGGCCTGATGCTCCTCCAGCATGCCAAGGGTCATACAGGTCTCCAGCCCCAGTGACTTGACCTGGCGTACCATATCCACCACATAAGGCATGTCTTTCTTTGACGGGCTACGCCACGCAGCACCCATGCAAAACCGGGAAGCTCCTTTTTCTCTCGCCGCTTTTGCTTCTGCGATCACCTTCTCGATCTCCAGAAGTTTTTCCTTTTCCAGGCCGGTATTGTAGTGACCGCTCTGAGGACAGTATTTGCAGTCTTCCGGACAGGCGCCGGTCTTGATGGACAAGAGCGTACTGACCTGGACTTCATTAGGATCAAAATAGTTCCGATGTACAGACTGGGCTTTGAATATCAGGTCGTTGAACGGCAACAGGAAAAGATTGCGAATTTCTTCTAGCGACCAATCATGACGGAGGGCGGTGGCAGTCATCGGGGTATCCTGTTAATTTTGACGGTTCGCGAAATACACTAGGTTCAAGGATTGAACAGATGATAAAGCGCCTGAAACTGCTGTCAACCCAATTCATCTCCAAGGTTAACAGGACGCTGTCACTCCCAGGCCAATGCATCGCCTGCTGCGCCAGTTTCCAGGGCCGGGGACTGTGCTCACGCTGCCTGGATGCTTTGCCCTATAACTGGCAGCGTTGCCGTCAATGTGCCCTTCCTCTGGCATTTGCACCGGCCAAACTGGTGCTGTGTGGCGAATGCCTCAAACACCCACCAGCGTTCGACCGCGTGATAACCCCGCTACGCTATCAATTTCCGGTGAATCGCCTGATTAGTCGCTACAAATACAGCCATCAGCGCGCCCTGGGGCGCCCCCTGATCAATGTTCTCGCCCATGAGGTCAGCGGTCACCTGATCAGGTCACCAACACTGCGCCCGGATATACTTGTTCCAAGCCCCATGCATCCGGCAAAACAACGTAAGCGTGGTTTCAACCAGGCCGAAGATATTGCCGAACATCTTAGCCTATCGATTGGGGTGCCCTGGTCGGTAACGCTGGTAAAAAGGCAGCGCGCTGGCCCGGCGCAATCCGGCCTGAACCGACAGCAGCGGTTGGCAAACCTGAGGGAGGCATTTGAGGTAACGGGCCGACCACCACCGAGGATCGCGATTATTGATGACGTGGTGACCACTGGTGCCACCGCGCGAGTGCTTGCAGAGTTGTTAAAAACAGCTGGGGCTCTGGAAGTGGAGGTCTGGGCATTGGCTCGTACGCCGGGTTAACCGGGTCAGGACTCACTTCAACCTGGCAGCTACGTAGTCGGCGATTGCCAGGCTTGCCGTAAGTCCAGGGGACTCAATGCCGAAGAGCTGGATCAGTCCCGGCACTCCATGAACTTCCTGATCCTGGATATCGAAATCACAGAACCCTCCATCAGGACCCTTCAGTTTTGGACGCACACCAGCATAGGCTGCCTGCAATCGGCTGGGGTCCAGATCGGGCCACCAGTTCTTGATCGCACCCGCAAACGTCTCTTTTCGCGTAGGATCAACGGTGTAATCCACATGATCAATCCATTCAACGTCGGGGCCGAACCGTGCCTGACCGGCCAGATCAAGGGTCAGGTGCACACCTAAACCCCCAGGCTCGGGTACTGGGTAAATCAGGGTATTGAAAGGGTGGCGCCCGGAATAGCTGAAATAATGTCCGCGAGCAAAATAAAGTGTCGGGCATTTCTCACGGGGATAACCCTGCCATGCGGACGCCAGCGGCACCGCCATCAGTCCTGCAGAATTCACAACTCGCTGAGCAGTGATTGCACAGGGATTGGCACCCCCGACTTGCACCAAGTGATTATTTCCGCTGCTCACAACGGATTCCACAGGAGCCCGACAAACCAGAGCCCCACCTCGGGATTCCAATCGGCCTAATAGCGAGAGCATAAGGCCATGACTGTCAACGATGCCCGTTCGAGGCGAATAAAGGGCTGCAGTCGCACGGACATCAGGTAAGGCTTTTACAATTCGCCGGTCATCCGCATAACCAAGGTCCACGCCGTTTTTCTCAGCCTGAGTAAGAACCCTCTCCAGTGCAGACTCCTGGTCCTGATGGCAGGCAATTATCCATTTACCCGTTTGGGCGCAACGAACCTTGTAACTCCGACAGTATTGGTAAAGCAGCTCGCGCCCCTGAACACACAACCTGGCTTTGAGCGACGACTCCGGGTAGTAGAGCCCGGCGTGAATCACCTCGCTGTTGCGCGATGAAATGCCCTCGCCAAACCGGTCGCCTGCTTCCAGCACGATGACTTCCTGCCCGGAGACCGCCAGTGCATGGGCCACCGCCAGACCGACCACCCCTGCCCCAATCACCACGACATCGGTGGCAAGCTGCTCCCGTTTCACCATTCGACCATCTCCCCTTGCCAGTAGGTCAGCGTCGCAAAACAAAATTGCTCCGCCGACTAAATCTTTAACACATTGCGCCGGGTACAGACTCCGAAAGCTATACAAAAAGCGTTATACTGACCGCCAGCTAAACACTTAAGCAATCGAATGACGCATATTCGCAGCAGGTCGATGAGCAGGGAGCCCGGAGCAAGCAATGTCGGATAAAAAGCAGTTTATTATCGTGATGCTGGTAGCCGCAATTTTTGTCGGCTGGTTAGGCTGGCGCGGCTTTGAGGTCATTACCCTCAATCAGCACCTTCGGTCGGACAGTGTCGTCGCAAGCTATCCTTACCAGCATCGAGTCCTGAGGGTAGACGGCGATACCGCTGTCATGAGCTCCTTGCGGTCCCATGACATGTCAACCCGTGACGCTCTTATCACCATTTTCCCCAGCATGCGATCCGTCAACGAGAACCATCGTGACTGGCAACGCGCAGAGCGGGAGTTCGCCCATGTACAAGCAAGAGCCGGCGATGTGGTTCTCAGTACGCCGGGGATCTCCAGGGTGCGCTGGGAGCTCGATGCAAACTGGTACCACCTCAGTGATATGCGTCAGAAAGCCCAGGCGCGGCGCTAACAGGACTTTATGACTACCAACGCACACCCCTACGATGATTTAAAACCGGACACTATTCTGGATGCTATCGAAGCTGCGGGCTTTGTGATCAACGGTCGGTTGTTTGCGCTCAATAGCTATGAGAACCGGGTCTACCAAATCGGTATTGAGGGTCGGCCGCCGGTGATCGCAAAATTCTATCGTCCGGGGCGCTGGAGCGAGGCACAGGTTCGGGAGGAGCATCGATTTTCACTGGAACTTCGGGAGGCTGACATCCCTGTGGTTGCCCCACTTGCCATGCCCTCTGGCGACACACTTGGCCAGTATGAGGGCTTCCTGTTCGCCGTATTCGATCAACGAGGCGGCCAGGCCCCCGATACCAGCATGCAGGACACCCTCTATCGGATGGGGCAATGGTTGGGGCAGCTTCACAATGTAGGTGCCTGCTCGACTTTCGAGACCCGACCTACCCTCTCCATCATGTCCGGAATCACCGATTTCAGCCTGTATCTTACCGACAACGACTGGATACCGAATGACCTCCGACCAGCCTGGGACAGCCTGATCCCCGACCTGATCGAAAACTGCCAACGTCGTATCGACGATGCCGGTAGTGTCCAGACACTGCGCCTGCACGGTGACTGTCACGGGGGCAACATTCTGGTCCGTGATGAACAGATGTTGTTTGTCGACCTGGATGATTGCCGTACTGGCCCGGCGATTCAGGACCTGTGGTTACTGCTCAACGGGGATGAATTTGAACAGGGTGCCCAGTTTGGGGAGTTACTGGAAGGCTACGAGATGTTCCGGGATTTTGACCGTCGTGAGCGTCATTTGATCGAGCCTCTGCGCTGTTATCGGCAAATAGCCCATTGCGCCTGGCTGGCACGACGCTGGGATGACCCGGCGTTCCCACGCTTCTTCCCCTGGTTTACCCAGGGTCGGTTCTGGTCTGATCAGATTCTGGCATTGAGAGAACAGCTAGCCGCACTGCAGGCTCCACCCATATCGATACCCGGTCAGCTTTAGGCTTGGCCGGTGAACCTACATTGAACACGAGAGATTTGCCATGAGTCAGCCAGAGGCCCGTTTCACCATACGCAGCCTGTTTGTCACGGCGGCGGTCACTATTGCTGTGACGGTCATTGCCTTACAGGTCAGCGGGCGCATCAATCATGCTGGCGACCAATCTGACGGTCCGATTGGTGAGTTTACTGCAATTCATGTGGCGCCCGGAGAAGACTTCCGCATGTCACCCAAACCTTCGGAACTTCACGCTGCATGTGAGCAGGGTTATCTGGCGATCGCTTCCGACGCGGACACCGAGTTCCGGGGCATATTAGTGGATTACAAAAATCGTGGCGTTCGCTGTCGACCGGCCAATCAGGTGCCTGCACCAGCCAGCGAAGCGCGCTGAGGACGGTACCATGAGCCCTTCACCCAAGAACCCCGCCTCTGAGACCGATACCCTTTTTGCCAGCGTCCGCCCGACGGAGGATTTTCGCTTCGACGCCTCGGTTGCACGCGTCTTCCCGGACATGATCCGACGCTCAGTACCCGGATACACCACCATTGTCCCGATGATCGAGGTAATCACCGAGCAATACGTCCAGCCCGGCAGCCATTGCTATGATCTGGGCTGCTCGCTCGGAGCTTCTACCCTGGCTATGCGGCACGGGATTCGGCATCGGGACTGTGAGTTGATCGGTGTAGACAACTCTGCGGCCATGCTGGAGCGCTGTGAACATTATATTGCGCTGGATGATCATCCACTGCCCGTCACCCTGCGCTGTGAAGATATCTCTCAGACTGCCTTTGAAAACGCCTCCGTCACGACACTGAATTTCACTTTGCAGTTCATTCCCCTGGCTCAACGCAGCGGTCTGCTGGCCCGAATTGCAGCGGCCACTCGCCCTGGCGGGGTGCTGATTCTGTCGGAAAAGATCAGTTTTGAAGATACGTCAGAGCAAGACACTCAAACCCACCTGCATCACGAATTCAAACGGGCTAATGGTTATTCGGAGATGGAAATCAGTCAGAAACGCTCCGCTCTGGAGCAGGTATTAATACCAGAGACCCTGGCCGTGCATCGTGAACGACTGCTCAATGCCGGGTTTACCGACGTAGTGGTCTGGTATCAATGCTTCAATTTCGTTTCAATCCTCGCAATCAAGGCCTCCTGAGCAATCCATCATGTTTGACTGGCAACACCGCTACCGTACTTTGCTGACAACGCTTGAACAGCAGGGGCACTTACCTTGGGCAGACCAGTTACGGACCCAATTGATCCGGCGATTCGATGATCTGCCCCACGGCGATACAAAGCGCTGGCAGGGCGCGCTTGAGTCGTTACCCACTGTTGCTGACACGCAAGCTGATCTCAACCAGTCTGCCATCAGACTGTCCTCGGCCACGCCTCTCGACACGAGCACCCTCAGCGATCTTAAGTCCGGCCTCAGAGGGCTGATGCCGTGGCGCAAGGGGCCGTTTGATTTCTTCGGCATAGCCATCGATACAGAATGGCGGTCCGACTGGAAATGGGACCGCATAGCGCCCTGGTTGTCGGATCTCGACGGCCGCAAGGTTCTCGATGTGGGGTGTGGCTCCGGATATCATTGCTGGCGCATGGCAGGCGCTGGCGCCCGGCAGGTAATTGGCATTGACCCGGGGTTACTGTTTCTTTTCCAGTTTCTCAGCGTCAAAAAGTATCTGGGAGACGTGCCGGTGGATCTGCTACCGATTCGCATGGAGGACATGCCCCGCAAACTCGAGACCTTCGACACAACGTTCTCGATGGGCGTTCTCTACCACCGTCGGTCGCCCCTGGATCATCTGGTGGAACTTCGCGAGACTCTTCGGGATGGTGGTGAACTGGTGCTGGAGACGCTGGTGGCAGAAGGCCCGAAGGGCTACAGCCTGATGCCTGAAGATCGCTACGGAATGATGAGGAATGTCTGGTTCCTGCCGAGCTGTGAGACTCTGCTACTCTGGCTGGCGCGGGCAGGTTTCCGGAATTCCCGGGTGGTGGATGTCACCGACACTACGACCCGGGAGCAGCGCAGAACAGACTGGATGCGGTTCCAGTCGCTGGAGGACTTCCTGCATCCGAAAGACCCCACCAGAACAATAGAGGGTTACCCCGGCCCCAAGCGTGCGACGGTTATTGCCGAACGCTAAGGAAGACCATACCCGGGAGCTAAACCTCAAGCGCCAAAAGGGTGACGCAGAATAATGGTTTCAACCCGGTCCGGCCCGGTCGAAATAATATCAATGGGTGCCTCAATCTGCTGTTCGAGGAAGCGGATGTAAGCCAGTGCATTCTCAGGCAACTGGTCCATGCTGGTCAGGCCTACAGTGCTGTCGTTCCAGCCTGGCAACTCCTCGTAGACTGGCTCAATATTGCTGTAGTTGTCACAGCCAATGGGAGGACGGTGCAATTCCCCGCTGGGAGTCTTGTATCCTACGCATACTTTAACCACGTCCAGGCCATCCAGCACATCCAGCTTGGTCAGGCAGATACCCGACACGCTGTTAATCTGAATGGCGTGGCGCAAGGCTACCGCATCAAACCAGCCACAGCGGCGCGCTCGCCCGGTGGTGGTACCAACCTCATTGCCTTTGACCGCCAGGTGTTGGCCAAACTCGTCGAACAGCTCAGTAGGAAAAGGCCCGGAGCCCACCCGTGTGGTGTAGGCCTTGGTGATACCCAATACATAATCAAGAAACAGCGGCCCGAACCCGGTGCCCGTCGCGGTGCCGCCCGCCGTGGTGTTGGATGAGGTCACGTATGGATAGGTGCCAAGGTCGATGTCGAGCAGAGACCCTTGAGCGCCCTCAAACAGTATGTGCTCGCCCCGCTTGCGATAATCATGCAACAGATCCGTCACGTCGGCTGCCATCGGCAGTATTTCGCTGCCCATCGCCTTGAGGTCACTGAATGCCTGGTCAATATCGACCGCCTCTTCCTTGAAATATTGGGTCAATATGAAATTATGGTACTCCATGATATCGCGCAGCTTCTGCTCGAAAGTCACTTCGTTGAGCAAGTCACCAATACGCAGACCACGACGAGACACCTTGTCCTCATAAGCGGGGCCAATGCCACGGCCGGTGGTACCGATTTTGTCATTACCGCGGGCACGCTCGCGAGCCACGTCAATGCGAATGTGCGTTGGGAGAATCAATGGGCAGGCATAACTGATCCGCAATCTGTCTCGCACGGCAACGCCCCGCTCCTCCAGCTCCCGCACTTCTTTCAGCAAGGCCTCTGGCGAGACCACTACGCCGTTACCAATCAGACAAGCCACGTTGCTTCGCAGAATACCGGAAGGAATCAGGTGGAGAGCCGTCTTGCGACCCTCGATCACCAGCGTATGCCCCGCGTTGTGGCCGCCCTGGAATCGCACGACCGCAGCAACCTGATCCGTCAGCAAGTCAACGATCTTGCCCTTGCCTTCGTCACCCCATTGGGTACCCAGTACTACAACATTTTTGCCCATGATTCTCTCTCGGTTCTCTCTCGATGCTCGCGCGCTCGTGAAAACGACGACGCATTTATCGGATTGGTTCAACGACCCACTGGTCGCCCTGTTTGACCAGCTGCCGGTTACACTCCGGGTTCTGCGGGCCGTTGCTTGGATCGTCTGGCATGGCCTGAATGACCGTTTCGGTTAATCTCAGCCCGGCGATAACACCGGCGAGACCACTGTCTTCACTGAACGGGGCCCATATGGCACCACCAGTAAACTGCCGACGTTGCCCCAAGGCTGCCAGGGCCCGGATATCTACGCTGAAACCAGTAGCCGGCCGAGCCCGGCCGAAATCCTGCCCGATGGCGTCATAACGACCGCCTTTCGCCAGCGCTTCGCCATGCCCGGGGGCGTAAACAGCGAACACCATGCCGGTATGGTAGTTGTAACCCCGGAGCTCACAGAAATCGAAGCCCAGAACGACCTCCGGATAGCTTTCTGCCAGCATAGCGGCTATTCGCTCAAGTTGGTCAAGTGCCTCCATGACCTCCGTTGACGACCCCTTGAGGGCCGACCTTGCCTGCGCCAGAGTTTCTCTCCCCCCACTGATGCGGGCCAGGGCTCTCAATCGGGCCCCTGCACTATGATCGGTACAGTCCCCAAGCAGGGTGTCCAGCTCAGGAACAGACTTACGCCGCATGGCGTCAAAAATCGCTGTTTCAGTGTGCGGGTCCACGTCTGCTTCTTTAATCAACGCCTGGTATATTCCCACGTGGCCCAGATCAAGATGCACTAACGGCAGACCGCCCATCTGCAGAACATCCAGCAACAGGCTTATGATTTCACAATCTGCCGCTTCGGATTTACTGCCAAAAAGCTCGCAACCGGCCTGAATAGGCGTTCTACCTGTCAACATGTGCTCGGGACGGGTGTGAAGCACATGGCCTGCGTAACACAGGCGAGTCACGCCATCGCGTCTCAATGTATGGGCGTCAATTCGTGCCGCCTGCGGCGTCATATCTGCCCTGACGCCCATCATTCTCCCTGTTAACTGATCCGTCAGCTTGAACGTTTGCAGAGCCAGATCATGGCCGGTACCAGTAAACAGTGAATCGAGATACTCGATCAGCGGTGGAATGACCAACTGATAGCCCCAGCGCTGACAAGTATCCATTACATCACGGCGCAGAGCTTCTATCTGTCCGGCCAACGGCGGCAGAATATCTTCCACCCCGTCAGGCAGTAACCAGCGGTTAGAGTCTGTCATGTATTTCTGATGTCCTTTGGGGAGCGGAAAACCAACACAAAACCGGCAGAATTTTACACTTTTGGCGCCCACAAAAAAACCGGAACAGCAAAGCTATTCCGGTTTTGTTGTCAGGTCCCTACGGCCTAATTGCTGCCCATAGGATCTTTCAAGTATCGAAGAAAGTCGCTATCGGTGTCAATCACCATGATATCGTCTTTACTCGAGAACGTATTCTGATAGGCCTCAAGACTGCGATAGAACTTGTAGAATTCTTTATCCTCAGTGTAGGCATCGGCATATATCTGTGCCGCAACACCATCACCTTCACCGCGGGTTTCTTCGGCCCTGGCAAATGCTTCGGCCAAAACAACCGTGCGCTGGCGATCAGCATCGGCACGGATTCCCTCTGCAAGCTCCCGACCACGAGACCTGAACTCCTGTGCCAGTTTTTCGCGCTCAGTCGCCATACGTCGGAACACGTTTTCACTCACAGAACCGGGAAGCTCAATACCCTTGACCCGGATATCAACAACCTCCACACCAAATTCCCTGAGCGTTGCCTCGGTTACCCGATCCCTGAGCAAATGCATTAACTCGTCACGTTGACCTGAAACCACTTCATGCATGGTGCGAACACCAAATTCGTCCCGCAGGCCATTATCGACCCGGGACGACAGCAGTGACCTGGCCCGAGCTTCATCACCACCGGTCGAGCGATAGTACTGATCGACATCGCGAATCTGCCAGGCAAGATAGGAGTCCACATCCAAGGGCTTCTTCTCAATAGTCAGGTACTGCCTGGACGGCAGATCCGTGGTCAGTACCCGAACGTCAAAGCGGCGGACCTGATCAATCACGGGTACTTTGAAATGGATACCTGCCTGGATATCGGTTTCGACCAATTCGCCAAACCGAAGCAATACACCCCGATGGGTTTCCGGAATGATGTAAACACTTGACAGTACCAGCAGGACAACGACTAGGGTCCCTGCAAGACCCAGAATAGCTTTAGGCCCCATAACTATCTGCCCCTCCGAACGCCGGTGTTATCCTGTCTGCTGCGGATTTCCTGAATGACCTGATCCGTCAGGGAGCCCAGGTCCTGCTCCATGCCAGATGAGTTGCCCTGACCCTTCGAAGAACTGCTTCCAGCGGGGCGACCTTCACGATTCATCAGCTTATCCAAAGGCAGGTACATCATATTGTTACTGCTCTCGGTATCGACCAGCACCTTACTGGTACTTGACAGCACGTTTTCCATCGCTGCTATGTACATGCGGTCCCGTGTCACCTCAGGAGCAGTCTGGTAAACCGAAAGCAATTCGGTAAAGCGAGCGGTTTCACCCCGTGCACGCTCAATGACTTCTTCCTTGTAAGCCATCGCTTCTTCAGTCAAACGCTGGGCCTGACCGCGAGCTTCCGGCACCACTTTGTTGCGATAGGTTTCTGCCTCTTCCTTTACACGCTGCTCATCTTCGCGGGCGCGCTGTACTTCGCGGAAGGCATCCTGAACCGCTTCGGGAGGTTGGGTACTCTCGACGTTAACACGGACGATCTGCAGCCCTGTGCCATATTCTTCCAGGAAACCCTGAAGCCGCTGCTCGACCCTTACGGCAAGCTCTGCCCGACCTTCCGTTAGCACTTGGTCAAGGGTAGAGCTACCGACTTCGTGCCGCAGCGCGCTATCGGTGGCATAAGCCAAGGCTTCGTTGGAATCGCGTACATTCAGAACGTAATCCCGTGCACTATCGACCCGGTATTGCACCTGCAAATCTACCGAAACCAGGTTCTCGTCTTCCGTCAGCATCTGGCCACGAGACTGGGCAGAACGGACGTTGGTGACCCGCACCTTGGTAACATCGTCGATCAGGGGAACTTTTAAACGCAGACCCGGGTTCTCGGTTTGGTGATACTCACCGAAACGCAGGACCACTGCGCGCTCCTGCTCATCGACGGTATAAAAGGACTGGAAAATTACGTATCCGACAAAGACGATACCTGCGATCGCCAGCACCGCACCAAAGCCGCCTCCGCTGCCGCCAGAACCGGACGAACCGCCACCTGAACCGGATTTATTGCCTTTTTTTCCACCCAGTAACCGGTTCAGCTTATCGAGGCCTTTTTTTAGTGCCTCATCAAGATCAGGCGGCCCCTTGTCATTGCCGCCACGACCACCGCCCGTGCCCCACGGATCATTGTCGTTACGGTTACCACCCGGTTCATTCCAGGCCATAATACTCTCCGTTCTCAAGATATCGAATGGCTGCAAATACTAGGGATTTATTACCGCCCCGGCAAGGGCAGGCCCCATCTAAACCAATAAAACCACGGTTTTGGCCAGTAATTACGTCAGAAGTTCCACGATCAACCCCGTTTCGGACACTTTCAGCCCTGGTCAAGACGAATCGAGTCTGCCTTGACTCCCGCCCGGCTAAGCAACTGGAACCAGTCGCGGCTTTGAATCCGGACCTCCACCACTGTATCACCTGTGTCATGCTGCTGTTCTGATAACACGGAGCCCGACTGGTGCAGGAGCGCCCGAAGCTTACCATCCGCCGGCCCCAGGATTACAAACTGATGGATCACATCTTCTGCCAGGCGTTCTACAACCGCATCAAAGAGTTCCGGAATGCCAGCGCCGGTGACAGCCGAGACCCAGACCCTTACCGGTTCCCCGTCTTCATTACGCTCAACTCGTGGCCTGAACTCACTCAATAAATCAATTTTGTTAAATACCTGAAGGACCGGCACCTCTGCCGCACCGATTTCCAGCAATACGTCCTCAACCTGGGCTATGTTTTCGTCACGGCGATCATCGTAGCAATCCACAACATGAAGCAGCAGAGAGGCTTCGCTGGTTTCCTCCAGGGTTGCCCTGAACGCTTCCACCAGTTTGTGCGGCAGGTGACGAATAAACCCTACGGTATCGGCGACCACCACTGCGCCGATATCCGGCAACTCAAGTCGCCGTAAGGTTGGGTCCAGAGTCGCAAAAAGCTGGTCAGCCGCATACACGGACGAGGTCGTAATATGATTAAACAATGTGGACTTGCCCGCGTTAGTGTAACCAACCAGGGAAACCGTGGGTATGTCCGCGCGCTTACGGGCCCGGCGACCCTGATCACGCTGACGGCGAACCTTCTCAAGTCTTTGATGGATGGACTTGATTCTGGCGCGCAACAGCCTGCGGTCTGTCTCCAGTTGGGTTTCACCAGGGCCCCGCAGACCGATACCGCCTTTCTGTCGTTCCAGGTGTGTCCAGCCCCGGATCAGCCGGGTGGACATATGCTCAAGCTGAGCAAGCTCTACCTGTAATTTGCCTTCATGGGTCCGGGCGCGCTGAGCAAAAATATCGAGGATGACACCAGTACGGTCCAGTACGCGACATTTGAGCTCGCGTTCGACGTTGCGTTCCTGGCTTGGGCTGAGGGCATGGTTAAACAGCACGACATCCGCGCCGGAACCCTCTACCGCAAGGCGTACCTCTTCCAGCTTACCCTTACCGACAAAAAACCGGGTGCTCGGCTGATTGCGACTGCCCGTCACTGTAGCAACCGCTTCAACGCCTGCGGACGTAACCAGCTCCCCGAACTCTCCCAGGTCTTCGGATTCACCGTGGGACGAAAACTCTATGTGAACAAGCACTGCCCGTTCACCAACTTCAGGCCGCTCAAACAATTAGACGAGACTCCCCGGAATAAAATTGAATTCACCAAAACGCAAATACCCGCGAGCCCTGAAACCCGGGCTAACCGGTGTCAGAACTCGCGGGCGTCTGAAAAGCATGACTGCAATACCGTTGACGATCCTTCAGATCAATCTTCGGCTTCATCTTCTCCAGCAGGGTTTTGCTGAGGAATACGAACATTACGGGCAGGCACAACCGTTGATATGGCGTGCTTGTATACCATCTGGCTCACGGTGTTCTTCAGCAGGATAACAAACTGGTCAAACGACTCGACCTGACCCTGCAGCTTAATGCCGTTAACGAGAAAAATGGAAACTGGAATACGTTCCTTGCGCAATGCATTGAGGTAAGGGTCTTGTAGAGAGTGCCCTTTTGACATTTGTGTTCTCCTATTATGATAAAGCAGATCGTCATTTTAACGGTTCAGGTGCAGCCGGCATCAATCGACACGACGGCCCATTGCCTCCACGCAAAGCCTAAAACCAAGCGGTACGGCGCTCCTATACGAAACCCCGTTATTTTAATGTGGCGCGAAGACCCGAAATTTTCAAGGCCACTGTCAAATTTTGATTGGAACCTGAATCGAGCCAATGCAAGTTTTGCCACTTCCTTAGCCAAGTCAGTTGTCTTTTGGCCAGTTGCCGGGTCGCCGCAGTGCCCTTATCAATCATGGTTGCGTCATCAAAAGCCCCATCCAGATGGGACCAGACTTGACGGTACCCCACACAGCGCATAGATGGCATGTCCGCGTTGAGGTCTCCCCTGGCCTTCAACCCCCCAACTTCGCTTACGAACCCTTGTGCCAACATCTGTAAAAATCTTGAACTGATACGTTCGTGAAGCTTACTACGCTCTTTAGGGGCAATCGCCAACTGCGTTACAGTATACGGAAGAGAATTACTTTCGTCTGCCTGCCACCGTGTGAAATAAGGGTAATCCTTGATACCACGGTCGTCCTCAGAAGCGGTTTTATTGCTTTTCCAAAGCTCAGAAATACGCACGCCGCTCAAGCGAGTGACCTCAACAGCGCGAAGCACTCGCTGATGGTTGTTTGGATGGATCAATTTCGCCGCTACCGGATCGAGACTTACAAGCTCCTCGTGCAGGGCTTGCCATCCGTGTGCGGCTGCAAAACCCTCGAGCTTCCGCCGAAGCGACGGATCAGCGGATGGCATATCGGAGAGCCCGTTGAGCAACGATTTGAAATACATCATCGTTCCGCCAACCAGCAATGGGATTCGTCCAGCAGCAGTAATGTCCGCCATCTCGCGGCGGGCGTCACGGCAAAAATCGGCGGCCGAGTAGGTCTCAGCAGGATCACAGATATTAATGAGTCGATGGGGCGTTCGGGCCAGCTCATCCGGGCTCGGCTTTGCTGTCCCGATGTCCATACCGCGATATATCATGGCTGAATCCACACTGATAATATCGCATGGCAAATGCTCACATAACTGCATAGCCAGGTCGGTCTTTCCGGAGGCCGTCGGTCCCATCAGAAAGATAGCAGGTGGGCGGGTAATTTTGTCTTCTGGTCGGATTGCCACGTCATCTGCAGTTGACACTATCGCCCTCGCAGAAATAGCTTATCGAGCTCGGTCATGGTCATCAGTGTCCAGGTCGGTCGACCGTGATTGCACTGGCCGCTGCGCTCGGTGGCTTCCATATCACGCAGCAGGGCATTCATTTCCGGGATCGTAAGCTGACGGTTCGCCCGCACCGAGCCATGGCAAGCCATGGTGCCCAATAGTTCGTGGGTTACCGCCTCTATCCGGTCACTCTGGCCATGCTCAATCAGATCCGCCAGCACGTCGCGTAGTAGCTGCTCAGTGTCGGCGCCGCGTAGCAGCGCAGGCACCTGCCTTACCGCTAGCGTCTCGGGGCCGATGCGTTCTACGATCAACCCCAGTTGTTGCAGCCCTTCGCCGTGCGTTTCTGCCAGTGCAGCTTCCTTTTGACTGACCGCAAGTGACACCGGCACCAGTAGCGGCTGACTCTTGATATCCTGCTGGCTCAGGGCGCGCTTCATGCGCTCATAAGTGATGCGCTCGTGAGCCGCATGCATATCTACCATAATCAGGCCCTGTCGGCTCTGGGCCAGAATGTAGATTCCGTGCAACTGGGCGATGGCATACCCCAGTGTTGGCTCGTCACCTTCTGATATTGGGGGCGTAGGCAATGCTTCGGTGCTGCTGGCCGAAAAGGGGGTTGTAGCTTGATGGGTGACGCCACCGCCCTGATTCAAGGCCTGATAGAAGGCCATCTGGTCGCGCGCCTGCCAGTCTTTTTGTCCAGCGTAATGTTGGGGCTGACTTGATGATTGTGAATAGGAAGCCGAGGCACCTGCCCCCTGCTCTGCCCCTGGCCAAACACCCTCATCAGTCCCGCCGGACTGCCCGCCAGGCATGTCCCGACTGACTGACTGCGCCACTGCACCGCGAAAATGATCGTCTGGTTTCACTTCGGCGAGTGTGCGGTGTAGCGTCCTGAAAATAAAATCATGGACCAGCCTCCCGTCACGGAATCGAACTTCGTGCTTGGTCGGGTGCACATTAACGTCGACATTGGCAGGGTCTACTTCCAGGTACAGCACGAAGGCAGGATGCCGATTGTTATATAGCACATCGCGATAAGCTTGCCGGACCGCGTGGGCCACCAGCCGGTCACGTATAACCCGGCCATTGACGAAGAAATACTGCAGATCCGCCTGACTGCGGGAAAATGTCGGTAATGCTACCCAACCCCAGAGTTTCAGCCCGGTGGCTTCCGCATCAATCACCACAGTGTTATCAATGAACTGTTGACCGCATAGCGCCCCGACTCGACGCTCACGATCCACCTGAGTGTCTGAAGGTCGCAGGCTCTGAAGCACCTTCTGATTGTGCCGTAACGTAAACCCGGTATCGAATCGGCTTAAGGCTTGACGCCGGATACATTCTTCAACGTGATTAAGCTCGGTCTTTTCCGTTCGCAGGAATTTTCGGCGCGCGGGGGTATTGAAGAACAGATCTCGCACCTCCACCGTGGTGCCCACCGGGTGAGCAGCCGGTGAAACACGGGCGTCCATCTCACGGCCCTCAACTTCCACCCTTGAAGCTGCTTCCTGAAGTGCGGTACGAGAGGTGAGTGAAAGACGGGAAACAGAACTGATACTGGCAAGGGCTTCACCTCGAAACCCCAGTGACAGGACGGCCTCCAGGTCCTCGAGATCGACAATCTTACTGGTGGCATGACGGCTAAGTGCCAGAGGTAAATCGGCTTCATCAATGCCGCTGCCGTCATCCCGCACGCGAATCAATTTGGCACCACCCTGCTCAATATCGACGTCCACCCGGGTTGCACCAGCGTCCAGCGCATTTTCCACCAGCTCTTTCACAACCGAGGCCGGGCGCTCGACAACCTCTCCCGCAGCAATCTGGTTGGCCAGGCGGGGCGACAGGAGTTTAATCGATGGCATAATGCGGGCGGCCTCTTGCAGTGCGATCGGAGTCATTGCATCGCATCATACCAGAACCGCGGAGCTCCCCTCACCCCCTGAAGAGCCCACCAGCGCAAGAGAACCCTTAACCGCAAGAGAGGGCGCCATCGTGGCGCGTCCTCAACGGCCACGGAACACAGCGTTCTATCAACCTGTCACGAAGCCGGAATCTGGATAGTCTGGCCGACCAGAACCCGATCATCACTCAAACCGTTGTGCCGCATCAGTTCATTGACACTGACCTGATTCTTACGCGCCACCGCTGACAGCGTATCGCCTCGCCGAATCTGGTATTGACCGCCAGCAAGATTATTATTCTGTCGCTTCTGGTAAGCCAATAAAGTGCCCGGCGGGGGCGTGTGATTGAAATAGGAGTCAATACCGTCAAACACCGCCCGGGAGATTTTTTGCTGGTACCCAGCACTTCTGAGATTCCGCTCTTCGCCGGGATTGGAAATAAAGCCAGCCTCAACCAGGATTGACGGAATATCCGGTGATTTCAACACCGCGAACGCAGCCTGCTCAACTCCGGACTTATGCAGCTTGGTCACCCCTCCGAGCCGTCGCAATACATAATCGCCGACACCGACGCTGGCGTTTATACTCGCGGTCATCGATAGATCCAGCAGTACGCCCGCGAGCACATCATTCTTGTCGCCCAATGACACGCCACCGACGCCACCGATCAGGTCCGAGCGATTCTCACTCCTGGCTAGCCATCGCGCGGTTTCACTGGTGGCACCCCGTTGAGATAGCGCAAATACAGAAGCCCCACTGGGCTGTGATGTCCGGAAGGCATCCGCATGAATGGATACAAACAGATCTGCGTTGTGCTTGCGCGCCAAAAGGGTTCGGCTGCGGAGGTCAATATAATAATCCCCGGTTCTGGTCAATTTGGCGGTGTAGCCAGGCTTGCTATTGATCAGCGACTCCAGAGTTTTCGATATCCGCAAGACAACGTCTTTTTCATGGGTACCGCTCGGACCGATGGCACCGGGATCCTCCCCTCCATGTCCGGCATCAATCACCACAATAATATCCCGACGACCGTCTGGATTGTCACGCAGAATGGGTTCATTGGGCTGAGGCAAAGCTTTGCGATTTTCCTCGATAAGATCCACCACCAGACGATGGCCATACTGCTGGTTGGGCTCAAGCTGAAAACTTCGTGGTTTGATCTCGCTCTTCAGGTCAAGCACCACGCGCAGGTCGTTGCCATTTCGCGGCGCGCTTCGAATTCTTCGGATCGGGCTATCACCCAGTTCCAATCCGGAAAAATCCACGTTCTGATTAACGTTTTTTATGTCGATGACAAGACGGGCCGGATTCTCCAGCGCAAAAATACTGTGTTCGACATCCGCCCCGGTATCGAAAACCACACGGGTATGATCCGGTGCTGGCCAGATCCTTGCACTTTTTACCGTCGTCGCCGCCTCGGCGGTAAACCCCAAAGTAGCCCAGAGCAGCAAAACCGTAATCAGTTGCCTGCCATAGACTGTTTTTATCCGCTTCATTGTCAACATCCTGCAACCTACCGCGTTTCAATCGTCAGTGGGTGTCACTAGCCGATTCAGTGTATAAATCAACTGTGAACCGCGATCTGTTCGGGCCTGGATGGCCGCAGATCGCCCCTCGTGCTGTGTTTCCAGCCGAATGACCAGATCGGCCTCCGGCAAAATCCCCTGGCCGCGCTCAGCCCATTCAATAAGGCACACGTTGTCGCCTTGAAAATAATCCCGAATGCCGACGTACTCGAGTTCTTCTGGGTCGCCGAGGCGATACAGATCAAAATGATAGGCTATTGGACTGAGGTGCTCATAGGGCTCAACCAGGGTATAGGTGGGGCTCTTGACCGACCCCTGATGCCCTAAACCCCTTATCAGCCCGCGACTCAAGGTCGTTTTCCCCATCCCAAGCGTGCCTTGCAAAAATATTGTAAAACCCTGTTTCACCGACAAAATAGCCTCGGCCAAGTGCCGACCAAGCCGCTCAGTTTTAGCTTCATCAGCTAAAAACACGGTTTGGGTGGCACCTTGCACTTTCACGTCAATACCCCGTTAGCAATGGCTCTGGTAATGATACCTTCGGCTTCGCCGAGAATGGTCGGTAAGGTATCGATAACATCCGTAGGCAATAACCCCATATAACCTTTGCTCATTACTGCGCGATCCGCAGCGGCCAAATGCAGCGCGGCTGCGAGTCGTGCTGCAAGTGATAACTCCAGGCCCTGAACCAGGAGCCCACCAAGCACTCCAGACAACACATCACCCATGCCCCCGGTCGCCATACCCGGATTACTGCCGCCGAGTACGCCAGGCAGGGCATCACCGGAGTCCACGATGGTGCCAGCACCCTTGAGTAAAACCGTACCGCCGAATTGACGCTGGATATGACGCGCTGCCGCCAGTCGGTCTGCCTCGATCTCAGGCACTGTAAGTCCCAGCAGGCGCGCGGCCTCCCCCGGATGAGGCGTCAAAACGTGGTTGTCGGCTTTCATCGCGACTCGGAACGACATCAGGTTCAACGCATCGGCATCCAGAACCAGCGGTTTTCCCGAGGCCGATACCAATTGCAGCATCTGCTGGCCCCAAGCGGCCTTTCCGAGGCCCGGGCCGCACACAATAACGTCAGCGGCCTCAATCAGGGAGCCCAACTCAGAACCATGAGTTACCCCGTGCACCATCAGCGAGGGGCACCGGGCCAGCGCCGGGCTTACATGTTCCGGGCGCGTTGCAAGCGTTACGGTACCAGCGCCGGTCCGGGCGGCTGCCTCGGCTACCATCAAGCCAGCACCGCCAAAGCCCCGGTCACCTGCAACCACCAGTAGTCGGCCAAACCGACCTTTATGCGCCGTTACCAGTCGTCTCGGCAGCATTGATCGTAAGCTCGCCCAGTCAAACTTTACTGCCATTGCTGCCTGCCCATGGCCTCCCCCAGCCAGCTCATCAACGAGCGGTTCAAACTGTATCGAACCACAAAACTCAGGGCCCTGAGCGGTATACAGTCCTGCCTTCAAAGCGATAAACGTTACCGTGATATCAGCCCTGATGACCACACCCGGGGCGGAGCCTGAGGTAGCATCCAGGCCCGATGGCATGTCTATGGCCAGCACCGGGCACCCAGACTGGTTACAGGCCTCAATCGCCTGACTGACAGGTTGACGAGGCTCGCCAGTGACGCCAGTACCGAGCATGGCATCCACGATAACGGGGAAGGCGCTGAAAAACTCTGCCCGCGCTTGTTCTGCATGACGTTCCCAGCGGGTGACCACAACCCCATCTGCCAGCGCTTTCTGATAGGCAGCCTCAGCGTCACCCTTCAATTTTTCAGGCGCTGACATCGCTACACATTGCACGCTCAGACCATGGCGTTTCGCATTAGCGGCTACCAGATACCCGTCGCCACCATTGTTGCCGCCCCCACAAAACACCAGCACTCGCTGCACGTCCGGCCATTGCTTAACCAAATGCCGGAAGGCTGCGCTGGCTGCGCGCTGCATTAACTCGAAACCCAAGACCCCTTTTTTATCAATTATATAGCGATCGATTGCCCGCACGGCGTCTGCAGCGTAAAGGGTTTCTGTTAAGCTGGTCGTGCTGGGCAATGACATAGAAAACCTGGCCCCGATACAGAAATCAGTTTAAGTGTTATGTCCAGATACCTGTAAAGCATAGCAAAACAGTGAAAAAGGTCATAACTTAATCAATGTTAATTTCGTATATGCCCGTTTGATGACCGATACCCTGATTCAACTTACAGACGATATTAGACGCTGGGCGGCAGAGCTGGGCTTCGACGAGCTGGGCATCACCCTGCCCGATGTCGGCCTCCACGCCGACCGTTTGCAGCATTGGTTAGACGAGGGCCTCCATGGTGAGATGGCCTATATGGAAGACCACGGCGATAAACGGTATACCCCGGCCTCGCTAGTGCCGGGAACTCTGCGAGTGATTTCAGTGCGGATGGATTATCTACCGGGTCCGGACAGCCCAAAAGAAGCGCTGGGAGATCGGGAGAAGGCCTATATTTCCCGCTATACGCTGGGCCGTGATTATCACAAGCTCATCCGTAAACGTCTGGCCACACTCGCGAAGCGTATTGATGAGGCAGTATCCGGTTTCGACTACCGCGCCTTTGTCGACAGCGCACCGGTGATGGAACGGGCGCTGGCCCAGCGTGCTGGACTGGGGTGGATTGGCAAAAATACCATGCTGCTGAATCGTAAGGCGGGTTCGTTTTTTTTCCTGGGGGAAATCTTCACCAACGCGCCCCTGCCTGTGGATAAACCTTATGAGGCTGAGCACTGCGGGCGCTGTTCAGCCTGCCTTGATTTGTGCCCAACCAATGCATTCCCCTCTCCCCACAGGCTGGACGCACGACGCTGCATCAGTTATCTCACCATTGAGCTGAAAGGCAGCATCCCTGAAGAATTGCGGGCACTGATGGGCAATCGTGTCTTCGGCTGCGATGACTGCCAGCTAGTCTGCCCCTGGAACCGCTTCAGCAAACCAACAAAAGAAGATGATTTCCAACCCCGTCACCAACTCGACAACTCAGAACTGGCCACGCTGTTTTTATGGAGCGAGGAGGAGTTTCTCAAGCGTACAGAAGGCTCCGCCATACGTCGCACTGGCTATCAGGGCTGGCTCAGAAACCTTGCGGTCGGCCTGGGCAACGCGCCCTCGACGATTCCCGTGATAGAAGCGCTAAAAGCCCGCGCAGACCATCCCTCGGAATTAGTGAGGGAGCATGTGCAATGGGCTTTGCGGCGGCATGGTTTGTAAAGGCAGCTTCCTCCTCTTCACCCCCCTGATCTCAGAGTCTGAAGAAATGCTCCCGATAATGCCGAAGTTCCTCAATCGAGTCCCGGATGTCGTCAAGAGCCAAATGGGTGCCCTTTTTCCGAACACCGTCCAAAATATCCGGGCGCCAGCGCCGGGCCAATTCCTTGATGGTACTTACATCAAGATTGCGATAATGGAAAAACCCCTCCAGTTCCGGCATATATTTCACCAGAAAACGCCGGTCCTGACCGATGCTGTTGCCACATAATGGCGACTGTCCGGGCTCAAGATGTTGAATCAGGAAGGTCAGCGTCTGCTGCTCAGCTTCCGCCTCGGAAACGGTGCTCTCCCGAACTCGCTGGGTCAGGCCAGTCTGACCATGGGTTCTGGTGCACCACTCGTCCATACCATCAAGCAGGCTATCGGGCTGACTCACCGCAATCACTGGCCCCTCGGCGACAAGATTAAGATCCGAGTCGGTGATCAATGTTGCCATTTCAATGATCCGCTCCTGGTCCGGATCCAGACCGGTCATTTCCAGATCAATCCAGACCAATCGGTCGGTAACTGCCATATCTGTCTCCCTCATTTAAGCCATCAGTAACCTGGAAGGCCGCCCGTCGATTCTCAGCGGCGTTGGATTCAAAGGTTCCTGTCATTTGAATCGCGTATGATGTTACATCAGACTATGGCCCACAATGGATGATTTGAACCAATGACGACCTGCAATGAGTAAACGCCGCCTCAACAAACAACAGCAATGGCGAATCCAGAAAATTCAGGCTGAACGGTCAGTACGTGCAGAACGCAAAGAGCGTCAGATAGACCAGCAGCTAGATGCCAGCGAACTGGGCGATGAACAGGCTGGCCTGCTGATTGCGCATTATGGCCAGCAACTGGACGTCGAAGCGCTTGAGGGCGAGCGCAAAGGTCGGGTCGTGCGCTGCCACATGCGTACCAACATCGACTCCCTGGTGACTGGCGATCGGGTCATATGGCGCCCCGGGTCGGAGGATACCGGCATCATCGTGGCCCGCTCTGAGCGTCACTCTTTACTTCAGCGTCCCGACAATTTTGGCCAACTGAAGCCCGTTGCTGCCAATATCGATCATATTATTCTGGTTATCGCTCCCGAACCGGAACCCCATGACAATCTGATCGACCGTTACCTGGTAGCCGCGGAGAGCACCGGCATCCCCCCCATTCTGCTGCTGAACAAAAGCGACCTGATCAACCACCAGAATGCCCCGGGCCTCGACCAATTACTTAGCCGGTACGAGTCCCTGGGTTACCCGGTGGTCAGAACGTCCGCCCGGGCCAACGAGGACAGCCAACGCCATGCCGAAGAAATAGAGGCCCTGGTGAGAGCCAAAACCTGCGTATTCGTAGGCCAGTCCGGAGTTGGCAAATCATCCATTATCCAGACCTTGATGCCGGACATATCCATTCGGGTCGGCGCGCTGTCTGAGAGCACTGGCAAAGGCACCCACACGACCACCACCGCGAAACTG
The DNA here is from genome assembly GCF_040882185.1 of Marinobacter sp. Taxonomy (GTDB): domain Bacteria; phylum Pseudomonadota; class Gammaproteobacteria; order Pseudomonadales; family Oleiphilaceae; genus Marinobacter. The sequence continues at coordinate 248,070 of NZ_JBBEBW010000002.1, read as the reverse complement.
TTTCACCTTGCCTGCGGAGGCAACCTGATCGACTCGCCAGGGATACGCGAATTCGGGCTCTGGCATATGAATCCACAAGAGATCGAATATGGCTTTCGGGAGATTCGACCGTTGATTGGTGAGTGTAAGTTCCGCAATTGCCGACACCTCGGCGAGCCCGGGTGCGCTATCATGGCTGCTGCCGAGGATGGCCGCATCAATCCTGATCGCATGCACAGTTTTCGGCGAATTCTGGCAGATATGGCGGAGCAGCAGTCCCGGGGCCTATCGCTTTAAACCCTTAGGGGGCGGGATATTCGACGTTATCGGGCGAGTTACCAGGTCACTTCGTCAGGATTATTTTCGGGCACCTTTTCGATCACCTCGCCACTTTCGAGCTGTTCTCGTGCTACCGCCCGGTCTTCAGGTGTGGGCGCGGTTAAATCGATAAGGGGTTCACCGCTGCGACTGGCATTCTGCTGAATGCTGGCCGCCGACTTCTTGTTCAGGACGATAATTGAAATACGTCGGTTTACGGGAGCCGCCGGGTCCTCTGTGTCGAACAGGACTGAATCGCTCAAGCCCACTACGCGGGCGATCTGACCTCCGTCCACGCCACCTGCAACAAGGGCCCGTCGCGCCGTATTGGCGCGATCCGCTGACAACTCCCAGTTGGTATACCCAGGGCGACCGCCGAACGGCGTGGCGTCCGTGTGACCGGTGATGCTCAATTTGTTGGCCACCGCACCCAAGGGCTTTGCCAGCTCGAAAAGGATATCCTGAGAGTAGTACTTGAGTTGGGCGCGACCACTATCAAACATTGGGCGTTGGGATCGGTCAACAATCTGAATCCGCAAGCCTTCATCGGTAATATCGATCAGCAATTGATCCTTGAATTCCTGCAGGGTTTCACTCTGTTCAATCTGCTCCTGTAAATCCTGAAATAACTCCTCCATCTGACGTTGTTCGAGGGTTTCGGCCAGTTGTTCTACCCGTTCATCTTCAATGCGGATTTCGTTATCGGCGATATCTGCGCTGCTCGACTCGACCACCGAGGCGCTGCCCTCAAGATCAACAGGATTCGGAACCCCGCCCTCTGTAAACCCAACCGGGTCACGAAAATAGCCCTCTACCGCTTTCAACTGCTCCGGCGAGGCAGTCGATGTTAGCCAGAGCACGAGGAAAAAAGCCATCATTGCAGTGGCGAAGTCTGCAAAGGCTACTTTCCAGGAGCCCCCGTGGTGGCCCGCAGCTACCTTTTTGACTCTCTTGATGATTATCGGCTGTTCTTCCAAACCTTCACCTGCGGCCTGTTGGAGAATTACTTCGAACGAACATGGTCGTTCAACTCCTGAAACGATGGCCTTTTCTCGGAGGGCAGTGCTTTACGTCCGAACTCGATCGCCATTTGCGGGGCCTGACCAGAAACCGTGGCTACGATTGAGGCCTTCGCACATTCGTAGGATTTGAGCTCGTATTTAGCATGGTGTTCGAGCGCGTTCGACATAGGACCCACAAACCCGTAACCCATGAAAATACCCAAAAAGGTCCCCACCAGGGCGGCCGCTACGCTCAGACCTATCTTTTCCGGGCCCTCCGACATAAAGTTCATGGTGATAACAATGCCCAGCACCGCTGCCACGATCCCAAGACCGGGCAACGCATCCGCAACCTTATTAACAGCGTGGGCGGGCTCGTTAAGCTCATGCTCACGGCTATCGATTTCACTGTCCATCAGGCCTTCAAGCTCATGAGGAGCCATGTTACCAGCGCTGATGATCCTCATATAATCGGTGATAAAAGCGAGCAATTCGTGGGATTTGATAATGGCTGGATAGCGGGTGAATATCTGGCTGGATTCCGGGTTGTCGATATCCTCTTCAATGGACATCACACCCTGCTTTCTGGACTTGTCGAACATGTCGTACATCAAGCTCAACAAATCCATGTAAAACGCTTTGTTATGGGGAGATCCGGTCAGCAGTCTCAACACACCGCCGCCGACTTCCTTAATGATATGCATTGGGTTGGCGATGACAAATGCGCCCAACGCTGCACCAAAGATGATGAGAATTTCTGTTGGCTGCCACAAGACCGCCAAGTTACCACCGTGCAGTACGTAACCGCCAAGCACACTGGCAAATACCACAATAACGCCAATAATCAGTGCCATGAATAGTTTCTAAGCCCCGGATAAGTAGAGAGAGATCGCCCTGCGGACGCCCTGCGGAAGAATCATAGCAAGGCATTGCTCATACAGCGAAGGAGATAAACGATTTCTCCGTGCCCGTCGCAATTTGCTAAACTCCCGCTTCCAATAATTCGACTTCACCCCAAAGGATGCACCGATGCTGGACAAGCTTTTCATTTTTAGCCAGTACCTGGCTCCACAGCTCGCCATTTCACGTATGGCTGGCAAACTGGCCGATAATGAACACCAGCCCGCCTTGAAGGATCGCGTCATAAAGTGGTTTATCGACCGCTATGGCGTAAACATGAGCGAAGCAGTCGAATCGGATCCGACTCGCTACCCCAGCTTCAACGCATTTTTTACCAGAGCACTCAAACCCGGCCTCCGACCGATCGCCGGTGACGCTTCCGTCATAGTCAGCCCGGTGGACGGAGTGGTCAGTCAGCTTGGCCAAGTCAACCACGACCGCGTGTTCCAGGCCAAGGGCCAGCATTTTAGCTTGCTGGAGCTGCTCGGAGGCGACAGTGCCCGTGCCAGTGACTTTATCGATGGTCAATTCGCAACCATCTACCTGGCCCCGAAAGACTATCACCGCATTCATATGCCGCTGGCCGGAACGCTCAGGGAGATGGTGTACGTGCCCGGTAAACTCTTTTCGGTTAATCCTGTTACCGCTCAAAATGTGCCCAACCTGTTTGCCCGCAACGAACGGGTCGCGGCCATATTCGACACCGAGATCGGCCCCTTGGCTATGATACTGGTAGGCGCAATGATTGTGGGTAGCGTGGAAACAACCTGGGCAGGTGTGGTGGCACCTGGGGGCATCAAAACGGTTCGTTATGATGGAGTTCAAGCCCCGATAACGTTTGAAAAAGGCGAAGAAATGGGCCGTTTTCGCCTGGGCTCCACCGTTGTAATGATTTTGCCCAAAGGCGCTGCACAATGGAATAAAACATTGGGTGCTGTTGCAGGAGTCAGAATGGGGCAGAGCTTCGGCGCCGCTATGAAAGAATGAACAAACTCAGGCCCGCTCGACCGGAAAACTGAGCACGTCTGCAATATCGCGGGTCCGCAACTTCAGCATAAGCAGACGGTCGAGACCCAGCGCCACCCCGGCACACGGCGGCAAGCCAGATGCCATTGCCGCCAACAGCCGCTCGTCAATACCCATATCCGGTTTGCCCGCGGCGTGCCGGCTCCGGTTCTCCATCTCAAAACGTCGGCGCTGCTCCGTGGCATCTGTCAGTTCCCAGTAACCATTGCAAAGCTCCAGGCCCTCCACATAAAGCTCAAACCGATGGGCAACCGTCACACTCTCACTGACCGATGTTTTCGCCAGCGCAGCCTGGCTGGCCGGATAATAACAAAGGAAGGTCGGGGGCAGATGGCGCAATGCTGGTTCTATCTCGTGACTCATCAACACGTCCAGACACTCGTCCCGGGTCAGCCGCGCTGCCAGTTCCGCACCGACCCAACGCTCACACTTTTGCGCCACGGCCGAATCGCTGGCCGTGACAGCATCAAATCCGGCATACCGGCAGAAAGCATCGCGATAGGTCAGACGTTGCGGCATCTGCAGGTCAAGCCAGCCACAAACCAGCGTGGCCACCTCAGCCATAAGCTCAAGGTCATCAAACCCGGGCCTGTACCACTCAAGCAACGAAAACTCGGGATTATGACGAACGCCACGTTCGCCATTCCGGAAGGCGCGGGTAATCTGGTAAATGGGCCCTGACCCGGCCGCCAGCAGCCGCTTCATATGATACTCGGGAGAACTCTGAAGCCAGCCTCGCGCGCTCGTGAACCCCGGCAAAGGCGCAAGATCTACCCTTACACTGTCGATATTGAGATCGTTCGCGCCATGACTTGCCAGGACGGGTGTTTCAACTTCCAGCACGTTCCGCGAGGCAAAAAAGTCACGCACATAGCTCAACTGCTGTGCGCGACTCTGGATGGCGGCCAAAGAAGCAGACGGGCGCCAGGTTTGCTCCGGGGTGCAGGACACCGGCTCAGCTTTTGACGCGATTTACGTAATCGCCACTGCGGGTATCTACCTTGAGCACTTCACCAATCGTGATAAACAGAGGTACGTTGACCACAGCGCCGGTAGACAGCGTGGCGGGCTTGGTGCCACCCTGAGCAGTGTCGCCTTTCATACCGGGATCGGTATCTACAACTTCAAGCTCAACGAAATTCGGTGGCGTTACGGAAAGCGGCGCGCCATTGTAGAGCGTGACCATGTAAACGTCCTGCTCTTTCAGCCATTTGAGTACATCGCTCACTGCCTTCGCGTCAGCGGCGTATTGCTCGAAGGAACCATCGGTAAGCATGAAATGCCAGAACTCACCGTCGGTGTACAGGTATTCCATTTCCTGATCAACAACGTCAGCGGCTTCCAGAGAATCCCCGGACTTGAAAGTGCGCTCCCACTGACGGTTAGACATCAGGTTGCGAAGCTTAACCCGGTTAAAAGCCTGACCTTTACCGGGCTTTACGAATTCATTTTCAAGAATGATGCACGGGTCTCCGTCCAGCAAAACCTTGAGACCGCTGCGGAATTCATTGGTAGAATATGAAGCCATGAAAATATCACCTGAAATAGCGCTGTTGAGAGTCGAAAGCCGGATATGATACAGCGAACCCCTGCCCCGGTAGAAGCCCACCCGACCGATATAAGCGGACAAAGCTGGCAGCAGTTGCTGAGTGATTGCGCCACAACGCCCGAAAAACTCCTTGAAAGTCTGGGCCTGGACCCTGGCCGATGGCTTACGGGCGCAACCGCCGGGCACCGGTTGTTCCCGATTCGTGTTCCACAACCTTACCTGGAGCGTATTGAACGCGGCAATCCGCAGGATCCTTTGTTACGCCAGGTACTCCCACTGGAGGCAGAAAGCCAATCAGTACCGGGCTTCGTTCGTGACCCACTCGGCGAAAAAACAGCCACTCCTACCCCGGGATTAATCCAGAAATATCGCAGTCGAGCCCTGCTGATGATCGCCGGGCAATGCGCCATCAACTGTCGATATTGTTTTCGCCGGCACTTCCCTTATGCCGAACACAGGATGTCGCCAGATGAGCGAAAACAGGTGATTGATCTGCTGCGCCATTCACCAGAAATAAACGAAGTTATTTTCAGTGGCGGTGATCCCCTGATCGCCAGTGACCGTCTGTTGGCCCGCTGGGCCGACGAACTCGCCACGGTCCGCCATCTGAAACGTTTGCGTATTCATACGCGTTTGCCCGTGGTCATCCCTCAGCGAGTGGACGACGCCTTGCTGGCATGGCTGGTGAGCAGTCGTTTGCAGAAAGTCATCGTCCTCCACATTAACCACCCCAACGAAATTGACCGGCCAGTTGCAGACGCTATAGCACGACTCAAATCGACTGGCGCCACTGTGCTCAACCAGAGCGTTATTCTCAAAGGCGTGAATGATAATGCCGACATTCTGATCCAACTGAGCGAGACATTGTTTGAAGCCGGTGTACTACCTTATTATCTGCACGCTTTTGATCCGGTAGAGGGCGCTCATCATTTCGAGGTAAGTGATGACGACGCCCGTGACCTTGTGCGCTGCCTGCTGGACCGCCTGCCAGGTTTTCTGGTACCTCGCCTGGTGAGAGAGACGCCCGGCAAGACCTCAAAAACGCCACTGGATCTGTTTGTCGACGACAGACGCTGATTCTTTTAACTCAACCAAAACCACTATTTCTGTGAAAAATTGTCAACTCTCAGATTTCTGGCTTTTTGTTCACACTTTGCTATTTTAGAGTTCAATCTAGGCAATCTATAAAAACCTGTAATCACGGCGAAAACATGAAAGGAAGGTAAAACTCTGAAACCCGACCTGGCTGTAACGGAACAGAAAATCGCAAGCCTTTCATTCTGCGAAACTACCCAAAAAGGTTTCGGAGCCTGGATAGGGCACCTGCCCATGGCCAATATCGGCGAGGTTTCGCGGCAGCTCTATCACGCCATTATCGAGCTGAACCAGTTGTTCTTGCCACCTCACCAACGCCTGCAACTGCTTGAACTGATACGCCCGAAAATTCACTTCGTGTGCAAGGAACTTTCCCGTCACTATCTCGGGCATGCCATTGCCCTGCCCGAGAAGCAACGGAAAATTGCCAATCTGTCCCAGGCTTTGCAATTACACCTGGCGAACGGCTACAAAGCCTGTCTTCTGGAGCTGCTCGACTCCGGTTCTATAGACAAAAACCGTAAATTGATCGGTATCTGTAGCCACCGGACCTTGTCCGAGCTGGGCGCCACCATCGTTCGGGCACATCAGCTATATTGCCCCAGCCCGGCAAGAAGCTGGCTCGAGTGCCATCGGCTATATCGTTTTGCGCTCCGCAACGAGCTGGCTGACATCGTTGTGGATGATGACACCCTGTTCCATCGAAAAAGCAGCACCGTCAGTGATGCTTACCATAGAGTTCTCCTCCTCGGCTGCGCCAGGCCCAACCAGCTGCGCCAGAATGAGCTGATGCAGGCCTATGAGCTTTTCGAGGCCTGGACCGACCTGGTTGCGTGTAGCCCGAAACTCGTAGAGACGACACTGTTCGTCGTGAATATGGAACGGGATTCTGCCCCTATCTATCGCAGCCTCAGGCAACAGGAGCCCAATAGCGACTGTTTTGGGTTCGACACCACGGAATTAGCCGAGAGGATTTCAGAATATCTACATGCGAGAACAGAGCGGTGCCAGCCGGAAAGCGAAGCAAGAATAACCTTGCCCGCAGCCGTCAGTGACACCTTGCTGACTCACCTCAGTCAGGCCCTGGGCATCCTTACCAAGCGCAATTTCAATCGTATAACCAGCCAGGGTAAGCTTGAAGTCTGTGTCGGTTTAACGGCGGCGCATTATTTCATCGCGGGGGAGAAAAGTTTCAATCAGTTTGTATCGGGCAATAACTACGCGCCGGAAGACGATACCAACGTATTCCTGAGTACTGCACGTCAGCGCAACGATGCCTGGGCTGGAGCCCACGATGCCGGAACAGAGGAGGCGCTAACCTCAGCAGACGCGCCCATTACCTTTCGTGGTAGCGGTGGTTCCGCCGAATCGGGTGTACCGGGTAAAAATCAGCCCCGGTCTTATCAGACCCAGCTCATTAACACCAGCCCAGGCGGCTATTGCGTGGGCTGGGAAGCGGACGTGCCTCCGGCTCTACAAGCTGGCGAAGTTCTCGGTGTAAGAGAGCAGCAGTCCCACCCCTGGAGCGTAGCGGTTGTGCGCTGGATTCGGCAAATTCGCGATCAGGGCACCCAGGTGGGCGTTGAATTATTAGCACCAAGCGCCTCACCCTGCGGGGTCCGGCTGATCCAGAAAATAGGCAACAACAGTGAATTCCTTCGCGGCCTGTTGTTACCGGAGATTAGCACCGTAAAGCAAGCGGCCACCCTGATAACTCCCCGGCTGCCATTTCAAAGCGGCAGCCGGATTGTACTCCTGCACGATGGCAGAGAGGATCAGGGTCAGCTCTCCCAAAGGGTATCTGCTACGGGCAGCGTCAGTCAGTTTGAACTCAAGCTTCAAAACAGCGGCGAGCGGGATAGCATTGCGTCTGAAACCTCCTCCGGCGCCGCCAGCGAAGATGAGTTCGACTCACTTTGGCCGTCGTTATAGGGTCAATACGTTTAACGCAAAGACATTCCTGACTCAGGCGGCATCCCTACCGGCAATGCCACTGCCGATTCACATGACGGTTCTGGGCTGCGGTCCTAAGGGTTGTCATTGGCTGTCTTCCGCTGCATCATTCACCCAACATGAAGAGTGTGGCAAATATCCCATGATAGGTATGACTGTCACCACCATAATAACGAACAGCGTAATGCGAGAGATCCCTCAGGAATGCAGAAAAAAAACGCAACGGTTCACCTGCTGATACTTGACCCGTCCCAGAACGATGCGGAAACCCTGGTCAGCCTCCTCAGAAACTCAGGCAGAGCAACCCGGGCACACCGGATAACCTCGGAAGAAGATCTCGAAGAGGCCATTAAAGCCAGCACCTGGGATATTTTGCTTGCCCGTGACGTGGAGCAGGAATTCACCCCGGAAGCTGCTCTTGCCTTGATCCGGCGTCTCGACAAGGATATTCCGTATATCCTGCTGACTCAGGAATATAATCGTGATCGCAGTGTGTCGTTTATCCGTGGCGGCGCTCAGGATACCGTGCCATTCGAGTACTCGGATCTGGTCGTTCTGACGGCAAAACGTGAACTCGCTGCGCTGGATGAGCGACGCAGACGCCGTGCGCTGGAATCCCACTTGCGCGAGGCCGAACAACGCTGTCAGTTATTGCTCGAAAGTTCCAAGGACGCCATCGCTTATATCAATGACGGTATGCATATCTATGCCAACCAGTCCTACATGGATTTCCTGGGCTATGACGATATTGATGAGCTGATCTGCATTCCATTGCTGGATACGCTTGCCCCGGAAAGCCAGACCCCCTACAAAGATTTCATGAAAGCCTTCGCCGAAGCGCCGAAAGATGGCGTCACGCTTACATGCGTTGCCAAGCGCAGCGACGATCATCAAATGAACATTGTGATGACAGCATCGTCGGCAACCTACGATGGCGAACCCTGCACCCAGATTGTCATCCAGCCAGAGCAGAACGACGCCGAACTTGAAGAAAAACTGCGAAAAATCAGCAGTCAGGATTTGCTCACGGGCCTCTACAATCGCCAACACCTGATGGACGCACTGGGCAAAGCCATCACGGTGGCGGGTGAGAAACAAATAAACGGCGCCCTGGCCTATATCGCGCTGGATGACTTCATGGCGATGAAAAGTCAGGTTGGCATCGCCGGCGCTGATCTCGTGCTCGGAGATCTCGCAGCCATGCTGAAGGATCAGGTCGATGATGAGATGGTTCTCGCACGCATGAGCGATGATGCCTTTGCCATTCTGGCCCAACCCTGTGATGAAAAGCGGTTGGCGGACCTGTGTGAAACGATCTGTAAGCAGATCGATGACCACCTTTTTGACATCAGTGAGCGCACCGTGCAAATCACCGTCAGCATTGGTGTCGCAGCTATTACCGAGAACTCTCCCAAAGCGCCCGACCTCATGGGCCGGGCCCACACTGCGTCGGCTGAGGTTCGAAAGCCTCAGGGGCACGAGCGAGGCAACGGAGTACTGGTCTATAATCCCGGCCAGTTCGAATCGCTCGACGACGACAATTCCTTGGAAGCGATCCAGAAGGCACTCGATGAAGACCGCTTCCGACTCCTGTTCCAGCCCATTATTAACCTCCGCGGCGAAGGTGAGGAGCATTATGAAGCCTTCGTACGCATGCTGGACAAGGACAATGAAGAAGTCTCCCCCTACGACTTCCTGCCGCCAGCAGGCCCGTCTGACATGGCCTGCAAGATTGATCGCTGGGTTATTCTGCAGACCATAAAGCAACTCGCCAGCCATCGTTCCAACGGTCATGACTCGCGGCTGTTCCTGAACGTGACTGGTGAAACCATACAGGATAAAACCTTCACGTCATGGCTCAGCGTGGCGCTTAAATCCGCTCGACTGCCAGGGGACTCATTGATCTTCCAGCTCCGCGAAGGCGACGCCAACAGTTACATGAAGCAGGCCAAGGAATTTTCCCGCTCGCTTCATGAACTGCACTGCAAGGTGTCCATTTGCCAGTTTGGCTGTGCCCTGAATCCGTTCAATACACTCAAACACATAGATGTGGATTACGTGAAAATCGATGGCTCTTTCACGGAAGAAATCCAAAAAAACGAAAGTGCCAAAGAAGAAATCAAGGAAATGGTCAAGTCGCTTCAAAGCACAGGCAAGCTCACCATTATCCCGCTGGTGGAAAACGCCGCCGTGCTGGCGACGCTTTGGCAGGCTGGCGTCAACTACATACAGGGCTACTACCTACAAGCACCTGCGCCAGAAATGAACTACGACTTCGGAGATCAGTGAGTCTCACTTTCCCGAAAACCGATCAGGTACAGGATAGCGTCCAGCCCGAGCGTGGAAATCGAATGCCGGGCGGACTCCTTGACCAGGGGCTTCGCTCGAAACGCTACTCCGAGTCCGGCCTGACTGAGCATGGGCAAGTCGTTGGCGCCGTCTCCCACCGCAATGACCTGCTCCCGGGACACATTCTCCCGGGCAGCAATTTCAAGCAGTAATTCCGCTTTACGCTGGCCGTCGACAATGCGGCCTGACACCCGACCGGTCACCTTGCCATCTTCAATTTCCAGCTCGTTAGCATAGATGTAGTCGATACCGAGCTTTTGCTGCAGATGCCTGGCGAAGTAGTTAAACCCCCCAGACAGGATAGCGGTCCTATAACCAAGGGATTTCAGGCTCCTCAGTAAATGTTCCGCACCTTCTGTAAGCTTGAGGCGTTGGGCAATTTCCTCAAGTATCGACTCATCCAGACCTTTCAGAAGCGCCAGCCGCTCAGCAAAACTCTGACTGAAATCGAGTTCCCCCAGCATCGCGCGTTCGGTTATCTCCGCGACCTGCTCGCCCACTCCCGCTTCGCGGGCCAACTCGTCAATCACCTCCGCCTCAATCAGTGTAGAGTCCATATCGAACACCACCAGGCGCCGGTTGCGACGGAAAATGGAATCTTCCTGGAAGGCAATATCCACATTCATCTCACCGGCTATGTGGAGGAAATCGGACCGTAATTGCTTCGGATCGGACGGCGTCCCGCGCACTGAAAATTCGATACAGGCAATCCGGTTGTCACCGGGATGCAGTGAAGGCCGGGCCGAAAGCCGGGTGATATTGTCGATGTTGAGACCGTGGCGCGCAGTAATGGCGGACACCCGGGCAATCTGCTCGGCTTTGATGTCCCGGGAAAGCAACGTCACGATATAGCAGGCGCGATTTCTGCCCGCTGCCCACTGCTGATACTCCATTTCAGTAATCGGCGCAAAACGGACCTGCAAATCCAGAGCGTGAAGCCGGAATAACAGCTCCCGGATCACCAATGACGCCTTCGACTCGTCCGGTATTTCCGCCAGAATACCCCAGGTCAGGTGATCATGAATGACTGCCTGACCGATATCGAGGATTCGGACGTCATAGCGCCCCATAATGCCGGTAATCTCGGAGGTCAGGCCAGGTTTGTCCCGGCCCGACACGTTAATCAATACCAGTTCACTCACCGTTTTCTTGCTCCTCATTGGCAGCCAGTGAAGCCGCTGACTTGACTACATCGACCCCGTCTACCCGTTGCAACCCTCTCGGTAGTTTATGACCGCGACGACCACGTTCGCCCAGGTAATGCTCCAGATCATTGAACTGAAGGTTCATTTTTCTCTTGCCCGCCAGAACCTGAAGCTGATCAGTCTGGGCAAATACCGCCACTGCCACCACGTACTCTTCGCGGTTCTGAACCCGGGCCGACGGAATGCTGATGATCTTGTTCCCCTTGCCCTTCGACAGTTCTGGTAATTCACTGAGGGGGAACACCAGCATCCGGCCTTCGTTGGATATGGCGGCCAGATAAAGCACCTCTTCACCCCTGGGCACAACCACCGGAGGCATTACACGCGCGCCCTTCGGTACATTGACCAGCGCCTTGCCGTTACGATTTTTGCTGATCATTTCTTCCAGCGAAGTCACAAAGCCATAGCCCCCATCAGTGACCAATAACACTTTTTCAGAGGGCTCTCCCATTAGCAGACCTGCGAAGGTCGCACCAGGCTGAGGGTTGATACGCCCGGTCAAAGGCTCTCCCTGCCCCCGGGCCGATGGGAGGGTGTGGGCCATCATGGAATATGCCCGACCGGTGGAGTCCAGAAAGATCGTTTGCTGATTTGTTCGTCCACGGGCCGACATCGCAAACCGGTCGCCGGATTTATAGCTCAGGCCCCCGGGTTCAATGTCATGGCCTTTGGCCGCTCGCACCCAGCCTTTTTCGGAAAGCACAACGGTCACAGGGTCATTGGAAATAAGGTCCAGCTCGCTGAAGGCCTTCGACTCTCCCCGTTCGACGATGGGTGAGCGTCGATCATCACCGTAGGTTTCGGCATCCTGCTCAAGTTCTTGCCTGATCAATGCTGTGAGCCGTTTGTCGGAGCCCAGGATCGACTGCAACTCATCCCGCTCGGCGGCCAGTTCGTCCTGCTCACCGCGGATCTTCATTTCTTCCAGTTTCGCAAGGTGACGCAATTTCAGCTCAAGGATGGCTTCAGCCTGGTCCGGTGATAATCCGAACCGCGCCATCAACTCCGCTTTTGGCTTATCCTCTGTGCGAATAATCTCGATCACTTCATCAATATTGAGATACGCAATCAACAGGCCTTCAAGCAAGTGCAGTCGGGCAAGCACCTTGTCGAGCCGGTACTGCAACCGGCGGGTTACCGTGGTGCGGCGATAACTCAGCCACTCAGTCAGAATGGTATGCAGATTCTTGACGGCGGGCCGACCGTCATTGCCAATTACATTGATGTTCACCCGATAGGTTTTTTCCAGATCGGTGCTCGCAAACAGGTGCGTCATCAAGCCATCGAGATCCACCCGATTGGAGCGCGGAATAATCACCAATCGAGTCGGGTTCTCATGATCAGACTCATCACGCAAATCCGCCACCATCGGCAGTTTCTTGGTTTGCATCTGGTGGGCAATCTGCTCAAGCACCCGATTACCGGAGACTTGGTGAGGCAGATCGGTGACCACAATGTCCCCTCCCTCATTGATCCAGCGGGCACGCATGCGAAGCGACCCCCGGCCGGTCTCGTACATCTGGAGCAAGTCCTTCCGGGGCGTAATGATTTCGGCATAGGTCGGGAAGTCCGGCCCTTTAATATGTTCACAAAGTTGCTCGATGGTGGTCTGAGGCGCTTCCAGCAGTCGAATGCAGGCGGCAGTGACCTCACGTACGTTATGGGGCGGGATATCCGTCGCCATGCCTACTGCGATGCCCGTAGTACCGTTGAGTAGCACGTGCGGCAGTCGTGCAGGCAACGTTGACGGCTCGTCCATGGTGCCGTCGAAGTTGGGCACCCAATCCACCGTCCCCTGGCCCAGCTCACTGAGCAGCGCATCAGCAAAGCGCGCCAGGCGCGACTCTGTGTAGCGCATCGCCGCAAAGGATTTGGGATCATCAGGCGAGCCCCAGTTACCCTGGCCGTCCACCAGTGGATAACGATAAGAAAACGGCTGCGCCATAAGCACCATGGCTTCATAGCAGGCACTGTCGCCATGGGGATGAAACTTACCCAACACGTCACCCACGGTACGCGCCGATTTCTTGTATTTTGATGTTGACTTGAGACCCAGCTCCGACATGGCGTAAATGATGCGCCGCTGGACCGGTTTCAGACCGTCTCCCACATTGGGAAGTGCCCGGTCGAGGATGACGTACATGGAGTAATCAAGGTACGCCTTTTCGGTGTAATCTCGCAGCGAAACCCGTTCAAACCCTTCATCCGTAGTCTGAAACTCTGGCATGGAGGCCTCTTGATAATAGTAGTGAATTCCGGTTGCTACTCATCGGCAGCATATCTGGGGGAACATTATATGGAGCACGGGCGCCGGACACCAATCAGTCACAACTTAGGGAGCCTCTGATTAACTCCTGGTCAAGTTTAAATAGCGGAATTCACGAATGTCGGGGCGGCAGCTCACGCCGTATTCTCGGTAACAAGTAATTACATTACTGTCCAGCAACCGTCTATTTTCTAATCGAGCGAACACGATGAGAATGACCTTCAAAGCTTGTCAGCAGGCAATGTTAACGGCGCTCATTAACGGCACGTTGGCGCTGGCACTGATGTTTCTGATTGAATTCGCCATTAGTGGCCATCTCCATCTCACCGGACCCTATCTCTGGGCTGGCGTTCTGATCTGCCTGGTTATATTCAGCGCCCAATTCTATCGCCAGTTAAAACTTTGCCGTTGCGATCAGTACCGCTCAAGCGCGGAGCACCACTCCAAGCCTTTATAGCCATTATTCTCCAGCAGCATTTATAGGGCGCCTCACCAGGCAGCGACTGTATTCGGCTGGCCGGTTCCGGGTTCAATAACCCAGAGCCAGCCACCGGAAGGCTCTGACTGCCCGTCACGCTATGCGTGGCAGCTGTGCAGCGACTCGATCAGACATTACTGACGGATACCTTCGACTGAGATAATAATTTCGACAGTTTCGGACGCCTTGCCCAAATCGGTCGGAATTCCGAAATCCGCCAGTTTCAGCTCTGTTTCTGCTTCAAAGCCCATGCGGTAGCCCCCCCAGGGATCCTTACCATGGCCTAACATTTCAACATCCAGCGTAATCTCCTTGGTAACGCCACGCAGCGTAAAATCCCCGGTGATTTCTGCCTCATCTTCGTCATCCAGCTTTACGCTAGTGCTTTTGAAGGTCGCCTGGGGGAAATCGTCCACAAACAGAAAGTCTTCACTACGCAGGTGCTTGTCGCGTTCGCCATGATTGGAATCCACGCTTGCCGTATCGATCGTCACATTGACCGTGCTGTTTTCCGGATTTTCCGCGTCGTAAACAAACTCACCGTCAAAATCGTTGAAACCGCCGTACAGCCAACTATAGCCAAGGTGCGAAATCTTGAACATGACAAATTGGTGGGAGTCTTTCTCGTCAAAAGCGTACGTCCCGCTGTGTTCCGAGGCATGCGCACCCGCAATCATGGCAACGGATATGGCAGAGGCGAGCAGTTGTTTTTTCATAGTGGGTAATCTCCTTTTGTGGCCCTAACAGACCGGGTTTAAAAGACATACGACATAGACAGCAGAACCGACCGGCATTTGGCCGACGCTCAGCCGCGCCCAATCATCCGGAGCAGCGTTCTGTCCTTATCAATAAAATGATGTTTCATCGCAGCCAAACCATGCAGACCGGCCAGCACGACCAACGCCCACGTCACCCAGTAATGGACGAAACCTGCAATCTCTTCGAGAAAACGCATTTCACCGGTAACGGATGGGACTGAAAACCAGTTAAAGACATCGATGGAAGAGCCGTCGAGAGTAGAAATCAGATAGCCGCTGACCATTGCAACGAATAGCAGAAGATAAAGCAAACCGTGAACAATGTGCGCAGCCAAAACCTCCCAGCGTTGGTGACTGGAGAGAGTTTCAGGTTGGGTATTCGCCAATCGCCAGATCAGACGGAACACGACGGTGGCGAGTAATAGCAAGCCAACACTTCTATGGATGTTGGGGGCGGAACGGTACCAGTCATCGTAATAAGTCAGGTCGACCATGTAATACCCGAGTCCGAAAAGCCCGAACACCGCGATCGCAACCAGCCAGTGAAAAACAATGCTGATAATACCGAAGCGAGTGAGCGAGTTGCGTACCTGCATGAGTTATAAGGCTCCATGATCCTGTCGCGATTTGTTAAGCGACATCTTGAGTTTAGAAATCCGTACCTCAAAAACCAACCGAAATGTTTTGGACGCAATGATCAGAAAAACTGATGCTGGACTTTTGTCGAATACGGATTCTACGGATTGAGGAAAACCTTAAAGAAGATAGTCTATACATATATTCAAGGCAGAAGCCTTTAACACTCAAGGAGAATGAAATGGAAGTTGAATTCGACGAACGCGTCGTTGTTCCCAGCAACAACTGAAGCGCTAATCTGCCCTGCCAATGGTTTAGAATTACCGGGCCTGTCCCTTCAGACAGGTCTGCTTCATCCAGCTTGCCTCTTTAATGCTCACCTAACTACCCTGCTGTAAAAACTACCCGCCTCTCGTTCTCTTACAATCGTTTACATCTAACATACTGGTAACTTAGCGAAAAATTTGGCATTCTTCAAAAATAACCGTCTTGCGGTCAGCTGATTAATGCCCCACCGTCAAGACTATAAGCTGGCCGAATGCCTGCCCCCTGTGGGGCTTTCTGACAACGCCGTTCCACGACCCCAGTGACGAGATATGTCAAAAAACGTGCCGCACAAACTGGCCGACCCGGAACTTGACGTTATCGGTCCGATGCTCAATCGGCACGATTATGGCTGGAGCGCCCGCTTTCAGGGGCTCATCCTCCGAACCGCATTACAACCTATTTTCAGTATTTCCCATAAGCGCGTCGTCGGCTATGAAGCTCTGATCAGGGCATTCGACACAGACAACGCCAGCGTTCTGCCAATCCACTTATTCCAGTTGCCGACCAGCGAACCGGAAAATGTCCTGCTTGACCGTCTTTGCCGCTATCTCCATGTTCAGAATTATTCATCATTCAGTGATCAGGTGAACTGGCTCTTCCTGAATGTGTCGCCGACGGTAGTCGCGAACGGCAGGCATTCTGACTCGTTTTTCGGACGCTTATTAGAACGCACGGGGCTGTCCCCGCACCGCATCGTGGTGGAAATCGTCGAACAGCCAACAGATGACTCCCGGCAGCTCAAAAACACTGTTGCCTATTACAAATCCTTGGGGTGCCTGACGGCCATTGACGATTTTGGCGCGGGCCATTCCAATTTTGAGCGTATCTGGAACCTGTCACCGGATATAGTCAAACTGGACAGAACGCTGCTCACGCGGGCCACTAATGACAAGAAAGCTCGCCAGATTCTGAATGGCATTGTCTCTCTGCTTCATCAGTCGGGTTGTCTGGTGCTACTGGAAGGCGTTGAAACCCATGGTCAGGCCATGATCGCTATTGATGCCGGGGTGGATTTTGTACAAGGGTTCTATTTCTGTAAACCGACACTCGATTTCGAGGGAATTCATCGGAACGTCAGTGACCTTGAACGCCTACTGACGGATTACAAGAGCAGAAACCGGGTTCAACTGGACCCTACCCAGCAAATCAGCGACTTTTTCGGTGGTTACTTTCATTCAGCAGTTGATCAATTGCGTCTCGGAGCCGGTCTGGAAGTGAGTTGTAAAAACCTGCTGGGACATCATACCGTTTCACGGTGCTATCTTATCGACGCCAACGGTGTTCAGATTGACAACACCTTGATCGCGTCGACCAGCGCAAGCAGGCTCGACCCCCGGTTCCTGCCTCTGGAAAATACCTTGAGCGCGGACTGGTACCGGCAGCACTATCTGAAACAGGCATTGGCTCAGCCAGACCGCATACAGGTAACCCGGCCTTACCTGTCGATTGCGGGGGCCAATATGTGCGTTACTCTGTCGCTGGCGTATTACCACAATGGCAGTCTCACGGTGCTCTGCTGCGACATACTCACTCAATAACCGAAACCACACTACGCCGCCATCCGGTTTGATCGTGTCCCCCAACCTCAACTCAGGGGAATATCATAAACCTGAGCAATAACCATCACCGTCACCACGCCGATAAACAGGTTCATGGGTATACCCACCCGGACAAAATCCATAAATCGGTAACCGCCCGGACCGAAAACCATCATGTTGGTCTGATACCCCAATGGGGTCGCGAAGCTGGCGGACGCTGCCATCATCACGGCAATGACAAACGGCTCGGCGGCAACATCCAGAGATGAGGTCATCGAAAGCACTACTGGCAATACCATCACCGCCGCAGCATTGTTGGTCACGATTTCCGTCAGTACCGAGACTGAGAAGTAAACCAGCAAAAGCGTAAACAAAAGATGACCACTACTCACTGTGAGTATCGACTCTGCTGCATAGCTGGCCGCTCCCGTAACTTCCAGGGCGGCACCTAGCGCAAACGACGCCGCAATGGTCAGTATGACTGGCACGTCTACTGCTTTCTGGGCCTGTCCTACGGAACAGCAGCCGGTCAGAATCATCAGTGCCGCGCCCATCAGGGCAGCGTTGAGCATGCTGAGTAATCCGGCCGCTGCCGCGCCGACCAACAGCAAAAGAATTGCCCAGGACAAATAGGCGCGATCATGGCGCGGAGTTTCGGTCTCCAGATCATTGATCAGCAGAAAATCCTTGGCATAACGCTGGCGACTCACAAAAGCCGGGCGAGCCTCCAGTAGCAGCACGTCGCCGGGTTTGAGCCGGATATTGCCGAGATTACCGGAGACCCGCTCGCCGCCCCGGGCCACCGCCAGTACCACGGCACCGTATCGGTCCCGAAAGCGGGCATCACGAATGGTCAGGCCCAGCACATCAGACTGCGGCGACAGAGCTGCTTCCACCAGCCGACGCTCTGCCCGGTCTTTACTCAGACTGGGCTCGTCGTCGTGCACCGAAGGCACGATACCGTTGATTCTCAATAGGTCTGATATTGCCTGGGTGTCCCCAGCAAACACCAGGCGGTCAGCGCCCCGCAAACGCTCCTCCGAAGGCACCGCCGTTACGACACTGCCATCCCGTTCAATTTCAACCAGATAAAGGCGCTCCAGCTCGCGAAGGCCCGCCTCCCCCACGGTTTTTCCTACCAATGGGCCATCCAACGCTACTGCCACTTCCAACGTAAATTCCCGCATCGCACCGAACTTCTGCTGATCCTTTCGGTCTGGCAGCAGGCGCGGCAGAAATACCAGCATGGCGATCAGGCCGATGACTGCTACCGGCAAACCCACGGCGGTAATGGAGAAGATTGAGAAACCCTCCTCTCCGGTCAAATCCCGGTACTGCCCGTTCACTACCAGGTTGGTGCTGGTGCCAATCAGAGTAATGGTGCCGCCAAGGATCGCGGAGTAGCTCAGCGGTATCATCAATTTTGAGGGTGCTATACCAATCTTCCGGGACCAGGCGTGAATGGCAGGGATCATGGTGGCAACGACAGGGGTGTTATTCAGAAAACCACTTAACAGCGCCACCGGAAACGCTATGCGTGCCTGGGCGCCCCGGACCGTGCGAGGAGAACGCAAGACATG
This sequence comes from Marinobacter sp., assembly GCF_040882185.1. Lineage (GTDB taxonomy): Bacteria > Pseudomonadota > Gammaproteobacteria > Pseudomonadales > Oleiphilaceae > Marinobacter. The sequence goes on along the minus strand of NZ_JBBEBW010000002.1, from coordinate 229,172 downwards.
ATGAACCAACAGGTCGACCCCACCGGAATGATGAATACCGGCGGCCACCACAAACATCGCCACTACGGTAATCAGGCCGCTGTTGCTGAAACCGGCCAGAGCCTCAGTCGAATCGAGAATACCGGTGGCGCTCAGAATGATCAGCACCCCCATCATTACCAGATGCGGGCCGAAGCGTCCGATACTCATTAATAGGAGCGCTGCGGCTGCCAGGCCCAGCGAAAACCACCCCTGCCATTCCATTCGAGTTACTCGCGGCTAAAGGGGTGCAGATTAGCGAATTTCAGGAAGATGAAGAAAGAATAAAGAGTGCTGTTGATAGGTTTAAAACGAATATTAAAGTTGAAATTCAGCTTTACCAATACAAACTTTAGCCCGCCACGTCAGCCATATTGCCGTACTCTTCCAGCCAGATCCGCCGATCCGGAGCCCTTTTTTTGCCCAGCAGCATGTCCATGCGCTCGTCGGTCTCATCGCCCTCCTCCAGGGTCAGCATGACCAGTCGGCGCGTATCCGGAGCCATAGTGGTCTCCCGAAGCTGCAACGGATTCATTTCACCAAGGCCCTTAAAACGGGTAACGGAAACTTTGCCTCTCCGGTTCTCAGCGGCCAGCCGGTCCATGATGCCCTGTTTCTCATGCTCATCGAGCGCATAGAAAGTTTCCTTGCCCAGGTCCACCCGATACAGGGGCGGCATCGCCACAAACACGTGGCCGGCCTGTACCAACGGACGGAAGTGTTTAACAAAGAGTGCGCACAACAACGTCGCAATGTGAAGGCCGTCAGAATCGGCGTCGGCAAGGATGCAAATTTTGTTGTACCGCAGGCCTTCAAACGTGTCTGAGGCCGGATCCACCCCGATGGCCACCGCGATATCGTGGACTTCCTGAGAGGCCAGAATTTCGCTGGAGTCCACCTCCCAGGTATTGAGGATTTTGCCCCGCAACGGCATAACCGCCTGGAACTCACGGTCCCGGGCCTGTTTGGCTGACCCGCCGGCAGAGTCACCCTCTACCAGAAAAAGTTCGGAGCGATTGGTGTCGGAGCCAGAACAATCGGCCAGTTTGCCGGGTAGTGCCGGACCGGAAGTGATCCTCTTACGGGCAACTTTTTTACTGGCCTTTAAACGACGCTGGGCGTTGTTGATGAAAAACTCTGCCAGCACTTCCGCCACATCGGTGTGCTGATTCAGCCAGAGACTGAACGCATCTTTGACCACGCCGGATACAAACGCTGCAGCTTCCCTTGAAGATAAGCGTTCCTTGGTCTGGCCAGAGAATTGCGGATCCTGCATTTTGAATGACAGCACATAGCTGCAACGGTCCCAGATATCTTCCGGTGACAGTTTGACGCCTCTGGGCATCAGGCTGCGAAATTCACAGAACTCCCGCATCGCCTCCAGCAGGCCGGTGCGCAGCCCGTTAACATGGGTGCCGCCCTGGGCAGTCGGTATCAGGTTGACGTAACTTTCAAGAACCGCTTCGCCGCCTTCTGGCAGCCATTGGATTGCCCAGTGCACCTGCTCGGTGTTACCGGAAAGCTCGCCCGTGAAAGGCTCAAGGGGCACCACCTCAATATCGGCCAGGGCGGTTTTCAGATAATCCCGCAGACCTTCTTCGTAAAACCACTCGTCCTTTTCACCGGTCTGTTCCTGCAGGAAGGTAACTGTCAAACCGGGACACAGTACAGCTTTGGCTCGCAGGTTATGACGCAGGCGGGTAATTGAAAACTTGGGGCTATCAAAGTAGCGGATGTCTGGGTGAAACCGGATTCTTGTTCCGGTGTTGCGCTTGCCAACGGTATCGATCACTTCGAGATCTGTCAGCTTGTCACCGTTGGCGAAGGTCATGCGGTGAAGCTGGCCGTCACGCTTGATGGTGACTTCCAGTTCGGTGGAAAGTGCGTTAACCACGGATACACCCACCCCGTGAAGACCACCGGAAAAGCTATAATTACCCTCAGAGAACTTACCGCCCGCATGAAGGCGCGTCATGATGAGCTCAACCCCCGATACGCCTTCTTCTTTATGCATATCAACCGGCATGCCGCGACCGTCATCCTCAACACTCAGGGAGCCATCACTGTGCAAAATGACATCAATCCGCCGGGCGTGACCCGCCAACGCTTCATCCACACTGTTGTCGATCACTTCCTGCGCCAAATGGTTCGGGCGGCTGGTGTCGGTATACATGCCCGGGCGCTTGCGCACCGGGTCCAGACCAGTCAGGACTTCAATGGCATCGGCGTTGTATTGTTTTTGGCTCATAGAGGTACACGGACTCCCGGGCGAATGTCTCGACAACAGGCCCATAGCTTAGGGATTCGGGGCAAAAGATCAACGGTTGATTTGTGCCGTTGCGGCGCGGGCTATCGCGCTCGGGTCATGTTAATAAGGCCGTCACCGCGCACGACCACCTTGTCCCAATCATTGGCTGTCACCGCCAACACTACACAAGGTGTGGTCAGGGCCTGAGTAACCATGGAGTCTGGCGCTGGCGAATGAACTCGGGTCGTCACGGCCAGGGTGGAGTTCTTCATGGCGGCATCCGCCAGGGTCAGGCCGTAACCGCCCGTGTTTTTACGGCCCATCGCCACCACCAACAAGTGCTCGCGCTGAAAATCGAGACTCGAGGCAGAATCCAGGCTGAGCATTTGGCCGTTCAGGGAGCGGAAGGCCTGCAACGCGTTAAGACTGTCCAGGTAGACCAAGCCTGGCGCCGTCAGCCCGCAATAGTCAGAGGCCGTGATCTGTCTCGCCAGGGGCGCTGGTTGTTTGACGTCGACCTCTTTACCGGTCCCGACGTCCTGGTCTGACTCACCATTCGTACCAGCGCATCCCGACAGCATCAGGAACGCGGATAACAGGCCGAGAAACACTATCTTCATGGAGCAGATTCCAGTTGACGGATCGGAGTCGATTGATCAGAAGGCCCGGTCATCAGCCGGTAACCCCCGAAGCCATAGCGCGGCAGCCCCATGGATGAGATGGTCGGCCGCCGGAAGCTGGTGGTGAGTGTGACACCGCTGATGGGCTCGTTGCCAATGACGATTTTTTCAGGCAGTCCGTTCACCGGATACTCGGCACAGGCTTCGCCTGTTTCGCAAATAAATCCGTTGTTGTCATTGTCCGTCCCGGCCACGAGAAAGTATTCACCGGGTTCAAGGTCAGTGAACGCAAACCGGTAGCCACCGTCACTGGACTCAACCACTTGTTGCGCGAGCGTTTCCGGATCATCGTCCGTGCTGACCAGCAACACGTAATGACGACCGGCGTCGGTGTCGCCCGGAACATTCCCCAGTTGCAGGCGCACCGGTATCTCGAGACTCGGCTGCGAGCCGCCGGTGTAATTGATGGTAATAACATCACGCAAACTTGCATCCGCTTCAAGGCCATCCATGATCACCGTCGCGGTGATGATTTCCCCGGTTGGTGGACCTGAGGGCACCGGGGTCAGTTCGATCCATTCCGGCACATTTACCGTGTCAACCGTTACGGCACTATCCTCGGGGTAAGCCGCAAGGGAAAATCCCTGGCTGGATACGGCTTCAGAAAACTGCAGCGAGGAGGGCGTGGACGACAACAGTTTTACCTCGCTTCCGTCCAGGGCGGCATTCACTGCTTTCAATGCGTTGATGAGCCCGGCACCGTATTCCGTCGCATTGCCGACATCATCAGTCAGCAAGCCCGCTTGCAATAAAGAGGCGAATTGCTGGGGGGTTACTTCCGGGGTCCCGGCTGATCTCGCAGCTTCTTTCATCAGGGCATAAACCCCGGCAACATGGGGCGCCGCCATGGAGGTTCCCTGCAGGCCGGCATAGCGGGCCTCGAAAACGTCGCCCGAATCTTCACCCCACGCGCTGATCACCAGGTCGGCGTTACCATCATTGTTGGCATCCCGACTAGCGTCACCGCCGGGTGCTACGAGGTCCACCGACCCGCCAATGTTTGAATAGCCTGCGCGCTTGCGAGCGCCATCCACGGCGCCCACCCCGATCACATTGTCGAAAGCCGCCGGAAAGGTCAGTACGTCAGAACCCTGGTTTCCTGCGGCGGCCACCACCAGCTTGCCGTTGGCAGCGGCCGCGTTGATAGCACGTTCGAGGCTGGCGTCAGGGCCCACGCCACCGAGGCTGAGATTTATGACATCGACTTGGCCATTGGTCGCCGCCCAGTTGATCGCAGCGATCAGGTCACTCAGGGAACCGCTGCCGTCCCGGCCCAGAACGCGCACCGGGATAAGAGTGGACTTTGATGCCACGCCGACCATACCAATGCTGTTATCCGCTGCCGCAACGATGCCCGCAACATGGGTACCGTGGAAGTTGCTGCTCTGGGCTTTGCCGTCACCCGGGTCAGCCGGGTTCCGATCACGGCCAGGTTGAGTATCGATATCCAGAGTACCGGTGACAAAATCAAGGAACTGGTCAGGACCGATAATATCCGACGCCACCACAGGAACATTTTCAACAAGATCCTCATGCCAATTGCCATAGCTGCCCGGGCTGGTGCTGAAAAGACCGGTATCCATCACCGCTACACCCACGCTCTCGCCTGCATTTGGGGCAAGTTGCCAGGCCAGTGGCAGGTTGATCAGAGGGTAGTGCCACTGCAGTTGGTAAAGGGGATCATTGTTCGGCTCAACCGTCTGAGCGTTGTAGAGATAGTTTGGTCCAGCGGCCAGGATATCACTGCGGACCTGGAGTTCCCTGATCCAGTCCAGAGTGGCTTTCCTGGCCTTCTCCAGCTCATCCCCACTGTAGATCCTCGCCACCGAAGCGGGCACACGGCGCAGGTGCCAGGCTCCATTACCCAAAGCCCTTGCCTCGCTCGCGCCCAGTGCGGCGGCTTGCACCAATGTGCCGGTTTTGGCGGGCTGGGAAGTAATGACCGCTTCGTCAACTCGGAAACCCGGCTCAGCGTAGGCCACATTCATAGCTGGGGTCTGGGTGTCAGAAGTCACTGTCAGCACATAGCGCGCTGGCCCGCCGTCCTTGGCCGAGATGGCTATGATGGCGTCAACTGTTGCCTGTTCATGAACATAGACAAATGGTGGGCCGTCCTGACAATTGACTCCACAAAGGTCGCCTGACGTGGTATTGATCGAAAACTCCACATCTGGCCCGGCCAGGTTGGTGTCGGCGGCGAATACCTGCAATGCTACCCTGTCCCCGGCGGCAAGCTGGGTCTGTATCTGATCTTCGGCGTCGGCGTAGAAGTCAAAGCCGCTATCGGTGTAGACCCCACCAGTAACGCTGACATAACCGCCAAAGATGCCGGAACCGGGCAAACTCTGGGGTGTGCTCCCGGGGCGTTCATCGTTAGGGCTGTTTCCAATGGCGAGGCCCACCCGAATATCGTCAGCGGTATCCGAATCCACCCGAGAGCGGGCTTCAATAGAGATCGTGCCACTGAGATCGTCCATTTCAGCGGACTCTGAACTACCGCCACCGCCGCCATTTTCACAAGCGGTTAGCAAACCGAAACTCAGTGCGGTCAACAACCCATATCGAACTGATATCTGCATCAAATCTGGTGCTCCGCCAACAATGATTACCCTGAATGTAACGAGCATACCTTACCAACAGATGGCAACGGCGAACCGGTTACGAAATTACGCCCAATTCATACTTATGGATGCATAATCGGATGCAGGATGGGCGAACCTGGGAAAGAAACTGCAAACTTGAGGGCGGTGTAGCTGGCAGAGACATGCGGACTCACTACGATGACGCTAGTCGAGCCTTAGCATCGCAATCACTTGATCCGTCAGGTCCGACAATGTCATGCCTCCGTTCGGCCGGTACCAGGTAACGGTCCAGCTCAGGGCGCCTGTCAGCATGCGCCGCATTACAAAGGGCTCGGCTTTGACCACACCTTGGGCCGCCAGGGAATCCAACACATCAAGCCACAGCTGTTCATAAATTTCCCGCAACACCAGCACGCCAGCCTGGGCGGCAGTCGAAAGGCTGCGCCATTCATAGACCAGCACCGCCATGGCTTCGCCGGTCTGACCGGTGATGGATTCCAGCTCACAGAGAATCAGCGCGCGCAGCTTGTCTCTGTCGGTATCCGCTGCTTCCATGGCCTGCTGCATAATAGCGGTATTAAGCCGAATGGTTTCCACCATCACCGCCTTGAGAATCTCTTCTTTGGTGCGGAAGTGGTGAAACAGACTGCCTGACTGGATGCCCACCGCTGCTGCCAGATCCCTTACCGTGGTGCGCTCATAGCCCTTCTCCCGAAACAGACGGGCAGCTTCTTTCAGCAGACGGCCTCGCGCACCAGCGGGGTCTGAAACGAGGTTTTCTGCCACCAGGGCTTTCAGAATCGGGCTTTCATTAGCATTCGAGGTCACGGGTTCAATCACGTAGGCATCCGAATATTGTGAATTTCAAAACCAGATTCATTTTACTCGATCCGGGATACTTTACAAACCAAGCGCTTGCTTGGTATTGTCAATTCAACTGTTTCAGAACTGTCCAGGGAACCCTTATGCCTGCTCAAGGCCATTCCGGCAAAACCATTCGCATCGGCTGTTCCTCCGCCTTCTGGGGTGACACTGAAACCGCCGCTCAACAACTCGTGAGCAAAGGCCGGCTCGACTACCTGGTGTCGGACTATCTGGCGGAAATCACCATGTCGATCATGGCGGGCCAGAGAATGAAAGACCCGACCGCCGGCTACGCCCGGGATTTTGTCCAGACCGCGATGGGACCGTTATTGGGCGAGATCGAGAAGCAAGGCATCAAGGTACTCAGCAACGCTGGCGGTGTTAACCCGGTGGCCTGTCGCGACGCCCTCCAGGCGCTTTGCGATGAAGCAGGAACAGACCTGAAGATTGCCCTGGTGCTAGGGGATGACCTGCTGCCTAAAAAGAAACATCTGACCGCCGCCGGGATCACCGAGACGAGCACCGGCGCGCCCATGCCCGGCATGATGTTAAGCCTGAACGCCTACCTCGGAGCCCCCGGGCTGGTGGCCGCGCTGGAGGATGGTGCAGACATCGTGATTACCGGCCGGGTCGCAGACAGCGCCCTGGTGCTGGCACCGCTGGTACACGAATTCGGCTGGCGCTGGGATGATTTCGACAAACTCGCCCAGGGCAGCCTGGCGGGCCATCTGGTGGAATGCGGCGCCCAGGCGACGGGCGGCAATTTTACTGACTGGCAAGACATCGCCGATGGCTACGCGGATATGGGCTTCCCAATCGTGGAAGTCGAGGCCAATGGGGATTTTATCATTACCAAACCGGAGCAGACTGGCGGGCAGGTGATTTATGGCACTGTAGCAGAGCAGTTGGTTTATGAGATCGGTGACCCGGGCGCTTACCTGCTGCCAGACGTCACCTGTGATTTTACTCAGGTCACCCTTCAACAGGCAGGAACTGACCGGGTAGCCGTCTCCGGGGCTCGAGGGGTTGCGCCCACGGAAACTTACAAAGCCTCTGGCACCTGGCCCGATGGCCATAAATGCACGGTGACCTTTCTTTTGGCGGGTATCGATGCCAAAGCCAAAGCCCACCGGGTAGCCGGTGCCATTCTGGAAAAGACCTCTGCACTATTCCTGGAACGGGGCTTCGAGCCCTATTCCGAAACCAGTATTGAACTGTTGGGAGCGGAAGCAACCTACGGCGACCACGCCCGGGCCAGTCAATGCCGGGAAGTGGTTGTAAAGATCAGCGTGGCCCACCCTGACAAAAAGGCCCTGGTTTTGTTCTCCCGTGAAATCGCCCAGGCCGCCACCGGCATGGCACCTGGCATCACTGGAATTGTAGGTGGACGCCCCACGGTATGGCCGAAGATCAGGCTTTATTCCTGCCTGATACCAAAAAACGACGTACAGATCAGAATTACCTGCGGGGGCCAAGAGCGTGGCATTGAATTGCCCGAAACCCCAGCTGTAGCAACGTCTTGCAGAGCTCCAGCAAAACCTGCGCCGTCCGACACCGACTTACCGGAGCCCGATGTCCTCGTACCCCTGGTTGAACTGGCCTGGGCCCGCAGTGGCGACAAAGGTGACCACAGCAATATTGGTGTCATTGCCCGCAAACCGGAATACCTGCCGTTCATCAGAGCCGCCCTCACCGAAACCGCCGTAGCGGATTGGATGAAGCACGCCCTGAATCCGGAAACCGGCCGGGTCACCCGCTGGGAAATGCCGGGCCTGGGCGCCTTCAACTTTTTGCTGGAGCACAGCCTCGGCGGTGGTGGCGTGGCGAGTCTGCGTATCGACCCCCAGGGCAAAGCCTTTGCCCAACAACTTCTCGAAATGCCGGTGCCCATTGCACAGGCGATACTGAATAAAGGAACCCCGTCATGAGCTATCAATCCATCCTTCGCCCCGACCTGTTCAAAGGCCAGACCATTATTGTCACCGGTGGCGGCTCTGGTATCGGGCGCTGCAATGCCCATGAACTGGCAGCGCTTGGAGCAAGAGTTGCACTGGTCGGGCGCAAGGCGGAAAAGCTGGAAACCGTCAAAGCGGAAATTCTAGAAGATGGCGGCATCGCGTCCGCCCACGCCTGTGATATCCGCGAAGAAGACGCTGTCAAAGCAACCGTTCATGCCATCATCACTGAACACGGAGGCCTCAATGGTCTGGTCAACAATGCCGGAGGCCAGTTCCCCGGTCCGCTGGCCTCGATAAACCAGAAGGGCTGGGAAACCGTTGTGCGCACCAACCTTACCGGCGGCTTCCTGATGGCACGCGAGGCCTACAACCAGGCACTTTCAAAAACCGGCGGGGCAATCGTCAACATCGTCGCCGACATGTGGGGCGGCATGCCCGGCATGGGCCACTCAGGAGCTGCCCGCGCAGGCATGGTGAATTTTACCCAGACCGCTGCGGTGGAATGGGCAGCCTGCGGCGTTCGTGTCAACGCGGTCGCCCCGGGTTGGATTGCCTCCAGTGGTATGGACAGCTATCCGGAATCCATGAAGCCCTGGATTCGTGGCCTCAAGGATGCGGTCCCCGTCAAACGCATGGGCACCGAAGCGGAGGTAAGTGCTGCTATCTGTTTCCTGCTCAGCCCCGGCGCGGCGTTCATAAGCGGTGACACCTTGCGCATTGATGGCGCCGCATCCCAGGGCGGCCGCGTGTGGCCGTTTCCCGCAGCCAAGAACAACCAGCCCTTCAATGGCTTCCACCGCAGTAGTGACCCGAAAGTCCTGGGCGATGAGTAAGGAACCCCTCCATGCAGCCACTTGAGAGCACACTTAACCCGCAATCGGATGAGTTCCGAGCCAACGTCGACGCCATGCAGGCTCACATCGACACTTTTCGCGAAGTCGAGCAAAAGGTGCTCGACCTGGCCGAAGCCGCCCGCGACAAATTCATCCAGAAAGGCAAGCTTTTGCCCAGGGAGCGGCTGAATCATCTGCTCGACCGAGGCGCGCCTTTTCTGGAACTCTGCTCTTTCGCTGGCTACAAAATGCACGACGATAAAGACGGCAGTATGGCCGGGGGTGGAATCATTGCGGGCATCGGGTACGTTAGCGGCATTCGTTGCATGGTCGTCGCCAGCAACAGCGCCATCAAAGGTGGCACCATCACCCCGGCTGGACTGGATAAGACCTTAAGGCTGCAAGCCATTGCCCGGGAAAATAAACTCCCGGTGGTGTCGCTCTCGGAGAGCGGCGGCGCTAACCTTAACTACGCCACTGACATCTTTGTTCTTGGCGCCCGCGGCTTTGCCAACCAGGCCCGCATGTCAGCGGCTGGCATTCCCCAGATCACAGTGGTACACGGCAACGCCACCGCTGGCGGCGCCTACCAGCCCGGGTTGTCTGATTACGTTGTGGTAGTTCGGGAAAAAGCAAAAATGTTCCTGGCTGGCCCGCCACTGCTAAAGGCCGCCACCGGGGAAGTCGCTACCGATGAGGAATTGGGTGGCGCCCAGATGCATGCTGAAATTGCTGGCACCGCAGAATACCTGGCAGAAAACGATAGCGACGGCATCCGTCACGCCCGCAACATACTCGACGCCCTGCCCTGGAACGAACAGTTACCTCCGCTGCGGGAGCTCGAATGGCAGCCGCCGATTTACGAGGCGGAAGAACTGCTGGGCGTGATTCCCTCTGACCCCAAAAAACCCTATGACGTCCGGGAAATATTGGCGCGCATTGCCGATGGTTCCGGCTTTATGGATTTCAAGTCCGGCTACGACAACCAGACCGTCTGCGGCACCATCCGCATTGAAGGATACGCCGTCGGCATCATCGGCAACAACGGCCCGATAACCACAGCAGGCGCGACCAAAGCGGCCCAGTTCATACAACTCTGCGACCAGGCGGGAACGCCGCTACTTTTTCTCCACAATACGACTGGGTTCATGGTCGGTACCCATTCGGAGCAGAACGGCATTATCAAACACGGCTCCAAGATGCTGCAGGCAGTCGCCAATTGCCGGGTGCCAAAGATTGCGATTGTCATTGGTGGCTCTTATGGCGCCGGTAACTACGCCATGTGCGGCCGGGGCCTCGACCCGCGCTTCATATTTGCCTGGCCAAACAGTCGCACCGCCGTAATGGGCCCCGCCCAAGCGGGCAAGGTGATGCGCATTGTCGCCGAGGACAAGCAGCGGCGCGGAGGCATGGAGCCTGATCCCAAAACGCTGGATTTTCTGGAGCAGGCGACAGCGAAGAAACTGGAAGAAGGTTCTACCGCACTGTTCGGCACCGCCCGCTTGTGGGACGACGGCCTGATTGATCCCCGCGATACACGGCGGGTTTTGGCGTTAGTGTTGTCGGTTTGCCAGGAGTCCGAGATTCGTGTTCTGAGGCCTAATTCTTTTGGGGTGGCGCGTTTTTAATTGGCTGGATTGGGAGAGTCTGAGCCGGGATGGGAGGCCTTTCTAAAACACGCCGCGCAAGTACGTCCCTGTAGGGCTCGGTCGCGCCATCCATGGCGCTCTACGGTTTTAGAAAGGCCTCCCACCCCTGCTCTCATGGACCACGAGTTAGCGCTTAAAAGAGATACAACGAAGAGATTCAAGAGACGGTAACCGAATATCCAGACATTGGCAGCGTTGGTGACCCTCTTTCAGAAACCGTGTGTGGCCATGGATGGCCGCACCCGAGCCCTACAGGGAAGTATTCACGGGCGTGTTTCTGAAAGAGGGTCACCAGCGCTGCCGCCCAAGCTAGAAAAAGTCACAAATCCTTTTATCGGGAGTAACAAGAATGATTTTTACCGAAGAACACGAAGCCCTGAGAAAGACCGTTCGCGATTTCGTTGAAAAAGAAATTAATCCCCACTGTGACGAATGGGAAGAAGCTGGCGAATTTCCGGCCCGGGAGCTTTTCAAAAAACTCGGCAATCTCGGAATCCTCGGTATCCAGAAACCCGAGGAGTATGGCGGTATGGGCCTCGATTACAGCTACAACCTGGTGGCTGCAGAAGAACTGGGCACAGCCCAGTGCGGCGGTGTCCCGCTGGCGATTGGCGTACAGACCGATATGTGTACGCCAGCTATCGCACGTTTCGGCTCCGACCAACTCAAGCGGGAATTTCTGGCGCCAGCCATCAGCGGTGACAAGATCGGCTGCATCGGTGTGAGCGAGGTCGGCGCAGGTTCCGATGTCGCCGGGCTGACCACCAATGCTAAAAAAGAGGGTGATGATTACATTATTAATGGCTCAAAGATGTGGATCACCAACTCCCCGAAGGCCGACTTCATATGTCTTCTGGCCAACACTTCCGGAGGTAAAGCCCACTCCAATAAATCCCTCATCGTCGTACCTATGAACACCCCCGGCATCACCTTTTCCAAACATCTGAACAAACTCGGCATGCGCTCCTCCGAAACCGCACAGGTATTCTTTGACGATGTACGGGTGCCCCAACGCAACCGCATTGGCGCAGAAGGAACCGGCTTCATGATGCAAATGGTGCAGTTCCAGGAAGAGCGACTCTGGGGAGCCGCAAACGTCATCAAGGCGCTGGAAATGTGCATTGAGAAGACTATTGAATACTGTCGCGAGCGCAAAACCTTCGGGACGCCCCTGATCAACAACCAGGTTATTCATTTCCGCCTCGCCGAGCTGCAGACCGAAGTGGAAGCCCTGCGCGCGCTTACCTACCAGGCTTGCGAACTCCACGTTCAGGGCAAGGATGTCACCAAACTGGCCTCCATGGCCAAGCTCAAGGCCGGGCGCCTGGGGCGCGAGGTGACCGACAGCTGTCTGCAATACTGGGGTGGTATGGGTTACATGTGGGAAAACCAGCTGTCACGAGCCTTCCGGGATGTCCGGCTGGTCTCCATCGGCGGCGGCGCCGATGAAATCATGTTGGGCATCATCTGCAAGCTGATGGGCACCCTGCCCGGCAAGCGCAAAGAATAAACGAGGCCACCATGACGGACTTTTCCCAAAGCGACACTCTGGTTCTCGACCTGAACAACCGGGTGCTCCACGTTACACTGAACCGACCCGAGGCCCGCAATGCCATGAGCCTGGCCATGGTCGCTGAGCTCTCGGCAGTGTTCAGCCAGATCGAACAGGACCCGGGCATTCGCGCAGTAGTGCTGCGCGGCACAGGCGGACATTTCTGCGCCGGTGGCGATATCAATGACATGGCCAGCGCTCGCAGCCAGCAACCCATCGAAGGCGAACCTGATCCGCTTTACCGACTCAATCGGGCCTTTGGTGAAATGATCCAGCAGGTAAACCAATCCTCAAAAGTGGTTATCGTCATTTTAGAGGGCTCGGTGATGGGGGGCGGTTTCGGCCTTGCCTGTGTCTCCGACGTGGCGATAGCCGGGCCAACAGTCCGTTTCAGTCTGCCGGAAACCAGCCTGGGCGTTATACCAGCCCAGATAGCGCCCTTCGTAGTTGAGCGCATCGGCCTGACCCAGACCCGACGGCTGGCATTGCTGGGTCTCCGATTCGATGGTGCGCAAGCGTGCCAATTGGGACTGGTGCATCAGTTCTGCGACAGCGAGGACAGCCTTACCGAAGCACTACAGGCTGCTATTGGTCATCTCCAGCGTTGTGCTCCGAACGCCACTGCCGCTACCAAAGCCCTGTTGCATAGGGTCGGTCACGAACCGATGGGCACACTGCTGGATGATGCCGCCAAACAATTTGCCCAGGCAATCCGCAGTGATGAGGGCGCGGAAGGCACCCTGGCCTTCGTGCAAAAACGGCTCACCCGCTGGGCTGAGACTGACAACCCGGAACCGTTCGCTCCAGGCAAAGGACACTGACATGTTGACCAAACTCCTGATTGCCAACCGGGGTGAAATTGCTGTCCGGATTATCCGCACCGCACGTATGCTGGGTTATCGCACAGTCGCGGTTTACTCCCAGGCCGACGCCAATGCATTGCATGTCGACGTGGCCGATGAAGCCGTGGCGATTGGCCCGGCGCCAGCTTCAGAGTCCTATCTGAACGTGGATGCAATATTGGAAGCCGCCCGCAAAACGGGAGCCGATGCCATACATCCGGGTTACGGCTTCCTGTCGGAAAACTCGAGTTTTGCCGCTGCCTGCAGGAATGCCGGTCTGGTCTTTATCGGGCCGCCAGAACACGCTATTGAATTAATGGGCAGTAAACGACGCTCCAAAATCGCTATGCAACAGGCGGGCGTCCCCTGCGTTCCTGGTTTCGAAGGCCAAAACGCCAGCGATGAAGAGCTGGTCGCTGCGGCAGGCGATATTGGTTATCCACTAATGATAAAAGCGTCCGCTGGCGGTGGGGGCCGTGGCATGCGGCTGGTGCATGAACAGCAAAGTCTGCAGGACGAAATTCGGCGTGCACGATCCGAGGCCCGGAACGCTTTTGGCGATGATGAACTGATTCTTGAGCGGGCAGTGATTGAGCCACGTCACATTGAAATCCAGGTGTTCGCCGATCAGCACGGCAACGCGGTTTATCTGGGTGATCGGGATTGCTCCATTCAGCGCCGTCACCAGAAGGTGGTGGAAGAAGCTCCCTCGCCGTTCATGACTCCTGAGCTTCGACAGGCCATGGGTGAGGCAGCGGTGAAGGCAGCTCTGACTTGCCAGTATGAAGGCGCCGGCACCGTTGAATTTCTGGTGGACCAGGACCGTAACTTCTACTTTCTCGAGATGAATACTCGTCTGCAGGTGGAACATCCCGTCACCGAACTGGTCACGGGGCAGGATCTTGTGGCCTGGCAGTTGGCGGTAGCGGCAGGCGAGCCTTTGCCCTTGGGTCAGGACGATATTACCCTGACCGGCCATGCCATTGAGGTGAGGCTTTACGCTGAAGACCCGACTAACGGTTTTACGCCCCAGACCGGCTCCCTGCACAGGTTTGAGCCAGCCATCAACGAAGGCATCCGGGTCGATACCGGCGTTCGCAGTGGCGACACGGTAACGCCCTATTACGACCCCATGCTGGCCAAGGTCATTGCCTATGGGCGCAACCGTGACGAAGCCCGGAGACGACTGCTGCTAGCACTGGAAAACACCGTCATCTTTGGCATCACCACGAACCGGTATTTTCTCAGTCGGATTATCGCCGACCACACCTTTGGTGCTGGCGCTGCCACCACCGCCTTTCTGGAACAGGGATTCGCTGCGGATACCAGTATGTTGCCTGCCAAAGCCAGCATGCTGGAGTTGGCTCTGGCCGGAGCAATCCTGAGCTCAAGTCGTAGTTCAGGTGGTCACTCGTGTAAGCATAGGGATGCACACTGGAGTAACAGCGCATCGTCGGCAGTGCCCTTAGCTTTCGATATCACTCTCGATATCGACGGCACCGTCATACCCATCAGGGTGAAGCGGCGTAGCCAAAGCGTCGAGGTTACTTGTACAGAGGGGACCCGCTCAATCGACATGCTCAGTCTGACTGACACGCATATGGACTTTCTGGACAACGGCGTACGTCAGGTCTGCCAGTACCAGCGCCTGGGCGATCAACTGTATTTACAGGCGTTCGGAGGCTCGTTCTGCATCAATGACATCAGCCACCGACCGCCAACGGCAGCCAGCGTAGCGAGCTCGGGCCGACTGCTGGCGAGCATGGACGGCGGCATTGTCGACGTGCTGGTAGCAGAAGGAGATGAAGTGAAGCGGGGCGACACCTTGGTGGTACTGGAAGCCATGAAAATGGAACACCCGGTAAAGGCAGACCGGGACGGCCAGGTTAGCACCATACTTACCGCCAGGGGGGACCAGGTTCGCCGTCACCAGTTGTTGGTTGAGCTAGTGAGCGACGAACCATGAAGTCATGAACGAAGGGTGCGCTTTCAGTCAGCGACTTTCAGCACGATCTTGCCTTTGGCACGACGTTCCGTCAGCGCGTTCAAAGCACCGGCGTAATCTTCAAAGGCAAACACTTCACTGATCCGGGGTTTGATCTTACCCGCAGAGTAGAGCTTGAACAGATCCATCATATTCTGGGCACTGACTTCTGGCTCTTTCTGGGTGAAGGCGCCCCAGAACACTCCTACTACAGCACAGCCTTTGAGCAGCGTCAGGTTGGCCGGGATTTTCGGGATATCACCGGCCGCAAAACCAACGATCAGGTGACGGCCGTTCCAGGCCATACCCCGCAGAGCCTGCTCGGTAAACTCTCCGCCGACCGGGTCATAGACCACATCCACGCCACGGTTGTTGGTCAGTTTCTTGATGGTGTCCTTGAGCGGCTCTTCAGCATAATTGATCACTTCGTCTGCCCCGGCCTGCTTTGCCACTTCCAGTTTGTCGGCACTGCTGGCGGCCGCAATAACGTGTGCGCCCATAGCTTTGCCGAGCTCTACAGTGGCCAGGCCGACACCGCCACTGGCACCCAGGACCAGCAAGGTTTCACCCGGCTGAATATTCGCCCGTTGTTTCAGAGCATGGTAGGAGGTGCCGTAAACCATGGTGAAAGCGGCGGCCTCTTCATCATTCATGCTCTCAGGAACCGGCAGCAGATTTGCTTCAGCCACCACCACTTCTTCCGCGAAAGCACCGTAACCGGTTAAACCCATTACACGGTCGCCAGCCTTGAAACGAGTCACTTTATCGCCCACGGCCAGCACTTCACCGGACATTTCGCCGCCTGGCGAAAATGGCATATTCGGCTTGATCTGGTACTTGCCTTCAATAATGAGGGTATCCGGAAAATTCAGACCAGCGGCACGTACCCGGACCTTGACGCCACTACCTTTGGCTTCCGGGCTCTTGGTCTCTTCAATAACCAGCGTGTCGGCCGGGCCATATTCCTTGCAAAGAATTGCTCGCATGGTGTTACTCCAGAGGTTGAGGTAGCGTTACTCTGAGACTGTTAACGCCTGATGATGTTCAACCTAACCCCAGACCCGCGATGAATCAAATAAACAGCTGTAATGGTTTTTTATAAACCAGACGAATAACCTGGGTTCGTTCTGCATTTCTAAAGGGTTGGTTTCAGAGCATTACAGTCTCGGCGACCAATAAGACCACAGGCTTAGGGAAAGATGAATCGTCTTCGCACTTGGGCTATCCTGCCCCTGTGTTCCCGGCTGATCCCGACCCCCCAACTGTACGATTGAGAGAAGCCCTTGTTCGACATCATCTATAGCCTTGAAATGATCGGCGTTATCGCCTTTGCCATCTCCGGCATGATCGCTGCGCGCAGGCAGAATATGGACCCGGTAGGCGTCTTCACCATCGGTTTTGTCACCGCTCTGGGTGGCGGTACCCTCCGTGATCTGATGATGGACAACCACCCGCTATACTGGATCAAACACCAGGAGCAACCCATCTTCATTCTGGTGATGGCCATCATTTTCAGCTACTGGCATCCCATGGGCCGCATCCGTGAATCCCGCATTGTGCTGCCGGACGCCATCGGGCTTGGCGTGTTCAGTATTCTGGGCGCACAGCTCGCACTCGATCTGGGGCACTCCTGGTTTATTGCGTCTCTGCTCGGCGTTATGACCGGCACCTTTGGCGGCGCTCTGCGAGATACCCTGTGTAACGAGGTACCTTTCATATTCCGTAAAGATCAGGTGTACGCGTCGATTTCCTTTGCCGGGTGCTGGTTGTACTTTTTGTGCCAATGGCTACAGGTAAGTGAACCCCTTGCCCTGGGCATCGGCCTGATATTCATCGTTGTGGTTCGCCTTCTCGCCGTGCGGTTCGACATCCGTCTGCAACGAGATCCACATCATTCGTAATAATTAATTGAACAAAGCTTCATAACTTGGCCTGACTAACGCCAGCCGGTACTATTGCGGTTTTTTAACGAGGCAGACCCCGTCATGCTTGAACGACTTTTCAAATTACAGGCCCATGAGACGACAGTCCGCAAGGAAATAGTCGCTGGTCTGACTACCTTCCTGACCATGGCATACATCGTTGTGGTCAACCCCAGCATTCTGTCGGCGACGGGTATGGATTTCGGCGCCGTGTTTGTCGCCACCTGCTTGGCGGCGGTCATCGGCACGCTGATCATGGGGCTCTGGGCCAATTACCCGATTGCGCTTGCCCCGGGGATGGGTCTGAACGCGTTTTTCTCGTTTACCGTCGTCGGCAGTATGGGTTACAGCTGGCAGGTCGCACTCGGCGCAGTCTTTCTATCGGGCTTATTATTCTTTTTATTAAGTCTGTTCAAAGTGCGGGAATGGATTATCAACAGTATTCCGCTGTCGCTTCGGTTTGGCATCTCCGCCGGTATCGGTTTCTTTCTCGCCCTGATCGCTTTCAAGAATGCGGGTATTGTGGTTGATCATCCAGCTACGCTGGTTGGGCTGGGGGAGGTAAAAACACCTCAGGCCCTGCTGTTCTTCGGGGGTTTCCTGCTGACGTGTGCGCTGTCGTTCAAGCGTGTTACCGGGGCGGTAATGATTGGCATAATTGCAGTCACTCTCGCCGCACTGGCCTTGGGCCTAGTTGAATACAAAGGATTTTTCTCCGCGCCGCCGAGCCTGGCCCCCACTTTCATGCAGTTGGATATCGCCGGGGCTTTCAATGTCGGCATGATCAGCGTGATCTTTGCTTTCCTGTTTGTAGACCTGTTTGACACCTCTGGCACTCTCATTGGCGCTGCCCAGCGCGGCGGACTGCTGGATAAAGACGGCAAACTGCCTCGTCTTGGCCGGGCTCTGATGTCGGATTCGGTGGCAACCATGTCAGGTGCCGCATTGGGCACTTCAACGACCACGAGTTATATAGAATCCACAGCTGGCATTTCCGCGGGCGGCCGCACCGGCCTGACGGCGGTTGTGGTGGCGTTGTTGTTCCTGGCGTGCCTGCTGCTATCCCCGATTGCCAGCATTATCCCTCCTTACGCAACGGCTCCGGCGCTATTATACGTAGCCGTTCTGATGACCAGCGGGCTGAAGCTGATCGACTGGGAGGATGTTACCGATGCCGCCCCCGCCGTCGTCACAGCCCTGATGATGCCGCTGACGTTCTCGATCGCCAATGGTATTGCCCTGGGTTTTATAACCTACGCGCTGTTGAAGGCTCTTAGCGGGCGCTGGTCCCAACTCAATGTAAGCGTGGTGCTGATTGCAGTGATCTTTATTCTTAAATTTATTTTTCTGGACGTCGCCTAGACATCACGGATAAAAGGCTGCAAAACCTATGGACTACTTCGCAGAAACGATTAAAAACGCCATTCGCACTGTGCCCGACTGGCCCAAGCCTGGCGTGCAGTTTCGCGACATCACAACGGTGTTGCAGGATCGCACCGCGTTTCGCAAACTGATTGATGCGTTTGTCCACCGGTATCACGGCCATCAGATTGATGCCGTTGCCGCTGTGGATGCCCGGGGCTTTATCATCGGTTCCGCCCTGGCGTATGAGCTCAATGCCAGCCTGGTGCTGATCCGGAAAAAAGGCAAATTGCCCTTCGACACCCTGGTCGAGGACTATGAACTGGAATACGGCACGGCATCTGTAGAGCTGCACAAGGATGCGTTTAAACCCGGCGACAACGTGGTGCTGGTTGATGACCTCATTGCCACGGGCGGCACCATGCTTGCAGCGGCACGCTTGATCCGCAGGATCGGCGCAGAAATTTATGAAGTTTCGGCGATGATTGACTTGCCGGATTTGGGGGGCTCAGAAAAACTGCGCGCGGAAAACCTCAAGGTTTATACTGTCTGCTCGTTCGAGGGAGATTAATCCTCAACAGCTATTTACAAAAGGAGAGGACGGTTTATGGCGGCTTACGAACATCATTGGAAAGACGGCACCCCCATCCACTTGCCACTCGGCAAGATTGTCTGTGTTGGCCGCAATTACGCTGAGCACGCCAAAGAACTGAACAACCCCATTCCTGACAGACCGTTACTGTTCATCAAACCGGCAACCGCCGCCGCGCACCTGACGCGCCCGCTGGCTTTGCCAGCACACCAGGGCACGGTCCATTTCGAAACTGAGCTGGCGGTATTGATCGGTACACCCCTGACCAACGCCACCGAGGATGAAGCAAACCGGGCCATTCTGGGGTACGGTCTGGCGCTGGACCTCACGCTCCGGGACCTGCAAAGCCAGCTTAAAGAACAGCGGCAACCCTGGGAGAGAGCAAAGGGCTTTGACGGCGCCTGCCCGATGTCACCGTTTGTTTCTGCGGAGCACCTTAAACAGGCCAGCCATCTGGGCTTCAGCCTGGACATAAACGGTAGCCGTCAGCAGACTGGCGACACCTCACACATGCTGAATCCGGTTCTGCCGCTGCTGGCTCATATCAGCCAGACCTTTACACTGCTGCCGGGAGATGTTGTGCTGACCGGCACACCGGCTGGCGTCGGACCGCTGGTTTCCGGACAGAAACTTCAGTTTCAGCTTGAGGACGTATTGTTTATCGGCACAGAAGTGTTGTGATAGCTTCCTGACTCTTAAACGTACAAGCACTATGGCAAAAAAACCGGTCACATCCCGTAGCGGGCGTTTCTTCAAACTTGCAGGCATGACAGCCTCCGTGGCGGGCCAATACGCTGGCCAGCGGGCGCGCCGTATGTTTGGCCAGGAACAGGACGAAGCCGCCCGCAGCGAGCACTACTCCCGGATGGCGGGCCAACTCGTCGATACTCTGGGGGAACTCAAGGGTGCTGTGATGAAGGTCGGTCAGATAGCGTCGCAAACCCAGGATTTTCTGCCACAGGAATTCTCTGACGCACTGCAGAAGCTACAGAAAGAAGCGCCGCCCATGCCTTTTGACGTGATTGTCGGTCAGGTGGAGGCAGAGTTGGGCAGGCCCCTTGGTGAGTTGTTCGAGTATCTGCAGGAAGAGCCCTACGCCGCAGCGTCAATCGGCCAGGTACACAGGGCCAGAATGCACAGTGGCGAGGATGTCATCGTCAAAGTGCAGTATCCCGGCGTTGACGACTCCTGTGATTCCGACCTCAAACAATTGCGCATGGCCCTCCGGCTGGGTGGCTTGCTGAAAATGCCGAAGGACCATGTAGACCAGTTGTTCGCAGAAATTCGCGTGCGCCTGAAGGAAGAACTGGATTACGAAAATGAAGCCCGAAATCTGGAAGCTTTTCAGGAATTCCACAAAAATGACGAGTGGATTCGTATTCCCAGGGTGATCGTCAGCCATTCAGCACGGCGGGTGCTAACTATGGAATTGCTCGAAGGCGACCACATCAGCGCCATCACTCCTGAAAGATACAGCCAGGCCACCATCAACCTCATCGGCCATCGCATCTTTACCATGATGGCAGACCAGTTGTTCCGGTTTCAGTGCATCCACGGCGATCCTCACGCTGGTAACTTCGCCTACCGTCCCGACGGCACCATCATCCTTTACGATTTCGGGTGTGTTAAAAAACTCAAACACGAGATCGTGGAAGCCTACCGCAAGGCGTTGGTTTCTGCCTTGGCAGAAGACTACGCCGCGCTCGACCGTCATTTGATTGACCTGGGCGCCCGTGTGGAATCCCAGCCAGCGGTGGATGAAGCCTATTACGCTATGTGGCGTGACATTCTGGTTAAACCTTTCAATAGTGACACACCCTATAATTTTGCCGAATCCGATATCCATAAACATGTCGCTGCCAAAACCACCACCGTCTTCAAATATCTGGATTACTTCAAACCACCCGTGGAAAGTATTTTCATTGACCGTATGATTGCAGGGCACTACTGGATGATGAAGCGGCTGGGGGTACAAGCCGCCTTCAGAGAGGAACTGGAAACCTACCTGGGCTCCAATGCAGGATAACTCAGTACAGGTGACCCGGGCGCGAATAGCTCCGCCCGGATGCTTCATATTACTCGGATAACGGTAAAACCAGGCTCAAACATTTCTGTGTTTGAGCAAATCCCGTATTTCTTCCAACAGTTTTTCCTCGACCGTAGGCGCCACCGATGCCGCCGGGGCCTCCACTTCTTTTCGCTTGAGCTTATTAAGCATGCGGACAACGATAAACACCGCAAACGCAATAATCACAAAATCGAACACCGCCTGCAGAAACACACCGTATCTCAACGCTACGGCCTCTGCCCCCTCACTGGCCGCCTGCAATGTAATTGAAAGATTGCTGAAGTCGACCCCGCCGATCAGCAGCCCGATGGGCGGCATCAAGACATCGGCCACAAAAGAAGAAACAATCTTACCGAACGCTACGCCGATGATGATGCCGACTGCCAGATCCACCACATTGCCTCTAACGGCAAATTCTTTGAATTCACTCATCATAGTCATGGGATGCACTCCGTTGTCATTACGACCCCAATCTCCGGAAGACTCCGGACCCCGCTCATATGAGCGCCTTTGCAGTTTAGCTTAAGGCTACATAAGGCATAAGTTATTTCATCAGCCCGTTCTGTAAACCATCTTGACCGCGCACTCCCAGAATCACTGGTCGCCAATTCTTGACGTAATGGGATTTATCACCATGCTGTTAATTCATCGAATTGACATAGGCAGGGAGCATGCCATCGAACCCGGTCATCAGCACACAGATCGACGTCATCTACCAGCAACAATCACGACGGGTGCTCGCTACCCTGATCCGGCTGTTAGGCAGCTTCGATCTTGCCGAAGAAGCCCTTCAGGAGGCTTTTGCCGCCGCTCTCAGACAGTGGCCAGCCGAGGGCATTCCGGATAATCCGACGGCATGGCTTATTAAAGCCGGCCAACGCAGAGGCATCGACCAGATACGCAAGAAGCAGACGGCCCGCAGCTATTTACAACACCTGCTACCGGAGGAAGGTGAGGAAACCCCTGCGCCCGACGAACGCAGTATCGACGATGACCAGCTTCGGCTTATTTTCACCTGTTGCCATCCTGGGCTCGGGATGGAAGCACAGCTTGCACTGACATTGAGGGAGATGTGCGGCCTCACCACTGAACAGGTCGCGAACGCCCTGCTACAGAAATCAACCACGATTGCCCAGCGAATCGTAAGGGCCAAGCGTAAGATTCTGGAAGCCAATATTCCCTATGAAGTACCTGAGCACAGAGAGCTTTCCGGTCGCTTGCAAAGCGTTCTCCAGGTCGTCTACCTGATGTTCAATGAAGGTTATTCCGCCAGCGAGGGCAACACGGTGATGAACATCAGTCTGGCCAGCGAAGCCATTCGGCTGGCCCACGTGCTGGCCGCTTTACTGCCTGAAGGCGAAGTGTTCGGGTTACTTGCACTAATGTTGCTGCACGATGCCCGGCGCCATGCCCGGCAAGATGTCGATGGTGATCTTATTACTCTGGAAGAACAGGATAGAAACCTGTGGGACCGCGATCAGATTGATGCTGGCATCCAGTGGTTGATGGATGCGCTACAACATTCCCCCACCGGCACCTACACACTTCAGGCCTCCATTGCGGCGGTTCATGCGCAGGCCCGCCAGGCAGAAGACACCGATTGGGTTCGCATCGTCCGCCTCTACGACGCGCTATTTGAACAAACGCCCTCGCCGGTGATTGCCCTGAACCGTGCGGTAGCCATCGCCATGCGAGATACACCTGAGCACGGCCTCAAGCTATTGGAACAACTCAGCGGCCACAAAGCGATGCAGAACTACTATCTTTTTCATGCCGCCCGCGCCGATCTTTATCGTCGCTCGGGGCAAATGGATGCTGCACGGTTTGCCTTCGAGCGAGCGCTCGCGTTAACCCAACAAGGACCAGAAAAGCGCTTTCTGTCACGCCGACTGGCCGAACTAGGGTGCTCTGGAAAAAATCGCTGATACCGCTGTCGAATTCCCCTCCCTCTCCACGACTCACTGTTAGCAATCGAGCAGGAGATGACGATGAAGTATGTAGCGTTAGTGTATTACCAGGAAAGCATCATCAATGGCATGACCGAGCAGGAATGGCATGCTCTCAATCAGGAATGCCTTGCAGGCGTTGAAAAACTCACCGATCAGGGCAAGTACGTTGCGGGGCAAGCGCTCCAATCGATCGACACAGCGACCACGGTACGATTGAGGGGAGACGAAGTGCTGATCTCCGATGGCCCATTTGCGGAGACCAAAGAACAGCTCGCAGGCTTTTACCTGCTGGAAGCCCATGATCTCAACGAAGCACTACAACTGGCCAGCCGAATTCCACCCGCACGCTTCGGCACCATTGAAGTCAGACCTGTCCGGGAACTACCCCCAAAAGACTGAATCAGGGAGCAAGAAGATGAACTACGTTGACGGATTTGTTGCAGCGGTCCCCACCGCTAACAAACAGAAATACATTCAGCATGCCCGCGATGCCGTGGCGGTGTTCAAAGATCACGGTGCCTTAAAAATGGTGGAGTGCTGGGGCGATGATGTACCCGACGGTACGCTCACCTCGTTCCCCATGGCGGTAAAATGCAAGCCGGATGAAACGGTCATATTTTCCTGGATTCTCTGGCCCTCAAAGGAAGCACGTGACAGGGGCATGCCAAAGGTTATGGAAGATCCACGACTGAAGATGGACGTCAACCCTATGCCATTTGATGGTAAACGACTGATTTACGGCGGATTCGAAGTGGTCTTGGATGAATAAAAGGGTCATTCTCAGGCCGCGCATGGGAGACAGACTCACCAAATATGCGCCTCATAAGCCTCTGAACAACGTGTGGCTGGCCTGAAAGCAGAGACAAAACAAGCGTTATTCGGAGACTTCACAAAGCGGGTAGACGTGTCAGAAACTGCGCACAGAGCTTACCCGACGGTTTCTAAGGGTTTTTTTGGCTTCATCCAGTTGCTGTGCGGATGAGGCGTGCACTGTTAAAACGTATTTTCCCTTGCGAAGCGCCGACTGAGCCAACATCAGGTAGGGCATATGGTCCGGCCGGAGTGTGACCATGCCTGCCAGTAAAAGCCCGATCCCACCACCAATTGCAGTGAGCACAATGGCGGATACCACCAGACTCTGCGTGATAAATGCTACATCTGCAGAGTAGAGCGTCGAAAACAGGATAAAACCGGCAATCGCACCCGCCATACCCAAACCAATGTGAGAACGCACCAAGGTGCTCCAGATTCCCTGACTTTCAGGCTCAAGCGCCCGCGCGGATCGGGGATTTTCCGGGCTGACTATAATAACCTGATCTGCGGCAAGACTGGTCCCTTCCCGCAGGGCCAATGCAATATTCTCAGCTTCTGTGCTGGATTCAAATACAGCGGCGATTTTATGATCGACCACTTCCCCACTCAATATCGCTGAACTTTTCATAACAATGCCTCCCAATCGGGTTGGCGGAGTGCTGCAATTTCATCCTCCTCTCACCAGCCTACAAAACCGGGACTCAAATTCCCAATGACGTTCCCGTAACCCATTTCAGCCGTGTTGCTCCACAGGCACAGCCTAGTGTCCCAACGGTAGGATCGAGCTGGAAGTAGATGTATCGGGGTTTAATCAGGATCGTTATCTCGGCATACGTCCGGTCTTTTCCAACCGCTTACTGACCATGCGGTGATAGAGGCGAGCCAACGCAGGCCGTATCACCGGCAAGCCGATCAACCACGCCAGAGGTCTGAGCAGTCCTACCCTGGACATCAGCAGAATGTAGGCATCAAGTTCCCGGTGAATGGTGCCGCTGGCGTCTTCAACGTGGAGCTCCTGCAACGCCTTTTCCGGCTCGATACCCAACGATCTGAGTTCGTCGTCCCGTCCCGTGATATCCACCCATTCGACAGTTTTACCGGTACTGCCCGCCAGCCGCTCATAGACTCTGCGATCCTTGACGCAGCTCGGGCAGAAACCGTCATAAAACACCCGGAGTCTCTCCTGCCTGTTGCTCATCATCTCACCTATTCCGCTGGGTTGACGCCAGCCAAGCGCGAGCAGGTATAGCGTCTATCCCGTTTGCTTGACAGACATTGACTGTTATCAAAAAAGTTCGCAGGCAGAGCCAGTCAACGTCCGCCGGAAACATCCAGTAGCGCGCCCGTCGTGTAGGATGCGGCATCGGAAAGTAACCAGAGAATAGCTTCCGCCACTTCCTCGGGCTGCCCGCCACGTTGCAGGGGCACACTCCCTTTTACCCTTTCGATTCGGTCGGGCTCGCCGCCACTGGCGTGTATATCGGTATGGATAGCCCCCGGCCGGACTGCGTTAACGCGAATACCCTCGCTGGCTACTTCTTTGGCAAGCCCGATCGTGAAGGCATCAATAGCTCCCTTGGCGGCAGCGTAATCAACGTATTCACCCGGCGCCCCAAGCCTTGCGGCCATAGAAGACAGGTTCACAATAGCGCCACCGCTTCCGCCATGGCGCGTCGACATGCGTCTCACCGCTTCGCGGGCGCAGCTGAAACTGCCAATAACGTTCGCCGCCAACACACGCTGTAACCGGGCGGCATCCATTTCATCCACCCGCATCTGGCGTTCCAGTATGCCAGCATTGTTCACCAGCGCCGCCAACTGCCCGCAACCATCTACAGCCTCAAACAACTGCACCACGGAAGTTTCGTCCGACACATCTGCCTGGATTGCCCAAGCCTTTCCCCCCGCCGACTGTATTTCCCTGACCACGTCATCCGCAGCCGTCCGGTTATTCAGATAACTCAGACATACGGAATAACCTCGGGCCGCTGCCAGCCTTGCAGTCGCCGCCCCGATACCCCGGCTACCACCGGTAATAAGTACAATGTTTGAAGTCATTCATCCTCCTTAGACCGCCCTACCGTGGCTTATGCCCGGTAATCATGCTGCCAGACCCCGGCGCGCCAGTGTCTCGTCAGAAAACGGCGTCAAGGTTTCCTCAAACGGAATCCCCAATTCACGCATCAGAACCCAGAGCCGCAATGACCAGGATGAATAGTTCTTGTTGGCAATCAGTAATCTGAACATCAAAAAAACCTCTTCCAATGGACTTTAACGCAACTGACTGTCTTTACTACCCCGCCGGTTATAGCCGCTCGTACCAGCCTGTTGCTTATCACGTTCACTCTGACACGCAACACACAATCGCACCCCCGGTAACGCTTGACGCCTTGCCTCCGGAATAATCGCGTCACACTCCTCACAGCGGGTCAGGCTCTCCCCAGTTGGCAGCTGATCACGTGCCCGCTTCAGAGCGTCTTCCACGGTGCTATCAATCTGTTCCTGCACTGCCCCTTCTTTTGCCCAGCCACTGGCCATGGTGTACTCCGTAAACACATCTGATTACAACGCGATGAGTGCAATATTGCACAGCCGATAACCTATACCCAAATTTTGTGTCTTGATGACTTACCAATCTGGATTCCAACATAAATTCGCCGAGTTGACACCGTATTCCATGCACCTATAGTGGGTTAGCAAATAAAAGCTCGCAATAGAGAAAGGAATCGCAGTGCCTGTGTCGCCTACCGAAATGCCCATTGTCGAGATAGTCGAAGTTCTTCGTCGTTCGGAGCATGGCATGACACGCCCCTTTATTTGCCGGGGCGACGATGGCGAAATCTACTTTGTAAAAGGGTTTGGGGCGGGTAGAGATAGTCAGATAAAGGAATGGGTCGCTGGCAACCTTGCCCGGGGCTTTAGCATACCTGTAGCGCCTTTTAGAATCGTTGATGTACCTGATGAGTTAGCAAAAATACTGTCGGACCAGGATGCCCACGACCTTGGTGTTGGTCCAGCCTTCGGATCGCTTGAACAAAGGGTAACTGAGCTCGCCTATACCCAGATTTCCGATGTTCCCCAAAAACTCAGACACGCCATTTTAGCTTTCGACTGGTGGATATCCAATGCTGATCGCATGCTGACCGAGAACGGCGGAAACCCAAACCTATTTTGGGAGCCCGACACCCGAAATTTAATAGTAATTGACCATAACCAGTCGTTTGACCCGGACTTTTCCCCCGATGACTTCTCTAAATTTCACGCATTTAAGAATTTCGGTTCAGGGATTGCAGATGACTTGTTCGAGCGTGAACACTATACTTCACGCATGGAGCACGCACTGAGTCATTGGAAAGCTATAGTGGAAAGCATACCGAGGGAGTGGCTATACAGGGATCAGGAAATGACCATGAAATTGCGCCTCGATCTGAACTCTTTGCTGAAACACCTCCAACGCTTTAACAACGATGATTTTTGGAACTGGAAATGACCAGACTAGGGTGCCAATACGCCATCGTGCGATTCATGCCTTATATCGAGACTGGCGAGTTTGCCAACGTCGGGATTCTGCTATGGGTGCCCAAGACCCGCTACCTCGGTTTCAAACTTCTTCGTCGCAAACATGCCCGTATCACGCAGTTTTTTGACGAGCTGGACAGAGGTGTTTTTCTGAAAACCATGGGCGACCTCGAGGCAGAACTGCGCAGAGTGCAGGTCATGCTCAAAGACCATAAGGATGAGTTCGGCGACAACAACCGAGAGTATGGTTTCCACAAGGGCCTGTTTCAGGAACTGATTCGCCCCCGAGAAACCATTCTCCGATTCAGCGAGCAGCGAGTAATTCTGGCTGAAAACTCTGAACAAACCCTTCAGGAACTCTACAACTACTACGTCGAAAGAAATTTCGTCACCAAAGAGTATCAGGAAACCATTCTCGAAAAAGGCATCAAAAAACTGCTCGAACAGCGTGACCTTGCAAGCCGTTTCACCAGACGGCGAATTGAGGACCAGCTTTATGGCGTCACCTTCCCGTTTGTTGAACAGGAAGAGGACAGGGCCCTCAGAGTTATTAAGCCGCTGTTTCTCGGACAGGCCGATTCCACCGCGATCATTGAGCATGGTGGACGCTGGAAATTGAAGGTGGAGCAGTTGAGAAAGCGCCATCTGCTTAACGGCCCCGTTCTGTTCCCGGTAAAAGGTCCGGAGCGTACTCAGCCTGCAGGTATCAGACTGGAGGCTTTTAAAGAGACCTGTGAAAGCCTGGCTGGTGATGGCATCGAAGTGGTGCCGTATACGAAGGAGGACAGAATTCTCGAGTTTGCCAGGCATTAAACCGTCGTCGCCAGCGGCAGCCTGGCGACACGTTTTCGAGTACGTATTATTCCTGTTTCAACCTGTTCTTAATCAACCGAATCCGTACGTCATTCTATTTAGGGACAGACTCCGCAACCATTAATGTTAGGACAGCGTGCCCCGCGTCGCTAACAATCGGTTGACCATTGTTGTTGAGCAAGCGGTTATTGCGATGCAGGAAATCCACAAACAGGACGCTCCGCCGCGTTTGTTGCCGTCGGCAAACGCGTGAGCGCTCTGGCGACTTGCGCGGGAACATCAGAACCAGAATCCGGTGTATTCCTGTCTTCGCCGTTCAATCGGTAACCCCTGGCTTTCCAGAATACCGAGCAGTTCCCTGGCGTCATCCACGTTGAGGAAGTTCGCCAGCGAGACCTCGGTGCCTCGATAAGTCAGGAAGAATTTCTGGGGCGTCCAGGGATGGCGGGGTACGTCGATTTGCACACGCAGGTAGCGCCGGGGCATTTCCCATTCGGCTTCCTTGCGGTAACGACCTTTTTCCAGCCTAAGGTTGTCACCGACTATCTCCAGCACTTCCTGCTGACGACATTTGCGCGCGGTGTAATAAAGCCCGGCTCCCACTGCCACCAGCTCCAGACCTGCAAAAGGAAGTACTACCCAGGCACCGAGCCAGACCATCAGGGAGACGATAAGCAGCGACACTCCACAAAGCGCAAGCCATACCCGTACGCTGTCCTGCCAACTGAGTGAACGGTTGGGAGTCAGGAGCAGACGTATACCCGCATCGCATGGGAGATATTCAACCACGGCAACTGCCTCTTGAGATTCCTAAGCCAGACTACTACGACAATTCTGACTTAGTAGCGAACACGCAAGCTAGCAGAATCGCATCTACAAAAGCTCTATCCTCTCACTCTCATCTGATTTAATACGTATCAGGCGCGGCCCTGTCTCAAAAGTTACACAGGTTTGATCTCAGTCGAAGATCTTACCTGGGTTGATCACCCGATTGGGGTCAAACACCTGCTTTATGGCCCGCATGTAAGCGATTTCTTCCTCGCTGCGGGTGTAGTGCAGATAGTCTTTCTTGGTCATACCCACGCCGTGTTCGGCTGACACGCTGCCCTTGTAGCGTTTGACGATGTCGAACACCCAGGTGTTCACATGCTTACACTTCTCGAAAAAGTCTTCCTTCGCAAGGTCATCCGGTTTGAGGATGTTCAGGTGTAGATTGCCGTCACCAATATGGCCGAACCAGATGATCTCGAAATCCGGGTAGTGTTCAGTCACCACCGCATCAATTTCCTGCAGGAAGCCGGGCACTTTTGAGACCACGACAGACAGATCGTTTTTGTAGGGTGTCCGGGGCGCGATAGATTCCGATATGCGCTCACGAAGCTGCCACAGATTTCTGGCCTGGGTTTCGCTCTGGCTGATCACTCCGTCTAATACCCAGCCGCTCTCCATGCACTGTTCGAACAGGCCCATGGCATCATCCATAATCTGCTCGGAAACGGCTTCAAACTCCAGCAGCGCATAATAAGGCGCCTCCGTATCGAAAGGTGCCTGTATCTGGCCATGGGCCAACACGTGCTGCATGGCCTGATGAGAGAAAAACTCATAAGCGGTCAGATCAATCTGTTTCTGGAAAGTCTGTAGAACATCCATGGTATTGGTGAGGTCATTCAGACCCAATACCAACACGGTTAGATTATCGGGCTTGCGGGACAGCTTCATGGTGGCTTCGGTAATGAAGCCGAGAGTGCCCTCCGCGCCGATGAACAGATGCCGCAAATCGTAGCCGGTGTTGTTCTTGGCCAGGCCCTGATTAAGCTCCATAATATCGCCCTTGCCCGTCACAACCTTGAGGCCAGCGACCCAGTCCCGGCTCATGCCGTAACGAATCACCTTGATGCCGCCGGCGTTGGTCGACAGGTTCCCACCCAACTGACTGGAGCCTGCTGAGGCAAAATCCACGGGGTAATAGAGACCATTCTCTTCGGCGAAATTCTGCAGCTGCGCAGTGACTACGCCAGCCTGGCAGGTTACCAATCGGTCGCTGGCACTAAAATCCAGAATCTGATTCATATAATCAAATGCCACCACCACCTCACCATTGGCGGCCACCGCGCCAGCACTCAGCCCCGTGCGTCCGCCAGAAGGCACCAGTGCCACCTGATTTTCATTGGCAAAGGTTACCAACGCCTGTACCTGCTTCGTGGTTTTAGGAAATACAATGGCGACGGGCCTGGGCGGATAAATCCTGGTCCAGTCCTTGCCGTAGGTATCAAGGTCGGCGGGGTCAGTCAGTACTTTGCCATCGTCCACCAGGGTCTTAAGTGTGGCAATGATCTGTTCGGCAGTCATGGGGTATCCGGTCTCGTGAGGGATTGGGCGCCCGATCCTATCGCCCGACTTGACTCAGGTGATCTGACGCACTGTCAAAAGGCACGTTTATGGTATCATACCGCCCCTGTTCTGTGAGCCTGCCCGTGCCTCCCGCGCGGCGCGAGTCTCACGGGTCATCTCACTGTCCATACGACGCGACAAAAGGTCTGGAAGCAAGCCCATGTCAA
The DNA here is from genome assembly GCF_040882185.1 of Marinobacter sp. Classification (GTDB taxonomy): domain Bacteria; phylum Pseudomonadota; class Gammaproteobacteria; order Pseudomonadales; family Oleiphilaceae; genus Marinobacter. Next base: position 198,366 of record NZ_JBBEBW010000002.1, on the reverse strand, counting down.
CGAAGTCTCTCGAAAAGAGCAAAATCCGGATTCTGCTGCTGGAAGGCGTGCACCAATCTGCCATTGATACGCTGAATGCAGCTGGCTATACCAATATCGAGTATCTGACCCACTCCCTGTCAGAAGAAGAGCTGATCGAGAAAATCTCGGACGCCCACTTCATCGGTATTCGTTCGAGAACGCAGCTCAGCAAGGCGGTCTTTGAGGCGGCCCAAAAGCTGGTTGCTGTGGGTTGCTTCTGCATTGGTACCAATCAGGTTGATCTTCAGGCCGCTACCCGACGTGGTATTGCAGTATTCAACGCACCGTTCTCCAATACTCGCAGTGTGGCGGAACTGGTACTGGCCCAGGCCATTCTGTTGCTGCGCGGAATACCGGAGAAGAGCGCCAAAGCTCACCGGGGTGAATGGCTGAAGTCCGCCAAAGACAGCTACGAAATCCGCGGTAAAAAACTCGGCATCGTCGGTTATGGCAACATCGGTACCCAGTTCAGTGTACTGGCCGAGGGGCTGGGCATGGACGTCTATTTCTACGATGTCGTCTCCAAGCTCTCGATTGGTAACGCCACTCAGGTGGGCACTTTGCAGGAATTGCTGAACATTGCAGATGTTGTGAGCCTGCACGTACCAGAAACTCCGGCCACCCGTTACATGTTTGGTCCAGAACAGTTCGCCCAGATGAAACCCGGCAGCATTCTGATGAACGCTTCTCGCGGCACGGTCGTGGATATTGACGCCCTGGCGGAAAATCTTGGGAGCGGCAAGCTGCTGGGCGCTGCCATCGACGTATTCCCGGTCGAGCCGAAATCCAATAAAGAGGAATTCGTTTCACCGCTGCGCGAGTTCGATAATGTGATCCTGACACCCCATGTGGGCGGGTCCACCATTGAAGCTCAGGAAAACATCGGCCGCGAGGTCGCTGAGAAGCTGGCCATGTACAGCGACAACGGCACCTCCGTGTCCTCAGTGAACTTTCCGGAGGTGGCCTTACCGTCGCATCCTGGCCAGCATCGTCTGCTGCACATTCACGAGAATATTCCCGGCGTCATGTCCGAGATCAACAATGTATTCTCCGAGAATGGCATCAACATCTGCGGGCAATACCTGCAAACCAAGGAAGACATCGGTTATGTGGTAATGGATGTGGACAAGGCGTACGGCGAACTGGCGCTTGAGAAGCTCAAATCCGTCAAAGGCACAATTCGCTGCCGCGTGCTGTTTTAATCAGCCCCGGCGGAGACAGAAGGCCTGAAACAAAAAACGCCCGCCAGCTTTAAAACTGGCGGGCGTTTTCGTTGAACCTACACTCGTTACTGCATCGGCGCCAGGGTCAGCTCAACGCGGCGATTTTGCTCGCGTCCTGAAGCGGTGTCATTGGAAGTAAGAGGGTAGCGGGGGCCATAGCCCACAGCACGGGTACGGCTGGCCTGAATACCCTGGTTCAGCAGGAAGTCACGCACTGCAGCCGCACGGCTCTCACTCAGCAACTGATTGTAGCTCTGGGCCCCGGTGCTGTCAGTGTGGCCCTCGATCCGAATAATGGTTTTGTCGAATTCTTTCAGTACCAGACCAACGGACTCCAGTGTGCTACTGAACGTTGGCTTGATCGAGGATTCGTTAACATCGAAGGTGATGTTACCAGGCATAATAAGTTCAATTTCATCGCCATCGCGGACAACACGAACGCCGGTGCCTTCGAGCTGCTGACGCAACTTGGACTCCTGACGGTCCATGTAATAACCAATGCCACCGCCAACCGCAGCGCCGGATGCGGCCCCAATCATCGCCCCCTTACCACGGTCACTTTTACTGGAGGTGGCAGCGCCGACTGCGGCCCCACCGAGCGCACCGATGATACTACCCTTGGTGGCACTCGAGGTTTTTTCTTCCCCGGTATATGGGTCATAAGTCATACAACCACTGAGCCCGACCAGGGCCACCGACATCGCTACAATTGTTTTTTTCACAACATACTCCTGACTACTACAACGGGTTATGAAGAATCAGCTGGCCTCGGAAAGAGCGCCCGCCTCCTCGTTAAACACATCAATAATCGTATTGAAGACGGTAGCCTGCAGATCCTGTGCTTCGTTCACAAGATGATGACGTCCATCCGGAATTTTAAGTTCTGTCACCTGGGAAAATTTATTCCTCAGGATTCGCAGATTATGCCGCCAATCCACTGTGAGATCTTTTTCACCCTGCACAACGGTAAGCGGAAAATCCACCGGTCGTGCGGACTCAATATGCGGCACCCACTGACGCAACGCTGTGACCCAATCCACATGAACCGCACGTGCCTGCAGTGGATCAACCTCTTTGAGAAACCGCAAAAATCGCGAGCTACCGCTGTTTTCCGAAAACATCCTTCGCCAGCGCCGTATAAAAGGCTTAGCGACGCTATGTAGCACCTTGGCGCCAAGCCAGCCAGCAGGCCTGACCAGCGGTGCCAGCAACACTACGCGCCGAAAATCTGAGGTTTCACGGTTATGGTGGTTGGAGAGCAGATAGTCAATCAAAATACCCCCGCCGGTGCTTTGACCGACAGCAAACCATGGGCCACGTACCCGGCCACGCACCGCCTCCATAACGTCTGTCAGCACCGCCTGGTATTCAGCAAAGCTGCCAATCGCCGCTGGGGTGCCGCTGGATAAACCATGTCCCGGCTGATCGTATGCCATGACGTCGAATCCGGCGGCAAGGCAACGATCGATAAGCTGGCTGTATAGCCCCACATGATCAAAATAACCATGCAGGATAAACACCGTACCCCGGGCTTCCGGCATTCGGTAATAATGAGCGACCACTCGGTGTCCCCCCGCCTGCAGGCTGCCTTGCTGATAAGCCACGCTCGGGTGCTCTACCCAGAGATCAAGGCCGTAAAAACGACAGTATTCCTCAGCCTCAGGACCAATACTATGTACGCCTTCCGGTTCGAATGCCCGAACCTGTGCGATCAACGATGCCCGGTCCCAGCCGGGAATATCTATGGTATCCGTTTTCCAGTACACGTAGAGTTAAGCGCCTGTCATTTGCACGGTAAATTAGAGGGTTTGCCCACGGCCCAAATACTCGATCAATGGTACCCGATCAATGCAGCAGGTTAGCATATCCAGGTGCTGCCATGGGACGTATCACCCCTTTAATTCGGAGAGAAACATGATTCAGACGGTTCTCGAAGCAGGCCTGCGGCAAACAATGCGAAGAGTTGTGCGGCCGGTGCTTTCGCCCCTCATCGGGATTGGGCTTCAGCGGCGGTTGACTCGCCAGGCTTATCGCAGCTCGACGCCTCCGTCGGACTGCGAATTCAGCCACGGCCTCTATGGCAATATACCGGTCAGCCACGTCAACTATGGACAGCCCGACAAAGGCGTGTTGCTCTATTTCCACGGCGGTGGCTACACTATCGGGTCAGCGGAGACGCATCGCGGAATTACCGGACACCTGGCAAAAACCTCCGGATGCACTGTGGTAGTGCCGGATTACCGGCTGGCACCGGAGCATCCCTATCCAGCCGCCCTTGAAGATGCCGAAGCGGTTTATAAAGCTTTGCTGGGCGATGGTTTTTCACCAGCCAACATTGCGCTAGCCGGCGATTCCGCAGGCGGCGGTCTTGCGCTGGCTCTGGCGATGAAGCTACGTGACGACGGCAAGACACTACCCGGTTCTCTGACGGTCTTTTCACCCTGGACGGACCTGACCCATACCGCGCTATCAAGCCCGGACATGGAACCGGTTCTGCAACGAAGCTGGGTAGAAAAGAATGCGGAACTGTATTGCGGAGACCTTACGAGGACCACGCCCTATATCTCGCCAGTGTACGGAGACCTCTCAGGGTTGCCGCCGTTGTTGATTCAGGCTGGCAGTCAGGAAATTCTGCTCAATGACTCCATACGTCTGTCAGACCGGGCCCGGGCTCAAGATGTTGACACTACCCTGGAAATTTATAACAGTCTCTGGCATGTGTTTCAGATCCATGCAAGCCAGCTTGACCGGGCCAGGGAAGCTCTGGCGGTCGCTGGAGCTCACATCAAGGCTCATCTGGCAACATGACCTTACCGCTCACCAGATCTTCTTTTTTCTGCCTTGGCCACCGTTTGACCCGCCATTCCAGACGTGACGCCTGCGACCGATTCCCGACAGGGGTAGAAAAAGCCAGGATTAATGGCCCCCGACCATGCAGACTCCTCGCCCCCTTTGGTCTTCCATCCTGATGCTCGGCAAAACGCCGTTCCACATCTGTCGTAATTCCGGTATAGAGCGTGCCTTGGCGGGTGCGGACAAGATAGAGTGACCAGCTACTCATGGGGCACTGCTTCCGGCATAGGGGCTTTCGCTTTAACCCATTGCTGAAACCATAGCCCCGCCACAATGAGCACCAGGCCGATATAAGTCGAAGGCAGGATCACTTCACCCAGGATGAAATAAATAAACACCAGAGACACGAACGGGGAAATGAAAATCAGGTTGCTGACCCGAGCGGTGTTCTCTGCCTTTTTCATCGCATAAGACCAGAAAACAAAGGCAATACCCATCTCAAAAATCCCCACGTAGAGCGCCGCCATGACGCCCTGCCCCAGCCCGAATCCGAACCCGTCCGTTAATCCGCACGCCAGTGCAATGAAAGGGAGTCCGCATAAAAAATTGAGGAACAGTCCAACCACGGGGTCGCGACGGTCCCGGGTGGCAATAATCCAGTAGGACGCCCAGACCAGTGTGCTGCCAAGTGCAAAGGCGACGCCCAAGGGATCAGAGAACGACAAGGCCAACACATCACCACGGGTAGCGATGATCACCACTCCGCTATAACAGATCAGCCCTGCAACCACATCTACCTTGCGCAAGCGATGACCGAGAAAAGGCACCGACAAATAAGCCAGCACCAGGGCCCAGGTGTAATTCAGCGGTTGGGCTTCCTGGGCAGGTAAGCGATCAAAAGCCCCGAACAGCAAAAAGTAGTACAGACAGGGATTGACCAGCCCCATGCCCAGAGACTGAATATACTGGTGGCGGCTAAGTGAGAACACCAGATGCCAGCGACGCTGTAACACCAGCACCAAAGCCAGCACAACGACCGAAGCCGAACATGCAATGAACAGTAGCTGAACCGGGGATATTTCACGCAAGGACAGTTTGAAAGCCGTCGCGACCGTTGACCAGAGCAGTACCGTAGCCAAGCCGTAGGCCATAGCCTGGGACTGGTTTTTCATAGGGTTTGGTCCTCAGCAGCAAGCCAGCGATATAGCGTGCGACGGTTAACGCCCAATATTTGCGCCGCCCTGCGCTTGTTGCCCTCAACAGCCCCCATGACCTGCTCTACGTATTCCTGCTGGATCTGGTCCAGAGTCGGCCACTCGGCAATATTATCACTGGTACGACCGTTGGCGGGCTCGACCGCCACGGCCTCGCGCTTACGAATGCGTACAGGCAAGTGGTCCGGCTGGACGGTGTCGCCATCGCAAAACGTCACCGCCCGCTCCATGGCGCTGGCAAGCTCCCGCACATTGCCTGGAAAAGGGTAGTCCGCCAGCACCTGGGAAGTCACTTCGCTGAGGCGCACAAAACCGCGACCGTGTCTGGCCGCTGCCTCCCTCAGAAAATGCATGGCGAGCAACTCGATATCCTCACCGCGGTCCCGGAGCGGTGGTACGTTCAGGGTAAGCGTTTCAAGACGGTAGTAGAGGTCTTCCCGAAACTCCCCCTGCTGCACGGCTTTCACCAGATCCACATGAGTAGCAGCAATAACCCTGACGTCTATAGCTTCCTCATGATCGGCCCCCACAGGTTTGATCTGGCCCTCCTGCAGAACCCGCAAAAGCTTGGCCTGCAGCGCCAGGGACATCTCGCCAATCTCATCAAGCAGTAACGTGCCACCGTTTGCTTCAGCAAACAGACCTTTGCGGGCCTGCTTTGCGCCGGTGAAGGCTCCGGCTTCATGACCGAAAAACTCACTCTCCATCAGCTCATGGGGAATACCTGCACAATTGACCGGTATAAACGGCTGATCACGGCGACTGCTCTCATGGTGAATCGCCTTGGCGACCAGTTCCTTGCCGGTACCACTTTCGCCGTTAACCAGCACTGATGCCTGGCTACGGGCGATGCGTTCCAACTGCTTGCGCAACTCCGACATGGCCTCGCTTTGACCAATCAAACCATGGTCAGAACCGGGTTTGTTCCGGGATTTGTACTGCTCCAGCTCCGAGGTGATCGCAGCATGAGCCAGCAACCGCTTAACCTTGAGTCTCAGGTGATCGATTGAGAGCGGCTTGGTGAGAAAGTCATCGGCACCGGCTTTCAGGGCATCTACCGCCTGATCAACGGTACCAAAGGCGGTAACCACGATAAACGGAACCGTTATTCCCTCCGCCTGCAGACGACGCAATATCGCAAGACCATTCTGATCCGGCAGACGCAAGTCTGACACCACCAGGGCCGGGCGCCTCGACATCGCGACTGCCACCGCCTGCTCGAAAGAATTCGCAGAATCTACGCTGTAACCGTCTATTTCCAGTTCTTCGGTGAGCAGTGACCTCAGGCTGGCGTCGTCTTCCACCAACAGAATTCGTGGTGATTGGTCCGTCATACCGGTTCTCCCACTGAAGATGATTGAACGGCTGGCCAGAACAGGCGCATGCGACATCCGCCGCTATCGTTATCCCCAACCTGTATGGTGCCGCCGTGCTCCTTCAGCACGCTACTCACCACCGCAAGCCCCAGCCCGGTACCCTCGCCTGCGGCCCGGGTGCTGTAGAACGGTTCAAATATGCGTTGGCGCAAGGACTCCTCAATACCGGGGCCATCATCGTCCACCAGTACTTGCCAGCCTCCTTCGACCGCCAGCAAACGAACTTCCACCCGGAACCGGGCCGCCTGGCAGGCATTGCGAAGGATGTTGAGGCAGGCTAATTGGAGGCGAGTCGGCTCAGCAAGCACCCATGCCAGCTGATCCACACCGTAGACGGCAAGTTGCCGGTCCTCTTTGCGTCGATCTGCCAATACCTGCACGATCACTTCGCGCAGAGACTTGCCCAGATCCAGCGGTCGCCGCGCATTCGGCACGTGCCGGAAACAATCGAGTAACTGTTCGATGATCAGCGTCATCCGTCTTACCTGGTAGGTGATATCACCGAGATGACGCTTCTGACTATCGGCATCCAGTGTTCGGGCGAGAATATTTGCCCTGCCTTCGATAACACTTAATGGCGCACCCAACTCATGGGCCACCCCTCCAGCGACGCGACCGATCATTGCCACTTTTTCCTGATATTGAAGTTGTTCCGCCAGGTCTCGCTCTCGTTCTACCCGCATGTTGATCTCCTGTTCCGCCGATGCCATACGCTCTGCCATAGCATCAAGGCCCAGATGTATCTGCCGGATTTCCTGCGGACCGGAAGGCGGATGTGGAATCCGCCAATGGCGCGGGCCAAGCGCCGCCATATCGGTCAATAGTTGACTGACATGGCGACCGATAGACCCGTAATGCCCGATCACTACCACGAGAATCACAAGCAACGACAGCACACTCCAGATTGCGATCGCCCAGAATCGCGTGGCGGTGAGCTGCTCCTGAAAATCACTGCGTTTGCGGGTGATCTGAAGTAAGCCCTTTATTCTGCCGTCTTCAGCAATCAAAGGTGTGAATTGCGAGAAGACTGCCTTTCCATCTACCCGCCGAAAAGCCCCACCCAGTTCCCCGGTTTCAATGGCCTGCACTGCGCTTTGACTGCGGTCCACACTGCTATCGGCTACGCCCAGACTCGCAACCCGGTCGCCTTTGGTGTCATATATTGAGGCGCCATAGACACGACCGATGCGAAAAATCGATTTAAGCGCATCATCCAGAACAATGGTGTCGCCTTCTGACATGGCCCGGGACAGAGGGCCGCTGGCCGCCCTGGCAACGAGCTCCAGATCTTCCCTGAGTCGATCATCCAGACGGCTTTCTACAACTGACAGGCCCCAGGCAATCGCACCACCGCTCAACACCAGCAGCGGCACAACGATGCTCAGAACCAATGTCAGGCGCAATGAATTAAACACCCGCTTGGGCGTGGATAATGTCACGGGCACAGCGTGACCTCCTGCAAAAATGTCACACAGTAATGCCACATGTGGCATTACGCCTCAATAAGTATTACGCAGCTTTCATCTATTGAAAAATTTAATCCATTGATTTATATGTTTAATTTTTTATTATTCGCGTTAAAGGCCAAATTGGCACGGACGTTGGATTGTATTAGGTACGAAGCAAACAAACCCTTTACATGCTGATCAACCTAGAAAGGAGAAGACCATGAAAAAACTTCTGACCTCACTGTCTCTGTCTATGGCCCTGCTGGCAGGCGGTCCCGCTATCGCTCAGCAGTCTACTGAAAGCGTTGATAAAGAAAACTACAGTGATCCGGCCTCAGCGGGCACCCAGAAAACCAACTACAACGATGCCGAGCTCAAGCAGTTTGTAGAAGCTCAATCGGGCATTAATGAAATCCGCGACGAGTACATGACAAAAATAGAGTCGACCGACTCCCAGGAAAAAGCCCAGGAACTTCAGATGGAAGCCAATGATGAAATGGTAACCGTCATTGAGGACGCTGGTCTGGATATTCCGACCTATAACGCCATTGCTACTGCGTACAACAGCGAGCCACGGGTTCGTAACCGTGTTGATGCGCTGATGTAAAACCGATGTAAAACTACGATCCAGCGAGTTTGTCCTCTTTACCCCGCCTCCAGCGGGGTTTTTTATGGTTCGGGAACGAGCCAGTCGAGTTGATGTAGGCCATTTATTACATCTGGCCGAACAGCGTCCCTGAGCATGGCAGTATATCGTTCTTCAAACCCCCACGGAGGGTTGATAACCAGCATCCCGGAACCGTACATGCCGCGATCCGGTGGACGGTTCAGTATCACTTCACTGCGCAATACCTTACTGATCTTTCCCGAACCGATGGCCGACAAAAGCGTCTTATGTTCCTGTTTCGGCAGCAACGGGTACCAGACCAGATACACCCCATGGCGACAGCGCTGCCAGGCTTTGGCGAGTGTGTCAGCGACCTGCTTATATTCGGTTTTCACTTCATAGGACGGATCAATCAAAGCAAGCAGGCGTGGCTTGTTCGGCGGCAGGCAACCGAGCAGGCCTTGCAGGCCGTCCTGACGTCGCACCTGCAACGCCGTCGAACCCGCCCAGCGCGAAAGCTGTCCCCCTTCTGACGGATGAAGCTCGAAGCAGGTGGCTGAATCCTGGCTTCGACAACTATCCGCCAGCCATGCCGGAGACCCCGGATAACGAACCAGGGTATCGCTGCCCTTGTTCACTCGCTGAAGATGGTCCATAAACCCTTGCCAATCCGGCGATGCCAACGTCTGGCGCTGAGACCATAGCACTTGGATACCCTCTGCTGCCTCTGCCGTCTTGCGGGCGCGCTCACTGTTCAGGTCGTACAGGCCGCTGCCACCATGGGTGTCGAAATATGCAATGGGCGACGACTTTGCCTGCATCAATTTGAGTACGAGATACAACGCACTGTGTTTTTGCACATCGGCAAAGTTACCAGCGTGGAAGGCATGAAGATAACTGAGCATAGAAGGCTCCGGAGAACTGGATGCCTATTAAGCAACACTGAGACCGCGCAGGCAACCTGCTCCCGGACGCTTGGAGTGAATCATACTCCCTCCTGATCTGAGCCGGACCACTCTGCGTAATTTGGAATCGCCTATATAATACATACGGCCTATTGATATCCCCAACTCCATACCGAGCCCTGCGTACCGAGGAAGCCCCTGTGTTACCTATTGAGACCAACACCGCAGATCAACTATATGCCTTCATCGCCAACGAGGAAGACGCGCGTCTTTGTAAGGACATTCCCGATGAGGCCTGTCGGGATGTACCCAAAAATTTTTTCCTGATTCTCGGCAGTCTGGTACTGACCAAACTCGGCGACTTACTTATCAGTCCCAAGACTGTATTGGCCTGGCTTCTGACATCAATCGGTGCGGCGAGCCTGGTAGGCTGGCTGGTGCCAATTCGCGAATCCGGATCGATGATCCCACAAATGATGATCGGCGCATGGGTTCGCAGCAAACCGGTTCGCAAGTGGTTTTGGGTGCTGGGCAGTCTAGGGCAGGCCGCCAGCGTGGCAGGTATGGCGGCAAGCGTGTGGTTTCTCGAGGGCTACCCTGCCGGTTACGGGCTTATCGGGGCACTCGTCGCCTTTTCCCTGGCCAGGGGATTCTGTTCTGTTGCCATGAAGGATGTACAGGGTAAGTGTATCCCCAAGTCACGTCGCGGCAGACTCTCTGGACTGGCGAGCACTTTGGGTGGCGTCGCCACCGTAGGGTTCACAGCCCTGCTGTTCTGGGACCGGGGCGACCCATCGGTCCTGTTCTACTCCGTCCTGTTGCTACTGGCCGCGGGGCTCTGGCTCATGGCCGGGGCACTGTTTTCGACAGTTGACGAATACCCGGGTGAAACCGGGGGCGGTGGTAATGGGTTAGGAGAAGCCTTTAAAAGTCTTTCGCTACTGCGAGATGATAAACCTTTCCGGCACTTTGTGATCACCCGCGCCCTGTTGTTGTGTTCGGCCCTCGCCTCGCCATATTTTGTGGTTCTGGCCCAGCAGCAATCGGAGAGTGGCTGGTTGCTGGGCACCTTCCTGCTCGCGAGCAGCCTGGCCAGTTCTGTCAGCGCCAGCATTTGGGGATGGATGGCGGATAAGTCCAGCCGCCAAGTGATGATTCGGGGCGCTGCGATTGCGAGCCTGGTGTGCCTGGGGACCGGCATAACAACCATCGTCACCGATGGCGGGACGATGTCGGTTTGGTTCTACCCTGCTGCTTTTTTCGCACTGAGCATCGCTCATGCCGGGGTCAGACTGGGTCGAAAAACCTATCTTGTGGATATGGCCGGAGGTAACAAGCGCACCGACTATACGGCAGTCAGCAATTCGGTGATCGGAGTTCTGCTGCTGGTAGCCGGGGGGTTGAGCGTGGTTGCTTCAATGATTTCCACCGGCGCGGTCATCATCATGCTGGGCATGATGGGGCTTGCAGGTACCGTTAGTGCTGTGAAATTGCGGGAAGTCGAATAACCACCCCTGCCAGATGCAGGGGTTGACGAAGCGATCTGAACTGACTCGCCTACTCAGATGGTTTTATCGTCATTCAGGGCCAGCGCCCCTTTGACGATCCGGAAGATAATCCAGATGGCCACCCCGAGCAGAATAAACCAGCCAATAATGAGCATGGTGGTCACCACGCCAATCACGGTCCATAACAGACCAATCCAGAAGGTGCGAATCTGCCATCGGAAATGAGGCTCAATCCAGGTGCCCTGAACATCATCCATTTTTACATAATTGATAATGACACCCACCAGGCCACTGATACCGCCTAGAAAAAAAGACAAGGCCTGAAGGATGTAAACGACCACAGCGAGGTTGCGGGCGGAGTCACTTCTTCGGTCGATCGGGTCCGGGCTTGCCGGACGAAACTCAGGTTCAGCCAAAATTAATGTCTCCGGTCCTGATATGAAACCACCAGTATATAAGATCAGGGCGATCTTTGGCTGCCCTACCTCTGCCCTAATCCGTTAAATATCAGATGCAAGGCAATAATCAGCATCATCAGTGAGATGGCACCGTCAATGACACGCCAGGCCAGCGGTTTCGACAGCATGGGGCCGAGCGCCGAACCGCCCCAGGCCAACAGGGCGAACCAGAGTATGGATGCGCTGGTGGCACCGGCCACAAACACCATTGGCTCGGACTGCTGTACGCCGATGGAGGGAATCAATAACAGGGTATCCAGATAGACCTGGGGGTTAAGCAACGTCACCGCCAGCGTTGTCAGTAACACGCCGCCCAGGCTACGCCGGGTTTCGACCTGGGCCGTTAACGAGGAGCGCCCCTGCACCGAGCGCATAAACGCCGTGAACGACAACCACAACAGAAACGCCACGCCGGTCCAACGCAGTATCTCAAGAGCCGAAGGTACGGCCATTAAGGCAGCGCTGAGGCCAAGCATCCCGGCGATAAACAACAGCGCGTCGGTGCTCATGCATAAAATCGCCGACCACCAATGATGTTCTCTGCGGAACGCCTGGCCCAATAAATAAGCATTCTGGGCCCCGATCGCCATGATGATGCCACCGCAAACTACCAGCCCCGTCAGATAACTTTGTAACATACTTGCCTCGTCCGTTTTCAAGAAGGCCAGCATAGTGCAGCACTGCTATACTAAAAAAATCATATTCCTAATACTGTATTAATTTTTCTTATGCTGGATTACAAATTACTTCAGGCCCTGGTTACCGTCATTGAAACGGGGGGGTTCGAGCGTGCGGGTATTGCCCTGGGCCTGTCACAATCCGCTGTATCCCAACGCATCAAGCTGTTGGAAACACGACTCGGACAGCCGGTTCTGACCCGCCATCCCACATTGCAGGCGACGCCTGCTGGCCAACGCTTGCTGAACCATGTCCAGCAGGTGCAGCTATTGGAGCGCGACCTGCGCCAACAGATACCGGAGCTCTCCAGTGACCGTGGACGGGTGCGAATAGCCCTGAACGCAGACAGTCTCGCGAGTTGGTGGGCAGAGGCGGTAGGCGAGTTCTGTCGTCAGGAAGACCTGCTGATTGAAATCCTCATCGAGGATCAGGATGTTGGCCTTAAACGCATGCGCGAAGGCGATGTCGCGGCCTGCCTGTGCAGCAGTGACCAACCCATCGCCGGTGCCCGCTGTGTGCGGATCGGACAGATGCGCTATCGGGCACGGGCCAGCCAGGACTACATCGACCGGCACTTTTCACAAGGCTTGACCCCGGCAGCTTTCCAGACCGCCCCAGCCATAGTGTTCGGCCCTAATGACCAGCTTCAGCACCGATTTCTGGCCCGCTGTGGTTATCACGGCCATTTTCCCTATCACCTGTGTCCATCATCGGAAGGCTTTGTACGGTTAGCCGCAGTTGGCATAGGCTATGGCATGATTCCGGACCTGCAGGTAAAGCTTGCACCTGCCCCGGAAGCTCTGGTTGACCTGGCCTGTGGTGAGTGCATCAGTGTAGACCTGTACTGGCACTATTGGCGCCATGGAGGCGAGTTCATGGCACGGCTGACCCAGACCCTGATCCGAAAAGGCGCAGCGCTACTCGCTAACGGCGACCCGTAACAAAGCCCGTTTATTTAGGGGGCGTCTGATTAGCAACCGGACGAGGTCGATAACCCACACGGAATCCGCCCCAATGTCGCCCTTTCACGAAGATGGGCACCGACAGATCGTGCATGACTTCCCCTGTGTCCCGACGGTAAGTCTGCAACAACATAGTCTGGGTATGGCTACCACACCGGGCACCGGTACGGTCATTGAACAGCCGCTTGCTGCGGCTACGGACCAGATCCTTTTTGGAATCACCGGTGGGCTCATGGGCAAAATCCCGGTTGTGGGTTGGCACATAGCCGTCAGGGGCACAGGCAATGGCAAAAACCACGGCCTCGTTGGAATCCTTTACGGGCTCCTGAATACCATGTAGTTGCTTATCCGTGTAGCTGTCAAATGCTGAGCGATATTTAGCAGGCGTAGTGCCAGGTACAGGCGTTCGGGTTTTATCAAACAGTTGGGCGTCAGTGAGCTCATTTTTCTCCAGCGCCCGCTCAAACATCACGCCAATGCGGTTGGCACCCTGCTTTGCCTGCTCATAAAAGAAGCGGTGATAACTGGCATCACTATGCTGCGCAAAGGCTGCGTTCGCGGTCTCTGCCAGCTCCATCAGGGTGCCTGCCTGTGACGCCAGGGTCTTGACCGCGGAATCACTCTCGGACATTTCTTCACGCAGATTCTGAATCGAGCTGAACATCTGCTGGAGGCTGGCTTCGTTATTCCGGTCGCCTTCTGCAATCATTTTGACCTGCTGCTCCACCCGGTCGGAGCGTTGCTGTATTTCTCCCAGTTTTTCCCCCACCTGCTCAACCGAAACCAGTCCGGCGTCGATACATTCGACCAGATGCTCGATCTGAGCCATAACGGCCGTGGTGTCAGACCGAATGTCCTGAAGGGTATTGGCGACTTCATGAGTGGCGGAAGCGGTACGCCCCGCCAGTTGTCTTACTTCATCTGCTACCACGGCAAAACCCCGGCCCTGCTCACCGGCACGGGCTGCTTCAATAGCCGCATTCAAGGCCAGCAGGTTGGTCTGCTCGGCAATGCCCTGGATTGACGTGGTCACTCCCTGGATTTTTTCGGACTTCTGATTCAGGGTCTGAATTAACTGCAGAGAGGCTGAAGATTGCTGGTGCACCTCGCGGATGCGCTCTATCGACTGGGTCAGTGCGGTACGTCCGTCGGCACTGACAACACTGGCATCATGAGCAGTGTCAGCCGCTTCTGAGGCCTGTTCAGCCGAATGTTTCACGGTATCGGTTATCTGACCGGCATAATCGGCCATCTGGCCCGTTTCTTCGACCTGACGATCAAGGCGGGTTTTCAGGTGGTCGGCCGCAAACGACACTTCAGCCGCTGAGATAGCATTGGCGTCTGCACCGGAAGACAGGGTTTCAAAGATTGCACGGCCTGAACTTGCCTCCTGAATCAACTTTGGGCACAGGTGCGGTAATATTTCCAGCTCGTCATGTCGCGCTTCCGCCACCCGAACCATGTCCCGGTTCAGCGGCGCTAATACAAAATACAGGCCCCCCAACATAGCGACTGCACCTGCAATAAAAGCCAGCAGCACGGACGCCAGTGAAATCTTTAAAAATGAAGCCAATACCAACACCGCGACCAGAACGGCTCCCAGTATCGCGGTACACCTGACAGCCACCCCCCGTGTAATCAGTGACATGCTTTCCACCCCCTGGATTGTTGCTGTTCTTCTTTGGCTGGTCGTTCCGACCGAGTTTCGTTGCTTATCGCTTCATTCAATTATGAATCTTTAGTCATAAATCGTGCAGTCAGCCTGGCAGCCTGGCAGCCTAATCATTTATCGGCCGAAGCTATCTGATACTTTAGTGGAGCGGGTCAATTGGACAGGGGTTTTTGCAACTCTTTTCAATCAGTGGACAAATGCGGGGCAAAAAAATACCCGGCAGAGCCGGGCATCAAAAGGTTCCAGAACAATCAGGCGCCAATTACACCATCGTCGTCACGAGTGACGATAATGGTCGCATCTCTCGAACGTTCAATACTGGCATCCGGCCAGAACTCTCTCGGGTGCTGGACATTCACAAACATCGTTTTTGAATCCGGCGTGGTGATCACGCCAGTTACTTCACATCCTAGCGGACCAACGAAAAACCGTCTGATTTCCCGGGTAACCGGGTTCGCTGCCAGCATCATGTTATTTTGATAAGGCGCAGCATCCGAGCCATCTGTCTGAATCCACAACCGGCCGTTATAGTCAAACCAGAGGCCGTCCGGGCTGTTGAATATATTGCTCTCGTCCAACTCTACGACGGTCTCACCATCTACCACGGTTTCGGTGCCAGGCTCACCTGCGAACACAAATATATCCCAGTCGAATGCCGTTGCAGTATAGTCTTCTTCGCGTTCAAGCCAGCGGATAATGTGGCCGGTCGGGTTCGGCCCTAGCGGATTAGCCGCGTCGGTGTCAGCTTCGGTGCGGTTACTGTTATTCGTCAGGGCGAAATAGACCTCGCCAGTGCGTGGCTCAATCGCACCCCACTCCGGACGATCCATGGGGGTAGCACCAACCGAATCTGCAGCCAGGCGTGTGTTCACCAGAACGTCTGCCTGGCTGGTAAAACCGTCGCCATCGGTCAGACCGCTTTCGCCGTATACCAAGGGTAGCCACTCGCCACTCCCGTCATCGTTGAATTTTGCTACGTAGAGCGTGCCCTCGTTCAACAGATACCCCCCGGCAGTCGCCGCGTAATACGGCTGATCTGAAACGAATTTGTATATATATTCGAACCGGGCATCGTCACCGGAATAACAAACGAGCGGCTCGCCTTCTACTGCTGGCGCAAAAATGACACCTTCGTGAGCAAATCGGCCTAACGCAGTGCGCTTCTGCGGCATGCTTTCCGGTGCAAAGGGGTCGATTTCCACCATCCAGCCAAAGTTGTTGGGTTCATTGCGATAGTCGTCGGTCGCAGTGGCACCCTGAACGCTGGCGTCGAAACGGGTATAGACGTCTTCATTGCCATCGGATGTATGCCAGTAGTAGCGATTACCCGTTGCCCCTACCCCATAACGGCTGTGTTCGCGCGGCTGCGGGTCATCACCGTTCACGAAATACCCTGCCCAGTTCTCTTCTGCAGCGAGGTAGGTGTTCCAGGGGGTGGGGCCGTGAGCGCAGTTATTAAGGGTGCCCCGGGTGCGGGTGGCGTCGGGACTGTATGCGGTTGCCAGTTTGTCAAAACCACGAACAGGACCGCGGATTTCCATAGGTGTGGCACCGGTAACCCGCCGGTTAAATGCACTACCAAACACCACATCCCATTCGCCAGCTTCGTCCTTGCGAATGTGAATAACACTCACGCCATGAGCGGCCACTTCCTTGCGCACCTCATCACTCGGACGAGGACCGCCCTCGGTCTGGTTTGTCGGTCCAGAAGGATGCAGGGTACGCTGATTGATGTACTCGTGATTAAGCACCAACAAACCTTCGGTAGAGCTGGCACCACCCGTTTTCACGTCGATCGGGTAAAAGTGCATGCCGTCGTGATGGGTACCAACTTGATTCTCCTGGTCAGTTCCTGTGTTGGTACCATCATTGCGATATTCTGGATAGTTGCCTGTAATGGGCGTGCCTGAGGGGACAAATATCTTGGCGCTATAGCCCTCAGGTACCACAACCCGGTTGGCATCGGACACACTGACAGCCCGGAAGCCGAGATCGGTCGGTGATTCATCACTGACGTTGCCACCCCCGTTGGAGTCGTTGTCATCGTCGCTATCGGAGCAACCCGCCAGTGAAATACCCATGATACCGGCCAATGCGGCGCCTACACTGCCTTTCATCAGGGTGCGGCGCTGTAGCCGGGCGCTCAGTACGGAAGCGAATGTCGGGTTGTCAGAGGTATTGGAAACCGGTTCAAAATCAGGGTCGAGATCAAGTGCGGAAGGCGTTTGTCTGTTCATACTTCAGGCTCTCTCATGTTGTGAACATTATTGGAGAGCCAATTGTTGAATTTCATGTTTACAACGGGATTAATGAATTGCGGCAAAACGATGAACAATCGGTGACACACGCCCTGTAACTGCCAGAGAAGAATGCGCCGCATGGTTGCCGTTGAGCCGACCTTACGCGGCTGGTGAACCAGGGGCGATGTACCTGCTAAGCGTGGGGGGGAAAGCTGGCAAGACCAGTCTGTGTAGTCTTTCCGCTCTTTTACTGCCTGAAAATTATTGCTGGTCCAATAAGCATAAGGGTACCGCGCAATCAGGCGCCAATTACTCCACCGTCATCCCGAGTAACAATCATGGTCGCACTCCGGGCGCGCTCAACACTGGCATCTGGCCAGTACGCTCGGGGATGCTGGACGTTGACAAACATCGTTCTTGAATCCGGTGTTGTGACCACGCCCGTTACTTCGCACCCTACTGGGCCGACGAAAAATCGTTTGATTTCACGGGTAACCGGGTTTGCCGCCAGCATCATGTTGTTCTGGTACGGAGGTGATGACGACCCGTCTGTCTGAATCCAGAGTCGGCCGTTATAGTCGAACCAGAGGCCGTCCGGGCTGTTGAAAGTGCTGCTCTTGTCCAACTCGGCAACAGTTTCGCCATCAACCATCGTTTCGGTGCCTGGTTTCCCGGCAAACACGAAAATATCCCAATCGAATGCCGTTGCATTGCCGTTCCCGTCACGCTCCAACCACCGGATAATGTGACCGGTAGGGTTTGGCCCAAGGGGGTTGGCCGCGTTAGTGTCCGCTTCCGTACGATCACTGTTGTTCGTCAGGGTGAAATAGACCTCGCCGGTATGGGGGTCAATGGCGCCCCACTCTGGACGATCCATGCGGGTCGCGCCGACCGAATCTGCAGCCAGGCGTGTGTTCACCAGAACGTCTGCCTGGCTGGTAAAGCTGTCGCTATCCGTCAGGCCGGATTCACCATAGATCAGTGGCAACCACTCGCCACTCCCGTCATCGTTGAATCTGGCTACGTGGAGTGTGCCCTCATTCAACAGGTAACCCCCGGCAGTATCCGCGTGATAGGGCTGATCTGAGACGAATTTATAAATGTATTCGAAACGGGCATCGTCCCCGGAATAACAAACAATCGGCTCGCCCTCCACCGCCGGTGCAAAAATGACCCCCTCGTGTGCGAAGCGGCCGAGCGCAGTGCGTTTTTGTGGCACGCTTTCCGGTGCAAAGGGGTCGATCTCCACCATCCAGCCAAAATTGTTGGGCTCATTGCGATAGTCATCGGCCGCAGCAGCACCTTGAACACTGGCATCGAAACGGGTGTAGACGTCTTCGTCGCCATCGGAGGTGTGCCAGTAGTAATTATTCCCTGCTGAGAACACTCCATAACGGCTGTGTTCGCGCGGCTGTGAGTCCTCACCACTAAAAAAATAGGCTGCCCAGTTCTCCTCTGCCGCAAGATAGGTATTCCAGGGTGTTGGGCCCCCGGCGCAGTTACCCAGCGTTCCCCGGCTGCGGTTAGCGTCGGGACTGTAAGAGGTAACCAGCTTGTCAAAACCACGAACAGGACCGCAAATTTCTACAGGTGTGGCGCCAGTAATACGCCGGTTAAACCCACTGCCGGGCACCATCTCCCAGGCACCAGCTTCGTCCTTGCGAATGTGAATAACACTCACGCCATGAGCGGCGACTTCCTTGCGCACCTCATCACTGGGACGAGGACCGCCCTCGGTCTGGTTTGTTGGTCCGGAGGCGTGCAAGCTGCGCTGATCAATGTATTCGTGATTAAGCACTAACAAACCTTCGGTAGAGCTAGCGCCACCTGTTTTCACGTCAATCGGGTAGAAGTGCATGCCGTCGTGATTAGCACCCACCTGATGCTCCTGATCCGCCCCGGTATTGCTGCCGTCCTTCAGATACGCTGGACAATCACCGCTCAAGGGCGTGCCTGCGGGAACGAATGCTTTTGCAGTGTAGCCTTCCGGTACCAAAACCTGGTTAGCATCCGACACACTGACAGCCTGGAACCCAAGACGGGGCGATGAGGGGGCACTGGCGCTAACACCATCGCTAGCGTCGTTATCGTCATTACTGTCGCGGCTACCTGCCAGGGAGGTACCCATCAGGCTTGCCAGGGCTGCGCCTAAACTGCCCTTGATCAGCGTGCGGCGGTGCAACCGGGCGCTGAGTACGGAAGCGAAGGTGGGATTGTCAGAACTATTGGCGACGGGCTCTAAATCAGGGTCGAGATCAGGTACAGAACGGGTCTGATCATTCATAGGTCAGGCTCACTCAAAAAAGCCCGCACTGAGGCGGGCTTTCGAACTACTACATCCACCTATTAATTAGTGGCTTCGTCGGCACCTTCTTCCATAGCTTCACCCGCATCGTCAGCGGCGTCGCCCATGGCATCACCAGCATCTTCCATCGCTTCACCGGTTTCTTCGCCAGCATCTTCGATGTCATCACCCACTGAATTCTGGCCAGTAGCTTCTTCGTAAGTTTCTTCTACAGAATCACCTGCGTCATCCATCATCTCGCCAGCGTTATCAGCTGCTTCATCCAGATCGGCGCCCTGATCTGGCTCATCACTGCAGGCCGCCAGGCCGAGAGTCATCGTAAGAGCGAGTGCACTAAGTGTTAACTTGTTCATAGGGAATCCCTTCTTTGAGGTAAATACAACATTAGTCATCGAACGTGTAGTCTACGGCCCCACCTAAGGGCTTAACAACAGGCCACAGGTTACAGATATTTTAATAATGACAGGAAGTTAGGTGCTACACGGACAGTTTGTGAACAAGTTCTCAGGGACAGTGCCTAGGCCGAACCGGACTGACCGACCGCGTGACCGCTAATCATTATCACATGATCCAGCCTTATGAGCTGCCCCCGGCCCAACAACAGGAATTCCTCCCCTGCCCGAGTGAACAGGTCCCGGATGACATCATGGTAATGCTGCACCTGACCGGATTCGTCTCTGAACACCACTTCAACCACGTCGTGGGACATAAGAACCCGGGTCAGCAATGTGCGTGTCGCACATTCAACAGGCTGGTATCCGTTATTGATACTCATACTCGTCCCTGAAACCTGACTGATGATCTATCAGTCTGGCTCAGGGCCCGAGGTTTCGCCAGCGCGTAGACTGGCCTGCAATCAGGGAGCCTCTGATTAACCCTTCAGAACCACTCAGGCTTCATATTGAGGCAGCTGTCATCCTGATTGCGCAGCAGTACGATATCCTGCGCCACCGTCGGCAATTCCCAATGAAAGAAGTACTGGGCTGCTTGCAATTTACCCTGATAGAAATTGCGTTCTGCGTCGGTATTAGCTGCTTCAAGAGACTTGGCTGCCACATTGGCCTGACGCAACCACATCCAGGCTATCGAAATGTGGCCAAACAGATGGAGATAACAGGAGGCATTGGCCAGAACGCCGTCGGGGCCTTCACTCATCAGAGTCTTACCAAGCATCTGGGTAACCTGAACGGCCTGCTGCAAGGTTTCGCTGAGCGACAGAGCCCACTGCTGGCAACGGGGCGTGGTGGCGGCTTCCAGGTCCACTTGCATGGCCTTCATTAACAGTTGCAAGCCATGACTCTGGTCCTGCCAGATCTTCCGGCCCAACAGATCCAGTGCCTGGATACCATTGGTGCCTTCGTGAATAGGATTAAGACGATTATCCCGCCAGCACTGTTCCACCGGATATTCTCGCGTATAGCCGGCGCCGCCATAGACCTGAATCGCCAGATCATTTGCTTTGGGGCCAAACTCCGAGGGCCAGGCTTTAATTACAGGCGTGAGGAGGTCCAGCAGTTTGCCAGCTTCCTCGCTTTTTTGGGGGTCAGGATGGGTGTGCTGGTCATCCATCAGGCGAGCGCCATAAAGGCACAGGGCAAGGCCGCCTTCGCAGTAGGCTTTCTGTGCCAATAGCATCCGCCGCACATCCGCGTGCTGAATAATCGGTACCTGAGGGGACTCCGGATTCTTCTCCGAGGCCTTGCGGCCCTGTAACCTGTCCCTGGCGTATTCGAGACTGTGCATATAGCCCCGATAACCAATGACCGCGGCGCCAAAACCGACACCTACCCGGGCCTCGTTCATCATCTGGAACATGTATTTGAGCCCCTGGTGTGGCTCCCCGACCAGATAACCATGACACGGCGCATCATCGCCAAAACTCAGGGCGGTTGAGGTGGTGCCCCGATAGCCCAGCTTATGGATCAAGCCTGCCAGGGAGACGCCATTGCGCTCCCCCAGCTCACCGCGCTCGTTAACCCGGAATTTCGGCACGATAAACAGGGAGATGCCCTTGACACCCGCAGGCGCGCCTCTGATCTTTGCCAACACCATATTGACGATATTATCCGTAATGGATTGCTCGCCACCGGAGATATAGATCTTCGCTCCCTTGATCAGATAGTGGCCCTGCTCTGTCGGTGACGCGGACGTGCGAATGTCTGCCAACGATGAGCCAGCGTGCGGCTCGGTCAGCGCCATAGTCCCCGAGAAGTGCCCGGCCAGCATCGGGGGCAGGTATCTGTTCCGCTGCTCGTCATTGCCGAATACACGAATCAGGTTGGCCGCAGCGGTGGTCAGAAACGGATAGCCCGCAGTACCAGGGTTGGCTGCTGTGAAAAACCCGTTACAGGCTGCCATCACCGATTCCGGCAACTGCATACCTCCCAGGTCGTAATCATAACGACCCGCAATAAAACCCGCCTCGGCGTAGGCGTCAAAACCCTGTTTGACCTCCGGCAGCATCTCGACCTGACCATTGACGAATTTCGGCTCATCCTTGTCTGCTGCACTGTTGTGATTGGCAAACTTGTCCCGGGCGATCCTGTCAGCAGTTTCGATGACCGCATCAAAAGTGTCCCGGCTGTGCTCGTTGAAGCGCTCACGCTCAGTCAGGGTGTGAGTGTCGAGAACTTCGTATAGCTGGAACGCGAGATCCCGGCGGTCAATCAAAACATCGGACATGGAGACTCTCCTTATAATTTGTCGACAGATTGTCACACTGAAGGCGCGGCGGGAAGCTACGACGCATTGGGGCTACAGTGACGAGTTCCGTCAGCGCTATCCTGACCTCCTGTGTCACCCTGAGAGGCTGATCACAGTGGACGGACCTATCGCAGGTGTTGGCGGCGGCATTGCCCTAAGACTCGGTGGCTTTCTTTGTCGGTTCCGCCTGTCACTTGGCCCAGGTTATGCTTTATACCAGAGTAAGGCCGCTGGCTGATCCAGAACGTAAAATATTTCGACAGGCGAGAGACTGGGGAGATACTCCATGAATACACCGGTAAAAGAAGGTCAGGCTGCACTGTTATCCCGGCTTTATGATCTCAAACAGAAACAGTTAACCCAGGTGTCCCTTCAAACAGACCATTTGCGTTACCGGGTGCTGGAAGCTGAAGCCCAGGCCATTCAGAACGCCATGAATTCACTCAGGTAAAGCCTGAAGGGCAACCGGACTAGCCGGAACCCATTTTTTTGAGCCGCCAGCTCCACCGCTGCCGGGCGTAACGCTGGAGGTTGGAGACATTGTCCGTCTCATCCATGATTTCGGTACCCAGCAGTGTTTCGAGGATATCTTCCAGTGTCACTATTCCCTGCCACTCGCCAACTTCGTCGTAAACTGCAGCCAAGTGCTGCCTGTCCCTCAGCATATCTCCGAACACATATTCAATATTGGATTTTGCCCGGACCCGCTTGATAGGTCGAATCCTGTCTTTCAACTTGGCGTCTTTTGACAGGCCGATCAGATCAGATTTATGCACGAAGCCTGTTACTTCGCCGTGCTCGTCGATCACTGGATAACGGGAAAACGGCAGTGGCCGGACGTAGTCGATGGTCGCCGTCACTGACGTATCCGGTGCCACGAATTTACAGACAGTGCGCGGGGTAATGATAGAACTGACCTTGATCCTGTGAAACTGCAGCACGTTCTGGATGATTCTTCTCTCATCTTCGTCAAGCGCCAGTTGATCCTGGCCAATTTCCGCCAACGCGCTGATTTCGCCCCGGATATCAACGTCGGCATCACCAGAACCCAAGCGTCGGGTGATCTGTTGGGATAACCAGATAAATGGCAACAGGGCCTTCATCATAAAACCGAGAATCGCTGGCAATCTGGGCGCCAGTCTGCGCCAGTATTTTGCGCCGATCGTTTTCGGGATGATTTCAGAAAAAATGAGGATCGCCAGCGTCATTATCGCTGAGGCAACACCTAACCAGGCCTCCCCGAACAATACGGCAACCTGAGCCCCAACTCCGGTCGCACCTGCAGTGTGAGCCACTGTGTTGAGAGTCAGAATAGCGGAGAGTGGGTCATCAATGGTGTCTTTGAGACTTCGCAGCCTGGTGAACAGGTCCGGATCGCTGCTTTTTATCGACGCAATGTAGCTCGGCGTAATCGATAGCAGGGCTGCTTCCAGAATGGAGCATAAAAACGAGAACCCAATTGAGACCAGCGCAAAAATAACGAGAAGTACCATAATATCCTTAGAATGACTCGATCATTCAAGCACCCTGCCGGATAGCTTGCCTGCCGTCCAGTTCTCCAGTCCATTAACACCACCGACCCTGACCGTGCGTTCGAAGATCGCCGCAATTTTTAGCGCCCATCAGCCTGCACCGTCGTCAGAGCCGCTTGACCTGAGAAGTCGGGCACGTATGATCTGTGTTCATACTAACTTTACGGAGCCTTCATGACAGTACAGCCCCGTGCTCATTCGGCTGTCCCAGCTGCCTCCAACCCGCCTCATTGGCTGCGCTGGGGCAGACTGCCCTACTTTCCCGACCCGCCCGGCCAAGGCTGACTCCGCCAGGCATTCGAAAGCTGCCCCGATCCAACCGGGGAGTTGGAATCAAACCATAGAAAAAAATGACAAAAGAGGTTGGGATGACCCTATCGCTGGTCGTTTTACTGCCTTTCATTGGCGCCCTTGTTGCACCATTTTTTGCGCAGGCAGGCAGGACCGCCATAGCAATTGCATCGTCCATACCGGCGGTGATTGCTCTGGCCGCATTATTTCCCCACTGGAAAACACTGGCAGCTGGCGATGTACTGGTCCAGACCTATGAATGGCTGCCCTCCATAGGACTTTCCCTGAGTTTCCGGCTTGACGGCTTGTCGCTGCTGTTTGCCTTACTCATTCTGATCATTGGTATTCTGATCATTCTTTATGCCCGCTACTACCTGAAAAAGCATGAGAACATTGCCAAGTTCTACTCCCTGCTACTGCTTTTCATGGGTTCGATGTTGGGGATTGTACTCTCGAGCAACCTAATATTAATGCTCATCTTCTGGGAGCTCACTAGCCTGACGTCGTTCCTGCTGATCAGTTTCTGGAACCACAAACAGGATGCCCGCCGCGGCGCTCGTATGGCACTGGCGGTCACTGGTGGAGGTGGCCTTGCTCTGCTGGCTGGCATTCTTCTGATCGGCAACATTGTCGGTAGTTTCGAGCTGGATGACGTGCTTGCAGCGGGTGACCAGATCAAGGCGCATTCCCTGTATCCGATTACATTGACACTGGTGTTGCTCGGTGCATTTACCAAATCCGCCCAGTTTCCATTTCACTTTTGGCTGCCTCACGCCATGCAGGCGCCCACCCCGGTTTCAGCGTATCTGCACTCCGCCACCATGGTAAAAGCCGGGGTTTTCCTGCTAGCCAGGCTCTATCCGGCATTGGCCGGGACAGATCAGTGGTTCTATATGGTGAGCTTCACCGGTATGGCCACATTGCTAATCGGAGCCTACGTCGCACTGTTCAAACACGATCTGAAGGGCCTGCTGGCCCATTCAACCGTCAGCCATCTGGGTCTGATCACTTTGTTGTTTGGCATGGGCACTGAGCTGGCTGCCGTAGCGGCGGTATTCCATATTATCAATCACGCCACGTTCAAGGCTTCTCTGTTCATGGCGGCGGGCATCATTGACCATGAAACCGGCACCCGCGACATGCGCCAGATCAACGGTCTTTGGCGCTACATGCCCCATACCGCAACTCTCGCCATGGTGGCAGCCTCGTCGATGGCGGGGGTGCCTCTGCTTAATGGCTTCCTGAGCAAGGAGATGTTTTTTGCCGAATCGTTGCAACTCAATCTTCCGGGCCTCTGGGCTTACCTGCCACCGCTGGTCGCAACCCTGGCAGGCATATTTGCGGTGGCTTACTCGGCTCGCTTTATTCACGACGTATTCTTTAACGGGAAGCCGGTAAACCTGCCCATTTATCCGCCCCATGAACCGCCCCGTTACATGAAAATTCCGGTTGAGATACTGGTGTTCGCTTGCCTTATGGTTGGCATGTTTCCAGCTTTTTCGGTCGGCCCACTACTCTATGCTGCCGCCGCAGCGACCCTGGCCGGACCTGTGCCGGACTACGAACTGGCGATTTTGCACGGGTTCAACCTGCCATTGATGATGAGTTTTTTCGCCTTCTTCGGTGGCCTCATCATGTATACCCAGCGTCAGCGCTTCTTTGATTTCCATGCACGCTTCAAGGAGATTGACGAAAAAGCCCTATTTGAAGCCGCAGTAAAATGGTCCGGCGATATGTCAGAGCGGATAACAGTGAGGCTGGAGAACGGCTCATTGCAACGCTACACACTGTTGCTGTTGCTAACCGCGCTGACGGTCACCGTTATGCCTGTGCTTGATCTGGGCGTATCGATTGGCAGTAAGGGCCTCAGCCCCGTCGACCTGCCCACCGCGCTCGGTGCCCTGATTCTTATTGGTTGTGCGCTTGCCGCCGCCATCATGCACAGGGATCGGCTTTATTCTCTGATACTGCTGAGTGTCGTTGGCTTGATGGTTGCCCTGGCATTTGCCCGTTTTTCCGCACCGGACCTTGCGTTGACACAGTTATCAGTCGAGGTTGTTACCATCGTGCTGCTGATGTTGGCGCTTTATTACCTGCCGTCCTGGACACCCTGGGAAACGAAACCTGCAATCCGCTGGCGTGATGCAGTCATCGCGCTGGTTGCAGGGGTAGGCATGACCCTCGTCACCCTCGCTATGCTGACGCGTCCGTTCACCTCGATCTCGGAGTTTTTCCTGGAAAACAGCAAGCCCGGGGGCGGTGGCACCAATGTGGTCAATGTTATTCTGGTCGACTTCCGGGGTTTCGATACTCTGGGTGAAATCACGGTTCTTGCCATCGCGGCGCTTGGCATTTTCGCCATGCTACGGAATGTAAAGCTCCAGCCACCAAATACTGATGGCCAGGGTCATAGCTGGACGCGATCCGCCTACCCCGTCATGCTGGCCCAGATATCCAGGCCATTGCTACCACTGGCCCTTATGGTATCTGTCTATATTTTCCTCCGGGGCCACAATCTTCCGGGGGGTGGCTTTATCGCCGGACTCGTCACCGCTGTTGCACTCCTATTGCAATACATTGCCAATGGCATGGAATGGACTGAGAAGCGTATGTCACTGATGCCCTATCAGATTATGCTTGCTCTGGGAGTTGCCGCAGCCACGCTGGCCGGAGTAGGCAGCTATGCGTTTGGATACCCCTTCCTGACGTCCTCTTTTACTTATGTCTCTCTGCCGGTTATCGGCAAGTTCGAGCTGGCAACCGCAATGATTTTTGATGTTGGTGTGTATCTGACCGTTGTGGGTGCGACATTACTGGCCCTCACGAGTCTTGGCAGGCTGTCTTTAAAACACGAACAGCCACCAAAACGCCACGCCGCTGCAGGAGGAGCCTGATATGGAACTCGTATTCGCACTGATAATCGGGACGCTCACCAGCACCGGCGTCTACCTGCTGCTTCGCGCACGCACTTTTCCGGTCGTCGTCGGGCTGACACTGCTGTCTTACGGCGTGAACCTGTTCCTGTTCTCGACCGGACGCCTTATGACAGACGGCCAACCCATCATTGGCGGCGCAGAGGTTTATACCGACCCCCTGCCGCAGGCATTGGTGCTGACCGCCATCGTTATCGGCTTTGCAATGACTGCTTTTGTGGTGGTGCTGGCGCTGCGAAGCCGGGCAGATACCGGCGTCGATCATGTTGATGGGGCTCAAAATCAGGCCGTACAAAATGAGTTGGCGGACGCCCGGGAGAAGACCCAATGAACCACTGGCTAACCGCGCCTATTCTCATTCCCCTTCTGGGTGGCGTACTGCAGATATTCATGGCTTATGCCCCGATGCAACTGCGCAGAACACTGGCCCTGGCCACCACCGTCCTGATGGTGGTGGCCGCCGTCGTATTGCTGGGGCTTGCCGATGATGGCACTTACCGCATGTACGCTTTCGGTCACTGGCAGCCTCCGTTCGGTATCGTACTTGTACTGGACCGTCTGGCGGCCCTGATGCTGTTGGTCACCGCTATTCTTGCGCTGTTCTGTCATATTTATTCGATTCACCGTACAGACACCCAGGGGCCGCATTTTCACACCCTGTTTCTGTTCCAGCTCACCGGACTCAACATTGCCTTTCTGACCGGCGATCTGTTCAACCTCTTCGTCGCGTTCGAAGTATTACTGATCGCCTCCTATGGGCTGCTCCTGCACGGGGGTGGAAGCACCCGCACCGTGCCCGGACTGCACTACGTGGTTCTGAATCTCATCGGCTCTGCCCTCTTTCTGATCAGCGTTGGCATGATCTACAGCGTAACCGGCACCCTGAATATGGCGGATCTGGCGGTACAGGTGCCCAACATAAGCAGTGAGGACCTGCCGCTTGTGAAAGCCGGAGGGATGTTGCTGCTCGTGGTATTCGGCCTGAAAGCCGCCATTCTGCCCTTGTGCTTCTGGTTACCCAGAGCCTACGCCAGCGCTACAGCGCCAGTTGCAGCGCTATTCGCAGTGATGACCAAAGTTGGCATCTACGCCATCCTTCGGGTATACACCCTGGTTTTTGGAGATGAAGCCGGTGAGCTTGCGAACCTGGGTATGGACTGGATATTCCCGTTCGCACTAATCACATTGGCTGTCGGTGTCGTGGGCCTGCTTGGCTCAAGAACGCTTAAAACACTGATCGCCTGGCAGGTCATCATTTCCGTCGGCACGTTGTTGGCGGCCATCGGTCTGAGTACCTCGGCGGGCACCTCAGCGGCCCTGTTTTACCTTATCAACACCACGTGGGTGGTTGGTGGGTTGTTCCTGGTGGTGGATCTGGTCTCCGACCAACGCGGCTCAGCGACTGACAAGATCGTGACGGCCCCCAGAATGCACAACCGGGCCCTGCTGGGAACACTCTTTCTGCTGGGTGCCACCGCCAATGCCGGGTTGCCCCCCCTGAGCGGCTTCTTTGCCAAGCTGCTGATTCTCCAGGCCGTCACACCCGGCGTCGAGATGGCGTTGCTTTGGTCCGTTATACTGATTGGCGGTTTTTTCACCCTGATCGCCTACAGTCATGCGGGCAGCATTGTGTTCTGGCGAAATAATGAGGGGCATATTGAATCTGACAGTAAACTGACGCTGCCGGTGACGGTATCGGCTACTGCACTGATCGGGCTCAGCATTGTGATTGTGGCGCTGGCGGGTCCTATCAGTCGTTACACCGACGCTACGGCGGCCCAACTGCACAACCCAGCAGGCTATATTGAAATTCTTGAGATGCCTGTGTTCTCGGAGGGTAAAGAATGAACCTGCGTTTCGGTTTGCCCCAACCCCTATTGAGCTTTACGCTTCTGCTGGTCTGGCTGATGCTGGCCGGTGCGTCGGCGGGTAACGTTGTACTCGGGCTGGTACTCGCCTGGCTGCTACCGCTGTTTACCCAGGGGTTCTGGCCTGACAATCCCGCCATCCACAAACCCTGGAAGCTGGTTTGGTACGTACTGAAAGTCATCGTGGATATCGTGGTGGCCAGCATTACAGTCGCGCGCCTTGTTCTGAGCTTCAGGCGCGAGCCAAACTCTGCATTTATCTGCTACCCCCTGACCCTTGAGCACCCCTTGGGAATCACCATGCTGGCCAGTACGATTTCCCTCACACCGGGCACAGTCAGTGCGGATATCAGTGACGATTACAAAATGCTTTTGATCCATGCGCTGGATGTGACGGATGACGAAGCACTCATGGCCGATATTCACAAACGTTACGAAAAGCCGTTGTTGGAGCTATTCTCATGATTGCCTTTGCGCTGTCTTTCACTATAGCCCTGATCAGTCTTGCGGTTGTACTTAACATCTATCGGGTGGTTAAAGGTCCAGACGCTCCGGACCGGATACTCGCCCTGGATACCCTGTACATCAACGCCATCGCGTTAATCATTCTGTTCGGTATTGCCCTGGGCACACGGCTTTATCTGGAAGCAGCCCTGCTGATCGCAGTCATGGGCTTCGTGGGAACGGTGGCGCTGGCCAAGTACCTCAAACGCGGAAGTGTGATTGAATGAGCAAAACACACCACACTGTTTATAACAGCCTCCAGCGACTGACAGAGAGAGTCCGGCCATGACGTTTATTGCAGAACTGATAGTCTCGATATTACTGGTTACCGGCGGTGTATTTGCACTGGTAGGCGCTATCGGCCTGGCCCGATTCCCGGATTTCTTTACCCGGCTACATGGCCCGACCAAGGCGACAACGCTGGGGGTCGGCAGCATTGCGATGGCTTCGGTGGTGTATTTTTTCAGTCAAGGCCAAGGCACGGGCCTGACTGAATTTCTGATTATGGTATTTCTTTTTATGACCGCGCCGATAAGCGCCAACATCATTGCCAAGGCGGCCATGCACATCAAGGTTGGGATTACAGATAGAACCCGCGGCAGACCCTGGGACCAGTAAGCCGCCTTACGTCAGAAACAGCGCCTGGAACACCAGCACCGCCAGCGACACCAGAACCAGCCCGAACACCGTCACTAGCCCATAGGACAGCCAGCGCCTGCGAGGTTTCGAAGGCGTCAGCTTTTGCTCGATATGGGCTCTTACAAGTGCCGCGTTGCGGTCATTGGCTTTCCACATAAGATCAAAGGCATCACCGAACAACGGGACCAGGCCAATCACGAATTCAACCAGCACATTGCCCAGCATTTTTACGATGGTTCTGGTTCCGGCGCCAATTTTAATGGCCTCGCCAATCAGATAAAGCGACAAGCCGAGGCCTGCCACGTCGCCAACACCGGGCACCAGCCCAATCACCGGATCAAGGCCGAACCGGATACGGGTGAAGGGAATCCTGAATTTGCTATCCAGCATCTGGGCATAGCGATCGAGCCGACGCAGTGAACTTATGTACTTTTGCTGTTCCGGATTCTGCGGTTGGGAGTCGCTCTGAATTTTCGTCATATTTGTCATTTTCACAAGATTAAATTGCCGTATAGTAGGCCTTCCCAATTTCAGGAGACATTCTATGTTGAAGGTTAACGAGTACTTCGATGGAAAAGCAAAATCCATTTCATTTCAATCCTCTACCTTACCTGCGACCGTTGGGGTGATCAGTCCGGGCGAGTACGAATTCGGTACCAGCCAGAAAGAGACCATGACGGTTATCAGCGGCGCGCTGACGGTTCTGCTGCCAGGCATGTCTGAGTGGATGGTCTACGGCGCTGGTGAAGGCTTTCAGGTCGCCGGGCAGTCCAGCTTTCAGGTTAAATCTGACATCGATACTGCTTATCTCTGCACCTACGAATAGAGTCGAATAAACCGCAGTAAACCACGTTTGGCCTGCATTCTACTAATCCGCCGGGAAATACCTTCCCCCTGCGGATTTTGCCTCATGAACGGTTCCGGTTTCAGGTCAACTGTGTCAGATTAATGCCCTGTCTCGCTACAACTCCAACACACGAGAACCAGAGGTATTGTCACAATGGCTCAGACCAAGATTCTTCCCGCAGCTGATAACGCTTACCAGTACCCGCTACTGATCAAGCAACTGCTTCTGTCAGCGCCCCGGTACGCACCAGACCAGGAAATCTGTTACGCCAATCGCAGCAAGTACACTTACACCGACCTAGTAGAACGCATTCACCGTCTTGCCAACGCGCTGACCAATGCTGGCATCAAGGCGGGCGATACCGTAGCGGTACTGGACTGGGACACGCCCCGCTATCTGGAATGTTTCTTTGCGATCCCGATGATTGGCGCGGTACTGCACACAGTCAACGTTCGGTTATCGCCAGAGCAGATCGTTTACACGATGAACCATGCTGAAGATGATCTGGTGATGGTCCATGATGACTTCGTGCCGTTGTTGGAGCAGGTCAGTAACGAGCTGACCACGGTAAAAGGCTATCTCCAACTGACCGATGAGAAACAGGCGAAAGCCACCAGCCTGAAAAGTCATGGTGAATACGAGGCCCTGCTCGCCAAGGCCGACACCCACTTTGACTTTCCTGATTTTGATGAAAACAGTGTTGCCACCACCTTTTACACCACCGGTACTACCGGTAACCCCAAAGGGGTGTTCTTTAGCCACCGGCAACTGGTCTTGCACACACTGGTGATGGCGAGCGCCCTTTCCACCTACGACGAGCGCCCCCTCATGCGGTCCTCGAGCGTGTACATGCCCATCACACCGATGTTCCACGTACATGCCTGGGGCGTGCCCTACGTGGCGACGTTGCTGGGCATCAAGCAGGTTTACCCGGGCAAGTATGAGCCCGAGATGCTGGTAGACCTGTTAAAACAGCACAAAGTGACGTTCTCCCACTGTGTACCGACCATTATGCAGATGCTGATGGCGAGCGAATCCATCAAGACGGCCGATCTCAGCGGCTGGCACGTGTTGATCGGCGGTAGCGCGCTCACCGAAGGGCTCTGCAAGGCTGGCGCCAAACTAGGCATTCATATGTACACCGGTTACGGCATGTCTGAAACCGGTCCGCTGCTGACTACCTCTCATCTGCAACCAGAGGACCTCGACCTGCCGCTGGAGCAGCAGTCCGATAAACGCACCAAAACCGGTATCCCGGTGCCATTAGTGGATATCCGTATTCTCGACGACAGCGGCAAGAGCCTGCCCATGGATGGCGACGCCAAGGGCGAGGTCGTCACCCGCGCGCCCTGGCTGACCCAGAATTACCTGAAGGAGCCCGAGAAAGGCGAAGACCTGTGGTCCGGGGGTTGGCTCCATACCGGTGATGTGGCCAGCATTGAGGCCAACCATACCCTGGTCATCAAGGATCGCATCAAGGATGTTATCAAAACCGGCGGTGAGTGGTTGTCATCGCTGGATCTTGAAAACCTGATCAGCCAGCACCCGGCCATTGCTGGCGCTGCTGTGGTGGGTTTGCCGGACGAAAAATGGGGGGAACGCCCGCACGCACTGGTGGTTCTCAAACCGGGAGAAGATGCGAATGCAGCCACCATTCAGAAGCATCTGCAACAGTTTGTTGAAAGTGGAGAAATTAATAAGTGGGCGATTCCGGAACACATTGATTTTGTTGACGACATACCAAAGACCAGCGTTGGCAAGATCAACAAGAAGTTGATTCGGGATCAGCTGAAATAAGAGTCAGACCACTAACCGGACGGGGAGCCGTAGACGCCGGCTCCCCCAGCTCGCCTACTCAGGCGAAATCGTATTCTCCCCCTTTTTCAAGAGCTCTCTGATAGGCAGGTCGAGCGTGCATACGCTCGACATACGCCGTGATATGGGGCCGGTTCTTGCCGACGATACCCCGGGCCACTGAGGCTTCCAGCGGAAAGCTCATCTGGATATCCGCCGCGCTGAGGTTATCCCCCAGGAACCAGGTATTCTTTGCCAGATGGGATTCCACAAAATCCATGTGGGTTTTAATCATTGGGCCAATGAAAATCTGATTGGTCTTGTCGGCAATCCCTTTCGCCACCGGTTTGATAAAAAACGGCATGGGGCTGGTTTTTACCTTTTCAAACACCAGGCGCATCACCAGCGGGGGCATCAGCGACCCTTCGGCGTAATGCAGCCAATAGGTGTAATCGAGCCACGCCTGACCGCCACCCTCTGGCAGCATCGAGTCTTTGCCATAAGTATGGGCAAGGTATTCAATGATGGCACCGGATTCTGCGACAGTCAGGTCGCCATCGCTAATCACCGGCGATTTGCCTAACGGATGTACTTTCTTGAGGCTCACAGGCGCCAGCATGGTTTTGGGATCGCGCTCGTAACGCTTGATCTCATAAAGCACTCCCAACTCTTCCAACAACCAGAGAACGCGTTGTGAGCGGGAATTATTAAGGTGGTGAACTGTAATCATGCAGAAACTCCGTTCGCATCGAGAGAATGAGCAGGTTAACAGAGTAGGCTGCAAATGACGTTTTGGTTCACCGCCTTCGTGCTTTGAGTCGCCTTTTTTCTATAAATAATCAGCGGGTAAGACCGGTGAACGCGAAATCCACTTCCGGCTTCCGGCCGGTAATAATGTCCGCAATGGCTGCGCCGGAACCGCAGGCATGCGTCCACCCCAGTGTGCCATGCCCAGTATTGAGGTACAGGTTTCTGAAGTGACTCCTGCCGATGTAAGGCACGTTGGAGGGCGTTGTCGGCCTGAGGCCTGTCCAGAACGAAGCCTGATCCCAATGGCCAGCCTCTGGCATGATTTCAGCGGTGCGGCGTACGATCGCCTGACAGCGGGTCATGTTGATATCCCGACTGTAGCCGTTAATCTCAGCAGTACCGGCTATCCGCATTTTGTCGCCGAGGCGTGAGTACACCAATTTGTACTGATCATCGGTCAAGCTGACATTGAAGGCAGCATCCGCATTCTTCACTGGCACCGTGATGGAATAACCCTTGGCGGGATAGATGTTCAGGGTCAGTCCCAGAGCTCTCGCCATTGGCGCGCTGTAGCTGCCCATACTGAGAACATAACCATCGGCTCGAAGGGTTTCGTGGAAACCTTCGCACAGCGTATGAACGCCTATGATTGTATCTCGGGTTTTATCAAACCCCACCACCTCGGTGCCATAACGAAACTCAACACCCGCCGCCGCGGCTTTCTCGGCCAGCGCCTGAGTAAATTTTCGCGCGTCCCCAGACTCATCTTCCGAAGTATAGGTCGCACCGGTGATTCGATCGCGGATCGGCGCCAGTGCGGGTTCCAGCTCAACCGCCTTGGCCGCATCGATTACCTGGCGGTCACAACCAAGCTCTCGCATCTGCCGGGCGGGCTCAAGCGCGCCCTGGAATTCTGCTTCGTCGGTGTAAAAATGCAGGATGCCCCTCTCGAGATGGTCATAATCAACCCCGGTTTCCTTACGCAGCGCCTGCAGACAGCTGCGACTATAGGTGCCGAGATTGACCATCTGGCGGATGTTATGAGCGGTTCGGGCAGGGGTACACTCCATCAGGAAACGCAGCCCCCAGCGCCACTGGGCGGGGTCCATACGAAACCGGAACAACAGCGGCGCATCAGGCTGGCTGAGCCATTTCAGCACTTTTAGCGGCGCAGAGGGGTTTGCCCAAGGCTCCGCATGAGATACCGAAATCTGGCCACCGTTGGCATAGCTGGTTTCTACCCCGGCTTTGTTCTGACGGTCAACAACGGTCACGTCGTGGCCAGCCTGTCTCAGATACCAGGCTGTCGTAACACCCACAACACCCGCGCCCATGACCAGAATATGCATGCCTGTCCTCCACTTTTTCTAAAATGATCAATCAATCATTGTAGTGGGTAAGTTCCCGATTTGCGTCCTAGTGTCCCGAACGGCGAACCGTCCAACCTTTCTCCTGCAACAGCGGCATCAACGTATCCCGCTGGTCGCCCTGTATCTCGATCACTCCGTCTTTCACCGTGCCACCGACACCGCAACGGGCTTTGAGCACCTTGGCGAACGCCTTGAGTTGATCAGGATTCATCGGTACCCCGGTAATCAGTGTGACACCCTTTCCTTTGCGCCCCTTGGTCTCCCGGCTGATCCGCACAACGCCATCCCCCGCTGGCTGGGCAGATTGCTTGCAAGTACAGTCATCTATCGGCTGGCTGCAACCGGGGCACATCCGGCCCCGCTCTGTCGAAAATACCAGGCCGCCCTGGTTGCGGTTTTTCATAATGCGATCCTGTCAGCTTCGCCCGCAGCCATAGCGCAAAGCATGTGCCATGCCAGTGTGATGGCATGATTGGC
Organism: Marinobacter sp.; assembly: GCF_040882185.1. Classification (GTDB taxonomy): domain Bacteria; phylum Pseudomonadota; class Gammaproteobacteria; order Pseudomonadales; family Oleiphilaceae; genus Marinobacter. Next base: position 163,248 of record NZ_JBBEBW010000002.1, on the reverse strand, counting down.
TACGAGCCCTTTATGCGAAGTAAATAGCCGGAAATGATGTGAGAGCAACACTATAGCAGCAGTGTTCAGGAACCGATAAACAATGCCAGCAACATGGCAAAGAAGCCGCGCTTGCGACGTTTTGAGGCCAAATCAGATAAGCCTGAGTGGTGGGCGCCCTGCTCGTGGGCAGGCCCGTTTTCAGGGAAATCGTCGATCAGGCCGGAGCGATCCTCTGCCAGGATTCTCCGGGCCCGGTATAAATCGTCTTCCTGCACTTGCAAACGAACACCGCCAATGGCGTTTGACAACATCCACTGCATGTTAACGGTGTGCTCATCTGCTACGAAGGCGTCTATACCTTCAGATTCCAGACGCGATCGGTCGAGATGCGCCTCCAAAGGCATCGAATACCGCCCAAGTGTCACCCAACTCACAGGTAACAGCTCCCAAGATCAGGCATCTGAACTCAAATCTCTGGCGGATACTTGGCGAACATGTCGGCAACGACTTCGTCAATCAGTTCCCGACGATACTCGGGGCTCTGGTCCTCATTCAGATAACGCCTGCTGGCACCGCGCCATACGACCTGGGAGGTTTCGGAGTCCACCAGTTCAACCACCAGTTTGCCTTCCTGGATTTCACGCACCGGAGGTGCCGTGGCAAATCCAAAACCGAACGCGCCACGACCGAGGCCCAGACCGTAAGACAACCCGGTGGTATCGAGGCGATCGACTTTTTCAACGCGATAGGACACCAGAAGATCTGCTTCCTCGTTCGCCATCCTGGTCATGTTTTCGCGATTAAGCTCACGTTCCACCGCGCTCTGAACGCGGGCGCCATCGAGCGACACAAAGCCGGAATCGTCCTTGTTGTCGGCGAAGGCCCAAGAGCTGTAATTACCGAATACGGTTGCCGAGTTGTAATCCGTCACCACATTGCTGGCGCAACCGGACAACATAATAATCATCAAGGTGGCCGCTAATACACGCATAGCTGCTCTCACTCCCATTCAATGGTTTATTGTTTAACAGTATACGCACAGATTACCTGTGAAGAGGCATCACACGCATTCCAGTGTCGAAACTGTAATCCACTTTTCGAATCTCACCTGTAGTGATAACGACTTCATGCCGGGCCGGTAAATATCGGCCAGCTCAAAGACACAATCAGGCCGCTGTTCTTGCCATTGGTGGCAGAGATATGACCGTCATGGGCTTTCATTATGTCTTTGGCAATCGCTAAACCAAGCCCCCAACCCTGTCCGCTCCGGGCTTCGTCGGCTCGGTAAAATGGCTCGAACAACTTGGGCAACACCTCGGGCGGCACGCCAGGACCGGTATCCGAGATCTCACACCTCAGTGTTCCAGCACTGGCCGATAGCGTAATGCTGACCACCTGTCCCGGCGCAGTGTGATCCAGAGCGTTCTGCAACACATTGTCCAATCCACGCTGTAGCAGCCCTTCATCGCCAAGCACGGTCACCTGCTGACATTCCGGTCCAGCTTTGAGCTCACAATCCACTTGCCGGTGCTCGGCATAATCAGCCGCATCCTGCAACACTCTGTTCAGTACCGTGACCAAGCGGACCGGCTCCCGTGCAAAATCGGAGCCCTTTTCAGTTACCCGGTAGAGCGTCAGTATCTGCGCCGTCATGGCTTCCAGTCGCTCATTCTGGCGCAGAATGCTGGCCATAAGCTCCGGCTCGGCTTCCGCGTTCTCGCTGGCCAGTTCAATGGCAATTCTCTGCCGGGTGAGCGGAGTTCGTAAATCATGGGAAATGTCCCGCAACAGATGCTTCTGCCGCTCGAGCAGATCGCACAGTTGCTCCGTCATGCCGTTGAACGCCTTCGCCAGTGCGCCTATTTCATCCCGACGCCCCACAATGCCAGGGCTGACCCGGAGAGAAAGATCGCCGCTCGTAATGGCGCGGGCCGTTGATTCAACATGTCGCAAAGGTTTCGAAATACGACGCGCCACCCACCAGCACGCGAGGGTAATAATCACAAAACCCAGCACCATCTCTAACCATTGAAACAGCCGCGGGTCCAGCCAGCCTTCACTCCCCAGACGAGGCCAGGCTACCAGTCGATAGCCGTTATCAATGTCAATCACCGCGGGACGCGCCCTATGCCAGCCACCGCCCATGCGCTCTCTGATTGAACTGGGCAGGGCGTCACTTCGAGCCTCACCTTCCTGGTCGGACGAATCGATGAGAATCAGATGTAAATCGAGATTTCTGCCCTGCTCCTTGAGAAAACGCCAGGCCGCTCCACGCCCCTGGTCTTCCCCCGTGCCTTCACGGATGGCAATGGCCTCAAGCGCTATTTCGCGCAGACCTTCCTGGCGCTCGATAGCCAGACGCTCCCGGTCCATCAGTTCCCGGGTGGCGATATTGCTCACAACGACGGTCAGCGCCATGGCCAGCCAGATCAGCAGAAAAATTCGCCAGAACATGGGAAAAGAGAGCTTTTGCCTCACAACGCACCCCGATAGCTGTAGCCCAGACCGCGAATAGTTTCGATGCGAGGCGGCTCATCGCCGCCGAGCTTGCGTCTCAGATTGCTGATGTGCATATCGAGCGTGCGGTCATGAGGCGCCAAACGGCGGCCCAGGGCCCACTGCATAAGGTCGGTCTTGCGAACAACACTGCCGATGTGGGCCAGCAGCACCTGAAGCACCTCGTACTCGGTAGCCGTAAGGTCCAACGCCTCCCCATCCTGATAAATCCGGCGCTGTACCGGCTCCACCCGCAAGTCGCCGTATATACGGGAAGCATCCAGATCCGTAGCTTGATCCCAGGCCACTCGACGCAAAATGGCCTGCAGGCGGGCGACTAGCTCACGGGGATTGCAGGGTTTCGGGATATAGTCATCGGCGCCGACCTCGAACCCGACAATGCGGTCGGTTTCGTCTCCCCGGGCCGTTAAAAGAACAACCGGTAAATGAGTCTGCGCTCGCAATTGCCGCAGCACTTCCAGGCCATTGATATCAGGCAACATGATGTCCAGGACCACGATGTCGCAATGGTTCTCTGCAGCCAGCGAAAGACCGTCCTTGCCATTGGCTGCTTCACGAACCGTAAAGCCCTGGCCGGTCAGATAACGAGCCAGAAGCTGGCGGAGTTCTTCATCATCTTCTACAAGCAGGATTCGGTTCTGCATAGGTGATCTCTCACATAGGTGCTCGAAGTCTAGCACGGGCTCAAACAGCGGCCATCCGGTCACTTTTGCGCTTTACAAAATCTTTACGACAGTCTCCGTGATAGCATTAAGGTCTACGCCGACCGAACCCACTACTTTTTCAAAGCTGCTGTTCAGTTCTGATATCTGTTTGCTGGCAACCCCCGTGATCGCCACCGGGGTTCTCGCGTATGGTATAGAGTGTTGAACGCACTCAGGAGCATTACCTCATCATGGCAGAATCTGTTGCCACCCCCCTCACGATCCGGGCTGTTAATTCCATAACTGAGATACCCGCCCATATCTGGGATGGCTTCAGTGGTACCGAGAGTATTGAGAGTACCGGAGGTATTAAGAGTACCGAGAGTATTGAGAGTACCGGGAATCCATTTTTACGTCACAGTTTCTTAAAAGCGCTGGAAGACACCGGCTGCACTGTTACTGCAACTGGCTGGACACCGTCTCACCTGGTTTTCTATCGGGGTGGTAAACAGGTGGGTGTCGCCCCTGCCTACCTGAAGTCTCATTCACGGGGCGAATACGTCTTTGACTGGGCCTGGGCCGAAGCCTATCAACGCTATGGATTTGAATACTATCCCAAGCTGCTTATCGCGGTGCCATTTACCCCGTCCGTTGGTGCACGGCTGCTAATCGATAAACATGAGCGCGAACGTATCAGCCCGGATGAACTCAATGAAGCGCTGGACACCTTGGCAGCCGAGGTCGGCGCTGGCAGTTGGCACCTTCTGTTCCCCAACCAGTCGGATCAGCGCCTGCTCGACGCGCCGGGGCGCATGCATCGGCTGGGCTGTCAGTTCCATTGGTTCAATTATGATTATGAGGATTTCGAAGCCTTTCTGGCGACGCTCACCTCCCGTAAACGCAAATCCATACGCAAGGAGCGGCGCGCCGTGACAGCCCAGCGCATCGAATTCCGGCACTTCCCCGGTGCCAGTCTTCCAGACCACGTATTGTCCGCCTTTTATGTGTTCTATAAGGCCACCTATCTGAAACGCGGCCAGCGTCCCTACCTGAACCTCGAATTCTTTCAGGCATTGCGTCAGAACCAGCCGGGCCAACTCCACATCATTATGGCCGTCAAAGATAATGATATGATCGCCGGAGCGCTGTTTCTGACCAGTGAAAGCACACTCTATGGCCGTTACTGGGGGTGCCTTGAGGAGTACAACCACCTGCACTTCGAGACTTGTTACTATCAGGGCATTGAGCTGGCCATAGCGCAGGGTCTCCACTGCTTTGACGCGGGCGCCCAAGGCGAGCACAAGCTCGTAAGGGGGTTTGAGCCTGTGTTGACGCACTCCTGGCACTGGGTCGCCAACCTTGCCTTTGCAGACGCCATTGCCCAATTCACCCGGGAAGAAGCTCGCGAAGTCGAAACCTACCGCCAAGCCGCCCTGGAGGCGCTTCCCTACCGGGAACAGGAAGAGCCATAAACAAGTGCGGTCTGATTGTGGCACTATAGAACCTCGAAAATCGAATACCAGAAACCACCTTACACTCATCGTCGCCAGGGGAGTCTCGCCGGCAAACATGTCGGTCCGGGCTGAGAAACAGCACCACTGCCCACCACACTTAAACAATCTGATGGGGCAGTGCCTAAACCCTGGAACCTGATCCGGTTAATACCGGCGGAGGAAGCGCGACATGCTTTACACCACCGTTGCGGCGCTGGCTGCAGCCCTGCTGTTGTTTACGTGGCTCGGATTACGGGCTCGCCTGGCTGATGGCGGGCTGGACGACTACGTCACCGCCCGAAATTCCCAGGGCGCCAAAGCCCTCGGGCTGTCATTTCTGGCCTCCGGAATGGGGGGCTGGATCCTGTTCGCGCCACCCGAAGTCGGGGCGCTGGTCGGCCCCATCGCCCTGGCTGGCTACGCCATCGGCGCTGCACTGCCTTTTATCGTGTTTGCCTATTGCGGTCCCGCGATCAGACGCTACCTTCCCGAAGGCCGAAGTATCGGTGAGTTTGCCCAGGCTTGTTACGGCAATGTCGTTCGGCGCTGGGTTTCGCTGATCTCGGTGCTCTACATGCTCTGCTTCCTGACGGCAGAATTAACTGCCATAGGAGCCATTACTTCACTGTTGTCCGGTATCAACGGCGGCATTGCCGTGATTGGCGTTGCGGTTACTACACTGATCTACACCGCCTGGGGTGGCCTTCGGGCCAGCCTGATGACTGATCGATGGCAGGGGCTATTGCTGATTCTGTTGCTTGTCGTGGTCGGTTTTGTAGCGCTCAGACAGTTACCGGCGATGGCGGATACCGCAGTATTGCCGTCGATCCCTGTGGGTAGCGCACTGAGCGTTGCGCTCACGCTGATTATTGCCGTTACCGCCGCCAACCTCTTTCACCAGGGCTATTGGCAACGCCTGTGGTCGGCGAAGAGCGATGCGGCTCTTGGCCGTGGTGCCTTGCTAGGCGGTGCTATAACTGTTGTTGTGGTTGCCGTGGTTGGCGGCCTGGGCATTGCTGCTGCCATGAGTGGCGTCGACCTTGGAACGCCACCGATTCCATTCTTTGCACTGCTCAACAATGCCCCCGCGTGGCTTACAATCCCTGCTCTCGTGCTGGCGCTCACGCTGGTAGCCTCCTCCGTCGATACCCTGCAAAACGCCATGGCTTCCCTGGCAGTCACTGAGAAAAAAGGATTGTCCCTGACTGGCGCACGCTGGGTAACGGTGGCACTGATGGTGCCCGTGGTTATCATCGCACTCCAGGGCGTTTCGGTACTCAGACTATTCCTCATTGCCGACCTGCTCTGCGCCACTGCCGTGGTTCCGGTACTGATGGGCCTGTGGTCGAGGATGACCACGAAGGCGGCTATTACTGGTGCTCTGGCAGGGCTTTTGGGTGCTGTATTACCGGGCTGGGCCGCAGGGGGCAACCTGATGTCAGGGCTTGTGGTTGCCAGCTTCCCCGGCGGGATTCCAACCCTGGGACCCTTTGCCGGTGCTCTCGCCGCTTCCGCAGTCGTTAGCCTTCTCGTGGTTCTGGTGACACCTCACCCGAAACCACAGTAATACCTATCGGTAATGCTACCCATTGATACCGGGAGCTGCATGCGACGTATACTGGTCGAAATTCAAACACCGAACAACGCATGCAGTTCGAGGTACCCCTGGAATGATCAGACCCCTTCGATGGCTCATCAGAACCACGTTATTTTTGTTGGTTCTGCTGGCAGGCCCGGCATTGATCGCAGCTTGCAGTTCTCAGCCAGGCCAGAGCTGGCGCGACACAGATCGCACCAGCGCGGGTATTGCGCCCTTACCCGCACAGACAGAAGAAGCCGTCGTTCAGGTTTATGGTGCAAGAGCCTATAACTGGCGTGGCCATTTTGCGGTCCATACCTGGATTGCAACCAAAGATCGCGGGGCCTCTACCTACGTGGTACACGATGTCACCGGCTGGGGTTATCAGGCCGTGCGATCCCGCCCCGGCGCGCCAGATAACGCCTGGTATGGCAACCCACCAATGCTGCTGGCAGACCTCCGGGGTAAGCAGGCAGAATCCGCCATCACCAATATCGGATCAGTTATCGCGGCCTATCCGTATCCTAACGAATACAACGCCTGGCCCGGCCCCAACAGCAATACCTTCGTAGCCTGGGTCATCCGGCAGGTTCCGGAACTGGACGTAGCACTGCCCAATATCGCCATTGGAAAAGACTATCTCGCTGACGGAGTCTTTGCCAAAGCTCCCAGTGGTTCGGGCTATCAGTTCTCCCTCAACGGTTATTTCGGACTGATGGCCAGCGTTCGGGAGGGCGTTGAACTAAACATCCTCGGCCTTAATATTGGAATCGACCCTCTGGCTCTGGCCATCAAGCTGCCTGGAATCGGACATATTGGGCTGCGTGACCCGTGGATGGACCGGTCGACATGGAGCGAGACTCCCATCGTGGAACGGGTATCAGACGCCAATTGAAACGGCAAACGTTCTCCGGGCGTCAGGCCCCCGCTTTTCGGAAAGTCAGATTAATACGGCAGTCACCTGTTAGCTCGTGATATCCAGATTTCAGGGGGCTCACTCCGTGGTATCGCAACCGGTCGGCCCCGCCCCAAACCACCACGTCGCCGTGACTCAGGGGCAAACGCGCCGGTTTGTCGTTGCGAGCCATACCCCCAAACTGAAATACCATTGGCAGCCCAAGTGATACCGACACGATAGGGGCGGAATAATCCTCTTCGTTCTTGTCCTGATGCAGCGACATCCGGCTACCAGGCAGATAACGATTAATCAGACAGGCATCCGGCGCAAAGCCGGAGTAGCCTGCCTCTTGAGCGGCACTGGTCGCCAACTCCAATAGACAATCCGGCATTTCAGGCCAGCGCCGTGCGGTCTGCGGATCATGCTCGGTGTAGCGATAGCCGGTGCGGTCGGTTACCCACCCCAGGCGCCCGCAATTGGTCATCGCGGCTGACATCCGGAAGCCACCCGGTGTGATCATTTGGCGAAACGGGGCTTCTCGCGCAATCTCCTCAATCGCCCTCACCAGGGCGCTGGCAGAATTATACGCAAAGCCGTGAAGCCAGACCGTGCAGTCCCCGAGCCTCTCCGCGTAAGGTTCATCCTGATGTGTAGCAAACAGATCACCGGTCACTTGTCACCTCACCAAATATCTCTTTGCCAATCACCACTGTACCAGTCTGTGTGAGGCCCAGGGTGTTCGAGTTCATATCAATGCAGCTCTGCTCCGCAGTGCGAGTTACCGAAGTAATCTTCGGAGTTACAGTCGGCACACACAACAGCAGTTTTATAGCTTGTAATACCAAGGTATTCTCCCAATACGACACGGAACAGTAGAGTGTCGAAGTCATAGCGGTTACTGTCTATCCCTCAGACAACATCGACGTATGTGATAACAACTCAAACAGGAGCAGTTCAATGCAGGCAATTAGATCTTATCTTCGTCAGGTATCTATCGTAATGACGTTTGCCATGATGATGACCACCCTCTGGGCTGTACCTGCCTCCGCAGCGATGGTCGGAACAGGTGAAGTACTGACTGAACAGCGAGCTGATATAGACCGCGCTTCGTTGATGAGCATGCTGGAAAAAGAAGAAGTAAAAGACGTTCTGGCCAGCATGGGTGTGAGTGAATCAGAAGTCGAAAACCGCATTCAGAGTCTGACTCCGGCAGAACTGGCTGATTTTGAGCAACAGCTAGCAACGGCCCCTACGGGTGAAGGCGTGGTCGGTGTCATCGTACTGTTTTTGGTTATCTTCATTGTGACCGATTTGCTATGTGCTACCAATATCTATCCGTTTATCAACTGCATTCGCTAACAGCGCGTTGATAGTCTTAATTCGGCAATGGGCCACGGTCAGCTTTTTACTGGTCGTGGCGGTGCTGGCCGGATGTGCCAGCACACCCCAATGGCCCGAGGCCCCGCCATCTCAATCGGGCAGTTTTCAGGAACGGCAACTGCTCACGGATGTGCCCTTCTACCCCCAGGAAAAATACCAATGCGGCCCCGCTGCACTCGCCACCATGCTCAACACCCAGGGCCACAATTCTGACCCCGACGCGTTGGTGGAGAAAGTCTATATACCCGAACGCCAGGGCACCCTCAAAGTCGAAATGGTGGCGGCAGCACGCAGCCATCAACTGCTGGTTTACCCCCTGGACCCGAACCTTACCGATCTGCTGACCGAAGTGGCCGCTGGCAATCCGGTTCTGGTCATGCAAAATCTGGGTTTCGGCTGGTGGCCACAATGGCATTTCGCAGTCGTCATGGGCTTCGATCAGGTTCGCAACGCTGTAATCCTCCACACCGATACTCGCAAGGCCCACGAACAATCGCTCCGGGTATTCCTCACCACCTGGCAGCGGGCTGAGAAATGGTCAGCCGTAATGTTGCCGCCGAACCGTCTGCCCGCCACCGCCAAACCTTTAAAGTACCTGACCGCTGCCAGCGACCTGGAATCCACCGGGCAACTCGAAGCCGCTCGCGCCGCCTACAGCACGGCAACGGAGACATGGCCCGATCAGCCTGCGGCCTGGCTGGGTCTTGGTAACGTGGCCTATCAGCAATCAGACTGGCAAACCGCTTCGGCTCAATACAGCGAGATGGTGGAACGGTTTCCGGATATGGCGTCAGGTTGGAATAATCTGGCCCATGCATTGAAGAAGCAGGGCTGTGACACCGAAGCCAATGCGGCTGCGGAATGTGCCTACAGGCTGGATGAAAAGCGATTTTCCGGACTGATTGATGCAAAGCGGGAATCCGAAGAAGACCCACAGCAATGCCCTGAAATACTGTGCCCTGTGAAGGCTGACTACTGAACAGGATAGAGGTGTCTAAAGCAAGCGGGTAGGTCTTTCCAAAACACGCTGTAAATACGTCCGTGTACGCTCGGGCTCCGCCATCCATGGCTCCGCACGGTTTTGGAAAGACCTACCCGCTTACTTTCTTGCCAATTAATACGTGCCTTCAAAAAACCAAAACGCCATTACGCCGCTGCCTTTTCCCGTAACAATTCCACCGCCATCCGGGAGACCGGCAGTAACCCTTCGCCACCTTCATCGAGGTGACTGATGATCAGCTGTTTCATCGACCGGGCCCAGAATTTCATCAGGTGCGCTGCTACCGCTTCTGCAGCCTGATGATCACTATCGTGGTGCTGATTATTGACACTGATCTGGTTGATCATTTTGATCAGATTATTCAGTTGCTGATCGCTCACGGTGAGCTCTCCCCGATAAAGTTATGACGATCCGGACGCCTCGCCCGGATGATAGATCACGTGTCTGTTCGGGCGTGCAAAGCCCACCAGCATCAGGCCAGCCTTGCGGGCCTGCGCTACAGCCAGCGCCGTGGGGGCCGAGACTGCCACCAGGCAACCGATGCCCACCGCCGCACTCTTCTGCACCATCTCGAAACTGGCCCTGCTGGAAATCAGGGCAAAACCCTGCTGCAAGTCGCTGCCGGTCCGTAGCTGAAAGCCAATCAGTTTGTCCAACGCATTGTGGCGGCCAACATCCTCGCGCACTGCCAGAATATCGCCCGCCAGATTGCACCAAGCAGCCCCATGGGTAGCTCCGGTCTCTGCCTGCAGAGGCTGATGGTTCCGCAACGACTGCACGGCTCGCTGAATCGCTGCGTCGCTGACCACAACACCAGCCCTCAGTAATTTGATAGGCCGAATCGCCTGTTCAAGCGACTCGGTACCACAGAGCCCACAACCGGTGCGACCGGTCATATTGCGACGCTGGGCCTTCAGGACCGCAAAGCGTTCGTTGCTGATACGCATGCTGACTGACAGCCCTTCCGGAGCCTGCTCAACCTCCAGGTCGTAAAGCTCGCCGGGGCTTTCAATGATGCCTTCCGTCAGACTGAAACCGAGTGCGAAATCCTCAAGATCAGCCGGGGATGCCAACATCACCGCGTGAGAGATGCCGTTGTAGACCATGGCCACCGGCGTTTCCTGGGCCACCACATCGTCTGTCATTCCGTGAACAGACCCGCCCGGCTGGCCGAGCCCGCGCACATCAACCGCAGTCCTGACCAGCGCCGGATTGTCAGTCTTCGCCGCCAAAACTACTTCATTCCAGCCGTGATATTGTCAGCTGGCTGCTCCAGATAAGCATGCTGGCGTTTGTCGAACTGTTTGAAGTTCTGTTGCCATTCCGAGGGCTGGGTGACCTTTTCCACCTGCACTGCCGTGACTTTGTATTCTGGACAATTGGTGGCCCAATCAGAGTTGTCAGTGGTAATTACGTTAGCGCCACTGCCCGGATGGTGGAAGGTGGTAAACACCACTCCGGGTAACATGCGTTCGCTGATTTTGGCCCGCAGTACGGTTTGCCCGGCACGGCTGCTGATCCCCAGCCAGTCACCCTCCTTAACACCACGAAGCTCGGCATCGCTGGGGTGAAGCTCCAGCACATCTTCTTCGTGCCACCGTTTGTTGTCGGTCCGCCGGGTCTGCGCCCCGACGTTGTACTGAGACAGGATGCGACCGGTAGTCAGCAACAAGGGGAAGCGGCGCGTCGCCCGTTCGTCGGTGGCGACGTATTCAGTAATAGCAAAATTACCCTTGCCAATCGGGAAATCCAGCGTATGCATGGTCGGCATACCAACCGGGTATGCGTCGTTGCACGGCCACTGGATACTGCCAAGTTCCTCCAGTTTCTGGTAACTGACTCCAGTGAAGGTCGGCGTCAACTGGGCTATTTCATCCATGATTTCGGATGGGTGGTTATAGTGCATGGGATACCCCAGGGCATTTGCCAGGGCGACGGTCACCTCCCAGTCTTCCTTGCCTGCGACCGGTGCCATCACCTTGCGTACCCGGTTGATCCGCCGCTCGGCGTTGGTGAAGGTGCCGTTCTTTTCGAGGAAGGTGGAACCGGGTAAGAGGACATGAGCGAACTTCGCGGTTTCATTGAGGAAGATATCCTGCACAATCAGGCAGTCGAGAGCTTTCAACGCTGCTTCCACGTGATGCGTATTGGGATCGGACTGGGCAAGATCTTCGCCCTGCACATACATCGCCTTGAACGTGCCAGCAATAGCGGAATCAAACATATTGGGAATCCGCAGACCCGGCTCGTTGTCCAATTTCACACCCCAGAACGCCTCGAATTTTGCCCGAATGGCGTCATCGGCCACATGCTGATAGCCCGGCAGTTCATGGGGAAAGGACCCCATATCGCAGGAACCCTGCACATTGTTCTGGCCCCGCAGCGGGTTAACACCGACGCCTTCCCGGCCAATATTGCCCGTGGACATCGCCAGGTTGGCAATGCCCATTACCATGGTGGAGCCCTGGCTGTGTTCGGTTACCCCCAGGCCGTAATAGATTGCACCATTGCCAGCCCCGGCGTAGAGGCGCGCCGCCCGGCGAACGTCGGCGGGAGGCACGCCGGTGACGGTCTCCATGGCTTCCGGCGAATTGCGCGCCTCGCTGATAAACTCACGCCACTTGCTGTAAGCCTTTTCGTGGCAGCGAGCGTCGATGAAAGCCTGATCTTCCAGGCCCTCGGTGATCACCACGTGAGCCAGTGAATTAATCAGCGCCACGTTAGTGCCCGGACGCAAAGGCAAGTGTAAAGTCTCTCCGCCGTGGGGTGTTTTCAGCAGATCTATCCGGCGGGGGTCCACCACGATCAGCTTGGCTCCCTGACGCAGGCGCTTGCGCATCTGGGACGCGAACACCGGATGGGCATCGGTGGGGTTGGCGCCAATAACCATGATGGTGTCGGCTTTCATCACCGAATCGAACGTCTGGGTACCCGCCGACTCACCCATGGTGGTTCTGAGACCAAAGCCGGTGGGGGAATGACAAACCCGGGCACAGGTGTCGGTGTTGTTGTTACCGAAGGCTGCCCGGATCAACTTCTGAACCAGGTAGGTTTCCTCGTTCGTGCATCGGGACGAGGTAATACCGCCAACGCTTTCGCGACCGTATTTGGCCTGGATATCCTTGAGCCGGCCAGCCGCAAACCCAATGGCTTCTTCCCACGACACCGTACGCCAGGGCTGATCAATGGAGTCCCGGATCATTGGCTCCCTGATACGGTCCTTGTGGGTGGCATAACCGAAGGCAAACCGGCCTTTTACACAGGAGTGGCCATGATTGGCGTCGCCACCTTTGTAGGGCACCATGCGCACCAGCTCATCGCCTTTCATCTCAGCTTTGAAAGAACAGCCAACACCGCAATAGGCACAGGTTGTTACCACACTGTGCTCCGGCTGACCGACCTCGATGACGCTCTTTTCCATTAGTGTCGACGTAGGGCAGGCCTGAACACAGGCACCGCAGGACACACATTCGGAATCCATGAAATCTTCCATTTGACCGGCGGACACCTTGGAGTCGAAACCGCGGCCATCGATGGTCAACGCGAAGGTGCCCTGCACTTCTTCACAGGCACGCACACACCGTGAACACACAATGCATTTGCTGGGGTCAAAACTGAAATAGGGGTTGGACTCATCGGTTCTGGCATCCAGATGATTCTCACCGTCGAACCCGTAACGCACTTCCCGAAGCCCCACCGCACCCGCGACATCCTGAAGCTCACAATTGCCGTTGGCAGGACAGGTCAGGCAGTCCAGGGGGTGATCGGAAATATACAGCTCCATAATGTTGCGACGGAGCTTGCCGAGTTTGCTGTTCTGGGTGGTGACGCTCATTCCCTCAGCAACGGGCGTGGTGCAGGAAGCCGGGGTTCCGCGCCGACCCTCAATCTCAACCGCGCAGATGCGGCACGAACCGAAAGCTTCAAGGTTGTCAGATGCACACAGCTTGGGGATGTTGATGCCAGCGAGCGCTGCTGCCCTCAATACTGAAGTGCCTTCCGGCACAGCAATCTCCACCCCGTCGATGGCAACCGACACCGGTTTCTCAGATAACTGCGCAGGCGTACCGTAATCCTTGTCCGGATCGAAAGAACCTTTCGCGGGATTGGTGGGATCGTAATATTGCAACATAATCTGGCCTCGCTCAGTCAGCCTTACAGGTCTTGGGGAAAATGCCTCATCACGCTTTGTACCGGGAACGGCGTCATGCCGCCCATCGCACAGAGCGAGCCGTCCACCATGGTTTCGCAGAGGTCGCTCAATAATTCAAGATTAGCATCGCGGTTCGTACCTGCCCGGATACGGTCGATAACCTCGACCCCCCGAACGGAGCCAATTCGGCAAGGGGTGCATTTACCGCAAGACTCAACAGCGCAAAATTCCATCGCAAACCGCGCCTGAGCACCCATATCCACCGAATCATCGAACATCACCACCCCACCATGACCTACCACAGCGCCCAGCGCCGCAAACTCTTCGTAATCAATCCGGGTGTCCCACTGACTTTCCGGTAAATAACTGCCCAGTGGGCCGCCAGCTTGCACCGCTTTAAGAGGGCGCCCGGTGTAAGTACCACCACCGAAACCCTCCATCAGTTCACGCAGGGTGATGCCGAACGCCAGCTCGACCAGTCCGCCACGCTTCACATTACCCGCCAGTTGCAGTGGTAAGGTGCCACGGGAGCGACCCATCCCGTAGTCAGCGTAGGCCTGGCCTCCCTTGTCCAGAATGAACGGAATCGCCGCCAGGGAGAGTACGTTATTGACCACCGTGGGTTTGCCAAACAACCCCTTTCTAGCAGGCAGCGGAGGCTTGGCTCGCACCATACCCCGCTTGCCCTCCAAACTGTCCAACAACGACGTTTCTTCACCGCAAATATAAGCACCGGCTGCAAGACGGACTTCCAGATCAAAGTGCCTGCCGCTGCCGCAAACGTCTGCGCCCAGGTAGCCACCCTCATAGGCTCGTTCAAGAGCCGCCTTGAATATACGATGCGCCACCGGGTATTCGGATCGCAGGTATACGTAGCCCTGGCTCGCGCCAACCGCCAGCCCGGCAATGGTCATGCCCTCGATCAGCATATAGGGGTCGCATTCCATCGTCAGGCGATCAGCGAAGGTGCCCGAGTCCCCCTCATCCGCATTGCAGACAATGTATTTCTGACCTGGCGCTTCATCCAGCACCGTCTGCCACTTAATGCCGGTTGGGAAGGCGGCTCCACCGCGTCCTCGCAGGCCCGAGGCCGTGACTTCATCCACGATTGCCTGGGGCGGGATGGCAAGCGCCTTTTCAAGGCCACGGAAGCCGTCATGGGCACGATAATCTTCAATTGAAAGCGGGTCCGTCACACCAATGCGGGAGAACGTCAGGCGTTGCTGTTTCTTCAGGTAGGGGATTTCTTCCGTCAATCCCAGCGCCAGCGGATGAGCTTGAGCACCGTCGAACAACCCGGAGGTCACCAACCCTTCAACATCCTGTGTCTCCACCGGACCGAAGGCGACCCGCCCCTCGGGTGTTTCCACTTCAACCATCGGCTCCAGCCAGAACAGGCCCCGGGTGCCGTTGCGAATCAACTCAATATCGATCCCAAGGGCAACGGCTTGCGTTTGGATAGCCGCCGCAACCGAGTTAGCGCCCATGGAAAGCGCAGTGGTATCACAGGGCACAAACACTCTGATGGTCATTACTTCAGCTCCAGGATGGAGGTGGTTAGCTGATCAACCAGCCGGTCGAATTTTTCGGGCGTGACGCGACCAACAATCTCGTCGCCGATGCGAATTGAGGGTGCGCATGCGCAGTTGCCGAGGCAGTAAACCGGCTCGACAGTAAATTCCTGGTCCTTGCTGGTCTGATGAAAATCCACCCCCAGACGCTGCTTGACATGAGCTTCCAGATTACGACCCCCCATAGCCTGGCAGGCTTCTGCCCGGCATACTTGAACTACATGGGTGCCCACCGGGTGGCTGCGGAAGTGATGATAGAAGCTGATGATGCCATGCACTTCGGCACGGGTCTGGCTCATCGCTTCCGCGATGATTGGAACTGCGGCTTCAGGAATGTAGCCAAACCTGTCCTGAATGGCATGCAATACCGGCAACATGGCACCGGGTTTATATTTGAGTGCGTCGATTTCCTGTTGCACAAGGGCGGGAGTCCATTCCTCGTATCCTGGTGACACCGAAGCCTGGGCGGTACGCTTGTTTTGCTCAGATATATGCATGATCATTCTTATGTATTATCGATTTGATACTGGATTCAGTGAAAATAGCACTCTCGTAACTCACTATAAATATGAATTCTTATGCATAAAAAAAGACTCGTGATTTCACCAATTTGGTCCTTCTCCACCGAGGAAGGTCAGCTATTCGAGCCTGTCATGTTCGTGCTCCTGCGAAGCATCCGTGAAACTGGCCGTCTGACGGCCGCAGCCTCGGCGTCGGATATTTCCTACCGCCACGCCTGGAATCTGCTCAATAAATGGAGCGATTTCTTCGGCCTACCGCTGGTTGTCCGGCGCAAGGGCCAGGGCACCACCCTCTCTCCTCTCGGCGAAAAACTGGTCTGGTCCCACGAGCGGGTGCAGGCACGACTGGGACCCCAGATTGATAGCATGGCCTCCGAATTAAACATGCAAATGCAACAATTACTCGAAGGCACCCATCAGGTACTTCGCATGCAGGCCAGTCATGGCTTTGCGGTGGCCCTGCTGCCAAAGTTCCAGGCCCGTTTTGAACTCAACCTGCAGTATTCAAGCCCCGAAGAGGCCCTGATCTCCCTGAATCGGGGTGAAAGCGATGTGGCCGGTTTTCACTTGCCGACCGACCCCCTCTTTGCCCATCGCGTCCTTGAGCATTACCGAGACCTGCTGCCGCCGGACAAAATCCGGGTTATCCGGTTTATCACCCGACGTCAGGGCCTGATGATCCGCAGCGAATCAAAAACCGGTATTACCGGGCTCCCGGACCTTATGCATTCAGGCCACCGTTTTATCAACCGCGAACGCCGTTCAGACACTCGCGCCCTGTTCAATATGCTGCTGGAACGGGAATCCATTTCCGGACAGCAAATTAACGGCTTTGACAGCGAAGAATTCACTCACTCTGCAGTGGCCGCCTACGTGGCCGCCGGCATGGCCGATGCCGGTTTCGGTGTTGAAGCAGCGGCCCGTCAGTTTGACCTGGACTTTGTTCCGCTCACCACCGAGTACTATTTGCTGTTATGCCATCGCGATCGACTCGGCAATGACAACCTCAAACAATTCCTGCAGCTCATTCGCTCCGATGACTTTGTTGCCGAAGTAAACAAGTTACCGGGTTACTTCCCCGATCTCTGCGGCGAAGTCTTTACCCTCGCCGAATTGCTCGAAAGCTATTCGAAGACTAAATCAGCAAAGTATTTGACAGATTCCGAGGTATGACGAATTCTCTAAGGGAACAGGGAGGCTTGAGTGAAAAATCACCAGAGCAATACCGGACCCGAAGTCCCGATCCCACAAGAACGGAGCGAGCCCGCCAGACTGATTAACAGTCAGGGAAGCTCTCCGTTTTTACTCGTTTGCGAGCACGCATCCTGTTTCATACCTCCTGAGTTCGAGAGTCTGGGCCTGCCGCCAGAACTGCGCACCGCACACATTGCCTGGGACCCCGGGGCATTGGCGGTTGCCCAGAGGCTCAGCCGCACCCTTGATGCCCGGCTTGTCGCCGCTACGGTTTCCCGTCTGGTGTACGACTGTAACCGGCCACCCACAGCGCAAGATGCCATGCCCCGCAAAAGCGAGGTGTATGACATACCCGGTAACCTGAACCTCACTCAACACGGCAGAGAGCAGAGAATTCAGGATTACTACGAGCCTTTTCAGGCTCTGCTGACAGAAACCCTGGCCACTACGAAAAGCACCAGTTCAGTGCCGGTTATGGCCACTATTCACAGTTTTAGCCCTGTTTATCGCGAGCAACAACGGACCACCGAGATCGGCATCCTGCACGATAGTGATACCCGCTTTGCCGATACCCTGCTGCAGTTGGCGCCGCAACACAGCCCACTAAAGTTTCGCCGCAACGACCCCTATGGCCCGGCCGACGGCGTTACCCACACGTTACAAGCTCACGGACTCAAGACCGGCGTGATGAACGTGATGATTGAAATCCGTAACGACCTCATTCGCACCCAGGTTCAACAAGACGCCATGGCAGCCATGCTGGCAGGTCTTTTGCTGGCTACATGGAAAGCACTGACAACCCGAGTACCCCGTAAAGAGGGAATTTGATGCCCCCGATCATCAGCGGTTACGTTCGTGTCGTGGATGCTGTGAATTACCGCGTCGGACGGGTAGTGATGTACGGCATTTTCCTCATGGTCGGCATTCTATTGTGGTCCTCCATCTCCAAGACATTCTTTCTTCCGTCACTCTGGACACTTGAGGCTGCCCAGTTCGCCATGGTGGGCTATTACGTTCTTGGCGGGCCCTACTCGATTCAACTCGGGTCCAACGTACGGATGGACCTGCTCTACGGCAGTTGGTCTGACCAGAAGAAAGCGTGGTTTGACGCCTTCAGCATTTTCTTCCTGATGTTTTTTCTTGGAGTGTTGCTGTACGGCGCCTACGACAGCACCAGCTATTCTATGAAATACGGTGAACGTAGCCCGACCGCCTGGCGACCGTATATGTGGCCCATCAAACTGGTGATGTGCATCGGTTTTTTCCTGATGCTGTTGCAGGCGTTTTCCGAGTTCTTCAAGGATATCGCCCGCATTCGTGGAGAGTCGATCTGATGTCCCAGGAAATGATCGCGCTATTCATGTTTTCCACGATGATGCTGATGCTGATGACCGGCCAGCGGGTATTTGCGGCCATTGGCGCTGTCGCTGCAGTATCCGCCATTACCATGTGGGGTGTCGGCGGCTCGGATATACCCTTTTCAGCCGCCATGAAGCTGATGAACTGGTATCCCCTGCTGACGTTGCCGATGTTCATTTTCATGGGATATGTATTGTCGGAATCCAAAATTGCCGATGATCTTTACCGCATGTTCCATGTCTGGATGGGCCCCATTCACGGCGGTCTGGCTATCGGCACCATTGGTTTGATGGTGTTGGTATCCGCCATGAATGGCCTGTCGGTTGCGGGTATGGCCATCGGCGCTACCATTGCGTTGCCCGAGTTGCTCCGCCGGGGTTACGACAAACGCATGGTAACCGGCGTGATTCAGGCCGGCTCTTCCCTTGGCATTCTTGTTCCACCTTCAGTCGTGTTGGTGCTCTATGCCATGATCGCCCGCCAGCCCGTGGGGCAATTGTGGCTGGCTGGCGTGTTCCCGGGCCTGCTAATGGCGGGAATGTTTGTTCTGTATATTGCGATACGCTGTCGCATTCAACCCCATCTGGGGCCGGTTTTACCCCTGGAAGAACGTCAGGTTAGCCTTGGTGAGAAACTTCGCCTCCTCCGCGCGGGTGCCTTACCAGTAGTGATCTTCGCCAGCATGATGGTGCCTTTCATCAACGGCTGGACAAGCCTGGTTGAGAGCTCTGCCATCGGCGCCATGGCCGCTTTTGTCGCTGCCATCCTTAAAGGCCGCATGAATCAACAGGTTTTTGAAGTTTCAGTGCGCCAGACCCTGTCCATCTCCTGCATGTTCATGTGGATCATTCTGGCGGCCCTGGGCTTTGGCGCTGTCTTCGATGGCCTCGGCGCGGTTGACGCCATTGATAACCTGTTTACCGATCAACTGGGCCTGAATCCGTGGATGATTCTGATCCTGATGCAGCTCTCTTTCCTGCTGATGGGCACGTTTCTGGACGATACCGCCATGCTGGTCATCGTGGCACCGCTTTATGTGCCGCTGGTGGCAGCGCTGGGCTTTGATCTCGTTTGGTACGGGGTGCTCTACACCATCACCACCCAAATTGCCTACATGACGCCACCGTTTGGCTATAATTTATTCCTGATGCGGGCGATGGCACCGCCGGAAATCACCTTGCGGGACATCTACAGTTCCATCCTGCCCTTTGTGGCGGTCATGTTGTTCGCACTGACTCTGATCATGATGTTTCCGCAGATCGCCCTCTGGTTACCGGAGTACGTTTATAACAAATAACTGAACCGGATTTGGCCACGACAGGCATGCTGTAACGCCAGGACAGGCTGGGGCCGGAAAGCCGGGAAGCCCTCAAGGTTTCCAATAAGAGTGATAATCAAGGAGAGAACCATGACCTCACGCCGCAAGTTCCTGGCATCCGCCGCCACCCTGGCCGGTGCTGCCGCTATTGCTCCCAACAGCCTCTATGCCGCCGAACCCAAGATCAAATGGCGATTGCAGACTTACGCTGGGCCAGCCCTGGGCGAGCACGTGATCAAACCCGCCATCGATAGTTTCAATCGCATTGCTGGCAACGAGATGCAGATCGAACTCTACTACGCTGACCAACTGGTCCCCACCGGGGAACTGTTCCGGGCCATGCAAAAGGGCACTATCGATGCAGTGCAGTCCGATGACGATTCCATGGCCTCACCCACCGAAGTGACCGTATTCGGCGGTTATTTTCCGTTTGCCAGTCGCTACTCCCTGGACGTACCGGTGTTGTTCAACCAGTACGGACTCAACAAAATCTGGGACGAAGAATACAGCAAGGTCGGCGTGAAACATTTATCCGCCGGGGCCTGGGACCCCTGTCATTTTGCCACCAAAGAACCGATCAACAGCCTGGAAGACCTTAAAGGTAAACGGGTCTTCACCTTCCCCACTGCAGGCCGTTTCATGGCTCAATTCGGCGTAGTGCCGGTGTCCCTGCCCTGGGAAGATATCGAAGTTGCCGTGCAGACCGGTGAACTTGACGGCGTAGCCTGGTCGGGCATCACCGAGGATTACACCGTCGGTTGGGCGGATGTGACCAACTACTTCCTGACCAACAACATTTCCGGCGCCTGGGCGGGGTCTTTCTTCGCCAACATGGACCGTTACAACGAACTGCCTGATCACCTCAAGGAACTGCTCAAGCTCACTATGGACAGCTCCCATTATTATCGGCAATGGTGGTACTGGGGCGGCGAAGCGGAGCTCCGGGTCAGAGGTACCAAGATGCAGCTCACCACCATACCCGATGCCGAGTGGGCCCAGGTCGAGAAGGCTGCCGTTAAATTCTGGGACGAGATCGCAGAGGAATCCGAAACCAAAGCGAAAGTGGTCAAGATCCTCAAGGACTACAATGCCACCATGGAGAAAGCCGGGCGGCCCTATCGTTACAGTTAATGGCCCGGGGCCGTCCTCCTGAACCGGGATTGACGGCCCTCCTCATTTCGGACGCCAGTGCGCGTCGGTGACTCAAACGGAGTTTTTATGGCGGGGAACCTGACCTTTGAAGAGCTGACCGAATGTGTGCTTGAAGGCACCATCGACACCGTCGTGGCAGCCATTCCTGATATGCAGGGGCGGTTGATGGGCAAACGTTTCCAGGCTCAGTATTTTATCGAGACCGCCTGGCAGGAAAGCCACTGTTGCAAGTATCTGGTGGCCACCGATCTGGCCATGACCACGGTGGAGAACTACGCGTCTACCAGTTGGACCGCAGGCTATGGCGATTATGTAATGAAGCCCGACCTGGGAACCCTCAGAAAACTGCCCTGGCTGGAGGGCACCGCCTTTGTGTTGTGTGACCTGCTCGACCATGCCAGCCATGGCCCAGTTCCCCACTCGCCCCGGGCGGTACTGAAAAAGCAGCTGGCGCGGCTTGAGGCCATGGGACTGACCATGACCACCGCCACCGAATTGGAGTTCTTCATCTTCCGGCAAACCTTCGAGGAGATGAAAGACCAGAAGTACCGGGACATGACCCCAATGAGCCCTTACAACGAGGATTACCATATATTCCAGACTACCCGGGAAGAAGATGTCATGCGGCCTATTCGCAATGGCCTGTATGGTGCGGGCATCCGGGTCGAAAGTAGCAAGGGCGAAGCGAGCGCCGGGCAGGTTGAGCTCAACATCCAGTACTCTGACCCGCTCGATATGGCAGACACTCACGTGCTGGTAAAAAACGCGGTCAAGGAGATGGCCTGGCAACACGGGCGCAGCGTGAGCTTTATGGCAAAGTGGCACCACCGGTCCGCGGGCTCCTCCAGCCATATTCATCAGTCCCTGTCGGACAAGGACGGCAATTCGGTGTTCTTCGACCCTGACCGTAAACACGGCATGTCAGAAACCATGGAGCATGCTCTGGCCGGATTGCTTGCCCACGCTGGTGAAACCACCTTCTTTCTGGCGCCCTATGTGAATTCCTACAAGCGCTTCGCCGAAGGCACGTTTGCGCCCACCAGCACGGTCTGGTCGGTAGACAACCGCACGGCCGGTTTTCGGGTAGTGGCGCCAGATTCTGAAGCGGTCCGGGTTGAATGCCGGATCGGCGGTTCAGACCTGAACCCCTACCTGGCCCTGGCCTCACAAATTGCCGCGAATATTGCCGGCATCGAGGGTAAGCTGAAGCTGGAGCCAGAATTCAATGGCAACGCTTACGGCGCTGAAGGCTCTCACAGTATTCCCGCCACGTTGCGCGCGGCCACGGAAGCCTTGAGGCATTCCGTCATGCTCAGGGAAGCTATGGGCGACGACGTAGTGGACCACTATGTACGCTGTGCCGAGTGGGAACAGGAAGACTTTGATCGGGTGGTTACCGATTACGAAGTCAAACGCGGATTCGAACAGGCATAGGAGTTTTATGAGCCACTCTATTCAATGTATTTCCCCGGTCGACGGCAGTGTTTATGCCGAGCGCGCGACCCTGTCACTGGACCAGGCCCGGTCAGCGGTTCAAGAAGCGGTTAAGGCCCAGAAAGCATGGGCGTTGCGACCTCTTGCAGAACGCACGCGACTGGTGCGGGCCGGTATCGAGAATCTTGGCGCCATGAACGCTGAAGTGGTCGAAACGCTGGCCTGGCAGATGGGCCGGCCGGTGCGTTACGGCGGTGAGTTTGGCGGCGTTGACGAACGCACCAACTACATGGCCGATATCGCAGAAACCGCCCTGGCGCCGATCGAAATAGAAAACAGTGACACACACAAGCGCTATATCCAACGGGACCCTCATGGCACGGTACTGATTATCGCGCCCTGGAATTACCCCTACATGACCGCCATTAACACGGTGGTTCCGGCCCTGATCGCCGGTAATGCCGTGTTTCTCAAGCATGCCTCACAAACGCCCCTGGTGGGCGAACATATTGCGCGGGCATTCCACGAGGCCGGTATTCCAGCAGACGTGTTCCAGAATGTTTTCCTGAGCCACGCCACCACTGCCGACCTGATTGCGGAAAAAGCCTTCGGTTTCGTCAACTTCACCGGCTCCGTATCCGGCGGCAAGGCTATTGAGAGCGCAGCAGCGGGGACCTTTACCGGACTGGGGCTCGAACTGGGAGGCAAAGACCCCGGCTACGTGATGGACGATGCCGATCTGGACGCTGCCGTGGATACCCTGATCGACGGTGCCATGTTCAACGCCGGCCAATGTTGTTGTGGTATTGAACGAATCTACGTGGCCGACAGCCTGTTTGACCGCTTTGTGGAAAAGGCCGTCGCTATCGTCAGCGCCTATAAGCTGGGTAACCCGCTGGAGGAAGCCACCACCCTGGGGCCCATGGCCCACGCCCGGTTTGCGGATGTCGTCCGTGAGCAAACCTCAGAAGCCACCGCAGCAGGCGCCAAAGCGCTAATCGACCCGGCACTGTTTCCGAATCAGGGTGGCGCCTATCTGATGCCACAAATCCTGGTGGATGTAGACCACTCCATGCGCGTTATGCGGGAGGAATCCTTTGGCCCGGTGGTTGGCATCATGCGGGTTGGCAGCGACGACGAAGCAATCGCGCTGATGAACGACAGCGAGTTTGGCCTGACCGCCTCGTTATGGACCCGGGACATTGACCGCGCAGAGCGTATTGCGAACCAGATCGACACCGGCACCGTCTTCATGAACCGCTGCGATTATCTCGACCCGGCGTTGTGCTGGACCGGCTGTAAACAGACCGGGCGTGGCGGCGGGTTGTCAGTGATCGGCTATCACAACCTGACGCGACCCAAATCTTTTTATCTGAAGAGGTCCTGATATGACTCTGACCGCAAACTGGTCCTACCCGACCGCCATCCGTTTTGGCGCGGGC
Source organism: Marinobacter sp. (assembly GCF_040882185.1). Classification (GTDB taxonomy): domain Bacteria; phylum Pseudomonadota; class Gammaproteobacteria; order Pseudomonadales; family Oleiphilaceae; genus Marinobacter. Next base: position 139,611 of record NZ_JBBEBW010000002.1, on the reverse strand, counting down.
AGAATCGCCGAGCTTGCTGAAAGTTGTGCGGCTGTCGGCATCCGAAAGCCCCTGCTGGTGACGGATAAGGGCCTCGCCAACCTGCCCATCACCCACGCCACCCGCGACCTGATGGAAGCCGCCGGTTTGGGCCGGGCCTTGTTTGCAGAGGTCGACCCCAACCCGACCGAACTCAATATGGAAGCTGGCGTTAAAGCGTACCGGGACGGCGGCCATGATGGCGTCATCGCCTTTGGCGGTGGCTCCGGGCTGGACCTCGGCAAATTGATCGCTTTCATGGCCGGACAGACCCGACCGGTATGGGATTTCGAGGATATCGGCGACTGGTGGACGCGGGCGAACGCCGATGCCATCGCGCCGATTATTGCGGTACCAACCACCGCAGGAACGGGCTCTGAAGTTGGCCGCGCCAGTGTCATTGTTAACAGCCGGGATCACGTGAAGAAAATTATTTTCCACCCGAAGATCCTGCCCGCCATCGTGATTTCAGACCCGGAGCTGACCGTCGGAATGCCACCGGTGATTACTGTCGGCACCGGCATGGATGCCTTTATCCACTGCTTCGAAGCATTCTGTTCGCCAAACTTCCACCCCATGAGCCAGGGCATCGCGCTGGAAGGCATGCGGCTGGTTAAAGAAAACCTGCCAAAGGTTTTCGCCGATGGCACCGACATTGAAGCCCGAGGCCAGATGATGGCCGCTGCCGCCATGGGAGCCGTGGCGTTCCAGAAAGGACTGGGCGCCACCCATGCGGTTTCTCATTCTGTGGGGGCGATTTATAACACCCATCACGGCCTGACCAATGCGGTCGTGCTGCCATCGGTTATTGCCATGAATAAACCTGCCATCATCACCAAAGTGGAAAGCATTGCCCGCTATCTCGATATCAGTGGCGGCTTCGAAGGTTTTGCCGACTACATTCTTGCGCTGAGACAAGAATTGAAAGTGCCGGATAAACTCCGGGAACTGGGAGTAGGCACAGATCGAATTGATGAGATGACCCGCATGGCGTTGGAAGACCCCAGCGCAGGCGGTAACCCGGTCAAGATGGATGCCGACAATACCCGGGCGTTGTTCGAAGCCTGCATATAACCGGGGCGTCGAAGGTTCAGGGCGTCTCCATCAATAACAACTGGCGCTTTCTTTCGATTCCCCAGCGATAGCCCCCGAGCCCGCCGTCACCGCGGATAACGCGATGACAGGGAATTGCAAGCGCAACCCGGTTAGCCCCGCAGGCACTGGCGACCGCCCTGACCGCCTTCGGGCGGCCGATCGCTTCAGCCACTTCTTTATAGGTTCTGAGTTCTCCCCGCGGGATTTGCCGCAAATAATCCCATACCTGTAACTGAAAGGCGGTGCCGCGGATATCCATCGGCAGGTCCGCCGTGCTTCTGGCAGCCTCAAGCGTGTCACAAAGCGCCGTCATCCATTGCCAGAACGGCTCTGATCCGCCAGCGGGCATGCCCGTCAAAGTGGCCCCGGGAAACTCGGCAGCAAGGTGTTCATGCATCCGTTTCACATCGTCTCCCAACTCAACAAAACACAATCCCCGATCAGTCGCCGCCATGAGTAAATGACCGACGGGTGTGATCGCGTCAGCCCAGGATATCTCGAGATTTTTGCCGCCAGATCGATACTGTCCTGGGGTCATACCCAAATGGGAGGCTGCCCGTTCGTAGACCCGGCTGGTCGACCCGAACCCAGCTGAGAATACAGCTTCCGTAACAGAGTTACCTGAGCGCAAATCATCTTTAAGAGTACGCAGCCGACAGGCGTCAGCATATTGCTTCGGCGTCACGCCAATCACTTCCTTGAATCGGCGTTGGAGGTGGTCAGGACTCATATGAGCCTGTCCGCCGAGGTGTTCCAGTGTCAAAGGTTCGCCGCAGTGGGCTTCTATATAGCGGCAAAGTTCATGGAGCCGTTGGTCTTTAGTCATCATGTACTTTCCGTGGCAGCCTGGTATGGCGTCAGTATGCCATTGTGGGGCAATATCACTATCCGATTCTTGTCATCTCTGGATGTTACTTATGACCGCTGACCGGATACCCCGATCAACCTGGCCCATTATTGTCTGCGCCTCCGTCCTGCTGATGTTTGCTTTCGGGCTGCGCTCCAGCCTCGGTCTTTTTGTCGCGCCCATTGCGGAAACAAATGGCTGGGGTCGGGATGTACTGGGGCTGGCACTCGCCATCCAGAATCTGGCCTGGGGCGTTATTGCGGTACTCGCAGGTGGTCTGGCTGACCGCTTCGGCAACGTTGTCGTTATTGTCGGCGGGGCCGTTCTTTATGCTCTGGGACTCTGGCTGACCTCCGGGGTCAGCGACATCTGGGTATTACACAGCAGTGCGGGATTGTTGATTGGCGCGGGTGTCGCGGGCACTGGTTTTGGCGTGGTACTGCCGTTGATGGCAAAAGCCGTCAGCGAGTCCAAGCGACAGTGGGTACTGGGCGTGGGCACCGCCGCCGGTTCCATGGGTCAGTTCCTGATGGCACCGTTGGCGCAACAGTTTATTGATCTTTTTGGCTGGAGCGGCGCCCTGAATGTCATGTCCCTGATGGCTTTGGGAATGGTACTCCTGGTGATGCCTCTTGCGGCCAAAACGGGCAATCCGGCGGCCAGCGGCACGCCTCAGGCCGGGGTCGAAACGCTCCGCGCCACGGTCACTCTCGCCAGGGGTCACCTTTCCTACTGGCTACTGACTGTCGGCTTCTTCGTGTGCGGGTTCCATGTGGCGTTTATTACGGTACATCTGCCAGGGTATCTGACCGACAAGGGCTTTGATCCATCAGTAGCAGCCTGGTCAATCGGGTTAATCGGGTTGTGTAATATCTTCGGGGCGCTAGGCGCTGGCTTTCTATCCGGGCGGATGTCCATGCGGCTGATTCTGATTGGCATCTATTCGGGACGAGCGGTAGCCATCACCTGCCTGCTTGTGTTCCCGATGTCGATCGAGTCAATTATCGTGTTCAGTTGCGTGATGGGTTTTCTCTGGCTCGCCACCGTACCACCAACGACCGGACTGGTCGCGGTGATGTTTGGCACTCGATACATGGCAACTCTCTATGGCGTGGTGTTTCTCGGTCACCAGGTCGGCAGTTTCAGTGGTGTTTATCTGGGCGGTTGGATCTACACCACCACCGGCTCCTACGATGGCTTATGGTGGATAGGCGTTGCTCTTAGCCTGGTTGCTGTAGCCCTGCACTGGCCGATCCGTGAAGAACCGGCCAGCGCGCCCCGGTTACAAACTTCTTGAGTCAGCTCAGCCCGCAGCTTCCTCGCTCTCGCTGTATTCCCCCCGACGGGCAAGGCTGTTCAATCTGGCCCGTTTGAGGAACGCGGCTTGCGCTTGCTCCCGATTTTCGGCCTTACCACCCCAAGCCTTCATCGCGGGCTCCTGCAATGCCCTGCCGTATGACATGCTCAGACGCCAGGGGGCGTTGCCGCGCTGCCGATTGAGTTCGTTGAGGTTAGCGGTGGCCTCCTCCGGGGTTTGGCCGCCAGAAAGGAAGTTGATACTGGGCACAGCCACCGGCACGGTACGGCGGAGAATGCGTAACGTCATCTCGGCAACCTCAGCCGAGGAGGCGTTACCAGCATCTTTACCCGGCGTAATCATGCTGGGTTTGAGAATCATGTGTTCCAGGCTCACCCCATGCTGAAACAACGCCTGGAAAACTGCGTGCCAGACATGCTCGTTCACCTCTGCTGCGCGAGCCATTGTATGGCCGCCATCAATCAGCACCTCAGGCTCCACGATAGGTACGATACCAGCAGCCTGGCAGGCAGCGGCATAGCGGGCCAGCATTTCGGCATTCGCCGTTAGACCCAGGGCGGTCGGGTTGTGATCGGAGATCGGATAAACTTCTCGCCACTTGGCAAAGCGAGCGCCCTGCTCTTTATAACGGGCGAGCCGTTCAGGCAAACCATCCAGCCCATAGGTAATCATGTCTCCGGGGGCACCGGGCAAAGGGCCTTTTCCAAGGTCGACCTTGATACCGGGGATAATCCCCTGACGGGCAGCAAGTTCGGGTAGTAAAGTCCCCTCGTCATCTTTCTGGTCGAGGGTCTCCTCGTAGAAAATCACCCCGCACAAGTAACGACCGACATCGGGCGAGGAAAGCAGCATCGACCGGTACCAGCGCCGGTTTTCCTCCGTAGACACTACCCCTACCGCCTGCAGCCGCTTCGCTATGGTTCCGGTACTTTCATCGGCCGCCAGAATGCCCCGATCAGCATCAATCATATCTTCGATGGTTTGTTGCAGTTCACTGAGAATCGTCATGCCCAACCCTCCCTAGTTATGTAGGTATGTTATCAAATGAACCCAGATGTTTGCTGATTTAACCCGCATGGGCAAGAGCTGGTAACTTTTTGTAATCCCCCAAACGCATTCAGGAACGAATTGCTACACTGAAATGTCGCGTTCCTTATCCAACACACGAAGGCTTGGAACCTTTCCCCCGCTTATTACTGAAGGGAAAACCGGTTACAGCATTGATTGGCTGCTGCTGTTACGTCGTATCAACACTGTGGTTTTCGAGCGTGCGGCTATTTTTACTCAGGTGAAGAAGCATCGCGCCAATTTTTATTACTGGGAGGTGCAGCAGGTCAATGCCGGTTTCGCGGTCAGAAACAGCAACCCAGAGCTGCTGGCATAACTGAATAACGCGGCGCTGGAGATTGACTCACAGGCGACCTATGAGGAGTATGTGAAGCAGTTTGATTGGCTGGCGGCGGGTTTCATTTCATTCGGTGTTTTAGGGAGCCTCCGATGAACTTACTGATCCGGCAGATGGCTCGCCAGCTTATCGGGACCGGTAATGAATCAGCCCGCCTGAACCAAACTGTAAGCGAATGGACAGGTCATTATGGTATTTGTCGTAATAATGATAACGGGAATATCCCTGACGATGCCCGCGACCGAGTTCTGGATGTCCGCGGTATTGATGTTTATAGTGCCAGCGTTTTCCATAGCCATATTTTTTCTGGCCGTAATGTTTTTGTTTGTAGTTTCCAAAGCTGTACCCGGGTTGGCGGGACCATCCGTGACGGTATTTCTGATACGGCCTGTGGCCGCGATCATCATAACGGTGTCGCCCATGCTGGTTTTGTACCTTCAGGAACCCATCCTGATCCGAGCGGACGAGTGAATAAGCACGCTCCAACTGTTTACTAATACCCGGGGGCGACGTTTCTCCAAGTGGTGATGCTGCCAGAGCCGTACCGGACGCTCCCAGAAATGTGACTGCTACAACGCTGATCAATAGACATTTCACGGCCTGTCCTCTTCGGTGATGTCTACCGTTAAGGCTACAGGTTCCAGTGTCAAGTACCGTTGGCGGTGGGTAAACATTGTGTAAATGTCGGAATAGCGTCGTACTGCTTTTCTATTGAATCTGTTCTTGCGCAAATGAGGTGCGACATCATGAGACCACAACATTCAGGAAAGTGGCTGGGCATGCTGCTCTCCGGCCAACTGCTTATCGTCCCGGTCCAGGCTGAAGAGGCCCCAGAGGCAGCGCCCGCTGAGGATGAACTCACGATTCGGGTCACTGCACCCAGGCTGAGCCGGGACCTTTATGAAACTCCTGCCGCAGTTTCTGTGATTAATGGCCCGGAAATCCGCCAGGGCCACCAACGGTTGCAGCTCGATGAGTCACTAAACACGGTGCCAGGGCTGTTTTTCCAGAATCGTTATAACTTTGCCCAGAACCTGCGCTTATCCACTCGGGGCTTCGGCGCACGCTCTCCCTTCGGTATTCGCGGCATTCAAATCAGAGTTGATGGCATTCCTTACACGCTTCCGGACGGGCAGGCCCAGGTTGACGCTATTGATCTGGACTCGGCAGAGCGTATTGAAGTGATCCGTGGACCATCCTCGGTTCAGTACGGCAATGCGGCAGGCGGCGTGATTGCCGTCACGACCGCCCGCGGCTATGAGCGGCCCAATGGTGCCCGGCTGAAGCTGGATGCGGGCAGCGACCGCTATCGCAAGGGCACCATCCAGGCTAATGGCTCGGAGGGACCGATGAGCGGCAGCGCGACCCTTTCCTGGCTGGATTACGAAGGCTATCGGGATCAGAGTGAAGTTGAAAAAGCCCTGTTCAACGGCCGTCTTGAGCATGAGTGGCAGGAGGGCCAAACGTTGACAGCTACCTTCAACGCCGTCGATACGCCCAAGGCTCAGGACCCGGGCGGCCTGACACAAGCTCAGGTGGACGAAGACCGCACCCAGGCCACCAATTTTGCCAACCGGCTCGATTCCGGCCAGAACCTGGACCAGCAAACCCTCGGGCTTATTTACCGAGACCCGACCGTAGGCCCGGGAACCCTGACGACCAGCACCTTTTTCAGCCGGCGGGATTTCGAGCAGCAATTGCCCTTCCCCGGCCCCAGCCTGATAGCATTTGACCGACAGTTCTACGGTGCCAGCTCCCAATACGAACACCAGGCTGAACTGGCCGGCAAGCCGCTAAACTATGCGTTCGGAATAGACGTAAACCGGCAGGAAGATGACCGGCGGCGCTATAGCGTCGCAGCCTCCGGCCAAGTAACCGGACAGACTCAGGAAGAAGATCAGACCGCTACGGCGACCGGCGTGTTTGCCCAGGGCGATCTGGCCCTGACTCCAAAACTGAGCGCGTCACTGGGACTTCGGTACGACCACCTGCGCCTTGCGGTTGATGATCAACGTACCTCCGACGGTGACGACTCCGGCAGCCGCACCTACCGGGAGGTCAGCGGTATGGCGGGCCTGAGTTACCGCATTGCCGCCCAACAGCAGGTTTACGCCACTGTGGGAACGGCCTTCGAGTCCCCGACCTTTACCGAGTTCGCCAATCCGGACGGCTCCGGTGGCTTCAATCCCGATATCGAGCCCCAGGAAGCCCTGAACCGGGAACTCGGCGTACGCGGCACCCTCGGCCCCAGCATCACCTACGATCTCGCGATTTTTTCCATTGAGGTTGATAACGAAATCGTGCCATTCGACCGAGGCGGTCAGACCTTTTACGAGAACGCCGGGCAAACCGAAAGGGAAGGCGTTGAACTCGGTGTCAACTGGACGCCGTCCTACGCCTGGAGCGTCACCTCAGCGCTGACCCTGGCCGACTACACTCTGCAAGATTTTACAGACGAGCAAGGCAACAATGCCAACGGCAACAAGCTGCCAGGGCTACCCTCCGAGCAGTGGGTCAACGAAGTAAAATGGCGGGGCCAGGCGGGACGTTTCGCAGCCCTCGAAACCCAGTATGTCGGAGACGTATTTGCAGAGAATAGTAATCAAACCGAAGTCGACGCTTATTGGCTGGTCAGTCTTCGAGCTGGCACCGACTTCCGGTTTGGCGAACAGACTTTGGGGGTCTACGCTGGCATTCGCAACCTGTTCGATGAAGACTACTTCAGCAACCTGAGAATCAACGCCAATACCGACCGGCCGGTCGAACAAAGAGGTTATTTCGAACCGGCGCCAGGCCGAACCATAAACATGGGAGTGAACTGGCAGTTCTAAAATCCGGACACCCTCTTAAAAACGGCGGGGCTCGGACTTCAGGCAGGTATTGCAGCCGCTTCGCTATTAAGGGGGCCAAATTGAACCTGATTCCTACCCCTGGCCTTGGCCATATACAAAGCGGAATCGGCCTGCACCAGCATACTGGCGAAATCCTCGTCACCGTCCTGTCGATGCGCTCCCCCGATACTGGCTGACAATTGGATCTCCAAGCCATCGATGACGCTGCCATCTTCCTCAATGCGGCCGCGTAATCGCTGGGAAATGCTTTTGGCCTGGGTTTCCGCCGTAGCAGGCAAAGCAATCGCCAGCTCTTCGCCCCCCATGCGTCCAATAATATCCTGGTCCCGAAGTTCCCGACGCAAGGTATCGCTGACCACTTGCAATACCAGGTCGCCAGTCGCATGGCCCCAGGTATCATTGATTTTCTTGAAGTAGTCGAGATCTATCATCAACACGGTAAAAGGCAAGTTCTTCTGGCGACAGTTCTCAAATGCTATGTTAGCAAGATGCAGAAACATTCGCCGGTTATAGAGCTGTGTGAGCTCATCGTATTCCGCCAGCGTTCGCAGAGACTCTTCTGCCTGCACAAAGGCAAGCAGGGGGAACGCCAGCGCAGTACTGGTGGCAAGCACGATGTGGCTTACAAGGATAAACTCAAGAATATCGGTGACGCCAGCGATCACCCCGATGGCATGAGACCAGACCATCACCCCAAGCTGAACCACCATAAGGCAGGCATGGACCATCATAAAGGCCCGTAGAATACCCACGGGCCATTTCGAGCGCACGGCCACCCTGCCCAATAAATGAAACCCGTAAAAGAGCAAACCTGCCATTATCAAGGCGGTAAGAAAGCGGGCAACTTCAGCATTGTTAGCGCTGGCAACCATAAGGATTTCGAATAGCACCCAGACCGCCAACGCTGGCACCATGAGTTGCGCGAGCGGCTTGAGCCCCAGAAATGACCGCAAACCCAGCACTATCATCAGCGGCGACAACATCAGTGCTGTATGGGCGGAAAATACGGTCAGCCACGGCAAATCAATAACCGTCCCAGCTCCCGCCATCAGACACCCGAGGGCAAAAATCCCACAGGAGAGCGACCAGTAGACGAAGCACCGCTGGTAGTTTCGCAGCTGGTAAATTATCCACATGAACCCACCGAGTAGCCCGTTAACGCCAACGGTCATAATCAATAACGTCGGTAGATGCAGATCAATCATCAAATCGAATCCTGCCTGATCGCCATGATTAAGTCTCCACTAGAGGAAGTTGTTGTCGGCTAAAGACTGAGGAGCCACAAATCTGGGCTATTCTAACAAGGAATTCTGCGATGCCCATCAGACAGTACAAAAAACAAACAAATCAGGTCAGGTCAGTTAATGCCAACTCGTACAGACCACGAGTACGCCTTCCACTCAGGAAGCAAAACCCAGTGTAATCAGCAGGGCTGAGATAACTCAGGCTGCCCCCCAAAGCTGGCAAGGACCAGCCATGAGATGTCTTCCACAACCCGGCTCGGGAGCCAGCCAGAGCGCTATCAGATTCACCACCCGAGGTCTGCCATAGATAGAGATTCCGCGGATTACCGATTGGATTCAGGCGTGAACCGGAAAGCGGTTTTGCAGCCAGGTATTGATGGCATCCGATTCGTACAGCCACTCAGGCTCGCTTTCTTCATGAGTAATGAGCAGGCAAGGCACTTTGATCCGTCCACCGCCAGCCTCCAGCGCAGCGCGGTGTTTACTGTCATGCTGGGCATCACGGGTTTCTATATTCAAGCCAAGCCGGGCGATTTCCTTACGGACCTTGATGCAGAATGGGCAGGCACTGAATTGGTAAAGTGCCAGTTTTTGACAGGCACGGTCGACCTCAGCCTGGTCTTCGACGGAACGCGCTGCACCTTTGGGCGTGCTGAGTTTTTCACTGAGCAACATAAAGGGGGTCAGGACCAGACGAAGGGTACGGAAGAAATAGCGAATGATGAGTCTCATGGGTTTGCTGAATGCTCCTGAAATAAATGGGCGCCCAGCATATCATTTCCAGCAGGGGGCGGTATGAGACCGACACCTGCCAACACAAGACGTCTTGCTACCAGGCCAGCCAAATAACATGTCGGGCGCCCTTACCGGGACGATGAGCCCGAACGGTAATGGCCTCGGCTGCAAATCCGATTTTGCGCAAACGCTCGGTAAAGGCAGGATCCTGTCCAGCTGACCAATACGCCACCAAACCGTCCGGGCGCAACGCTGCCTGAGCAGCCGTCAGGCCGGGAATCGAGTATAGCCAGTCGTTCTCTTTGCGGGTCAGGCCTTCCGGCCCATTATCCACATCCAGCAAAATAGCGTCCCAGGCCCCCGCAGAGGCCTTCAACAATTCGCCGACGTCACCGACATGAACCCGGGCCCGCGGGTCTGATAGCGGATGACCCGCAGCTGAACCAAGCGGGCCCCGGTTCCACTCCACCACTTCAGGTACCAATTCGGCAACGGTTACCTCAGCGTCATCATCTACTGCCTGAAGGGCAGCCGCCAGTGTAAACCCCATGCCGAGCCCCCCTATCAGGATCCGGGGCCGGGCTATATCGGCAATGCGCTGACAAGCCAGAGTTGCCAGGGCATCTTCTGAGCCGTGCAAGCGGCTGTTCATCAGCTCACCGGTATCACCGACAATCCGGATTGAAAATTCGTCATTGCGCTGGAGCAGCCGTAGTTCGGTGCCCTGGCCTGGAATTTTAGCGGTACCTATCTGGTTAAAACGGGCCATGGGACCTCATCATGGAAATAATCTGGATGAGGATAGTAGCGCGTGGGCCCTGGCGGATACCAGGCTCCTCGAAGTTGTTAGCAATGTGAATTATGTCAGACTGGTGTAATCTGATTGCAAGCACTTCGATTCATCACCCTGACAGAATATCTAATCCGGGCTAAGACATGATTTTGCGCAGTATGCTTGTGTTCTTTTTGGCGATTGGCAGTGCAACAGCGAAAACTCTGACACTGGCTGCCGAGGAGGATTATTATCCATTCTCCGCTGAGGTCGAGGGTGAACTGGTCGGACTGGTGCCGGAGGTGACTTTGGCAGCGTTCAATGCCGTCGGTATAGAGGTCGATTTCCGGATAGGCCCCTATTCCAGAGTGCTTTTCCTGGTTGAAAGCGGAGACGTAGTCGGCGGTTTTACCGGCGCTATTGATGAGTCCAATGAGTCTGACTTCTATTGGCACTCCACGCCGTTGAGTGTGGTACGGCTGGCGATCTGGGCCAGAGCGGGCTTCAGCAAACAAAGTCTTACCGCCAAAGACATGGAGGGCCAGAAGGTCTCGGTAACCAGGGGGTTTTTCTACACTGACGCTATCGACACCAATGACGAAGTTCGGAAAATTGAAGCCCCCTCGGATGCGAGCAGCCTGAAGATGCTGGCATTGGGAAGATCAGACTACGCCCTGGTGACAGAGAAAATTGGCCGTACCATCATTCGCGAGTCCGGCAATACCATGGCGGGGAATCGTCTTGAAATTGTGGGGCTTATCGGTGAAGTGCCGTTGTTCGCTTTTTTCTCCAAGGCACACCCTGGGGGGGAAAATGCGGCCAGATTGTTTCAGGAGGGTTTTGAGATCATCATCGAGAACGGAACCTACGCCCGGATAATGGAACGCTGGCAGAACTAGTGTCCCTCCCGAACCCGACCCTCAAGCAAGGGCTGAAGCTCGCGCAATTTATCCGCCAGAAACTCCAGAACCATTCTTACCCGCGCCATTTGCCGTAAATCCTGATGGGTCAGCAGCCACAAGTCTGTTCCCTCACCTTCTAACGGCGGCGACAACTGTTTCAAACCCGGCGCGCTATCGCCCATATAGCACGGAATCACGCCCACACCGGTGCCAGAACAGATCATTGAATACATCCCGTACAAACTGTTGCAACGAATAACCGGCTGGGTGTCTTTCAGGTGTTTACGATACCAACGGTTAGTTGCCAGGTGACTGAAACTGTCATCAGGCACCACCCAGGCTTCGGCTTCAGGATTTTCGGGATCAAAGGGCGGGTGATCATTAATGTAATCAGCTGAGGCATATATGGCGGACTCAATCACGCCAATTCGGCGGCCAATCAGCGTCTCCTGCGGCTCGTTCGTAGGCCTCAAGGCAATATCGGTATCCCGGCGGCTGAGGCTAAGCACTTCATTGCCGGTCGTCACCTCCAACTGAATACCCGGATAAACCGCCACAAATTCACTGAGAATCGGATTTATCAGACAGCTCAGCAGCGTATCCGTGGTTGCCAGTCGAACTTTTCCGGCGGGCCTGGCGTCCTGGCCCATCAACTTTCGCTCCAGGCTGTCCATGTCCTGACGCATTCGCTCAGCCTCATTGAACGCGGTCTCTCCCACCGCCGTCAATTGAACCCCGTCCCGGGTGCGCTCGAATAACTGCACGCCGAGTTGTTCTTCCATCTGATCAAGGCGGCGCAACACGGTGGTCTGATGAACACCAAGAATGTCGCCAGCCCGGGCAAGAGTGCCGCCGGAGGCTAAAGCATGTATGTATCGAAGGTAATCCCAGTCCATTGTCGCTGCATTTTTGCAAGTTAAGTATGAGTTTTAACGTATTTAGACTGCAAAAATAAACCTTTAAAGTACGCATAACAAGTCGATGACGACTTCAATGCAGCGAGAAAGGAGGTAAACCACCATGAACTACCAGAACCAAAGCACCCTTCAAACTGTACCCTCCAGCATCCTGCACAACAGCACGGATGTCCGGGCACAGTACACAAGGGCAGCTGCACGTCAGGCGGTAAATTTTACCGGCAGAAACCTGAAAACCGTCTATAGACAGCTTCGTAACAAACTGGCCTGGCAAGGCCCAACGGCCCCTCAGAGCTGAGATGAATGTGGGTGGCAGCCGGTGCCGCCATCCCACTTCACTGCTGCAGTCAGAACAAAGGAAGAGCCCCCACTCAGGACTCTTCCTTTTTCACATAATTCTCGATAAGTTGCTGCAAACCATCTGCATTCAGGGGCTTACTACAAAAGCCATTCATCCCGGACGCAAGACACCGCTCCCGGTAGCCGTGGCAGGTGTTACTCGTCACTGCGATAATTGCGGTATCCGCATTTACACGGGAATTCGTCCTGATTTGCTTGGCAGCTTCGATACCGTCCATATTAGGCATCTGACCATCCATAAGAATCAAATCCCAGTGCTCATACATCGCGGCTTCCACAGCGGCCATGCCGTCCTGGGCACTCTTGGACTCCACCCCAAGTTGCAACAACTGCTTCCGTAGCGTCATTCGGTTACAGGCATCATCGTCCGCCACCAGAACTTTAAGACGTCGCGCAGGCTCCTGCCCCATCGACTGCGGAGCCTCATTCCTTAGGTCGGATACTGCTGCCTCTCTCTGCGACTTGGGTGCTACGACGGCTGAGGTATCCTTACGCTGGAAAGGTTCTGCTTCTGGACGCGCTCCCAGTGGGATGGTGGGCGTCATTCGTGCCGCCGGTGCTCCCGCTCTTGTCATTCGCTGCATGCGATAGATCCAGCCTGCAAACGCTAGCAACATGGCCATAACAGCAATAAAAATACTGGCTGGCACGTAGAGTGATAGCCAGGGCTCTGCCGGGGCCAAGCCTAAATTTTCAAAACTCGTCCAAAACAAAGCCGAAATAACAGGCACTCCAATAACAATAATGTAAAACAGATAGTTATAGTATCTATCGAGCCAGTTCGAATTAGCAGACTGGTCAATAGGGGGGATTAAGTCGAACTCTTCCCGATAGGCTCTGGACTTTTTAAATAGCTGCAACGAGTGCATGATTATTCTCCCCCGAGGCTTAATCGCTCGGTATTGGCAAAACATTCATCGGTAGAACGCCATTACCCCGGCGTATACCAAAGGAGGAACCTAGCTTGATGTTTCGTAACATTGCGTCAGCGTTCCATTACAATTCGTGTATATAATGTGAAAAGAAATTTAACACCATGACAAGTTCGACGACATAACATAGGTTAAACCACGATCAGAACATGGGGATGAGAGAGAAAATCTTATGGGTTCCAGTTGTATTATCAAGCACTTCGAGTACTATTCACCACTCTCTGATGGAGACAAAGAATTATTGGATTCTCTCGAAAAAGCACCCAGAGCCGTGCGCAAAAATGAGTCCGTTTGGCAGCAAGGCTCTCCAACCGAGCATTTTTATACGGTCAGCAAAGGGTGGGTATACGCCTACCGGAATATGGAAGACGGCACCCGCCAAGTACTCGATCTTTTTGTGCCAGGAGATATTGTGGGGCTTCGGGAGTTCGCTTTTCGAAAACGAATTTCTGGGCTGAACGCCTTGACCGATGCAGAGATCTGCCCGTTTCCAAAAAAACGAATGGTAGATGTTTTTTCTCAATCGCTGCTGTTGAGCAACATATTTTTCATGATTGCTTCACGGGACCAGTCGATTCTCCTGGAACGGCTGGTCAACCTTGGTCGGAGATCTGCCAAAGCAAAACTGGCGCACTTTCTGGTTGAAATATCGCAACGGCTGGCAAAAACAAATGTCGATATCAGCAACCACTACAAGATACCTCTGAGCCAGGGGCTGCTCGCAGACGCCTTGGGTCTGAGTGCAGTCCATGTAAACCGGACGTTTCATGAGCTCAAAGAGGAAGGTCTGATCAATCCCGGGCACGGCGGCATTGAACTGCTTGATCTGGAGGGGCTGAAAAAGGTCGCAGGTTTTGATCCGTGTTATCTGGATGAAGATATTGACGGTATGCTGGGAGAAGTTCGGTCACGATACGTGGCAAGCTGAAGGGGCACTATGCTGACCAGAACAGAGCGGCTGGCCAGCATAGTTAGGTAGGCTCAAGATCAGGACACTTCGCTAAGCGCCTCTTCAACGATTTTCAGGCCTTCCTCCAACACATCGTCTTCAATCGTAACTGGCATCAGGAACCGAATGGTGTTGCCATACATGCCGCAGCTCAACAGGATAAGGCCCTTCTCTTTAGCCTTCTTGGTGACGGCAGCGGCCAGATCAGCACGGGGTTCACGGTTGGCCTTGTCGGTTACCAGCTCAAACGCCGCCATTGGCCCAACGTTACGGGCGTTATCGACATGGCTGAAACGGTCCTGCCAATCGGCAAACCGGCTTTGAAGCTTCTCACCCAAACGCTGACTCATACCGAGAATATCTTCATCCTCAAAGACTTTCATCGCCGCCAATGCTGCAGCGCAAGCCGTTGGACTGCCGGTGTAGGTACCGCCGAGAGAATTGGGGCCACAGCTGTCCATAATTTTGTCAGTGCCGACAATCGCCGATATCGGCATACCATCGGCCATGCTCTTGGCCATGGTCATCATGTCCGGCTCAACACCACTGTGTTCAATCGCAAACATTTTACCGGTACGGCCAAACCCGCTCTGCACTTCATCCGCAATCATGATGATGCCGTGCTCGTCACAGATCTCACGAATCGCCTTCAGGAAGGTATGAGGTGCCGCATAGAAACCGCCCTCGCCCAAAATCGGCTCAATAATGATCGCGGCGGTGTCTTTCGGATTCGCATCGGTTTTCATGACCATTTTCAGGCCACGCAGCGCTTCATCTTCGGTCACACCGTGATAAGGCACCGGATACGGCGCGCGGAAAACGGTGCCCGGCATCGGGCCAAAATCCGTCTGGTACGGATTAACCTTGCCGTTCATGGCCATAGTCATGAATGTACGACCGTGATAGCCGCCATCGAAACAAATCACGTTCGTCCGGCCAGTGGCGGCACGGGCAATCTTCAACGCATTTTCCAGCGCCTCGGCACCGGAATTCGCCAGCATTACTTTGGCGTGGCCACGAACCGGTACTATCTGGCTCAATTTTTCAGCCACTTTTACATAGCCCTCATAGGGCATGACGGTCTGGCAGGTGTGCATGACTTTATCGAGCTGGGCTTTTACCGCTTCAACCACTTTCGGGTGGCGGTGTCCCAGATTCAGTACGCCTATGCCGCCAGCAAAATCAATCATCCGCTTACCGTCGGCATCCCATAATTCAGCGTTCTTCGCGTGATCAGCAAACTGCTCATTCGGGCTTGCTGCACCAGCGGCGACGTATTTTTCCTTCAATGCCTGCAACTCTTTGTTGCTGCTCATGCGTTCGTCTCCATTGGCCATGTCATTAATATCCAGACCAACAGTATGGCGCTTTGCCGGGCATTTTTCCAAGGCTTGAGGCGTTTACTCGGCCACCAAATCGTTTTAACACGCTCAGGTTGGAGTAAAGTGCTTCAATGGATTTGAAAACTATCGTCGAAATCGAGTTTCCAGCACCACGGCCGAATTGGTCCGCTCTACCCCTTCCAGGTTTCCGATCTCGTCCAGTACGGCGCTGAGCGACTCAAGCGACTGAGCCTGCACGATGGCGATAAGATCATACTCGCCACTCACGGAATAGAGCTGAGCTACCTGTCCAATCTGCTCAAGTGCCAAATTGGTTCGGGTTGTGAGCTTCTGATGAACCTTGATAGAAACGTGAGCCTCAACCTGATTGGCCGTGTATTCACCGCCTACTTCAACCGCATAGCCCCGAATAACCCCGGCGGCTTCAAGCCTGGCGATACGGTTTTGCACCGTGGAACGGGACATATCCATCGCCCGCGCAAGATCAGACACGCTCATGCGGGCATCCTGCCGCAACAGCATAAGTAACTTTTGGTCTTGATGATTTATCATATTGGTCAATATTCAGATTATTTTGAACAATAGTCGCACTATTTCGCTAAATTTGTAACTTCAAAACGACATACAGACCGCTCATACTGGCGCCAAGAGGAGGCCAGCCATGATCATTCGACCTATCGCTCACCAGGATCTGCCAGCTTTACATCAAATGGCGATCGAATCCGGTCCGGGGTTTACTTCCCTGATGGACGATATCGACTATCTGGGCGGAAAAATCCAGCAGTCCATCGACAGCTTCGGTACCGATGTGAAAACCCCCGGTCAGCAAAGTTATCTGTTTGTGCTGGAAGATGAGCTGACCGGCGATGTTATGGGAATCTCGGGTATCAAGGCCGCCGCGGGTCTCGACAGCCCCCTCTATCATTATCATAAGAGCCAGTTGGTGCATCATTCCCGCGAGTTGGGTATCTTCAAACGCATTGACGTTCTGAACATGTGTAACCACTACACCGGTTGTACCGAGGTTTGCACGCTCTTCCTGCGTCCACGATTTCGCCGCATCCATGCAGGCAAACTGTTGTCAAAGGTCCGCTTCCTTTTTATGGCGCAGCACCCGGAACGTTTTGCTAACACCGTCATTGCCGAAATGCGGGGGGTCTCAACCAAAAATGGCCACTCTCCCTTCTGGAACTGGCTCAACGAGCACTTTATCGACCTGGACTTTGCCGCAGTGACCGAACTGGTTGGGACCGGCAACAATGGTTTTATCGCCGAACTGATGCCCAAATACCCCCTTTACACTCAGCTACTCAGTAAAGAGGCCCGAGCGGTTATCGGTCAGGTTCATGAGGACACCCGGCCAGCACTCCATATGCTGGAGAGCGAAGGCTTTCGCCATAAAGGCTATGTCGACCTGTTTGATGCCGGACCGACCGTTGAGGCGGAATTCAGCCAGATCAGCAGCGTTGCCAATTCACTTCAATGCCAGGTGCAGATCATCAATGCGGGTACTCCCTTGCTAAGCCGGCACAAAAAAGCTGAAAACCCACGTGAATTACTGGCCATTGCGAATACCCATACCAGCGAGTTCCGGGCGACAGTGACCGATCAGGCCACTTACCTGCCCCAGCATAACCTGCTACAACTACCGGCAAAGCTGGCGGCTGCTCTCGGCTTGAAGAATGGAGCATCTGCGCGATGCCTTCGGCTATCCGCGACTGTGGCGCGCACTTTGCCGGACGCTGCGACAGTGTCAGGAATGGCATTCAACGCGGCAGTTTCCGCCCACTAACTTTCATATCAAGGAGTGACAGAATGCACTCAGACAGAACAACCCTGTTTCGCCACCTGTGGGATAACTATCGCCAGGTAACTCCTTCCGCTGAAGAGATCCATCGCCTCCTGGCAGATACTCAGGGGGGCGAAATTGTCAACGACCATATAGCGCTTCGCACCTTCAACCTTGAGAAGGTGAACCTGAGCAAGCTCGCTGAGCACTTTCTCGCCCTGGGTTACACCGAGGGTGGTGAGTATCACTTTGAAGCGAAGAAACTCTACGCCAAGCATTTCGAGCATGACGACCCCACTGCCCCGAAAGTGTTTATCTCGGAGCTCCTGGTGGAGAAATGTTCGCCCGAACTACAGGCCGTTGTTCACAAGCTGGTCGACCAGGTAGAGCCAGCTTCGGTCAGTGCTGATAACTTTCTCCATTCTGGCACTCACTGGCAGGTGGACTACGACGCCTACCAGCAATTGCTGAACGAGAGTGAATACGCTGCCTGGATGGCGGCTTGGGGTTACCGCGCCAACCACTTCACCGTCAGCGTTAACCAACTGGCCCGTTTCCATACGGTTGAAGAGATTAACGAGGTGCTCAAAGGTGAGGGCTACGTAATCAACAGCTCCGGCGGAGAAGTGAAAGGCTCACCTGAAGAACTACTGGAGCAATCGTCTACCATGGCGGACCGGATCGAAGTCACCTTCAGGGATCAGACCCGGACCATTCCCAGCTGCTTTTACGAGTTCGCGCGACGTTATCCGAAACCCGACGGTCAGCTTTATTCCGGTTTTGTGGCGGCCTCTGCAGACAAAATCTTTGAGAGCACCAATGCAGGGATGTGACACCGTAGGCGCTCAGGCAAGACCTTGTTTTGGCGACTTGCTCTCACAGACGTTAACCTCACTTTACTGCATGTTACGAAGCGCAACGATTTTGCAATTGAACGAAAGTATAAGCGGGCCTACCTTCAAGACTAAACCGCTTGCTGCGTGTAGCAAATGGTTTCACCAATAATAAATTCAATGGCCGCGCGGATTATCCAGAAAGCCATGTCGATCATGCGAGGAGTGCGTGATGTCAGCGTCAGTTAACCATCTTGAAGAACGCATCAGAGACGAGGCCGACCCTCTTCTGGAAATAATGCCGGCAGCCATCACTCTGGCTATGATGCTACGCCACCGCAAGATGGCCGCCTGGCTTCGGGTAGAATTTGAGGGGTACTCCGAAGGTGAATCCCTGCCGCCATACCGCTGCGAGATCCCGGGCCACATCATGGCCAAGTATCCCCAATACGGCTGGATACCCGCACCAGTTGATGAACAGCAGAATCTTGACTTCGGTTGTGTCGACCTCAGTGAAGGTGTGAAAGTAGCTGAACGTGTCTGCATGAACTGCAAAAAGGGCACCGGCAACCAGATTACCCTCTCCCCAGAGCGGCTGGCTCTGCTTCGGTCCCAAATCAATCAGACCGGAGATCTGGCGATCACCATCAGTCGGGTGTCTTACTGTAAAATGCTACGCATTATCCGTTCCGCTGTTTACCTGTGGAGCCTTGAACTCATTGAACTGGGCTTGGCCGGTGACCATAATTCGTTTAAAGAGACGGATAAAGTGAAAGCAGCGCACCTCGATGACCCTGCGGTGTTCTGGCGACGGGCAATGGAAGAGGAAGCCGATCTGCCCATTCCGGACGTCCGCTCGTCAGGCTTCTTTGAGCGTATGTTTGGCCGGACAGGCTGAGCGTGCTTAGCGCCCAGGGGTCTCCTTGCTATTGAGAAATTTACGAACAAAACGGTCAGTGAGAAAAAGCTGCGCCAGCGCAGGATAAGGCAGGAAGTGCAGCAACAGAATCGCAATCGCGGCTCCATCAAAGCCCGTCAGTATTGACACATAAAGCCCCCACGCCAGGAACAACGCTCCCAGAAACCCGATGTAAAACCACAAGGCCCGGGAGCGTTCATCATTGGTTGGTAGACGTCCGAGCGCACGCGCAACGGACCAACTGATATAGGCTGCGATTACTGCCGCAATAATCAGCGAAACAACCACCCCGCTGAAACCCAAAAGGTAGCGGGTGAAAAAGTTAATCAAAAAAAACAGAGCAATGGCGCTTACAACAATGATCGTTACCCGCGAGCGCTTCAGATCTTCCATAAACAACCCTTTGATAGTCCAAACCGGCAACCTGAATTAAAGGGTAACAGCTTTTAAGTCTCGTTGTTCTCACTAAGCGCGCGTTGTTTAGAGGCGTCTGTCACGCATCGGGTCTTTGCGTATGGCTCGCTCACGCAGCCCTGGGTCCGGTGGCTGGTCATGGGCCGGTCGGGCGAATCGGCAGCGCTGCCCGGCCACAAGAAGCAGGATCAGGATGTAAAGCCCGCCCCGGGCATATGGTCCAGGGCAAGGTAATCGAAGTCAGTGCTGATTAGCCCCACCTACACTGTATGTATCCTTCTCATACCCGCTTTCATATCCTTCTTGATACCTTGAGTTGAACCGGCAACACCGGTATGCACGACTAACAGGCAAAAGGAGATCGAGATGAGTGGCAAGAAGATCCTGATGATCATCGGTGAGTTCACCGAAGACTACGAAACCATGGTGATATCGGGAAAGTGGCACATTCAGACATTTGTTTAGAAGAGGTTTTTAACTCGCCCACTCATTCGCGGAAACGGCGGGCCCGAGTAAAGCGGTTTTGCCAGTAGTGGCTGCTCAGGGAAGATTCTGTCACTCCGACCGAGGAAGACGCGTGGATGAAACGGATGCCGCCCATGTAGATGCCGGCGTGCTGCTCCTTACCGTCGATCCGGAAAAATACCAGGTCGCCCGGTTTAATCTGATCCAGCCTGACCGCCCGGCCAGCAGCCAGCATCTGGCTGGTGGTACGAGGCAGTTGCTGACCCAGCGCCTCACGGTAAGCAGTCAGGATAAAGCCGGAACAATCGAAGCCATCGGCTGTCATGCCGCCGTAACGATAAGGTGATCCCTCGTAACGCTGAAACACCCGCTCAAGCTCATCGACCAGGGTCGAATCCCCTTCGCTGGGCCAATGTTCGGGAATATCAGTAGCGTAGCCATGGTGGCCTTGGCCTTTCAGCGACTGGTTACTGGCGCAACCGCCAAGCCCCAGCCCCGCCACCACCAGCATGAGCAGTAGCGAACGTTTACGGACACAGGCGGCAGTTTTAAACATTGTTCCAGACCACGCTGCGATAACTACACTCATGACAAGCGACCTTATATTTTAACCCTGACAACGTGAGTCTAGTCGTCGCCCAAAGTGATAGAAAGGCTTAAAACATTACGCCTGCAAGATTAAACAGGAGAAGTGTATTCAACCAGCTCGGGTCGCCATGCCGGGATTATCGCCGACCACGGGTCGGCGGATAAATCCACCAGGTCGCAAG
The DNA here is from genome assembly GCF_040882185.1 of Marinobacter sp. GTDB lineage: Bacteria > Pseudomonadota > Gammaproteobacteria > Pseudomonadales > Oleiphilaceae > Marinobacter. The sequence continues at coordinate 118,732 of NZ_JBBEBW010000002.1, read as the reverse complement.
CACCAGCAGGCCAAACACTGTATAAGCTACCGTAAATACCCAGGCGGGAGCCTCGTAATACAATAATTGATGCAGCCAATGCTCTATAAAGCTTCCGGAATAGACGGCGCCACCAGTCTGGTCTCGCAGCCACATTTCCAGCGTCGTCAGCGGGCACACAACATCCAGCCAGACTTGCGCTACCACCACGCCAATAGCTGCCAGATGGGAGAGACGGAACCAGGGATTGTTAACCCAACGCCAACCCCAAGCGTTGCCCACAAAGACCACCACAAGCCCCAGCATCACAAACAGTACAATTGCGAGGTGCAAAAAAAGCACCAGATCCGCCATTATCTGGTAGAGGTTTGACATAGCGAGCACCTTTGACCTTCAACCAACCGGGACGACGGGGACTGGACTACCCTGAGTGATTGCAGGCGATCTCATCCGACGTCAGCTTCCGAGACTGCCCAGGCTCCAGCATCCCATCCAGCCGAATATCCCCCATACTTTGCCGATGCAGAGTCAGCACCCGATTACCGACCGCATGAAACATGCGCTTAACCTGATGGTAGCGTCCCTCATAGATAGTCACCAGAGCTTCATCGCAGGAAAGTCGTAACAGGCTTGCAGGTGAGGTAGTAAGACCCTCGTAGGCAAACCAGATACCCTCAGCAAATCGCGCAATGCTATCGTCAGTAATTGGCAGCGCGGTGGTCACACGGTACACCTTCGGGATTTTGACTTTCGGTTCAGTTAGCCGTCGCGACCAGACGCCGTCATTGGTCAGAATCAGCAAGCCCGAACTGGCCCGGTCAAGCCGCCCGCCGATATGCAGATCGAACCTCAAGGCCGGCGCAATCAGGTCCAGAACTGTCCGGTGGTTATGGTCTTTCGTGGCGCTTAGATAACCTACTGGCTTGTTCAACATCAGGTAATGAGCCGTGTCCGGTTGCTGTAACAGCTCGTTTTCCAGGCTGACCGACATAAATCGGCTAACATCGATTCGCGGATCACGACACACCTTGCCGTCCACAGTTACTTTCCCATCGGCGATAACCTGGCTGGCAGTCCGGCGGCTGAAGCGAGGGCGGTTGCTGAGAATTCGATCAAGTCGCATAGGCCGCTATTTATAACCGCTTATTCCACATCATAACAAGTCCCTCTGGTGGCCCACATCCGGCACTGGTTATGGTTAGCCTGTTAATATGGTTAGAATAGGGCGGCACCCAAGCAGAGGACGCTGTAGTCATGCCCGACCGAATCCGGAAACATCCATTTTTTACCCGTATTCTCTGGCTGCTCGCTACCTTCCTGCTGTTTTTTGCGGCGCTTCCCGCTAACGCCGAGGAGAGCGCCCCGAAAGAGCAAGCTGCCGAAACCTCCAAACCTGCTGTGCAACCCGAGATAGAAGAGAACGCCTCCAAACCCCTGACTGTTGAGCTGCCCTCAGCCTCGTCCGCTGGTATCCGTCATCAGTTGCAGGGTTTGAGAGACTCCCTGGACCAGCGGCTCGCAGCCCTCGAATCAAGCAAGGAACGTCTGGCCTACGGCGAATCCATTCTTGCACGGCTGAACGATGAGTATGAGAGTTTCGAATTACGGCTTGAGCGAGCAGGCCTCAACCTTACGGAAGATTACGCCCAACTGCTGCGACAAAGGCTGGACCGGCTCGAGAAACAAAGTATTGCCGATAGTCTGATTACCGGCATTCGGGAGCGGCTATCCAACGCGCGCGAAGAACAGCTCCGCCTGGAAGAATTCGAAGCCATACTGGGCGCATCGGACGAAGCCAGGGACCAACTTAGGCGGCAGAGAGCCGCACTGATCAGGCAGCTCCATAAAGCGATTACCGAGCACATCGACGTGCTGAACGAATACTTCAATACCGTCGAAACATTACAAGCCCGCATCCGCGCCTATCAAACACTGCTTCAGCAGCGTTTATTCTGGCTACCCAGTGCTGAAACAGTCGGCCCAGACACTGCAGGCAAGCTGGTTCAAGCAGTGGTGTGGCTGGGCAACCCCGCACACTGGAATACTCTTGTGGATGCGGTCAAAACCTCCTTTGCCGAACGCCGCATAGAGATTGTTCTGCTTGTGGCTCTGTTGCTCCTTCTCGTGAGCCGTCGCCGGGTAATTCGCGAGAGCCTGGTAGCCAGCGGCGAAGCCGTGGGTAACGTTGGCAAGGACAGGTTTCAGGTCACCCTGTATGCCTTGGGATGCAGCGTATTGCTGACACTCCCGGCTGTCATGGCGCTTGCTTTGGGTTCGTTGCTGCTGATGGAGGGCAACGACTTTCTGACCGCGCTGGCGGGCGGATTTACCGCTGCTGCTTTTGTCACGCTCTTGCTCAGCTTTGTCCATAAGGTCGCCCGCAAAGACAGTCTCGGCGAACGACACTTCAAATGGAACGCCACTACACTGGATGCTATTCGCCGCGAGATCCCGGTTCTGCTTTGGGTGCTGGTGCCAGTCTCAATACTGACGGGCGCACTAGAAGCGCCTGGTGGGACTGTCCATCGTGACAGTCTGGGCCGACTGTTGTTTATTATCGCCTCTATTGCACTGGCACTCTTTGCCCAACACATCATGACGGCGGTCAGAAGTGATGTTGTAAACCACAAAATTCTTCGGACCCTCCATGTGCTGGCGGTGGCCACCCCTGTTGTCCTGACCATTGGCTCCCTTCTCGGTTATCACTACACAGCGGTTCAGTTGGAACGCAACATTTTCATCAGCATTTGCTGGCTGGCGTTCAACGTACTGCTTTACTACCTGTGCCTGCGAGCCCTGTCTGTACGGGAACGCCGCCTGACTCTGGAGCGGCTGCGAGAACAGCGGGCGGCCGAGCGCAAGCAGGCCGAAGCCAAAGAAGCGGCAGAGAATTCCGGTGAAGGTTTGCCACCCGCGCTGGATATGCCGGAGATGGACCTCGAGGATATCAGCCAGCAAAGTAAGTCACTGTTTCGCATTCTTGCGTGTGTGCTGGCAGCAACCGGCTTGTGGTTGCTCTGGGCGAGCGTCATACCCGCTTTGCAGCTATTCGATAACATCACTCTATGGACCATTGCAACCGGCATTGAAGGGGCAGAAACCCTACCCATCACGCTGGGCGACTTTATTCTGGGATTAATTGTGATCATCGGCACCATCATGGCTGCCCGCAATTTACCGGGCACTCTGGAAGTCATGGTGTTAAGCCGGATGCATCTTGAACCCGGTTCCGGCTACGCCATCACAACCATTGTAAAGTACCTGATTGTGTTCTTCGGTGTGGTGGCTGCGCTGGCCGTGCTCGGGGTACAGTGGTCAAAATTGCAGTGGCTGGTTGCAGCCCTTGGAGTTGGGCTCGGGTTCGGACTGCAGGAAATCGTCGCCAACTTTGTTTCCGGGATCATCCTGCTGTTTGAACGACCTATCCGGGTAGGCGATACGGTAACCATCGGCGGTATTACCGGGACAGTTTCACGGATTCGTATCCGGGCCACCACACTGGTGGACTGGGATCGGAAAGAGCAGATCATCCCTAACAAAACGTTTGTAACCCAGGACCTCACCAACTGGACGCTGTCTGATCCCATTGTCCGGGTCATTGTGTATGTGAAGGTAGCTTACGGTTCTGATGTGGATGCAGTGCAGGACATACTGCTCAAGGTTGCGGAAGACAACGACAGAGTGGTGGCTGACCCCGCCCCCGCCGTCTTCTGTGTCGGACTCGGTGACAGTAGCATTGATTTTGAAGTGCGGGTGTTCATCGAAGATCTGCTTGATTACATGCCACTGGCCCATGAACTGCACGCATCGATCACACGGGCATTGGATGAGGCTGGCGTGGTGATTCCGTTTCCCCAGCAGGATATTAATGTGCGCAGCCTGGTTGAATCAAAGCCCACAGAATGAGTTATTGTGAGAGGATTTCCTCAAGATACCGCAAACCTGACAGCTGCTTCATCTGATCTTCAATCCAGTTTACCCGCTGCCACACATAGGCAGACGGATTACCGGCATTGAACGCCTTCGGATTCGGTAATACCGCCGCCAGCCTTGCCGCCTGCCCTGACGTCAGGTAGCGGGCGCTGGTTCCGAAATAGGCCTGGCTGGCGGCTTCTACGCCGTAGATACCTTGACCAAATTCGGCCACATTGAGGTACACCTCCATAATCCGTCGCTTTGGCCAGACCACTTCCAGCGAAACTGCCAGCCCCGCCTCCAGCGCCTTACGGACAAAACTACGATCATTCCAGAGGAACAGATTCTTGGCAGTTTGCTGGGTAATGGTACTGGCGCCGCGCAAGCCATCACCCTGGCGAAAGTCAGCAACAGCCGTCTTGATCGCATTGACGTCTACGCCCCAATGTTCGGGAAAACGCTGATCTTCACTGGCGACCACGGCAAGCGGCATCCAGGGGGAAATATCAGACAGCCGGACCCACTTTTGCCGAACATTATCGCCGGAATACTCCCACTGGTGGGCAATGATAAACGCCGTGGTAGGTGGGTTGGCGAAGCGAAAAACTACCAGAACCGCGATCATTAAAAGCAGCAGCCCCGCGAAGCTCCATGCCAGTATTCCAAGACCACGCCTGACCAATGAACGTTTTGCCACCCTGAACTCCCGGCTCAAGCCACTTATTCTTTCCGCTTAATGACGACCAGCGCCACACCGGTGATAGACACTATTCCACCGAACATCGCTAACAATCCCAGGCGTTCGTCAAACAGTATGTAGGCTTCAAGCGCCGTTACTGGTGGCACCAGGTAAAACAGACTTGCGACCTGGGACGCAGCGCCCCGACGGATCAGCAGCATAAGCAACAGAATGGCGCCTATGGACACTCCGAATACCAACCAGACCATGGACAGTACTAGCTGAATATCCCAGATCACCACCCGGGTCTCCAACATAAAGGCGCCGATGGCAAATAGCACAGACGCTGCACAATACTGGATGAAGGTGCCGGTCAACAGGTCGGTTCGCTCACCATGGCGCTTCTGGTAAACCGTGCCTACGGATATGCCCATCAGCGACAGTGCTGCCCACCACAGGGTCCACAACGGGAAGCCCGCCATGCCCGCTCCACCGCCAAGTTGTTCGACCAACACCAGCGCAATGCCGACAAGGCCGAGTGACAGGCCCAGCCACTGCCGCAAAGCCACGGGCTCACGCAATATAATCACCGCTGCCACCGCCGTGACCAGGGGTTGCAAACCAACGATCAGCGATATGATGCCCGCTGGCATCCCCCCCTGAATGGCGTAGTAGACGCCACCGAGATAACAGCCGTGGACCAGAATACCGGTCACTGCTGTATGGGCCACCCCTTGCCAGGAAGGCCAGTTGGCTTTCATTATCTTAATCAATACAGCCAGAACGGCGAGCGTAAACAGCATCCGCAGTAGCAACAGAGTGAATGGTTCAGCGTATGGCAGACCGTACTTGGCGCCGATAAAACCGGTACTCCAAAGCCAGACAAACAGTACCGGCACCAGGTACAGGCCTATGGGAGTGGGGGATCTGGCCGTCGAGGAACTGTGAGGAGCGAAAGGCTTAGTCATCTGAACAATCGCTTTCCTGGTAAAGGTAGGGTTCAAGCATCCGTATTTATCCCGCTATGGCAATGCAACGTTCGTGGTAATATCGGCTCTCCTTCCATACGAATCCGGTCGCTGCGCTGACTTGGCAGCAACGGCCTCTCTGGGGGGTAGGACACGCGACTGCGTGTAGTGTGCTACCGATTTGGTTGGAGTACTGAACATGAGCAAAGAACAGAAGCGTATCAAAGAGACAAAGAAGAAGCCTGCATTAACGCAAAAAGAGAAAAAAGTGGCAAAGCGGGAGAAGAAAGACTCACAAAGCTGAGCATCAGAATTCATCAATACCGCCAGCCCGCGTTCATGGATCGAACCGTCCGGCGGGCGGTGTTACAAGCTCACTTCTTGTTATTCATGGCGTCTTTCAGTCCCGCAAAAGGATTAAACGTCGCGGCCTCCGTTCTGGAGTCTGCACCGCCCCCATAGCGTACGAATGCCTCGAACTTGCTGTGTTCCTCGTCGTGGCAATAAATACAGAGCAACTCCCAGTTACTGCCATCGGGCGGATTGTAGTCGTGGTCATGGTTAACGTGGTGAACGGTGAGCTCACTCAGGTTTCTGCGGTCAAATTCGCGCGCACAGCGCCCGCAAATCCACGGATAGAGCTTGAGAGCTTTCTCCCGATAGCCTTTTTCACGTTGGGCAATGTACTGGCGCTGCTCTTCCAGTAACCGGTCAAGCTTGCCTGTATTGGTCTGTGTTTTCGTCATAACCACCTGCCATAAGTCAGAACGCCTTGAACATCTCTACCTTAATCCACAAATCAGTTGGACGGAATGGCCGTGATGCGATGGTTCTCAACATCCCAGATTGTGTTTCTCAGCGCAGCAGGTATTTCTCTCAGGCGAATGCGAGTGACCCCGGTAAAGTGATGGGCATTGGCATGGTGGCATTCCGCAAGATTGTAGTTGGGAATAGAGGCAGAGAGGTGGTGGATATGATGGTAAGCAATATCGGCGGTGAGCCAGTTAAGCCACGCAGGAAGTACCAGGAAACTGGTGCCCTCAACCGCCGCCCGGTTGTAATCCCAACTGGTCTTATCAGCCGCCCAGGCATCCTCGAAGTTGTGCTGAACCGCAAACAGGATAATACCGCCTGCGCCAGCCAGGGACAGGCTGATCAGATAGATGGTGAAAAAGACGGCTGGCCCAACCGCGAAACACATAATGGCCCAGAGCGACAGCAGCACCAGGTTGTTGGCTGTCATGTGGCGGTACTCGGCCGCGGACTTCCAATAGCGACACTCAAATCCGGCGGCAAGCGAACGAAGTGACACTTCAGGATTTGCGAGTTTTTCTTTAAACAGGTAACCAAGCAGAGCGATATTGCCCTTGATCCAGGTCAAACGTGGGTTGAAAATCAGGTAAAGAAAGCCGCCAATCGGGGCAAATGCAATATTTCGCGTCAGCCGGTATATCCGCTGCTGCTTTGGGGAAAGCGCATTGAACTCAGCCAGTGAGAGAGTGGCCAACGGACCCCGGTATTCATCCCAATTGCCGTTAGTGGCGTGGTGAAACGCGTGGTTTTTACCCCATACGTATTGAGGCATGCCGCACAGCACTCCGAGGGAAAACCCAGCAACCTTGTTGTACTTCGCGGTGGCGAACAGGGAGTTGTGACCACATTCATGCATCAACACGAAAACCCTGAGCAAGAACAGGCTCAATGCCCCAATACACAACGCAGTTAACCAGTAGGACACCGAAATGCTCGCGACAGCCAGGTACCAAAACGCTATATAGGGGACAAACGTCGTCAAAAGCTGACCTGCAGCTTTAACATTACATTTTTTGGAATAACGGGCGACTATTTGCTTCTTCTCAGCTGCTAGAGCTTCTAAACAACTCATTAAACAGGTTCTCAAGCCAAACCACGGAAAGTTAGGACCTGCAACTTAACAGTCTCATACCTTTCTGGCTACGTTCACCTGTCTATTTTCCAGATACAATTTGTTAACAACGGCCTTACCTGCGCCATTTTCCGTTTCAGCACAACGCCCCGTTCACTATGGCCCGCAATTCCTGTCGGATGGGATAAGACGACGACGGAATCAGCTGCGTCATGAAAATCATCACTAACTCTTCCACCGGATCAATAAAGAAATTGGTGCTTGCCAACCCGCCCCAACCATACTCCCCCACTGAACCGTTGATCTGTGACCTGGCGACATCGGTCTTGACGGAGAACCCCAGCCCGAAACCGCTGCCAGCATAAGGTGTCTCACTGAAAGCGCCCACGGATAGCCCCGGGAGATCCTGATTACCCGGCAAATGATTCTGCCGCATAAATTCCAAAGTCTTACGGCCTATGATGCGCTGGCCTCGGAAAGTTCCACCCTGGCACAGCGCCTGGGCAAAATGAAAGTAGTCATCAATGGTGGATACCAACCCACCGCCGCCGGATTGAAAGCGATCCTGCCGCCGGTAATTGGAAGTCTCCGGGTCGTCCTGCAATCTGAACTGCTCGCCAGACTCATAAAGATAACAGGCAGCAAAGCGATCAAGCTGGTCATCGCGCACGAAGAAACCTGTATCTGGCATATCTAAAGGATCAAAAATATGCTCTTTCAGGTATTCATCAAAGGGTTGGTCCGAGAGCAACTGCACAAGGTAGCCCAGCACATCCGTACTGACAGAATAATTCCAGGCGCTTCCGGGTGAAAATTCCAATGGCAGTTCTGAGAGCCTGTCCACCAGAGATTCCAACGTCAGGCTGGAACTACCATCCAGTTTTAACTCCCGATAGGCTGCATCCACATTAGTGCGGTTCATAAATCCGTAGGTCAGACCCGACATATGAGTGAACAGGTCGCGAATGGTCATGGTGGTGGTAGCCGGGACGGTCAGAAAACCAGGATAGAGACCACTTTTATACACCCGTCGGTTCTTCCACGCCGGAATGTATTTATGCACCGGATCGTCCAGCAGGAAACGCCCCTGCTCGTACAACTGCATCATCGCGATGGAAGTGATGGGCTTGGTCATCGAGTAGATGCGGAAAATGGTATCCCGACTGACCGGTTTCTTCCGTTCCACGTCCATCAGCCCCTGGGCTTTAACACAAGCAATCTCCCCTCGTCGCGCCACCAGTGTCAGCGCGCCGGGCAGTTTGCCTGGCTGGATATACCGGCGCTCCAGATGGGTATTGATGTGCTCGAGTTGAGCCAGCGAGAGGCCAGCGACCTGTTCAGTTTCAGCCATGAATGTCGTACCTCATTGATGGAGAGTAATCAAAGCTATCAGATGCTTTCCTTGCGCTGTTCGGCGTTTTCTTCGTTAACCTCCTCGGCGTTCTCCCAACTTTCTGACAATTCGTCATAAGCGTCCGAGAAACCCTTCTTCATGCGATCCCAGGCACTCGCGGAACTCTCTTTCAGGCGATCATACCACTCTGCCACTGTGCCACGTTGCTCGCGGAGCGAGTCGATACTTTCCTGGCTTCGGTCGCGGGCCAGGTCGCTCATGTCGTCCCAATTTTCCGCGAGTTCCTTCTCGAGCTGGTCTATACGCTTGTCCAGCACCTCTAGAGTCTTATTGATTGACGCTATCGCCTGATCTTTCTGGTCAGCACTGAATTCCTTCAGTGTGCGTCCCAGCTCCCGGGTGTCCTCCTGCAATTGTTCCACCGTGGTTTCATCTTCATCGGCGACCGCCCCAGGGACCACGCTCGCCGTCAGCAGCGCAACCAGAGCAAGGGGCAGAATTTGTGACAATAGAAGTAAGCGCATAGTGATTCTCCTTAGATACCGTGGCCGAGAATTCCCAGAACGCCCACCACGATCAGATAACCCGCCACGATATAGTTCAGCAACCGCGGAAATACGAGTATAGCAATGCCCGCACCAAGACTGATCAAGGGAGCAAGTTCAAGATGGAGTGTCATAGAGCAATAACCTCGTTGTGAAGACTTAAAAACTCTGACCGGATGCGATCACCGCGATCACAATAACAGAGATGAGCGGTAACCTTGCGGGGAATCGCTTTTTTCAAAGAAGCCAAGAATCGGCCAGAATAATTTGGTAAGGGAATTTATCATGCTGTCTTGCCCTGTATAAATCGCCATTAAGTACAAAAATACCAGCGTACCTTAACCGGACTTTATTAGAGAACACCGGTTAACGAACGTCAGTTAAAGAGCACCGATCCGCTCAAACGTCGTTAGCCGAATATCTACCGTTACCGCCAGACTGTTCAGGGCCGCTGCCCTATCCCGGCCTTTCGCATTGGCGCGGTATAGGTGCGGTGTCATCGCCAACAGATCTGCTATCGGCTCGGCCGCATTGAGATCGAGGTTATACCGAAGTGTGTCTGTTGCCCCCCTGACAAAGTTATCCGGAGCTTCAGCTTCCTGTTTACGCTCGGGCTTGAGCTCGGGATAGATGATCTCCCGCAGTTCCCTGAGATGGTCAGGCCCAGCATCGACCTGTATCACGCGGCCACCTGGTTTGAGCACCCGAGCGAACTCGGCGTAGACTGGAAAACCGAACAGACAAAGCACCCGGTCAAGGCTACCCGCCAACATCGGGAGGTTGGCATTGCTACCAACCAGCCAATTCGGTTGCCGGGCTTTGTCAGAACCGGCCTGCCGGGTAGCAGAAAGTATTGCCGCTTTGGAGATATCCAGGCCCACCAATGCCATCGATTTTTCAGATGCGGCCTCTTCACTCCCCACGTGCAAGGCTAGCTGTCGCAGGTAGTAACCCTCACCACAGCCCGCATCCAGACAGCTATAGCTGCTCGAATCAGGTAAATCCGCCAGGGACAGCCGGTTTACTGCCGCCGCAATCGGCTGGTAGTGGCCCCCGTTAAGAAAGCGCTGACGAGCCAACACCATCGCTTTACTGTCACCAGGATCAAGGGAGCGCTTTTTCTGTACCGGCAACAAGTGTGTGTAACCCTGGCGGGCGACATCAAATGTGTGGCCCGCAGCACAACGCCAGGAGGCGCCTTCTCGCCGCATTGGGTCACCGTCCAGCGGGCAAGCCAGGGACTGGAATGGAGTGATGTTCATAATATGGGCATCCTGGCGCGGTCGATAATTTATGGAGACGAACGATTGTACTTGTTTCGCGAGGTGTCCAGAATCGAACAACGCAAACCGATTATTGTTGAATCGAGCGACCCGTTTTGAGGATACCCTATGAAGACCTTGAAAATAGATATCGTGTCTGACATCGCCTGCCCCTGGTGCGCGATCGGTTACGCCCGGCTGGAAAAAGCCATGGCCACGCTGGCAGAGGAGATGGCATTCACTATCGAATGGCATGCTTTTGAGCTCAATCCGGACGCGACCGCAGACGGCGAACCCATACTGCAGGCACTGAGTCGTAAATACGGACGCAGTACCGCAGAAATGCAAGCCGCGCAAACCGACATGATGGGAATCGCTGAAGATCTGGGGCTGAACTTTACCCGAATGCAGGAGCGGTACACGCGCAATACCTTCGACGCTCACCGGCTGTTGAAGTGGGCGGCGGAACAGGGTCGCCAGACCGACCTTGAGCAGGCTTTTTTTGAGGCATACTTCGGACACGCAGCCGACATCTCGGATCCCGAAGTGCTCATCGAGTGGGTTCAGGCCATCGGTCTTGATGGCGCCGAAGCACAAAGCATTCTGGCATCGGATGATTATGCCGAGGTCGTGCGAGCTGACGAGGCAACGTACCAGCAGGCCGGTGTTTCAGCGGTGCCAGCATTCATTGTCAATCAGCAGTATATGATTTCGGGAGCCCAGGAGCCGGATACCCTGGTGCAGGCGTTCAGGGAAATTGCGGAAGAAAGCGCAAAGTAAAGGCGGAAGAAAGTGTCGAGCAACCGAAAAGCACAACCCGCTCATACCCGCACGCGGTTACGGCGGGTAATGGCCGTGGGGCTCGATTGCCAAGCCGACCATGAGTAGAGCGCAAGCGCAGTCCAGATCATGACGAAGCTGAAAAGCTGGGTCTGACTCATCGGCTCATGGAAAACAAACAAGGCAATAAGAAACTGCAGCGTCGGGTTGATGTACATCAGAAAGCCCACCGTCGCCAACCGTAAACGACGCGCTGCACCAGCAAATGCCAGCAAAGGCAGCGCCGTGATGACACCGCTGGCGACCAACAACAACGAGGCGTTTGTATCGACCACAAAATGCGACCCGCCGGTGGAGATAGTCCAGCCCACGGCCAGCAACGCCAACGGTAGCAATAGCAGTGTTTCCACAAAGAGTCCGGAGAGTCCGTCAAGCATCACCTGTTTGCGCAACAACCCATAAGTCCCAAAGCTGACGGCCAGCACCAGGCTTATCCAGGGAACAGTACCGAGCAAAAACAGCTGCAGCAAAATGCCCGCGCCTGCGATCACCACGGCAACACCTTGCAAGCGTGCCATCGTTTCACGCAGCACCAGCATTCCGAGCGCTACGTTAACCAGTGGTGTCAGAAAATAGCCCAAGCTTGCCTGAAGTACGTGATGGGTTTCGACAGCGTAAATATAGACACCCCAGTTCGTCGCGATGAGCACCGCGCACCCGAGTACCCGCCACAGTTTTCGGGGGTAAGCCAGAGCCATTTTAACCGCGGGCCAACGGCGAAGTATGGAGATGACAACGGCGAGAAAAACACTCGACCAGATAATTCGATGGGCCAGTACTTCAAAAGCCGGCACACCCTCAAACAACGCAAAGAAAAGCGGAAAACAGCCCCAGACGGTATAGGCGCCCACGCCATAAAAAACGCCTTTGGTGGCTTCCGGGGTTGGTGCACTCATCAGATTCTCGCAGGCAAAACACCTAATCTAGCACAGCCAGCGCCAACGGACCGGGACAGTTGGCGATGCAAAGACCGGTACAGATGGCTGTGTTCGTGCTACCCAAGCATCGGAAAAACCTGCAGCACCCCGAACACCACAATCAGTGACAACGGCATGCTCACCAGAATTACCGCAGCAATATCATCCTTCGGCCCATGGTAATGACTGGCAAGAATGTAGCTGATAACCGCTACCGGCATGGTGGCCTGAATCAGCAGAGTTTTAGCTACCACGGGCTCCAGTGGCAGCACGGCCACAACCGCCAGTGCAGAGCCCAGGCCCAGCAAAACGCGCCCGGCTGACAAGCCCACGATCGTTCCAAGCCTGCCCAACTCCCGCAGATCAATGGTCGACAACGATTTGCCAAGCAATAGCAGCATCACCGGTATAGTCATGCCTGCCAGCAAATCTACCGTGTTGGAAACCGCTTCCGGTGTATGCCAGCCGGTCACAACCCAGACGATACCAGCGATAAGCGCAATAATTGACGCATTGGAGAATATGGCTTTCGCTGAAAACTGACCCGATAACAGCCAGACACCCAGCGTAAAATGACTGATCTGCACCACTGTGGAAATCACTACGGCGTGGATCAGAGCGTCCTGCCCCAGCAACGCGAACACCAACGGAATGCCCAGATTTCCGGTGTTGGGATTCACCAGCATGGAAAGATAGCCGCGCACCTCCAGCCCCGCCAACTTGAGTCCCACAGCCCCAAGAACTGCCGAGAGAACAAGCACTGAAACTATAGCGAACAACGTATCCGACACTGCCCATATCGGCGTCTGCATGCCAAGCAGTGCACTCAGGATAAGTGAGGGCAGACCAACGAGCGTGACCAGTTTCGATAACGCCGGAGCATCCAGCAGCGTGGTCCTCAGTGCCAGCCCGAGCCCTAAAGCCGCGCAGAAAACAACGGGGAACAGTGCATTAAGGTAGGTAGAAAACAAACCCGGTTACCTCGAGATAGTGGGAGATAAATCAGCTAACGAAAATCCGGAATTATGGACACTCCCGTCCGGAAACCTGTACAAAAAATACTCAAACTCGTGGTGCCGCCGCTAAACTGTCCAATTCCCCGGATATCTTCTACTAACTCCGCCGCAATCGCCACCCCATCCCTTTTAAAACAACGCAGTAAAAACCTGGCACAGAACTTTCACTACTACGTTTGCTAAACAATAAATTCAATAAGGAGCAACTCTATGTCATGCGACATTCTTCACTCGGAAACACTGATGAGTCCTGTCTTCAACATTCTATTGCGTTGTCGGTCAGGCATCTCAACGCTTTGTCTCGCAGCGATGCTGATACCGATCACACCTGTCTTTGCTGGGCAGACCGATTCCTACACGCTGACCCAACAGTCTTATTCCCAGTCTCGCGCCCGCCAATACAAGGTCTACGTGCCAGACAATGTCAGTTCACCTGCCCCAATGGTTATGGCGCTGCATGGATGCAAACAGACCAATGACGATGTGTTGAATGACTGGGGTATGAAGGAGGCCGCCGACCGCTATGGGTTTATTCTGGTGGCGCCATTTATCACCAGCTACGATGGCCTGCGCAATGAAAATTGCTGGGGTTTCTGGTTTGACCACCATCGGCACGAAGGCGCAGGCGAGGTGGAGGACCTGCACCAGATTGGCTTACAGGTTGAGGCGAACTACAACATTGACCCTGCCCGTCGTTTTATCACCGGGCTCTCATCTGGCGGTGCCATGACCACCGTAGCTGCGGCAACGCATAACGAGTATTGGGCGGCAGCCGCGCCAGCGTCAGGGCTACCTTACGGCGAAGATGCCGGGTCAGTATCGCTGTCTGGCCAATGTCCCGGAAGCGCAACCTTCCACAGTGTCAGCCGTGTGGTCTCCGATATGACGGCTGAAATCAACGATGTTTATCCAATACCTCTGATGGTGTTGCAGAACGAGAACGATTGTACCGTGCTGCATCAAGCGGCATTGAACACCCGCGATGCCCACCTGCAAGCATTTGGTGCCCCCGCGTTCGACACGACTGCTGAGACCAAAGCCTCCGAAACTCCGTGTTCGCCCTTCAATCAGAACAATTACGGCTGTCGCCATATCAAATACACGCAGGACGGTACCATTGGCAGCCGCTCCGTTGTGGAAACCATTTTCCTCGACGGTCCCCTGAACACGCCCAACTTTCAGGATACCGATCACGGTCACTACTGGATAAGCGGTGCAGAGGGCAACAATGGCAAGTGGGCGATCAAGGTTGGTCCCAGCTACCCGGACATAATCTGGGAGTTTTTCAACCGTCACAGCCGCGACGGAACACAGCCTGAAGGCCATCCGGTCATCCAGTTGATTGGCGACAATCCCATGACTGTCGCACTGAGCGCGCCCTTCACCGACCCCGGCGCCACGGCGACGGATCAGGAAGACGGGTCACTCACCGTCGCCGCGGATTGCAGCGATGTCGATACCTCCCAGGTAGGAAGCTATAGCTGCGACTATGCAGCCACCGACAGCGACAATAATTCCAGCAACGTTCTCCGCGCAGTCAATGTATTCGACCCCAACCAACCTTCTGAGATCTGCGAAATCGCAACCAGCTCGCCCAATGCCCACATCACCTCGGGCCGGGCCTATGCCGGGGGCAACTACACCCTGCGTGCGCTTGCCAACGGAGACGATGTGGACATCGGGGCCTCCTTTGATACCTGGAGCAGCGTGGTGCTTCATGAAGGTGATGTAGGCAACTGGTACGCCCAACAACCGGCAGCCTGTGGCGGGCCGGGGAGTGGCGGTGGTGACGAGGGTGGTGAAGACGTGAACTGTACTGATTGGAACGCCACGAACCTGGCCCACCAGTCAGCTGGTCGCGCTTATTATGCTATGGGTTATTACACCACCGGCGGCGCTGACTATCTGGGCCCGGTTTCAGGCACCACAGCGTGGGTAAGGGAAACCGATGCCGGTTTCTACGAAGCCGGTCAGTGTGACTGATATTCCCAGAAAATAATCTCAAAAAGCCGTATGGCCCTGATTCCCGGCCCTACGGCTTCATAAAATTTTAGCTTTGTCTTCGCTCTCCTACGTCCCGTTTTTGAACGGCATGACCGAATAGTGCTACCAATACCCCCTCAGGCATGACACCGGCTTAATGCACAGAAAAGATCAATCTGTTTAGAATGCTTGTATGGTTTACCAATGACCTATTGAATGTTCTTTTGGCAACCGCTTTACCAAATTTCCACAGCAAGGACACCGACCATGAACGCAATGACCATTCTGAACGGGTTGATGAAGCAGGCCTCTGGGGGCCAGACGAAAGGCGGCAGTGGCGGCTTTGACGTTAATAAAATGGTAAGCGGGCTGGCTTCGCAGCTGCAGGGCAAGCCGTCGCAAGGCAATCATGGAAGCGGCGGAAGTCAAAGTGGCTTTGATGTAAAGAGCCTGCTCGGCGGCGGCGCACTGGGGATGATGATGGGTTCCAAGCGCGGCCGGAATATGGGCGGCTCGGCGCTTAAATACGGCGCCTTGGCAGGCGTGGGCGTTTTAGCCTGGAAGGCCTACCAGAATTACCAGGCCAATAGCCAGGACGGGCAGCAAGCGACCGACCAACAAGGCCAGCCACTTGAACAATTACAAGGCCAGGCGCAGGAACAGCGCGGACTGGAAATTCTCCAGGCGATGATCATGGCGGCCCGGGCAGATGGCCACATAGATGCTAACGAACGCGCCCTGCTGACCCAGGAAATTGAGAAACTGGGCGCAGACGATGAGCTCCACACCTGGATCCAGAGCCAGTTCGACGCGCCACTGGATGCCAATGCCCTGGCCAGCAAAGCTGACTCGCCCCAAGCAAGCCGGGAAATCTACGTCGTCAGTGCAGCCATGATTGATGAGCAGAATCCGATGGAGCGGGCCTGGCTTGATCAGCTTGCCCAGGCACTCAAGCTGGAAGCAGGCCTCGCTTCCGAACTTGAACGTCAGGTAGTGGCGGCTCAATGACCAGCCCCAACGAACCGCTTTAGCTTAGGGAGCCCACCAAAACCGAAGGACGTTTTGGGGCATGGGTAGAGTTGAACGCCATCCCTGGTCGTTCAGCTCGTCGGGGCTAGCCTACTCCGAAGCGGCGATCAGACTGGCGTTACCACCCGCAGCGGTCGTATCGACGCAAAGATGACGCTCAATAACGAAACGCTGGTCCAGACGATGTTCGTTAATCAGGGGCAGTAAGGCACCTTCACGTTTTGCCAGATTCAAGCGGTATTGCTTCAGCATCGGCTGCTCTGCACAGCTCACTACCGCATCAAAACCATTGGCAACTGCAAGCGCCTCTGGCTCCAGTTGACCTTCAATCCCACCAATCGGAAGTCCTGCTTTCGCAGCTCGACCAACCACGTCATCGATACCCGGTGCAATAACCACCACCTTGTTGCCCTGAGACAATGCGGTGGCAGCCTGCTCCAGAGCAGTTTCTGTGTCCGGACCAAGGCACAAAACAATACCGCGGGGATGATTGGTCAAACGGTTCAGTTCACCCGTTGGCCCGGGCATTTCTTCCGGGTGCGCATCCAGCGGCGACGGCACATGGCTGAAGAGCGGCTTCATGGCCTCGACACGCTGTTCTGGTTTAAGCAGTTTTGTATCAGACAGCTTGCCAATCAGCCCCTCGAGTTTGATAGCGTCTATCTTTTTGCTGCCAGACTCGACCGCCCGCTCCACTGTCTCGCCGCGTATGAAGCGGCGCACATACTGCGGGCCACCCGCCTTGGGACCGGTACCGGACAGTCCCTCGCCCCCGAAAGGCTGGGAGCCAACAATGGCACCAATCTGGTTCCGGTTCACGTAGGTGTTACCCACTTTGATGCGAGCTGCAATACGATCTACGCGGCTGTCTACGCGGCTATGGATACCAAACGTAAGGCCATAGCCCCTGGCGTTGACATCGTCAACAACCTTGTCGATATCTTTGGCAGCAAATGTGGCGACATGGAGTATCGGGCCGAAAATCTCCTCCTCCATCTCTTCGATCCCGCTGACACTGATCACCGCAGGCGAGACAAACGTGCCATGCTCGGGAACCGGCAATTTTTTCAGCAGTCGTCCTTTTTTCTCGAACTTGTCGCAGTGGTCAATAATTTTCTTGCGGGCAGTCTCATCGATAACCGGGCCTACATCGGTAGACAACAACCACGGGTCACCAATGCCCAGCTCTTCCATCGCGCCATACAGCATCTCAAGCAGCCCCTCGGCGATGTCCTTCTGAACGTACAGCATGCGCAACGCCGAGCAGCGCTGGCCGGCGCTCTGGAACGACGAGGCCAGTACATCTCGCACCACCTGCTCGGGCAGTGCCGTTGAGTCAACAATCATGGCGTTGAGGCCGCCGGTTTCCGCCACCAAGGGAGCATCCGGCGTCAGATTTTCCGCCATGACCTCATTAATCTTACGGGCAACCGGCGTTGAACCGGTGAAACAGACCCCGGCAATACCCGGGTGTGACGTCAACGCACTACCGACCGTCGCACCGGTGCCTGGCAGCAACTGAATGGCGGCCCTGGGAATACCGGCCTCATGCATGAGCTCAACCGCCCGATAGGCGATCAGTGAGGTCTGCTCAGCTGGCTTGGCGATGACCGCATTGCCTGCCGCGAGATTGGCAAGTACCTGGCCGGCAAAAATGGCAAGTGGGAAGTTCCACGGCGAGATGCAGCACATAACTCCCCGGGCCTCGCCACTGTCCTTGTATCGCAGCCCTTCGTTGGCGTAGAACTGCGAGAAGTCCACCGCTTCACGAATCTCGGCCACTCCGTCCAACAGTGACTTGCCTGCTTCCCGGGTCGCCAGGGCAAATAACTCATAAGCGTGCTCTTCGAACAGATCGCCCGCCTTGCGGATACACTGGGCGCGGGCTTCAGCTGGCATTCTGGACCATTCCTGGAAGCCTTGCTGGCCGGCGGCAACAGCTGCCTCTACGTCGTCCGAGGACGCTTGCGTAACGTGGCCGACCAGATCGTCAGGGTTGGCTGGATTGCGCACCACCTGAACCTCGGTGCCGACGCAATCTGCTGCCATAATCGGTCCGGCCTTCCAGCGATAATCGCGAAAAGCGCCCCGTCCTTCCTCAATCTCGGCTACCGTCACCGGGTCCGTAATATCCCAGCCCTTGGAGTTGCGACGCTCTTTGCCGAACAGGTTTCTCGGATGCACTATCGCCTTGCTGGAGATGTTTGACCCCATCTCCTGGACCGCATCAATAGGATCTCTGGCAATTTCTTCCGGGGTGATTCGGGAATCCACAATCTGGTTAACAAAAGAGCTGTTCGCCCCGTTCTCCAACAGACGGCGAACCAGATAAGCCAGCAGGTCACGGTGAGGGCCAACCGGTGCGTAGATACGGCACGGCACGCCGCTTACCTCGAGCACCTCGTTATGCAGGGACTCGCCCATGCCGTGCAGGCGCTGGAACTCGTAGTTAGTCACGCCTTTGGCCTTCGCCAATTCAAGCACGGCAGACACGGAGTGAGCATTGTGGGTGGCAAATTGCGGATAAATGCGATCTGTCATGTTCAATAATTGGGTGGTGCAGGACAGAAAAGCCACATCGCTACAGGCCTTGCGCGTAAAGACGGGAAAACCGTCCAGGCCCATCACCTGGGCGCGCTTGATTTCGGCGTCCCAATAAGCGCCTTTCACCAGGCGGACCATGATGCGGCGATCCAGTTTGTCGGCCAAACCATAGAGCCAGTCCAGAGTATCGGAGGAGCGCTTGCCAAAGGCCTGAACGACCACGCCAAACCCGTCCCAGCCTTTCAGTTCCGGATCAGACAGGATCGCTTCAATAACGTCCAGCGAAAGGTCCAGCCGGTCCTGTTCCTCGGCATCAATATTGAAGCCCATATTGGCCGCGGCCGCTTTTTTGACCAGCTTCATGGCACGGGGCACGAGTTCATTCATGACCCGTTCTTTATTGCCATATTCGTAACGCGCAAGCAGGGCGGAGAGCTTTACCGAAATGCCCGGGTTCTTGCGCACATCGCCTTTGCAGGACTTGGCAATGCTGTCGATCGCTTCGGAGTAGGAGTCAAAATATCGCCCAGCATCTTTATCCGTGCGCGCGGCCTCGCCCAGCATGTCGTAGGAATAGGTGTAGCCTTTCGCCATGTAATCTTTGGCTTCGTCCTGCGCCTCATCAATGTCACGCCCAAGCACGAACTGACGGCCCATCTCACGCATAGCCTGACCAGCCACGGTGCGAATCACCGGCTCGCCAAAACGTTTCATCAGCTTTCGAAGCGTGTCGCCCACACTGTGCCGATCGGAATCCTTGAGCAGGTTGCTGGTCATCATTAACGCTATGGTGGCGGTATTGATCAGCGGCGAGGACGCCTTGCCGATATGGGTGCCCCAGGCACCGGAGGTGATCTTGTCTTCGATCAGTTCATGAATAGTGGTGTTGTCCGGCACGCGCAGCAACGCCTCGGCCAGACACATCAGGGCCACACCCTCTTTGGTCGTCAGGCCATATTCGGCCAGAAACTTTTCCATAATGGTGGACTTTGCGTTTTTGCGGACATCACGCACCAGATCAGCTGCCCGGGCGGAGATTGCCTCACGCTCGGTGTGGGACAACTGAGCACCGGCAATCATCTCGCGAATCACCGTGTATTCCTCAGCCAGGTAATTGTCACGAATGGCCTGTCTGCTATCAACAAGTGCGGGAGTTACTGATTGCTGTGGTCGCATAGTTGAACCTCTTAGTTGTTTATCCCGACATTCTACCGAGAATCAAAAAGACAATTCGGCCATTAAATCCGTCTAAACATTATTTAACGTCTTTTTTGAGAAACTAAACCTGGCTTTTATCTGACAGTGATCGAAAAAAAAGACAAATAAACTGTTCCGACCAGTACTTACCCGAGCGAACGGCTGTAAAACGATCGGTAGTTCTTCCCAGCATAGCTTCCCTGCCATTGACTTGCAGCGCTCCGGATCAGGACTCCAGTCCTCTCACAACCCAGGCCAAGCAATACAATGCTCGATTATTGCACAACTTACTCAAAAGATTACGTCGCGCTTTCAGTAGAAGATCAGGTCTGCGGCAATGAGTCATTGTTACTGAAATTGTTTAATAAAAAGGTCATTTAATTGTATTCTGTCCTTTAATCAGTCATTAAGTTCAGCAGGAAACTGTAACCATGGCGGAACTGGATAGAATCGATCACTCCATTATTCGCGAACTTCAAGGCAACGCCCGCATGACGGTGACGGAACTCGCCTCTCGCGTCGGGCTATCCAAGACCCCATGTCAGGTCCGCATGCGACGCCTTGAGGAGCAGGGGTACATCACCGGCTACACGGCCCAGGTCAACCAGAGCAGGTTGGGGCAAAGCCATATTGCTTTCGCGCAGGTCACCCTCACCGATACCAGCAGCGCTGCCTTGACCGCTTTCAATACCGCGGTGCAAAAGGTTTCAGCGGTAGAGCAATGCCACATGATTGCCGGCAATTTCGACTATTTGCTCAAAGTGCGAACCCGGGACATGGCAGAATATCGACAAGTGCTTGGCGAGCAGATTTCAGCGCTGCCACACGTACTGCAGACCAGCACCTTTGTGGTCATGGAGAGCGTCAGAGATACCGGGCTCTCGGCGGCCCCATGAACATTCGAACACTTGAAACCTTTGTCTGGATAGCCCGGCTAGGGAGTTTCAGAGCTGCAGCCAGCAGGGTTTATGCGTCGCAGCCCTCGGTCTCCGCGCGAATAGCCGGGCTGGAAGACCAGCTTGGGGTGGAGCTTTTTAATCGTAGTGGGAAGAAAATAGCGCTGACGGCCAAAGGTAGGGAATTTCTCATCTACGCGGAGAAAATGTTAAGTCTGCACGGGGAGATGCTGCAAACCGTCGCCAAACCAGAATCAATACAGGGAACCATTCGTCTCGCCGTCTCGGAAACCATTGCTCACACCTGGTTGCCTCAACTCATTGAAAGAGTCAGCGAGGCATACCCGGCGATAAATCTCGAACTGGATGTCGACATATCCGTCAACCTGGCCGAAAAACTAAAAAATCATGAAATCGATATCGCTTTTCTGATGGGCAACGTTACTCAGCCCGGCATTATCAACAGGGACCTCTGTCGTTATTCCCTGATCTGGGTGGCAAGTCCAAAGCTCGACATACCCGATAGCGTGATGTCACTGTCTGAGCTGGCGACCTGGCCGATTGTTACCTACCCGCGAAAGAGTGAACCTTACCTGGCCATTCGCTCGCTCGTCGACCCCATGAATCACTCCACGCGAATCCATTCCAGTTCTTCGCTTTCCACGATCATCCGCATGACTGTCGATGGGCTCGGAGTCAGCGCCTTGCCGCGAGAAATTCTGCAGCACGAACTCAATTCGGGCCTACTTCGTGAGTTTAGCGTCGATGCTTCCGTCCCCGATCTGGGGTTCAGCGCAGCTTATCGGGCGGCGCCCGGTGGCAATGTGGTACATGCAATTGCCGAGTTAGCTTTCATTACTGTCGCAAACCGAATAGGTGCAACTCCTAAGTTCTGAGGAACATTACACAATATCGACTGATCAGCTTTTTGGATCAGAACCGATACTAAATTTCGAATTGTATAAATCAGCTGTTCTGCCTTAAATGTAAGAAAGTTCATTTCGAGGCAGGCTTATGTCTTTCACCAACCAACTCACTGCGCAATCAACACCGCAAAACGTCCGTCAGGCTGCACGCCAGGGTGTCATGAGCGGGCCGACCTCGGGCCTGGCCAACGGCTACGTTCAGGTAAACCTGGTTATTCTGCCGGAGTCACAGGCCAGTGGATTTTTACGTTTCTGCCAGGCCAACCCCAAGCCCTGTCCTCTGCTCGGTGTCAGTGAGCCAGGGGCACGCCATTGTGACGCTCTCGCCTCAGACCTCGACATTGCCAAAGACGTCCCCGCCTATCGTATTTATCGCAACGGCAAAATGAGTGAAACCGTACCCGATGTTGCCGATATCTGGCGGGACGATCTGGTTACCTTTGCGATTGGTTGCTCCTTCACTTTTGAGCACGCCCTGATCCAGGCTGGCTTGCGGGTGCGGCATATTGACGAAGCGAGAAATGTGCCAATGTTCAAAACCTCGGTGCCGCTAACCAGCGCCGGTGGCTTTGGTGGCAATCTGGTGGTTTCCATGCGCCCGTTTTCAGCAGCCGACGCGATTCGGGCAATCCAGATAACAACCCGCTACCCCCAGGTCCACGGATCACCCGTACATTTTGGCAGCCCTTCTCTGATTGGAATTTCAGATCTGCAATCTCCGGATTACGGAGATTCAGTGTCAATAAAGGAACACGAAGTTCCCGTGTTCTGGGCCTGCGGCGTGACACCCCAGCAGGTTCTCATTGATGCCCGCGTCGAATTCGCCATCACCCACAGCCCGGGTCATATGCTGGTCACGGATATTCCGGACAGCACTCTGGCCCTTTTCTAAGCAAAACCAGCCCTGAAACTGAAAAAGAGGAATCAACCATGTTAATAAAAAAGTACCTCGTCTCCGCCATCGCAGCGGGTATGGTCATCACAGGCTCCCAGGCGTTTGCCCAGGACATCGACAAAACCAGCATTAACTACGTCGGCAGTTGGAGCAGCCTCTCCCTTTACAAGAACTTTGAACGCCCATTCTGGCAAGACCATATTCCCGAAGCGTCTGACGGCCAGATTTCGACGGAAGTGACCACCTTTGACCAAATGGGCCTGGGCGGCGGTGAAGTCTATCGTCTCATGGGGCGGAATGTCATTGAGGTCACCTCCACGGTCGCTGACTACGCAGTCGAAGACGCGCCAGAGCTGGAAGGCCTCGACATGCCGATGATTGCCCCTGACGTCGAAACCGCACGCAAGGTGGCAGAAGCCTATCGCCCGGTCCTCGCGGATGCGTTTTCAGAGCGCTTCGACAAGGCGCAGTTGCTGGCTATCGTGCCTTATCCTTCGCAGATGGTGTTCTGTAATACCGAAATCTCGGGCCTTTCTGACCTGAAGGGCAAAAAAGTACGCGCCAGCGGCCGCACCACTGCCGAATTCCTCCAGGCGATTGGTGCCGAGGGCATCACCCTGAACTTCAGCGAAGTCCCAGGCGCCTTGCAGCGCGGCGTTATCGACTGTGCCGTGACCGGCTCGCTGTCTGGCTACAGCTCCGGTTGGAACGAAGTTTCCACTCACCTTTACCCCTTGCCCGTTGGCGGTTGGGACCACGTTGTCACGGCGATGAACGGCAAGAAGTGGAGCTCGTTGTCCTCCGAGACCCAGGAGTGGCTGATGGCCGAAGTCAGGGAGAACTATGAAGATCCGGTCTGGGAAGCTGCCGTCGAGGAAACCAAAGAAGGTATCGCCTGCCTGACTGGCGAGGGTGAATGCACCCGCGGTGAAGCTGGCGACATGGTGCTGGTGGAAGCGACCGATGAAGACTTTTCTGAGGCGTCTCGCCACTTGGAAGAAACTCTGCTTCCCAACTGGGCTAACCGGGTAGATCAGGAGTGGGTGGACCGCTGGAATGAAACCATCGGTTCCGTCACCGGCCTGAAAGCTGCCAAGTAAGTTCCCTTTAATCCGACAATGGCGACCGGGCTGCATGCCAGCCCGACACCGCCCAGGAGAGTGACATGTTTCACCGGGTGAACTCCGTATTGGACCGGGTGCTGGATGGCGTCCAGATCGGCTCGCTCTGGCTGGCTCGCGCGGGCGGTGTGCTGATCCTTCTGACCGTGGTGTTGGTCACCTTTGAAGTGCTGTCCCGACACTTTGTGGGTCGTTCCGCGGTTCATGCCACCGAAATAACCGGGTACATCATGGCGATCAGTGCAAGCTGGTCGTTTGCCTATACCCTGATGTGCAAAGCACACATCCGCATCGATGCGCTTTACCTGAACTTCCCCATGAAGGTCCGAGGCGTCCTCGACCTCCTGGCCCTCCTGGCTATGGCACTATTCTGCGTGCTGGTTGTCGGCGCGGTCTTCGACGTCACGCTGCACTCCTTCTCTGGAGGCTCAACCGCTAACACGCCCTTGGGCACGCCGTTATGGATACCCCAGGTACTCTGGCTGATTGGCCTGACATGGTTCAGCTTTGCGGTTTGCCTGTTATCCCTCCGCGTACTTTTCGGGGTGTTAAGCGGAGATACCGAAGGCATCCAGAAACGAGCCGGCAGCCCCACGCTGGATGAGCAAATAGACGATGGCAATAAGGAAGCGGCGCGATGATTCTAACCGCACTGATTATACTGTTGATCCTGCTGGTGCTGAGTATTCCTGTGGCGGCAACGCTGGTGGCCCTAGCGCTGTTACTTGCAGAACTGTTTTCACCCTTCCCGCTGATTAATGCAATGGGCGATGTGCTCTGGACAGCCTCCGACAGTTTCCTGCTGATTGCCATTCCGCTTTTTATCCTGCTGGGTGAGATCCTGGTGCGCACCGGTATTGCCAAAGGCACCTACCGGTCGCTCGAAAGTTGGCTGTCCTGGCTGCCGGGCGGACTGCTACACGCCAACATCGGTACCGCGACCCTGTTCTCAGCGACCTCTGGATCAAGCGTTGCCACGGCTGCCACCATTGGTACTGTTGCGATTCCCCAGGGCAAGGAAATGAACTATGACCCCAAGCTGTTCACTGGCTCGATTGCGGCTGGCGGCACTCTGGGCATCATGATTCCGCCCTCCATCAACCTGATTGTCTATGGCTTCCTGACCGAGACGTCCATACCACAGCTGTTTGCCGCGGGCCTGATTCCCGGCTTACTGCTGGCGGCCATGTTCATGCTGGGCACGGCCCTGATCTGTATGTGGCGGCCCAGCCTGGGCGGCCCCAGCGTCAAACACACCTGGGGCGACCGGATTTCCGGTTTGCGCCACCTGGTGCCGGTACTGGTTCTGTTCGGGGTTGTGGTGGGGTCCATTTATACCGGTCTGGCCACACCGACCGAGGCCGCCTCGCTTGGTGTGCTGGGGGCGCTGCTGATCGCTTTCTCTATGGGCAAGTTGTCAGTGGATGTTATCGTTCAGGCACTGGACGGCACGATGAAAACCACCGGCATGATCATGCTAATCATCATGGCCTCCTATTTTCTTAATTTCGTGCTGGCGTCCACGGGCGTTACGCGGGAACTCACAGGCTTTCTGGAATCCGCGGGCATGGGCCCTTATTCCACCCTGATGCTGGCGATTCTGATTTACATCGTCCTGGGGTTCTTCATCGAGACCCTCTCTCTCATGGTGATCACCATTCCCATCGTTGCTCCCGTCATTATCGGCATGGGCTTCGATCCGGTGTGGTTTGGCATTCTTTTGATACTGCTGATTGAGATGGCGTTGATCACGCCGCCAGTGGGTCTGAACCTGTACGTTGTCCAGGGCGTCCGCCAAGGTGGGCCTTTCAGCGACGTGATGATGGGCGCTCTGCCGTACGTAGGCATCATGCTGGTGATGGCCATCGTGCTGGTGATTTTTCCCTCTGTCGCGATGTATCTGCCGAATCTGCTGAACTGACCGTCAACCACTATCTGTCAGCCACTACCTGGCACCCACTCACTATAGACTGGAGATATTTTATGACTACCTTCCAACTAGCAGATTCCGTTGAAACTCTGGACGTTGACGTTCAGGAGCTGATCATTGCCGGTTGGGCCGGGCGTGAACAAGCCGCTATCGATGAACATATCGAAGAGCTTAAGGAGATCGGTGTCAAGCCGCCTTCGGACACGCCTCTGTTCTATCGGGTAGCCGCTAACCAACTGACCACCGCGCCGCATATCCAGGTACTCGGCGACGCATCCAGTGGTGAAGTGGAAGTTGTATTGATCGGCTCCGAACAGGGCACTCTCGTGGCCATCGGCTCTGACCATACTGATCGCGAAGCCGAGGCCTGGTCGGTCGCCCATTCCAAGCAGGTGTGCGCCAAACCGCTCAGTAAAATGGTCTGGCAACTGGACAGCATCATCGAGCATTGGGATGAGCTGCAGATGGCCTCCTACGCCACCATCGACGGCAACGAAGTGCTCTATCAGGAAGGCGCGGTAACCGGCCTGCTTCATCCTGCGGAGCTGCTACGGCGCTTTGGCTTGAGCGAACCGCAACTGCCCCCCGGTCAGGCGATGCTTTGCGGCACCTTGCCGGTTATCGGCGGCGTGCGTCCGGCCCAGGCATTCCGCATGGTGTTGAAAGATCCCATGACCGGGCGCGAACTGGAGCACCGTTACCACATTGAGACGATGCCGGTGATTGCATGAGCAAAATTATCAACCCCGAACTCTCAGGCAACGACGCGTGTGGAACCTCAACACTCGCTGCACTGCTCACCGGCATGGCGGAGGGTAAATGGCATTCGTCAGACCTTCTGCAGGCCTGTGATTCGAACACCCAGTCCAAAGACAACGTCAGCGCCCAGGTATATACCAGGCGATTCGAGAACACCGCCCGGGCTGAAGCCGCCGCGGTAGACCAGCTGCGTGATCACCGTGTGCCGGTGGGGAAACTGGCGGGTTTGCCTATTGCCTTGAAAGCACTCTTCGATGTCGAAGGCGAAGTCACCCATTCCGGTTCGATCGGCTGGCAGCAGCCGGCAGAGCGGGATGCGACCATCGTAACCCGTTTACGGCGTGAGGGTGCCGTCATCACCGGGCACACCAACATGACCGAATTTGCCTACTCCGGCCTGGGCCTGAACCCCCATTATGGCACGCCCGATAACCCGCTGGCGCCCGGTCGAATTCCCGGGGGGTCTTCGTCGGGGGCCGCGGTTGCGGTCGCCCAGGGCATGGCGGCTGCGGCGATTGGCACCGATACCGGTGGCTCGGTTCGCATACCCGCCGCTTTTTGCGGCCTGGTGGGTTTCAAACCCTCGCAATTTCGTGTGCCACGTGAGGGCGCCTTCCCGCTTTCAGACAGCCTGGATTCCATAGGCCCGATTGCACGTAGCGTCGACTGCTGTGCCCGGCTGGACGCCGTATTATCAGCCCAGCCGAGACCACGTATGACCCCGCTGGACCTACGTGGCCAGCGGTTCGTGGTGCCCGGTGATTACATGCTCGACGGCATGGACAGCGCAATAAACGAGGCATTCACACGCAGCTTAAGACTGTTGGAGCAAGCCGGCGCCGCCATCATTGAGGCGCCAGCACCTGTCCTGGCCAGCTTGCCCGAGCTTATGGAAGGCGGCGGTTTTACCGCAGCAGAAAGCTACTTCATTCACTGCCAGTGGTTAGCTTCACACGGCGAGCACTATGATCCCCGCGTGCGCACCCGTATTGAAAAGGGCGCTGCCTTGAGCGCCGCTGACTACCTTGAACTGTGCCGACGTCGGGAGGAGAAAAAACGCCAGGCAGATGAATGGTTGCAGGCTTACGACGGGCTTTTAGCACCCACTGTTCCGGTGGTTCCGCCGCGCATGGATGAGGTCGTGGAAGATGATGACTACGCACGTCTCAATCTGCTGATCCTGCGCAATCCTATGGTAGCGAACCTCCTGGACCTTTGCTCTATCACCCTGCCGAACTATCAGGCGGGGGAACTGCCCAGCGGGCTTATGCTGGTGGGCCGAAACGGATCAGATACCGCATTGCTGCACCAGGCACAGGCCATCGAAGCGGTGTTGTGACGGACATGCTAACCGTACTGATCACAAAGCTTGTCGCCACGGCGGTGGTTGTCATCGGTGTCTCCATCACCGTCGGCAAGCTTGGCCCGAGGCTTGGCGGCATTCTGGCGGGCACGCCGGTTATTCTCGGTCCCGGTTACTTTTTCATGCTGCAGGAATGGCCGCCCGAATTCATCCGGGCGGCGGCACTCTCCTCACTGCATGCGCTGATCGCA
Organism: Marinobacter sp.; assembly: GCF_040882185.1. Classification (GTDB taxonomy): domain Bacteria; phylum Pseudomonadota; class Gammaproteobacteria; order Pseudomonadales; family Oleiphilaceae; genus Marinobacter. The sequence continues at coordinate 90,538 of NZ_JBBEBW010000002.1, read as the reverse complement.
ACGCTTTTGTTCGTGGTCAGTTTTGTGGTGACCGCAAAGCGGTTGAGCGCCCTGGCCAGTCTGGCAGTGGCCACACTCCTGTGGATACCAGCCGCGTTGCTGTTCTCCCGTCTCCCGGGGGGACTCGGTATCGCGGTGACCGTCTACGGCATTGTATTGCTGCTGGCAGAGTGGATAAGACGGGCTCTTGATCTCAAACAGCCGACGGTTGTCTCAGTCTCCGGCTGGTCCGATTTGCTATTGCGGGGTGTGATGGCGGGCATTCTGGTGAGTGTGGCAACGACTCTCGCCGTCAATTCCGGACCAACGCTGTCCGGCATGCTGGTCGGTTTCCCGGTGGCGCTGTTCACCATCGGGTGGACGCTCCATGATCGCTACGGCGCCGATGTCGCGCGAGCGACCGTCAGCGCCGCGCAAATGGGCATGCTGAGCCTTGTAGCTTTCACGGTGGTCACTGCCATTCTGGTGGGTGTGATTGCCCCCATGCTGACATTTCTGTTCGCGCTGCTCGCCTCCATGAGCGTGAGCGGCTCGCTGCTCTTGCTCAGTCAATGGCGCGTTCGGCGCGCTTATAGCCATCTTCTGAATCCCGATTCAAACAACAAAGGAACCCCCTCTCATGACCGTAAGTGACGACAACTCAAAACAGTCGGTTACCGACTCCCGCTCCGGTGGCGAGAATGCCCGTCGCATTCTCCGGCGTGATCCGAATCCTCACATGTTTCGCCCGATCAAATTCCGCTCCGTAGAGGCTCGGAACAGGATCATGCTTTCCCCGATGTGTCAGTATTCGGGGCAGGACGGTCTTTCCAATGACTGGCACTTCGTCCATCTGGGCGCCAGAGCTGCTGGTGGCGCTGGCTGGGTTTTTACCGAAGCGGTTCATATTGAACCCAAAGGCCGCATTACACCTCACTGCCTCGGGCTGTGGAATGACGAACAACGTGACCGGCTTGCCCGTATTGCCGGATTCGTGGCTGCGCAAGGTGCTGTGCCGGGCATCCAGCTTGGCCACGCCGGGCGCAAAGCCTCGGTAGGTCGCCCTTGGGAGGGTTCGCGCCCGCTGCATCTCAGCGAGGGCGGTTGGGACAAGCTGGTATCTGCTTCCGCACTGCCTTACGCCAGCCAATGGCACGTACCAGAAGCCATGTCGGAAGACCAGATTGCCGAATCCCTGGCGGCCCTGAAAGCCAGCACCTGCAGGGCCCGGCAAGCGGGGTTCAAGGCCCTGGAATTACACGGTGCCCACGGCTACCTGATCCACCAGTTTCTTTCACCGCTGAGCAATCTGCGCGAAGACGCGTACGGTGGTACATTTGAGAACAGGATTCGTTTTTTGCTTGAGTCCATTGCGGTGGTCCGGGAAGAATGGCCGAACGACCTGCCGTTGTTCCTGCGGCTCTCGTGCACCGATTGGGTCGAAGGCGGCTGGAGTCTCGAAGACACCGTGCGGCTGGCGGTTATATTAAAATCACAAGGCGATGTGGACCTGATTGACTGCTCATCCGGTGGCAACGATCCGCGGCAGCAGATTCCGATCCACCCCGGCTATCAGATCCCCCTGTCACAGGAAGTTCGTGGCAAGGCCGACATCGCCACCGGAGCGGTCGGCCTGATTCACAGTCCGGATCTGGCAGAGTCGGTTATTGCCAACGGGCAAGCCGATCTGGTGGTGCTCGGCAGGGCATTGCTCTCTGACCCGGCCTGGCCCCTGAGGGCAGCCGCGAGTCTCAGGGCAGAGAACGCCGAGTGGCCTAAACAGTACGAGCGTTCGAACATTTTCTGAGTAGGGCTGCACTATCCAGAACTATTAAAATGAGGGGGCAACATGAATTCTTTAAAGCTGAATGCTGACATGGGCGAAAGCTTTGGACCCTGGGTGATGGGGCTCGACCACGAGGTAATGCCCTATGTGGATCTGGCCAATATCGCCTGCGGATTTCATGCCTCCGACCCGGATGTCATGCGTCGTACCGTGCGAATGGCAAAGCAGCATTCGGTCGACATTGGCGCCCATCCGGCCTACCCCGACCTGGTGGGTTTCGGGCGGCGCTCCATGGCGTGTTCTCCGGGCGAAATTGAGAATCTGGTGCTCTACCAACTCGGCGCCCTGGCGGGGATTTGTCGGGCAGAGGGCACGCAGGTGAGTTACGTAAAGCCCCACGGTGCTCTCTATAACGACATGGTAAAGAATGCTGATATCTTCAACGCTGTCGCCCGGGCCATACAGGCGTTCGATCGGGCATTACCACTGATGACCCTGGCCACCCGCGATACCACCAGTATTCGGGCACTCGCGGACGAGCAAGGCATCACACTCTGGTTCGAAGCGTTCGCCGACCGCGCCTACGACAACGAAGGCCGACTCGTGTCCAGAGCCACACCGGGCGCCGTTCATCACGACCCCGAAACCATTATCAACCAGGCCGAACGAATTGCCAGGGGCCAACCATTGACCGCCAATGATGGTAGCGATCTGGTGCTGTCGGCAGATACCCTCTGCGTTCATGGCGACAACGAAGAGTCCATCGCTGCCGTACGCTCCATCCGTCAAATGCTGAACGCACTTCAAAGAGCGTCATGAATACCGTGATGAGACCAGCTCTGGAACGCGCGGGCCTTGATGGCTGGATGGTCAGGCTCTTCGATACCATTGAAGAGCAAAATCTGCTGTGGCTGACAGCCTTAAGCCATGAGTGTGAGGTGGCTTTCGGAGGCGCGCTTGTTGATTTAGTACCGTCCTACACCACCTTGCTCGTGGTCTTCGATCCGCTTCAATTGACGCCCTGTGAGGTACGCCAACAACTGGGGAAAATACTGGTAAAACTCAAACCGGCCGAAACCAGCGCCGAGGGTGAACTTCACGAACTACCGACCTGGTATGATGCCTCCGTTGGCCCGGATCTGGAACGCGTCGCCGAGCTCTCCGGCATGACAACCAAGGCCGTAATTGAAGCCCATTCCTGTCAGGAATACCGGGTTTTTGCACTGGGTTTTTCACCTGGTTTCGCCTTTATGGGTCTGCTTGATGAGGCCCTCAAGTGCCCGCGCCTGGACACCCCTCGCAGTAAGGTTCCCGCAGGCAGTGTCGCCATTGCAGGCCGCCAGACCGCAGCCTATCCGGCGGCAACACCCGGCGGCTGGAATCTGATCGGCCGCACCAACGCCCGGTTATTCGATCGCAACCGGACAGGGTTCAGCCTGCTCAAGGTGGGTGACCGCGTAAGGTTTGTCGGGGTAAGTCGTGCTGGCTTTGAGGAGCAAGGCGGGGATGTGACACCGGTAAAAGATGAGGCATCCTCATGAGTGCCAATACCTCCATCGGATTTCGCGTGGAACGGGCCGGGCCGCTGGCACTGTTACAGGATGCGGGACGCTTTGGCGTTCGTCACCTGGGCGTCACCCAGGGCGGCCCCGCTGACCTTCATGGCTGGGCATGGGCCAACTATTTGGCAGGCAATCACTGGGGAGCACCCGCCCTGGAAATCACCTTTGGTGGGCTTAAACTGATTGCCGAGCAGGACTTGACGGTTGCCATTGCCGGGGCTGATCTGACGGCAAAATTCAATGACAAGCCCCTGCCCTTGTGGCGAACGGTCACCCTCACAAAGGGTGACCAACTGACATTCGGCACGCCCGCCAATGGGTTGCGCGCTTATCTGGCCGTAGCGGGTGGCTTTGCAGCAGAGGCGGTACTGGCAAGTGTATCCTGCGTTGTACGTGAGAAGCTCGGCGGTTTTGACGGGCAAGGCAATCGTCTGAAGGACGGCGACCAATTGACCGTCACCAACACCGCATCAAAACCCTGCGAACGGCAAGCTCCCGACCACACCCGGCCCGATTATTCCTCAGCTGCGACTCTGGACTTGCTGACCGGCGCCCAAATAGCGGCCTTCACCGGAAAGAGCATATTCGACGCTTTCAACGCCGAGTGGCGGGTAGACAACCGGGCGGATCGCATGGGGGTTCGCCTCACCGGGCCAAAGTTGCAATGCAATGTAGAGTCTCTGGTATCGGAGGGCATTTCCCTCGGTGCCATTCAGGTACCGCCAGACGGACAACCCATTGCCCTATTGAACGACCGGCAAACTATTGGCGGTTACCCCAGACTTGGCAACCTGACACCGTTAGCAGCCTCAAGACTCGCGCAATGCCAACCGGGCCAGGTAGTGAAGTTCAGAGCGAGCGGCATCGATAACGCTTTAACCGAATACCGGGGTTTCCGGGCGATATTTGATTAAGGGGCCTTTGAACAACCCTCAGATGGCCTCCATCGAACACCCCCAAGGTACTGCTCAAATTGGTTTGCCCCATACCATCGCGCTCATTCTCCACTCTTGAACTTAAGGGCCAGGTCCTGCAGTTGTGGCGCCGAGTTCCTTCTTGACCTGATTGCTCAGATCATTGCATCCTGCAGATTAAAATTCCGTCTTCCAGAACAGACCGCTGGCTTATAATGCATGACTGAAGTCCCCAGCCCTTCCGTGGCCCAACGCCTCCCCGATCCGGGGTCGCCAGCGTCTGCAGCTCATATCGCTGATCTACTCCATAAAGTGGCCGAAAAGGATCGCGCCGCTTTTGCCGAGCTTTATAAATCAACGGCACCGAAACTTTTCGGTACCGTTCTGCGTATCTTGAATCAGAAGAGCTGGGCAGAAGATGTGGTTCAGGATGCGTACGTTAAAATCTGGCAGAAAGCCGTGCAGTTTGATGCAGCGAAAGCATCCCCGATCACCTGGATGGTGACCATTGCTCGCAACAGTGCCATTGATGCGCTACGCAAACAGCCGACCGGTCAGAAGGCGTCTCAGGAGGAACTTGATCAGGTTGCAGCGGTCGAGCCCAATGCAATTTTCCAGTTGGAGAATGAGCAATCCTTGAGGCAACTGCATCATTGCCTGGATGAACTTGACGAGGCACGACGGGAGATGGTTCAGCTCGCTTACCTGAAAGGCTGGTCGCGGGCAAACCTCTCAACTTATTTTGATCAACCGGTGAACACCATCAAGACTGGCCTGCATCGCGCATTGAAACAACTCAAAAGGTGTCTTGCACCATGACCGATCGGGACGATCTCGACATGCTTGCTGCGGAATTCGTGCTGGGCACGCTGGACGCGGACGAGCGGGCGTCGGTAACGCGACGCCTGGTGGCTGAACCTGAACTGAATGCCCTCGTCGAGGAATGGGAAGTGCGCCTGGCACCGCTGGCAGACAGCATTCAACCTGTAACTCCAGACCCGGAACTGTTCGCGAGAATTGAGCGCCAGATAGATGCCGAACAGCACACCCCAACTGAACAACCCTCGCCCGCGAACTCCACTGTTATTGCTTTGCGCACCCGTCTAAGGCGCTGGCAATGGAGCACAGGCGTTGCCTCGGCGGCGGCCTTGCTGCTGATCGCAGTGCTGGTTTTGCAACCGCGCCCGGAATCAGCACCGCAATCATTTGTGGCGGTGTTCCAGCAAAATGACCAACAACCGGCATTCATGTTGTCAGTTGATCTGAACACCCGCCAGTTGAGTATCCGCCCCGTGACGGCCGAGCCGCTGCAGGAGAAGTCCTATCAACTCTGGATCAAAGCGGATCCGCTGGGCCCCGACCCCCGCTCCCTGGGCGTACTGAATGACAACTTTGAACTGGACCGGGCTGCTGCCTTACAGAACTTCGACCCCGAGTTACTCAAGCAGGCAACCTTCGGTATCAGCATTGAACCGGCAGGCGGCTCCCCCACCGGCCTGCCCACAAGCCCCGCGATCCACGGTTTTCTTTACCCCGTCAGTGGAACCTCCGGGCAATAGAACCCAGAAATATTTTTACCAGACTGAAACCTTCGGCAGATTCACCCGTAGCTACGATTACGCACATCGAGACAAACATCGATGTTGATGGGGTATTAACCAACACCTACGGAGAGAATGATGAAAAAACAACTGATGATAAGTGCATTCCTGGCGACCACTCTGGCTTCCGGTACCACCCTGGCCATGGACGACAAGAAAGCCGGGGTTTGGGGTGACGATCAGTCTGTGGCTGACGGTACCGTTACCGCCAAAAAGGTAGTTGCAGAAAGCAACGGCTGGCTTGTAGTGCACCGCACTGACGAAGGTGGAAAACCCGGCCCGGTGGTCGCCCATGCACCGCTTCGTGAAGGCGAGAATACCGACGTAGCCGCCATTTTGACCGAAGATGTCGAATCAGGTGACATGCTGATGTTGATGCTTCACAGCGAAGAAGGAGGCATGAAAACCGGTATTTTTGAATACACCCTAGGCGCCAAGGAAGACGGCCCGATCAAGAAAGACGGCAAGCTGGTCATGCAGACCATTACCGCAGAGTGATAGTACTGGCAGGGTTGCCATGCGGCCCTGCCAGGATTGCCCAGGTAAACCTGAACCGGAGCAATGGCACGGCTTATCAGATCTGCTTGTTAACCACTTCAGACAGCTGGCTGCGGTTACCATCGGTATCCAGGGTGCGAACAGCAAAGTACCAGGTACCCGACTCCAGTTGATCTACCAACAGCTCGTCAATCGACGCATCGCCAATGGCAAGGGCCTGATCCAGAGTGTCCGCGCTGGTGCCATAAACCACCTCGAAGCCAGCAATTTCACCCATGCTGAGACTTTCACCATTAACCCGAGTCAGTGGGGCTGTCCAGGTTAACATGGCAGCATTCGTCGGAAATCCATCTTGCGCGTTGCCTTCAGCGGGTTGGTCGTTACCACCGTCCGCGACATCGTTGCCAGTATCCCCGGCGTGGCCACCTGAGTGACCCGCTACCGGAGTCTCGGAGCCGTCGGTCGACTGATCATCGGAGTTATCAGCCACTGCGTCCGAAGGCGCATGATTCTCTTCCCCAGGGGTTACGTGGTTGCCGCCGTCTGCAAGACTGTTATCGGATTCTTCATAGACATCCGCGATGGTCTTGAACCGATGCACGTTGCGGGAGGCAACGATGGCCAATCTCTGGCTGACAATACTTGAACTCGTCATCAACTGAAGTTCCGATGCCTGCAAGCTCGCAGCGCCAACAATATCCGTCAGTGCCAGGTTTTCGCCATCACCCAGAATATCAATCACGCCATTAGCTGTTACCTGCGCCGTCATGTCGTTAAGCACATCAGCGATGCTCTGCCACTGGGGGTGATCGTTGACCAGTGCCAGAAACGCAGCATTGGCAATGGCCACCTGAAGACCATCGGCAGACACATTATCCAGTTCATCAAGCCGTGTAAGGTCCGGCGGTGCCAGACGCAAAGAGCCGGCGCTCAGGCCGAACCAGCCCTCAACGTCTTCAAAAGCATCCGCCAGCGCCGCTGGGGAAAGCCCACCCTCGATACTATGCTCTGCCAACGTCACCGCCAGGTGCGTAAGCGGCGTCAAGTACACGGTTTCGGCGGTCAAATCACCGGCGCCGCGCAGCACAAAATCGCTGTCCAGGCTCAGGGTATTACCGAAGGCCACCGGCTCTGCTCCGGTCTGAGCACAGCTGGGAACGACGTCACAAACCATGCGAGTCGCCTGATCAGCCCGGAGCTCTACAAGTGCCCAGCCCTCAGCTTTGCCCTGTAAGCGTAATTCGTAACTGCCATCCTCCGCAGTTCGCACCGGCTTGGCGGCCAACTGATCGGCGCTGTAGTGGCCAGCTTCATTTGCCGTGATGCGTTGCGCCGTCACAATACCCTGCTGAATGACACCCTTCATAGCCGTGCCTGCAACCTGCACAGTGGGCTCACTCTCGCCCTGAGCTTGCGCATCGACTTGACTGTTACCGCTCTTTACGTCCAGACCGCAGCCGGAAAACAAAGCTACCAAGGGTAGAATCAGCAGTCCTTGCTTTAACGATTTATTGCCGCGATATGACATAATTTTTCACCAGATTATTGACAGTCTGGAGAAATGATACCGCGGCGCTTTACCGCTTAATGCGGCATGGCTCCCTGTTTATCTCTGCAAATTCGTCATTTAAATGACACTCATAGTGAAATGTTCAGTTTATTTATTGCCACACACGACGTTCTACAGCTAAACATGGACCGGCTGCCTTCTTTTAATGCAAGCGGTACACTACCTCTGACGACACGAAGCTGAGCAATATTATCCAAGATATCCATGCCTCACAGCGCTAAAGTGACGGCAAGTCAGCTAACACGTAAGAGGAAGACCCCGTGGGACAGGACAGCCAATTCAGCTTTAGCAAAAGCAGGTATCTGCCTGACCTGACCGTGCTGGAAGCAGCAATGGATAGCTTCAGTTACGACCGTCACGCTCACGACGAGCACTCCTTTGGCGTTACGCTGCGCGGTCGGCAGGATTTTTTCAGCGGCGGAGAATTCCACCGTAGCCCGCCAGGCCATGTTATCCAGTTCAATCCCGGTGAAGTGCATGACGGTTGTTCTGGGGGCGAAGAGCCGCTTAATTACGTGATGGTGTATATCCATCCCGAACACCTTGAACCTCTCATTGCCAACGCAGTTGGTGCTCTCCGGGCGAGGGACTTTCGGGTTGGTGAAACCCTGATTCATGACTCAGTTCTGCGACACCATATCCAGGAGCTCGCACGACTGATCACCGATCAGGTGGGCAGCCGGATCGAACAGGAATTTTCCCTCTACCAGATCGCAGCCCGAATTTCACAACGGGCCACCCAGTTCGAGCAGAATACTGTGTCCCGGAGGGCCGATATATTATTGCGGCGAGCAAGGGATTACATACACAGTCACGCCGACAATGATCTCGCACTGGAAGACATTAGCAAGGCCGCCAATCTGTCGAAGTATCACTTTCTGCGTCTGTTCCGTCGCCAATTCGGAATCACGCCGCACCAGTATGTGATGAGTTGCCGGATAAATGCCGCCCGCGCTGACCTGGATGACGGCACACCTCTTGATGACGTCACATTTCGCTATGGTTTCGCTGATCTCAGTCATTTCAACCGAAGGTTCAAACGCATTTACGGAATGACACCGAAGCAATATCAGCAAAGCATCCGCCGTTAATTCAGAGCGTCTTCCATGATTGAGATCTTCGCTTATGCCATAGGCGTTATGTACACGCCTGGGCCTGTAAATCTACTCGGGCTTAATTCAGGATTAAATGGCCATTTCCGCGCCTCCCTCGGTTTTTTTATCGGAGTTGGTTCGGCCATGCTGATATTGTTCCTGCTGTTTGGATGGGCAGGGGCCGCACTTATTGGCGACCGCGGCCTGATCGTCATCAGCGCCCTCGGCTGCCTCTACATCGCCTACCTGGCCGTTCGGATTATTCGCGCCAGCGTGACAGTTGACCACAGAAAGGAATCGATGCCTGCCCTTCGCTTTCGCGACGGTCTTACAATGCAGCTAATGAACCCAAAAGGCATCGTCGCAACCTTGCCAATTGCCACTATTCAGTTTCCGGGCGCAGGCATTCATGGCGTTTCGCTGGTTGCCTGGTCCCTTGTGCTCGCTATATTGGCGGGAGGTGCGCCAGGAAGCTATTCGTTGATGGGTGATATGGCAGGCAAACGGATTCGTGATCCGCGCTTTTTTAAATGGTTTAACTGCGCGATGGCTACGCTGCTGCTATATGTTGCGGGGTCGATTGGGTATGAGTTTGTTTATCAGCCTTTAAGCTGAGTCGACATGCTACTCAGAAGGCGCTTATGGCCCGCAACCAGGTCGGGCTAACCTTGAGCGCTGATGCGGTAACACTGGGGCGGGAGCTGGGCGGGCCACGAGCAGTGGCGCGGTAAACGACTCAAGCATCGCTAGCCATATTACTCCGCCATGTGCCCCGCATAAGCCACGACGAAGGCTGTTTCCTGAAATATCTTTAAACCCGTCTCTGCAAAAGGAACAGGCAACGGGTTCGCTGCAAGCGTCGATTTGATAAGCGTGGGCGAAAGCAGAGTCACCTTGAGATCCATTCCTGAGATCAGTTGAATAGCCGCTTCAAGCTTGAAACTGACAGCACCACCCGCAAACTTGCCTTTGGGCATACGTTCCTTGATGACGACCTGTTCAACGCCATACTCGGCCATCAGCTCCGCAAACGAAGCCTGAAACTGCAGCAGGTCTTCCCGTTTGTGGTTCTTCTTCAATGTCAGCTTACGAACCTTGCATTCCGGTAGGGTGAACTGGCCCAGATCCAGTCTCAATAGACAAACAACCGCATCACTACTGGTGAGTTCGACACCGCAAATAATCATATAAATTCCTTAACCGGTCACTCAAAGCTAACCGGTTATTGGCTCAATTTTTGGACGGGGCCTCGAGATTGACCTCGCCCTCGACTACAGCTAGCGCAAAAAAGGCCCGGCCACACGCTGTTTCTGTGTCCGGATGGCGTCAGTCATGAAGTCCATCAGGGCATGAATCCTCACTACGCCTCGCAGGTCCGGGTGCATCAGAAACCACAAGCCGTATTCGAGCTCGGCGATGGGGTCAGTGAGCTGGATGATGTCCGGATATTCGTGCGCCAAATAACACGGCAGGACCGCCAGACCCATGCCAGAGCGAACAGCACTGAGTATGCTTACCAGGGTATCAACACGGTAGACACAGGACGCCTTCAGCTCGTTATTGTCCATCCACTGGTCCAGCGCTGAATCCTGTAGGCGTGCCCCGGTACCAATCCAGGGTTGGCTAACAAGAGTCTCGATGGATTCCCCCGGGTTCAGGCCGAGGCTGCAGTGTCCGTAGACGGCCTGGCCAATGGTGGTCAGCGGCCGACCGATCAGATTCTCGGGGGGGCGGTTGGACGGGCGGATAGCAACATCCGCTTCCCTGCGCGTCAAGTTGAACAGCTGGTTGGAGACAGCAACGTCCAGCACGATGCCTGGATATTTATGCCGGAATTGCGTGAACAGAGGTGCCAGCAGCCCCATCAGCAGGGAATCTGTTGTAGTGGCCCAGATTTCTCCACTGGGCTCCAGATCGCGACCGGCGACTTTACGTTCGGCGGTCAGCGCTGCCTCATCCATAATCCTAGCCGTATCGGCGAGCTCTTCCCCTGCAAGAGTTGGCCGGTAACCGGTACGGCTCCTTTCAAAGAGAGTAACGCCCAGACGCTGCTCGATATCACCCAGCCGCCGGAAAACAGTGGCATGACTGACGCCAAGGGCACGTGAAGCGCCAGAAAGAGAGCCTGCGGTCGCGATGACAAGGATCATTTCAAAGTCATTCCACGCCAGATAACTCCGGGTTTTCTGCACTGTGATAGAGGGCCGTTTACTCTTCTTCACTGTCCGTTTTTGCAAAGTCTGTACTCAATTTTATGGAATAGCTTGCAGAATAGAACAATATTAGCATGTCTTTAAAGCAACGGGATAACCAAAGCGTCCAGCTACCATGGGCGACGTTACGGAGGTCAGAGGCATGATGGTTTCAGAAGAGGTGCAGTACTCTCACTGCGGCGGCCCGTTAATTTGCCGGGATGACGATGACATGGACAAGGGGTGCGTCGACGAATCACTCAAGGAAACCATCCCGCATAAATACCGTGATGGTCGGGGGGGCATTAATATAGAACAGGTGCGGCGTGATCAACGCCAAGCTCAGCGACAGTTTATCCGGTCGATGATAAGACACCTGAAACAGCTGCGGCGCCAGCGCTGAGAAGCACACAGAGCGAGGGCGCTCGTTATGATTCGTAGAAGCTCTGGACTTTTAGTAGTTAGGGAGCCTCTGATTAACTCCTGGATCGTCTCTGGCTTTCAGAGCGATTCACAATCAAGGCGCGACTTTGCAGTCATGTCTGGACGTTACAAGAAGTCGCAACGCGGAGTGTGAATCGCTCTGAAAGCCCCGAAGGGCGCGCAGAGACGATTCAGGAGTTAATCAGAGGCTCCTTAGTAGTACTGTCGACATTCCTGAAATTTAACGCCCGGCTTTGATCACCGTCCAGTAACGTGTTTTCCCAGCATAGGGACACCCTCGCCGAACTCGGCAATATAAAACCTGCGATCCATCCGTTACTGGTTTCAGCAACTGAAGTTTCAGGGCCTGATTTAATCAACCAGGCCCCGTAAACGTGAGGGTATATTAACTACTGATTTTTTGCTTGATGTGATCTATGACCACCCCGTGTTCATGCTGAGGGCTGAACATCACAATGTCGGTCTCTTCTTCTGCCCGTACACTGTGTCCCGGGGGCCAGTAAAACATGTCTCCTGAACTGGAGGTTTCTTCGGTGTGATCAGAATATAGAGCTGTTATCGCACCTTTTACGACGTAACCCCAGTGCGGACTCTGACAACTATCGCCTTCCAGGCCATGCAACAACTCGGTGATATCCGTACCGGCGCCAAACGAGAAATACTCAGCGCCCATCTTCCCAAATCCCGTCACATCGCCAAAATCCTTCTGCTGCCGGGCAATTGCTCCGGGCACATTGATCTGAACAGGAATATCTTCTTTCGCGATACGCATAACGTGTCCTCCTTTGTGAGGTACAGAGCTCACAGTATAGTGTAGTAGCAATCGGAGTATCATGCGTTCTGCCAGTGCATAGGCCCCAATCTGGCTATCGTTGGTCCGCAGGACAGCAGCGCCGGTCCGGATATCCCCCGATGAGGTTGCACAAAACCTGCGGTAAGACTAAGGAGCCTCTGATTAACATTTACAAAGCTGGAGACTGATATGTACCGATCACTGACTCAGGAAAGTCTTTGCCACGGTGCAGAACAACTGGCAGCAATGGACCCCGATCTTGAACGTCTGTATCGGCGCCTGGGCACCCCGCCCTTGTGGGCCCGTGAGCCGGGCTTTACAACCTTGGTCCAGATCATCCTTGAACAACAGGTTTCCCTGAAAGCTGCTCGCACGATGTTTCAGCGACTTAGTGCGAATCTTGGTGAGATGTCGCCGCAGTCCGTAATGGATTCCGGAGAAGCAGGACTGAGATCATTGGGACTGACTCGACAAAAAGCGCGCTACTGCTACGGCCTCGCCGAGCGTGTGACGAATGGCCAGTTACCGCTCGAACATCTTGGGTCGCTCTCCGATGATGAGGGACGGGCCGCCTTACTGGCATTACCCGGCCTCGGTCCCTGGAGTGTCGACGTCTACTACCTGATGGCTCTTCGCAGGCCGGATGTCTGGCCCCAGGGTGATCTCGCACTGGCCGCGGCCCTCCAGGATGTGAAAGACTTAAACGCTCCCGCTACGCGCACGGAACAGCAGCAGTTTGCTGAGGCCTGGTCTCCATGGCGTGCAGTAGCCGCCCGAATGCTTTGGGCACATTACCTGGATGCCCGGGGGCAGGTTTGAGCCACGGTAAAAAGCCCACTGAAGTGGAGGTATTCCCATTCTGGGAAAAGCAGGACATGACGCTTTTACCCTGCTCAAAAATTGCTTAAGACCTTATGGGGCCGGGGATTTAATGCACAGATTTTGTATATTTTCGGTGCTTCCCCTTTCCTCCTCACAGTTCTCACCTCAATTACCTCCCGACCACAGGTACTGCCGTCACCATACCGGAAGCGACACTGTTCGCTCTGCTCTATTTCGTCGTGATCATTTGGATTCGGTGGGTCTTTGGGCGGCCCATTGTGAAGCATTTCGCGATGATGGCGCTCCTTCTGTAAAACCTGCAGTAAATAACCGAGGCCAAGTACGAGGGCGCTACCAATCACTGGATCAATAAACGCGCGATGCTCGGACGCCGGGGTAGTTGTTTGGCCTGAATCGGCCTGGCCGGACAAGTCAAGCTCGCGTGCATTTGTATCGACCCATACCGTCAGTTCGTCGATACTCGGTGAATGGTCCGGGAAATCGTTTTGAGCTTTTTGAAGAAGCGACTGCATATCTGTTAATTCGGGGGTCTGAATCATGCTGGCCTTCCCTTTGGTCGGTTTATATAGGTGGCTAAAACGAACAACAACCAGCAACGTAAGTTTAGATCAAAAAAAGCACCCTACAACTCTTCAACCCGGGGCGGCCGCCCTACGGTCACTTCGCTGAGATCCTCTTTTGACAAACCCCGATACAACGCAAACATCATTGCAAACACCAGAATGAACATTGGCAGACCGACGACAGTAATCACCTCCTGTAAGGCGGTCAGTCGGGCGGTGTCCAAACTGGCACATCCTCTCGCTGCGGCTCGTCCCAGCCACGCTGCATGGCGCTGCTGAGCGCTTCCTCCAACTTCATGAATAGCTCGCTGTAACGGGGACTGAAGCTGATGCCCTCATCGATTTCCTTCCAGGCGTCGAACAACTCATCTTCGTGGGCCCGCTCATTCTCAACGAACGCCCAGGTCATTTGCCGTGCTCTCATCGGGTGCACACCCATTGCGGTAAGGGCGTGTCCGCCAAGCTCCAGAGCAGAGTGATAGGTTTCGCTTACCACATCGTCCGCTCCCGCTTCCCGAAGCCGGTAGCTATGGCCCCGATCAAACGCCCGGGCCAGCACCCAGACGCCTGGGTAGAACTTTTTCAAATGTTCCACCATCTGCACAGCGCGGTCCCGGTCATCAATCGCTACAACCAGCAAGCGAGCCTGTTCGATACCCGCCATTTCCAGCAGGTCAGGCCGGCTTGCATCACCAAAGAAGCTCTTGATGTGAATCTGCCGAACGTTTTCAATCTGCTCAATCTCATGATCAAGCACCACAATTGGAATATTGTTGGCTCGCAACAAGCGACACACAATCTGCCCAAACCGGCCAACACCGGCTACGATAACCGGCGCCTGCTCATCAATGACATCTGCTTCTCGCTCATCATTCTTCGAGCGTCGATACCGGGGCAGCACAATGCGGTCGTAGACGATAAACAGGACCGGCGTAAGAAACATCGACAAGGCAACAACCAGCGAGAGGAGCTGGGATAACTCCGTTGAAATAACCTGGCTCTGGACACTGTAGGTAAGCAGCACAAAACCGAATTCTCCCGCCTGCGCGAGGCCCAGGGTAAACAACCAGCCGTTGCTGCCGCGAACCCGGAACAAAAGTGCAAGAAAAAGGAGAATCAGCGCCTTGACCGCAATAACCGCGGCGCCCAAAGACACGATAGTGCCCCAGTTGGCTACCAGTACCCCGAAATCGATCCCGGCACCCACGGTAATAAAAAACAGACCCAGCAACAGCCCCTTGAAAGGTTCAATGTTGGCTTCCAGCTCGTGACGAAATTCGCTGTTGGCCAAAACCACACCGGCCAGGAAGGCACCGAGAGCCGGCGAAAGATTCACCAGGCTCATCAGCGCAGCAATACCGATAACCAGCATTAGCGCCGTGGCAGTAAAAACCTCACGCAGTCCGGACTGCACCACATAGCGGAACAGCGGACGACTAAGGTAATAGCCGCCAACGATAACCGCACCAACCGCACCGATAACGACAAGGGCATGAGCCCACCCCGGCAGGTTGGCAACCAAACTAATACCGCTGTCATGACTTGTCTGGGAGACGGGATCACCCATTAATTCCGGTATAGCCAGTAAAGGAATCAAGGCGAGCATCGGAATGACAGCGATATCCTGAAACAGCAACACGGAAAAGGCGCTACGACCGCCTTCCGTTTTCGCCAGGCCTTTCTCATTCAGTGTTTGCAGCACAATAGCGGTGGAAGAAAGTGCGAAAATCAGGCCAACCGCCAGCGCTGTCTGCCACTGCAGCCCAAGCCACCAGGCTATCGTCGTGCCGGTGGCCACTGTCAGTGATACCTGGAGGCCACCCAGCCCAACCAGCCGCACTCTCATGGCCCAGAGCGCTTTCGGGTCGAGCTCCATGCCGACCAGGAACAACATCATGACCACCCCAAATTCGGCGAAATGCTGAATCGTGGTGGCTTCCTGCCCGACTAAACCGGTAACAGGCCCGATGACTACACCGGCGACCAGATAACCCAGCACCGAACCCAGGCCAAAGCGCTTTGCCAGTGGAACCGCGATTACTGCAGCCACCAGGTAAATAAATGCCTGAATAAAGTAGGCGGTCATTTTGCCGTCTCCTAAAGACCTCGGTTCCCGTTGATCTTCGCACCATGCGAAGCCGGATATTCAATAAGCACCTGCGTCGCGGAAGCATGGCAGCGGCCCAGCTCTGTAACACACGAACCCGATAGGTTCGGTGCAATAGCCAAGACCGCACATACAACCAAATATTATTCTAGAATATTATTTCGAAGAGAATTGTAGAATCATATTCTAAAGAGATTGATTGAGAATCAACATGTCGCAAGATGCCTTCGAACGCGTGCTGCCAGGCGCCCGTAAAACTAACAAACGCCATATTCTTCGCTGCGCACTTGAGTGTTTTCTTGAGCATGGCCTTGAATCGACAACGATCGAAATCATTCGCCATCGGGCAGGCGTTAGCGTCGGCACTATCTATCACCACTTCGGTAAAAAGGAAGGCCTGGTCGCAGCGCTGTTCTTTGCGGCACTGGATGACCACAAAGCCCTGATGTGGCCAGAGTTAGAGAAGGCAACTACTCCCAGAACCGCAATAGAACAACTGGTGAAAAGCTATATAGGCTGGGTCACTCAGGAACCCGAACTGGCACGCTTTATGTTTCTCGCCAGAGCCAGTGTGGCAGCGGGGCCTCACGGTGTAACACTCATGTTGAGAAATCGGGAACAGTACGCCTTCTTGCAAACATGGCTTGCTAAGGGGGTAAAGCTGGGCCAGATCCGCCCGCTACCAAAGGAAACCTATGCTTCACTTCTGGTGGGGCAGGCGGAGAATTACTGCCGGGCCTGGCTATCGGGCCGTGTACCAACCTCACCAAATGATCATGCCACAGTGTTTGCTGAGGCAGCCTGGCGGTCATTAGCGACCAACCCTAGACGCAAATAAATTCTGGCAGCGCTGATTTTACACCTGTTGCGGTTGATTTCCCGATCGATCACCGCAACACAGAAGTAAAGGGCAGTTATTCCAAATCCATGATGGATAGAAAGGACATATCTTATGAAGATACTTATGGTTCTTACCTCCCACGACCAGATGGGCGACACCGGGCACAAAACCGGTTTCTGGCTGGAAGAATTCACCGCACCGTACTACGTGTTCCGTGATGCCGCGGCCGATCTCACCATCGCCTCGCCAAAAGGTGGGCAGCCGCCGGTAGACCCAAACAGTGAAACCGAGGATGCCCTAACGGAAACTACCAAGCGATTTCAACAGGATGCCCACGCCAAGGAATCCCTCGCCAGCACCAAGAAACTGAGCGACGTGGACATGAACGAATACGATGCCGTTTTCTACCCCGGAGGCCACGGCCCGCTGTGGGATCTGGTCAACAATGATAAAAGCATCGCCTTGATCAAGGCTGCCTACGAGCAGGACAAGGTCATCGGCGCGGTTTGCCATGCACCGGCGGTGTTCAAGAATGTGGAAGTGAAGCCCGGACAGAATATCGTGGGCGGTCGCAAAGTGACAGGCTTCAGCAACAGCGAAGAAGATGCGGTAGGACTGAGCGGCATCGTGCCGTTCTTGCTGGAAGACATGCTGAAGGAAAATACCGCCACCTACTCTAAAGGTGACGATTGGAGTCCCCACATTGTGGTGGACGGCAAGCTGATCACCGGTCAGAACCCTGCTTCCTCGGAAGGTGCCGCCAAGGCTGTAGTTCAGGCACTTCAAGAAGGTTAAAACCGACCGAATCGGGCCCAGCGCTGGCCACGCGCGTGACCTCATAAACCAATAAAGGCCTCTTTGATATGACCTGCCAGGGCATTAGTTACCGGGTTTGAAGCGCTTCGCACTAGAGAGATCTGATACTTGGCAAGCTCTGGCAGCCCCTCCTTATCGAGTTTCTTTAAGGGGGGGCGCACCAGACTGAGAGGAAACGGAGCGACAGCCAAATCCGCAAGTAATGCCGCTTCCTGAGCCGCACAATGTTCGCAGGTATAGGCAATTCGAAAAGGTATTCCGGCCACATCCAGGGCATCAAGCGCTGTACGCCTCCAGACGCACCCCTGATTTGCCAGGGCCAGCGGAAGAGGAGACCGTTGCACCGCAATGCCGCCCTCGCGTCCGGCCCAAACCAGTGGCTCTGTATGGACGACCTCTCCTCGCATTTCCTGCCCTTCGTTGCCCACGGTGATGAGAGCCATATCCAATTCGCCTGAGTCCACTCGGGCCAGGCTTTCCCGACTTGAGGTCAGCACCACGTCAACCTGCACTGCAGGAAAAGACCGTGCGAATTGCGCAAGCACGCCAGGCAGAATACGGGTGCCAATATCGTCCGAGGTGCCAAAACTGATACTCCCTGCAATCGCTGGCGCAATAAATTGCTGGAGCGCCTCCTCATTGAGCTTCAAAAGACGGCGGCCGTAACTCAGCAGGATCTCGCCCTCGCCCGTCAGACGGACATGCCTGGGTTCACGCAAAAATACAGCCCGCCCAATGTTCTCTTCCAGTCGTTTGATTTGCATGCTCAGCGCAGCAGGCGTGCGATGAATTTGCTTCGCTGCACGGGTAAAACTTCCGCACTCCGCAATAACGACGAATGTGCGGAGCACTTCGGCATCCAGAAGCGGAAGGCTCATCGTTCTGAACTGTGAAACTGAACTTTCCATAGGGGCTTTCCGTTAATATTTACTTAACCTTTAGGTTAATTTTTTTAGTTTTTCTTATCAAGACTTCCACTGCATTCTCACAGGTAAAGCTTCACCGCATAAACAGAAAGAGGATCTACCATGGGAAATGCTAACGAATTTCACCGCCCGACCGTCCGGCCCGATGCCCCTAAGCTGCCGCCACAACCAGAATTGCTGATGCCCGCTATGCCACCACTCAAACTGTTAGCCGTGCTGGAGTTCTGGCTACACATCTACTTTCGTCGTCGCCACTTCAAGAAACTGTTTGAGGCTCTAACTCAAGAAACCGACCACACATTGAGCGACATCGGATACTGTAGGACGGATATAAACTGGGCGTTGAACCTGCCATTAAAAATAGATGCTTTGAAGGCTTTAGAAGCGTGTCGAAAGGAACGCGGACACCGGTTTACCGCGGAATCTGACAATGGACCCAAATCTGGTGCTCTCCTCGCACCGAATTCTTAAATTTTTATCATCAAACGTATAAATCAATATATTTCAATACTATATGGATCAGCTACTAGACTTATAACGGCTAATGTAAACCCATGTTAATGTCGGATATTGGTGTTGTGTGTCAACTTGGACATAGCAGTAACGAAACGGATTGGCGTTATTGCGAAATTCAGTTGGTCCCAATCTAACGGGCATGCCCAACACCGATTTATTTACTCAATTTGGGGAAGATTTTTACCCATCCCCTCCGAAAAAGGACTATCGAAATGAATAACGACATTCTTGAAGGTAACTGGAAGCAGCTAAAAGGCAAAGTGAGAGAGAACTGGGGCAAGCTGACCGATGACGAAGTCGATGAAATCGGCGGTCGCAGAGAGAATTTTATTGGCAAGGTCCAGGAAAAGTACGGTATGAAGCGAGACGAGGCAGAAAAAGAGTGGGATAAACTCACTAAGTAATCCTCATCTGAGCCTCCTGGCCTGGGAATACAGAATCCGTTCTGCTTTCTTCAGGCCAGCCCTTCATGCTCCACGGACGATGATTTTGGCTGACCAGTCGCCTCAGCCACCGTTTTGGCCGTTCGCTCAAACGTCAGAGCCAGTCGCTCAAACATCCCTTCGATAATAATCGTTTTCTGATCCGGCTCCCGATATGCATGAATCGCCCGGAGCAGCTTGGCGCTCACTTCCCGGAACGCCGGGTTCACGGCACCCTTGGCGCTGATGAGATAGGTATCCGCCAGGGTCTGTTGCCACTCTTTCAAAAGCGCCTCAACCTTAGGACTGCGATGATCCTGAATCAGCTTTCGCAGACGAATGGACACATGCCCGAGATTAAGCCCGGTGAACCCTAGGTCCGTCATGTAGCGATCACTGCTTTCGGAGCTCTGGTCATAATTGGCCAGCCGCAGCAGGCGTTCCCCCATACGACCATTGAACCAGTTTTCCGGATTTTCGTGATCGTCAATCGCCGTCAGATCCCGGGCGGTTGATCTCAGCAGGCGGCGCTGCATGAACCGGCTGTCCGGTGGGGTAATGAGTTTGAACACCCAGTAGAGAATACTGATGCCCACAAACAGACCCAGCGCAATATTCACCGCACTTCCAGCATCGAATGTCATACTGTTGCTGGGCTGCGTGATGATGGTGAAGGAAACACAGAAGCCCAACCCGTAAGGCAGCGTAGCCCGATTGGCAAGGGCCAGCAGGCCGAGGAAATAGGGCCCGGCCAAAACCAGGACCAGGAGCTCGAAATTGCCGCTGGCCCGGGATAACAAGCCGAGGCCGAAGATCAGGGCGAGAGGAATAGCCACCGTTGCTCCCGCTAGCACCCGACGCAGAATTGGGTTCAGCGCAGCCAGCGAAAAACGGGCGAACATCACAGAAAACACCACGGGCATGATCATCATCATCAAAGCCGCCGAGCTTGCCGTCTGGATCCAGATCACCGCCCCAATTGAAAATATCATGGCGGTACGAAACCCGTTTATCAGTCCGACCAGTGGATCCCGGTGGGTTTCCAGCATGGGCGCCTTGAGCAGCGTCTGGTCACGGCTTTCCAGCGCGTTATAGGCTCGCAATACCACCACCAGATCACCAACCAGTTCTAATGCCGTCTTGGTCAGACGCGTCACAATAGCGGATTCATTCCTGTAGCTGCTGCGGTGTTCCAGTAAGGAACGACGCAGGACGTGGGCAAGGCGGTAGCCTTCCTCGTAGTTATCGGCCTCCGCGATTTCCTTGAAGTAGCGGCGCATTTGCCTGAACACTTCACTGAATGCGGGTGACACCAGATCACCATGATTGCGATGGAAACGCCCCATAATCTGAGTAACCGCCAGCAGGGACATTACCTTGTTGCACAACAGATTGGCCGCCCTGCTCCGGCCAGCGCCTTCCGGGCCTTCGTAGGTAACAGCACTGGAATCGTCGTTGAGCATCACCAGGGTTTCGAGAATCTCGTCCGCGTGCTGATGGCGCTGCTCGTGGGAGCTTCCGGGTTCCAATTCCAGCGTGAGATATGTCAGGGTTTTGTTGATCACCTTGCGGGCATTCACACGCAGTCCATCTTTTACCGTCACCGGCCATAACAACTGGCTGACCAGCATGGCGCAGACTGCGCCGGTGGCGATCTCGCTGATCCGGGCCTGGGCGATGGCAAAAACAGTCTGACTGTTTGCGATGCCAGCATCCGCCATCACCAGGATAACGACCAGCCCGGCCGTCATTCCGGCCATCGCGAACGCGTAGATATAGTTGGTATTGTGCACCATAGAGGAGGCCGCCGAGTTCAAGCCAATCCACAGGGTTAAGCAGCCCAGTGCCAGAAGGGGGTAAGGCGTGAGGAACGCAAGAACCAGTATGCCGAAACTGCCGCCCACCGCCGAACCCACGATGAGGCAAAGCGCCTTCTCGATTACCAGTCCACTCTCCGGGCGAATCTGCAGAAACACAGCCGCAACCAGTGCCCAGTATGGACGATCCAGTTGCAGGGCCATCGACACGAACAACGCCAACGCCATGGCCACCACACCCTTGATGGCAAAGATCACAGCGTATCGGTCAGGTGTCAGAAGTTGTGCCACTAGCGGATGGAGAGACATACGCGCCGTGCCGTTACTCGGAGTCCAGATGGATTGAGACCGTCATCCCGGCACTCAGATGAATATCTTCCGGTACCGTATCCAGCGCAATGTCCACCGGGATTCGCTGAGCCAGGCGCACCCAGTTGAATGCCTGTTGCACCTGGGGAAGCATCTGGTCGTCACTGCTGGTATTACTATTGGCTATCCCCCGGGCAATGCTGACGACAGTCCCCGTCAACTTCCGGTCCCCGCCCATCAGGGTCATCCTGGCCGACTGCCCCACCCGCACCATCTGCAGTTTGGTTTCTTCAAAGTAACCGGTAACGTAAAACGAATCGTCTTTTATCAGCGACAACACGGCCTTTCCCCCGGCGACATAATTGCCTTGGCGCAGATAAAGATTATTGATGGTACCGTCCTCCGGGGCCGCCACCTGCGTACGGGTCAGATCAATAAGCGCAGTTGCCAGCTCTGCCTCGGCGAGCTCATAACTGGCTTTAGCGGACCCCATGTTAATGCGGTCGATTTCCCGGTCTTCCTCACTTAATACCTCGCTGTCTGATAGCGGGTGGTGGCTCTGGTACTTGTGCCGGGACAGCTCCAGAGCACTATGCTTTTCAGCAACCTTAGCCTTGGCTTCTGCAAGCGCAGCCTGGTAGCGGGTATCATCAATGGTGAAAAGCGGATCGCCCTGGTTTACAGCCTGGTTGTTTTTTATGTACATCTGCGTGACCCAGCCGGATACGTCTGGCGCAATTGTGATGACATCGGCGCGTATCCGTCCGTCACGGGTCCAGGGTGAATACAGGTAATGGTTCCAGAGCCAGCTACCGGCGACAACGGCAATTGCAATCACCAGCAACGTAATACCAACACGCAGTAGCTTTGCCATCAGTCCTGCCTAGCCTCCAAATAGATAAACAATTATTGCCAGATAGCATACGAACGAGGCCACATCGAACCAGGCTTCTTTCCAGATGTAGCGGCGCAGGTCCAAACGATGCAACGCCAGCCGGGTGAAAGCGCTCAAAATAAACGCCACCGGAACCAGCATCACCAATGGACTGAACAGCATTCCACCAAAACCCAGTTCGTGAAGCATGCATCGCTTATCGTTGTGTGGATCGCCTGACCATCATGATCCAACCTGGCTCCGAAAGATTACCCTAACCCAACTGATAAACGAAATATCGTAAAAGCTGGCCATCAAGCGATGTCCACTTACCCGAAAAACAAGGAAATTTCAGGCCTGAGACCTGAATCATCGTCAACAGGCATTAACGGCTGCTACTGAGGCCACAAGTGGTGGAAAAGATATCAGAACGGTTTCAGTGATCTGATGACTGAGGCAAATATCACAAAAGCCCTGTCGGGCCTCAGTTAACCACTCTGCGTAGCGGAATCACGCGGCGTTTTTCGAGATTGACCGGTGGCTCAAAGACAGCAGCGTAGTGTTTTTCAACCAGAATTCGAATGAGGCCGGAATGACTGGCTTTTTGCATCAACCTGTTCAGTATTCGGTAAAGTTCGACATGCTCGGGAGATACGTACAAAACATGGTCCGCGTTGTACACCAGGACCAGATTCTGCTCCATGTCCAAATTTGGATGTTGTCGCCATTCGTTCGCCATCTCGAGGGCGCCCCTTGGAAGGTAATCGACGCCCCGATTACCGATAGCCACCATGTCGTAAAGCCGGCGCCATTCACCGGGGATGCCGAGCACGGGCAGATCGTTGGCCAGCCAGATCTGGTAATCAAGCCATGACGTTCCCATGCCTGCCCTCAAACCCAGGGATCGGAAATCTTCAAGCGTCTTCACCTTGTCGTAGACGTGTTGCTGGCCTTCAGGGATAAAAAGAATACGTCGATTCATGAGGTTATCGGTCATGGCCACCCTTACCGACAAGAAGCGTCTGCTGCGGGACGGAGTTTCACCCAGCATCATGGCACTGAGCTCGCCCTCCTCCAGCATTCGTTCAAGGCGGGTGGTCGGGATGTCCGACACTTTCACTATCTCAACATCATACCCTTCTGTTTCCAGCACCTGCGTGAGCAGGTCCGACAGATAGTCAAAATCGTTCATGCTGCCAAGCCTGAGCGTCAGGTGCTGTCCAGCTACTGCTGATACGGGCACCGCGCAGGCGGCAAAGAATGCGAACGCAGTGCACAAAAGATAGTTATGGATGATCTTGGTGTCATAAAATTTCAAGGGATGCCCAGAATACCGTTGCGCATAGGCGGAAACGCAATCCTAGTAGACAGCGTGTCCGTCGGCAACCGGCTTCAACCCGTGACCTCTATACCGCAGTCGTCGATACTGTCACGGACCTGCCAGACTGACAAAAAAGCACCGGCAATACCAGACCGAGACCAGCCGCCAGCCAGAGCCCCATTGACAGCGAGCTTGACCAAAGTGTGGTCCAGTCTCCGTCCGACAACACCAGAGCGTGCCCCAGGTTCTTCTCCATCTCGGGACCTAACAGTAAACCCAGAATAATTGGCACCAGGGGAATATCCAGCTTACGCAGGAAGTATCCAGCGACGCCGAAGGCCACCATAAAATACAGATCGAAGGTACTGTGACTGATGGAATAAACCCCCACGAAGGCCTCCATGGCGACGATGGGCAACAGGTACATGGGGGGTACTGAGAGCAGTTTCACGAAGAAGCCGACCATCGGAATATTCAGCACCAGCGATAGCACGTTGCCAATCAGCAGCGCCGCGATCACACCCCAGACAATGTCGGCATGTTGGGTGAACATCAGCGGGCCCGGGGTGATATTCAGGGAAATCAGCATCGGCACCAGGGCGCCCGAGGATGCGCCGTTGTTGCCAGCCTCCGGAGCGGCCACGCCCCGGATATCCCCTTTCACCAAACGTGCCCTTTCTGCCCAACACCTTTTTTCCAGGGTATAACTGATAAAGCTCCCCAAAGAGGCCCCTACCCCAGGCAAAACACCGGCAATAAACCCCAGCAACCCACCTCGCAACTGGGTCGGAATGGTGCTGACCAGTTCTTTGCGAGGATCGGTGCCAGCATGATCAGACCAATGGTTCCGATCAGCCCCCCGGTGAACGACGCCACCGCGGAAATGGCCAGGGCGTCTGCTGCACGGCCGCTCTGCACCATGGGATAGCCGTCCAGACAAGTCATCATGGCAGGTTCATCGCCCGGGATATTCAGCAGGATCGAGGAAATCCGCCCACCGTACATGGCGCCAGCATAAACCGAGGTCAGCAGGATCATGGCGGTTTCTGGGGGCAACCCGAGGGTGAAGGCCAGCGGAATCAGGATGGCAACACCGTTGGCAGGGCCCAGCCCTGGCAAACAGCCGATGAGGGTTCCCACGAAGGCGCCGAATAGCGCGAACATCAGGTTGTACGGTGTCAGCGCAACCGCAAACCCATCCATAAGAAAGCTCAGGGTTTCCATCAGTTCACCTCCAGCAGGCCGCCGGGCAAGCTCAGGGACAAACCGTAGTTAAACAGGACAAACACCATCACAGCACTGATCAGGCCGGTCAAAAATGCCCGCAGAGGTGCCCCACCGATGGTCGGCAAAGTTTCAGGACCAACACCCTCAGCGCCACCGAATGGCTCGGGCCACTGCTGGGCAGCCCAGCCATAGGCAACGGCGAGAACCAGCAGGCCCAGGCCGAGTATACGATCACCGAGACTGGTCATTTCAGTAATCCGATTTCACGGGACAGTGTCTCGATGTCCTTAACCTGGTTACGGACAAATTCATCGAACTTGGCCGCAGGCGGATGGAACGGAATCAGGCCATTGCTCTCCATGACTTTTTTCCATTCTTCGCTGGCGTACAGGTTATCCATCGCATTGATCCAGTATTCCTTGGCCGCCTCATCGGCGCCTTTAGGCATATAGAAGCCACGCCAGTTCGGACCAACGGCCTCAATGCCCTGCTCTTTTGCGGTGGGAATATCACTGAACTTTCCGGGCAGGCGCTCATCAGCCAGCACAGCCAGAACGCGCAGGTCGCCGGATTCCATGAAGCCAGTCGCTTCTGATATATCACCGGTAAAGGCGTCGACATGGCCACCGATGACCTGGGTCATGGCCTCACCGCCATTGCTGTAGGAGAGGTACGGAATACGTGGCAGGTTGCCTGCTCCTGAAGCTTTGGCGGCAATCAGCACTTTCAGGTGGTCCCAGCCACCCCGGGCACTGCCACCGGCAAACTTGACGGATCTGGGATCCTCGCTGACCGCTGCCATCAGGTCATTCAGATTCTGGTATTCAGAATCCTTGCCGACGGCGATGATGCCGTAGTCGGCACCCAGCGCGCCCACCCATGTCACCATGTCGGCGTTCATGCCAGGAAAACGACAACAAGACCCGTAATCCTTATCGTGTTCCGAAAAACCAAACTCAAAACCTGGATGATTATCACCCTCGGGCTCATCAGCGCCTTGCAGACGAGCCTGATTGGCGTATTCGCGGGCTATTACCTGAGCGAATCCCTGTACGATGAAATCGGCCAGCGGGCATTGATGGTGGCCAAGACCGTGGCAGCCACGCCTGCGGTTATCTCCAGCATTCAGAATCGGGAGGTACCTCGACTGAATCATCTCGCGGCCCGACTGGCACAAACCAACGAAGCCCTCTTTATCGTGATCGGCGATCACGATGCCGTCCGCCTGGCTCATCCCGATCCATCCCATCTGGGCCACTCTATGGCCGACGATGACGGCGACTATGGCCGTCAGGCGCTGGTGCAAGGCCAGGCTTATGTGGCCAGAGCCATGGGCAGCCTGGGTGAATCCGTGCGTGGCAAGGCTCCGGTGGTTTCTACGAACACCGGAGAGATCATCGGAATCGTGTCGGTGGGCTACAGTCTGGAGCAAGTGGAAAACACCATTGAGCGATATAATTTTGTGCTCTATGGCGTCGTCGGCGTAATGCTGATGATCAGCGTCGTCGCGGCCATCGTGATTGCGAGCCGGTTCAAGCGCGCGATCTTCAGCCTGGAGCCGGAGGAAATCGCCCGGATGTTCCGGGAACGGGACGCCACTCTGCAGTCAGTTCGCGAGGGCATCATCGCCATTAACCGGGAGGGTCTGATCACCACCGTCAACCGGACCGCCCTGGACACTCTGGGACTGGATCCGGAGACGCCTCTGACCGGCCAACCCGTACTGTCGATTTTGCCGGAAAGTGATCTTCTTTCCGTACTGGAATCCGGTACTCCGGACTTCGACCGTGAAGTGTGGCTGCGGGGCCGACAAATGATTGTAAACCGGCTACCGGTGCGAGAGGGTAGCGACATCATCGGCGTGGTAGCCAGCTTTCGGTTGCGTGACGAAGTGGACCAAGTCAGCCGTCAGCTGACCCGTATCCAGCAATACGCCGATACCTTGCGCAGTCAGAGCCACGAATATTCCAATAAGCTGCACACCATTGCCGGCCTGATCCAGATTGGCGCCACCAACGAGGCTCTGACTCTGATCGGCAGTGAGGTCAGCGATCATCAGGCGTTGTTGCACCTGCTGCTGGACGCAGTGCCGGACCCGGTCGTGGCCGGATGCCTGCTGGGAAAATACAACCGGGCACGGGAAATGGGCCTGCATCTGGACATTGATCCCGACAGCCAGATGGCTGACATTCCCGAACGACTGCCGCGCGATCAACTGGTCAGCATTCTTGGCAACCTCATAGACAACGCCCTGGAAGCGACTTGGTCGCACGCCGGTGAAGGCGGCCGTGTCCAACTTTCCATGACTGATCTTGGACAGGAACTGATCTTCGAGGTGGAAGATCAGGGACCGGGGATACCCGAGGCCGCCACGTTGACTTCCATTCTACTGCTGATCATCGAAGATGACCGCAAAATAGCGGAGATCCAGCGCCGGTTCGTGGAACGTCTGGACCAGGTCGAACTCTGTGGCATCGCCCACACTTTGGCTGATGCCCGGGACCAGATCGACGTATTGGCGACGGACCTGATCCTGCTGGATGTCTACTTTCCTGACGGCAGTGGACTGGAACTACTGCGAGAACTGCGAGCCGAAGACAGCGGCATCGACGTTATCCTGATCACTGCCGCCAAAGAGATTGAAACCCTCCGTAGCGCCCTGCTAGGGGGTGTTTTTGACTATATCCTCAAACCGCTGGTGTTCGAGCGACTGCAGGAAGCTGTCACACGCTACCGGGAACACCTCGCCCGTCTATCCGGGCTGCATCGGTAGCCCAGAAGGAGGTAGACGCACTGCTGCCCCGCAGCACGGGAGACGACACACGCTCGGGCGACGGACGCCTCCCCAAAGGCATTGATACGCTAACATTGGATAAAATCCGTGAGGTGATGACCCAGAGCGGTCACCACAGTGCCGAAGAAGTTGGCAGCGCCATCGGTGCCTCGCGTACCACCGCCCGCCGCTACCTGGAATATCTGGTCGGAGTCGGAGAGCTCCTGGCAGAGGTTACCTATGGCAGTGTCGGCCGCCCGGAACGGCGATATACTCAGCTCCGCTGACTTCGCAGACCACCGGAGTTTCGTTATCCTGTATTTTGTCGATAGATTGGGGAACCAGGAAAATTGTATGCGAGTGCTTTTGGTAGAAGACGATGAGTTGTTAGGTGATGGACTTTGCCAAGGGCTTATGCAGGAAGGTTATGCAGTGGACTGGCTGAAAGATGGCCAGTCAGCGGCACTGGCCATGGATTCGGATCATTTTGACGTAGTTGTGCTTGACCTGATGCTCCCCCTTCAGTCGGGAACTGATGTTCTGGTTAACTGGCGAAATCAGGGCATCACCGTGCCTATCCTCATTCTGACAGCGCTCGACAGCGTGGATGAGAAAATCCAGGGTTTGGATTTTGGCGCCGACGATTATCTCGTCAAGCCCGTCGACATGGGCGAACTGGTTGCCCGCCTTCGAGCTCTGGCGCGAAGAGCATCCGGGCGGGGAAACAATCTGGTTGAATGTGGACCGGTCGCGCTGGATTTCACCGCCCGGTGTGTGTCGGTTAATGGTGAACCTCTACGAGTATCCCGGCATGAGTTCGCCATTCTTGAGGCGTTGCTGGAGCGACCAGGCCACGCGGTCAGCCGGGACCATCTTGAGACGCGACTATACGGCTGGTCTGACGGCCCTGAAAGTAACAGTCTGGAAGTCCACGTACACCGACTGCGAGGCAAACTCGGCGACGGCCTGATAGAGACAGTTCGGGGCTTGGGTTATCGATTCGCCCAACCCGGCTCGTGTTGAGGCAACCATGATTGCACCAAGAATTCATTTGCGTCTCCTGGTATTGGTATTGTTGGTGCTGTGTGCTGGCTGGCTGGTGCTCTGGCTTTATCTTACCTCCAGTGCCGTTGATACAGCAGCAAAGGATGTGGATCGCAAACTCAATGATACGGCGTTCAGCCTTCTTATGAGTTGGAGCGATGAACGAACTCCCGGCGGCGGCAGTGAAGCGGCCTTTAACCGGGAGCCTGGCCAACTACCAGAGTTTGAACTTCGATCGGAGACAGGCGAAGTATTGCTAAGAAGTCGCCGTTTTCCCATGTCGAGCACTCAGCCCCAGGCCCTGAACGCAGGCTTTTCCCAAGACACGATTAATGGTGTCCAGTGGCGGGTGCTCACGGTACGGGACTCGGCTAATCGACGATACGCCCGTGTGGCCGTGCCTCTCGATACAGTGGTAAAACGGGGATCAGAACTGACATCAGTGTTTGTGACGCCGTTATTGCTGGCCTTGCCGGTGTTGGGAGTTCTGGTTTGCCTCGGAATCTGGCAAGGCCTGCGCCCGCTCCGACAAATAAGCCAGAAGCTGTCAGAAACCGAAATCGACAGACTGAACCCGTTGGCAATTGATGTGAGGCGGATACCGCAGGAAATGCGAACGCCAGTGTTAGCCATCAATCATTTGATCCGGCGGGTTCGGGACGCCATGACCTCTCACCGCGCCTTTACCTCAGCCATGGGACACGAACTGAGAACCCCATTGGCGGGTTTCAAGACCCAGGTGCAGGTCGCACTGCGCTCCGATCAGCAGGCGGACAAGGACCGGGCGTTGAAAAAGCTGGCGGGCGCAATTGTTGGAATGGAACGCATCGTTGACCATTTGTTGATTCTCGCGCGGGTGGACCCGGTGCATCCTCAACTTAAAACGGCGGAGATTGACCTCCCGGCGCTCGTCGAGAAAAAGCTCGGCGAACTGGAAGGTGCGCTTCAGACCAAAGCAATTACCCCAGAGCTCAACATCACCGGGGGAAGCCTTCGAATGCAGGGCAATACGACGCTTATTGGCTCTTTGATCGGAAATCTTCTGGATAACGCCATTCGTTACTCCCCTATAAAAGGTTTGATAATCATTCAGATTGCGCCCGTCAGTGATGGCCTTGAGTTACTGGTATCCGACCAAGGCCCCGGTGTACCTGAAGAACAACGGGCTGAGGTGTTCGAAAATTTCTATCGCGACCCGGATCAGAGAAAGACCGGTAGCGGCCTGGGTTTGGGTATTGTCCGTGCCATTACACTGGCCCATGGCGGCTCGGTGGGGATCGTGGATGGCCACCACCAGGGAGCCTGTATCCGAATCTGGTTGCCGAAAGCTGGGCCGGATTCCGTTCAGACTGCCGTAAGGTAACCGGCATAGGGTGACTCCTGATCAACGCCAATTCTGGCGACGATCAATGAAAGGAGAATGACTATGAATCGTAAGACTCTATTTGCAATCAGCTTGATTTCACTAGGTTTTACCGGAACGGCGACCGCTGCGGAATGGGAGTGGAAAGCGGATTGGAAACAACTGGACGCCGATAACAGCGGTGAGCTGGTGTTGCAGGAATTCGAGTCCGGCTACTTCGATGTTATCGACGCTGACAGCGACAACTGGGTCACCGAAGACGAATACAACACTTACGTCTCAGATAATGACCTCGACCTATACGCTTACGATACCTACGATTTCAATAGCGACAGCAATCTGAGCGAGGACGAGTTTGATAATGGTCTGTTTGATCTGGCCGATACCGACGACAACGACATCCTGGAAGAAGACGAGTGGGATTCCGGTTTCTGGGATATCTGATAGCACAGATTATGGGTACGTATGGACGTAATCGGGTGTAAAAAACGCCCGATGGTCGCGCCAATCCAGGGTAGTACGGTTTCCTGTGCTACCTTTTTAATACCAATATCGGCCAATGGCCTGCACGCCTTGAGTGGGTCGCAGATGTCGCAAAATTCAAGTGACTCGCGTTGGAGTCGTGCCCAATCAGTATCAGGGTGATCAAACAATCAAAAGCAAAAATATACGGAGGGAGTCCCATAGTGCGTTACATAACCGATACTGTTTACCCATTGTCAGCATAATTTACACACCCTTGAGATCAGCCTGCCTCTTGGCACCTTTATACTTCCGGTATGATTAAAAACGCCTTCTTAAAACGCTTTTGCACTGCTCCTCCCTGATTATATACGCCGCTATAATATACATAGCCATTAAGGCGATTCATTTTGCTCGCTGGGGTGTCGAAGATGCTTACACCTCCCCATATATATCGACTACCGACATAATTTAAGGATTTGTATTTTATACATTTTTTTTGCCTGGCATGGATGGTGCTTATAACAATACACCGCTGATCAGCTTTAAGCTTCCAGCGTCTACAACCAAGGAGAAACAATTATGAACAGTGCCTTTAAAAGAACTCTTTTATCCTCTCTTGTCCTGCCCTTTGCTCTGGGCGCGCAGTCTGCTAGCGCGGCGCTGATCACTGACTGGGGTTACGATGTCGATAACAAATTCGAGAACTTTAACGATACCGGTGGAGACGGCGAAATTACCGCTTCTAACGACGACGGCACCCTGTCATGGGGCGTTGGCGATGTACCACAATCGTCTATCTCGATTACTGAAGTAAGCGAAGATAGTGGTCTTATCACTAACGGACCATCCGTAGACGGTGGAACATTCACCCACACTAACAACCCGCTACCTGTAAGAGGCACAGCGCTGACAAGCTTCGACCTGTCATCCACGCTGACCTTGACTCCGTCTACTCCGGCGGGCGACCCTCTGACGCCGCAATCGCTCACATTCGAAGGCTTCTTTAATGAAACCGCGAACAGTGCACCTTGCTTCGCAGGCTCAGTCTCCGTTTGCGATGACATTTTCACTCTTGACAATGTTGACGAGCTGGGTGGCGTAGCGACTGAGTCAGGCTTCGAGTTCGCTTCACAATTCACTCTGGAAGACTACACTTATACCGTGTATCTAGAGCTGCTTGGTCTGGGAACCCTTTCAGATGCCGCCTGTTCAGAAGCAGGAGCGTCAGCTGGCTGTGTAGGCCTTATTACTGAAGAAGGCACGACTACTGGCTTTGACACCCGGTTCCGCATCACAACCGCTCAGGTTCCTGAGCCAGGCACCCTTGCACTTCTGGGCATGGGCCTTGCCGGACTTGGTCTGTCACGTCGCAGGAAAGCAGCGAAGTCATAATGTTTAGATGACAACGCTGTACGAAAAAGCCCCCGCCAAATAGCGGGGGCTTTTTTGTGTGCGGTTTGCGCCAAACCAAAAAAACTAAGCCTATCGCAAATCGTTCAGGCAACTTCTTTCCGTTTTGCGATAAAATCAGTATCCGGTTGCGCTGGCAGGTATCGTCCAGCGTCAGTAATCAAAGACCATACATCGGGACGACGCTTCCTTATTCCTTCAAGCAGCGACGCGGCTTCGGTGAATGCAGGACGGCGACGGCCATGATATTCCACCACGGGTCCAACGTGGTCAAATTCAACGCCAAATTGTTTTAACCTACGCAGCAGTGCTGGCTCCATGACCGCCATCCAGTGGGTTATCCCGTGCTTTACGGACATCTGAAGAATAGCGGCGAAAAGCCCCAGGCTAATATAGGGCATGGCGCGCTTGCCATTTTCCGAATCGCTGTAACTCACGAAATCACTGATACCGGAGGGTGTTTCATCTTCATTGAGACGCCGACGGAATTCTCGGCTGACCGCCATTCGGGATATTTCTGCGATCTTGTTTCGGGGCGTTCCTGCAATCGCGCTTTTAGCATCTCTGCTCATCTGGTGGACACAATGAGCTTCCATGGGAAAATCGGCCTGCCCCGCTTCATTCCCCGACATAACGAGACGAACTGCCGCGACACTGTCTCCCGTTATTCGGTGCCGGATCAGAGCGTGGGCCGATCGTGGGTCGTAGGCATCGTGCTCACGTTTATCAACAAAGCAATCGGGATCCTCGAATGGCCTATCGATGCAATAAACCTGATAGCGAACCTCGAAGACTTCGTTGATCGCTTCTTTGGACGTTGCTAGCTGGACATTGAAGACCGAATTAAAAATCGTGCTGACGTCTTCTTCCTCAGATTGTTGGCTATTTGTATTTTCTGATTCTTGCTGAAGAGCAAACCCTGTGTGCATTTCTATGTCCTCATTCTTTCCCGCTCAGAGAGCTGTTAATTCGATAGGGTGAAAAGCACCGACGAAACTTCAACTGACGGCGTACTACGGGTACATCGAGGTAACAGCTCATAAGACCTCGGAACGCTTGATCCTGGGCACATAACGTCCGGGCGCCAGGATGGAATTAGGGTCGACTGCAGCTTTCAATTGACTAGCCAGCCTCAAGAAAGCAGAGCCACCGGAGTTCAGAATGCCCATCGCATCAATGTTGAGGCGGTAAGGCAGGAAGCCTTCTTTTTGTCCCGCCTCGAACAGGGCGCGATAACAGTCATTGGCCCGTGCTGTCGCATCGGCGTCACTGCGATCGAACAGCAGCGGCACGGTAGAGTCGAAGCAGCGATCATTTACCGTCGTCAATGTAATAAGTGGGTTGACGCCATACTGCGGACAAATCCTTTCAATCATATCGATATAGCGGCGAACGTCTGCCCCCCTTATGGGAACCAGCGGCGCGAACCAAATCAGCCCACAGCCATCCCGCGCGGGGTTTTTCGCTTGCCCGGGCCCAGGCAGATCACCCGAGCGCCAATATGCCAGCGCCAACGCCACATCGTTGGGGGTGCCATGCATAATTTCCAGAGCGCCTGAAAGCGTATCCGCCATACCTTTAACCCGCATAGCTAGCCTACCAGGCATTAAGCGGGCTATACTTCGAACCGCGTCAACTTTTCGCCTATTGATAAACACCAGGCGGTCGGTCACTGGACCGAGAAGCCGCCGTAGCGTACCTCGGGCCGCCCGGGCCACCTCTTTTGAAGCATAAATCGCGCCAACGCCACTCCACGCCGGAACGCCATGGCTATTGGCAAGGCTCTCAACCTCGTGAGCTGGCAGAATGCCGTTGACGGCCTTGTCCTCAGGAAAAGGCGTCATCATCGAGAGCATACGTTGGCTGTTAAGCAGGTTAATCGCGACAACCGAACCACCAAGCGCTCGTAGCACAGCCCTTACAGTGGGGATCAGTGCTTCCAGCTTGGCGTCGTCTTTTGTGGAAAAGAAAAATGCAGTCACGGTATCAGGAGTTGGTGCAAGGACGATGGTCATATTCACAACCACACCGAAATTACCTTGGCTGAACAGGCCGTCGAGATAAGGACCAACGCCCCATTTGAAAAGTCCGTCTACTTCCCCGCCACCAAGCTCACTGAGTGGCGTCTGGTAAAGGCTACCGTCTGGCAAGATCGCCTCTAACTTTGTCACTGCAGCAAAATGGTCCGTAACCGGCGTGATGCCGTAACCCCGGTCAAGTGCGTTACCAAGAATACTGCAGGTGGGCCCAGCGCCCGTCACCGGAACGAGGTAATTGCCCTCATGCCGATCAAGGAACTCCCTCAGAGCCCCTTGGGTTACGCCAGGCTCCACAGTGACAACGCCCATTTCGGGATCAAAATTGGAAATACGATCAAGCCCACTCAAATCAAGAATGGCGCAGTCGTCTTCAACCGGGTTGGCACTGCCATATCCCCAGTTGTTGCCCGTGCTCACTGGATAGATGGCGACTTGCCACCGCTGTGCGACTTGTAAAACCGCTGCAACTTGCTCTCGAGCCTGGGGACGGAGCACAGCTGGAATAGAGCGTTTAGCTCCTGTTGTGGAGACGCCAAAATCCGCTACACGAGCCACAACCACTCCGGACTCACCCAGAATAGTGGTCCATTCGGCTATGGCAGATTCGGTAGAGGTACTGTTCATTGGCATATCCACGGCATATCGATGACTTTTATGAATGCTTCGTTAACTTTATCTGACGGGTTGTTCATAAATGGCATGGTGATTATAGGCGAGATAAAACGTGTGCGACACATTAAAGCATTACGGCTTTGAAAATGAGGATCCCAGTATTTTTACTTTAATTACAATTATCTACAGTGAAACTGTAACAAAATACTGACAATTTATTTATTAAAACAACTTAACCTATGTTAAGAAACAGAATATTAACAAAGTGTAATTAGAGGCTTGGTTGGGGCTACTGACACATAAATAGCTGAAAAATAGCGCTTTTGAAATTCATCGCTCCACATATCCAGGTACTAGTGTCCCGTCTGGTTAATTCGTTAACCTACTGAGCCACTGAGGGCATTGAAAGCTAGGCGCAGTGGCGAAGGTTTGGTGGTTCCAAATCGAGACGCTGCAACGCGGCTTTCAATGCCCTCAGTGGCTCCCGAAGGGCGCGACGCTGGGGTTTCTGGCCGGTGTTGCCTGCCCTTGATATGGAACCACCATACCTTCGGACAGGCGCCTTGGCCAGAAACCCCAGCGTCACGCAGTAGGTCAACGAATTAACCAGACGGGACACTAGCTGCGAGCTACCTCTTGCCATCTCGCCTTCGCTGTAGCGACAGAACCTTCTCAATATAAATAGAGCGGTTAGCGTGGTAATTGTAGGCAGCGTAATCCGGAGGCATCGCTGCGTGATGCACTGGCTCCGAAGCAAAGAGAAGTGATGAAAAGTAACGAGAAGTGATGAGGTCATGATCAGACTGGCAGGGACTGTTTGTGCACGGGCAGCATGGCTCGTACACAAACCGTGTTCAAACGAACTTAGTTGTTATCGGTGGCTTCCTCTACGTTGTCACCGATTTGCTCGGCACCTTCACGCACGTTGTGCCACGCTGAAGAAGTGGCGGCTTTGGTGTTTTCCCAGGCGCTTTCGCTGATATCTTTGGTATTTTCCCAGGCTTGGCTCAGACTTTCCCTGGTCTGGTTCCACCATCCTTCGTCATATTCCGGCAACTCTTTCACTTCATCCTGAGTGGCCTCCATATGCACTGCATAATCAATATCGTCAAAGGCTTCGCTGTCACCATTCTGTTCGACCGTTACGGTAAAGCTTCCACGCTCGCCTACCACCTCGCGGCCACCCAGGCCCAGAACGGCACCGGTTTCGATGATCACCGAATGAATCGACATGTCATCGCTTAACAGAATGTCTTCTACCTCACCAATTTCTTCACCATTAGAGTCAAAAACGTCGGCATCCAGGAGTGCTTCAACAGAATACAAGCCCTCCGTCGCGGCCGCAGAAAAGCTTAAAGCCATACTGCCTGCCAACAAGGGGACGCCCAATTTCCGAATCAGTTGAGTCCGCATTGTATTCTCCTTTTCCTTGCTATGAGTTGATTCCATATATTTCACCACGGCATTTAGCCTCGAGTAATCGGAACATAGCCCCCGACCAGGGTCAATTACATAGGTTTACATATTAATTGATAAGTACCTGCGGCCTAAGGCATCGCCTTATCTCAGGATGCCTATTCCTTCAAGATCCATTCAGCTTTTCAACGGCTTCCGGATAGCGCCGTTTCATCCTGACGAGCCGGAAAATCGTGATGAAATTGGTGATCACCACCATACCTTCCGCCAGCGTGCCACCCACCGAGCCGATCACGAGGTTGTTCAGCATCCAGGCACTGGCAGCCGCCGCCAACATCAAGCGCATGGGAATTCCTCTGAGCATGAACATGCCCACGGTACCGAAGGCAGCGGCGGCGATGGCAAAATAATCCACCGGGCTGCGCCAGGTCAGCGCGGCTGCCACCAGATTCACTCCGAGCACCGCCAGCATCACCCACCAGTTACCCAGGTAGCGACGAGCCAGAATGATTCGGCCAATCACCAACAGGCTGAGAACGGCCGCTGTCCAGCTGCCAAACAGTGCGAACTGTATAGCAAACGCCACGTTTGCAGAGATCAGCAGAACCATCAGGCGATCATCCTGCTTACTGGCAAAGCCGACAATACAGAAGCCCAATGCGACTAAGCTGACGAGCTGGCCTGCTATATCAGTCACACTCATTTCACTAAACATCGCGGGCTGCCGGAGTTGGTTTCGGATCAGCCAGACGGGACACTCGGGGTCAGGCCGCCGCTTCGCTGGTTTCTTCAACCGAGTTTCGGATCAGAAAGTCGAAGGCACTCAAGGCGGCCTTGGATCCTTCACCCATGGAAATCACGATCTGCTTGTAGGGCACCGTTGTGACGTCGCCAGCTGCGAAAACGCCCGGAATCGAGGTTTCGCCACGCTCATCAATAATGATCTCACCATGCTGGCTCAGCTCAATATCACCCTTCAGAAACTCGGTGTTAGGAATTAATCCGATCTGAATAAACACACCTTCCAGTGCAACGTGACGCTCTTCACCTGAGATCCGGTCCTTGTAGTTCAATCCACTGACCTTACCGTTTTCGCCCACCACTTCAGTGGTCTGGGCGGAGGTGAGCACCTCGACGTTTTTCAGGCTGTGCAGTTTCTTCTGCAACACATCATCCGCCTTCATTTCGGAGGCGAACTCCAGCAGGGTTACATGGCCGACGATACCCGCCAAGTCGATGGCTGCCTCGACACCTGAGTTACCACCACCAATAACGGCTACGCGTTTGCCCTTGAACAGCGGGCCATCACAATGTGGGCAGTAGGCAACGCCTTTGTTGCGGTACTCTTCCTCACCCGGCACGCCCAATTGGCGCCACCGTGCACCGGTGCTCAGAATTACCGTGCGGCTTTTCAGGGAGGCGCCATTTGCTAACCGTACCTCATGCAGCCCCCCTTTTTGGACGGCCGGAATCAGTTTTTCAGCACGCTGCATATTCATGATATCCACGTCGTATTCCTTGACGTGCTGTTCCATGGCAGCAACCAGTTTGGGGCCCTCGGTGTAGGGCACGGAAATCAGGTTCTCGATACTCATCGTATCTGCAACCTGACCGCCGAAACGCTCTGCTGCAATGCCAGTTGAGATGCCCTTACGCGCCGCATAGATAGCCGCTGAGGAGCCAGCAGGACCACCGCCAATCACCAGCACTTCAAACGGGGCCTTATTCCTGAGCTTTTCTGCTTCGCGGGCATCGGAATTGGTATCCAGTTTGGCCACGATCTCTTCGAGTGTCATACGACCTTGGCCGAAGTTCTTACCATTCAGGTAAACGCTCGGCACCGCCATTACTTCGCGCTTCTCAACTTCGTCCTGAAACAGGGCTCCGTCGATGGCAGTGTGCTTCACCTTGGGGTTCAGCACACTCATCAGATTCAGGGCCTGAACAACGTCAGGACAATTCTGACACGATAGCGAAAAATAGGTCTCGAACTCAAACTCACCATCCAGGGACTGGACCTGCTCGATCACCTCCTGGCTGGCCTTCGAGGGATGGCCACCCACCTGCAACAATGCCAGCACCAGTGACGTAAATTCATGGCCCATCGGAATGCCAGCGAAACGCACACCGATATCAGTGCCCACTCGATTAATAGCAAAAGACGGGCGACGCACATCCGGATCTTCCTCGGTGCGCTGGCTGATCTTCACAGACATGGGTTCCAGCTCATCCAGCAGTTGCTTAAGCTCTTGGGATTTGTCGCTGTCATCATAGGCGGCAACCAGTTCGATCGGTTGCTGCAGCTTATCCATGTAGGCCTTTAATTGCTCCTTGATACTGGCATCCAACATGCTTTCTGTTCCCCTCAGGATATCGTTAAGCTGAATAGCAGACTCGGAATGAGTCGCAAAATAAGTTCATGTACACCTTAAGAAATGGGAGCACATCGAACAAATTAATTGATCCAAATAATTAGATAGCGAATTACTATTATTGCAGAAAAATCAATCATGTAGACACGAGTAAGACCCGCAGCGCGGGCCTTACTGTAAGTTTCGCGCTGAAAGGAAACTTAGATTT
The DNA here is from genome assembly GCF_040882185.1 of Marinobacter sp. Taxonomy (GTDB): domain Bacteria; phylum Pseudomonadota; class Gammaproteobacteria; order Pseudomonadales; family Oleiphilaceae; genus Marinobacter. Next base: position 51,821 of record NZ_JBBEBW010000002.1, on the reverse strand, counting down.
TGCCGACCAGATCCAATGACGGAGCCAAGGTCGCTTCACCTTCTTTCCATTTCGCCGGGCACACTTCACCAGGATGGTTGCGAACGTACTGAGCAGCTTTCACCTTGCGCATCAGATCATCAGCGTCACGGCCGATACCTTCAGCAGTGATTTCCATAACCTGGATCACGCCGTCTGGGTCGATCAGGAACGTAGCGCGGTCTGCCAGGCCCTGACCTTCCCGCATCACACCAAAGTTATTGGTGATGGTGCCGGTCTGGTCGCCAACCATGTAATAGTTGATCTTGCCGATCGTCTCAGAACTATCGTGCCAAGCTTTATGGGTAAAGTGGGTATCCGTAGACACGGAAAACACTTCAACGCCCAGCTTCTGCAGCTCTTCGTATTGATCAGCGACATCACCCAATTCAGTCGGGCATACGAATGTGAAGTCGGCTGGATAGAAGAAAAAGACCGCCCACTTACCTTTTACATCGGCGTCTGAAATTTCAACAAACTCGCCGTGCTTGAAGGCGGTTGCGTTGAACGGCTTCATTTCACTGTTAATCATACCCATAGAATTTTCTCCAATTGGTTAATGTTGGCAATGGCTAACTTGGTCGACATAGTAACGACGCGGCATCATACATAACAATTGATTGTTTTTAACTATTCGATAGGTAACTACTATTTACCTGCATCACAATTAGCATGCTGCTTGATTATAGAAATTACCGCGTTGCTATCTCTCAGGGAGTGGCCTACCCTAACGCACTTTTTTGGTGCGAAGAAACGTTATGGGTCTGAGAAACGATAAACTGCGGTGGCAACTGGCCAGTGGCATGCTACGAGCGCTCCACCTTGAGCGGCTACTGTCGAGATATCCCCCAGAGATGGTGATGGCAATATTCAATCTCGTCAACAGTGGCATCAGCATCGCGTTGGTGGCCATAGTGGCTCTGGTCACCCAGGAGGCGTTCATATTTCCTTCCCTGGGAGCGACTGCATTCATCCTGTTTCACGTGCCTCTGGCCCAACCCGCTTCCCCCCGCAATGTCCTGTGCGGACATTTTATAGGCGCCATCATGGGCCTGGTAGGCCTTTACTTGTTCGGATTGCAGGATGCCCCATCGGCCTTTCTGACCGGCGTCGATCCCGCGCGGGTCGGCGCCGCTGCGGTTGCTATTGGTCTGACGGGCTGTTTGATGGTGGCACTGAATATGGTGCACCCGCCTGCAGGGGCCACCGCGCTGATCGTTGCTCTGGGCCTGATGCCCGACCCCGGGCAACTGCCCATATTAATGGCAGCGGTGCTGCTGTTACTGGTGCACGCATTCGTCGTCAACCGGCTGGCGGGCATCGCTTACCCGCTTTGGTCCTCCCGACCGTTAAATCCAGTGCCTGCGCCTGAATAACCAGATCAGCCCCAGAACCGTTAATATCATGATGACCCATACCATTGGATACCCGTAATCTTCCCCGCGTGGGATCATAAAGCCATCATTGCCGAGAAAAGCACAGGAGGTAACCGATGACACGGACACCACCACGAACCAGACTCGGATTCCTCTATCCCGGCCACGCCGCAGAGGATGACTACCCGCTGATGAGCGACATGGTAAAGCCGCCCGCACAAGTCAACCTCGTCCACACCGAGTTTCTCGAAGACGCCCACAGCGTCAAGGCACTCAGCGAAATGGGCAGCGTCGGGCGCCTGTCAAAAGGCGCGGAGGCGCTGATCGGCACCGGTATTGAATCGGTCATGTGGACCTCGACCAGTGCGAGCTTCGTGCTGGGTATCGAGGGCATCAGCCAACAGATCGCAACCCTTGAGAAAACTCTCTGTGTGCCAGCCTCCACAACCGCTATGGCGTTCGCTCGGGCGGTAAAAGCGATTGGTGCGCAGAAGGTGGCCATTGCTGCGACTTATCCCGAAGAAGTCGCACTGAAATTCTGCCAATTCCTCAATCACTTTGACATTGACGTAATACACCTTTCGAGCCGGGGCATTGTGACCGCTGCTGAAGTCGGTACCCTCGAAAAAGAAGACGTGATCAACTTCGCCCTCGCGAACATTCGCGAGGACGCCGATGCATTGCTCATCCCAGATACTGCACTCCACTCGGCCGCCTGGCTGACCGAACTGGAACAAACTACAGGAAAGCCCGTACTGACAGCCAACCAGGTCAGCTTCTGGGAAGCTCTGCGATTATGCGGAAAACTGAAACCACAGTCCGGGCTTGGACGATTATTTGAAGATATTCCGTGAAACTACACGGCCCCAACCTCTTCACTATTTCGCATTTTTAACGGACTAAAATTCCACGCCTGCTATAACTTAAATATACACAGGAGCGAATCCATCGACGGCTTTCAAGGAGGAAGATCATGGACAAGCCTACATTCGATGAACTCAGAAACCTCGCAGAGCATCATATTGAAGGGTTCGAAAAACTACGGGCCGAACTGATTGAGGACTGTATTCGCAGCAGTAGCCAGCGCAGCGAGAACCGACTGCGCGGGCTGCAGTTTGTCATTGATACTCGCCGCCGATTGGCCAGCAATCCGGTTAAAGCACTGCTCGACCTCCAGGGGATGATGCACGAATCCCTCCAGCGTCTGAACCGTGCCCTCCAGGCGCAGGAGGGATCAGAACCTGCCCAGAAAGCCCGCATACTCGGCGGGCCGCATCGATGGCCAACTCAGCAGGACCGGCCGGAACTGCACTGACCGGGAGGATAAATCAGTTCTGGTTCCAGTCCAATTTATTGCTGCCGCAGGTCCCCATGCATTAATCTTCCGCTTCACCATAGTGTGCATGACTGAATATTTGGGGAGAACTGATGACAGATGGAATTGGACGCCCTGCCCGGAGGCTGGCCCGCATTAAAAGGCTTGCGGTAAGATTGATTTACTCCCGGCACGCTTTCTGGGGGTTGGGTATTGCGTCTTTTCTGGAGTCCATTCTCATACCGATCCCGTTAGAGGCCATCCTCATTCCGTTGATGCAGGTCCGCCGCAGGCAGATATTTCTCCTCAGCACTATTGCTCTGCTCGGCTGTCTGGCTGGCGCTACGGTCGGCTATTTTGTCGGCTATTTCGTGTTCGATGCCATTGGGCAACAGCTCGTCGAAATGGTTTCGACGCCCGAGCAGTTCGAGCAAGTACGCCTGCGAATGGAGCAGGACGGATTCTGGTTCATCATGAGCGTAGGAGTTATTCCGATTCCATTTCAGATTGCCATGCTGGCAGCCGGTGCCACCAGCTATTCCTTCTTCCTCTTTATGCTCGCGTCTGCTCTGTCCCGGGCATTGAGATACTACGGCTTGGGGCTACTGGTCTTCATAGCAGGCAATCATGCACAAGCTATTTTCGAACGTCACAAAATATCTGTCGCCATCGTGCTTACCGTCGTGGTGCTGGTGATATGGGGCGGGTCTTTATTGAGCGGGAAATAAAAATACAACTGTGCGGGTTTCCGCGAAAGCAACCGAAGGGCGCCGTCCAACGAGATTACTCGACGCCCTTCTATTCTCGGGTTGAAGAATTAACGAGTACCTAAATTAACGCGTACCGAACTTCTCATGCTCACCCAGGTTCGGGCTTTCGTCCTGCATTTTGGCTTTCGCGATCTCGAAGAACTTCACCATATTACTGGTGTCACTGTTCCAGAACTCGCCTTTCTGAACCTTGATTTCCAAAAGGCCGACATTGGGAGCGTCTTTACCTTCTGGAAACCAGGACGACACAAACGGATTCCAGAACTTATCAATGAGGTTTCTGTCGCGGGTTACGCGCCCTACCCCGGTCAGCGACACGTAGGTGTGATCATGGGGGTCGCTGAACGACACGCATACGTCATTGTCCTCCTCAAGCTCAAATACCTTTTCCGAATCCAGATCACTGAAAAACCAGATAGTGCCATCGTACTCATCCTGAACCAGATACATGGGCCGTGAACGAAGCTCGCGTCCGTGCAACGTAGTCAACATGCCAGCCTTGATGCTTTTGATAAGCCTCCAGACTTTTTCCTTATGTTCCTGAGTTGACATCCTTTATCTCCTTCTGCAATAAACCGAAATGGTCTCCTTATCTCACTGAGGCTCTCCGCGATCGCTTTCAAGCGTCTACAAAGCAGACAGACCCGGTAGGAGGGCCCTGGAAGTTGATCATTCCACCGTAATCGTAATCTTCTCCGACATTATCGGCGGCTCGTGGGGTACGTGTATGGAGTCGCCCAGCAGCAACTGCAGGGTATGTTTACCAGGTTCCAGCTCAAGTTCGGTACTGGTCTGGCCACCGCCGAAGTGAATAATCTGTTCGGTAGAGGGTAGCGGCGAATCCATGGGCGGCAGCTCATCCAGATCGACTAGCAGATGGTGGTGGCCGGAATTCTCCTGGTCACTGCCCGCCTCGGCCACCTCCATACCTTCCAAGCCAAACTTCACAGTCACCGGACTGCCGACAGAGGCTCCGTCCTCCGGGCTCATTATGGTAATTTCGGCGTCTGATGGGGCGCTGGAACGTTCGGTAGAGGTGGTTTCAGTGGCTCCCTCTCTTACCTCGGTTGTCGCCTCATTTTGCGCCACAGGTTCATCCTCCTCATTGCTATCGGAACAACCCTGCAGCAGAATACCGGTGGTAAACAAAGAACTGACCAATAACACTTTCATTGAAGTATGCACGGTGTATTCCTCCTTGTGCTATTAACGGAACGAGAAGAGCCAGCTTCGCCAATGGCTGCGGCTGGCCGTGATTCGGTCACATGATCCAAGGTATCAAAAATCCAAGGACGAAAAACTGCAGTGTGTAGCGGCAGATTTGGGATCGAAGTCATTCCCGACGCCCGGGACGGCCTGACCCGCACTGAGCGCATCATCCTGTACGTGCTTCAGCAAGCCCAGCAGGAACTCCAGCATCGCAACGTACCTACCGCTATGCTTTACGGACGTGTTCTGGAATACGTCGACATAAGCGAAGCGGAGCTTCACGTGTATCTGGATCGATTGGGGGTCAGAGGGGATGGGGGGTAGGCGACGCCAAACGAGCCCGATACCACTGCTCAAACGCCTCACCGGTCATAGGTTTGGAAAACAGAAAACCTTGCGCCTGCCGGCAGCCGCGAGAGCGCATGTAGTCCAGGGCAGCCTCTGTTTCAATACCTTCAGCGACCACTTCCAGCTCCAGCGTTCGCCCCAGTGCGAGCATCGCATCGGTGACAGCACGACTGCCGGTATCTTCTTCGAGTTGGAAGATAAACGACTTGTCGATCTTGATCTTGTCCAGAGGCAGGCGGGTCAGATAGGCCAGGCTGGAGTGACCGGTGCCAAAGTCATCCAGTAAAATGACGTGCCCCAGAGTTCTAAGTCGTGCCAGGACGGCAAGCGCATGATCAATGTCGTGCATGACAGCGGTTTCTGTCAGTTCGAGCTGTAGCATTGCGGGGTCGAAAGCGTGCTCATGAATCAGCTGCTCGAAGCGATCGACAAAGTCGCGATCTCGAAACTCCACGGCTGAAACATTCACCGCAATCGGTATCGGTGACAGTCCGCTGTCAGTCCAACATTTGGCCTGGCGAATTACCTCTCCGAGTACCCAGCGGCCAATGGGATTAATAATCCCGGTCGCTTCGGCGATGGGTACAAAACGCTCTGGGCCGATTTCATCGTTACCCAGTCGGAGTAGCGCTTCAACGCTGACGACTTCGTAAGTATTGATGTCGAAGACCGGCTGATAGCACAGGCGAAACGCGTCGGTATGAAGCGCAAGCTTTAACTCCTGCTCAATGTTGATCTGCTGTCTCGTCCCTGCCGCGAATACGGGAGAATAATACTGGTGATTATTGCGGCCTTCCTGTTTTGCCTGATACATGGCGGCGTCCGCATGGCTGACCAGCGTGTCAATGTCCTCCCCATCGCGAGGGAAAATGCTGATACCGATAGAGGTTGAAACAGACAGCGCCAACTCCCCCAAATGATAGGGTTCGCTGATCTTCGCGATGATATGGCTGGCCACCTGGGAAGCATAGACGGCCGCACTGATATCCTGCAGCAGAACCACAAACTCATCTCCGCCCATTCGAACCACCAGGTCTTCAGCCCGCAGGGTGCGGGAAAGGCGTCTGGCCACTTCGGTGAGCACCTTATCGCCAATCCCATGCCCGTGGGTATCATTGATGGGCTTGAAGCGGTCAAGGTCGATAAAGAGCACTGCAGCAAATTGCGAGGCACGCAGGTTATGGGGCAATAGATGAGCTGCATACTCAAAAAGCATCGTTCGATTCGGCAAACCCGTTAGCGGGTCGTGCAGTGAGGCGTGATGCATTTCTTCGTCAGCCAATTTGCGCGCGGTTATGTCCCGAAAGAAAACCGAAAGCCCACCATCAAGAGAAGGATAGGCTCTTACCTCCGCCCAGGCCTCATTGCCATCCGGGAGCACATGGAACAGCTCTGTCTCGCCCGCCTTTCTGGTTCGCATCACGCGGTGGTATAAATCATCAATTACCGACGTACGCAATTCCGGCCACACCTCCCAGTGGTTCCTGCCAACAACCTCAGACATCTTGAGCTGGTTAAGCCGCATCGCTTCGGCATTCATATGGCTGATGGTCCAGTCCGCCGCTATTGAAGCAAAGCCTTCGGTCATGCTGTCGAGAATATACCGGCTATGGTCCCGTTCCCTGCGCAATTCCGCTTGCGCACGGGCGGATTCAATCGCAGCCCAGGTCCTATCTACCACATCTTCAGCCAGGGCTATTTCCTCGGCAGACCAGTGATGTGTTCTGGAATCGTGTACACCCAGCAATACCCTTAAAGAGCCGGATTTAATGACGGGCACCGCCAAAACAGCTTTAATATCGTTTTCCAGGTACGCCTGGGCATAATCGGCAGAGCGCTCATCGGTGGTGACATCCTCAAGGGCAAAAACCTCTCCAGAGCGGATGTGATCTGCGACCATCGGGCCAAAATCCTCCAGCCGCAACTCGGCGCCAACCATGGAGGCTGCACCCTCCCTTGTCCACCCGGGCCTTACGGTTATAATTTCGCCTGAATCTGAAAAATCCCCGTAGAACACTCGGGTGACTCCCAGGAACCGGCCTAATAGCTCGGTTGCAGCAGCAGTGACCTCGTTCGGGTCTACGAGCGAACGAAGGCGGTCAGTCAGCTTTAAACAAAAACTCTTTCGCCGCTCGCTCGCCTTTTGGCGACTCAGTGTTTTGGCCAGCTTCCGGTTAACCCGTTCCAGTTCTTCCTGTGCCCGCGTCTGATCGGTTACGTCCGTTCCTTCGGCAAAAATACTGGTGACTTTGTCATCGGGCCCCGGAACTGGTCGGTAGAAGAAATTGAGGGCTTTCTCTTCTATTGGCCCCCCCGACGATACCTGAACACCATATATAGCACTCTTCGCAGTATAGGTTTCGCCAGTGGCATAAACTTCATCCAATATAGTACCGAAGCCCTGTTTAACGGCATCAGGAAGCGCTTCGCTTATGGCTTTACCCAACACTGGACGATGCCCAACTAACTGCGCGTGACTGGGGTTGAGGTATTCATAACGATGCTCCGGCCCGCTAAGCAAGACCAGAAATGGCGTAGACTGGTGAAACATCTGGATCAGGTGGTCACGTTCGGTGACGAGGGGGTTCTCTGCAAAGTGCTGCTTCACCGCCTCAGTGCAAAGAACGAGTACACCGCCAATGCCTCTTGGAGCCCAAGCGTCGTCAACCGGGCTGAAGCTGCAATTCCAATAGAGGGGCTTATTCTGTCCGGTGTGGACAACAGCCATCTGCTCGACAGTGCTATTGCCAGCCATAGCTTGCTCGATGCCTGAAGCAAGCACGGAAGCAGTTTCGTCGCATAACTCTTTTGCCGGTTTTCCAAGCCATTCAGGATGCTGGTCTTGGCCAAGCAAGTAGCGAAACGCATCGTTGTAGAGACAGACGCTTTCCTCACCCCAGAAAATCGCCATCGGTTGTGCGGTGTTAAGCATCAGGCGCACGACAGTGCGCAGGGATTGCGGCCAATGTTGGGGCGAACCGAGTGAATTTCTGAGCCAGTCCAGGTCACGGATCAACACGCCCATTTCCCCGCCACACGCCAGAAAATCAAATGACGACATTGTGCTCCTGCTCGATTCTTTTGAAGCCATCCAATTGTTGTCTCGGGAAAATTTTATAGTCCAGTCTACCTATTTCAAGCGCTTCTGTGGAGCATTGTAAACTTCGCCCTCTCTGGACTGCCAACTGGCCCAGAGATACATACCAGTATTGAGTGGCCGAGTGTTGTATCGGCTTTAACAGAGAAAACCAGCCCTGGTTTATTGGATACATCGTAATCTCTCGCCCCCGTCGCGTTGACTACACTTATCACACGCCCAATTACCAGGGAGGGTCCCCCATGGTGATTCTTTATGTAAACGGAGAACAAGTCACTCTCGACGACGATCCCCGCACATCTCTAACGCGGTTACCACGGCCGGTGAAGAAGCTGATGGAGGTTCTGAGGAACTGGACGGTGGCATGGAGCCAGACGTCTTTCAGGGCGATTTCGAGCAAGCCTATAACGACGCCGAGGTGACCCTGGACGTAACGTACACTACGCTCATTCAGGCGGCGGTTTTGGCTCCAAACTCGGGGTACACAATGAAGCCGTCCTGGCGTGTCTCGGTGCCTTGCTCCTGAAACGGTCAGTCAAAGTGGTGCAGCACCGCCGCCACGTTTTCCATAATGCGCCGCACAGGAGGAACTCGGTACAGCGTATTCAACTGGCCGCATCTCGGGACGGCAAACTACAGACCATCGGCCACGAGAGTTTCATGCCTATGGCGAGAGGGTACGAGTTTACTGAGCCAACTGGCGCATCGGCGAGGACCACCTACAGGACGGATGCGCTCAAAAGTACGCACCGGGTGAAATCCACCGACATACCCATCGCCGATTCATGCCGCGGACCGGGCCATGCGATAGGTTCACTGGCCTTTGAATCTGCCATCGATGAGCTGGCTTATAAGTGCAGTATCGATCCCCTGGCCCTCACCGAGTTGGTCACCAAGTCCGGAGATGCGCACCTGGAATGCGACGGCGAGGTAGAACCCGGAGACGACCACGGCAATTACTCCCAGCACTCCTACGGCGCCCAGTTTGCTGAGGTTCACGTTGATCGCGATTTCCCCATCACCCTCGACAAGATTCTGGAGCACTTGCCTGAGTAAATCGAGTCATCTGCTTATGGCTTCGCGATAGATCGGACAGGCTCTGATCTTAAACTAGTGCAATCAGCTCTCAAACCAGACAGACCTCACCGCAAACCCGAATTGGACTGCGGTTCAGAATATTGCCATGGCTCCTGAAGTTCTGGTCTGCTTTCCGAACGATACTGGGCACACGCCTGGTCGCAGTCTCTCCAAAAAAACGCTGATTTCGATGCCCCATGACCGCAGTGAGGACCTCACAGACAGTGAAAATTAGATAGAAGTAAAAACTAAATCTGTCACGATTTCTTCCGCTTTATTAATAGTTTTTAATTCAAAGAATTAGGTCAGTATCGAATATTTTGACGGCAAATTTAACTAAATTTTCAATATTTTAGATCTATAATACCTTTAGAATAAAATATTAAAGGCTTTTTAACCTGTTTATTTACATTTTTCAGGGACTTTAACTAAAGAATAAAAGGTAAACTTTTCATGTATTTCGAATTACATGAAATTTTTTTCAGCTTATAGACCAAAAACAACAAGAGATCCAAACGATGATGAAAAAACTAGCAATAGTTGTACTTGCATGCGTTGCGATCAATTCCATGAACGCAACAGCCGATCAGCTTGATACTGTAATTCAACGAGGCACATTGAACTGTGGGGTGGTTCTTGACTTCCCACCTATGGGCTATTTCGACAAAGACAACAATCCGGCAGGCTTTGACGTAGATTATTGTAACGATCTGGCTGACGCCCTTGGTGTGGAGGTAAATGTACTCAACCTCACCTGGGGCGATCGAATCCCATCCTTGATTGCCGGTAAGACCGATGTCGTTATCGGCTCCACCTCCGATACTCTGGAACGTGCAAAATCCGTGGGATTTACCTACCCGTACTTCGTCTTCAAGTTCCAGGTAATTGCGCCGAAAGAAAAAGAAATCAACTCGTTTGAAGACCTCAAGAACCTCAAAGTGGGGGCTGCACTCGGCACTACCTACGAGACTGAATACCTTGCTTATGCCGAAGCAAAAGGTTGGGGAACTGACAACTACACAGCGTTCAAATCTGAAAACGATGCCTATCTGGGTTTGTACCAGGGCAAAGTGGATGTGGTTATCTCAACCAACACTAATATTGCCACAAAGCTGCAAAGCGAAGAGTTCAAAGATTTTGCGGCAGGACCCTTCGTACCTAACTATGACGACGTCGTAGGCCTAATCGCAAAAAGAAGCGAAGGCGCCTGGATCAGATACCTTAACCTGTTTCTGGTGCGCCAGATTCGCGATGGCAATATGAATACCCATTACAACACGCACTTCGCTTCAGATGCGCCTGCCGATCTGATCCAGTCCTTGAGAGATAACAAGTAATAATCATAGTGGTGGTCTTCAGGTAGGCGGCTACCCCTATTACTTACCCGTAGGCCAGTCGCAAATATCTTTGCGTCAGGGCTTCGAACTCTGATGAGTGTCTTGATAAGGCACCCATCAGAGCCCTCTACTAACCACAGAAAGTGGCCAAGGTATGGAATATGAATTTCATTGGAACATCGTGTTCCAGAAATTGCCCGAGTTGTTGAACGGCGCATTTGTAACCCTGCACGTTTCGGTACTCGCTATGCTCCTCGGTATTGTAATTGCGATACTGTTGGCGATAGCCAAAATGAATAACAGTAAGCCCTTTTGCTATGTTGCTACGGTATGGGTCGAGATAGCCAGAAATACTCCGGCACTTTTCCAAATCTATATGGCGTATTTCGGGCTGGGGGCATTTGGCATTCATCTGAGCCCCTATGTTGCGGTTTTAAGCGCTCTGGTATTTATCAATGCAGGTTACCTGACTGAGACTTTCCGGGGTGGATTTCAGTCGATCCCCAGCACCCAGTACAGCGCTTCCAAATCTCTGGGCATGAACAGCATCCAGGTGTATCGATACATCATCCTGCCGCAAATGCTCAGACGTATCTATCATCCAATGACCAATCAGTTTGTCTGGTCCATCCTGATGAGTTCGCTGGGAATACTGGTTGGAATGAGTGAGCTGTCCGGAACAACCCAGAGACTACAATCACTGTCATTCCGCACACTTGAATTTTTCATTGTGGCAGCAGTTATGTACTTCATCATCACCAAACTGGTGCTGATAAGTTCGTCACTTATCTCTCGCAAGCTATTCAGGGGGGAAATCTGATGAACTCTTTATTCACGCCTCTGTCCTGGGACGATACCGGGTTTATTCTTACCGGCATCATGAATACGGTGACCATATCGGTAGTAGCAATAGTGCTGGGGACCCTGTTGGGTTTGGCCGTAGGTTTTATGCGAGCTGAAAGCAATAAGGTAGTCAACACACTGCTAGGTAGTTTGCTGGATATACTCAGAAGTGTACCGCTGATTATTCAGCTCATTCTTTTTTCAACCTTTGTTGGCGCGACCGGTTACCCACTAGACCCGTTTGTAGCTGGCTCTATCATTCTCTCGCTCTATACGATGGCCTTTATGAGTGAGGTCTTCCGAAGTGGCTTCGAGAGTGTCCAGCAATCCATGCAGACATCAGCCCGCTCGTTGGGTATGACATACTGGCAAACCATCTTCTACATTCGCTTACCCATCGGTTTGCGCGCAGTCTTCCCCTCCTGGCTGGGCGTTTCCCTCAGTGTCATCAAAGACTCGGCTCTGGTCTCTGTTATTGGTTATATGGAGCTGCTGCGCACATCCGACCAGCTTATATCCCGTACTCAGCAACCGCTAGAAATCCTGATCGGTGTTGGTATCTTTTATTTTATTATTTCATACCCGCTATCGTCATATGGGCGGTATGTTGAAAGGAAAATGGCAATATGATCAGCATCCAGAATGTACAAAAATCTTTTGGTGATCTCGAAGTTCTCAAAGGCGTCAGTCTGGATGTCGACAAAGGCGAAGTCCTAAGCGTCATCGGTGGCTCCGGAAGTGGCAAATCTACCCTGCTGTATTGCATTAATGCCATCGAGAGTATTCACAAAGGCAAAATTGTCGTTGACGGTATCGATGTTCATAGCAAAGAGACCAATAAGGACAAACTGCGTCAGAAGCTGGGTATGGTATTCCAGCAATGGAACTCATTTCCTCATCTGACCGTGTTGGAAAATACAGCACTAGCGCCCAGAATCGTCAAAAAAATGAGTAAGGACGAGGCGATTGAAATCGCCAAAAAGGAACTCGTGCATGTCGGTCTGGGTGATAAGTTTGACGTTTACCCTACTAAAATGTCTGGGGGTCAACAGCAGCGCTTGGCGATTGCCCGCGCCCTTGCAATGAAACCCGATTACATGCTTTTTGATGAAGTTACCTCCGCCCTTGATCCTGAATTAGTGGGAGAGGTTCTGGATACGTTGCGCCTGTTGGCGGAAGAGGGTATGACCATGATCTGCGTGACCCATGAAATGAGCTTCGCACGTGATGTGTCTGATCGTGTGGCTTACTTTCATGAAGGCGTTATTGCCGAGCTTGGTGAGGCTAAACAGGTTATTACCGACCCGCAAAACCCGTTAACACAGAAATTCCTTTCGAAAGTGCGCTGACAAGCCGTTGCTGGATTGAGTCTGTCAGGGGTCAATCGAGAGCCCGACCCCTTTACGTTCAAATCTTCCTGGCCTTGACCAAGTACCTTAGTTCCCTATGAATCGGTGAGTTATGGCGAAATCGCCAACGTCGCCCTCACTTTCTTGCTCAGATGCCCCATGTCGACCCGGCCCAATACTTGAGGGCGCAGCTCATTCATCACACGCCCCATGTCTTGCATACCCTGAGCGTCGGTTGAGCTGATCGCCATCCGGATCAAAGCGTCCAGGTCATCTTCGGTAAGGGCGGCAGGCATGAATTCCTCGATAATCACCATTTCCGCCCGTTCCTTGTCGCCCAACTCCTCACGCCCGGCAGCATCGTACTGACTGGCCGCATCTCGGCGTTGCTTGAGCATTTTGTCCAGTACCTTCAGAACGTCATCATCACTGAGCTCGCGGCGCTCATCAATCTCGATCTGTTTGACCGCAGCCTGCGCCATACGAAGGGTGACAAGCCGGGTTTTATCCCTGTTTCGCATCGCACTCTTGACCGCGTTGCTCAGTTGTTCCTTGAGTGATGATTCAGCCATTGTTGACCTTCTGTTCTTTGGGTGAGAAACCCGGGACCGAGGGCCCCGGTCTCTCATACCTCGCCCGGAAATTTCAAGAGGGCGAGATGTGTTATCGGTCAGAAATGGTAACCGATACCTGCGCTGTATGCGAAGGCGCCATCATCAAAGTTGTTGTCGGCGTCACTGGCGCTGTCAAAGAAAACCTGATATTCCGTCTGAACGGTGATGTAGGTTTTTTCTCTGACGTAATACTTAACACCGACCTCGGGGCCTGCGAAGAAAGTTTCATCCACTTCATCGCCATATATACCACCAACGTTGGCACCGACAAAGGGCTGCCAGCTACCTAAGTCAAAGTGGTAATCTCCAAAGACCCGAGAGGCGCCGGACCAACTCGAATTATCTTCCGAATCCGCAAAACCGAAGCTTTGGCGCAAGCCAACGGCCACGCTGTCGGTGAAAAACTGGCCCACATCAAAGCTGACGGCGGCGGTGTTGTTGTCAAACTCGTTATCACTTGCACCGGAGCCGGTCAAAGCAAAGAAGCCGTCACCGGACTCGGGCGCAGCCGAAACCAGTGCGGGTGAAATTGCCAGGCAGATGATTGCCGCAGAGTATTTGAGTTTCATAGATTGTTTCCTCGTACATTCCGGTTTTTTGAAGGGCTGCTGGCTTGTGAGCGACTGCTGGCACTTGCTCTCACACCCCCGGTACCAAAGGCCAGAGCAGTGTCGGGGAGAGCATTGCGACTGCGTTATAAAAGCATAGGTCACATAACAGGTGTGCAGGTGGGACAACGAATATTTGTAATATTCCAGCCATCTGGCTTTGGGACCAAAATCGATGGAGTAAGTAGAGCTTACAGGTTCAAACAAGCGTGGCCGTCAGTACGAATTCGCTATCGAACCTTAAGTGGATTATCAGAAAAAAACTGTAGCTACCTGTTTATTATTGCTATTATTTTTTTACATATAACCAGAGTTTCTCAAATCTCATGACGTTTATAGCGACATCTTTTTTATATCATTACGGCATAAGACCGAGAACAGACACACGTATCCAAGCACAGCTAAGCGGCCCATCCGGCAAGATTAAAATGCCCTCAAACATTAATAACTCTTAACCAATCTCATTGAAAACTGCTGGGTTTCGCTTCACACATTTGATGAAAGCCGGTAATTTTATGCAATGGCTTTAGGTTACCCATGTGCATACGGATAAAAGTAAATCCGCGAATCCAGAACAGATATGATTTTTCGCAGTTGGCGTTCGAGAATAAATCTATCCTGAACCGCCCCAGGTTTCGGAAAGAATGTGAGCCCAACAGGTAGCATATTGTGATCCCCGCCTTGGCCGGGGTACGGGATCTTTAATCATTGGCCGGTAGTTAATATGTTGAAACGCATGCAATGGTCCAACGACACTCTCCGGTTCGCAGTGAGGAGGCGCCTCGCGAAAATCGCCTTGGTGGGACTGATCGGCTTCAGCGGAGCCCCGGCGATGGTTTCAGGTGACACCACCAAGGGAGCCCCATTTGTCGACACCTGGGAAACGCTATTGGCTGAGGCTAGAGGCCAGGCCCGGCAGTGCGGCGCCGACACTTACGCCGAGGGCTCACCGCTCACTTGGAACGCTGGCCTGAGCGCTGCGGCGCAAGCCCACAGCGAAGACATGACGAACATGGGCCGGTTGAGCCATGAGGGAAGCGAAGGAGCAGTCCTCGCTGACCGCCTCGATGCCGCAGGCTATGAAGCATCCGCCTGGGGCGAGAACGTAGCCGCTGGCCAGAAGAACGCCACCACCGTGGTCGCCGCCTGGCTCGACAGCCCGGGACACTGCACCAACATCATGTCCGCGGATTACACAGAGTTCGGCGTAGGTATCGAGCGGGACGCTAGCGGCACACCTTACTGGACGCTGGTTTTGGCTGCCCCACGTGATTAACAGCGGTGCGGCTGAAGAGGAGCTTCAGGCGCATCTGAAAGGATCGGAGGTTAAAGGGGATGGGGTCTAGCCGTTCTCAACCGCTGAAAACACCGGATGGTCGATATCTGGTAGTCAAAGGGCGCCTGTGGCGCAGTGCCAACCCAGACCTGTCCGAACCGGTTTACCGTGAACAGGTAAAGCATCTGATGGCGGCCCGCCGAGCCGTTCATCAGGCACAGAAATCAGACAACGAAAATCAGGAACGAGACGCCCGCGCTAAGGTAGACGAAGCCAAACGAGCCCTCGGGGAACGCGGCCCAGTATGGTGGTCAGATGGAGCACGAGACTATACCCAGCATAAAATCGAGAACACGCCCTACGCGGATTGGTATCGCTCGATAGACGCTTCAGAAGCGTGAGGCGGAGCCCGGACGTCCCGACATCCCAACAGCGTTCTCGCAGCCGAAATACCGCTCCTATAGCTGAAAGTTCTGGATCAGGAATGTGAAATCAGAGCATGCTTTGAGCGTCGGTTGAGCTGATTGCCCTGAACGCGACTGCACTCTTGCCTTTGAGTTTGACCTGGTACATCAATTCATCGGCAGCTGCGACCGCTTGCTCTGGTGCCGTATCCGAATCCAGAATTGTGACAACACCGATGCTACAGGTGACGCCAAAATTATTCGCTTCGAGTGCCTCGTGAAGCTCCCGTGTGAGCTTCGAAATAACTTGCTGTGCTCCAAAGCCGTCAGTATCGGGCAGAATCAGTGCGAACTCATCGCCCCCAACCCGCGCTGCAGTGTCAACCTCGCGTACTGAACTTCTCAAAACTCGACCAATGGTTCGTAGCACCAGATCTCCGCCAGCATGACCGTGAGCGTCGTTCACAGCTTTGAAGTCGTCCACATCTACGTACGCTAGCGTGATTGCGCTCTCAGAACGCTGTGCCATGGCCAGATCATGTTTGAGCCTACTATCGAATTCCCGCCGAACGTATAGCCCGGTGAGGCCATCCGTTCGCGCGAGACGCTCCCGGAGTCGAAGACTTGTGCGGAGCTCGGTCACCAGCAAGCCGGTGATATAAAAAAACCCAAATCGGATGAGCGAATTCCAAAAAGGAATTGCCGGATGCGAGTACGGCTGGCCCGCACCTAAGTCGGCGATGAACCAGCTCATGCAAGAGAGGACGGCGACCGAAGACCCCGCGAGGCGTCCGCAATACCAGGCTGCTATTGTGACTGGACCGAGGTAGAACAGGGACATCGCCACTTCGTAGCCTGTAAGGTAATCCAGTCCTCCAACTACCGGCACCACGCATACCGCTACAGCCAATCTCTTGGCGCGGGTGAGGCGGTCGAGGTACTGATCAAGGGTCCTCAGCGGACGCATCATCGTCTGACCTCCAAAGGGGAGCGTACCGGTGGCCTTGGTGGAACAAAACGGAGACCAAGGCACCCGGGTGACGCTAATGTTAACTTTTGTATCGGCTATCATACGCTTCCACTGTCTCGTGGGCGGGTGAATATTCGATAATCAGGTCTAGAGAGAAACCCGGTCTTTGTACAGGTATGCCAGCGCGTACAACTCGATTTCGGTCTGCGTGTAGTAAAAGCCTTTATAGCGAATGAGCGGCTCATGACGCGCCAGGCTATTCACCTTTTGATGGTTAATTCCGTGGCGTGTTGAGATGACTCCTTTGTACATCATCTCTGCCTGCAGCGTCTCCACAGACCTGCCTTCCGAGTAATCACGAAAAATCGGGTCTGCGAGCTCTGCAAGTTGATCAGTGAGTGACGTCGAGCGAGCGCCCAGGTCACCGCTTTCAGCGAGACGCCCGTCAGGCAACAGCCGCGCGCAACTGCTGATGCTGAGCCATATCGCCGCAGCGCTGAGACTGGCCAGTAAGGTACGTCTATCCATGAGCATTACCTTTTAAAGTGCTGGCAAGGTGTGCGCCCAAGCGCAACGCCATTGCCACAATGGTAAAGGTGGGGTTGGAGGCACCGCCGGCTGGAAAGACCGACGACCCGGCCACGTAAAGGTTATCGGTGGTGTGCACGCGGCAGTTGCTGTCCACCACGGAATCGGCAGCCGTCAGCCCCATTCGTGTTGTGCCCATCAGGTGTCCACCATCATGCAACCTGAATTCGGGTTGCAGGATAGAGGGGCGTCCCAACCCCGAGCGCAGTAGTGCCTTGCCGAACAGGTCCCAGCTCTCACGCGCCAGGTCACGGTAGCGGTAGTGGAAATCAATTCGTGGAGTGGGAACTCCAAGGTAATTGCGCTGGTCGCCCGTGCCTACGGAATTCCGGAAATCTGGGGCAATCTCGGCCCGAATGGTGACCGGGGTATGGAGCATCTCGCGCCGTTTGCCCAGTAGCACCGTTGGGGTCATCTGCTGCAGATTGAAATCAGCGCTGAAAGACAGCACCCCTTGCTCGATGCAGTAGCTGTCTGATAACTGAAGTGCGTGTACGATCTGTGGATCTTCTTCGGCGCCCACCGGGAGCCGGTCCCGGTCCAGGTACATCTCCGCCACTGCGTAGAGATGTGGATGCTCCATCAGGCCTTGTCCGACGGGCATTTGGCCGACCACATCAGAGATCTGCAGCAATCGCGGGTTACCCACCCCACCACAGGCCAGTACAAAGGTATCCGCCGACAAGGATGTGGCTGGTAGCTGGGGCTCCTGCGAGTCTCGCAGTTCCAGAGCGGTGACAGTGCGCCCCCCCGTTATCAGGCGCAATCCGGTGGAGCCAAGCACCAGATCAACGCGGGGATGGTGTTGGAAAAAGGAATGGTACTTTTTGTTAAACCGGACCGGCGGGCTCACATAGAATGGCTTGTAAACCAGCTCCGATGTTCCTGCAATGGACACCACCGGCTGGCGATGGGCATCATCGGGCAGCTCTATAATCCGTGCGGCAGCTGGATACCAACGGTTTATTTCCTCGTAGGGAATAGGCCACGCCTGAGCTATGAAGGCTCTCTTCTCGAGCACCGCACAAAACCCGCCCCAGATGGTCGAGGTACCACCAAAGCAACGTTGCGTGTGCATGGGAAAGTAATCGTCTGGCAAATCGCCATGTAACTGGACGTTGGCCAAGGTCTGAATGGTTGGATGGGGCTCCAGTAATCCACTCTCGATGACGGCGATTGTAAGGGCAGGATTTTTGGACAACTCAAGCGCCGTGGTGATACCGGCGGGACCACTACCGAGAATGATAACGTCATAATGACGGTGCTTGGGTTGATTGAGAATCACAGATTCAGCCTTCCTAGCTGGTTCGCCCGGGACCGCCCGATAACGTTGCGCGCCTGGATCAGTATTGACGAGATCCGGTGCGAAAACCACGTAATTTTTCGGAAAGTCTGTCCAGATCTTTTGACACAGTTTTACTGTAATGCTCCCCCCACAACTGAAGGTACTGCTCCCTTCGGTTTTACTCGTTACACTATGGTATCAGTAGCATTCTCCGATCTGGATGAACGGAGCCTGCAACCTATCGACAACCCCCTGTTGAGGTTATACTCCGGTGCCCGACGGCGCGATCAGCAGATCGCTCAGGGTGATCTGAGCCAAATTCAACCAGACCCGGTATGCCATGCTGATTTTCAAAAACCTGAGACGGCATTCGCGCGAGCAGTTGAACCGCCGCCTGCGCATCAACATGAGTTCACGCCTGCGGCACGGGTTCGCCTGGCTCCTTATCCTGATCGGCCTGCACGTGGTCGCGATGGTGGTATTCGAGGATCTGGCGCTGGCCGACGCCGCCTGGTTGACGATCACCACCATCACCACGGTCGGGTACGGTGATTTTTCTGCGGCCACGCCCATGGGGCGGTCGGCTACCACGGTGTTGATGTACCTGGCAGGCATCTTCGTGATGGCTAACCTTGCCAGTGATTTCATCGACTACCGGCTCAAGCGTAAAGAAGACATGATTCAAGGCCGCTGGAGGTGGCAAATGAAAGACCACGTGTTGATCATCCATAGCCCGATGCGGAATCCGGCGGTCTATTTCCACCGACTGGTAGACCAGTTGCGGGAAACCCACCAGTTCCGTGACCGACCGGTGCAGATCCTCACCGACGCCTTTCCTGAGGGGTTGCCCGCCAGCCTGCGGGAGAAGGGCGTGGTGCACCACCATGGCGAGTCGTCCCATATCGAGGCTCTCAGAATGGTGACTCCGGCTGAGGCCCGAGCGATCATCATCCTGGCACGGGACGAAGACAGCCGGGTGTCTGACAGCATCACCCTGGACGTGTTGATGCTGCTAGGCGAAGTCTGCGGGCAGTGCAAGCCCCAGACCGTGGTCGAATGTGTCGCCCAGGAAAACCGCAAGCGGGCTCTGCGCTTGGGTGCCAACAATATCCTCCGGCCGGTGCGGGCCTATCCGGAAATGCTGGTGCGAGCCCTGGTGGCCCGCGGTTCGGAAAAGGTTCTGGAAAACCTCTTTACCCATGACGACGACCACCCGGTACGTTATCAGGTGCCCCTGACCGGGGCGCGCTGGGCCGATGTGGCCTGCAGGCTGATGACCGCTGGTATGGGCACACTGATGGCTTATGTCACTGAAGACGAAGAGGTGGTGACCCACCCAGCTCATGATCACCTCTTCGACGCGCAGGCACTGATTGTAATGGTGCGGGAAGAGTCTGTACCCAGTGAGACAGCCATCCGCCAGCAGCTTGCGTCTGTATAAGATGTGAAAAATAAATTCTGGCTTTTGTTCTGGTGACGAGCTCGCGACTTATTTCTCTGAGCGTGCTCAAACCACCAGCAAGCAGCGCGCCCTTCTCACCATTTCTCCAAGCTTGATACCGGCTCTCACCGGCAATCATGTCAGGCTTAAGAAAGTACACCCGCATGCCAAGACGTGTCTCTTCCCTGATCGCTTCGGCAGGCGCCGGTTTTCTTCCCAATAAACGGCTCAACCATTCCAGCCAGAAACGGCCGAAAAAGGCGTAGGGAAAATAGCGACTATACTGCCTACTACACAACACAGAGAAACTGGCGAATTATCGGGGCAAGGTTTTTCCCGAGGCTGGCAGAGACGCAGGCAGAATCTGCAAGGAGCACTTATGAAACCGTTTCGACTGAACAGACATGGCAAACTGGTGTTTCCCACAAGCATCTTTACCGAGCTCGACTTCTCGATCATCACTGATCTCGACCAGTTAAAGGCAATCATTCGGCGCGACTTTGAAGTGAAGGCTCCGACCGGCACCGAAATTGCCGAGCGAGCGGCTGCCGGAAGCTACGCGACGAGATATGACCTGTTGCGCGACATGGGTTTACACCTTTTCTGGGCGAACCGTTACCCGCTGGTGATGTACAACAAACAGCCGACGCGCTGGCGCGATGTCCCCCGTACCCGCGACGATGTCTTCGTGCCTCTGCTGCAGCCCTGGGAGGGGCGGGAAGCCAAGTCCGCAATTGTCCGCCAGACCTACGCACAGCTGCCGGCAAAGTGGAACAGTAAGGCTGAGGACGAACTGTTCGACATACTCTTCGACTGCTTCTCAAACAAGCTCTATCTGGCAGCGTCGCTCCCGCCAATCAAGGCCACGATTGCCGAGGCGCTCGCTACTGTCGATGCCAGGACCACTACTCTCGGTAACTATAACCCCGACCACCGGCGCTACAGCGTCGATGACATCCTTGATGTCTCAGACGAGCAGGCCGAACTCGAGGCGCTCCGGCGCTGGGCGATGGTGCTGCACAACCAGCAGCCCTGGGACCGGAGCCAGGCCACTCTGAAGCCGTTGGCCGAGATGCAGGATGACGACATCGTCGTGCTGTTCTATCCGAAAAACCGCCACGTACTCGAGTTCATCAACCGCGAAAAGAATGGTACTACCGGCGCGAAGCAGGCGCCGACGCCAGATCCTGCCGTCGAGCCCGTGAGGCCCTATCCTCCGTTGGTGATCGGCGACGATGCGCCCATCCAACCGAAGATCGAGGCGCTGGCAATCCGCAAAGGTGAGGTCATCTGCTCAAACGAAGATGTGGTCCGGAACTCGCCATCCTCGTGGTCGCCGATGAGCGCGGAGGAAATCGCCGACAAAACCGGCATCGAACGGCGCCGTTATACAGCGGAGCCATTGGAGAATATTGCCCTTGAGGCCGCGCGGGCAGCGATGAAGCATGCCGGTCGCGGGGCCGACGAGATCGGTGCGGTGCTGTTCTGTTCCTGTACCTCAAGCCGACTGATTCCCTCGACCGCCACCTGGCTCTCAGGCCAGTTGGGCATCCTTCAGACCCATTGCTCGGCCGACATCGTCGCGGCGTGCGCCGGATTTCCGTATGGCGTTGCCGAGTCGGTTCGACTGCTACGGGAGATCGAACGTCCGGTCCTGCTCGTTATGGCCGAGAAATTTTCGGACAAGATCGGCAATGCCCGACCGTCGCGGATGATTTTTGGCGACGGGGCCGCCGCCATGGTGATCGCGCCATCCGATGGTGAACGTGACATTCATGTGGTGCAAACCTATGCCAGCGGGCCCGCCAGTCAGGTGAACTCCATTATCTGGCCGAATCACGATTTCGACAACGACATCACGGTATACGGCCCCGAGGTCAAGGCGTTGGTCAAGCGCTACCTGAACCAGATGATGGGTGAGCTTTCCGAACTCGGACTTGAGATCGACATAATCGTCCCACACCAAGCCAACAAGAATATGATCATCGAAATCGCCGAGCCCCAGGGAATCGACGCCAAGGATATTTACTTCAACATCGCGGAGGTCGGAAACGCCTCTGCGGCGAGCATTCCGATCGCGCTGGCCGACGCCGTCTTCGACGGCGCGATCAGCAAACGGTCGCTGGTGTTCGCTCCGGGCTTCGGCGCAGGAGCCGTGGGGGGTTACGTTATTCTGTCGCTGGACTCGGCGATGGTTGCGCCGGAGGTGACCACTACCCTCGCCATGAGCCCATCACCGACTGAGGCGCATTCCTCGATTGAAGATATCAAGGAGGCGTTCCACGAATGAACTCTCGATTCAGCGAATTGACGGGTAGGGAAACCTGTCAGCCAACTTTCTGGTTCGTCTGCTTTGAACCTGGCGACGCGAATTGTCCACTTTTACCCTTGCCCACATACTCAACAGCCCCACCGGACTTTAAAAAAGCGGCAGTCTGCTCCTCAATCGTGGCAGTAGTTAATGTAGCTTTTGCGGGTTTCTTGCTCATAATAATCTCCAGGGTAACTGTCGGCTTATTCACCAACTTCAAACCCCATGATACCCGGAATAGCAAAAAATTGTTTGGCGTGGGATTTGACTGGCCGTCAGCTCCCTTGCATGTAAAATCCAGGATCTTTTCTGAGGCGTGAGTTCGACGACATTAATGTTGAGTTGATAAGCACAACTCCCTCAGCGTAAATTAAGAGCTCATCCTGAATTCCACATTTCGTGGCGATTCAGTCTCCTTATCAGCATAACACCATGGAGAAACGCTATGATGAAGCGCACAAACAGGACGTTTTGTCCGCCTGACAAACCCAATTCGCAGGAAAATTCTATGAAAAAACTACATTCACTTGCGTTTTACGCATTGATCACACCGGCCATAACATTGGGTTCAAGTGCTTTGCTCGCCGCCCAAGACACTAGCGAGGAGAGGGATGTGGGAGAGCAGAGCATGGGCGCCGATGCTGATTCCGAAACCCAGAATTCAGAAAAAGACAAGAAAGCCACCAAGTCCAAATACAATGAAGAGGGGTCCGCTGGAGAAACTGAGGAAACTGAAGAAACTGAAGAAACTGACCAGAAAAAGGGCGACCAGTCTGGCAAGCAAAATGAGGATTAGATGAATCTTCACCGGCTAATGACACGGCGGTGAGTAACGTGATCGGGCCTGAGCTTAAAACCAGTTGTAACGATAGTGTGGGGTGAGATCGGTGACCCGATTATTGACCAGGATGGCAAGATCGCGGCTGTTGTAGTCAACGTTGGCATGATCGGTGATGATCTGCAACCTGCGCCGAGTAATGAAAAGCTACAGACCTTTTGACTGCAGCCACTGGCTGATATGCACATGGTTCATGGCACCACTCTGGCGTGCGATTTCCCGGCCATTCTGAAAAGAAATCCGCCAGTACCGGCACATCACTGCGCCCCGTATGGGCAGCAAAGCTCTGTTCACCCAGCGCCAGAATCTGATCCGGTCACAACGTCTGTTGGCAGGCACCACAATTGCCGCTGGCCGACAGCTTATCCGCAGGTACGCGATTCACTTTGTGGCAATAGGGACACACGAGGTGTCGAATGTCAGTCATGATGGATCGATCTCTGATGAGCTGGTTTTATGAATAATCAGGGCAAATGGAGAGAGATCAAGCGACGGGACTAAGCCCCATATTGGGTCGAGATGTGCTTCGGTCATCCGGTTACACACCAGCGCAGTGAGCCATCATGCAGCCGTTCACCAAGCTCTACACCGACCTGTCAGATTATTACGATCTGATGTGTGCCGACATCGACTATCAGGCACAAAGCAGCGGGAAGCCGAGTTCACCCTTGGAGACATGGGATGGGCAGTCCGGCAATGCCTTGTTCGTCTGCGTCATAAAAGGCACCTGAGCGAGCGCGTCTCTGATCTGAACAAAAGCAGGCGATAACATAAGCCCCATTCTCTATTGCACGTAGTCAAGAAGAAAAAGCTCGCACTCGGTGTTAATAGGCAAGCCTGCCTACGGGCAATATTGATACCCCGTTCACCGTCAATGATCCCCACCCGGCCCATGCGCGTGGCCGTGCGCTATCTCTTCCGGATCGGCCGTGCGTACTTCGATAATTTCGATATCGAAAGTCAGGGTTTTACCGGCCATCGGATGGTTGGTGTCGACATCAGCAAACTTGAGGCCGACTTTGGCGACGACCACATGGCGCGCGCCCTGCTCGGTTTTCACCTGAGCGATCATGCCTGGCTTCCAGCGTTTGGCACCAATCAAATGCTTGATCGGCACGCGCTGCATGGCATCGGCCTTGCGCAAACCATAGGCTTTATCCGGAGTGACGGTGACACTGAAGCTTTCGCCAACATCGCGACCTTCCAGGGCTTCTTCCAGGCCTCGGATAATGCCGCCTTGGCCATGCAGATAGGCGTTCGGCTCGCCGCCACGGGAGCTTTCAACGACGTTGCCTTGTTCGTCACTGACGCTGTAGTGAAACAAGACGACTTGATTCTTTTCGATTGGCATAGGGCTCTCCGCAACAGTTAAAGGTAAGCCATTATAACCAGCATCCGCTTTGACTCCAGTGGCGCCTGCAGTCGAGGATTTCAGCAGAAGCAACTGGAAAATCCGAAGGTTCGCAAAGAGTACGATGCCCTTCAGGATGAGTTCAGCCTGATCGATCAGTTGATCACAATGAGGACGAAAGCAGGCCTTACCCAGGAAGACGCTTGGAAAATAGATCTGGCCCGGTTTTCCTTGTTTGGTTTTCTTCTTGGCCAAACCTGAGGCACTGTAATACTATAAAAGTCAATACAGCTTTTTGAGCGTTGCGCCATGATGGCTCCTGGTATTCCGGAAAACGAAGTACTACGATTGCGCACTCTGAGCTCAACTGAACTTCTCGACAGCTCAAGAGAAGGTCAGTTTGATTGGCTTACAGACACGGTCCGGCTGTGCTTTGAAGTACCAATCTGCGCTTTTACCCTGATCGATGAACATCGACAGTGGTTTAAATCCATTCACGGACTAAACCTTCGTGAGACCCCGCGTGATATTTCTTTCTGTGGCCACGTTATCCACCAGGACCAGACCATAGTCATCCCGGATGCCCAGTTGGATCCTCGTTTTGCGGATAATCCTCTGGTTGTGGGCGACCCTCACATACGGTTCTACGCAGGCACACCAATAAGGGTGGACATGGCGGGCGAAGCTCTTGATTTGGGGAGCCTGTGCGTTATCGACCGCCGCAGTCGTACCCTTGACCGCAAGCAAATCGCAATACTAGAGGGCTTTGCACGGCAAATCGAGACGCTGGTGGAAATGCACCTTGTAAACCTCCATTTGCTGGATACCTGCGATCAGCTCAAACATACGGTCAAGCGGTTTGAGGACTCCGAGAAACGAGTTCAGCAGATTTCAGTGCTTGCAAACACTGACTCGCTGACCGGGCTCGGCAATGTCCGGCACTTCAACAATATTCTCGAGCGGATTCTGAAGACCTCTCGCCGAAAGGATGAACATACTTCTTTGGTGCTGATCGACGTTGACGATTTCAAGACAATCAACAATAGTGAGGGCTACCTTGCTGGCGACGAAATGCTGAGAAAGCTGGCAGACATATTGACCCGAGTGGTTCGCAAAGGAAACGACCACATCTTTCGACTCGGCGGAGATGAGTTTGCCATAGTGCTATCCGGGATAACGCCGAAGGAAACCGAAGTTCTCGCAAAACGGATAATCACCGAGGCAAGCGGCATCCCTACATCGCCAAGCGAGACGTTCAGCGTCTCGCTTGGCATTACCAACGTTCATCACCGCGAATCTGACCAGAGATCAATTTTTGATCGTGCCGACCGTGCGCTCTCCTCGGCAAAGCGAGCCGGCCGTGGCCGTTTTTGCGTGCAGAGTGCACGAGAGGTATAACAACAATCCCATGCATGAAGTTACCGATACGGGACCAAAACAGGGCAACGCCTCAAGAAACGCGATTACCGCGTCTGTGCCGGTGGCCTTCCAGTCCTGACCGTAATGTGGTCACGCATTCTTCAATCTCGCGCTCATTGGCGCTGGCAAAGCCCATAACCAGGCCGGTTCTGACCTGTTCTCCAAGGAAGTGGGCACTGAGTGGTGTGCTACCAAACCCCTTGGCTTTGAGCCATTGGCTGAGTGCCAGATCGTCAAACTCCCCTTCAAGCACCAGGTGCATCCCGGCGCTTTCAGCCACCGGTTGAACCAGCCCGCCGAGTTTGGCCGTGACCTGTTGCTGGAACAGTTGCCACTTTTCCCGGTAGAGCTGGCGCATGCGCCGCAGATGGCGGGTGAACTGACCGATTTCGATGAACTCGGCGATCGTTGCCTGGGTGAGAAGAGGCGTCTCGCCACCGCTGATCTGTTTGGCCCAGAGCACCGGCTCGACAACCGCCTCCGGGACCACAAGATAGCCCACACGAAATGCGGGCAGCAGCGTTTTGCTGAAGCTGCCCATATAGAGCACCGGAGCATTCTCGAACAGGCCCTGAATGGCGGCAAAGGGCTTGTTGTAGAAGTGAAACTCGCTGTCGTAATCGTCCTCGATGATCCAACACCCGTTTTGCCCGGCCCACTGAACAAGCGCCATGCGTTGGGAGAGATCGAGGATGCCGCCCATGGGGTACTGGTGCGTAGGTGTGCAGAACAGGAGTCGGGCAGGCGCAAGGCCAGGCAGTGCTTCCACATCCAGAACCTCGTTCTTCAGGGGGATAGGAATCAATGGGTTGCCAAATCGGCCCAGTGCATTCCGGGCGCCACGGTATCCGGGGTTCTCACACAGGATGTTGTCGCCCGGCCTCAAGAAAACCTCCGCAAGAAGCGAGAGCGCCTGCTGCGCGCCGTTGGTGATGATGACCTGATGCTCTTCGCAGCGCACACCCCGGGAAGTTCGCAGGTAGGCAGCGATGGCCCGCCTGAGGGGCTGATACCCCTGGATGCTGTCATATCCCCTCAGTGACCGGCGGCTTTCCTGGTGATGCAGGATCCGGTTCCAACTACGAATAGGAAACGCGTCCAGATTCGGCAAGCCCGGCTGGAACGGTAAACTGGCGTCTTCCACCCGCTTCGTTTTTAGCCAAGGCAAAGCAGGCAGTGGGGGCAGCTTCATGCCACCGCTAACGGGTTTGTCCCGCCCTGGTCCGGCAGGATTCACGGCTGTCATGATGTCTTCATGGACAAAGACACCCTTGCCAGCGCGGCTTTGCAGAAACCCCTCGGCTTTGAGCTGGTCGTAAACGGCGTTCACCGTGTTTCGGCTGATACCCAGATCCTGCGCCATCTGACGACTGGAAGGCAATTGTCGCCCTGGCAGGTAACGCTGTTCGATTATGCGCTCGGACAGTCGTTGATAAAGCTGGTGTTGCAGCGGCTGTTCACTGTCCAGCCGGATATCATCGATCACGTCAACTGGTCCTATGAAAAGTCATAATCTGGGTCTTTTTATGGTATCAGAAGTGCTTTCCAATAGGAGTATAAATTGTATGGCCAGAGACTATTCGGGAGCCTTAGATGACAACACCGATGGATGTGCCCGGAACCATGACATCACCCCTGACTTCCTGTCCTCGTAGCAGGGTGCAGCGGGCTGCAACGAGGGCAAGTTATGACAGAACGACCGCCTACTCACTGATTGATCGGCTCAAAACGGCTCACGTGGGATTTGTTGAAGATGGCGAGCCGCGCATTATTCCCATAACGGTGTGGCGGCTCGGCGATGATCTGTACTTGCATACTCTCAGGGGCGGCCGGTTGTCCCGTCGTCTCGGATCCGATGCGCTGCTTTGTATTTCGTTCGCGGTGACGAACGAGTGGGTAATGACCAAATCGGCGTTCAATCACAGCGCCAACTACGAGTCGCTGGTTCTGTTCGGCAGGGCTGTGCCGGTAACTGACGATGCCGCCTTTGATACCGCGTTCCGCGCCATCATCAACCAGATTGAGCCGGGGCGGTGGGAGCAGGTTCGGGCGCCGAATGACAAGGAGCGTAAGGCAACGGCATTATTCCGGGTACCGATTCAAGAGGGGGCTTTCAAGAGCCGCACCGGCGGTCCGAATGACGATCCGGAGGATCTGGCGCTGCCAGTTTGGCATGGAACCCTGCCTGCTGACGGATGATAACTCGGCACCAACAAAAGCAACATATCCAGGCTTGAGCGTGGCCGAAGCAATCCGAGCTGGGGAACACTCAGCAAATACGCCGGAGCCTGCGGTTTTCGGGTGAAGCTGGAAGCCGTTGAAGACGACCGAGCTTCAGCATGAAAGATGGCCCTATGCCAATACATCTCTGATAGGGAGCCTCCTGTTCGGCGACGATTAGGATGACCGGACAAGTTAGTTGACGCCGAACAAGCTTGGCTTAATCAGAGAGCAAGGCAACAAGTTCATTTTTCAAGATGCCGCCCTTATGGACCTGATCATGATGAACATTGCACAAGGTGATCAGATTTTCTGCGGTATTCTTACCTTTATCGGCATGGTGCTCAATGTGATGCAGTTCCAGAATTCGCCTTGGGTCTCCGGGCGTTAGATCAGGATACCCCCAGCCGCATTTGCGGCAACAATGGTTATCCCGAGTCAGAACATCCACTCGTACAGTATCAGGGATCTTTCTATCATGGGGTTCAGCCTGTTTGTCTTCTTCAAGAACATAAACACCAACTGGCAGTTCCGAATTACCGGAAATCTTGGTTGTAATCGGCCACCCTTCCTCTGTTCTGAGCTCCCGGACCCGGCGTGGCCACTCGGACTTATCATTGGCAAGGTATTTTAGTTCCTCGCCTGTTACAGGCTTACCGACGTTGAGACGCAGGTACTCAATGATTTTGGTTTTGATACCATAATCGCTCTTTCTGATACGATTGGCGGAATTCCAGCGATGAGCAGCGTCCCGGTCTAGCCTATCCTCTAACAGCAAATAGCTGTCCAGTTTCAGATCGTTTAAGTCATTAAAGCTAAGGTCTGACTTGTCAATCTCGCCCCCATCAAGCATCTGCCGAATCATGGCCCCGCTCAGAATCGGCCATCCCTCTTGCACACGAAGCTCTCTGATTCGCCGGGCGTACTCACTTATTCCGGCAACCACCATTAGCTCATCACCCTGTATCAAGCTGCCATGGTATTTGCGAAGGTAAGCGACAATTCTGTCTCGTGCGTTTTCAAGCCCCTCACCCTCGATCAAAGAACTGCCGAGGTCTCTGAGCAAGTGGTTTGCCGGAACCAACGCCCTCACCTGCTCGCGCAAATTTGGTTGTAGTAATTTTGCGTCAAAATCGATTAGCAACTTAATTAGCGCTTTTCGCAACTCCTGTGGGTCGGAACGTTTTGACCTCCTGGCCATCAGGCAACCTCAAATTCATTTGATTTCGCCGTTTCTTTTAATGTCTCCTGAAAGCATCCTTTCCGCTGTTTCAAGAGAGAACCGATATATTGCGCAATCTTCAACGCGAATACTGGTGGCACGGCATTTCCAATTTGCCGAGCAACTTGAATTTTTGAGCCAGTGAAAATGAATTCGTCTGGAAACGACATCAGGCGAGCCGCCTCCCGATGAGTGATCGGGCGGTCAGCCTCAGGGTGAAGGTACCGACCCTTTTCCGGTTTAAAAAACTCTGTTCGAATCGTGACAGATGGTCGGTCCCACCACAGACGTCCAAAAAGATCAGTACCTCCTGATGGCTTCCTGACCCAACAAGCAGGCGTTATATCCGGCCGATTCCTCTGTAAATCAAATCTATTCCCGCCAGGAGGAACGGCCCTATACCTTTCCAGGCTGACCGGCGTCGGTGAGCGCCCAAAATGGAGATTAAGGGGCGGAGCACTGTGCCTAATCTGAATGCCTTCCGGCTCTGGCAAATCGAAAATAAATTCATGAACGGTTCGCCACGGCGGAAGATTGGTAGTTTCGTTCGGTGCACGGTGCGTCGGTTTCGGCGGAAACTCTGGAGCAATAAAATCTTGAGGGAAGTGATCGGGTCTGTAGCCGACGATTATTGTGCGTCGACGTGTTTGAGGAACACCATAATCAGCCATGTTCATCACACTTGCACTCAACACATCGAACCCGTGGTCTTTTGACCGATGGACTATCTCTTCAAACTCTTGACTCTTTAGCAGACCAGGCACATTTTCCATCACAAACACCGAAGCTTGCGATTGTTCTACGATATCAAGGTAGGGTTCCCACAAAGCCCTTCTCAAATCGCCCTCGCGATTTTTGTTTAGCAAACTGAAACCCTGGCAAGGCGGGCCACCGATAACAGCATCAGCCTTCGGTACATCGCTTTCGGAAAGCCACGTTTCAATGTTGGCAGTTACGCAACGGCCGCCAAAGTTTTCGTTGTAAGTTGCACAGGCCGCAGCATCATTGTCTATTGCCAGAACACTCTCAAACCGGCTATCAACCGATTCGTTGTGAAAGCCGAGGCTCATCCCTCCAGCGCCGCAAAATAAGTCTATAAGTTTGTAAGATTCGCTCATTTGATGTCCTGCGCCGTAAGCCATTTTCCAGAATGTATGTATAAATATACAGTCTTTCGGGGCTGGAGTGGAATAGCTTAATCGGAAATGTATCAGATTGGAGTTCTGCGTCACACCGAAGTAGCAGAACACTCACGCATTCGCCTGCCTGCGCAACCAAGTGCGCAGCACTTCCCCTCCGAACCCGCATACAATAGTGGTATCGTTGGCTGACAATACAAAAGAGCATTCGGAGAAAGTAGTATGGCAAGCCGAGAAAGCTGGAGTGAGGAAGTCCAAAAATCACACATTTCTTTACTACTCGAAATGGCACTCCGTCTCTGTTCTGCATCACGCTTGGCCCGGCGCTGCTTCGCTGCTAACCGCCTCTCCCGTTCCTGCGTCGTCTTAATTTCCTCTGGAGTCGGCGCTGGCGGTGAGTGGGATGGGACAGAAATGGTTGGGAATTTAAGGCTGTCTTTCATGGAAAGCCTTTCGATCAACGTGTTATTGAATGAATCCAAAACCACAAAAAAGATAAACCAGCCTATGAGGCTGATGATGATCTATGACACAACATTGGCTATTACTACTGCGGAAAAGACCTTGAACCAGGACATCGCTCACTCCATTGAAACACCGTTAGGAAGCTTACAAAAGGTGTTTTCACCATGTCCACAGCTAATGATCGATAGACACCGGATTTTACAATTCCTCACGCAACAAGCGGGCATAACCCCCGGAAAACCGGGACACCCATTAGCCAGCCAGTTGCAAGGCGCCATTCCTAAACGTGCCGGGTAGCTCGACCCCTCGTATCGCTCTGGTTTATCCACCATCCCTGCTTTGACAGGATTGAGTTCCACATAGCGACAACAAGCCAACAGGTAGGCATCCGTATCAACCGGGCTAATCTTGTAGCGTCCTTCCCAGAGGGACCCACTGCGTTTTTCGAGGGCATTCACAAAACGGGTCTGCCGACCAGCCAGACGTTTCATCAATTGAGGGATTGCGGTCAGGTTGTCGTTTGCTTGAACGACCGGATGAACATGGTTCGTCATCAGGCAGTAACTGAAAACTTCCAGCTCATAGACCTGCTTCCACTCCTGAAGATTTTCCAGGTAGTACTCAAAATCACGGCGCTCGACGAACACTGGTTGGACCTGCCTCGGTTTCTGAGTGTCAGCTTTCATTGAGAGTGGTAATGCCGTCTATTTCAGTCACCGTTTTGGCATCCGCCCGCTCAATAATTTTCAGAAGGGTAGATTGAATCGTTTCATCGTCCCGGGCGTCACCGCCACTCGCAAACGTTTGCTTCTGGGGAGCCGCGCCCTCCTCCATGGTAAATGTAACAACGACCTCGGTGGCCGAATCCGGCGTTTTACCAAAATACTCCAGCGAAACTAACGGATACCCATGAAAGCCCTTCCTAACCTGCTTTGCAATACGCTTTTTTGCTTTATCCATATGCATAAAAGTGCCCGTCGCTGCGCCTGTTATCTGGGTGCCACATGAACACCCAGTCGATACCGTTCGCCAATTCTAAGCCGTTAAATACATCAACAAATAGGTCTGTCCCGGTTTTCTTGTGTCCCGGTTTTTTTGCGCCTTGAGGTAAATGATTTCAAAAAAACAGTACTGGAGGCACCCCGAACCGTGTGCCGAGGGATTCCATATGTTTGCGGGTCAGCTTTTTCCCTTCAGCACCATTCAGAATTTTGCTCACATTACCCTTCGATCCCAGCTCTGGCAGGTCAGCAACTCCAAGAGCGTGCTGAGCCATAAGCGTTTTCAATACCGCGATTCCCCGATCTGTTCCTGCAACAGCAGCATTAAAGTCAGAAAACTCTGCTGCCTGGTCTTCCCAACGCTCAATGCTCACAGCCAGAATCTCGATTAACAGCCTGCTGGCGTCGTAGTCATCCACCAACTGGTCCATCAGCTCCAGTGCTTGCTCATAGTCATCCCGGGTCTCAATATGGGCGACAAAAGGCACCTGAGCCAGGGCGTCTCTGATCTCAACAAAAGCAGGCGATAACATAAGCCTCACTCCCTATTGCGACGGTATTTGTCAGTCAGCCGGTCGTATTCGGCATGGCTACAGATGTGTTTCACATACATACGGTTATCACGAAACTCAATGAAGGCAATCAGCCGTAAATTGTTGCCGCCAATGTCGATTACCCACCATTTGTCCCGGTATTTGAAATTGTCCAGGGTCGGGAACACCTGGCTCAACTGATCGGGTGTTTCGAATCTTCCATTTCGTAACGTCGTGTAGGTATTGACCAATGCCTCCCGATCATTGGGAAACTCCCTGGCTGCATCATTGAACGGTTTTCTTGAAATTATGTGCACAGAACTTCCTTGTTTCTTTTTTTGAAACTTTAGCACAGAGTTTCAAAAATGGAAACCTGCTCGAGCCAAACCCTTCACTTCCACGTATAGTGTCCCCATGAATTATCCACAGCGCATCGTCTGCCTCACCGAAGAAACCACAGAGACCCTCTACGCCATCGGCGCCGAGGACCGCATCGTCGGCATATCCGGGTTCACCGTGCGGCCCGAGAGAGCCCGGAAGGAAAAGCCGAAAGTCTCCGCGTTCACCTCCGCCAAGATCGGGCGAATCCTGGACTTAAAGCCTGACCTGGTGGTGGGGTTTTCCGACATGCAGGCCGACATTGCGGCCGAACTGGTGCGTAGCGGCGTGGCTGTGCATATCTTTAACCAGCGCACCGTCGCTGGAATCCTGTCCATGATCCGAACCCTCGGCGGCATGTTGGGCCTGGCCGAGCAAACCGACGCCTACGCACAAGCACTGTCCGACCGGGTGGAAACAATAAGATCGGAACGAAGCAAGGGCAATGGGGCAAGACCCGACCGTCCGCGTGTCTACTTCGAGGAATGGGGCGACCCGATGATCACCTGTATCGGCTGGGTGTCCGAGCTGATCGGTATTGCCGGTGGCGAGGATATTTTCCCGGAACGGGCCGCCGAGCCGGGCGCCAGGGAACGCATCATCGAGAACCCCGAAGACGTCATCACCCGCAAACCGGACATCATCATTGGTTCCTGGTGCGGGCGAAAATTCCGCCCAGAGCAAGTGACCGAGCGCCCCGGTTGGGCCGAGATACCGGCCGTGGCAAACAACCACCTGTACGAGATCAAGTCACCGCTGATTCTTCAGCCTGGGCCGGCGGCGCTGACGGATGGGTTGGATGCGTTGTGTGGGATTATTGATCGGGTGTGAAGAAAACCGGGACAGGTAATTTTGCCGTTGACCAAGGCTAAGACGCCAGCTCAGCGCTGATGTGAGCCACAAGCTCAGGCCTCGTCAGTTTGACCAAACGAATACCCTTATAGCAGTCGGTACACGAACATTCCGCCATAGAGCGCACTGCCGTCATAATCGTTTCTGGGCTAGAGCACCAGCGATCATAGCGTTTCAGGTAATCATCCACATTTATTAACACTTCGCAGTCAGTCTCGGGCATTAGTGACGTTTGAGCTGCTGGGGTTTGCTGACCAGACTGGGCGTTTCCACTCGGCCGAGAATTGATGAGTCGATAAGCGTTAGTGTTAGCCACTGCCCAGGTGCCGGTGTGCTTACAACGGTATGAGATTACATCAATGATTTTCTGAAAATCATCATTGAGGTTTCGAACAATGATGGGTTCATGGTGTGCAATGCGGTTTCGCAACCTCCGAATTGACTCAAGCTGGGTGTGAAGCTTTGCACGATTGCTCTTTAAGGTACGGCCTGGAAGTCCCGGGAAGGTTGAAGCAAGATGTTTATCCCATACTCGCCCATCGTGACGCTTGGTGAACATGTTTTGCCAAAACACAAATCGGAGCTCTGGAATGACCTTGGACGTTTTCTTTGCTGCGGTATAGGGCTCCCGAGCTCGCGTTAGGTCTCGCTGCGCACTGTAAATATTCTTTGGATTGGGAAGGCTTTGCTCGAAGCTGTGTGACCATGGCCATTCAGGGCCATAGGCAGCAGTAAGTGCCTCATCAATCCCGTTTCTTACGACCACTTCAACGATGTGCAATGGATGCATTAAAGCGACCGAAAAGCGAGAGCAGAGGAAATGTCCTTATCAGTTCGCGGCGTTCCAAAAACAGACTCGAAACCAAGGTAAGTACCATCTGCTTTTTTCAGAAGTTTTTGGTACTCCTCATCGGACGTTTTTCCCATTCCATTCCGAATAATTGAGAAAATAGACCTTTGCGCGTGGCGGTAGTTTTTCCCACATTTGCTGGCGTGTCTTTCCAACATTTCGCTACCATTCGTGAGCACGTGCCTGAGCGGACGCGGATCAGAACCGCCTGCGTCTGGACGCTCATATTGCTCGATCTCCCTAGCCCACTGGGACCACACATCCAAAGCGAGCGAAGAAAATTCTTCCGACTCTTTAGCGACGCGTTCCAAACCCTCGGATAGTGCATTGGATGCCGATCCATGATGCACTGCCAGAGCACCTTGTTCCGCAATACGCTTTGATTCTCGGCTTACTTTAAGCGATCCCCATGCCGCTACTGCGGCAGCAATGCTCGCAACCGCTGATAAGGCCGAAGGAACAGAACCCATCAAATCTGCATAATCCATTTATTCTTACTCAAGCGTCTAGTTTTCCGTGTGTGAAATAATGGGAATGAAACGCCCACCGACGCAGCAAAGAATAACCCCGCATTCGCTGTCGTCACTACTCTCGCGGTCAGTATCCTACACTTCATTACCTTGTTAACAGGTACAATAGTCAATCACTGCTAGGCTAGAGCGTACATAGTTATAAAAACGACATGGAGCGCCATTAATGCCTCGTCCTGAGTTTCTCACCGGCGGCGAGCCCGCCCGCCTGATTCCGATAACGGCAGACAGCGCCCGAGAGCAGAAATCCGTGTCCGTTATCCTTGCCGGCCTCCGCTCCGTGCTTGACATGTGCCAGTCCCTGCTGAAGTCTTTGAACATGCGTGTCGGCACCAGCGCCACCCTGGAGGCATGGATAGAGCCGGTATTCCTGAATGAAGACAAGAAAGCCGTTAAGAATAAAGACCGACCAGACGGGCTGCTGATCCTGCGCACCGGGAGGCGCGAATGGCGGGCCTTGATCGAAGGTAAAGTTGGCAACGAAACCATCACCGAGGAACAGGTGTCGCGCTACCTGCAGCAGGCCAAAAACCACAAACTCGATGCCGTGATCGCTATCACCAACCATTTCGCCGCGCTGCCGACTCACCACCCCTCATAGTTCTGGGCAAGCCATGGTAAAGTCCCAGATTCGAGACTTTTAAAAGGACCATTCAAGGAAGATGAATAATAACTACAAAATTGCGCTCCTGATCGACTGCGACAACGTGAGCCATCAATCAATTGAAGGCGTACTGCAGGAACTGGCCAAGTATGGCGCCGTGAACGTACGCCATGCCCATGGAAACTGGAATGGCCCCCAGCTTGGTGGCTGGATCGAAAAGCTGCATGCGAATGCCATCCGGCCAATTCAGCAGTTTGCCTACACGTCCGGCAAAAACGCCACTGATGCGTCCATGATCATCGATGCAATGGACTTGCTATACAGCAGAAACGTGGACGCTTTTGCGCTAATGACCAGCGACTCTGACTTCACCCCCCTCGTTATGCGAATTCTTGAGGCTGGTCTACCGGTGTTTGGCTTTGGCGAGCGAAAAACACCCATGCCATTCGTCAACGCCTGTTCTCAATTCATCTACACAGAGAACCTACGAGAGGAGATCGAGCAGCAGGATGCCACCGTCGATGGCGGCAGCCAGAAGCCAACCGGAGAAATCAAATGGGGTCGCAACCAGCTGCGGGGGGATACAGTTCTTGTTCGAACTCTGCGGACCGCGGTTGAACAAACCGCAGATGACGATGGATGGGCGCATCTCGGCCGGGTTGGCCAGTACATATCCAACAACAGCTCCTTCTCCCCTGTGAACTACGGGTACAAAAAGCTTAGTGATCTCATCCGGGCTAGTGAGCTATTTGAAATCAGCATTCGGGATAAAAGCGT
Source organism: Marinobacter sp. (assembly GCF_040882185.1). GTDB lineage: Bacteria > Pseudomonadota > Gammaproteobacteria > Pseudomonadales > Oleiphilaceae > Marinobacter. Next base: position 15,406 of record NZ_JBBEBW010000002.1, on the reverse strand, counting down.
TTTGTACATCAAGAGCCCCTAGAAAATGGATCAGATCTATTTTTCAGACGCGGCGGGCCGAATTGATCAAATCGGCAGTTCGATGATTTTACCTGCCACACGGTCTTCGTTCACCTCTAGCCGCCCTACCGTGATTGGCAGAGTAAAGCGCCGGGGCCCGGCTCCACCAGGATTGAAGTAAAGCACGTCGCCGACCCACTCGTTACGGGGTTTGTGGGAATGGCCGGCGATCACCACGCGGTAACGACCTTGCGGATCGATGTCGAGGGTTTTGACGTCGTGGAGCATGTAGAACGCGTGGCCGAGGAACTCCAGATCCTGAACATCCGGAAGATTCGCTGCACGGCCTGTTTTGTCGATATTGCCGCGAATCGCAATCACCGGAGCGATCGCCTCCAGCGCTACCAGAACCTCATCCCCGCCAACGTCACCGGCGTGAAGGATCAGCTCCGAGCCTCTCAATACCTCCAAAGCTTCGGGACGCATTTTGCTGTGGGTGTCTGCTATGACGCCGATTTTCATGGTTCATCCTTGCCAATACGCCTTACTGCGCTCATCCATCGGAAAGAAATGCTCGATCCGTAAATTCTGAGCGGTAACGTCCAGGGGCGTGCCAATGGTTGCAATAGTGGAAAAGATTTTGAGTTGTTGGTCCCCCAGATTCAGGGTAAATGGAATTGCCGGGTAGTCCAGGTGTTCGACCGCGTGGCTTTTCCAGTGTTGTGGCACACCGGGCACCGTCAGTGCGTGTTCCAGCAATCGATTGGACTGATCCCGAAAGGGACCTGCCAGATGCTCATGGTAGACACGTTGCAACATATGGCAGGCGATATTCTCCCAATCGCCCACGAAGGGTTTCATGCCCTTGCCATCCAGCAGCGACAGCAAAAAATTTGGCCGGGCCGGAAACTGAGCGCCCAACTCCATCATTCTTGCCATCATCTCCTGCATGGCCTGGTTAGCCATCACCAAATAATATTCGTGGTCGAATACGACCGCAGGGTAAGGCAGGTGTCCCTGCAACAGGTGCTCAAGCGCCTCCCTGATCATGGCCATACCGGGCGCGCTCAAATCCTGGTCGGAGTAGACCTGGCTGTAACCCGCCGCCGACAACAGGCGGTTGGTTACAGCTAGGTCCGTTTGCAGCATCTGCGCTAAATGCAGAACCATGCCTTTGCTGGGCTTGCTGCGGCCGGTTTCCAGAAAGCTGATGTGTTTTGCCGACACCTCGCACGCCAGGGCAAAATCCATCTGGCTCAGGCGCTTGCCCTGCCGCATTTCTCTGAACAGCGTACCGAAGGCGCTCATTGGCTTTCCTGTCAATCCCGAGTATTCAGCCATTATCCCGATCGAGGGTAGGCTGCACCATTACCTCAGAGGTAATTGAGCTTATCACCGCCCGGGTAGAAGCTTTGTAGCGTAGTCCAACACTTTACGAAACCCGATTGAGGTGATCCCATGAAAAACCTAGTCCGTCGATTCAGTGTGAAGCAAATACTTCTGAGCGATGTCTGCCTCTCCACGCCCCTGGCGTTGGCTCTCATTCTGGCTGCGGAGCCGATTGCACAGTGGGCGGGAGGCCCAGGCGCAACCTTCTACCTGGCGGTCGGCGTTGTGATGCTGCTGTGGTGCGTGGATATGGCCGCCGTGGCCTTCAATGAACAGTGGCAGGAGAAGTATCTGAACCTGATGATTGCTGCCGATGTTACCTGGGGCCTGCTGTCCCTTGGCCTGATGGTATGGTTTGCCCAGAGCCTGCAGCCGCTGGGCTGGGTGCTGTTCGCCCTGAACGTGCTGGTCCCGCTGGATATGGCGTGGATGAAACGGGTTACTGGTAGTAGGCCACACCAGCCTGCGTTCGGGTAACGACTCATTCTGCAACCAACCGGCGAAATGACTGCTGATATGCAGAAACGTTATGCGGCGTTTGCAGGTGTTACACCACGCAGGCGCGAGCGCCCAATCGAGGATTTCATGCAAAAACTGTTTGAAGATGTCGAGAGTGACTTAACAGCACTGTAACCTCGTACTTCCACCAGTTTGCTATAGTACGATTTTAATAATTTTGTCTCCCGTACTGGCAAGTTATCCTCTTTTTTTCGCCTAACACCTTCGCAATACGCAACGTGAAGCTGTTGTGCACATTCAAATCATCCTTTGCCCGTATCAAGGAAGAACGACCAGTGAAAACAGCGATACCGAAAGAGCGACCTTTTTCAGCTCAGTCCTCCCGCCTACCCGAGCCTGCAGAACCCCAGGAAATTGTTGTGTATCATTGGGGGCGCATCTTTGCTGCACTTTTCGTATTGTTTCTGGTGGTGGGAGGCATAATCTGGGGCGCCTTTGAGATCTTTGGCACCGGGGAACAAAAAGAAGTGCTGGTAGAGAATCAGAGAGTTGAGGCGCCTTCTCCGCCGTCGGTATTTATCGACCAGCCAGCGGCCGAGCGTCCCTCTATCCAATTACCGAAGACCGCACCACGAGAAAAGCCGGAATTTGGCGCACGCCCTAGCATGCCGGACCGGACAAATTCAGTTCAGGCAGAAGTCGCCGAGCCGCCTGACTCCATGCCCGACACTGCATCGGAAACCGCGTCGAGTGAATCCGGTGCGGAACCCGCCCCCCCTCAGTTGCCCAGTCAGGCGAGCGAACCGGTGTCACCGGTAGAGCCCGCCTCCCTTCCGGCGCCGTCTGCAGGAGAATCCGAACCGTCCCCGGAAGATGCTACGTCCATCAAACTACTTTCTGATCACTTGATCCGGGCGCAATTGAGTACCGGCCTGGAGGAAAAAGAGCCAATCGACGAAATCCCGAACGTTTTGATGATGGAGAGTGACGGACTGATTCGAATTTACCTGTTTACCGAAATCCAGGGCATGGAAGATCGGCTGCACTTCCACGACTGGTACCTGGAGGATGAACGGGTTGCGCGGGTGGAAATCAGGCCGTCGGGTGACCCCATGCGCGCATCCTCAGCCAAGTATATCGACCAACACATGTTAGGAGACTGGCGAGTTGAGGTGGTCACAGAGGAAGGCGAGCTTTTGGCCAGGGGGGCGTTTTCCGTTCTCCTTGCCCCTGCTCCGAAAGTGGTGATCCACGATTCTGACCCGAGATAAAGTTTGTAAAAAGACACTCTATGACAGACGATTTCGCAAGCACTCTATGCCCTTGTGGCAGCAGAGCCCTCTACGCGCAATGTTGCCAACCTTTGCATCAGGGCGAATCCGCCTTATCGCCGGAGACCCTGATGCGTTCGCGGTATGCCGCATTTGTGCTGAATCTGCCGGAATACATTCTGACGACCTGGCACCCCAGAACCCGGCCAGGATCACTTAGCCTGGAAGACTCCCCTGACTGGGTTTCACTCCAGATATTGAATAGCACTGAAAATGGCGAACAGGGCACGGTTCACTTCCGGGCTAACTATCGCCTTGCCCAGAGCTTCGGGTTTCTCGAAGAGCGTTCAAATTTCCTCAAGGAGAACGGCCACTGGTATTACCTCCAGGGTGAAACTAGCGAAGGCCAATTCAAACCCGGCCGTAATGAAACCTGTCCCTGTGGCAGTGGAAGGAAATACAAGACTTGCTGCCATAAGTAGAGCGAGATCTTTAGGATGCAGATGGAGCGGGTGATGGGTGTCCCGGTTTTCCTACTGACAGCGCATAGTTGATCGCCGCACACACCGCGACAACCTGCGCGGCATTACATTGCTCGGGGGTCACTCGGTCGCTGTCTGGGTATACCTCGGTGGTGGTCCTGTAGCGGGCGTTGGTCATGCTGGTGCAAAGGCCAAGCTGCGCCAACGGATACTGAATAACGCGCCGGGCGGAACTCGGTTTCGTCGGTATCGGTCGTCTCGTGCAGGTCGATGTGCAGCAGTATTGGCTCATCGATCGACGCCACAAGTTGAATGAGCGCCGCTGACTCCCCCGCCTGGCCGTCATCACGAAACGAGCGGTTGGGATCAATCGCGTTCGCGTTCCAGCGATGGCTGCGTTCGTAAGCCCAGGGGCTGACGCAAGGCGCGACCAGCAGGTTTACACGACTAGCATAATCCGCTGCATGTTGCTCAACGAACTGCAGCGCACCATGGACACCGCTTGTTTCATAGCCATGCACGCCGCCCGTAATCAGCACCACCGGCCGATCGGCACGCCAGTTGCGGCTACGGATCGCCATCAGCGGATAAACGTCCGGGCCGTATTCCAGACGGCCATACTCTTGCACGTCGAAGCGCGAACGCAGCCGCCCAACCACGCTCAGTACATCAGATTCGTAACTGCGTTCACGGGCCTGCCGTGACAGCCACTGGGCACGTTCCGCGTCGCCCCAGGGAGTGCCGGACGTACCGATTGGATATGCCGCTGAAGCGGTATTCATATCGCTTGTCTCCATCAGTCGCTCGCGCGCATCTCACGCATGCGCATCGGCATGGTATCGATCCCGGGAAAATAAATCTGTCCCGGTTTTCCAGTCCCGGTTTTCGGTTCAGATTCAATCGGTGTGCGTTCCGGGGATGTTTTTCAGAAGCTCGGCATTTGTGGGGTACTTCTCAAGCAGCTCAACCAGCTTTTTTGTGCCCTCTAGCGGTTTGAGACCGCCAAGCGCCCGGCGCAATGCTGTTATTTTGTCTAGATCTTTTGGATCCAACAGCAACTCTTCACGGCGCGTACTGCTTTTCGAAATATCCAGCGCGGGAAAGATTCGCTGATTCGCAACGTCTCTCGATAAAACCAGCTCCATGTTCCCCGTGCCCTTAAATTCCTCAAATATAACCTGGTCCATACGGCTACCGGTATCAACCAGAACGGTTGCCAAAATGGTAAGCGAGCCGCCATTCTCAATGTTTCGTGCAGCGCCAAATAACCTCCGCGGGATCTCCATCGCTCGCGCATCAACCCCGCCAGACATAGTGCGACCGCTGCTCTTTCGCTCCGCATTATGCACACGCGAAAGCCTCGTGAGAGAATCAATCACAACCATGACGTTGTGACCCTCGCCAGCTTGTTGGCGGGCGATATCAAGAAGCTCATCGGCAACGCGAACGTGGTGAGCATAGCTCTCATCCGAAGAAGAAGCGTGTACCTCAGCCGGGACGCTACGCTTGAAATCAGTGACCTCTTCGGGTCGCTCATCTATCAATAATGCGTAAAGTTTAATCTCGGGATACGCCTTTCCCACCGCCTGGCAAATATCTTTTAAAATCGTCGATTTGCCAGACCCCGGCGGTGCAACTATCAAACCTCGCTGCCCCATTCCAATCGGCGTGATCAAATCCATCGCACGCACCGTGAGTTTTTCTGAACCTGACTCCAAACGAATCCCCGGCGCTGGATTGATAGCCACAGCATTTAAAAAACGTTTTTGTGGATCGGCCTCAAACACTGCTTCGGCTTCCTCAGCCACTGGTTTAGCGTCTTTATTTCGTTTTCCGGTTAAACCTAATGTCTTTCTCGTCATGGTTGTTTGATAACTCTTGTTTGATAGATATTTTTCGAAATGGATTAATTTGCTCAGTGAAGCTGACTAAAAACTTCCGGGTATTGCTCAGCAATCCGCAAAAGGGCAACTGCCGGGCCTTGTGGTTCTCTTCGACCCTGCTCCCAGTCCTGAAGAGTTCGCACGCTGACTCCCATAAGACCAGCAAACGCCGATTGCGACATGCTCAGCTTCAGTCTGATTACCTTTGGCGGAGACGGCTCTGAAAGCTCATGCGTCCGCAGAGCTAATTTACCTTTCTTGAATTGTCGAATCTCATTCATACCGTCGAGAATCTCCGCCCCAAGGTTTCTGTCACCCATTTTTGATTGCCTCCGCTATCTGCTTGAGCGTATAGCCAGGAATAACTGCGCGCTCTGATTTACTGTACAGCGTGAGCATCCATATCTCGTGGTCAGATTTCTTCCAATAATAAATTGCCCTGATACCACCGCTCTTTCCCGAACCCGCTGGTGCCCATCGGACTTTTCGCACACCACCCGAACCTTTTATGAGGCTCCCTGCGTCCGGCTTCTGTAAAAGATACGTTTGAAGCCCACGGTATTCCTCGTCTGTGAGGTAGTTCGGCAAAAGCCGGTGAAAGTTGAGGTCTCGATGAATAGCATTGTCAAAATATACGGCAATGCCGTACAAAGATCAAGGCCGGGTCAGTGGGATAATGAAGACGAAAGGCCACCGGCCTGAATTAAGCAAAACATGTATTCTTAGGGTCAGACCCCACAGATCAAGCGAGGAACCATGGAATTCACTTTCCTGGGCACATCCGCCGGAACACCCACACGGTCACGCAACGTAACCGGCCTGGCCCTATGCCACTCCGGCCCCAAACCCTGGTACCTGGTGGACTGTGGCGAAGGCACGCAGCACCAGTTGATGCGTACTCGCTACTCGGTGATGCAGTTGCGGGCCATATTCGTCACCCACATCCACGGCGACCACACCTTCGGCCTGCCGGGCCTGCTCACCAGTGCCTCGATGCTCGGCCGTACGGAGCCGCTGGATGTCATCGCTCCCGTCCAGGTGCAACGTTTTATCACTGCAGTGATGGACAACAGCGACTCCAGCCTGAGCTACCCTCTGAACTTCATAGACTCCGAAGCGCCCGACTTCCACTGGCAGGATGAGCAGTTCAGCGTGAGCGCCGAAGCGCTTTCCCATCGCGTTTCATGTCGCGCTTATGTGTTCACCGAAAGAAACCTGGAGCGACAGCTGCTGCAGGACAAACTCCGCAAAGATGATATCGAGCCCGGCCCCGAATGGGGCGAATTGCAGAAAGGGAACAATGTTCTGCTGGAGGACGGCCGCCTGCTCAGAAGTGACGATTACACACAGGTTCCGCGCACTGCCCGCCGTCTGATCGTCGCCGGCGACAACGACACCCCGGCCCTGCTCGCCGAGGCCTGCGAAGGCACCCATGTGCTGATCCACGAGGCCACCTATACCCAGGACGTAGCCGACCGCGTCGGGCCATGGCCTCAACACAGCTCCGCGGAACAGGTGGCAAAATTTGCCCAACAGGCACAGCTTCCCAACCTGGTGCTGACTCACTTCAGCTCCCGTTACCAGTCGGGACCTGGCGGCACCCCCCACATTAATCAGCTGGCGGCCGCATCCATGCAGCACTACCAGGGCCAGCTATTCCTGGCTCGGGATTTCGATACCTACCGGCTGGCGAAGGATTTATCGCTTAGCTGCCTGACAACCGAAAACACCTATACGAGATCAAGTCACCGCTGATTCTTCAGCCTGGGCCGGCGGCGCTGACGGATGGGTTGGATGCGTTGTGTGGGATTATTGATCGGGTGTGAACAAACGAAAACTGGACGTAACCATCTTGGCCTGTTTTAGCAATGGTTCTACCCGATAACAAAGTCCGAGAAATAGGTCTGTCCCGCCTTTTCAAGAATGAGAAAAATAATCGGACGAAGTTTTCCTTCGAAAGCAACTCGAACTGAAATCTGTACGCTCTCACAACAATCACCCAAATTGGGTGATTAATACCCAGACTGGATTTTATTGGCTCAATGGAGTGAGGAGCCTTGGATTCGATGCAAGAATTCGACGATACGTTCTTCAATCCGGCTCTGGACGGTCTTCAACCGCAGTATTTCAACGCCTGCTTTTTGGAGAATACTGTCCTTCAAGGCGTCCCGGCGCCGCTGAACATCTGACTCGTGTGACCCGCCGTCTACTTCAATCACCGCCAGGGGTTTCTTGCCGACTTTGTAATAAATGACAAAGTCGCAGCTACTTCGGGAATGCAAAAATGCTGTTTCGTCTTTCGTCAGTGAAAGCGATCGAGCGGAAACAATCTGATTCAATGGAATTTGTGGGAAAACTTTGAGATCCCGATTGGAATCCCGAATAAGGGATTCACGAAGAATCTGAGCAACAATTTGCTCTGACTTGAAGTCAGAATCTGACGATCGAAGCAGATTCTTCAATCGGTTCAGCGATTTGTCGTACTCTTGATACAACAAGTCGAATGCCGAGACCACGGGGGACCTGATGATCTGATTCGGCTCGCCAGAACCGTAATACTCGATATACCTGACCAATGCCGCAATGTGGCCTCGCGCCTTATCAAATACTTCCTCGCCTATGACGAGAGTAAATTGCTTCTTTGCGCGAGAAACAGCGACGTTAACAAGTTGAGGGTCATCGACAAAACTTATCTGCTGATGATCATCTGCGGACTTTTTGTCCAGAACTGTGGAAAAAACGATTTCATCGCACTCTCTGCCCTGGAATTTATGCGCCGTTTTACTCGCGAAATCAACGGGTAATGCCCCTTCCGCGAGATCCACCTGAGCATTGTAGGGCGCGATAAAACCTCGTCCGTCCGAATCTTCAGACAGTCTTTTCTCAGAGCGCTCCAAAATGTGGAGAATCGAGTCTATTTCACGAAGATTTTTGAATCCACGAGCGTGGTTACCTTTCGCCGTAACAATCAGTCGCATGGGGTCTGGATGCGTCCCCTCGGTCATGGGGATGAGTTGATTTTCGTAAAACTGCTGGTTGCAGAATTGGATGATCATGGGGTCGCACCGGTAATGTTCTTTCAGCAGCGTTACCGGCACGGTCTCGCCGAAAACCTTAAGGCAAGAATCAAGCAAACTTTGCGTTGAACAGTCGTATTTCTTGTCGGGCGGCGGCGGCTCGACTGCCTTGAGAACGGGCCTGAGCTGTTTCGTGTCGCCAACAATAATGAGGTTGCGGGCGCAGCCCATCGCCAAGATTCCGGGCAAGATGTCTTGCTGGGAAGCCTCATCGATGATGGCATAATCGATTACAGTGCCAGCACCGATCGATGCCAAGACAGAGTGGGTACTGCTGCCGACAATCGGAAAGCGCTGAAAAAAATCGCAGGGCAGTTTGCGATTAGACGCCCCTTTAAAGTCAGTTTCTGGCCATTTCCTTCGGCCCAGCTCTGACCTCATATGCGCTAGAGATGAGTTGGCAATTGCGAGTATCAGCGCTTCCAGATCGTTGTCTTCAAGAGTCTTTTGGAAACTTGCCAGCTCAAGCTCTTTTTGTCGCAGCGCCTTGTCGTAATACTGCCTTTGAAGCATCTGTACAAGGCCATTTCGCTGCTTCGCGGTGCGAAAATATTTCGTGCGGACAATTCGGTAACGGAAAAAGAGCGTCAGGCGATCGCGCAGAGAAACGGGTTTGTCTTCAAGAAGATTCAAAAATGCGATCAGTTCGATCAGTTGGCCCGAGGGAAATTGGTACCTCGCTGAAAGCCTCTCATCAAAACAATCGCGTGCAGATTCCGAGTCCTCCTCTATCCACCGCGTTAAATGGCGACGCTCTGCCAACAACTCTCTAATTTCTGCCTTCAACAAAGCTGCACTGGTTTGGGCATGAAGAACGTCTTCAACCGCGCCGACCTGCCGACTGATGTTCCAGAGTGTTGGCGCGACTTCTGCTGCTGGGACTGAATCGGGTATCGACGGTGGGTCTTCAAAGAACCGTGAACGGTTGTCACGATTTCCCAGTTGCGCCGATAGATAATCGAGGTCATACGTCTTCAGCTTTTCATAAATGTTCTCAACCGCCGAATTCGCATTTGACAATACCGCGACGGTTCCTCCCTTCAGGACAATGTTGGCGATGATGTTCAAGATGGTCTGCGTTTTGCCGGTTCCCGGCGGGCCCTGGATAACACTCACCTGGGATTGGAAAGCCCGCCTTGTCGCCAAAAGCTGACTCTCATTCAGGCCGAATGGGAAAATGAGTTGTGCGGGAGCTTCTCTGGACTCAGATTTACCTGAGAGGTAAGCGTTCAATACCGAATCAGGGTTCGGCAGAAGTTTGTCCAGCTGACTCCTCAAAAAGCTATCCGGAGAAAACTCCTCGTCATCGTTTCCCGGCGCACCAGTTTTCGCTCTCGCCTCCGCCACATCGAGAAAGTATTGGAAAACTGCGCTTTGTTTGAAATTGGCGGTTCGTTCAATAACGACGTTTTCTCGTTTGAATAAATAATCCTTTTCTGAGTTGGGATATCGAACCAACGCCTGCTTTTCACCGAACACAACGACCTTTTTCACTTCCTGATAGGAGCGGCCCGAATCTCTCGAAAGCAGGCAGTTTTCGAATACCTCTGTCGGTTCTATCCTGCAATCCGCCAATGGCCATCGAAATCTCTCCCCGGACGGGGAACGGACCACCAGGTCAAAAAACGTCTTTGAATGTCTAATTTCCCAATCAGAGATTTGGTCAGTTTTATCCTGACCACTCCTTTCAATCCGAACCATTCCGCAGCGCCCTGAACCAAGAAAAAAACGTTATTCATCAGAATCCTTCAATCGCCCGTCAGCCTGAGCACGGCCTCCTCGATCTCTTCTGCAATTTTGAGAACACTCTGAATCAAGGCCGGGCTCAGGTCGATCTCACCTTCATATTCCGCCAGATTTCTCTTTTAATGGGCTTGATCAAGCACCCGCCATTTCGCCGCCGACAACCCTAGGGTGTGTTGTAAACATTGAAAAACGAGATAGCGATTGTCCGACCGATAACCGCAATGCCGTAAAGCGGCGAGTGACAGCGCATGTGCAGCGTTATACGAAAGGTCAAAACGGCTTTCGATGCTTAGCGAGTCGAGACGTGCATCTTTCAAACGAACAGTCCCGGAGCGTATTAATCCTTTGATTTCTTCTGCATCGGGAGGCTCCCGATGGAGCTTATTAATCTTGACCAGATTATCGAGAGATTCCGAATTCATCCAAATTCCCTTTAAGTAGGATGTAAGGCCCATCCAGGACCCTGGTAAGAAAAGATTGCTGCTTCACAATACGGCTTGTGAAGTCGCTTCGAGTATACACCGTAGGATTAATGGTGCGGGCAAGCGAACGTTCTGCGGGATCAAGGGTCTCGAAAATATCTTCCAGACTCACAGTGTCGGATACTAGCAAGAGATCAACATCGCTTCCTGCGTGATCAACACCCTTCGCCACCGAACCGTAAAGCAACGCAATATCAATCTCAGGGTACAGAGGTTGCAACGCAGTATCGATCTGGGATTCTGGGCCGAGCAATTTCGTTACCAGAGAGGCGAGTTCAGAGTAAATCGGGGATTCTCGATTTACTCTGTAACGCTTTTGCCGGCCTCGAAGATCTTGAAAAACGAGTCCGCAATCGACCAGCCGGGCCACTTCTCGTTGCACTGCGCCAGACCCTGCGCCAAGCGCGTCGATTATCTCACGTAGAGCAAAATCGGCATCGGGCCTCAAAAAGAATAACTTTAAAACCTTTTGCCGGGTCCCGGGGAAAAGCGCCTCCGCCATTCCCACCTGCTTCGAAAGCTTTTGATTTTCCATATGAACCCCGAAATACCCAATTGAGGTACATTTATACCCAAAATGGGTTTAAAAAGCATCCCCTTCCGTCATCCTCGCTGGCCTACGGTCCGTGCTTGAGCTGCGCCAGTCTATGCTGAAATCCCTGGGCGTGCGTGTCGGAACCAGCGCCACCCTAGAGGCATGGATAGAGCCGGTATTCCTGAATGAAGACAACAAAGCCATCAGGAGCAAAGATCGCCCAGATGCGTCCTACTGCCGCTGTGTGAACAGTCAGCGGCTGAGCAACGGCAAAACCAAGGGCCAGAACAACACGCGTAACGGAAACAAATATTTGGGATGGGCATTCGTTGAATTGGCCCACAGCATCATCCGGCACAACAAGACGGCGCACCGGTTCTACCAGCGCAAACGAGCGCAGCGCAATGGTGCCCTGGCCACCAAGGCCCTGGCTCATAAAATGGCCCGAGCCTGTTACTACGTGATGCGCGACGAGGTGCCATTTGATCAAACCAAACTCTTTACCTGATGACGATTTGAGTGCGTAGAGCAACCCGGAAACCGGGATGGTTCAACCAGAAATCTGAATGGGTCTCCGCGCACTCTCCCGAGCACGCTGAGTGCCTGATGCGCCCTGACCGTGAGCCACTCTGAGACTGGCGTCGTGAAAGCGACTAACCATCTATCTGCAACACTTGGACGCGGGCAGGCCTCTTATTGTGTCTTGACTCCGGCTGGCTAATGGGAGTCCCGGTTTTCCGGCGACTCTCACCCGCACACCCTGTTACGCCCCTTTTTCAAGCTTTAACAATTCCTTAGCCGATAAACAGGCACATCCCGTCATCGCTGCTAGTATTCATTAGCAAACTAAAATAAATAGAAGCATGGAGCTGGCTGTGACGACTCGTCCTGAATTCCTGTCTGGTGGTGAACCTGCCCGTCTTATTCCGATAACTGCAGATAGTGCTCGTGAACAGAAATCTGTCTCTGTGTTACTGGCAGGTATGCGCTCCGTGCTTGAACTTCGCCAGGCATTGCTGAAATCCCTTGGCACCCGCGTCGGAAGCAGCGCCACGTTAGAGGCCTGGACTGAAGTCGTGTTTGCGAATGAAGACAAGAAGGCCGTTCAACTAAAAGACCGACCGGATGGGATCTTGATTCTTCGCACCGGAAGGCGTGAATGGCGAGCGTTGATCGAGGCAAAAGTTGGTCACGAAACCATCGGCGAAGAACAGGTTTCACGCTATCTACAACAAGCAAAGAACCATAAGCTGGATGCCGTAATCACCATTACCAATCAGTTCACAGCACTCCCGACTCATCACCCGGTAAAACTTCCAAAAATCGCTACCCGCTCCGTCGCGCTTTATCACTGGTCCTGGGCATTCATTCGCACACAGTGCCAACTCCTGCTCAAGAATGATGGCGTTGAAGACATAGACCAAGTCTTCATCCTCGGTGAAATTCTCCGCTATTTCGAGAGTGACCGGTCCGGCATCAGTAACTTTGACCAGATGAACAGCGAGTGGAAGGACGTCGTCAATAAGGTGAAAAGCCATGCCTCACTGACAAGAGCCAGCGACGAGGTACAAAACACCATTGCGGCCTGGCACCAGGAACAGCGGGACCTTTGCCTGATCATGTCCAGGCTGACGGGCAGCAACGTTTCTCTGAAGCTGAAAAACAGTCATCGGACGGATGCTGCGGAGCGGGTTAAAGATGACGCCACCGATTTCTGCAAAGAGCCCGTGCTCAAATGCGCGTTAAGCATCATCAATGCGGCGGCTGATCTGGAGATACATGCAGACCTGCAGCGACGAATGATTTATTGCTCCATGAAACTCACAGCACCAAAAGATAAAAAGAGCACCAAGGCCAGAGCCAACTGGCTGCTCCGACAACTGAAGCGCACAAATCCGGCAAACTTCTTTGTGCGAGCAACGAGGCCCGGCAAGGCCGAGACAACCTACCAGCCGCTAAGTGCCCTAAGGGACTCCCCTGAGTTACTGGAGTCCGAGACATCCAATACCACCGCCACCACCCTGGAAGTGGTATACGAAGTAGATCTGGCTGGTAAGTTCAGCGGTCGAAAGATATTCATTGAGGAGCTGGAAAAAGCCGTGCCTCATTTTTATCAGGAGGCTGGACAGTGGTTGAAAGCCTGGAGCCCGGCACCTCCAAAAATCTCTCAGAAGTCGGGTAATAACGAAACAGAACTATTAGAGGCGGCGGATGAGATGGCTGCAGATGCATAAAATAAGTCTGTCTCGGTTTTCGGTTATTTTAATAGAAAATAGATCTGTCCCGGTTTTCCGATTCTAAAATTGCCGCAGCGCTTGATGTTTTGAGTGTGTTATTATTCATTAAATAATTTATCAATGGCTTAATACAATATGTATAAGACAGAAATTAGAGTGCCCGCAAATATCGAAGACAAAGGCCTCGAGAATTTTTTCGGCGGTTGGCACTGGATAATTTCGCCTACCGGACCAGTCACTATCGATTTTTCGACTGTAAATTACATCGCTCCATATGGAGTTACCTTATTCGCCGCTTATTATCTTTTTCTAAAGGAAACCAAAAGAAAGCACGCCAGAATAAAATATTCGGGATCGTCCGTGGCCGGCGGATACCTACAGAAATCCGGCTTTCTTGAGCTAGTTGAACAAGGGACCGACTCTTTAAAAAGTGAATATGGCGACGATGAGAGAATAGTAAAGTTAGTTCGAATTCGCACAAGCAAAGAGATTCCGAAATTTGCCAACGACGTTATGACCATACTCGCAATAGATGATGTTGAGGTCGCTGGAGCAATAAAATACTCTCTAATTGAGCTATTAAGAAATGTCATCCAACATTCTTTCAGTGCAATTGGGGGCGTCGCTATGGCCCAGTATTTCCCAAAATCTGGTTTGGTAGAGATCTGTGTTGCAGACTGCGGATTAGGAATTAAGGACACCCTGAAACAATCTTATCCAGAAATAGACAAAGATATAAAAGCGGTAAAATTTGCGACACAACCTCATGTATCGAGAACGTTTGGAGCCACTCTATATGACTCAATGAAAGATAATGCGGGTTTAGGACTATTTTTTATCAAACAGATAACCTCCTTGGCTAGCGGTAGATTTTTTTTAGGGTCTGGCAACGCTCTTGCAAATATATGGGGCGACAAAGATGGAGAGCAACAGAAAACTTATAAAGTTGCTAGAAATAGCGGATGGCCAGGCACTTTCGCCTATTTGCAGCTGAGAAAAGATTCAATTGCAGAATTTGACCAGATACTTCAGAGCTGCCGTCATGTTGCTGCAGAAGCAAGAAAATATCCTAATGAATTAGCACTAGATTTTATTTTCGAAATCCCCGATATCGAAGATTTATATATAATATCCGTGTCAACTTTCGAGGAAGATGTCGAAAAAGCCGCTGAGATTCGAGATACTGAAATTATCCCCCGAATCAATAGTGGGAGCATGGTTGTTATCGATTTTTCCTCTGTAAGCTTCGCTACTCAATCATTTGTACACGCATTAATATACAAAGTAATTAGGGATGGACAACAACTCGGCTCAACGTTATCTGTTGCAAATTGCTCTAGCTCAACGCGAGAAGCTGTAATGGCTGTCGCAGCTTACGCAAAAATTCATCCTGATGGGTAGTCATTATGAACTCAATTGCAGAAAGCGATAAACGAAAGCTACGGTTAATTGTCTCCCATCCGCCTCGACACTGATTGGATTGACACTCAGTGCATCACCACGATCCTAGGAAGAAAACTTGAAAAGCGAATCGCAGGACCATTTGACTTTACATCCCCGAGACTCGTTGATGTGGCAGAACGCGCTGACCGTGTAATCCATAGCACCAAGCGCAGTTACACCACGGGGCCCCAGCCACCATCCTGGCATAGTTGGGGATTTAGCTTGGTCGGTAACTTTCTCCTACTAACTACTTATAAAAAGAGCTTTCAACGTAACGCCACCAGCAGACGCACATGGGAGAAACCGCTTGGCCTCATATCACTGGAATAATACTGATTGCGACTACGGTAAGCGGTCCACGAACCCCATCTTATCCGCCTGACCAGAATTCGCCAGAATCAA
>NZ_JBBEBW010000001.1:0-191907 GCF_040882185.1 Marinobacter sp. | reverse complement strand
TGGGCCGGGCGGGCCGACATGCGTAGGGAAAGACTGTTGGGAATATCCTGGCTCATAATGGCGTAATACATTTCTCTGAAGGCTCCGGTCTTGGGGTCAGTACAGGTTGTTTTTAAGCTGGTACACTTAAAACGTGATTTTACAACAGGTCAGCTGTGCACTTGCAAGCTGACACCAAACTGGATATTACGTGACTATACTCCAAGCCCGACCCGCCTGCATTGATCTCCACTGTCACAGCCGTATTTCCGACGGTGCCTTAACGCCTCGTGAACTGGTATTGCGAGCTGAAGCCAAGGGTGTCACCCATCTGGCGTTGACCGATCATGACACCGTCGGTGGAGTGCAGGCAGCCCGGGTTGTAGCGGATGAAGTCGGTATAACGCTGATTACAGGCATCGAACTGTCCTGTGTCTGGAAGTCGCAAACTATCCATATTGTGGGGCTGGATTTTGATCCTGATCGCCCCGAATTCGCCGCAGCCATGACCGATCAGCACAACAACCGGTGGCGTCGCGCACGCACAATTGCAGAGCGACTGGAGAAACTTCGGGTGGATGACTTGCTGGGGAAGGCAACGGCCTTAGCGGACGACGATGTGCCAGGGCGGCCGCATTTTGCCAAAGCATTGGTGGAGGCAGGGGTAGTCAAGGATATGAACCAGGCGTTCAAACGCTATCTTGGCGCGGGCAAGCCTGGCGATGTAAAGGCATTCTGGCCGGAACTTGAAACAGTGGTTGGCTGGATTCATCAGGCCGGCGGCCTTGCAGTGATTGCCCACCCTAGAAAATATAAAATGACGGCGACCAAACTGAGATCCCTGGTATCGGATTTTGGTCGTTGTGGCGGGCGGGGATTGGAGGTCTCAACTTCAGGCCAGTCCAGTGGTGATCTGGGCTTCCTGGCGGAGCTGTGTCGGCGTGAAAAAATGCTGGCGTCCCAAGGCAGTGATTTTCACTTTCCGGGCGCCGCGTGGTGTGAGTTGGGAGTGATACCGGCACTGCCAGAAGGGTTGAACCCGATCTGGCAGCATTTCAGAACGCCGGTCGATCAGGCAGGTGCGTGAAACAACAGATAGAGGTCAGTTAATGATTCAGGAATGGCGTCTGCCATTTGCTGGGTCAACTGTTCGCTGTCTCTGACTTTCTGAAAATCCTCGTCATCGAACAGGCCCGACAGGGTCATCATCGGTACCAGTAAGTCTGCTGTTTCAGCTTCATCAAGCTCCAGCCAGCTCTCTTCGTGCTCCAGGAATGTATCGACAAAACCTGCACACCAGTTTTCGAGAGCGTTCATAGGGTCGCCGTCTTCCGGCTCCGGAAGCTCAAGAGACTGCCCCATATCCAGAGAATGGGCGAGAGAGTCTGCTAACCGTTGCACAAGAGCGTCAAACGAATTAGGTACTCCCGCCCCCGGCAAGGTATCCAGGCCGGTTGCCAGAAGAAAAACCTTGTCTGTCGAGAGTTGAACCGGCCCAACGACACTGGCGCAGACTACGCCATGAAGTCCGAAGAAATCGAGAGCATCTTCGCCCCAAGGTTCAGCGAACAGGATATCTTCAAGTGCTTCGATTTCAGCATCGGATAGCATTACGTTGCTCCTGGCGATCAGCCGTGGCAGTCGGTAAGCGGGAAGGGCCATAGGCGCCTCCCCGTATGGTTAGTCTAGGAGTCTTTTGGTGAGTCCTCAGACCCGGAGGCCTGACTTTCGGTCTTGGCTTCTGCTGCGGCTTTCTCGGCGGCCAATTGACGTTTTCGCACCTCTCTGGGGTCATTGTAGGCACGGCCAGGGGTGGTTTGCATAGCCAATTTTGGGTTCGATGCCTCGGTCGACTCAGCCTCTGTTGCCTGTTGTCCAGAGTCGGGTTTTTGCTCCGGTTCCGGCTTAGTTACTTGCGGGGGCTTTGTCTTTGCCGTCTCTTTTGACTGTGGAGCCTTAGTGGCGGGCTCAGATGTCTCAGAGGCTGCGACACCTGAGTTTGGCTGGTTTTCGCTGGCCGAGGCTTCAGGAGCAGTAGTCGTCTTGTCTGTGTTATTGGTGCTGTCTTTTGCAACCGCTTTCGAGGAAGGCTTTTTGCTACCCGCTTTGGGTCTGCCAGGCGCGCGAGGCTTCCGTGCAGCAGGTTTCTCGTGGGCTGCTTTTACTTGCTCGACGGTGCTCTCTGCTGCGACACCCTCTACGACAGTCTTCTCGCCTTCGGGAGCTGGGCTGGCCGACGGGGTTATTGGCGGTATTTGAGCCGGAGCTTCGGACGACTGACCTTCAGTTTCTTGCTCAGGTTCCGGGGCGGGCGTTTTGGCCGCTGTATCCGTTGACGGTTCCGCAGGTTGCGTAGCCGCCGGGGTGGTCTCAGGCTTCGCGTCGCTTTCTGCTTGCGCAGCCTCTTGCGGCGCTCCCTTTTCGCTCGGTGTTTCCGCCTGATCAGGCTTGGCGACCGGGGCTACTTCCGGCTTTTCAGCTACTGGTTTTTCGCTGGCAGTAGAATCAGCCGTCGCCATAGCGGCGCTCGCTGCTGCAGATGACGCCTCGGTTTTTGCGGTATCACGACGCTTTTGCGGCTCTGCTTTCGGCGCTTCCTGATTTGTGTTGCTGGCAGCCGGGCGCGGTTTGTCTGCAGTCTGGTCGGTGGTGCCTTGACTCTCTGCGGAACTTGGCTTGCGGTCGGCCGGATTGCTCGCCGGTGCCTCTACCGGTGAACCATCACGGTTGCGCTGGCGACGGGGCCGGCGGCGCTTTTCATCTCCACTGGACTGGTCATTGCGATTTGCCTGACCCTGTTCACGATTACCCTGGGGCTTTCGTTCCGAATCACGACTGGCCGCAGGCGTGCGTTCTTCCTTGCGGGCAGTTTCCTTGCGACCGCTGTCGGCACTCGACGTTTGGGCTGCGCTTTGATTTTGGCCCTGGCTTCGGCTCTGATTACGGTTGTCGTCCCGGTTGCTACGGCCGCGGTTGCTGCCATCGCGTCCACCCCGGCTCCTATTACGGCTGTCATCGCCACTGCTCCCCTGCGGACGACGTTCACCGCTGCGGTTATCAGGACGGCTATCGCCCCTGGCAACTCTGGATTTGCGACGTTCCTGTCTATCCTGTGTGCCTCGCTCACTCTGAGCAGGACGCACAGGCTGAGCTCTTTTGCGCGGGGTTTCTTCTTCGCCGCTGAAGAAGTTGGATATTTTCCGAGACAGTTTGGCAAAGAGGCCTTCGTCTTCCTCGGTCTTGCTGGGTGTTGGTTGGGGTGTCGATGCAGGGGAGGCTGTAGGACGAATCGCTTTTACAGCGGCTTCTTCACGGACCGGTTCCCGGCCTGCGGGCGTCTCGATGGCTTCCTCTTCCCGAACCGAATATTCCTGAGCTACCTGGTAACTGGAAGTACGCTCCGCACCTGATTCATCATCCCGCATCCGCAGGATTTCAAAGTGCGGTGTTTCCATATGAGGTGCAGGAACAATGACTATTTCAACTTCCTGGCGCGCTTCAATGTCCGCAATCTGCTTGCGTTTTTCGTTCAGCAGGAAGGTTGCGACGGAGATCGGCACAATGGCTCGCACTTCGCCGGTTTTATCTTTGGACGACTCTTCGTAAATGAGGCGCATGATGCTCAGCGCAAGGGATTCTATGCCGCGAATGGTGCCCTGTCCGTCACAGCGAGGGCAAACTTCCGAGCGCGTCTCACCGAGAGAGGGGCGAAGACGTTGTCTGGACATTTCCAGTAAGCCAAAACGTGAAATTTTCCCGACCTGTACCCGGGCGCGATCAATTTCCAGTGCTTCGCGAACTTTCTGTTCTACGTCCCGTTGGTGGCGGGCAGGCGTCATATCGATGAAGTCGATGACGATCAACCCACCCATATCGCGCAAGCGCAGCTGGCGGGCGATCTCTTCGGCTGCTTCGAGGTTGGTCTGCAGCGCGGTTTCCTCAATGTCGTGGCCTTTAGTGGCCCGTGAGGAGTTGATATCAATCGAGACCAGAGCTTCGGTGGGATCGATGACAATGGAGCCACCGGAGGGAAGTTTGACTTCACGTTGGAAAGCGGTCTCGATCTGGCCTTCAATCTGGTACCGGCTGAACAGGGGGATTTCATCCTGATACAGCTTGATCTTGTTTTCGAACGAGGGCATTACCGCCCGGACAAAGTTCAGGACATCCTCATAAACTACCGACGAGTCTATGAGCACTTCGCCGATATCCTGGCGTAGATAATCGCGAACAGCGCGGATGATAACGTTACTTTCCTGGTGGATCAGGAACGGCGCCTTGCGCTCGCCTGCAGCCTGGCTGATGGCCTCCCAGAACTGAACCAGGTAATCCAGATCCCATTGCAGCTCTTCTGCAGTGCGGCCAATCCCTGCGGTCCGGACAATAATACCCATGGATTTGGGAACCTGAACACCGCTCATGGCTTCCTTGAGCTGGGCTCGTTCTTCACCCTCAATGCGGCGGGAGATGCCACCGGCGCGCGCGTTGTTGGGCATCAGAACCAGATAGCGACCAGCCAGGGAGATAAACGTGGTAAGGGCTGCGCCCTTGTTGCCGCGCTCTTCTTTATCTACCTGGATAATGACTTCCTGTCCTTCGGACAGCACTTCCTTGATATTGATCTTGCCTTCAATCTGACCCGGGGACTTCTTGAAATACTCTTTGGAAATTTCTTTCAGCGGCAGAAAGCCGTGGCGATCAGCCCCGAAATCCACAAACGCGGCTTCCAGGCTCGGTTCCACCCGGGTAATGCGGCCTTTGTAGATGTTGGATTTTTTCTGTTCGCGTGAACTGGATTCGATATCAAGATCGAAGAGACGTTGTCCGTCAACGAGGGCGACTCGCAACTCTTCAGGATGAGTTGCATTAATTAGCATTCTTTTCATGGAAAGTCGTGTTTCCTGTCATTAAATGAAGACAGAAAACCGGGTTAAGCGTACCTGCGAAGTATAACCTGCGTGCCACCGGCGATTCAGCTGGCGGCCAGACGAATCAGAGGGGGGCGGGGAAACGACCCGCTCGTCCGAAAATACCGTAGACTGTCCTGCTGCTTAGAAACAGGGGATGGTCTTTGGAGTTCTTTGTCTGTTGACGCATGTTGTCCGATTTCAAATTCACACTGGCACCTGGGTCTCACGTCGTATTCGTAAGCTGGACGGCCCGGCCCTGCGTGTTAATAGTGATTCTTCGAGATATCGCCCGTCGGTTTTCCGTACGGTTATTTTAAAACTCTGGTCCCGGTTACTCTGCTGCGCCCTGTATCGGGCGAGCTGGCTTGCGTCGGGACCACTGAACACGCCATCGCCTTTACTTATCGGGACGCTGGCGTTCAATCTCTTTAATAGTGTCGGTATACTTCATCCGCTCCGGCGGTTGGCAGTTTGGCCATGCCGTAGACAAACGGAGAAGCTCGCCGGAATATAGCAGCAAATGTCTGGCTCATCAATCCCGCGCGCACGCTGGTCGGCGCGCCTGTAACTACCTGGTGTTATGTTCGATCATAAACGCAAACGAACTGGTACGAAGCAATCCAAGCATCGGTCCGGTCAGCATTCAGTCCCCAGGCCTGCGGTTTCTCTGGATGTACCTGCGAGCGGGGTTTCCGGTGAGTACCGCAGTGACGTTCAGCTCGTGACCGTCGATCAGGATAGCGCGGGTCAACGCCTCGATAATTTTCTGATGGCACGATTGCGAGGTGTGCCCAAAAGTATGATTTATCGCGTTATTCGTAAGGGTGAAGTGCGTATCAACAAAGGGCGTACCCGTCCGGATTCAAAGCTGAATGCCGGAGACCAGGTCCGCATCCCTCCGGTCACACAAAAACTTAAAGAAACGAAGCCTGCGCCCGGCACTCGGGTTCAGGGGGTGATGGAGGCCGCTATTGTGTTTGAGAATGATCAGATGCTGGTGGTAAACAAGCCATCAGGTATTGCTGTTCATGGCGGGAGTGGCCTTAATTTCGGTCTTATCGAGGTATTGAGGGCTGCCAGACCCCAGGCGAAGTTTCTGGAGCTGGTGCACAGACTCGACCGGGACACCTCCGGCCTGGTGATGGTTGCCAAGAAGCGTTCGGCGTTGCGATTCCTTCAGCAGGAGCTGCGGGAGAAACGTATAAGGAAACACTATCACGCGCTGGTGGCTGGCGACTGGTCCCAGACTTGCGAGCGGGTTGAAGAGCCGCTGTTACGTTTTGAACTCCCCAACGGCGAGCGTCGTGTCCGTGTCGATGAGGCTGGCAAAGCCTCGCTTACACTGTTCCGGTTATTAGAGTCCTTTAGTGGGTATAGTCTGGTACAAGCCTCACCCGTAACCGGTCGGACCCATCAGATACGGGTGCACAGTGCCTGCGCAGGTCATCCGATTGCGGGCGACGATAAGTATATGGATGATGTCAGTCTCAAGGCTTTTCGCAAGGCTGGCGGAGCACGGCTCATGTTGCATGCTTTCAGGCTGCAGTTTGCATTGCCTGTGACTGGAGAGCCGATGGATCTGAAGGCATCCTACGACGAAGCGTTTTCAGCGTTTCTCTCCCATTTGGGAGGGCGTGAAGGCTAGCAATAATAGTAGTGGCAGTAGGGCATACAACGGAGAGTCGAGCAGTTATGACAATTAAAGTCGCAATATTTGATTGGGATGGCACGTTGGTGGATTCGGTAGAGCATATTGCCGGGAGTCTGCATCAGGCGGCCACCGAGCTTGGTTATCCTGCCCTGGAATGGGATGCCTATCGAAATATCATCGGTCTGGGTATGGTCGAGGCGCTGGAATCGCTCTACCCCGGCATTACCCACGCGGAGATGAAACGTCTTCGGGAAGGCTACGGGCGGTATTTTTTTGCCAAGGTCACCACCCCTCACGAGGTGTTCGCGGGCATGGCTGAGGTTTTGATTGATCTCAAAAGCGCTGGCGTAGGCCGCGCTGTAGCAACCGGTAAAAGCCGTCGAGGCCTCGAAGGTGCTTTGGTCTCGAGTGGTCTGGGTCCGCATTTTGATCTCACGCGGTGTGCGGATGAGACGCGGTCCAAACCCGATCCGGCGATGCTGGCTGAGATTATTGCGTTTTATGGGATACGCCCTGAAGAAGCCGTCATGATTGGCGATACGATTTATGACATGGAAATGGCGCAGCGTATCGGTATGCCTGCAATCGGTGTTGATTGGGGTGTGCATGACGAAGCTACAATGTCGGTCTACGAACCGAAAGCGGTGGTGACCTCTGTAGCAGAGCTGCGGCGCCAGTTGGGGCTTTGAAGGGTTCTTCAGGCTTATAGTCTTTTTAATTGATCAGGATCGCTTAAATGTCAGATTGGGAATCGGGTCATAAGCCGGGTTGGGACAGTAAATCTGCTCCGCCCTCGTCAGCCGTGAAGGAGCCGGAGTCCCGGCGCGACTGGAAGCTGATTGAAAAGTTGGTGATGTCTTTACAGTCAGAACAGCGCAAGAGTCGGCGTTGGGGAATATTCTTCAAGCTACTCACTTTTTTCTACCTGTTTGCGATCCTGTTGATGTTCAAATTTCCTTTTAGTAGCGGTCTCGATTCTGCCACCTCGGATCACACTGCAATCATTGAAGTGAATGGTCCGATCGCCTCAGATACCGATGCCAGCGCTGATAATATCGTGGGTGCAATGCGCCAGGCATTTGAGAACGAGCGGTCGAGGGCGGTCCTGCTGCGCATTAACAGTCCGGGCGGGAGCCCTGTGCAGTCGGGTTATGTTTATGACGAGATTAAACGTCTCAGGGCAAAGTATCCGGAGAAGAAACTGTATGCCGTTATTTCTGACATTGGCGCGTCAGGTGCCTACTACATCGCCGCCGCCGCGGATGAAATATACGCAGATAAAGCGAGCCTGGTAGGTTCAATCGGTGTCGTGTCCGGAGGGTTTGGATTTACGGGTGTCATGGATAAGCTAGGTGTTGAGCGGCGTCTTTATACTGCTGGCGAAAACAAGGCCTTTCTGGACCCCTTCTCGCCCGAGAGCGAAAAGGAGGTTAATTTCTGGGAGTCGGTTCTTGCTACAACTCATGCACAGTTTATAGAGCAGGTTAAGGCTGGGCGAGGGGATCGGCTCGCGGATGATGAGCGTCTTTTTTCCGGTTTGATCTGGACCGGCGAGCAGGCGGTCGAGCTTGGCCTGGTGGACGGCCTCGGTAGTTCAAGCTACGTGGCCCGGGAAATCGTTGGTGAAGAAGAATTAGTGGATTACAGCCGCCGCAGTTCACCCTTCACGGAGCTGCTGGATCAGTTTGGCGTCTCGGTAGGCAGCGGAATAGTTGATCAGATAGTTGAATCGCGACTGGAGTTGCGATAGGCCGCGGCCAGAGGCTTCATGCCCCAGGCGATCAGTAGATCGGTCAGGGCTATCAGGGGTAATCCGATCAAGGCGTTCGGGTCTCGACCTTCGAGGGCGCTGAAAAGGGATATCCCGAGCCCCTCTACCTTGAAACTACCGGCGCAATCGTAGGGCTTCTCGATTTTAAGGTATTGGTCGATATCCTGGTTGGTAAGTGATCGGAAATGAACCTTGAAAAGTTCGCATCGGGTCTCTATTCGTTCGGATGCAGAATCCAGCAGTGCCAGACCGGTGTGGAAAGTGACGACCTGGCCGCTGCACGCGCGTAGCTGAGCCAGTGCCCGAGTATAATTGCCGGGTTTACTGAGTTGGACACCGTCCGGAAGGGCCGCCGCCTGGTCAGATCCGATAATCCAGTGGTGCGGAAACCGCCTGGCCAGCGCTTTCGCTTTTTCTTCTGCCAGGCGGGTAACCATGGCGGGTGTGGACTCCCCGGGGTGGCGAGCTTCATCGATATCCGGGCTGGCTGTGACAAACTTCAGGCCGAGCTGGCCCATAAGTGCCTTTCGATATGGTGACGATGATGCGAGTACGAGTTGTGGGTCCAGCATGTACATCCTCCCTGTCAATAGAGGTCATCATAAAGGGATTGGCCGCAGGCGCGGAAGGATTTCGCAGTAAGGAGATGGGTAAAAACACGTAATTAATGGCGTCAATGGTTCAAATTCTGACGAAGTCTTTGACAGCAGTCGGCCAGGCCCCTAAAATTGCGCGCCTATGTCAAACACCGAATTGCCTAAAACCGTCGATCCATACCGGCTTGCCGAGCAGAGAACTGAGCTTGAGGGGGTTGTTCCCCTGAGTGCTTTGTCGCGTTTTTTGGAATGTACGCTGCCAGTAGAAACGTCGAACGGGGACGCTGTTTGCCACGTTAAGCTGATTTTTGGCCAGGATGGTGAGCGTCGCAGGCTGGTAGAGGGTGAATTGGAAGCGGTTGTTGTGCTGGAATGTCAGCGTTGTATGAAGCCTATGTCTGCAACTCTTTTATCAGAGTTCAGGCTGGGGTTTGTTACCAGTGACAAGCAGGCGCAGCAGCTGCCGAAAGATTTGGAGCCTTATCTTGCGGAAGATTTCACCGCAAACTTATGGACTCTGATTGAAGATGAACTGTTATTAGTGGTACCTCCTTTTCCCAAACATGAGCGAGAGGAATGCTCTGCCTCGGCAGCGTTGGAGGAGTTGGAATCTGATTCTTCGGGTCCGATTACTGAAGAGCCGAAGGACAATCCGTTCAGCGCTCTGGCAGGCCTGAAAACAAAGAAACATTAATTCCGGGAGTAGCTGGCGATGATATTCACGTGTCGGCTCTCAGATTTTACGAACGTAAGTATTTAAAGTCAGGAGCTAGATCATGGCTGTACAGCAGAACCGAAAGACACGCTCTAAGCGTGGCATGCGCCGCTCACACGATGCTTTGAGCGCGACAACACTGTCTACCGATTCCACGACGGGTGAAATCCATCGTCGGCACCACGTGTCGCCGGATGGTTTTTACCGCGGTAAGCAGGTTATTGAAGCGCGCGACGAGTAATCCTCGTCATCGTTACCCTGCAATACGAGGCAGTTAAATGGTGAATCCAATCACCATTGCGGTGGATGCAATGAGCGGTGATCTCGGTCCCGCTGTTGCAGTCTCAGCGTCCTTGACTGCAGTGCGTGAAAATGAAGCCTTGAGTCTTATTCTGGTCGGAAGCCCGGGTGAGCTTGAGGCTTTGTTGCATCCGGCCCATGACCGAATTCGGATTGTCGAGGCAGCTGATGTCGTCCGGATGAATGAGCGGCCTTCACACGCCCTTCGTCACAAGCAGAACTCCTCAATGGCTGTTGCTCTTCGCCTGGTGCGGGATGGTGAAGCTCAAGGTTGCGTCAGTGCAGGTAATACCGGCGCCTTGATGGCATTCGGACGTTCAATTCTCAGGATGTATCCGGGCATTGAGCGACCCGCAATCACCAAACTCATTCCCTCATTGCGCGGCCGTTGCCATGTGCTGGATTTGGGTGCCAATGTCGATGCCAGCGCTGAGAACCTGTACCAGTTTGCGCTTATGGGTTCGCTGATGGCTTCCGCCATTAGTGACCTTCAGGAACCCCGTGTCGCGCTGCTTAATGTGGGTGAAGAGGAAATCAAGGGTAATGAGCAGGTCCGCCTGGCGTCCCATATGCTTGCCCAGTCTGAAACGCTCAATTATATCGGTTATGTTGAGGGTAGTGACCTTTTTCGTGACGTGGCCGACGTTGTTGTCTGCGATGGGTTTGTAGGTAATATTGCCCTTAAAACCGGTGAAGGGGTGGCTGGCCTGCTGATTGAATTGCTTGAGCAGGGCTTCGCTCGAAACCTTTATGGGCGTTTTGTCGGATGGCTCGCTCGTCCGATCCTTGGCCGCGTGCTCAGACTCATGGACCCCTCTCGTCACAACGGTGCGAGTTTGCTTGGCCTGCAGGGTGTCGTCATTAAAAGTCACGGTAATGCCAATGAGCGCGCTATGCTGGCCGCGATCCGCCAGTCAGTGTGTGAGGTCGAGCTTGAAGTGCCTCGTCGAATAAACGAGCGCCTCGACGACCTGTTGCTTTGATACTCGGTTTTGTCCTTTCCCGTCCTGACGTGGCTCATGCTCAGGGTACCTTGTACTATTGGCTAATCTCCCGGAATCCACAATCACGGTAAGATCGCGCTTATGAAATCAGCCTTTATTTTTCCAGGTCAGGGGTCCCAATCAGTTGGTATGCTCGGTGGCTCAGCCGCTGATTGGCCTATCATTGAGCGGACCTTCGCTGAAGCTTCCCAGGTGCTGGGTTACGACCTCTGGCATCTGTGTCAACACGGACCCGCTGAAGAACTTAACCAGACTATGGTGACCCAACCGGCGCTGCTGACCGCCAGTGTCGCGTTATGGCGACAATGGTTTGTTGCCGGTGGTAGCCAGCCGGATTTCGTGGCAGGCCATAGTCTCGGGGAATACAGCGCCCTGGTAGCGGCGGAAAGCCTCAATTTTTTCGACGCTGTTAAATTGGTTCGCCTGCGTGGTGAGCTCATGCAGGCAGCGGTTCCTGTTGGTGAGGGCAGCATGGCGGCAATTTTGGGTCTCGATGACCAGGCCGTTGTGAACGCCTGCGCCGAGGCTGCAGACGGCGAGGTCGTTTCAGCGGTCAATTTCAATGCCCCCGGTCAGGTCGTTATCGCAGGTTCCCGAGCTGCTGTCGATAGAGCTATTAAAGCCTGCAAATCAGCCGGCGCTCGCAAAGCCATGCCTCTGCCTGTTAGTGTGCCCTCCCACTGTGCTCTGATGAAGGATGCGGCTAACGAGCTTGCGTCGGCACTCGACGAGGTCAGCTTTAACAGCGCTGTAATACCGGTTATCCAGAATGTTACGGCGTTGCCTGAGCAGGATAGCGAAGCTTTGAAGGTGAACCTCGTAAAGCAGCTATACTCTCCAGTATTGTGGACCGATTCAGTTAATACCCTGGTCGCAGGGAGTGTAACCAACGCTGTTGAGTGCGGGGCGGGTAAGGTGCTGGCGGGACTGATCAAGCGCATTGATCGTAGTTTGACAGTACACAACCTGGAAACGTCTGAGGCAATGTTGGCTGCCGTGGCTGCTCTCAAAAAGAATTAATTCATTGGGTCCCCCGTGGACAAAAAGGGTAAAGGAAACCAGCCATGTCTCTTGACGGCAAAATTGCTCTTGTTACCGGTGCAACTCGCGGTATTGGTAAATCAATTGCCAAAGCCCTCGCCGAACAAGGTGTGCAAGTAGTCGGTACTGCGACCAGTGAGGCAGGAGCCGAGTCTATTACGGCAGACCTCAAATCTGGTGGTTTCAAAGGGTTCGGTATTGTTATGGATGTATCCGATCCCTCCAGTATTGAAGTCGGGCTCAAGCATATTTCAGATAAATTGGGGGCGCCCCAGATTCTGGTCAATAATGCAGGGATAACCCGGGACAACCTGCTGATGCGAATGAAAGATGACGATTGGTCCGCTGTCATCGAAACAAACCTGGCGAGTGTCTTCCGGACCAGCAAGGCGGTGCTCAGAGGTATGGCAAAAGCTCGCTGGGGGCGTATTATCAACATTAGCTCGGTTGTCGCTGGCATGGGCAACCCCGGTCAGGTTAATTACTGTGCGGCCAAGGCAGGTGTGGAAGGCCTTACAAGAAGCCTCGCAAAGGAAATGGGTAACCGTGGTATCACTGCAAACTGCGTTGCCCCGGGTTTTATTGATACGGATATGACTCGAAAACTGGACGATAAGCAGCGTAACGCTATGATGGAAGTCATACCCGCTGGTCGTTTGGGGAATCCGGATGAGGTCGCCGCAGTTGTGGCGTTTCTGGCTTCCGAGGCAGCCGCTTACGTGACGGGTGAAACCATTCACGTGAATGGCGGTATGTTTATGGGCTAGCGCTTTTCGCAAGCCCTTGTGGCATAAGACTTTAGAATACACCCCTGCTTGTTTGCAGGTAGGGTTTAAACTAAACTGGCAAGCCGATAAGTTGCTTGGTTGACATCAAAGTGAGGAATTTATGAGTACAGTTGAAGAGCGCGTAAAGAAGATCGTCTGTGAACAACTCGGCGTTAAAGAATCCGAAGTTCAAAACTCATCTTCCTTTGTAGAGGACCTTGGCGCTGACTCACTGGACACCGTTGAGCTGGTCATGGCACTTGAGGAAGAGTTTGAGACAGAGATACCTGACGAGGAAGCAGAGAAGCTCGCCAGTGTCCAGAACGCGATTGACTATATTGTCTCGCACTCCTGATACTCCGCTCGATTAATACGCCAAGCATGAGCCGTCCTGAAGTTTTTTGAAAGGACGGCTTTTTTATTGGTGAACGGTTACGATTTGAACCAGAACTATAAGACTTGAAGGCAGCGCTGTCAGACTATTCTGAGGGTCTGCTTAGGTGAAGGGCATTATGGCTGAACGACGTGTTGTGATTACAGGTTTGGGCATGCTATCCCCGCTTGGGAACGATGTGGCATCGTCATGGGAAGGCATCAAGGCAGGACGTAGTGGTATTGCGCCCATCGAACGCTTTGATGCGACGGGCTATAACACCAGGATTGGTGGTGCTGTTCGGGATCTTGATTTCGAGTCTTATCTTTCTCCCAAAGACGCCCGCAAGATGGATGCCTTTCTGCAGTATGGTCTCATTGCCGCACATCAGGCTATCGAAGACAGTGGCCTTACAAAATTCGAACAACTTGATAAAGAACGTGTCGGGGTGGCCATTGGCTCAGGAATTGGTGGGCTGGAATTTATTGAAAAAAATGTGATTGCGCTGCACGAGAATGGCCCACGGAAGGTATCACCTTTCTTTGTACCCGCTACTGTTATCAACATGGTGGGCGGCAATGTGGCCATTCGGTTTGGTTACCAGGGGCCGAATATTGCGATCACTACTGCCTGTACAACGGGTACTCATAATATTGGCTACGCCGCCCGAACGATTATGTACGGCGATGCGGACGTAATGCTGGCAGGTGGCGCTGAAATGGCAACCACCAAGACTGGTATAGCGGCGTTTTCTGCAGCTAGAGCACTCTCAACTCGCAATGATGAGCCTGCACGGGCCAGTCGCCCGTGGGACAAAGATCGCGACGGATTTGTGCTCAGTGATGGCGCTGGCGTGATGGTACTTGAAGAGCTTGAGCACGCGCGCAACCGTGGAGCAACCATTTATGGCGAGGTGATCGGATTCGGTATGAGCGATGATGCCCATCATATTACATCTCCGCCGGAGTCTGGCGAGGGCGCCCAGCGTTCCATGAAAAATGCGATTCGGGATGCCGGAATCAGTCCGTCTGATATCCAGTACATCAATGCTCATGGGACCTCTACCCAGGTTGGAGATGTTGCTGAGGTTGCTGCGGTCAAAGAAGTTTTTGGTGACCATGCCTATAAATTGGCCGTCAGTAGCACCAAATCGATGACAGGTCATCTACTGGGAGCAGCCGGGGCGGTGGAGGCGATTTTCTCACTGCTGGCCATTCGCGATGGGGTGTTGCCGCCAACAATCAATCTGGAGGATCCCGATGATGGGTGCGACCTGGATTTTGTCGCGAATGCGAGCCGCAAAAGCGAAGTTCGCGTGGCGTTATCCAATTCATTCGGTTTCGGCGGCACTAACGGCACATTGATCTTCAGTCGCTACGACGCCTGAATACTTTGTGACGACGGTAATCTGGGCGGATCAGGAGGATATTCCGGCGAATGACCGGGGCCTCGCATACGGTGACGGCGTTTTCGAAACGATCCGTGTGCAGGCCAACCTTCCGACTTTGAGGCAACGTCACGTTGCCCGACTTTTGGAGGGCGCGAAACGACTGCGAATTCCTCTGGACTCGGAGCTACTTCAGAGCGTCATTGCCGAAGCTGTAAAACACTACGCTCGCCCTGAGGACTGGGTTCTCAAGCTCATTCTCACTCGGGGGAGCGGGGGCCGAGGTTATCGACCCGACGCGACGCCAGCGCCGAGATTGATTGTGAGTGCCCACCCAATGCCGCCGATGCCACCGAGTGAGGGTGTTGATGTCTGCATTTCCTCACACGAACTCTTCGTGCATCCTCGTATGGCGGGCATCAAGTCTCTCGCCCGGCTTGACCAGGTGATGGCAAGCCAGGCCATGCCTGATGATTGTTATGAAGCGCTGATGGTCAATGGCGCAGGTCATTTGCTTGAGGGCACCCGAACCAATCTTTTGATCCGATTGGGGGAAGTATGGTTGATGCCGGTACTTTCGACTCTTGCAGTAGAAGGTACGATGCAGGCGCACGTTGTATCTGTGCTACGGAGTCAGGGAGAAATTGTGCTTGAGCAAGACATCCTACCCGCCATTATTAACCAGCCAGAGTTCGTCGGCCTCTGGTTAATGAACAGTGTCGTCGGCATTGTCCCTGTTAGCAAGGTAGACTGTCTTCGGTTGCCTGTTAATGCCCGCCTTGCGACAATCGTCGGCCAACACCTCTTCATGGAATAATGCTTTTGATTAAATCCTTCGTTATTGCCCTGGTGTGCGGGCTAATCCTTGCTGCTGCTGGTACCGGTTTGTGGGTATGGCAAGGTTTGCAGAGCCTTGACTCACCGAGCGTACTTGAGGAGCCGGTGATGTTCGAGGTTCCATCCGGTAGCTCCTTCGACGCCGTGGCCCATTCAATGGAGTCAGAAGCTCTGGTTGCGAACAGCTTATGGTTGCGTTTGTACGGCAGGATATATCCTGAGCAAGCCAGGATAAAAACCGGCGAATATGAGTTCATTGATGGAGAGACTCCGAAGGACATGCTGGATGCGATGGTAGCTGGCCGCGTGAAAACCTGGAGTATCCAGTTTATAGAGGGCAAAACGTTCAGGGATGTGCGCGCTGCTCTTGCCAATAGCTCACAGTTGGAAAAGCTAACGACTGAGTGGAGCACTGAGCAGATTATGGCGACGCTGGGCGCAGAAGAAGAGCATCCTGAGGGGCGGTTTTTTCCTGATACCTATCTTTTCACCGGCCAGGAGAGCGATATTGATATTCTTCGCCGTGCGTTTGAAAAGATGAATCAGGTGTTGGCAGAGGAATGGGCGGCCCGGAAAGAGGGTTTGCCTTACGAGAGTGCCTATGAGGCCTTGATTATGGCTTCCATTGTCGAGCGCGAAACCGGCGTGCCGGAAGAGCGTGATGAAGTTGCAGGCGTGTTTGTGCGACGCCTCCAGAAAGGTATGCGACTGCAGACCGATCCTACGGTTATTTATGGCATGGGTGACCTTTACAAGGGTCGAATCGGCCGTAAGGACCTACAGACCTCGACGCCTTATAATACTTATCGAATTGATGGCTTGCCGCCAACGCCTATTGCCTTGGCAGGACGTGAGGCTATACACGCTGCGCTGAACCCGGCAGAAGGTGATACGTTCTATTTTGTGGCCAAGGGTGATGGCACTCACCAGTTTTCCCGAACTCTGGCAGAGCATCAGGAGGCGGTCAGAGCCTATCAGCTCCAGAGACGTTCAGATTATCGTTCTTTTCCTGCCGTCACGACCGATAAGGACGCCGAGGAATGATCAAGCGGGGGCGCTTTATTACCTTCGAGGGCACCGAGGGCGTTGGTAAATCGACTCAATTAAAGAATGCTGCTGTTACGCTCAAGTCAGCAGGCATTGATGTGGTTGTGACCCGTGAGCCAGGTGGTACGCCCATGGCGGAAGCTATTCGGGAATTATTATTAACGCCCAGAGATGAAGCTGTTAACGAAACCACGGAATTACTATTGATGTTTGCTGCCCGGGCCCAGCACCTTGAATCCCTGATATTGCCAGCGCTGGCAACCGGGCAATGGGTGCTGTGTGACCGTTTCACTGATGCCACGTTTGCGTATCAAGGGGGCGGGAGAGGCGTTTCCTTTGCCAGAATTGAGCAGCTTGAAAACCTGGTGCAGGGGTCTATTCGCCCGGATCATGTCATCTTGCTGGACGCACCGGTCGAAGTGGGAATGGCGAGAGCAATGAAGCGGGGCGAGCTTGATCGGTTCGAGCAGGAAACCGTTGCGTTTTTTGAGCGCATCCGGGCTGTTTATCTTGATCGCGCCAGGCGATCTCCCGGTCAGTATCGGGTGATCAATGCAGTTCAGCCGCTGGCGAGTGTGACCGAAGAGGTGACTTTACTGCTTCGGGGGATCGTCAGGGACGCCATGTCTGTTTGATACGCTCTGACCCGTTTCGTGCAAGTCCTTTCTGAGTCTGCTTTAATAAAGTCACGCAGGTACTCAGAGTGCTCCACCATAAACCTATGCTGAACGCACGACTTATCAAACTTCCAGAATCCGCTTGTCAACATCGGCATGAGCATCACCAACTGGTGATTGGCGTTGGTGGCGAGGCTGAACTCAGTGTTGATGGTGTTGGCTCGAAGCTAGACACCTGGAACGCCTGCCTGGTTCCAACCGATACCCAGCATGACTACTGCGGAAATGAGCGTAACCATGTGCTCGTCATTGATCTGGACCCTTATCTCCCCGCCCTTAACAACCCTGCCCATAGCGATTATGAGCGCTTGGCACCGCTGTTTGAGCGAACCCGTAACCTGGGTATGGATAATCGGTTACAGGGGCTGGTTCAGCTTTGTGCCGGAGAGTTCAGCCGGGCGCCGGATAATGAGGCTATGCATCGCCATCTCGCGACTGGCATTCTGCACTGTATGTCGGAACGTATTGTCAGAACCACTTTCGGGACCACTAAAAGTCTTGCGAGCCGAAGCGGCCTTAGCCCCGACACCGTTCGCCGTTACGTGATGGAGAATCTCCATAAGAAAATTACGGTACAGGATCTGGCCAGGGTTGCCTGCTTGAGTGTCAGCCGTTTTCATGAAACATTTCGAGCGACTACCGGCATCACTCCGCACCAGTTTTTGCTTCAGATCCGTCTCGAACAGGCCATCCAATTGCTCTCCGAAACCAGCCTTGCGATCTCGGAAGTCAGTTTTCGCACAGGCTTCTCCAGTCAGGGCGCTTTAACCAACGCGCTGCAAAAACATCGGGGAACGACCCCTTCCGCATTACGCTTTAAAGAAGTAAAAGCGCCAATAATTGATTAAAAATACGAATAATCGGACGTTTTTGTAAAAAAAGCGTAGGTTTTTGTATGTCATTAAATTTCAGCCACACTAAATTAAGGTAACAGATTACTCTTGTCGGGAAGCCTCTTGGTTGGCGTATCTTATTTCCTGGCCTTCACTCTGATTTTTGGCGCTGAGAGACGCTCATGTTCAAAGCGAGTAAGGTTCTCGAACCTGCATTCCAGGAGCAACCCCGCGCTTTTTTCTGGCAGGGTATCATCCGCAACTATTCGATCGATGAAACTGAGTATCTTGAAGAACTTATCCCGCTGGCCCAGAGTGATGTAGCTGAGTATCGATTAGTTACGGAAACCGCCACCAACCTGATAAAAAAAGTCAGAGAGCAGGACGATTCGATTCATATGATCGATGCGCTGCTGCAGGAATACAGTCTCGACACCCAGGAAGGCATCTTGCTGATGTGTCTGGCAGAAGCGCTAATGCGTATTCCAGACAAACATACTGCCGATGCCCTGATCCACGACAAGATGTCGGTGGCAGACTGGCAAAAACATGTGGGGCGTAGCGAATCAACTCTGGTCAACGCCTCCACCTGGGGTCTGTTGTTGACTGGTCGGGTGGTCAAGATGGACAAGCGTCTTGATGGGTCCCCGTCGAATATCTGGAATCGTCTGGTCAAACGCAGTGGTGAACCGGTCATACGCGGTGCCATGTACAAGGCTATGAGTATCATGGGTAAACAGTTCGTGCTTGGGCGCGATATTCATGAAGCCTTGAAAAATGCCCGCGAACATCGCGATGAAGGTTACACCTACTCGTTCGACATGCTTGGCGAAGCAGCCATGACCAGTGATGATGCCGCCCGTTACCTGCGAGACTACCTGGACGCCATCGACGCGGTCGCCAATGATGCCTACCCGAAAGGGGCGGCGCCTGCGCCGTCTATCTCCATCAAGTTGTCCGCTCTACATCCGCGCTATGAGAAAGCTCAGGAAGAAAGGGTGCTGGTCGAACTCTATGGCACTCTGACCAGCCTTCTGGAAATCGCCCGGGCAAGTGGCGTTTCGATTACAGTCGATGCAGAGGAAATGGACCGGCTTGAGCTATCCATGAAGCTCTTTGAAAAGGTTTACACCTCACCGGTAACCAGGGGTTGGGGCGGTTTTGGGCTAGTTATCCAGGCCTACTCCAAGCGGGCTTTGCCAGTGTTGTGCTGGTTGACCAAACTGGCGAAAGAGCAGGGCGACGAGATTCCCATCCGTCTGGTAAAAGGTGCCTATTGGGATACTGAGATTAAACTCTGTCAGCAACTCGGACTTGACGGGTATCCTGTCTTTACCCGCAAAGAGGCCACAGATACCTCTTATCTCGCCTGTTTGCGATTTCTATTAAGTGATTACACCAAGGGCGCCTTGTACCCGCAATTGGCAAGTCATAATGCTCACACCGTGGCCTCTGTGTTGGCGATTGCCAAGAGTAAAGACCGCAAGTTTGAATTCCAGCGGCTGCACGGTATGGGCGACGCTTTATACAATACCATTCTTCAGAATGACCAGGTTCCGGTACGCATCTATGCTCCGGTAGGTGCCCATAAGGATTTGTTGCCATATCTGGTGCGCAGGCTATTGGAAAATGGCGCTAACTCATCTTTCGTTCACCGTCTGGTTGACGCTGGCACTCCGATCGAGGAGCTCGTTCAAAATCCGGTACAGCAACTGCAGAAGTATGGGTCGTTGCCGAATGATCGTATTGCGTTGCCAACCCGGATTTACGGCAAGGAGCGTATTAATTCCAAGGGCTTGAACCTGCACGTATCCTCACATTTAGGCGCTTTGCTCGACGGGCTGGAAAAGTGGCGCGCTACTCAGTGGGAAGCAGGTCCAATCATCGCCGGCAATCGTCTAAAAGAAGGCATCCGGGAATCGGTCCGGGCACCTTATGATCAGACTCATGCAGTCGGGAACATTTTCTGGACCAGTGCACCCCAGGCCGAAGACGCCGTGAATGTAGCCCACCGTGCGTTTCGGCGCTGGAACGAGACGCCGGTGGATGTAAGAGCCAGATGTCTTGAGCGCTATGCAGACCTGCTGGAAACCCACACAGAGGAATTCATGACCCTGTGTTGCCGTGAGGCGGGTAAAACTCTGCAGGACGGTATTGACGAGATCCGGGAAGCCGTTGATTTTTGTCGTTATTATGCCCTTCAGGGGCGCTCGAAGTTTACCGCTGCGATGCCGCTGCCCGGCCCGACCGGTGAAAGCAACGAGTTGTACCTGGAGGGCCGTGGCGTCTTCCTCTGTATCAGTCCCTGGAATTTCCCACTGGCAATATTCACCGGTCAACTGATGGCAGCCCTCGTGGCAGGTAACACGGTGATTGCCAAACCGGCAGAGCAGACTAGTCTAGTGGCATATCGTGCGGTTGAGTTGATGCTCGAAGCAGGCTTTCCGGCAGATGTAATCCAGTTTCTGCCAGGCGATGGGGCGCAACTGGGCGGTGTGCTAACACCTGATCCTCGAATCAGCGGGGTGGTATTTACCGGTTCAACGCAGGTGGCTCACCTAATAAATCGCACGTTGGCCGAACGCGAGGGCGCAATTGTGCCCCTGATCGCAGAAACTGGGGGTCAGAATGCGATGATTGTCGACAGCAGTGCTTTACCCGAGCAAGTTGTTCGGGACGTGGTCCATTCATCCTTCGCCAGCGCTGGGCAGCGCTGCTCGGCACTGAGGGTCCTGTACCTTCAACAAGATGTTGCCGATCGCATGGAAACGTTGTTGGCCGGGGCCATGCAGGAATTGGCTGTTGGTGATCCGGCATTACTCAGTACAGACGTCGGGCCCGTGATTGATGAGAAAGCCCGGTCTGGTTTGCAAATGCATTTGGCAGAGCTGGAGCAGTCGGCAAGATTTATAGCGCAGACGCCGATGCCGCCTTCCTGTCAAAGCGGCTTTTTTATCCAGCCGTCCGCTTACGGTATCGACAGTATCAGTCAGCTCAAAACCGAACAGTTCGGGCCGATTCTACACGTGGTCCGATATGCGGCCGAGCAACTGGACAGCGTCATCGATGAAATCAATGCCGCTGGTTATGGGCTGACACTTGGCATCCATAGTCGTAGTGAAGCCACCGCCTCCTACATCGAGAAGCGGGTCAAAGTTGGTAACACCTATATTAACCGCAACCAGATTGGTGCTGTGGTAGGTACCCAGCCCTTTGGTGGTCGGGGTCTTTCGGGGACTGGACCAAAAGCTGGTGGGCCGCATTACCTGCTGCGATTCGCTACCGAGAGGACCCGTACAATCAATACCACCGCGGTGGGGGGTAATGCCTCGTTACTGTCGCTGGGGATCGAGAAGATTTGAAGAGCGAAGCGGTTCAACGCGGTATCCACTTAAAACTGAACGATAAGGAGGTAAGTATTGAGATGCAGAAGCTGGCGTTGTAGGGATTAGCACACTATCACGTGATCAGGGGAAGAGTTACAACAACAGGGCGCGCGACTATCGGGATTAACACGGTAAACGCGACAAACGGTCGACGCTATGCCCGACCTAATATTGGAGAAGTCTCATGGCTATTGGTGTTTGGATCAGTCTAATTGGTTATTTTGCGCTTATGATTGCCATCGGCGTTTATGCGATGCGCACGTCTACGTCTTCATCTGAAGATTACATGCTGGGTGGGCGATCACTCAGTCCTCAAGTGGCGGCCCTTTCTGCGGGTGCTTCGGACATGAGTGGGTGGCTGCTTTTGGGTCTTCCGGGGGCGCTGTATGTGTCCGGTCTGGCCTCAGCCTGGATCGGTATTGGCTTGTTTGTAGGTGCGTTCGTTAACTGGGTGCTGGTTGCGCCCCGCTTACGTGAGCAAACCGTACACTACGGTAATGCCATTACCATTCCATCCTTTCTGGCAAATCGGTTTCCTACCCAGGCGTTATCATTACGAACCGTGTCGGCGATCGTTATCGTCATCTTCTTTGCAGTCTATACAGCATCCGGCCTGGTCGCGGGTGGCAAGCTGTTTGAAAGTGCGTTTGCAGGAATTTTCAACTTCGGTGGCTTGAGCGACTATGCCGTGGGTATCGTCATCACGCTGGGCGTCGTACTGGTCTACACGGTTGTGGGCGGTTTCCTGGCAGTGAGCATGACCGACTTTGTCCAGGGCTGCATTATGATGCTGGCATTGGTCCTCATGCCGGCTGTTGTGCTCTTTGGAGAAGGCGGCGGCGGCTTTGCACAGGCTTCGCAGACCTT
Source organism: Marinobacter sp. (assembly GCF_040882185.1). Taxonomy (GTDB): domain Bacteria; phylum Pseudomonadota; class Gammaproteobacteria; order Pseudomonadales; family Oleiphilaceae; genus Marinobacter. The sequence continues at coordinate 169,766 of NZ_JBBEBW010000001.1, read as the reverse complement.
GAATGAAGTCGATCCCACGCTATTATCCTGGACTGAGGGGCTGACGTTTATCGGATGGCTTTCCGCGGTTACCTGGGGGCTGGGTTATTTCGGTCAGCCTCACATCATCGTGCGTTTCATGGCCATTCGTACCCTCAAAGATGTCCCCATTGCCCGCAACATCGGTATGGGTTGGATGGCGATCTCGCTGATTGGTGCCATTTCTCTGGGTATCTTTGGGCGGGCCTATGCGGTACGCAACGGTTTGGATGTGGCGGACCCGGAAACGCTCTTTATCGTTCTGTCTGATCTCCTGTTCCATCCGCTGATTACTGGTTTTCTTTATGCTGCACTGTTGGCTGCAGTGATGAGCACCATTTCGAGTCAGCTTCTGGTGTCCTCGTCCTCTCTTACGGAAGATTTCTATCGTCTGTTCCTGCGCAAAGAAGCGAGTGACCGCGAGTGCGTGAATATTGGTCGCGTCTGTGTGGTCCTGGTTGGCCTGGTCGCTGCTGTTATTGCCTCTGATCCGAACTCTCAGGTTCTGGCCCTGGTCAGTAATGCCTGGGCAGGCTTCGGTGCCGCGTTTGGTCCGCTGATTTTACTGTCCCTGATGTGGTCGCGCACAAACGGCGCCGGTGCCATAGCCGGTCTGGTTGTGGGCGCGGTTACCGTGATGATCTGGATCTCACTAGGCTGGAACGCAGAGTTCATGGGTGGCCCGGGTATTTACGAGATCATTCCCGGCTTCATTGCTGCCTGGATTGCGATCATGGTGGTGAGCCTTGCTACCGCCGATGCTGGCGAATATCAATTGATAAACCGGTAATACCGAGCGTAAATGCCGCTCGGAGTAAATAAGAAGGGCGCCACTCGTGGCGCCCTTCTTATTTGAAGGTATCATGGTCGTATTTGTGCTGAACGACTATTCTGTTCAAATGGTTATCCGGTCTGCGCGTTTATCGTAACCAATAACACTGCCTTGAGTTTTTCTTAGCAGACAACAGAATGTCCATAACCATAGGCTGGATACAGTGTGACGATATTGGATGTAGTAGCGCTTATGTCGCTGGGTGGTGTCGCAGGCTTCATTAATGTGCTTTCAGCCGGTGGCTCCATGTTAACGCTGCCACTGTTGATGTTTCTCGGCCTGCCCCCCCAAGTAGCGAACGGCACCAATCGCGTTGCCATTACACTGCAAAGCATGACGGCCGTGGGGGGCTTTTTGAAGGGAGGTCACAGCAACCTCGGGGTCAGCTTTCGCCTCGCAGTGCCAGCGATCCTCGGTTCGCTACTGGGCGCCTGGGTAGCGACTTGGGTTTCCCGGGAGACCTTTGAGTTTGTGCTTGTGGCAGCCATGATTGGCGCTTCTGTCTTTATGATCCTGCCCCAGCCAACACTCGACACCCGGCCTTTGACGCCTGACCGGCTTGGGCCGGTGATTTACTTCGCAATGTTCCTGATTGGCCTCTACGGCGGTTTCATACAGGTGGGTGTGGGGGCGTTGTTTATCGTCGTGCTGTACCGGATGCTTAAAATCGACCTGCGTCAGGTGAACGTCCTGAAGGTGTTTATTGTGCTGCTCTACACCCTTCCAGCCCTGGCTATTTTTGCGATTAGCGATCAAGTGCGATGGGGGATGGGTCTTACCCTGGCCATCGGCAATATAGTCGGTGCGATGGCAGCGGTGAGGGTCAATATGGGGCAGCGAGGAGCCCAGTGGATCAAGTGGTTGACGCTGATCATGGTGGGTGCAATTCTTGTACGGTTGATTTGGTATTAATTAAATAATATATATTTCAATAATTTATCTTTATCCTGTCATGCACATTACAAATTCATTCAGGAATTTTAATACTTGTTTTACCCCCGTGCGGTTGATTCGAATATCGAATATCTGCACGCTAGTGTCCATTATTGGTGCTTCTGCACTGATCTCCCTCGGCCGACGGCGTTGCCTATTTGTCGGGCTCGTAGTTGCTCCGGAATTTCCTTATTGAGTAGTGCCTGACAGCAGACCCCGACTCGGCCGGACTTTTTGATTAATATTTGATAAATCAAGGTTCATCTGACATGACAAAACGAAACGATCCATTTCCGACCCGCCTGAAAAAACATCTCGATCCTTTCACTCGACTGGACCCTATCGTGCACTCCCGCAACCAGCGTCGCTGGGAAGGACCGCTTGATGAGGTTTCCCTGTCCCGCTATGAGCGCGACGGTTTTCTTTGGTTTGAGGGTTTCTTCTCCCAGGAGCGGATGGAGCCCTTCTTTGACGAGCTGAAAGAAATGGCCAAAGATGAAGAGATGATGAAGTCAGATCAAATCATCCGGGACCCTTCCAGCGGTGCTATTCGATCGGTATTCGGTATGCACGAGCTGTCCGAGAATTTTGACCGGTTGACCCGTGACCCCAGAATACTGGGCATGGTGCGTCAGCTCCTCGGCAGTGAAGTTTATATTCACCAGTCGAGAATCAACGACAAGTTCGGTTTCGAGGGTAGTGGATTTGACTGGCACTCTGATTTCGAGACCTGGCACGCAGAAGACGGTATGCCAAGAATGCGAGCCGTTAGTGCGTCTTTGATGCTCACCGAAAACACTGAATTCAACGGGCCGCTGATGTTGATTCCCGGCTCTCACCATGTCTTTGTGCCCTGTGTTGGGGAGACACCGGACATGAACTGGAAAGACTCCCTGAAAGCCCAGCGCCTGGGAGTTCCGGACCGGAAAGCTCTGGGCTGGATGGCAGACCGGGGCGGAATAAAAGCACCAAAGGGCCCCGCGGGCTCTCTAATGCTATTCGAGTGCAACACACTACATGCGTCTAATGAGAATATGTCTCCGTGGCCGCGCTCGAATCTGTTTTTCGTTTATAACAGCATCGACAATACGCTGGATAAGCCATTTGCGGGGACCACCAAGCGGCCCGAGTTTCTGGGTAACCGTAAAAACACCGAAGCGCTGACCATGCACGACGATTTCCCCGAACTGTCTAACCAGGGTGTAAAACCACTGCGCGAGTGAATCTGCTGGGGTCGTAGCTTCAATATTGTATAAAAAAACGCCAGCTCTCAGGCTGGCGTTTTTGATTAACCCTTGCGGGTCCATATCTGGAATCAACTCACAACTCAGGCGACATTCGCTTCAGCGGCGCGCTTGGTGTAGTTTTCCATTTTGTCGAAGCTCAGATACTTGTAGATATCCTTCGACATGCTGTTGAGGTCCTTGGCGTACTCCATGTACTCCTCGGGTGTTGGCAGCTTACCCAGTACAGCACCTACCGCCGCCAGTTCTGCAGAGGTCAGATACACATTCGCACCATCGCCGAGGCGGTTGGGGAAGTTACGGGTAGAGGTAGAGAGTACCGTCGACTTGGCGGCCACTCGCGCCTGATTACCCATGCACAGCGAGCAGCCTGGCATCTCGGTGCGAACACCGGCGGTGCCGTAGATGTTGAAGTAACCTTCTTCCATCAACTGGGCTTCGTCCATTTTGGTCGGAGGTGACATCCACAAACGCGTTTTCAGTGGCTCTTTATTCTGGGCCAGGAGTTTTCCTGCCGCGCGGAAGTGGCCGATATTGGTCATGCAGGAGCCGATGAACACCTCGTCAACCTTGTCACCAGCGACTTCAGACAACAGGCGGGCATCGTCTGGATCGTTCGGGCAACACACAATCGGCTCTTTGATATCAGCCAGATCGATTTCGATCACATGGGCATACTCGGCGTCTTTGTCGGCACGCATCAGCTTGGGATCGGCCAGCCAGGCTTCCATGTTCCTGGCACGACGCTCCAGGGTGCGTGGATCTCCGTAGCCTTCAGCAATCATCCAACGCAGCATGGTGATGTTGGAACGCAGGTATTCCGCAACCGACTCTTTCGACAGATTGATGGTGCAACCGGCAGCTGAACGCTCGGCAGAAGCATCGGACAATTCGAATGCCTGTTCAGCAGTCAGATGCTCAAGGCCTTCTATTTCCAGGATGCGACCGGAGAACTCGTTGATCTTGCCTTTCTTCTCAACGGTCAGCAGGCCCTGCTTGATGCCATACAGGGGAATGGCATGGACCAGATCACGGAGCGTGATGCCCGGTTGCATGTCACCCTTGAATCGAACGAGAACTGATTCCGGCATATCCAGCGGCATAACGCCGGTTGCGGCAGCAAAAGCCACCAGACCGGACCCTGCCGGGAACGAAATGCCCATCGGGAAACGGGTGTGGGAGTCGCCGCCGGTGCCAACGGTATCGGGCAGCAACATGCGATTCAGCCAGGAGTGGATAATGCCATCACCCGGACGCAGGGCAACACCGCCACGGGTCTGGATGAAGTCTGGCATGGTGTGCTGCATCTCGACGTCAATCGGCTTGGGGTAAGCCGCAGTGTGACAGAAAGATTGCATGACCAGATCCGAGGAGAAGCCGAGGCACGCCAGATCCTTCAACTCATCACGAGTCATCGGGCCAGTCGTATCCTGGGAGCCGACAGTGGTCATCAGAGGTTCACAGTAGGTGCCTGGGCGCACACCCTGGCCTTCTTCCAGACCACAGGCCTTGCCGACCATTTTCTGCCCCAAGGTAAAGCCTTTGGTGCCAGCTTCCGGATCTTTAGGGAGGCGAAACAGGTCGGTGGCACCGAGCCCAAGTGTTTCACGTGCCTTGTTGGTCAGACCACGGCCAATGATCAACGGAATACGGCCGCCAGCCTGGACTTCGTCCAGAATGACCTCGGACTTGAAACTGAATTCAGAGATGGTTTCGCCCGCTTCATTCAGGATTTTGCCATCGTAAGGGCGAACTTCAATCACATCGCCCATGTTCATATTGTCGACCGGCGCTTCGAATACCAGTGCACCGGCATCTTCCATGGTGTTGAAGAAGATCGGCGCTACTTTACTACCGATACAGATGCCACCCGTGCGCTTGTTGGGAACGCCCGGCATGTCGTCACCGAAGAACCACAGCACCGAATTGGTAGCCGACTTACGGGAAGACCCGGTACCGACGACATCACCGACGAAGGCAACGGGAAGGCCTTTGGCCTTGAGTTCTTCGATCTGGTTCATCGGGCCAGTGACACCGGGCTCGTCCGGTGTCATACCATCCCGTGGCATCTTATAGGCAGCACGAGCGTGCAACGGGATATCGGGACGTGACCATGCGTCCGGCGCAGGCGACAGGTCGTCAGTGTTGGTTTCACCGGTGACTTTGAACACAATCATTTTGGTGCTTTCAGGCACTTTATTGCGTTTGGTGAACCACTCGGCATTGGCCCAGGACTCCATCACGCCTTTGGCCACGGTATTGCCAGCATCCATTTTTTCCTTCACATCATTGAAGGCATCAAATACCAGCAGAGTCTTTTTCAGTTGCTCGCCGGCCAATTCGGCCAGTTCACTGTCATCGAGTAATTCAACCAGTGCGGCGATGTTGTAGCCGCCCTGCATCATGCCCAGCCATTTGACGGCGGTTTCCTTGTCGATCAGTGCACAACTGGTTTCGCTTTTGGCGAGCGCGGACAGGAAGGCAGCTTTTACATAAGCAGCTTCGTCCACACCCGGCGGAATCCGGTTTTCGAGCAGATAAACCAGAGTATCTTCCTCGCCCGCAGGCGGGTTTTTCAGCAGTTCAACCAGCGCAGCGGTTTGCTCGGCGTTTAATGGCTTTGGGGGTATCCCCTGGGCTTCACGCTCTGCAACGTGTTCACGATAGGCTTCTAACACGATATGGACCCTCATCAGTTGGGATGTCCCGCGCGGGCCACTGGGCTGGCGGGCGTTTTATTGGCGGAAAAGGCCGCGAATTGGCGCTGCATTCTATAGGAAAGCCTGCTTAAAGTTAAGCTGGCCAATAGGCCGAGCCTCGCATCAGCTTGTGTATAATGCGCTTTTCCGAACAGGCGACGGTATTATCCATATGCGTGATGCACTCTGTGAGATCCATGATTTTCTGCCTTGCCAAACTCCAGGCCGCTGGATTGAAAATGCGTTGGCGGCTCAGGATGTCATGCTGATTGACCATGCTCATTGCGAGAAAAAGGCGGCTTCCACTGCGTTGAGCCTGATGTATCGCTATGTCGATAACCCCGTCTTGCTCAATAAGATGTCACGCCTGGCGCGAGAGGAGTTACGACATTTCGAGCAGGTACTGGCGATCATGAAGAAGCGGGGTGTGACCTACGGTCACCTGACCCCCGCGCGGTACGCGGCGGGCCTGCGGGAGCCTGTCAGGCCAGAGGACCCTGGAAAATTAGTGGATGTATTGATTGTCGGGGCAATTATTGAAGCCCGTTCCTGCGAGCGTTTTGCCGCGTTGGCCCCGCACCTGGACGATACACTGGCGGATTTCTATCGGAGTTTACTGAAATCCGAAGCCCGGCATTATCAGGACTATCTCAAGCTGGCGGAAGATGCCGCTGGTGAGCCTATCGATGAGCGAGTTGCGGTGTTTCTGGACCGGGAACGCGGCTTGATTGAAGAGCCTGATACGATTTTTCGGTTTCATAGTGGCCCGCTGGAGTAACTTTTTGCAGAGTACTGTTCGGGGCATCTGATCTGTGCGCTAGAGGCCGGCCGAGCACCTTTTTCAGAACACGCCCGTGAATACTTCCCTGTAGGGCTCGACTGCAGCCATCCATGGCTGCAGACGGTTCTGATAAAGGTGCTCGGCCCGCCTCTCTCCGGCTTTGGCAGCAGTTTTATGTTCCCGCCGTTCTCCTAAAGTTTGCGACAAAGCTGCATCCAGCGGTCAATACCGGCACTGCGGTATTTCTGTTTATGCAGAATAAAGTAGAACTGACGATCAAAGTTGCGGTGGCTCGGCACGCCGATTGGTACCAGGCTGCCGCGTTTGAAGGCGTCGGCCAGGCAGACCTTTGACAGACAGCCAATGCCGAGACCTGCCTCCACGGCGCGTTTGATAGCCTCTGTGTGCTCCAGCTCCAACAGAATGTTGAGGTCTGGCAAAAGGCCGTGCATACCGCGCTCGAAGGTTTGCCGGGTACCCGAGCCCTGTTCCCGCATGATCCATGTTGCCGCACGAAGCTCATCATCCTCAAGTGCAGGATTATCGGCCAGGGGGTGGTCGGGACTGCAGAACACCACCAATTCGTCGCTACGCCAGGAAATCACTTCAAGCTCGGAAGATTGCAGCTCGCCTTCGATAAGACCGATATCCAGTTCAAAGTCGCTGACCCGCTGGGCAATGGTGCGGGTATTGGCAACTTCCAGGGAAACTTTGGCATGGGTTTGGGTTTGCATGTACTCCGCCATGACGCCGACCGCCAGGTAGTTGCCAATGGTCAGGGTAGCGCCGACTTTGAGAGCACCGACTTCGGTATGCTGGCTCAGGGCGTGCTCCAATTCCTGAGATTGAGCCAGTAAAGCTTCGACCTGGGGGCGGTAAAGCCGGCCAAGTTCGTTCAGTTGCAGACGCTTGCCGACCCGATCGAACAGTTGGATATCGAACTGAGCCTCCAGTTCTTTCAGTGCGCTGCTGGCGGCGGACTGCGACATGGCAAGGGTTTCAGCCGCCCGGGTAATGTTCTGGCTATGGGCAGCAGCAAGGAAAACTTCGAGTTGTCGGAACGAATATTTCATTATCGATAAAACCGAATAAGGTTATGAGAATATCCCATTTTGTCGATAGGTTACTGCTGCGGTACACTACGTTCAACTTTTAACCATTATATTGCGTGTAAGCGCTTTGGAGACCACCCGACCATGAGCAACATGAATCGAGAGCGTGTGACAAGCGTACGCCATTGGAACGATACATTGTTCAGTTTTACCACCAGTCGCGATCCGGGCTTCCGCTTCAAAAATGGTCACTTCACCATGATTGGTCTGGAAACAGAGGGCAAACCCCTGATGCGCGCCTACAGCATTGCCAGCGCTAACTATGAAGAAGAACTTGAGTTCTTCTCGATCAAGGTGCCTGACGGTCCGCTGACTTCCAAGCTGCAGAAAATCGAAGTAGGGGATGAAATCCTGGTGAGTCGCAAGCCCACCGGTACGCTTATCGTGGACCACCTCGTCCCGGGTCGTAATCTTTATCTGATCAGCACCGGCACCGGTTTGGCACCGTTTATGAGCATCATCAAGGACCCGGAAGTCTACGAGCGTTATGATAAGGTCATCCTGACTCACGGCGTGCGCTACAAGTCAGAACTTGCTTACCAGCAGGATATTGACGATCTGCCGAACAACGAGTTTTTTGGCGACATGGTTCAAGGAAAACTGCTCTACTATCCGACCGTTACTCGTGAAGATTTCCGAAACCAGGGACGTCTTACGGATCTTATGGAAAGTGGCAAGTTGATGTCGGACCTGGGTCGGCCGGAGTTTAATCTCGAGAATGACCGGTTCATGGTATGTGGCAGCCCTGCCATGCTGAAAGACACCTGTGCCATTCTGGACCGTCAGGGTTTCAAGGAGGCAAGACATGGTGATCTGGGCCACTACGTGATTGAGCGGGCATTTGTCGAGAAATAATCGGTGCTGATCGTAGGCTGTCCGAAACCCCGAAGTCGCTGACATCGGGGTTTTTTATTTGAGGATGCCGTTGAATAGTGCGAGTTTTGGAAAATCCAGGGGCGGATTAATATCGTTCGCCCCAAACAGTGAGCAATAAGCCGGAGTCATTAGAAGGTGCTCGTCAAAAAATGGTGGAGGCTCATCTTTCTCGTGCTGGTCCTGGTCCTGACAGGGTGCAATGAGCAGGACGGTCAGGCAGAACTGTCACTCAGCAGTACTGAGCTTGAGTGGGTGGGCGAGCAGGTTTTCCAGAATGAATGCGCTGGGAAGGTAACCTGTCTGGTGCACTGGAATGTCGGAGAAGCCTTCCCCTCGCTGGGTATAGGACACTTTATCTGGTATCCCAAGTCGGTAGATGGGCCTTTCGTTGAAAGTTTTCCAGCTTTGATGGCGTTCATGCGATCAAAGTCGGTGGAGCTGCCGAAGTGGTTGGAAGAGCTGGACCCCATGGTTGCTCCCTGGCCAGATCGTGAGACGTTTCTGACTCAAAAAGGTAGTGAGCGTGTCGACTCACTGCAGGAATTTCTATGGCAAACCCGGGGGTTGCAGGCGGAGTTTATTTTCGCTCGTGCCAAGGCGTCCATGCTTACGGTCATTGAAGCGGCAGCCGAGGAGCAAAAAGGTGCCATTGCAAAAAGACTCTCAGAGTTGAATGAGACTCCGGGCGGCACATACGCGCTGATTGACTACGTCAATTTCAAAGGTGAAGGGCTGGCGTCCAGTGAAACCTATAAAGGGCAGGGCTGGGGGTTGCTTCAGGTGTTACAGGAAATGGGCGATATGCCCTCCGGCGAAGCCTTGGCGCAATTTCGGGGCGCGGCTGGAAGGGTGTTGACCCGCAGAGCCGAGAACGCACAAAATCCGATTGAACGGGAACGATGGTTGAAAGGCTGGCTAAAGCGTCTGGAAACGTATCGGGAGCCTGTATAAAGAAAGAGCCTAAAGCGGCTCTTTTTTCAGTTCCGGCGGCTGGCCATTGGCTACTTCCAGCCACCATACGCTCTCCGCCCAATCACCCAGTACAATGCGCCTCGCAGGCAGGCCATTGGCCTTGAGTTCGTGTTCCGCTGGCCTGTGGGTGTGGCCGTGAATCAGGCGCTCCACACCATGGGATTCCATGGCTTTCACCACTTCTTCCCAGGTCACATCCATGATGAACTCTTCCTTGCCTTTGTTTCTGGCCATACTGATGTCCCGGAGCTGACGAGCAACCAGTTGGCGATCAGCCAGGGGTCTGGCGAGGAACGTTTTCTGCCACTGTACATTACGCATGCTGACCCGAAACTTCTGATATTCCACATCGGCTGTACACAGGCTGTCTCCGTGCATCAGCAAGGTCGGTGTACCGTCGAGATCCACGACCACGGGATCGTCCAACAGTGTTGCTCCGGCGCGTTGGCAGAAATCTTCACCGATCAGAAAATCCCGATTACCGTGCATTAGATAAATGCTCGTACCGGTGTCACTTAAGGTTTTGAGCGCGGCTGCCACCTGCTCTTGCAAGGGCGTGCGTTCATCGTCGCCAATCCAGGCTTCGAAGAAGTCTCCCAGAATATAGAGAGTGTCCGCGTGCACGGCATTGTGATCGATGAACCTCAGAAAGGCTGCCGTGATATCAGGGCGAGATTCTTCCAGATGCAGGTCTGATATAAACAGCGCCGTCAAGCCGCGCCTCCATCCCCGAGGACTTCCGCTTTCTGGATAACGACATCCTGGCCGGGAACATCCTGATGGCCATTATTGAGACCGGTTCTGACCGCCCGTATCGCGTTAACCGTATCCATGCCGTCGACCACTTTTCCAAATACACAGTAGCCCCAGCCTTCCGTATTCTCAGCGGTATGATCCAGAAAGCCGTTGTTCTCGACGTTGATGAAAAACTGTGCAGTCGCGGAATGCGGATCCATGGTGCGAGCCATAGCCACGGTGCCAGCCATGTTGCTCAGGCCATTATTGGCTTCGTTCTTGATGGGTGCGCGGGTTTTGCGAGGTACCATGTCGGGCTCAAACCCGCCACCCTGAACCATGAAGTTGCTGATGACACGGTGAAAAATCAGGCCATCGTAGAAACCGTCACGAACATACTGCTCAAAGTTTTTGGCACTCTCAGGGGCTTTCTCGTAATCCAGTTCAATAGTGATATCGCCATGGGTGGTCTTCAGCAAGATCATTCTGGTGTCCTGTTCAGGTTAAATGGAAATCATAATGAGGTTTTATTGTACGGGAGAGTTTGTTGCCATGCATGAGTTAGGCTACCAATTATGCGTATAATACCGCGCTTAAGTTCATCCCATCAGTCGAGACCTTATGAGCGCCGAGTCCAAGAAAGCCCATAATTTTATTCTTAGCCTCATTGAAGAGGCTATTCGCGAAGGCAAGCACACTGGCAAGGTGGTAACCCGGTTTCCGCCCGAGCCCAACGGCTACCTCCATATTGGCCATGCAAAGTCGATCTGCCTTAACTTTGGCATCGCGGAAGCGTTTGGTGGTGAGTGTAATCTCCGTTTCGACGATACCAATCCGGAAAAGGAATCCCAGGAATACATCGATGCTATCAAACAGGATGTCACATGGCTGGGTTATCAATGGGCCAATGAGGTGCGCTATGCTTCGGACTACTTTGATGCGATCTACGATTTTGCGGTAGAACTCATCCGCAAAGGTAAAGCCTATGTGTGCGGTCTCACCGCAGACCAGATGGCGGACTATCGAGGCACCCTTAAAGAGCCTGGCCGTAACAGCCCATTCCGAGACAGGCCTGTCGATGAAAATCTGGAGCTGTTCGCGGCCATGCGGGATGGAAAATACGGCAACGGTGAACTGGTGTTGCGAGCCAAAATCGACATGGCCTCTCCCAACATCAACCTGCGTGATCCCATTCTTTACCGGATTCGCTACGCCGATCACCACCAGACTGGCGACAAGTGGTGCATTTATCCGATGTACGACTTCACCCATCCGATTTCCGACGCCCTGGAGTCGGTGACGCACTCCCTGTGTACGCTGGAATTCGAAGACCATCGGCCGCTCTACGATTGGGTTCTGGAAAACATTTCCGGCCCCTGTCAGCCGCGGCAGATTGAGTTTGCCCGGTTGAATCTGAACTACACCATCACCAGCAAGCGCAAACTCAAGCGCCTGGTCGACGAAGGCCACTGCGATAGCTGGGATGACCCGAGAATGCCGACGATCTCCGGCATGCGCCGACGTGGCTACACCCCGGAATCGATTCGTACATTCTGTGACATGGTGGGTGTCAATAAGGCGGGCGGCACGGTGGATATGGGTATGCTGGAACATGCCATCCGTGAAGACCTTAACACCCGGGCGCCCCGTGCTATGTGTGTCATGCGGCCATTGAAGGTAACCTTGACGAATTACCCGGAAGGCCAGACAGAAACCCTGAGCCTGCCGGTTCACCCCCAGAATCCGGATATGGGGACGCGGGACGTACCCTGGACGCAGACGCTGTTTATTGACCGGGAGGATTTCTCGGAGGAACCGCCACGCAAGTGGAAGCGGTTGGCGCCTGGCCAGGCTGTTCGGCTCCGGGGCGGATACGTGATGACCTGTAAGGAAGTGGTGCGGAACGACTCTGGCGAAATTGTCGAGTTACGCTGTGAATACGATGCCGCCACTCTCGGCGTTAACCCAGAGGGTTACAAGCCCAACGGCGTGATCCACTGGGTATCAGCCACTGACAACGTCGCAGTGGATATTAACCAGTACGATCGTCTGTTCAATCATGAATCGCCCGACAGTGATAAGGACGGCGATTTCGTTGATCACCTGAATCCGGACTCCCTGATGCGTCTCAAGAACGCCAGGGCGGAGAAGAGCCTTGCGAACCCGGGACAAGCGCTGCCTTACCAGTTCGAGCGGGAGGGTTATTTCTTCTTTGATGAGCAGGCCTCAAGCTCTGGTCGACCCGTGTTCAACCGTACCGTCACGCTCAGGGATTCCTGGGCGAAAGCCAATTCCTGATTGCGAGCCAGGCGAACTAACGTGATTCGAATCTACAATACCCTCAGTCAACGCAAGGAAGAGTTCAAGCCACTGGAAGCCGGTAAGGTTCGCATGTACGTGTGCGGAATGACCGTATACGACTTCTGTCATCTGGGACACGCCCGCGTGCTGGTTGCCTTTGACGTGGTGACCCGCTATTTGCGTCATCGGGGATATGATGTCCATTACGTGCGCAACATCACCGACATCGACGATAAGATTCTTCGCAGGGCAGAAGAGAACGGGGAGACCTTTACCGCACTGACCGAGCGAATGATCGACGCTATGCACGAGGATGAGGCGAGGCTGGGTATTCTGTCGCCCACCGAGGAGCCCAAAGCTACGTCGTTTATCGATGAGATTCTCGCGATGATCCGCGTACTGATCCAGAAGGACTATGCTTATGCAGCCGATAATGGTGATGTCTATTTCTCGGTTAACGCCTTTAAGGGTTATGGCAAGCTCAGCAAGAAAAAACTGGAAGATCTATTGGCCGGTGCACGGGTTGATATTGCCGAAGCCAAACGTAGCCCGGCGGATTTTGCCCTTTGGAAAGCGGCGAAAGAGGGCGAAGTGAGCTGGCCTTCGCCCTGGGGTGATGGCCGGCCTGGCTGGCATATCGAGTGCTCGGCGATGTCGACCGGTTGCCTTGGTAACACCTTCGATATTCACGGCGGTGGTCCTGACCTGTTGTTTCCTCACCATGAAAACGAAATCGCCCAGTCCGAGGCGGCCACAGGGGAGACCTTCGTCAATGTCTGGATGCATGCCGGTGCTGTAAGGGTAAACAAGGAAAAAATGTCCAAATCCCTGGGCAATTTTTTCACTATCCGCGAAATTCTGGAGAAGTACCCACCGGAAATCGTTCGCTACTTCCTGGTGTCAAGTCATTACCGCAGCCAGGTAGATTATTCTGAAGATAACCTCGAGGAAGCCAGCCGCACACTGACTCGCCTGTATCAGGCGCTCAGGGGTCTGGTGCCCGTGAAGGATGCGCCGGAAGGGGATCATGACAGACTTTTTCACGCCGCCATGGACGATGACTTCAATACGCCGGAAGCGATCACCGTATTGCATGCCGTGGCCTCAGACATCAACCTGCACCGCCGCGAGGGCAGGGATGACGACGGCAGGGCAAGCGCCGCTGTACTGGTCAGATTGGGGAAAATTCTGGGGCTGCTCCAGCAAGACCCAGAGGCTTTCTTTCAGGCAGGTATCAGTGGAAGCCTGTCAACTGAAGAGATCGAGGGCTTGATCGAGGCAAGAAAGCAAGCCCGAAAAGACCGCGACTTCGCCGGGGCGGACCGGATCCGGGATGATTTAGCTGCTAAAGGCGTTATTCTGGACGACTCGCGGGCAGGGACCAGCTGGCGGAGGGGTTAGAATGAATCCCAAGATAATTTGACGTAAACTGTTGCACCCCAATACAACACTATCTGCCGGTTTAAGGCGGAAAATCGATACAATACGAGGCAAACAACGATGACAGAACGCGTTCAAGTCGGCGGCCTTCAGGTCGCAAAGGTCCTGTACGATTTCGTCAACAACGAAGCTATTCCTGGTACGGGCATTGATGCAGCGGACTTCTGGTCGCAATGCGACACCATCATCCATGATCTGGCACCGAAAAATAAGGCTCTGTTGGCCAAGCGTGACGAGCTCCAGGCCAGGATCGACAGCTGGTATACCGAGCGCAAGGGTCAGCCGATCAATATGGACGAGTACAAGTCGTTCCTGATGCAAATCGGTTATCTGGTTGATGAACCTTCAGACTTCAGTGTTTCAACCGTCAACGTTGACCCTGAAATCGCCAGCTTGGCTGGTCCGCAGTTGGTGGTCCCGGTGATGAACGCACGCTTCGCGTTGAACGCGGTCAATGCGCGATGGGGTAGCCTGTATGACGCGCTTTATGGCACCGATGTATTGTCCGAAGAGGACGGGGCCGAGAAGGGGCGCGGTTACAATCCGGTACGCGGCGCGAAGGTTATTGAATACGCCCGTAACCAATTGGATTCATCGGCTCCCCTGGCTACCGGCAGTCACAAAGACTCTGTCAAATACAGCGTCGAAGGCGGCAAGCTGGTTGTGAAATTGCAAAACGGTGATGTAACCGGCCTGGAGGATGAGTCTGCCTTGGTTGGCTTTACTGGTGCTTCCGCCGAACCGACCGGCATACTGCTGGTCAAAAACGGCATGCATTTTGAAATTCAGATCGACGCTTCCCATCCGATCGGTAAGACCGACGGAGCTCACGTCAAAGACGTGCTTGTTGAATCCGCGCTCACGACCATCATGGACTGCGAAGACTCCATTGCAGCGGTCGATGCCGATGACAAGACCGTGGTTTATCGCAACTGGCTAGGGCTGATGAAAGGGGACCTGGTGGAGCGGTTTGAAAAAGGTGGCGAGCAGGTCACCCGGAAAATGAATGCGGACAGAAACTACAATACGCCTGACGGCAGTGAGCTAACTCTGCCAGGCCGCAGCCTGATGTTTATTCGAAACGTTGGGCACCTGATGACGATCAACGCCATCCTCGATAAGGACGGCAATGAGATACCTGAGGGGTTGATGGATGGTCTGATGACGTCATTGATGGCCATCCATGACCTTAAGGGTAACGGTCCGTTGCATAACAGCAAAACGGGCAGCATGTACATTGTTAAGCCAAAAATGCACGGTCCCGAAGAAGTGGCGTTTACCAACGAGTTTTTCGGACGTGTTGAGGATGCTCTTGGTTTGCCGCGCTTTACCCTGAAAGTTGGCATCATGGATGAGGAGCGCCGTACCAGTATCAACCTGAAGGCATGCATCGAAGCGGCGAAGGACCGGGTTGCGTTTATCAATACCGGCTTCCTGGATCGCACCGGCGATGAGATTCATACGTCTATGGAGGCGGGCCCGGTTGTACCCAAGGGTACAATGAAACAAGCTACTTGGATCGGTGCCTACGAGAACTCCAACGTCGATGTTGGTTTGGCGACAGGTCTCAAGGGTAAAGCCCAGATCGGTAAGGGCATGTGGGCGATGCCGGACATGATGGCGGACATGATGAAAGCCAAGATTGGCCACCCGAAGGCTGGTGCCAATACTGCCTGGGTGCCTTCCCCTACCGCCGCCACGTTACATGCGCTGCATTACCATCAGGTCAATGTTGCAGAGGTCCAGTCTGAGCTCGCAAAGCGCGAACCAGCCCGGGTAGAGGACATTCTCACCGTGCCTCTGATGGCTGATTGGTCCTCACTAAGCAAGGAAGACGTGCAGAAAGAGCTAGATAACAATGCTCAAGGTATCCTTGGCTATGTCGTACGTTGGATCGATCAGGGCGTAGGTTGCTCAAAAGTGCCTGATATCAATGATGTGGGCCTGATGGAAGATCGTGCAACGCTGCGTATAGCATCCCAGCACATCTGCAACTGGATGCACCACGGGGTTTGTTCCAGCGAGCAGGTTATGGAAACCATGAAGCGTATGGCGGCCGTAGTGGATCGTCAGAACGCCAGTGATCCTTCCTATCGTCCTATGGCGCCAAAATTCGATGACAGCGTTGCATTCCAGGCGGCCTGTGATCTGGTGTTAAAGGGCCGGGAACAGCCGAACGGCTACACCGAGCCATTGCTGCATGCTTACCGGTTGAGGGCAAAAGCCAAGTTCGGGCAGTAAGTCTGAGTCAGGTAGAATAGCCCCGCTTTTGAACTAGGGAGCCTCTGAAAGCCAGAGGCGATCCAGGAGTTAATCAGAGGCTCCCTCACCCTGAAAGTTGGACAGCAATCTGACTCTCAGGGGTTCGTTTTTATGGGTCTTCGATACCCGTTTGGGTGAGCGATTCAGGCGTTAATCAGTCGCTTTTTAGTTCTCGTGCAGTTCGTTGGCGGCGTAAAGCGTGTTTTGCAGAAGCGTGGCAATCGTCATAGGCCCAACGCCGCCGGGGACAGGTGTAATATAAGCGGCGCGTGCAGCGGCTGGCTCGAACTCCACATCGCCTTTGAGCTTGCCGTCCGCCATGCGATTGATACCGACATCAATTACCGTGGCGCCAGGCTTGACCCACTCACCTTTGATCAGTCCGGGTTTGCCTACGGCCGCGATAAGAATATCGGCATCCCCCACAAAGCGAGCCAAATCGTCGGTGAATCGATGGGTAACCGTTATTGTCGCGCCTTTCAACAAGAGTTCCATCGACATAGGGCGCCCCACTATGTTCGAAGCGCCCACTATCACCGCATGCTGGCCTTTGTACGGAGTATTGATACTGTCAAGTAACGTGATAATGCCCGCTGGAGTGCACGGCCGAAGTGCCGGGCGGCGCTGCATCAGCCGGCCGATGTTAAAAGGATGAAAACCGTCCACATCCTTGTCTGGCCGAATCTTTAAAAGAATCGGGTCGGGGTCCAGGTGGGCGGGTAAGGGCAGTTGGACCAATATCCCGTCGATGGTCGGGTTCTCGTTGAGCTCGTCGATCAACGCCCCGAGTGCCTCTTGTGAGGTGTCTGCGGATAGGTCATACGAGAGCGATAGAATGTCCGCCTCGTCGCATGCTTTGCGTTTGTTTCCAACATAGACCCGGGAGGCTGCATCCTCTCCCACGAGAACGACAGCCAAACCTGGTCTGCGCAATCCTTGTTGTACCCGTGACTCAACACTTGCAGCCACTTGCTGTCGTATGGTTGCGGCGATTTCTTTTCCGTTAATCAATTTGGCAGTCATGGTATAATCTTGTGCGGTTAGGGTTGTCCTGGCGAACGCAGGACTTGCATGAAGGAGCGCATTGTCGCATGCTTCGCGCGCTTCGCCAACGTTGTGGCATCGGGTTGGTGGGTAATGTAGGTCGGATGTTCAGTTTTTCCTGAAAACGTTATTGACGGGTCGCATTCCCGCCGGTATCATTCGCGCCAACTTTGCTGAGGTATCTGTTGTTCAGGTCGATCGGGGTATAGCGCAGTCTGGTAGCGCGCCTGCTTTGGGAGCAGGATGTCGGGAGTTCGAATCTCTCTACCCCGACCATTTTCAATCTGGATGATCAGGTCAGGTGAGCGAAAGGTTAAGCGCTCGTAGCTCAGCTGGATAGAGCAACGGCCTTCTAAGCCGTGGGTCGCAGGTTCGAGTCCTGCCGGGCGCACCATATGCCGTCGGCCAGGTCAGATCTTAGCGTCCCAGTCTCAGGCAAAGTTAAGATGTGGATCGAGAGGTTCGCGGGTCAGTGGGATAATCTACTGGCATTAAGGTATTGAAGGTATTGCTTTAGACACGCCCGGCGTGCTCTGCAGGTAATTGATGTGGTGGGCGTAGCTCAGTTGGTAGAGCTCAGGATTGTGACTCCTGCGGTCGAGGGTTCGATCCCCTTCGTCCACCCCAACTTTTCTGCTTTGATTTCCGCTCTTGCAAGACCTTTTACGGGCACAGTAGAATTCTGGTTATAAGCTCCGGTGGTGGAATTGGTAGACACGGTAGGTTTAGGTCCTACTGCCGCAAGGTGTGGGGGTTCAAGTCCCTCCCGGAGTACCACATTAAAAACCCCTGATATTTGAGGGGTTTTTTTATGCCCGCAACTTTATTTTTACATTTCTCCGTATTTGTTTCCTCGTATTACCCTTAATGATCGGAGCTTGGTGATTCTCTCTGTACCGGAAACCGTGGTAAACTACCGCTTTTGATTTTCGCGAGTTCTGCGTCTGCTCCATTTTTACGGCGCGCTCCTTCGCAACTCATTCATTTTAGTGAACCGGCAATTTGAGGATCTTTCATGCAAGTGTCTGTTGAAACGACGTCTAACATCGAACGTCGAATGACGATTGGTGTGCCCGCTCAGGAAATCGATCAGGCGGTTGAAAAGCGCCTCCAGCACACCGCGCGCACCGTTAAAATGAACGGCTTTCGTCCGGGCAAAGTACCAATGAGTGTGGTGAAGCGTCGTTTTGGAGACGGTGTTCGCCAGGAAATTGTCAGTGAAGTGATGCGTGAAAGCTACGTGAAGGCGCTGGAAGAGCAGGATATTTCTCCAGCAGGCTGGCCAAGATTTGAACCGAAGACCATGGAAGCGGGCAAGGATCTTGAATTCATTGCCGTGTTTGAAGTGCTTCCAGAGATTGAGCTGGGTGATCTGAGCAAGGTTGAGGTTGAAAAACTCACTGCCGACATTACAGAGAAAGATATTGATAACATGATTGATAACCTGCGGCGTCAGCAGGCAACCATGAAGTCGGTCAAGCGAAAGTCAAAGAAGAAAGATATCGTCAACATTGACTTCAAAGGTCTGATTGACGGCGAAGCCTTCGAAGGCGGCTCCGCCGAGGGTCACAAATTGACTTTGGGCTCTGGTCAGATGATTCCCGGTTTTGAAGACGGCATAATCGGGGGCAAAGCCGGTGAAGAGTTGGAAATCGAGGTAACCTTCCCGGAAGATTATCAGAACGAGGAGTTGGCCGGTAAAGCTGCCAAGTTCGAAATCAAGATTAACGAAGTTGAAGAACCGATCCTGCCTGAGCTGGATCGGGAATTTTTCACCAAATTCGGAATCGAAGCTGAAGACGAAACTGCTTTTCGTGAAGAAGTGAAAAAGAATATGGCCCGTGAGCTCAAGCAGGCGGTGTCCACCAAGGTTAAAAACGACTTGGTTGACGGTTTGCTGGCAGTGACCGAGCTTGATGTACCTCAGGCTCTGGTTGACCAGGAGATTGATCGTCTTCGTCAGGACGCGGTTCAGCGTTTTGGTGGTCAGATGGATCCCAAGCAACTGCCAGCGGAACTGTTCACCGATCAGGCTCAACGTCGAGTCAAAACCGGTCTTCTGTTCCAGGAGCTGGTCAAGAAGAATGATTTGAAAGCAGCACCTGAACAGGTAGACGAAAAGATTCAGGAAATTGCTTCAACGTATGAACAGCCTGAAGAGGTGATTGCACATTTCAATAGCGATCCCCAGCAAAAGGCGCAGATCGAGTCTGCTGTACTGGAAGACGCAGTGGTAGATTTTGTGCTCACCCAGGCCAAAGTGAAGGAAAAGAAGGTTAAATACGAAGAAGCAGTGCAGGCCGCTCAACAGCAGCGCTAAGCCCTTTTCAAGCCTCAAGGTTGGAAATAGGGAGCAGACAGAAAGCAGCCGGCATGTCCGGCTGTTTTCATCTCGGCCACTTGCTGGCAAAGTAGCGGCTGCAAATTGACTATGTTCACAGCCTCGACGGCTGTTAAATGTCCAGAAGGAGTTCAGGCGCATCATGACGCAAAAACCTATTTATGGTTCCGCTATGGATCCCAGCGCGGCACTTGTTCCGATTGTCATTGAACAGACCGCCCGTGGTGAGCGTTCGTTCGATATTTACTCCCGTTTGCTCAAGGAGCGGGTGATCTTCATGGTTGGCCAGGTTGAAGACCACATGGCCAACCTGATTGTGGCCCAGATGTTGTTTCTCGAATCAGAGAATCCTGATAAAGACATCCATCTTTATATCAACAGCCCGGGTGGCTCGGTTACTGCAGGGATGTCGATTTACGACACCATGCAGTTTATAAAGCCTGATGTCGCTACGTTGTGTGTGGGGCAGGCAGCCAGCATGGGTGCCTTTCTGCTGGCTGGCGGCGCGGCGGGTAAGCGCTCCTGTCTGCCGAATTCGCGGGTAATGATCCACCAGCCTCTTGGTGGTTATCAGGGGCAGGCAACGGACATTGAGATTCATACCCGCGAGATACTCAAGATTCGAACTCAACTGAATACGATTCTTGCGCATCACACCGGGCAGGACCTTGAGACCATCGCCCGCGATACAGATCGTGACCGTTTTATGGATCCTGAACAGGCGAAAGAGTACGGCCTGATTGATTCGGTACTTGATAAGCGCGTATCGAATAAATAATACTGGATTTGATCGCTACACCTTTTGCCAACGTAAAATGATAATTGGGTTGGCAAACAAAGATAGAGGTATTTCAATGGCAGATGAAAGAAACGGCAGAAGCGACGATAACGGCAAGTTGCTGTACTGCTCGTTTTGTGGAAAGAGCCAGCATGAAGTCCGAAAGCTCATAGCCGGGCCCTCGGTGTTCATCTGCGATGAGTGTGTCGACCTGTGCAATGACATTATTCGTGAAGAAATTCAGGAAAGTGCTCAGGAAGAGACCGGAGATCGCCTTCCCACGCCGGCTGAAATCCGTGAAACACTCAATGAGTACGTTATTGGACAGGATCGAGCCAAAGTCGTGCTCTCGGTGGCGGTTTACAATCATTACAAGCGTCTTCGTTACGGTGAAGGCAAAGCGGAGGTCGAGCTTGGCAAGAGTAATATTCTGCTGATCGGTCCGACCGGTAGCGGTAAGACCTTGCTCGCAGAAACCCTGGCACGCATGCTTAATGTACCGTTTACCATTGCTGACGCGACGACGTTGACCGAAGCTGGCTATGTTGGCGAGGATGTTGAAAATATCATCCAGAAGCTGCTGCAGAAGTGTGATTACGATGTCGACAAGGCCCAGCGTGGCATTGTGTATATCGACGAAATTGACAAAATCTCCCGTAAGTCAGATAACCCCTCGATTACACGTGATGTTTCGGGTGAGGGTGTTCAGCAAGCGCTTCTGAAGTTGATCGAAGGCACCGTTGCATCAGTACCCCCTCAGGGTGGTCGTAAGCATCCGCAGCAGGAGTTTTTGCAGGTCGATACAGGGAATATTCTGTTTATTTGCGGCGGCGCATTTGCTGGACTCGATAAAGTTATTCAAGAACGGTCTGAACGCAGCAGTATTGGATTTTCTGCCTCTGTCGTTAGCCAGGATGATCGCAAGAATACCGGTGAGATCATCAAGGATGTCGAGACAGAAGATCTGGTCAAATATGGGTTGATTCCTGAGTTCGTAGGACGCCTACCGGTAGTGGCGACGTTGACCGAACTGGATGAGGCGGCGCTTGTTCAGATACTGACCGAACCGAAGAACGCCCTGACCAAGCAGTACCAGAAACTGTTCGATATGGAAGGCGTCGAATTGGATTTCCGGGAAGATGCGTTGCGGGCTGTAGCCCGGAAAGCGATGATAAGGAAAACCGGTGCTCGAGGGTTGCGTTCTATTATGGAGGCAACGCTGCTCGATACCATGTATCAGATTCCTTCTGAGCATGATGTTTCCAAAGTCGTGATTGATGAAAGCGTAATCAGTGGTGATTCTGAACCTTTCAAGATCTACGACAACAAAGACCACGCAAAGGTGGTGCCTGAAGATTGAGGGCAGCTCTGTCTTTTACTTTAAAGGTGCAGGTACAGATTAAAAAGGGCGGCAACGCCCTTTTTTTGTTTTGCGTTTAATCACACAAAGTAACTGCATAACCACGAGTTTATAACGACCTTTAAAGAGTGGTGTAAAAAGTTTGTAATTTCCCCTGGCGCCCCAATGAAGGGTGTTATGCTGAATTAAACTGTCATCAGAGGATTCCTTATGACCCTGATACCCGAAGAGTCTTTAAAAGAATACCCCATGCTTCCGCTTCGCGACGTGGTGGTGTTCCCTCACATGGTGGTCCCCCTCTTTGTGGGACGTGACAGGTCCATTCAAGCGCTCGAAGCCGCGATGGAGGGGAGCAAGGAAATCCTGTTGGTTGCCCAGCGCGATGCTGGCACAGACGAGCCAGGCCCGAAGGACGTGTTCAATATGGGTACGCTGGCCACGGTATTGCAAATGCTCCGTCTGCCGGACGGCACGGTCAAGGTGCTGGTCGAAGGCAATGCGAGGGCTAATGTAGAGTCCATAGCTGAAGGTGACTACCTGACCGGTCGTGCGGTTTTGATGGATGAGGATTCTTTGCCGGAGCGTGAAGAAGACATTCTGATCAAAACACTGATGGGTGAGTTTGAAAAATACGTCAAGTTGTCCAAGAAAGTACCTTCTGAAGTTTCCAATGCGCTTACAGGTATTGACGATCTCGAGCGTTTGGCGGACACCATGGCGGCGCATCTGGAGCTTAGGATCCCGGAAAAGCAGGAGCTTCTTGAAGCGTTGGACGTCAGGAAACGAGTTGATCTGTTGCTCGGCAAACTCGATGGTGAGATTGATCTGATCGAAGTCGAGAAGCGCATTCGTGGCCGAGTCAAAAAACAGATGGAGCGCAGTCAGCGAGAGTACTACCTCAATGAGCAAATGAAGGCCATCCAGAAAGAGATGGGCAACATGGGCGAGGGCAACAACGACTTTGAGGAACTGGAGCAGAGGCTTGAAGAAGCTGGCTTGCCTGAGGAAGCGCGCAAAAAGACTGAAGTGGAGCTTAACAAACTCAAGATGATGTCACCGATGTCGGCGGAAGCAACTGTGGTGCGGGGGTATATTGACTGGATGCTGTCAGTACCCTGGAAAAAACGTAGCCGCGTTCGTCATGATATTGAAAAAGCCCGGGCGATACTTGATGAAGACCACTACGGTCTGGACGAGGTCAAGAAGCGTATTCTTGAGTATCTGGCAGTGCAGAGTCGAGTCAAGAAGATCAAGGGGCCTGTGCTGTGTCTGGTAGGTCCTCCAGGGGTTGGTAAAACCTCGCTTGGCCAATCCATTGCCCGCGCCACCAATCGCAAATACACCCGTATGGCATTGGGTGGCGTGCGCGATGAAGCGGAAATCAGGGGCCATCGCAAGACCTATATCGGGGCGCTGCCCGGCAAGCTGCTTCAGAAGCTTTCCAAGGTGGGTGTGAAGAACCCACTGTTCCTGTTCGATGAAATCGACAAGATGGGCATGGACCATCGCGGTGACCCGGCTTCCGCCTTGCTGGAAGTACTGGATCCGGAGCAGAACCACACGTTTAACGATCATTACCTCGAGGTCGACTACGATCTTTCGGACGTTATGTTTGTGTGTACCTCTAACTCGATGGATATTCCTTCGGCGTTGCTCGACCGGATGGAGATCATCCGCATCCCCGGTTATACCGAAGACGAGAAGGTCAATATCGCCATGAAGTATCTGCTGCCCAAGCAGATAAAGGCGAATGGTTTGGCCAGGAAGGAACTCGAAGTACCCGAGGAGACCCTTCGTGACCTTATCCGCTACTACACCCGTGAAGCCGGGGTCAGGGGGCTTGAGCGTGAAATTGCCAAGTTCTGCCGCAAGGTCGTCAGGGAGCACGTGGAGAGTGGCGAAAAAACCTCTCTGGTGCTTACACCTGAATTGCTTGAGGACTACTCAGGCGTTCGCAAGGTGAGTTTCGGTCTGGCCGAAGAGAAAAACCAGATCGGTCAGGTAACGGGCTTGGCCTGGACCCAGGTGGGTGGCGAGCTGTTGACCATCGAATGTGCCCTGACCAAGGGTAAAGGTCGAGTGGTAAAAACAGGCTCTTTGGGCGATGTGATGCAGGAATCCATTCAGGCAGCCCTGACGGTTGTCAGAAGTCGTGCGCCTGGCCTGGGAATTTCCGAGGATTTCCATGAAAAATTCGATCTCCATGTTCATGTTCCTGAAGGTGCCACGCCAAAAGATGGGCCGAGTGCTGGTATTGGCATGTGTACAGCACTGGTCTCTGCACTGACGAAAATTCCCGTGCGGGCAGATGTTGCGATGACCGGTGAGATAACGCTGAGAGGCCAGGTGCTGGCAATTGGCGGCCTCAAGGAAAAGCTTCTTGCAGCCCATCGCGGCGGTATTAAACGAGTGATTATCCCGAGCGAGAATGTTAGAGATCTCAAGGAGATACCAGACAACATAAAGCAATCTCTTGAAATCATTCCAGCCAAGTGGATAGACGAAGTTCTCGACGCTGCCCTCGAATATCCACCCGCCCCCAACACCGAAAAATCCGAGGCAGAAGAGGTATCAGGGAAGACGCGAGAGGACGACGGAGAAGGTGCAGAACGCATAAATACACATTAAAGACCGTTTGTGTTGTTGACAGGCGAGAGAAGCCATTGGTATAACTGTTTCGCCGTGAAGCAGCCAATACCAATGGCTCCCGCGCAAAGTGTACGTATTCCGAAAGCCGGTTTAATGCCGAAAGGAATAAGAAAACCGTAGAATGGAATTCTCTGACCGCTTATGCGATAGTCGAGAACGTCCGAGAAAAAAAACCAACCTACAACATCTTCAACCTGAAATCGAAGGGGTTTAGTGTGAACAAGTCCGAACTTATCGATGCAATTGCAGAGTCAGCAGATCTTTCCAAGGCCAATGCCGGTCGCGCACTTGATGCGATGATTGGCTCCGTCACGGGAGCCCTGAAAAAAGGCGATCAGGTCACCCTGATTGGTTTTGGTACTTTTGCGGTCAAAGAGCGTGCAGCCCGCACCGGTCGTAACCCGCAAACTGGCGCAGAAATCAAGATTCCTGCCTCTAAAGTACCTGGTTTCAAAGCAGGTAAAGCTCTGAAGGACGCCGTTAAGTAACGGTCTCTTTCGAAAGGCGGTACCCAGTATACGGGTGCTGCTGAAGTAATCCCCTCGGGTCTTCTGTTGGCGCAGAGCACATCTGAGCCAGCTTATTAACGGCGGGGTTACTTCCTACGAATTCGAGGCGCATTCCATCCGGGTGCGCCTTTTTACGTTCAGCGAGTCGAGATATATGCTGCAAGATATCCGTGAAAATGCCCAGGGCACCATAGCCAAGATCATCATAGGGCTATTGATAGTGTCACTTTCCATTTGGGGGATGGATGCCATTATCGGTGGTTTCTCCGGAGAGCCCGAGGTGGCTACCGTTAACGGCGAAGACATAACCGAGCGGGAATTTCTCCGAGTTGTTCAGATGGAGCGCCAGCGGCGTCTCTCAGATATGGACAGCCCTGATCCCGCGTTGCTCGACGATGACAGGATCCGCACCGAAGTGCTGGAGGCCCTTGTTCGCGAAGAGATCATGAGTCAGGATGCGGCTGCGCAAGGACTTGAGCTGGCAGACGAGGACATAGATCGTCTGATAACCCAGATGCCACAATTTCAGGTTGATGGACAGTTCGATAGCGACCGGTTCGTAATGGTTGTCCGGAACATGGGCATGGGTGTGGGCGAGTTCCGTAGAGCTATGCGCAACCAGCTGGTGATCAATCAGATTCGCAGTGGCCTCACCCAAAGCGGTGTTGTTGCACCAGCGGTCGTTGATAACCTGCTTCGCCTTCAAAATCAGACTCGCGACTTCCGTACCGTGGCTCTGGACGCCGGGAGCGTGAGCTCTGAAGTGACCATCTCTGAAGAGGAGATTGAAGCTTTCTATCAGAACAACCCTTCCCGGTTCACCGTACCGGAAACTGTAGTTGCTGAGTACGTCACCTTGTCGTTGAGCGAGCTTGCGGAAAGTGAGCAGGTTAGTGATGAGCAAGTAGCGGACCTGTACGAGAGTCGGGCGCCTGATATGGCCTCTGAAGAACGCAGAGCCTCCCATGTCCTGATCGAAGACTCTGGTGACGCTGCTGACCAGTTGGCGGAGATTCAGGAAAAGCTGGGCGAGGGCGAGGATTTTGCGGCACTGGCGAAGCGTTATTCGGATGATACCGTGTCGGCGAAGGATGGCGGCGACCTCGGGTTTGCCAGCAGGGGAATGTTCGACAGTGCATTTGAAGAGGCACTGTTCAGTCTTGAGACCGGCGAGGTGTCGGAGCCCGTTGAAACGTCCTTTGGCACGCATATTATCAAGCTGGTGGACATTCGTCAGTCCGATGCGCCACCGCTTGCGGCCATGGAAGAGGAGCTCCGCAGGGAGCTTGCTGAAGATGCCGCAGGTAAGCGTTATGCGGAAATGCGGTCGGAACTGGCTGATATGGCGTATTCCGAAGGTAATCTGACCGGTCCGGCCGAAGAGCTTGGACTGGAGGTTCAGGAACAGGCAGGTGTGACCCGGGAGGGCGGTGAAGGCCCGTTTGAGCATCCCGGCCTGGTGCGGCAGTTGTTCTCCGGCGATGTACTGCAGGATAAATTCAACACAGAGCTTATCGATGTCGGCAATAACGAATCGGTGGTAGCTCGGGTCAAGAGTTATCAACCCCAGGGCCAGCGGGACCTGGCTGATGTTCGCGATCAGATTCGCGAGCAATTGATGCAACAGAAGGTCCGCGAACGTTTGACCGAACGTGCCAGGGATGTCATCGCCAAGCTTCAGGATGGTGAGTCGTTGGCAGACCTCGGTCTCGAAGCAGGCAACTGGACTACCCATGAAGCAACCGGTCGAGGTAATCGTTCATTGGCACCGGACGTTCTTCGCAGTGCGTTCACTCTTGAGCGGCCGCCTGAAGACGGTGTCACCTATGGCTTGGCCGAAGGCAGTGATAGCGCTGTGATTATTGCGCTGGACGGTGTTACCGATGGCGATGGTAAAGCAAATGAAGCAGAGCGGGCTCAGATGCAGCAGTTCCTGGCAAACCAGCAGGCTCAGCGCGAGTATCTGGCCTATCAGCAATATTTGAGGGACCGGGCGGATATTGAGCGCCCCTAATCCCCAAATACTGCATAAAAGCCGGGTAGGTGATTAACGTCACTTTCCCGGCTTTTTTATTTTATAAATTCCTTATTAAATTCAAGACGTTATGGTTTATCTGGCAAGCGCGTGGCCTTAAGACTGTCTTTGATTTTTTTCAGATGCTGGTGGAAATCCGTGCCCCGCTTAAGTGTGACACCCGTCGCAAGCACATCAATCACGGTCAGATGAATAATGCGGGACGACATAGGCATGTAGACTTCGGTGTCTTCTGGAGCGGTAACCCCAAGGACCACTGTGCATTTTTCTGCCAGGGGAGAGTCCGGCGTAGTGATACCGATCACTGTGGCACCGTTTTCTCGGGCGATTTGCGCAATGTCGATCATTTCGCGAGTGCGCCCGGTGTATGAAATCACCACGATGACGTCGCCGGTTCCGCTCCCTGCAGCGACCATCCGCTGCATGAGGGCATCGTCGTAGGACATGACCGGGATGTTGAATCGGAAAAACTTGTGCTGGGCATCCAGCGCTACCGGTGCAGAGCCGCCCATGCCGAAGAAGTTGATTTGTTTAGCCTGGATCAGATGGTCAATGGCGTTGGCCAGCGCTTTGTAGGAGAGCGCTTGCCGGGCTTTATCCAGGCTGGCTATCGTACTGAGTACGATTTTATCGGCAAACTCGGCGACAGAGTCCTCGGGACCGATATTCTGGCCTACGTAGGGTGTGCCGGTGGCTATGCTTTGAGCCAGGCGGATCTTGAAATCCGGAAATCCGGTGGCGGAAAAGCTGCGACAGAACCGATTCACTGTGGGCTCACTGACATCGGCAGCCCGCGCCAGGGCTGCGATACTGTATCGAGTTGCGGAGGTGGGGTCCTGCAGGATGGCTTCGGCAACCTTGCGCTCGGATTTATTCAGGCTGTCGAGTCTGGCCTGAATCACCTCCAGCACATTTTCATCTTGATGGGAGTGGGTGGTTGCCATAGATACGGGTCTCCTGTCGCAGGTTTCAATTGAGTCCTTGAGGCCGTGATTATACCGGTTTTTCTTCTTTTGAGTGGTAGTAAAAATATCATAATTAGGTATCTATTCTTGGATTATGCCGAAAAAACTGGCATTATTTGCATAATATTACAACATCATGATAAGGCTCTGGAGAGCTTTGAGTCACTTTACAACTTGAGAGAATGAAGTATGGTCCAACAGATTGGCACCCGCTGTGACCTGATAATGTTCGGTGCGCTGGGTGACCTTGCCCAGCGCAAACTGTTTCCGGCGCTATATCAACTGGAATGTGCCCGTTTGCTGGCCAGGGAGACGCGCATTTTGGCGCTGGCGCGGAGTGAGGTCGATACAGATGGTGCCCGCAAGCGGTTGGCCTCCCGGATCCGGCAACACGTTCGCGAGGATGAGCTTGATGAGGAGGTGCTGGCAGGCTTTCTCGAGCGGGTCGATTACCTCTGTTTCGACTTCGGTGATGAAGCAGGTTACGCACCCCTGAATGAGTGGCGGCGGCGAGGCGGCGGCGAGTTGATCGTTTATATGGCGACGCCACCCTCGCTTTACGGCATGATCGCTCGTAATCTGAAAACGGGCGGTTGCTGCAACGAATCAACCCGGGTGGTGGTGGAAAAACCCATTGGCCATGACCTGGAGTCGTCCAGGGTTATCAATGACCAGCTCGCGGAAGTGTTCAATGAAAACCAGTTATTCCGTATTGACCATTACCTCGGCAAGGAGACTGTTCAGAATCTTATTGCTTTAAGGTTCGCCAATAATCTTTTCGCGACCCAGTGGAACCAGAACCATATCTCTCATGTGGAGATTACGGTTGCTGAAAGCGTGGGCATTGAAGGGCGCTGGGGATATTTCGACAAAGCCGGTCAGATGCGTGACATGATCCAGAACCATCTGCTGCAACTGCTCTGTCTGATTGCTATGGACCCTCCCTCTGACTTGTCCGCTGACAGTATCCGTGACGAGAAGGTGAAAGTTCTCAAGGCGCTCCGGCCTATTACCCAGGACTTGATGGAAACCCATCTGGTAAGGGGGCAGTACACCGCTGGCACGAGCGATGGCAAGCCGGTTCCGGGTTATCTTGAAGAAGAGGATGCTTACAAAGGAAGCTCTACCGAAACCTTTGTCGCCCTGAAGGCGGAGATACACAACTGGCGCTGGTCCGGCGTACCGTTTTATATACGCACCGGCAAGCGTCTACCCGAAAAACTGTCGCAGATCATTATCCACTTCAAGCCCGCGCCACATTACATTTTTGATCCCGATCAGAAGCACCTGGCAAACAATAAGCTCATTATCCGCTTACAGCCGGATGAAGGCATGTCACTCCAGATACTCACCAAGGATCAGGGCCTCGATAAAGGCATGCGTTTACGTCAGGGCCCCCTGGAACTCACGTTCTCGGAAGCTTTCAACGCTCAACGTATTCCGGATGCCTATGAGCGTTTGCTCTGGGAAATCATGAAAGGCAACCAGTATTTGTTTGTACGGCGTGACGAAGTCGAATACGCCTGGCGCTGGGTCGATCAGGTAATCTCGAATTGGGAAGATCATGCGGCGTCACCAAAGCGTTACGCCTCTGGAACCTGGGGCCCTGTGGCTTCCATCGCCATGATCACCCGGGATGGACGGAGCTGGTATGAGGATGTCTGATGTCAACTGGCCTGTGAGTGTACGCCCGGTACTTTTGGGCGACGCCATGTTGCTGGCCGGACAATTGACCCGGGAGGTGGTGACTCACCTCACCGTGGCTTTAACGAAACGTGAACGTGCCAGTCTGGCGGTGTCGGGCGGAAGCACGCCGAAAGCTTTCTTCGAGTTATTGAGCGTAGCGCCCCTCGATTGGGCACGCGTGGATGTGACTCTGGTGGACGAGCGTTGGGTGGATCAGCGGGCCCCTGACAGCAATGAACGTCTGGTGAAACAGCACCTGTTGCAGAATGGTGCTGCCCGGGCAAATTTTGTTGGTTTGAGGCAGGCTGGAAGCCTGGATAGTCGAGGGCAGGGGGCTTGTGAAAGTGCCCTCGGGGGAATGACCTGGCCGCTGGATGTGGTGGTGTTGGGAATGGGAAACGACGGCCACACCGCTTCATTCTTCCCGGATGCGCCTGAACTTCTGGAGGCGCTTGGTCCGGATAACCCGGCAAAGTGCATTGCTCTGACGCCAGCCTCTCAGCCCCAACGCCGTGTTTCGCTGACCTTCAGCGCGTTAAGAGCTGCCAGCTTTGTAGCGCTGCATATCAAGGGCGATGACAAATTGGAAACGCTAAAAAAGGCCGTCGGCAATCTCGATGACGTGCGAGCTATGCCAGTGCGGGCGTTTTTCCGCCAGTCAATCTCTGTGTTCTGGAGCCCGTAAGCCATGTCCCAACTGTCCCAACTACCCATGCATCACCGTCATCAGGTTCAGGCCATGCTTGCAGCCTGTTCGTTGGTACCTGTCATCACCGTTCATCATCCCGATCACGCTGTTCCGCTTGGAAGAGCTTTGGTTGAGGGTGGTATACGTATTCTCGAAGTGACATTGCGCTCGGAACATGGCCTCGGCGCCATAAAACAATTGCGTAAGGCGCTACCGGATGTCTGGGTGGGCGCTGGCACTGTGACACAGATCAGCCAGTACAGGGAGGCGGAAGCAGCCGGTGCGCAATTTGTCATTACTCCGGGTGTGACGGAGCAACTTCTTGCCCATGGGTTGAATACAAAGGCGCCTCTACTGCCGGGGATATCGACCATTTCTGAAATGATGATGGGGTATGCCATGGGGTATCGGGAGTTCAAGTTTTTCCCGGCGGAAGTCGCAGGCGGTATTAAAGCGCTAAAGGCATTTTCAGGGCCGTTTGCCGATGTCACGTTTTGCCCGACCGGAGGTATTCGTCGTGACACTGCGAAGGATTACCTGGCCCTGGATAATGTGGCGGCGGTCGGAGGTACCTGGTTGACGCCTAAAGACAGGATTGATGCGAGCGACTGGAGTGCCATTTCCGAAATCGTGAAGGGAAGCCTGAACGATATCTGAAAACAGTACCGCCAGCAGCTTGGCTAAAGCTGCCGGCAGGCTTCTTTACCGGACTGTCAGCGAATCTGGGACCCGATCCGGACAATTTTCATGGTGTTAGTGCCGCCTTGGGCGTTGGCGTAATCCCCCTTGGTCATGACTACCAGCGCGCCTTCTTCTACAACACCCCGCTTCAAAAGCTCTGCGACGGCCAGGGCGTTGATCTCTTCATTAGGCAAGGCCTGGGAGTCAAACGGTACGGTCTGCACACCTCGGTACATGGTGACGCGGTTCTGGGTCTTGGTGTGCCGGGAAAAGGCAAAAATCGGCAAGCTTGATTTGATACGTGACATCAGCAGTGGCGTAGCGCCGGTTTCTGTCATGCAGATGATGGCCTTTACGCCATCCAGGTGGTTGGCTGCATACATCGCTGAGAGCGCAATGGCTTCGTCCACCAGTTCCATGGATTCATGCATCCGGTGGCCAGAAGTATGGGTAGAAGGGTGTCGCTCCGCCCCGATACAGATGCGCACCATTGCTTCTACTGCCTCCACTGGATAGTCACCAACGGCGGTTTCTGCAGACAACATGACAGCGTCGGTATAGTCAAACACAGCATTGGCCACATCAGACACTTCCGCGCGGGTAGGCATCGGGTTTTCGATCATGGACTCCATCATCTGAGTGGCCGTAATCACCACTTTGTTCAGGGTGCGTGCGCGGCTGATGATGTTCTTCTGAACGCCAACGAGTTCGGCGTCACCGATTTCTACCGCAAGATCCCCTCTGGCAACCATGACGGCATCTGAGGCTTCAATGACCGCATCAAGGGCATCGTTATCGTGGGCCAGTTCAGCACGTTCAATCTTTGCTACCAGTCCTGCGCTGGAGCCAGCTTCTTTCAGTAGTGCCCGGGCGGTATGCATATCGTCGGCTGTTCGCACGAAAGAGACAGCGACGTAGTCCGCACCAAGCTTTGCGGCAGTGACAATGTCCTGCTTGTCTTTTTCAGTCAGCGCATCAGCCGACAGGCCACCGCCGCGCTTATTCAGGCCTTTGTTATTGGAAAGGGGGCCGCCAATCAGGATACGAGAGGTGATGCTGTGGTCATCAACGTTCTCGACTTCCATTTCAATACGGCCGTCATCCAGTACCAGGATATCGCCTGGCTTGACGTCGTTGATCAGTTCTTCGTAATCAATGCCAACCCGCTCGTCAGTGCCTGCTTCTTTATCCATGGCGGCATCCAGGACAAATATCTGGCCGCGTTTCAGTGACACCTTGTTGTCTGTAAAGCGGGCAACCCGCAGTTTCGGGCCTTGCAGATCGGCCATGATAGCGACAAAACGGCCTTGAGACGCTGCGGCTTCCCGCACCCGATTCGCACGCTGGATATGTTCATCAGCGTTGCCATGGGAGAAGTTCAGTCGCGTTACGTCAACACCAGCCGCGATGATGGCAGCCAATGACTCTGGAGAATCGGTTGCGGGGCCGAGTGTTGCGACAATCTTGGTGCGCCTGAGCATGGTTTGTTCCTTTGTTTGACTGATTAACCGGGTAAGTACATTTGGTGTCTGAGTTAAATGTCGGCTTAGCGACTCACTTTCATCAGGGCCGCAGCATTATCCAGCATGCGGTTCGAGAAACCCCATTCATTATCGTACCATGCCATGACTTTCACGTGACGGCCCAGGACACGGGTGTGATTGGCATCGTAAATACTGGAAAGTGGATCATGGTTGAAGTCCACACTGACCAGTTTTTCATCGTTGTAGCCCAAAACCGGATTCTCCACGGCTGCCGCCTCGACGATCCGGTTGATCTCTTCAACGGAGGTGTCCTGCCCAGCGATAAAGCTGAAATCTACCAGCGATACGTTGATGGTGGGTACCCGCACTGCCAATCCGTCAAGCTTGCCAGCCAATGCTGGTAACACCATGCCAATTGCCGCCGCCGCACCGGTTTTGGTGGGGATCATGGATTGGGTGGCTGAACGCGCACGATACAGATCAGTATGGTAAACGTCGCTTAGCTTTTGGTCGTTAGTGTAGGAGTGGATGGTGGTCATTAATCCGCTTTCGATGCCGACAGTTTCCTGTATGGCCTGCACTACTGGGGCCAGGCAGTTGGTGGTACAGGAAGCGTTGGAAATAACCTGGTGGTCGGCGGTCAGGGTGTCGTGGTTTACGCCGTATACGATCATGGCGTCAGCATCCCCGGAGGGCGCGGAGATGATGACCTTGCGAGCACCGGCGGTGAGGTGAGCGCCAGCTCTCTCCCGGCTGGTGAACAGCCCGGTACATTCCATCACCACATCAACATTATGGTCTTTCCAGGGCAGCTCTTCAGGATTTCGGATGGCTGAAATCGCGATGCGGTCTGCGTTCACGGACAGTGATTCTTCATCGTGGCTTACGTCAGCGTTAAAGCGGCCGTGAACACTATCGTATTTGAGTAGGTGAGCGTTGGTCTCGGCATCTCCCAGATCATTGATTGCCACCACTTGCATGTTCTGGCGATAGTTATTCTCGTAAAGTGCTCGAAGTATATTGCGCCCGATGCGGCCAAAACCATTGATTGCGATACGAATAGTCATGAGAGTGCCCCATTTGTCGGTAGGTTTTCTATTGTTATGTTCGTTTTCGAATGTAGTAAATATAACAATAAAAATTCAGTTAATGAACTTTTAATCGTGAAAAAGACACAATAAGAACGTAAAATTACATTCATAATAGGTGAGTTATTGAATTTCCTGCTTTCAAAAAATTGGCAATGGTTGGAGAGAATCTATGCACGCGACAGTTGAGAAGGTCACCCGGCGCATCATTGAGCGCAGTCGAGGCACCCGCCGGGAGTATCTCGGTCGAATGAACGCCCTTAAAGAGTCCTCTCCACAGCGCGGTGTGCTGTCCTGTGGCAATCTGGCTCACGGTTTTGCGGCCTGTGGCAGCGCCGACAAGAACACCCTGAAGCTGATGAACAAGGCCAACGTCGCGATTGTTTCGGCTTACAACGACATGCTCTCTGCCCATCAACCCTACGAGCGCTTTCCGGATCTGATTCGCGAAGCCGCCCATGGAATGGGGTCCGTTGCCCAATTTGCCGGGGGCACGCCAGCAATGTGTGACGGTGTGACCCAGGGCCAGCCCGGCATGGAACTCAGTCTGTTTTCCCGGGATGTGATCGCCATGAGTACAGCGGTAGCGATGAGCCACAACATGTTTGATGCGACGGTTTTGTTGGGCATCTGCGACAAGATCGTGCCGGGGCTATTGATAGGTTCGCTGAGCTTTGGTTATTTGCCGACCATATTGATCCCGGCGGGCCCTATGCCGTCGGGCCTGCCGAATAAGGAAAAACAGCGTGTTCGCCAGCTCTACGCCGAAGGTGAGATAGGTAAGGATGAGCTGCTTGAAGCAGAGAGCAAGTCATACCACAGCCCGGGTACCTGCACCTTCTACGGCACTGCGAACAGTAACCAGTTGTTGGTTGAGGTTATGGGATTGCACCTGCCGGGGGCCGCTTTTATCAATCCTAATACGCCGCTTCGGGACGAGCTGACCCGGACCGCAACCGAACGGGTGGTTAAGCTATCCAAACCCAATGGAGGCACCCTGGGGCTGGCGGATATGGTGGATGAAAAAAGTATCGTAAATGCTCTGGTGGCGCTGTTGGTCACAGGCGGCTCCACAAATCACACCATTCACTGGGTTGCCATTGCCAGGGCAGCGGGAATCATTATTGACTGGAACGACTACGCGGAACTTTCGTCAGTAGTACCATCGATGACTCGTATCTATCCTAACGGCGAGGAAGATATTAACGCGTTTCATGAGGCTGGCGGCACACCCTTCCTGATTCGCGAGTTGCTTGCCGGGGGATATCTCCACGAAGATGTTGAGACGGTGATGGGCCGTGGACTGGAAGCATATACCCGGATGCCATCGCTGCAGGACAATAAACTGGTATGGTCGCCAGCTGCCGCTGAAACACTCAATGCTTCTGTATTGAGTACTGCGGCGGACCCTTTTGCTCCCGACGGTGGTATGAAAGTACTGGACGGCAATCTTGGCCGAGGCGTGATTAAAGTGTCTGCAGTGAAAAAAGAGCATCATCGGGTGGAAGCCCCGGCAGTGGTGTTTGATGAGCAGAATGACCTGAAGGCGGCGTTTGAAGCTGGCGAGCTCGATAAAGATTGTGTCGTTGTGGTTCGATTTCAGGGGCCGAAAGCCAACGGTATGCCGGAATTACACAAACTCACTCCGTACCTGGGCGTGTTACAGGATCGCGGTTTTCATGTCGCACTGGTAACGGATGGTCGTATGTCCGGCGCCTCGGGCAAGGTTCCGGCTGCTATTCACGTATATCCGGAAGCCGCCAATGGCGGCCCACTGTCGAGAGTCTGCAATGGCGATATAATCTGTGTCGATGCGGATACCGGTCAACTGACCATCGCGTTGGGGGATGAGGTTCTGGCTCAGCGGCCACAGGCGAAGGTGGATCTGACTGCCTCGCATACCGGTTTGGGCCGTGAAATGTTTGGATGGATGCGGCGGACTGCGAGCAGCCCGGAAGAAGGCGCGAGTTTTTTCTGGAACCACGACGCATGACAGCAGCAAACTATGCTCTGGTAGGTGATATTGGCGGCACCAATGCACGCTTTGCATTGGTCCAGGAGGGCGCCGTCAGGCCATTGGCTATTGAAGTTCTGCTCTGCGCTGACTACCCCAACATTGATGACGCCATCGTTGATTACCTCGCTCGTGCGGGCGTCGGATCTGTGAGAGAAGCTTGTTTTGCCGTGGCGTCCCCGGTGCGCGAAGATCAGGTCAGGATGACCAACAATCACTGGCGTTTTAATATCAGCGCCGTTCAGCGGCAGTTCGGTTGGCGCGCCTTCAAGGTGATCAACGACTTCACCGCGATGGCTTTGGGGGTCCCTCACGTGGAAAGGGACAAACTCATTCATATATGCGGCGGCCCCGGGAATCCTGATCGTCCAAGGTTGGTTATCGGCCCTGGTACAGGCTTGGGCGTATCGGGCCTGATGCCGATTCGCAACGGATGGACACCATTGATGACTGAGGGCGGACACGTCGATTTTGCACCGACGGACGAAACTGAGGCCGCTATACTGAAGATTCTCCATGCCCGTTTCGGTCGGGTATCGGTGGAGCGTATTCTTTCGGGTGAAGGCCTGCTCAATCTTTATCAGGCCCACGCCGAACTGCAGGGCGTGTCCGCGCCTCTGGATTCACCGGACAAAATCACAGCAGCGGCACTGGAGCGTTCGGACACCCTGGCGCATCAGGTGTTGCGCCACTTCTGCGCTATTCTTGGTCGGGTAGCTGGCAATGCAGCTTTGACTCTTGGGAGCTTGGGAGGTGTTTACCTGTGTGGGGGGATTCTGCCCCGATTTATCGACTTTTTCCTTGATAGTCCTTTCCAGAGCAGTTTTGAGGATAAGGGACGTATGCGCCCGCTAATGGAGTTTACGCCCGTGTTTCTTGTAATCGAGACCTATACCGGTCTTTTGGGTGCCGCAGAAGCGCTGGGGAATGCGGAAGTACAATAAGCTGTCAGGAGGGGAGCGTAGTCTGTGCGTGGGTATTGATCTGAGCGAATAGCGAGTTATTTGAAGCAGTTCACCACATCTTCCGTCAGGGCGGAATCATGGCGTTTGAGTTCCAGACCTTGCTCCAGGTAGGTGGTGAGGTCAATGCCGAAACTGCCGTTTGGCCACTCTTTCAGAATAGTGATGGGTGTGCCGCCTTCTACATTCAGACTCATCAAGTCCATCACCTTTTCCCGGCACCGCTGTTTTTCAGTGTTCCGTACGATGAGAACTTTGGGCCTGAGTCGATTCACCGCATGGGATTCCAGTATCAATGCTATTTCACCGCTACTGAGTTCAACCAGGGCACCGGGCGGGTAAATGCCGGTAAAACGGATAAACTCCAGAGCCAGCTCTTCATCAAACTGAGTTCCCCGACATTTATAAAGAATATCCAGTGCCTGCTTTGAGGATTTTGCACTGTCATAGATCCGGTGTCCGGTAATAGCATCGTACGCATCTACAACCGCAACGATTTTGGCAAAATAGGGGATCTGATTATGCGCCAGACCCCTCGGATAACCGGACCCGTCCATGCGTTCGTGATGACTGTGCGCCACATCAACGGCGATGGGCTCAAGGCCCTTAATCGAGGCGAGTACCTGGCGACCAAACACCGGATGCATCTTCATTTGCTCGAACTCTTCTGAAGTGAAGGCGCCCGGTTTGTTCAGGATCGACTCGTCCACCTTGATTTTGCCTACGTCGTGAAGCAGTCCGCAGAGTGCGAGTACTTCCAGTTCCTTTTCGTCGAGATTCAGATGTTTGCCGAAGGCTGCCGACAGTACGCACACATTCATGCAGTGCTCAGCGGTGTAATCATCCTTGTTGCGAATCTGGGTAAGCCATAGTAGTGCAGAGTGGTTGCGAAGAATACTGGCAACAATCCCTTGGACTGCTGGCCGGATCTCATTGAGATCAATAACCCTTCCCAGACGAATAGTACTCAGGATGTTTTTGGCCAGATTACGGCAGGTATGAAAACTCTGCATGGCATTGCCGAGTTCTTCATCGAAAGAAATTTTGTTGATATAGGTAATCTGGCGTTGGGGCTCGGCTGTCGCTGCTGGAGGTTTTGATTTCCCCCACTTACCCTGGAAACCCCTCGCCAGCCGTTCCCGATACGAGACTCGGCCTTCGATAAAAACCGTCTCACATTGTTCCTGGATAGCCTGGATATCGTCGACAGTATGGACGATAAAACCCTGGAGCGGGAAATCTGTTTCGGTCCAGGCACGATCCAGCCTGACGACATGCATGCCTAGCTGCACCTCCGCTACGGGAATTTCTTTTTCGATCAAGTCTACTGGTTGCAAAAACTTGAGCTCCAGACACGAATGACATCAGGCGAGAGCCGACTAAGAAACGGAATATTCTGGTATCGTTTTGTTATATAGACACAAGGTCCAGTTTACTGTTCACCCGCCAAGTGACCAATAAAAGGATTGTTAAATTCTGCTACGAAAGCAGCCCAACTTAAAGCCGATGAAAAAATCAGCCGGGGCAAAACGGTACTACCGATGATAGAGCCCGTTGTCTGAGCGCCTGCCTGTTTGGTCAGGAGCGGCTCATTAAACATGAGTTACTATGGTTGCGGTAACCGCGTTGAAAAGTAAAGTTGAAGTTAAAAGTTCGGCAATGAGGTCAGAAATAGCCATGGGGCAGACAGATGATTCATTTAACGCTCTTTTGAGTCGGGTCCGGCAATGCACGCTTTGCAGTGAGGTGCTGCCAAACCCGCCTCGCCCGGTTATCCAGGCCAGCCGCCAGGCGCGGTTGCTGATCGTCGGCCAGGCCCCTGGTCGTCGCGTTCATGAGACCGGTCTCCCGTTCAACGATCCCAGTGGCGATCGGCTCAGGCGTTGGATGGGCATTGACCGGGAAACTTTCTACGATGAACACAGCATCGCGATCGTTCCTATGGGTTTCTGTTACCCGGGGACTGGCAAGTCAGGAGACAACCCACCCAGACCGGAGTGCGCCGCGACCTGGCGTCATGCATTGATGGCGGGGCTTGACCATATCGAGCTGACTCTCGCCATCGGGCAGTATGCTCAGGCCTGGCATCTTGGCCAGGACAAGCGTAAGCGCTCAGTGACGGACATCGTGGCGGATTGGGAATCGTTCTGGCCCGAGGTAATTCCACTGCCTCATCCCAGCCCGCGAAATAACCTGTGGCTGCGTCGTAACCCCTGGTTTGAAGAACACGTGGTGCCCAGGCTGCAGGCACGAGTAAAACTACTGCTCGCGTCCGGCGGAATAAGACACTAGGCTATCAGTTATTGCTCGGGAGGCCTTGCAGACCTGAGAACAGGAGTAGGCAGCCCGAGCACGGGATGATGGAGAGCAGCTGACTAAGCTGCCGTGCCTACTACAACAATTCTTCCAAGTTCGGTAAGGAGAGTGTTTAACGAGAGTTTTGGTCCAGATATGCCTGCAGGGCGCTCACCTGATCATCTTTCATGCGCAAACCCTGTTTGGTACGACGCCAAATAATATCCTCAGCACTGATCGCCCATTCGTGCTCTCGCAAATACTCAACTTCCGCAGCGTAGAGATCGCCGCCAAATAGCTGCCCCAATGATTCAAAAGATGGACGGTCCCGAAGGATTTCATAAGCCCGGGTGCCATAGGTACGGGCGTACCGCCTTGCAAGTTTTTCGGGCAACCAGCGAAACTCGTTAACAAACTCTGCCACCAGGGCATTCCAGTCAGTGAAGTCGCCGCCGGGCAGGGGGGCATGTTTGGTCCACTCAGGTCCGGCGTCGGGGAAGAAAGTACAGATCTTGTCGGTTGCGGCTTCGGCGAGCTTGCGGTAAGTGGTGATCTTGCCGCCGAACACTGAAATCAAAGGAGCTTCGTTGTTTTTTCCGCCGCCATCGACTTCAAAGGTGTAATCCCTTGAAGCTTTCTGGGCCGAGCCCTCGTCATCCATCAACGGACGCACACCAGAATATGACCACACCACATCTTCAGGCGTGATCTTATGCTTGAAATGGTGATTGACGATTGAGCACAAGTAGTCGGTTTCCTCCGGGGATATCACAGCTTTCCTGGGATCGCCCTCGTAATCCACATCGGTGGTGCCGATCAGGGAAAAATCATCTTCGTAGGGGATCACGAAAATAATTCGGTTATCTGCATTCTGGAGAATGTACGCTTCCGGCTCGTTATGTACTTTCGGCACGACGATATGGCTACCCTTGACCATACGTATCTGCTTGGGCGCAGGAATGGTCATGGTGTCCGTGAACAGTTTGCTGACCCACGGGCCACTGGCGTTCACTAGTGCGCGGCATTGATAGGACTGCTGCTCGCCAGTTCGTTGATCTTCCAGCACCACGTCCCACAGCTTGCCGTTGCGGTCGGCCTTGACGCATTTTGTGCGGGTCTTGATGGCGGCGCCTTTCTCTTCCGCTGCCTTGGCTGTCAGCACCACCAGGCGCGCGTCATCCACCCACCCGTCAGAATACTCAAAACCTTTGGTGATATCGCTGACCAGTGGCCCTTCCTGGCTGAACCGGATACTTTTCGAGCCTTTGAGCATCTCTCGCTTGGCGAGATGGTCGTAAAGGAACAGGCCGGTGCGAATCATCCACGCCGGACGCAAATGAGATTGGTGGGGCAGGCGGAACCGCATTGGCCACATGATATGAGGGGCATTCTTGAGCAGTGATTCACGCTCAGCAAGAGCCTGGCGCACCAGTTTGAATTCGTAATGTTCGAGGTAGCGCAAACCGCCGTGAATAAGTTTGCTGCTATTGGAGGACGTAGCCGACGCCAGGTCGTTCATTTCGCAAAGTATGACGCTGAGGCCGCGCCCGGCGGCGTCCATGGCAATGCCGGTCCCGTTCACGCCACCTCCTACTACGATAAGGTCGACTATTGAGTTATCAGAGGTCATTTCTCGCCGTCTCCTGACAGTACAGAGAGCAATCTGGCCCGGATTGCCTGCAATGTTGTTCGCTATTGAAGCCGAAACTGTATATGCAGTGCATTATGCGAAAAAGATCAGTATTCGTAAAGGAAAAAATAGAAAATAAAACGAACATTAAAAAGGGATAGATGCAATCGCGTAAAGGCACATAAATGAAGAGGCTAGTGTCCCGTCTGGCTAATTCGCAGTAGGTCAACGAATTAGCCAGACGGGACCCTGGTAGGGGTTAACAAAGATAGGTAAAGATCTTACGCCAGTTATGTGACGCTCAGACTACATGAAGATCCACTGCATGTTCCCGAAGCATTTGCTGGATCTCACCTGGGGGATCTTGGTCGGTAAAAAAATGGTCCGCCTGAGTAATATCTCCCAGTCTTACCATGGCATTACGACCAAATTTCGAGTGGTCTGCCGCGAGCAGTACCTTGCCGGAATTGGCAATGATGGTTTGAGCCACGCGTACTTCGCGATAGTCAAAGTCGAGCAATGAGCCGTCACTGTGAATGCCGCTGATGCCAATGATTCCGAAGTCCATCTTGAACTGATTTATAAAGTCCCGGGTGGCTTCCCCAACGATGCCACCGTCACGGTTTCTGACCTCGCCACCGGCAACGATGACATTGAAATCCTCTCGGGCTGACAGTATTGATGCCACATGGAGATTGTTGGTCACTATCCGCAAGTTGCTGTGATCGAGAAGGGCTCGGGCAATCGTTTCAGTGGTGGTGCCAATGTTGATAAATAAAGATGAGTTATCAGGAATGTAGCGAACCAGTTCTTTGGCAATGCGCTCCTTGGCTTCCAGTTCCATGATTTTTCGAGTCTGGTAAGCTGTATTGACGGTGCTCGAGTCTATACCTGCGCCGCCATGATGACGACGGACTTTACTTTCTTCGGCCAACTGATTGAGATCCCGACGGATGGTCTGGGGGGTAACCTGAAAATGGTCTACCAACTGCTCGGTCGTGACAAATCCGTTTTTCTGGATAAGCTCAATGATAAGATCCTGTCGCCGTCGTTGTGCCATTCGCCTGTGCCTCTTCAAAGCAATCCGCGCCTGGCACGGTTGCATGTTCATCCTTATCGGGTGGTGCGGTGAGTCCATCAACGCAGATGCCAGCACCTGATTATCCCCAAGTGACAATAAATCAGGTATTTAACAGGTTAATGAAATCCTTTACAGGAACCATAGTCAATAGCTTGCTCTTTTTCGAGCTGTGAGTCGGCATTTTTCCATCTAACAGAAAATACTACTTGGAATAAGTGTCTATATTGGTAAAAATACGAACATATTAGAAAGTATCGAACAAAAACAGAAAATCAAGGCGGTCATTATGAGTCAGTATATCCTTGCCATCGATCAGGGCACGACAAGCTCCCGGGCCATACTTTTCAATGAAGCTGGAGCTATTCACTCCGTAAGTCAGCAAGAATTCAAACAGCACTTTCCCCATAGTGGTTGGGTCGAACATAACCCTGAAGATATCTGGAATACGGTACGTGAGACTTGCCATGACGTTATCCAGAATAGTGGAATCAAGGCTTCTGAGGTCGTCGCTACAGGCATCACAAATCAGCGTGAGACCACCATTATCTGGGATCGCGAAACCGGGATACCCGTCCATAACGCGATTGTCTGGCAGGACCGCAGAACCGC
Source organism: Marinobacter sp. (assembly GCF_040882185.1). Taxonomy (GTDB): domain Bacteria; phylum Pseudomonadota; class Gammaproteobacteria; order Pseudomonadales; family Oleiphilaceae; genus Marinobacter. Next base: position 127,662 of record NZ_JBBEBW010000001.1, on the reverse strand, counting down.
AGAGTATTGTGAATCACTCACCGCGCAGGGCCTCGAAGCGGTTATCAACGACAAAACCGGATTACTGATTGACCCTTATTTTTCGGCCACGAAGATCCGCTGGATTCTTGAGAATGTAGCGGGGTGCCGTGAACGGGCAGAGCAGGGCAAATTGGCCTTTGGTACCGTTGACAGTTTTCTGCTGTGGCGGCTGACGGGGGGGCGCTCTCATTTAACGGATGCCACCAATGCCTCGCGCACCATGTTGTTCAATATTCACCTTCAGGAGTGGGATGCGGACCTGCTGGAGCTGTTTGATGTGCCCGCGTCACTATTGCCAGAGGTAAAGGATTCGTCCGACGATTTCGGAACCATCGACAGCGACTTGTTGGGTGCGAAAATTCCGGTTTTCGGCATTGCCGGGGATCAGCAGGCCGCTCTGTTCGGTCAGACCTGCTTCAAGGAAGGTATGGCAAAAAGCACCTACGGTACCGGGTGCTTTCTTGTGCTCAACACCGGAACAAAAGCTCTTAAGTCAAAACACCGGTTGCTCACTACCGTAGCCTATCGCCTCAATGGCGTACCCACTTATGCTCTGGAAGGCAGTATTTTCGTTGCTGGTGCAACCATCCAATGGCTTCGGGATGGCCTCAAACTGATCAATATGGCCAGTGATTGCGAGCCGCTGGCGGAGCAGACGCCGGTGGATCATGGGGTTTATTTGTTACCTGCGTTCACGGGTTTGGGTGCCCCTTACTGGGACCCGAACGCGCGCGGTGCCATTTTCGGCCTTACCCGGGATACCGGCATCAAGGAAATTGTCACGGCAGGTTTACAGTCAGTATGTTATCAGACCAAGGATTTGCAAAAGGCCATGGAAAAAGACGGTTTGCGTCCCATTGCTCTGAGGGTTGACGGCGGTATGGTGGCCAATAACTGGGTGCTGCAATTTTTGTCGGATATCCTCGGAGCTACGGTGGATCGGCCGAAAATGATTGAAACGACGGCGCTGGGCGTTGCCTATCTGGCCGGACTGAAAGCCGGTGTTTTCGCCTCACTCGAAGCCCTCGAAGAGCAATGGCAGTGTGACCGTCGGTTCAGTCCGGAGATGACCAAAGAAAAGCGAGACAGTCTTTATGAGGGCTGGGTTCAGGCGGTTAACCGATTACAAAGCCACTGAAAGAACACCCCAACTTTTTGGCGGTTTGCTGGCAGACCGCCGCTACTTAACACCCAACTGTTTTAAATGTTTGTATACCGTATTGCGGCTGCAGCTAAGATGCTTCGCTGTCCGGGAAACATTGCCTGAATATCGGCTGTAAATTTCCAGAATATTGGCCGCAGCCGACCCTCCGGCTTCCAATGCTGATGATGCATCGAAACCAACATGGGGTGACTCACTCAGTTGTGGCGCTGTGGTAACTGGCTTCTGCCCCGGCGTCTGTACTTCTCGGAGAAAGTCGTCCGGTAAATGCCACATATCTATGGACTCCTGACCCGCCATGGCCAGAGCCACCTGCATGACATTGATCAGTTGCCGGATGTTCCCGGGCCATGGATGATGATCAAACAGATCGAGAATGCTGTCGGACAACGCTTCAGGTTGATCGGGGTCGCGATGGCGTCGATGGATTTGTTCGACGATCTGACGGCGGTCACTCCGTTCGCGGAGGGCAGGCAGTCTTATATTCAAACCACTAACCCGGTAGTAAAGGTCCTGTCGAAACCGGCCTTCATCGACACGATCTTGCAAAGAGCGATTGGTTGCAGACACCAGTCGAATATCTATCGGATAAGCTTCGGTAGACCCGAGCGGGGTCACCTCCCGCTCCTGCAAAACCCGAAGCAGCCTGGCCTGGGCACTGAGGGGCATTTCGCCAATTTCATCGAGAAACAGCACGCCTCGATGAGCCTTTCGAATCAGCCCTGTTGCGCCTCTGCTACTAGCACCGGTAAAGGCCCCTTTCTCATAACCGAACAGCTCGGATTCCACCAGTTCGGCGGGGATGGCGGCGCAGTTCACCGCGACCACCGGCGAATTACGGCGAGCGCTGATGCCGTGAAGTGCTTTCACAAACACTTCCTTGCCAACACCCGTCTCCCCTTGTATCAACAAAGGAATGTCTTTATCGATGATCCGGCGCGCCTGATGGATACAGCGTTTCATGGTCGGGTCACCAAACTCTGTGTCCTCAAGCCGGATGTGGTGGCGGCTGACATTTGGAGCCTGATCGAGGTCACCTTGAATCGCACCCCGTGATATGACGCTCGACGATTCCTGTGGGCGCCTGATAACACCGTAAAGTTTTCTGCCAGCGGCGGTGTTGAGTTCCAGCGCTGCCAGATCAGGCTGGTCTTTGAAATCTGCGAGGGTGCGGTCAAATATCTCGTTGATGGTTCGCCGGGCCAGGGGGCGGTCGAGTAATCGCTCCGCCCGTTGATTGCTCGCTACAACCACGCCTTCAGTACTAAAAGCCACCAGGCCCGACCACTGACTGTCGAGGTTGTCCGAGTTGGTGTTGAAGGTGAGCACAAAGCAGTTGGGCGTGTAGCTCTTGACGATCAGTCGGTTCTCGACCGATTGTGACATCAGTCGGACCATTCCGAGGGTATGAGCCTGGGGCAGATAAGCGTCACTGGACACGTTGAGTACGCCCAGCAGATTACGGTCGACATCGAAAATAGGAGCCGCAGATCCGATCATGAAGCGGTTGGCCTTCAGATAATGCTCGCTACGTTGAACCTGCACCGGGTGGCCGCACTCAATGGCGGTGCCGATAGCGTTGGTGCCATTGGACTGCTCTTGCCAACTGGTACCTTCTCGGAAAAACGGCTTCTTATCAGGGTCGACAAAACGTCGGTCGCCCCAATTGTTAAGTATCCGGCCTTTCGGGTCAGACAGCAGAATCATGCATTGGCTGTTCGACAGAATGTTCTCGTAGTAGGGCAGAACTTCACATTCAGTTGTTTCCACCAAGAACCTGTGCTGCTCCCGGAGCTGTTCGCTTTCGGAGGGGTTTAGCTGTTCCAGAGAAGGGCGGGTGCTGTGACTCAAGCCGTATGCCCGACAACGCGCCCAGGATGCGGTAATCACCTCTGTAAATTCTCTGCTGCGAGCCAGGCTATTCATCGCGGGTGTTCCTGCTTTGTTATTATTTGAGGTTTCGTATGAAACCGTATCGGGGCCAACTGGAGATGTTCAGTGTTCAGTATCCTGTTCATACATTGTTGATGTCAATGTTCAAAGTGATCAAAATAATTCGTAATCGAACATGAAAGGCTTCTATTGATAGTTATAAATCTAAATTAAAGTTCTTAAAAACATAGTGATAGTAAATAAAGATAAGCGTTACTACGGATCTGGTATGTTCATTGCGTTTGAATATTCGCAATCGAACAAAAACAAGGACTAAATCTATGTCGTTAACACTGGAAAATGTCTCCCGTGTGATTGATGGCGTCCCGCATATTGCAGGTGCTGATATCACTTTTGAGGCTGGTTCCTTCAATGTGCTTCTGGGGCGGACCCTGGCGGGAAAAACCTCTCTTATGAGGCTGATGGCCGGGTTGGATAAGCCGGATACCGGCAGGGTGCTGGTAGACGGCCGGGACGTGACAAACGAGTCGGTTCAACGTCGCAACATCTCAATGATCTACCAGCAATTCATCAACTACCCCAACTTGACGGTATGGGAAAACATCGCGTCACCTTTGCGGCTCGCCAAGCTGAAAGAGGCTGAAATTACCCGCAGGGTCAGAGAAACCGCGTCCATGCTCCAGATAGAGCCGCTGCTCCAGCGATATCCCCTGGAGCTTTCCGGTGGCCAGCAGCAGCGCACGGCCATGGCCCGGGCGTTGGTTAAAGACGCCAGCCTGATTCTGTTTGATGAACCCCTGGTCAACCTTGACTACAAGCTACGGGAAGAACTCAGAGCGGAATTGCGGGAGTTGTTCAAGGAGCGCAACTGCATCGCCGTCTACGCCACGACCGAAGCCAATGAGGCGCTGGCGCTGGGTGGCGTTACAACGTTGTTGCACGAGGGCAATATCATTCAGTCCGGCCCGGTAACCTCGGTATACCGTCAACCCTCGACCGTAACGGCGGCAGAATTGTTCAGCGAGCCGCCCATCAACTTGCTCAATGGGCGGGTGACAGAAACTGAAGTCACTTTTGACGCTTACGCCCATCATCCGCTGACCCGCAACTTGAACAACCTGAATCCTGGCGACTACCAGTTCGGTGTCCGGCCCAGCCACATAAGCCTGGTTCCCCAGCACGATGATGATCTGGAGCTATCGATGATTGTCGAGCTCGGCGAAATCAGTGGGTCGGAAACCTTCATGCATGTGAAAAATGACCACTTTGAGCTGGTGTTGCAGTTAATGGGGGTACATGAATATCACTCGGATACGCCCATTAAAGTCTATCTGCCGATCAGCAAGCTGTTCGTTTTCGGGGTCGATGGAAGTTTGATTCAAGCGCCCACCCACCTGTCCAAGGAGTGAGTCGAGATGGCTGAAATACAATTAAAATCACTAGCTCACAGCTACAGCAAAACTCCCTCCGGCCCGGAGGATTATGCCATTCGTCAGATGAGCCACGTCTGGCACAAAGGTGGCGCATACGCTTTGCTGGGACCCTCCGGCTGCGGCAAGAGTACGATGCTTAACATCATTTCCGGCCTGTTGCAGCCCTCCGAGGGCGATGTGCTGTTTGACAACGTCAAGGTTAACGAGTTGTCGCCAAAAGACCGCAATATCGCCCAGGTGTTTCAGTTCCCGGTGATCTACGACTCCATGACGGTGTTTGACAACCTGGCGTTTCCGTTACGGAACGCGGGCATGCCCAAAGCCAAAATCGATGCCAAAGTTGAAGAGATTGCCGCCATTCTTGAGTTGGAAAACGTTCTACATAGAAAGGCCAGGAACCTCACGGCGGATGAGAAACAGAAGGTGTCCATGGGGCGGGGCCTGGTCCGGGATGACGTTTCGGCGATACTGTTTGACGAGCCGTTGACAGTTATCGACCCTCAGTTGAAATGGAAACTGCGCCGCAAGCTCAAGCAGATTCACGAGCAGTTTAATATCACCATGGTCTATGTGACCCATGACCAGCTTGAGGCTTCGACCTTTGCCGACAAGATCGCCGTGATGTACGAAGGTCAGATTGTCCAGTTTGGAACGCCAAGAGAGCTGTTTGAGAGCCCAAACCATACCTTCGTGGGGTACTTCATTGGCAGTCCGGGCATGAATCTGATCCCGGTTCAGCGGACCGAGACTGGCATTGCGTTCGACGATATTCCGCTGAATATTCATCCGGAGTTGCTGCAGTATGTCGAAGCCAGCAACTCTTCAAACATTAAAATCGGGATTCGTCCTGAATTTGTTCACCTGTCCAATACGTCCTCCGACGACACCTATGAATGCCATGTGAAGTACATAGAAGATCTAGGCACCTATCGGATCGTTGCCCTGGAGCTCGGGTCTCAGTCTTTATTGGTGCGGATTGATGAGGATCAGGTGGTTGAACGAGACACCGTGCATATCGGGTTTCCGCGTCAATGGCTGAAACTTTACATTGATGAATTTCTGGTAGAGGGGGCGGCAGAATGAACAAGGTACCCAACAACAAAGCCTGGTGGCTGGTGCTGCCAGTTTTCATCCTGGTGGCTTTTTCCGCGCTTATTCCGCTGATGACCGTAGTTAATTATTCGGTTCAAGACATTTTTGGGCCCGGTAATGCCTATTACGTCGGCCTCGAATGGTTCGAAAGTGTGCTAGCTGACGAACGACTGCAGGACTCTCTGCTGCGCCAGTTTATATTCTCCGGCGCAGTGCTGATGATTCAGATTCCCCTTGGTATCGGTATAGCGCTGATGATGCCCACGACAGGCAAACGAGCCTCTCTGTGCCTGATTCTGCTGGCCATCCCGTTACTGATTCCCTGGAATGTCGTGGGCACCATCTGGCAGATATTCGGTCGTGGTGATATTGGCCTGTTTGGCTGGGGTCTGAACGAACTTGGATTCGATTACAACTACACCGCTAACACAGGCGATGCCTGGGCAACGGTACTGCTGATGGATGTGTGGCACTGGACCCCGCTTGTTGCACTGCTCTGTTACTCCGGCTTGAGGGCGATACCTGAAGCATTCTATCAAGCGGCGGAAATAGACCGCGCCTCCAAATGGGCGATCTTCCGTTATATACAGTTACCCCGGCTCAAGAGTGTATTGGTGATAGCCGTGCTACTGCGCTTCATGGACAGTTTCATGATTTACACCGAGCCCTTTGTACTGACAGGTGGCGGTCCGGGCAGCTCAACGACGTTCCTGAGCCAGACCTTGACCACCATGGCCATTGGTCAGTTCGATATTGGTCGGGCAGCCGCCTTTTCACTGATCTACTTCCTGATCGTGCTGTTGGTCTCATGGCTGTTCTTCACCGCTATAACCCACCTCGACAAGCAAAAGTGAGGGCCTGGTGATGAAAATGAGTAAACGCAAAGGTTTTGGTATTACGGCATACATCATTTTGCTGATGTTACCGATCTACTGGTTACTGAACATGTCGTTCAAGACCAACCAGGAAATCCTGGGGACGCTGACATTGTTCCCCCACGATTTCACGCTGGCGAACTATGCGACAATCTTTACTGATCCGAGCTGGTACTCCGGCTACATCAACTCGATGATTTACGTTTCTATCAACGTGGTGATTACCTTGTTGGTGGCGTTACCTGCAGCCTATGCCTTCAGCCGCTATAAGTTCGTGGGTGACAAGCACCTGTTCTTCTGGCTACTCAGCAACCGAATGGCGCCTCCGGCAGTGTTCCTGTTGCCGTTCTTTCAGCTCTATTCGTCTGTTGGTCTGTTCGACACGCATATAGCGGTGGCGCTTGCGCATTGCCTGTTCAATGTGCCACTGGCGGTGTGGATTCTGGAAGGCTTTATCTCGGGTGTGCCAAAGGAGTATGACGAGATGGCCTATATTGATGGTTACAGCTTTCCGAAATTTTTCGTGAAAATATTCATTCCGATGATTCGGTCCGGAATCGGGGTCGCAGCATTCTTTGCCTTCATGTTCTCCTGGGTGGAGTTGCTGTTGGCGCGAACCTTGACCTCGGTAGACGCCCAGCCCATAGGAGCAATCATGACGCGAACCATGGGTGCCAGCGGCATTGACTGGGGCGTGCTGGCGGCCGCTGGCGTGTTGACCATTCTTCCGGGTCTGCTGGTGGTCTGGTTTGTCCGTAACCACATCGCCACCGGCTTTGCCCTCGGTCGGGTATAAGGAGACGCTATATGATTGCCTGGATGAACTGGACCTTACCGGTCGCCATTTTCTTTGCCGTAATAGCAGCTATTCTTCTTGTGATGACGGTGTACGAAGTTGTATCTCCCTGCACGGAGCGCAAGGGTTTTCTGCCCATCTCAACCACCCGTGGTGACCGTTTGTTCATCGGTCTGCTCTCGAGCGCGTATATCAACCTGATGTTCCTGGGTTTGACCGAACTCAGCCTGTGGATCGCGCTGGCGGTCTCGGTTGTTTGGGTGGCGATACTGCTACGCTGGGGCTAGCGAAGGGAGGTTGTGCAAAAAGCCGAAAAAGATGCGCAAATTTAGAAGTTTCCGTGTTGATGTTTTTTCGTAAACGAACTAATGTTTGGCGTATGGTCGAAAACGATCACCTAATTGTCTTCGACCTGCCGCATGACGGGTGACCGACGTCAAGTGAGACGGATGTAAAATCGAAGGCTGTTGTGCCAGGTCGTCATTCCGAATTCTAACAATACAAACGAGGTTGGATATGTTTAAAAATAACAAGTATCCGAAAGTGCTTTTGCTAAGCACAGCAGTGGGTGCTGCCGGACTGGGCATGAGCCTGCAGGCTTATGCGGACCAGTATTCCGATGCTGCTGAAAAGTGGGTTTCTGAGGAGTTTGCTACGTCGACTCTGAGCGAGGAAGAGCAGCTGAAAGAAATGGCCTGGTTTACGGAAGCTGCCAAGCAGTTCCGTGGTATGGAAATCAACGTGGTGTCTGAAACCATTGCCACCCACGAGTACGAATCCAACGTGTTGGCGAAAGCCTTCACTGATATCACCGGAATCAAGGTTAACCACAACCTGATTCAGGAAGGTGACGTCATCGAAAAACTACAGACCCAAATGCAGTCTGGCCGTAACATTTTCGATGCTTTCATCAACGACTCGGACCTGATCGGTACCCATTACCGTTATGGACAGGTCGTTCCCATCTCGGACATGATCGAGGGAGACGCTAAAGATCTGACCCTTCCGACCCTCGACCTGGAAGATTTCATTGGTCTGGACTTCACCACGGCGCCTGACGGAAAAATTTATCAGTTGCCGACCCAGCAGTTCGCAAACCTGTACTGGTTCCGCGCCGACTGGTTCGAGCGCGAAGACCTGAAAAACCAGTTCAAGGAGCGTTACGGCTATGATCTTGGCGTACCCGTCAATTGGTCCGCCTATGAAGATATCGCCGAATTTTTCTCGGTGCACGTTAAGGAAATTGACGGTGAACGAGTTTATGGCCATATGGATTACGGCAAAAAAGACCCGTCCCTTGGTTGGCGCTTCACCGACGCCTGGTTCTCCATGGCTGGTGGCGGCGACAAGGGCCTGCCCAACGGTTTGCCCGTAGATGAATGGGGTATCCGGGTTGAAGACTGCCATCCAGTTGGTGCTAGCGTAAGCCGCGGTGGTGCCACTAATGCTCCCCCAGCCGTCTATGCCACGCAGAAGTATGTTGAGTGGCTGCGGAAGTACGCACCGCCTGAAGCCCAGGGTATGACATTCTCCGAGGCCGGCCCGGTTCCGGCTCAGGGTAATATCGCCCAGCAGATTTTCTGGTATACAGCCTTTACCGCGAGTATGAACAAGGAAGGGTTGCCGGTCGTTAACGAAGACGGCACGCCAAAGTGGCGCATGGCGCCATCGCCAAAGGGTCCCTACTGGGAAGAAGGCATGAAGTTAGGCTATCAGGATGTGGGTGCCTGGACGTTCATGAAGTCCACGCCGAAAGAGCGTCGTTTGGCCGCTTGGTTGTACGCTCAGTTCACGGTTGCAAAAACTGTGTCGCTGAAAAAGACCCTGGTTGGCCTGACACCGATTCGGGATTCCGATATTCGTTCTGACGCAATGACCGAGGCCGCTCCCAAACTGGGTGGTCTGGTTGAGTTCTACCGTAGCCCTGCACGCGTTCAGTGGTCCCCAACCGGCACCAACGTGCCTGATTATCCCAAGCTGGCTCAGTTGTGGTGGCAGTACATTGCCCAGGCAGCCAGTGGCGAGCGTACACCGCAAGAAGCGCTTGATGGACTTGCCGAAGCGCAGGACAAAATTATGGAGCGTCTTGAACGTGCCAATGTACAGGATATCTGTGGGCCCAAGCTGAACGAACCCCGCGAAGCCAGCTATTGGCTGGATCAGCCGGGATCACCGAAGGCCAAGCTCGACAACGAGAAGCCGCAAGGTAAGACCGTTGCCTACGAGGAGCTGTTGAAGAGTTGGGAGCAGGCCGAATAAGGCTTGATTCCATTAGCGGATGACCGGTCTCGGTCCGAGACCGGTCATCCGTAGCGGCTGATTAGGCGGGCGGACCTTGGTGAGGTTATTGAAGCGTGAGCGGTTTTCCCGTCTCACGGCGTTCTTGTCGCCACTCATCCGGTGTCTGGATAGCGGTTGCAGCGTCGAGGTGGCTGATAATCTCGAAGTAGTCGTTACCAAGTTCGCCAGCCATAACCTGATCCCGGGGTTTGCTCTTCACCACATAGACAGTTTGCTGGTTCTGATGGTCCAGCGCACGCCAGGTCTGCTCATCCTTTAGCAAGGTATAGTTGTGGCCTTCAAGGGCGTCGATCAGTGCAGCTGTTTCGGTGGACCGGGCGCGCTCAACAGCATCTTTATATTGGTAGACGATACTGTACGCAGAGGCTGCGGCAGTCGAAGGCATCATTTCGTAACGGCTGGAGAAACTCTTCACGAACTCCTGCCCACGCTCGTGTCCGAACTGGAACGGTGCCTGCCATACCCAGGGCGAAGCTCCGATGACACCTTCCATGATAGTGGGGCCTGCCTGCCTTGCCATTCCGAGCGTAATGTTTGGGACCACAATCTGCATTTTATCTTTCAGGCCCATCTCGTATGCCAAGGTGATGGCCCGCACCATGTCGTCGCCGAAGAGCACCATTACGAGAACTTCCGCCCCGCTTTGATCGGCTTGCTCAAGTGCGTCCTTGAAATCCGCAATATAGGCCTGAGGGAATGGAGTCGTTACGCCAGGATGGGCATTTTTGTCACCCGTGTTGGAGAACTTCCGCACCGATTTTTCGGTAGACCAGCCCCAGGTGTAATCGGCCGTAATGTAGAAATATTTTTTGTTGGCCAGATCCGTGCTCAGGTATTGGCTGAGGGCCTTGGCTGCCATCCACGCGTTGAAGCACTCCCGGAACATGTGGGTGTGGCCAGCACTGCCGGTGGTTGCATTGGAGTACGTGAGGGTGCCGAAATAGATGCGATCCCGGGCTTTTGCTGCCTGCCCTGAGGAAATGGCTACTGCGCTGGAGACGCCTCCGAATACCATTCCAACATTATGGTTGTCGATAAGGTCTGCAGTGTTTCTGGCACCTTTATCCGGGTCGCCGCCAGTGTTGCGAATAACCAACTCCACCTCTTGTCCGCGGATTCCGCCAGCGGCGTTGATTTCGTCAACAGCCAGAAAAGCGCCCAGTCGTTGTTGCAGGCCTTGATCTTTATAGCGGCCGGTTTGCGGATAGTTCAGGCCGATTTTCAGGGTTTCCGCGGCCACCGGCGCAGTCGCCAGCAATAACAAAAGACAGCTTATAAAAATCGATTGCCTACGATCCATGTTCAATGCACCCCACGCGCGTTAGCCGGGCAGTTCAGTACCCGTTTGTTATTATGCAGATAGTTGAAGCTTGGACAGCTTTGACTCAGCTCTTTTTGGCTAAGCTCTGCTGGATGGTATTCAGCGTCGATCAGTGTCCGGTCATGTTGGCAATGGGGCAATGGGACCAAGGTCCAAAATCGCGATACAAGTTGTATGGGGGTGTAACGTTCAGTGAATAAAAGGTTGCAATGTGTTTCGGGGAACTCAGGGCAGATCAGTTGAGGGGAATGCGGAGAGAATCAGGAAGCAAAATATAGCCCGTAAATTTGAACTTACGGGCTAAAACAGCTTTTAGCGTTCTGACCTGTTCCTGCCGGAGTCTGGCCGGGACTGACTCTTCATAAAGATGTCGAGCCCTTCGGAGCTCATCTCGGAAAGAGTTTTACCGATGGAGTGGCGGGCATTGGGGTTTACTCCGAGAAGAAACCCTGTTGCAAATGCCCCACCTGCTGCTAGAGGGAAGTTTTTCTTGATCATCCGCTCCAGTCGCCTTGAAGCATCCTTCATCGCTGCGGCATCCTGCATAAGACCCGACAGATCGTCCGATGGGCCTTCGGAGGAGTGCGGGAGGGCTGCAGGACGGGCACCCATCATGGCTCGACATATCAGCAGCAGCAATAGCGCCAGCGCAAGCAGGGCCACGCCGGTTAACGCAGCTGCGGCCGCCGGGGTATACCACAACTCCAGGGTAAGATAGAGGCCTGCAACTAAAAACCCCAGCCCCACGAAACCCACGAGAATCGAAAAGCAGAGAATTGCGACAGACAGCATGGCCTGTACCAGAGTTTCACGCATTGCAGCTTACCTTAGCGGCGTGATTGCACAAGTAGACCGGTGATCAGGCCTATAATGAACGTTAACAATACGCTGCTAAACGGTTTTTCCTCGATTTGAGATTCCACCGCCTTGCCAGCTTGCCGGGCATTTAGCCGTGCCTGGTCCACGCCTTCCTTGACCTTGTCGTAACCCTTCTCGCTACGGTCTGCAGCGATGGTCTTGAGAGTTTCAGTAATGGAACGCATATCTTCGCGCAGTTGGGTAACTTCATTACGCAGTTTATCTACATCCTGTTCTGCCATGGTATTGCTCCTTAGAAGGAAATTAGCTCAGTGGTTATGTCTTTGTGCCTCTTTAGCATAGCTCATGTTACAAGTTGTTACGTTAAATGCGGCACTTTTAAAGGGTAAACCACATGACGATACCGACACAAATCGTACACCGCATATAGGCGAAACACGTTCACGCAAGATTTGCTGGTTTCCCAACCGCATGAAACAGTTCTCAAATCGGCCCATTAGGGTCGGTTTTGGGGCGGCAGTTAATCTTCCGGCTGGCTGAGATCCACCCACTGGTGTGAAAGCCAGTAAAAACGTCCGTCTCCAGCCGGGTAGGTGCAGTTATAGCGCAAACGACGACTGTTAAAGGCGGCGTCTGCTTTCATGGAAACTTGCTTGCCATCGCTTTGGACGCTCAGTTCGCCCTGGCCTGAGGCGAAACAGGTCAGGCGGCTTGGATCCAGCCGGTCGGGCAGCGTCATAGTGAGTTCGGGAGGGTTATCGGACATTACTGCGCTGGGTAGCTGATCTGCCGTTACGGGGAACGCTTTGCTGAGTAGCTTATCGTTCAGGCTATCCAGTTGGCCGTAGGCGGTCGCCATAGGAAAGCGCGGTAGCCGGGTGGGGCCGGAGGTTGCGCCAATCGGGCCCGACTGCTGCCCGAAACCGAACCAGTTCCGTTCAGCAATGGCCTGTTCGAGCTTGTCGTCAAATTCGCCGTACGGATAAGCAAACATTGGCTCCTGGACATTCAGGCGCTTTTCAAGCGCTGCCTGTGCCTGATCCAGGCTGGCTGTGATTCGGGCCTGCCATTGATCTTCAGGCTCGTCGGGTTTCTGGGCCAGATGACCGTGATCCTGACTGTGATTGGCTATTAATACACCGGGTTGGTCGGCAAACTCAGCCAGTTGATCCCACGTCATGTAGCCGCGCTTTCCAACAGCGTCGGTGTTAACAAACACGGTAAAGGGGTAACCCTTTTCAAATAGCAACGGTGCGGCAGTCTGATAAACCGAGCTGTAGGCGTCATCAAACGTGATCGCAATCTGTTTGCGGTCATCCAGCTCACCCGCAAGTGCAGCTCGAGTGCCTTTTTCGAGGGACACCACTTCCAATTCCAGGCTTTCGATCATCTCGAGTTGGTCTTCAAATAACGCCGGGGTGGTACTGGTCGCCGCTGGTGTCGAATCGCTGACATGATGGTATTGCAGTACCGCCAGATCGGCCTTCGCCAGGGGTATAACTGTCATCAGCGTGGTGATGGTGAGCGTGCGTAATCTCATGAGTTGTCTTGTTGCAACGGGTTGATATCCCGGCTGTAATAGCGCCGTAAAGTACCAAAAGCTTCGTTTAATCGCTGCACCCTGGCAGTATTGCCGCCCCGATCCGGGTGCGCTTGCATAACGGCCCGACGAAACCGGTATTTAACATCATCAAAGCTGGTGGGAAGCTCGCCAAAGCCCAGCGTATCCGCTGCTTTCTCGGCTTCGCCGGAGGCAGGCTGCTGACCAACACGACCGGACCAGAAGTCGTTCATCATCTTACTGATGTTATCTGTCGACAAATTGTACTGGCGAAGATCCAGATAAAACGCCCTGAGTTTGTCGGCTTCCGCCACCGGCCCTTGGCCAGCCACAGTCGAGGTCGTCGACAACCGGATTGTGAGTGGTGAAATGTCAACACATTCGCCCTGGCCACCCAGAGCGTCACGAAGTCGATAAAGTACATGGAAAACCAGAAAGTGAACCGGATAAAGCTCAGCGGGGTCAGAAAAATCCACCTGATCCAGCAATTGCCAGGGCGGACGTTGCAGGGCTTTGATCAACGTAAGCTCGGAGACACCTCCGGGCTCGCTCCGAAGCAGAGCTTCTACCGCAATCATCAGGTGCTGAACACGCTCTGTGACTGCCGACGGAATGCCCGGTTCCGCTGCCAGCGGGCTATTTTTCGAGGGGTGCTTTGAGGTAAACGTCATAGTGCCATCTTAAGCTAGGTACGCCCGTTACGAAAGTCTCTCAGATCCCAGAGAGTTTTTCCGTTCGCTTTGCCCCGGTGATGTGACGTGAACAGTGCTCGTCCCGTATAATCCCCAGCTCATTGTTTACGTAAATGTGTTTTAACTATGTCTCTTTCGACCGTTTTTGTTTCTGAGAAATCCCCATCCACCGATTCCTCCAAAACCCCGGGGGATTCGCTATCACGATCAGCACCGGAATTATCCGCAGCTCCCGGCCGCAAGGCTCAACTCGAGTGCAACAAACTGCAAAAGAGATTAAGGCGGGAGGTCGGGCAGGCTATTTTCGATTTCTCCATGATCGAGGCCGGTGACAAGGTCATGGTTTGTTTGAGTGGCGGTAAGGATTCCTACGCTATGCTCGACGTATTGATGAGCCTGCAGAAAAGTGCCCCGGTCAGGTTCGAGCTTGTAGCGGTCAATCTTGATCAGAAGCAGCCAGGCTTTCCCGAACAGGTATTGCCCGAGTATCTCTCTGCGCTGGGCGTCGAATACCACATTATCGAAAAAGACACCTACAGCATCGTGAAAGACAAAATCCCCGAGGGTAAAACTACCTGCGGTCTGTGTTCACGGTTACGCCGCGGCATCCTTTACAACTTTGCCGAGCATCATGGTGTGACCAAGATTGCCCTGGGTCATCACCGGGACGATCTTTTGGAAACGCTGTTTCTCAATATGTTCTTCGGTGGCAAACTGAAAACCATGCCGCCCAAGCTGCGCAGTGACGATGGCCGCAACGTCGTTATCAGGCCGATGGCCTATTGCCGGGAGAAAGACCTCGCCCGTTACGCGGTCATGCGTGAGTTTCCGATTATTCCCTGCAACCTGTGCGGCTCGCAGGAGAACCTGCAGCGGCAGGTCGTCAAGGACATGTTGCAGGGCTGGGACAAACAACATCCCGGACGGCTTGAAACCATGTTTCGTGCCGTGTGCAACGTGACGCCTTCCCACCTTGCGGATACGTCTCTGTTTGATTTTTCTCTGGGTCAAGAATCATCGGCGGCGCAACCGTCCGACTCTGCCGGTGATGAGAAAGAACCGGATTACAGCCGGCTGGATGTCTTGAATCTTTAATCGTGGCGATAAGTCTGATCAGGCGATTATGGATGTGAGCGGCACGTTACGAATCAGTGCCCGACCAGCCAATGCCCCAATGGAATGGTCCACAGCCCGAAGCCGATCAATAGCAGACCAGCAAGCTGGCGAAAATAGCGTTGGGTGCGGAGGTGCTTTATCCAGCTTGCGGCATAACCGGTAGCCAACATTGAGGGCAGCGTGCCCAGTCCGAAACACAGCATCGTCAGGGCAGCCGTACCGACCGTCGGTTGCAATGCAGCCCAGCCAAGCGTGCTGTATACCAGGCCGCAAGGCAACCAGCCCCAGAGTGTGCCAAGGGCGAACGCCTGGCCGGCGTGTTTCACCGGGATAAAATGCCGGGTCAGGGGCGAGAGCTTTTGCCAGAGTGGGGCGCCCAACCGTTCTATATGCCGAATACCTTGCCACCACTGACCCATGGCCAGCCCCATACCGATTAACAGCAAACCCGCCAGCGTACGTAAAAGGCCGCCAAGATGAGCCCAACTATCGACCGCCTGAGTGCTCAACACTGCGACCAGAGACGCCAGCACAATGTAGCTGCCAATACGTCCACCGTTGAAGGCCAGCAGCATCAACGTCTGACGCAAGCGGAATCCGGGGCCTACCGGTAACGCCATGGAGAGTGAAGCGCTGATACCACCGCACATACCAAGACAATGGGTGCTGCCCAGAAAGCCGATCAGAAAAGCGCTGGAATAACTGAGGTAAAGGTCTGCTGCCATCAACGGGGCGCATCCGGCCTGGCGTTTTTGTCGGAGGGAGTATTTTTATGGGCAGGCCTCGCTACGTTTTCATCTGACCCGGGCGACACCTGCTTTTCTGCTTCGGTCAGGTTCTGGCGGGCATCTTTCGGAATCATGTCTTTATCATCGTCGTACAGAATGCGATGTGCCGGCCCATCGAGGTCATCGTACTGGCCGTTTTTCACGGCCCAGGAAAACAGCAATATGCCCAGCGCCACAAGCACCAAAGTGACCGGCACCAGTATCAATACTATTTCCACGGTGACACCTCTGGTTGATTCATCGCTATTAATACCGTATCAGGCTGTTGGATGGGCGCCAACCGGTGCTGTTCTCGTTCTGCCCCGATCATCCGGTCGGTCCTGGTTTCGCTCCTGGTTTCTGTTCAGGCGCAGGGCATTCAACACCACCAGCAAGGAACTCAGGGACATGCCGATGGCGGCCAGCCAGGGTGGTACGAGGCCAGCGGCGGCCACAGGTAAGGCGCAAAGGTTGTAGCCGAATGCCCATGCCATGTTCTGGCGAATAACCCGTCGCGTCTGTTTGCCAGCTTCGGTGGCTGCCACTAATTGCCGCAACTGACCGTTTAACAACACCGCATCTGCCCTGAGCCGGGTCAGGTCGGCAGCGGATGCCATAGCAACGGAGACCCCCGCTCCGGCCATGGAGGGTAAGTCATTCAGGCCGTCGCCGACCATCATGACCGTATGCCCGTCGCTTTGAAGCATTTTCAGATAGCCCAGTTTTTGTTCGGGTGAGGATTGTCCGATGGCTTCGTCGATTCCGAGTTCAGCCGCGATCCGGGCAACATGGTTGGAGCGATCCCCGCTCAGTAACACAGTCTTCATCCCGGCCCTCCTGAAATCAGAAACCGTTTGAAGTGCGTCTTCACGGAGCTGGTCGTCCAGTGAAAAACACGCCAGCCATTCATGCTCAGTGGCCAGCCAGACTTCAATGCCATCACCGGAAGTATGGTCCGGCTGAGGACAAGCCACCCGTGATCTTATAAAGTCAGCATGGCCAATAAAGAATGTCCGACCTTCGGTACTGCCCTGCAAGCCACCGCCTACGTGGTTATCTATTGCCTCCATCGGATGCTGCCGGAGACCGGCGAATACCCCGGCGATCGGATGTTCAGAGGCCTTTTCCAGTCCGGCTGCCAATTCAAGGCAGGCTTGCTGGTCAAGGCTGGTGAAGGTATGAGTCTCAATGAGAGTAAGTTCGCCACGGGTCAGGGTACCGGTTTTATCGAACACCACGGTATCAACTGTACTAAGGGACTCAAGGGTATGGCCGCGTGTAGGCAGGAACCCGAGCTTTCTCAGCCTTAACGTCGCACTGGTAATCGCGGTCGGCGTGGCGAGTGACAGCGCGCAGGGACAGGTAACCACCAGAACAGAAAGCGTAATATCGAACGCGTTGTCAGCGCCGAAATACCACCACCCCAGCCACACCAGCGGCGCGATAATCAGTACCCGGCTGACAAATACCCCGGCGATGCGATCAGCGGTACGGGCAACGGGTGGTTTTTCAGCCTGGACGCGATCAAGAATTCGCAGAATACCCGACAGACGGGTTTGGGCACCCACTCCCGTGACTTCCAGCAGCAGCGGGCCTTCGCCGTTAATGCTCCCGGCATGAGCGGTATCCCCGGGATGCCGGGTTTCGGGCAGGTATTCACCGGTCAAAGCCGCTTCATTAAGCGTGGATCGGCCCTCCACTATGGTGCCATCTACAGGAATGGTTTCTCCCGGTTTGACGGTGATTCTGTCGCCAGGCTTGAGGGTATGAACCGGTACGATGTCCTCGGCACCCTCTCGTCTCAAAGTTGCAACGGCAGGCTGATGCACCCCCATGGCATTGCCAGTGAGCCCAGCGCGATAGCGGGCCTGCATTTCAATATAGCGTCCCAGGGAGAGGAAAAAAGTGAACATGCAGACCGATTCGAAATATACCTCCTCGCCACCGAATACCGTCACCCAGGTACTGGCGGCAAACGCCAGCCCGATGGCCACAGCCACCGGCACGTCCATGGTCATATGACGACTTCTGAAATCTCTCAGGGCATTACTGAAAAAGGGTCGGGCGCTGTACAGCACCACAGGAGTTGCCACCAGAAGGCTGAACCACCTGAACAACTGGATGAACTCTTCGGAAAGATCGTTGATGAGCTCAAAATACAGGGGGAACGCAAGCATCATGCTCTGCATGGTGCCAAGACCCGCAACGCAAAGGCGAATGATGGCTTTGCGTTTTTCTGTTTGCAGAGCTTTTTCTGCTTCATCCGCTTGATACGGCCGGGCGGAATAGCCCAATGTGTGAACTGCGATCAGAAGGTCGCTCAGTTGCGCCTGATCCGGCGACCAAACCAGTCGTGCTCGTTGCGTGGTGTGGTTGACGGTAAATTCGATGACGCCAGGTTGCAATGTCAGATGGTTTTCCAGGAGCCAGATGCAGGCTGCGCAGGTGATGCCCTCGATCAGCAACTGGGCTTCCAGCCCGGCCTTCACAGGAACTACGAAGGCCTCCTGCACCAGCCTGTGGTCCAGTTCCCGAATCCTTTGCAGTTCCGACGCGGTTAACGCTTTAGGGGTAACCGCAGGCTCCGTGCGGTGGCTGTAAAACCCGGCGAGCCCTTCGGCCGTTATGGTTTCACACACCGCTTTGCAGCCATGACAGCAGAATGCACGGGTTTCGCCGTCAAGTACCCGAGTTATTGCGGGGTTGGCGAGAACCGGCTCTGCGCAATGAAAACACGACGATTGGGTCACCCCTGACCTATGCTTCCGGCGCTGAGCTCCAGTGGGTGGCTGGAAGGCAGATTTGTCTCACCTTTGAGCCGCCACTGGTTTTCCGGGCCCCGCAGGTCAAGATACCAGCGTCCGTCCAGGCCTTTTGGAAGGGAGGCGGAATAGCGTCCACCGGAAGTAGGCTGCAGTTGAATGGTGCGATCCCTTTCCGCCAGGGTGGGGTGGAACAGATTGAGGATCAGGTAGGGAAAACGCTGCTCTCCGGAGCTGCTATCCAACAGCAATTCCAGGCGCTCACCTGAGAAGTCCAGCTCTGCATACAAGCCAAGGTCTGCTGCTTTGGTATCCCGCGCCAGCTCAGCATTGATGCCTCGTCCTTCTTTGGAGTAGTCATCAGTAACCATGTCGTTAGCTGAATTCAGAGCAACTGAAATCGCTATTGTGCACCAGATAATAGACATACCGGGGAAGATCAGCAGAAACCAGAACCAGAGTTGGTGATGCCAGGGTGCTACGTTGTTTGCGTCATTCGCGTCAGTCATGATCAATCTCTTGCTCTCTTGATAAGGTCGCTTGCAGCCCCGGTTTTAACGGTTTGGACCCAGGAATCGGCTTTCAGTTTCAATGACCAGTGGTTCGCCGGCCGTGGACTCAATCCGGAACGTCAGCACGGTGTTGCTTTGTTCAAGAGCTTCCGGGTCTACTTCCACAACGGTCGGTATGGAGAGGTTGTCGCCACTGTCCACTGAAAAGTCTGTTGCTGTCACGATATTGGCGGTTTCAATCCCCGTAACATTCAGGCTAAAGCTTTGGCTTACTTCGGACAGGTTGGCAATCTTCAGCGTGTATGAGTTCTCCACCAGCCCGCGCCCGTTGTAGTTAAACAGCGAGCCCCGGTCACGCAACACATCGAGTTGTGCTGGCACGCGGGTCGCCAGGGTATACACGAGAGCTGCCACCATTAGTATCAGGACTGCGCCATAGCCAAATGTTCTCGGCCGCAGGAACCTGGACGGCATGCCTTCAAGTTCATTCTCAGTCGCGTAACGAATCAGGCCCCTCGGATAATCCATTTTGTCCATGACATCATCGCAGGCATCGATGCAAAGGGCGCAGCCGATACACTCATATTGGAGTCCATCCCGGATATCGATGCCGGTAGGGCAGACCTGTACACACAGGCCGCAATCAATGCAGTCTCCCAAACCTGCCTCTGCCGGGTTAACGTCTTTTTTTCGTCCGCCCCGGGGCTCCCCCCGGCGGGGATCATAGGACACCGTGCGGGTGTTCTGATCGAACATGACCGATTGAAAACGGGCGTAAGGGCACATATACAGACAAACCTGTTCCCGCAGCCAGCCTGCATTCATATAAGTGGCAACCGTAAAGAAACCCACCCAGAAATACGCCCAGCCGTTAGCGGCAAGGGTAAACAGATCAATACTCAGATCCCGGACCGGATAAAAATAACCGATAAAGGTAAGACCCGTTGCGAAAGCAATCAGCAGCCATACGGCGTGCTTCAGGACCTTCTTGATCATTTTCTCAGTGGAGCGGGGGGATTTGTCCAGCTTCATGCGACGGTTACGGCTACCTTCGATGCGCTCCTCTACCCACATGAAGATGAAGGTCCAGACCGTTTGGGGGCAGGTGTAACCGCACCAGACCCGGCCAAACATGGTGGTGATGAAAAACAGCCCGAACGCTGCAATGATCAGCATGCCTGACAACAGAATGAAGTCTTTGGGGAAGAACGTGGCACCGAACAGGTGAAATTCCCGTCCTGGCAAATCAAAATAAATCAGCGGCTGGCCATCTATGGAGACCCAGCAAAACAGGAAGTACATGCCCATCAGCGCCCAGAGACTCACCGTACGAATCTTCTGGAACAGGCCGTGCACTTCCTTCACATATATTTTCTTGCGGCTGGCGTAAAGTTCTACCGTCTCGATTTTATTGTTTTTGTTGGAGGGGTACACCTCCATCAGTTCGACAAACTGTATACGTAGGCAGCGAGAATCTGAATCTGATCGCTGCTGAGACGTTCACTTTGTTTCGGCATGTTGTTTTGCCGACCGTACAGCACGGTTTCCTCAATCCATTCGTAGGTGCTGCCATAGAGCCAGGCGTCATCGGTCAGATTGGGTGCGCCCATGGATGGGTTGCCTTTCGCCTCAGGGCCGTGGCATCCAGCGCATCCCTGGGCATAGACGTCTTTACCTGCTTCAGCGGCTGCTTCATCTTTTTCACGACCACTAAAACTCAGTACGTAGTTAACAACCTGGTCGACCTGTGCTGAGTTCATGGCCGGCATGAAACCTTTGGCTGGCATGTTGCCCTGACGTCCATTATTGAGCGTATGAAGGATATCCTCAGGTTCACCACCATAAAGCCACGCCTCGTCGGTCAGGTTGGGGAACCCGATCGCCCCTCGCGCTGCTGAGCCGTGACAGACCGCACAATTATTGGAAAACAGCCGCTGCCCCATTTGCATGGCACTGCCATTTTCGGCGAGTTCCTCTACCGGAACGCTGCCAAACTGGGCATAGATCTCGCTGTATTTGGCATCAGCCACCTGAACTTCTTCCTGCCACTGTGAATGTTGCGACCAGCCCAGAAAGCCCTGAAAGTTGCCAAGGCCGGGATACAGGGCCAGATAACCAAGAGCGAAGATGCAGGTGCCGACAAACAGATAGAACCACCATTTTGGGAGTGGATTATCAAGTTCCTCAATACCATCAAAGGAATGGCCGGTGGTCCGGTCGGTTTCCTGGTCTGTGCTCTGGCCTTTTCGGGTTGCCCAAAGCAGCCACCAGCAAGCAAAAATGGTACCCAGAGTGATCACCGAGATCCATAGGCTCCAGAAGGTACTCATTGCTTTTTCTCCGTCTTGTCCTGTTCCTGTTCCCGGGTACGCTGATCGATTTCATCATCATCGAACGGCAGATGTGCCGCTTCATCGTTCGATTTCTTGCGGTGAGAGCTATACGCCCACCAGACGATACCGAAAAAAGCGATCATCACCAGAAGTGTCTGTATTCCACGTAGAACGTTTATATCCATAGGAATCACCGCTTCGTTGAAATCACTGTGCCGAGCTGTTGCAGGTACGCAACCAACGCTTCGATTTCATACTTGCCCTGGACAGCTTCGACTGCGCCTGCGACGTCTTCCTCGGTATAGGGCACGCCCAAACGCTGGAAAACCTTCAGTTTTGCAACGGTGTCGGTATGGTCGACCTTATTGTCGAATAACCAGGGAAAGCCCGGCATGTTGGATTCCGGGACGACACTCCTGGGGTCGTACAGGTGCATACGATGCCAGGAGTCGGAGTAACGTTCTCCCACTCTTGCCAGGTCAGGACCGGTGCGCTTGGAGCCCCACAGGAAGGGATGCTCATAGACAAATTCTCCGGCGACCGAATAGTGGCCGTAGCGCTCGGTTTCCGCCCGGAACGGCCGAACCATCTGGGTGTGGCACACGTGACAACCTTCACGGATGTATATGTCTCTGCCTTCAAGCTCCAGAGGGGTGAGTGGCTCAAGCCCCGCTACTGGTTCATTGACACTTTTCTGAAAGAACAACGGCACGACTTCAGCCAGGAACCCGCCACTGATAACCAGAATGATCAGCACGGCCATGAGACCGATATTCTTCTCAATCGTTTCGTGTTTCATCTTTGCTCTCTCTATCCGGCCGCTTGAATTGCATGATTATCCAGCGCCGCTGTATCTTTCTGGCGGATTGTCATGCGGACGTTGTAGGCCATGACCAGCATGCCTGAGAGGAAAATCAAGCCGCCTAAAAACCGCACAAAGTAACCCGGTGTGGAGGCTTCAAGGGCTTCGACAAAGCTGTAAGTGAGAGTGCCGTCGTTATTTACCGCGCGCCACATCAGGCCCTGCATAATGCCGTTTACCCACATTGCCACGATGTAAAGTACGGTGCCTACGGTTGCCAACCAGAAATGCAGGTTAATCAGTGGCGTGCTATACATGGCCCGGATACCCCAAAGCTTCGGTACCAGATGATAGACGGCGCCAATGGTAATCATTGCCAC
This sequence comes from Marinobacter sp., assembly GCF_040882185.1. Taxonomy (GTDB): domain Bacteria; phylum Pseudomonadota; class Gammaproteobacteria; order Pseudomonadales; family Oleiphilaceae; genus Marinobacter. The sequence continues at coordinate 105,024 of NZ_JBBEBW010000001.1, read as the reverse complement.
CCAACCAAGAGCGCCTGAATGCACATGGCCGATGGTCCAGTCAGTATTGTGAGACAGCGCGTTGACGGTCTTGATCGCCATCATCGGGCCCTCAAAGGTCGACATGCCGTAGAACGACAGTGAAACCACCAGGAACCGAAGGATTGGATCGGTGCGAAGTTTGTGCCAGGCACCGGAGAGCGTCATCATGCCGTTGATCATACCGCCCCAGGAAGGCGCCAGCAGGATCAGAGACATGACCATGCCCGCTGTTTGAGCCCAGTCGGGCAGGGCGCTGTAATGCAAGTGGTGGCCGCCAGCCCAGACGTAGGTAGCGATCAGAGCCCAGAAGTGCACGATGGACAGACGATAGGAATAGACCGGACGACCTGCCTGTTTAGGCACAAAATAATACATCATGCCCAGGAACCCGGCAGTCAGGAAAAAGCCCACCGCATTATGACCGTACCACCACTGGATCATGGCATCGGTGACGCCACTATATACCGAGTAGGATTTGAATGCGGACACGGGCAGGGCGAGGCTATTGCCAATATGCAGCACAGCAACCGTCAGAATAAAGGCTCCGTAGAACCAGTTGGCCACGTAAATATGGGGCATTTTGCGCTTGGTTATGGTACCGAAAAACACCACCGCATAGGTCACCCAGACCAGGGTGATCAGGATATCGATGGGCCATTCCAGTTCAGCGTATTCCTTGGTGGAGGTATAGCCCAACGGCAATGTGATTACCGCTGCGACCATCACCAGTTGCCAGCCCCAGAACGTGAATGCTGCGAGACCGTCCGAAAACAGCCGTGCCTGGCAGGTTCGTTGCACCACGTAGTAGGAGGTAGCGAACAGCGCACTGCCACCGAATCCGAAAATGACGGCGTTGGTATGTAGCGGGCGCAGACGACCAAAATGAGTAAAAGGCAAATCGAGGTTAGCGGCTGGCCACACAAGCTGCGCTGCTATCAGCACGCCGAGGCTCATCCCGATAATGCCCCATACCACCGTTGTGATGGTAAATTGTCTTATCACCTTGTAGTTGTATGTCAGGTTTGAATTTACTGTGCTCATAGCCTTACCAGTGAGTTCAGGGTGGGAAAGATGTGGGCGGCAATTATGGAGAAATCAAATATCGTTTGCAATGACTCAGATCAAGCCACTAAGCCGCTCAAATCAGCAACATGGGTGATTTTACTGATGTTTGAAACGACTGCTTTTACGACCTTTTCAAGCACGTTTGAGATCAGTAAGTTACCTTGCAGTTTGAGAACGACGTTTCAGGCGTAATCTGCATTGGATCGAAGGTGGAGATCATGATTTGAGGCCTAAGGGTCGATGTCCGGGCCCGAATCGGACAGCTCCGAGCGGTTTCTACCCCTGGCTTTTGCCCGGTAGAGCGCATCGTCAGCTCTGGCGAACAGTGCTGATTCGCTCTCCCCAGGAGTGAGGATGGCAAGGCCCGCACTCAAGGTAAGGTGGGTTTTGCTGCCATCCGGCGCATTCAGCTCGGTGGCGGCCATATCTGCCAGAATTCGAGCACTCACATTCAGGGCGCCGATTTCTTCGGTGTTGGGCAATACCAGTGCAAACTCTTCCCCGCCAAAGCGTGCTACCACATCCCGGGGGCGCCTGATGTGCCTGGTCAGGACATCTGCGATTTTTTGCAGACACTCGTCGCCAAAACCGTGTCCCCAGGTGTCATTAAGGGTTTTGAAATGATCGGCATCGACCAGAACCAGAGCAGCTGGCTTACCGGTACGGCGAGATTCAGCGCATATGTCAGGCAGCATCGCATCAAGAAAGCGCCGATTATGCAGGCCGGTCAGGCTGTCATGAGTACTGAGTTCAGCCAGCTTTCGGTTCGCGCGCTCAAGATCATGCATAGTGTCCCTAAGTTGCGCAGTACGTTCGTGTACCTTGAGTTCAAGTTCATGCTTGGCAGAGTATTCGACTTCGAGCAGTTTTTCATGTAGCAGCCGCCAGCGCTGCACAATGGCATAGTTCAGGAGAACAATCTGGGCGCCGATAGCGCTGTGCATCAACATTTCCTGGGCCAAGAAGTCAGCCAGATAACCAAACGCGGCGAGTGCGTAGATGCAGGTGCCGACTACCATTAACGACCAGGACAGCACATACCATTTTGCTGGCGCATAACCTTGCCGCCATCGTAGCAGCCCTATTATGAACAGCGTCCCGATCGTAAACAGCCCGAACAATGTGTTGAGCTTGATGGCGTAGGTGTAGGGAAGCACAAACGCCATTATCAACAACACAACACTGATGCTGGCGAGCGACGTCAGTAGCCTGGTTGTAAATTTCTGTCGATTGTCAATCTCAAGAAAAGAGCGCCCGAACAAGATTATTGCCAGTGCGCTGAGCGCTTGGAAAATGGGTATCGACGCATTTGCAAACCACGGGCTCGTCGGCCAGAAATACTGATAGGCAAAACCGCCCATAGCGCAAAGAAACATGCCCGTAGAGACCATGTAGAACGCATTATAAAAGTAATAACGGGTACCGGAGCTGAAAAAAAGCAACAGATTAAAAACGGAGAAAATCAACAAAGAACCATAGAAAATACCGTGGCTCAGGGTAAGGTGATTGCTGTCTGCAATCAGGTCGTCAGGTTGTTCCAGAGACAATGGAACGTTCAGCGCGCCAGAGCTCTTGATTTTGAGGGTAATGGTTTTCGTCCCACCGGCTTCGATGGCAACAGGCACCAGATAATATCGGTAATTGATACCTCTGGTATGGAACGGCGTGTGATCACCGGTGGCAATATGGCGGTCATGGCGACGCTCACCACTACCGGTTAGCCAGAATTGGACGTTGTCCAGGGGCGCGTAACCCAGTTTCAAATACCAGAGACCGGAAGCGGTAGATGGGTTGGTGACGGCCAACTGAATCCAGTACGTATCGTCTGTTTGTGTCAATACCAGATCATTGCCATTCGCCCGTTGCCAGTTGGGTGCTTCCAAGTGGTCCGGGTGTGACGCCCTTGCTGCTGGCGAAGAGTCGGTTGCTGCAAAATAACAGATGTGGTTGAGCAGCTGCTGCCGCTCGGTCACACTGGATGCCGCAAGCTGTCCGCATGGGTATTCCGGAATGTTTGAGGCGATCGCAGCCTTACACGCGAACAGCAGCAAAAGCACAAACAGCAGGCTGGCGTTGCAGCGCCAAATCAGTGGCATGAACTCGTTTCCATTCATAATCGGAGCTGAGCAGTTTACCGGAAGGTTGGCCATCAGGCTGTTAAACAGTTTCAAATTCTTCATCAGGTATCTTATGGATCAGATTATTGCGTTCTGCCGCCCGGGTTTCGAGTCCGAGGCGGGTCGTGAACTTACCGATGCAGCTGCTCTACTGGGTATTTTCGGTTACTTTCAGCCGCAGGCGGGTGGCGGAAGTATAAGATTTACCGTCAGTGGCAAGGAAGGCGCCGAAGATCTGATGAATCTTCTTCCGTTGGAACGTCTGGTCTTCTGTCGTGACTGGTTCCAGTTACTCACCGAGATTAATCTTCCTGATTCAGACCGTGTTGGAGCGGTCATCCATGCGTTGCGCGACGTTCAATCCCGCTTGACTGGCTGTGGCCGAGTCGAGACCCGTATCCCCGAGAGCAATCCGGATCATGATCTGGGTAATTTTGCTCGCAAGTGGACCTCGCCCCTCTCCAAAGGATTGCGGGGAGCGGGGATGCTGGGCGAGGCGTCTGCGAGTCCGGACCAAAACCGTCTTGAGATTTATCTGCCGGATTTTGCCACCGCTTTGGTTGGAATCAGTCGGGGTGGTAACCGGTCGCCGTTTGCCGGCGGCATCCCACGCCTGCGAGTGCCTTCAGCTGCGCCAAGCCGATCTGCAATGAAACTGGAAGAAGCCTGGAAAGTTTTTATTCCTGAAGAACGTACTCTCGAATTGCTGGGGGGTGGCAAGAAAGCGGTGGATCTGGGTGCAGCCCCCGGTGGTTGGACATGGCAACTGGTCAAGCACGGTATGCTGGTGACGGCTATTGATAACGGCCCAATGGATGCTGGCCTGATGGCCAGTGGACATGTTGAGCACATTGAAGCTGATGGTTTCCGGTGGCGGCCCCACCGTTCGGTTGACTGGATGGTATGCGATATCGTTGATCAGCCCAGGAAAACCGCCCGGCTGGCGGTTGACTGGTTCGCTAATCGGCTGTGTCGGTATAGCGTATTCAATCTCAAACTGCCCATGAAGAAACGATATGAAGAGTGGTTGCTCTGCAGGGAGACCATTAACGAGGGTCTGGCTGGCGCCGGGATTCAACATCGGCTGCAGGCCCGTCACCTCTACCATGACCGTGAGGAGATTACCTGCTTTATTGAGCGTTTGGATTGATCAGCTTTGTTTTAATACCGTGACCTTTTCTTCCTTATCCATCATCGGTAACAGGTTAGCCATCAGTTCCTTGCGTTCAGCAGAATGGTACCAACGATCCCAGTCGGCGGAAGAACGCCAGTTGCAGAGTGTGAGGCGGTGGTTCGGGTCGCTGGCGTCAACCAGGGTTTCTCCAGAGACAAAGCCTGTTGCGTCAATGGCTTGCCGAAGGACGGATCTGGAGCATTCTTCATAGGCGGACTCCAGAGAGACGGCAATGTGGCGTTCGATCAAAACCCGGATCATGTATTACCTCGTTTAGCGACATACGGTTTTAGTTTTCTATTTGATATCTATAAATAATAATTTAGCATGTGATTCGTGATTGGCACAGTTAATGCGCCGTCTTTAACTGCAGGAGAGATCTTTTGGAAGACCCGGACTTCGATCTTGAATTGGACGCCCGCGGCCTGATGTGCCCGGAGCCAGTGATGCTGCTGCATGGAAAAATGTCAGAGGTGGTCGAAGGCGGCATATTGAAAGTTACAGCGACGGATCCCTCTACCACTCGCGATGTGCCGCGCTTCTGCCAGTTCTTACAGCACGAGTTGGTGCTTGAAGCTCAACGGGGAAAAGAGTTCATTTTTTTTATCCGTCGGGGCGGCTGACCATCTCTCCTGGGGCAATCTGAACCGGGACACGCTAAAGATATTGCCTGGCCTCTCCGAGGTGGGCGAGGAACTCATCCCGATCCATTTCGCCGAGTATCCGGAGGTTCTGCGCTTCGTGACCTCCAGATTGATAGAACAGAATGGCCGGTGGCCCGAACAGTCCCAGCTCATCAAGAAACTGCTGCTGTTCGGGCGTGTTGTCTGTCATATCGATTTGCAGCAGGGTGATAGGGCCAAGGGCGCTTATGACCGCCGGATCGCTGAACACGTTTCTTTCCATGACCTTGCAGCTGATGCACCAGTCTGCATAGAAATCCAGCATGACAGGACGGCCCGCAGCTGCCGCATTATTGAGCTCCCGCTGAACATCCTGCGGGCTTTCGAGGCGGGTGAATTCTGCATGGGCAACCTGATCTGGTCCGAAAGCGTTTTGATTGGCCAGATAGGGGGCGAGCGGGCGTATAGGATCATTGGCACCGGAAATAGCGCCCGCCAACAATGCCAGCCCATAGACGAAAACCACCATGCCCAGACCTTTCCAGGTGCGCTGCCAACCCGGTTTCGCCGGATCAAACGCGCCGAGTTGCACGCCGGTAACGGCGGCCAGTAACCCCCAAAGCGTTAGAGCCACCCAGCCCGGTGCCATGCGCTCGATCAACCATATCGCCACAGCGAGTAGCATTACGCCGTAGAAGGCTTTGACGACATTCATCCAGGGCCCGGAAGCGGGTAAAAATTTCCGCCCTCCTACAGCCACCAGGATCAAGGGGATGCCCATGCCCAGGCCCAGCGCAAACAGGGCGATGCCCCCGGCGACAGCATCCTGGGTTGTGCTGATATAAAGAAGACTGCCCGCCAGCGGCGCGGACACGCAGGGCGATACTATCAGCGCAGATACTGCGCCAATCAGAAAGGTGCTGGCAACCCGCCCACTGGTCAGATTGCTGCTGGCTTCATTGAGCCGGTCCCGTAGAAACCGGGGCAACTGCAGGTCAAAAACATTAAACATTGCCAGCGAGAACAATACGAACAGGGCCGCGAACGCACTCAGCACCCAGGGAGACTGTAATTGCGCCTGCAAATTAAAGCTCGCGCCAAGCAGGCCGGTGATAACCCCGGCAGCGGCATAGGTCAGGGCCATGCCCAGCACATAGCTGAATGATAATAGCAGCGCATGAGCCGTGGTTTGGGTGTTGCGACTGGAAACCAGTGCAGAAATGATCGGCACCATCGGTAGGACGCACGGTGTAAAGGTCAGTCCGAGCCCCAGTGCCAAAAACACCAATGCGACCACAGCCAGGGATTGCTGAGCCAGAAAGCCGGCAAGCCCGCCGGCGGAACGGGTGTCCGAGGGAGCGGCGGGTGCTATAGATATAGAGCTGGTGTTGACGGTTCCGGACAATGGCGTATCAGTGATCGCGGAATCAGTGTTCCCCGAGCCGCCATAGTAGAGAACATCCCGGGTCTGAGGTGGGTAGCACAGGCCCGCATTCGCGCAGCCCTGATATGTGACCTCCAACTCTGCCTCGCGAATGCCGTCGGGTAAGGTAACGGCAACCCGGGCTTCTACCGGCTCATAGAAGACGGTGACATTGCCGAAGTACTCGTCTTCGGTTTCCGTGCCTGGCATCGAAAAGGTCGGGGTACCCAATACCACGCCATTGGTTTCGGAGCTAACAGACACTCTCTCTTTATACAGATAGTGTTCAGGGGCGATGTCCCACGACAAAACCACACCGTTCGGTTCGGTCGTAAAATCAAATGGCAGTGCTTCGTCCACAGGCAAGAAGCCGTCGTTCGGACCAGATGTCAGCCAGTTCGCCTGTGCAGGTAGCGATAGCACTGCAAAACACAGTGCCAGAGCAACAAGAACGAATAAATGGCGAGTGTCGCGCAAAAATCGAAACGGGTTTGCAATCCGGTGCGTGGAGGACAAGTCAGGTTGTTGCGTTGGTGGCATAGTTTCATCTGTTTGGTTACTTGTGCCCGAAGGCTCACGTTCTATCGCTTTTTACTAGCCTGCGGTCGGGCTTCAACGCAGATCAGCTAGCTTTGAGTGACCTGCTGAAATAAAGTTCCCACTGGTATTGAACGCGCTAAAGTCGCACAATAGCCAACGCATGAGCCACCATTCAAATGATCTTATCATGCTGTTCAACGAGCTGTTCCTGGAATCATACCAGACAGAATTGATCGGGGACGGCGATGAACCGGAATACATTCCTGCCGTTGGACCCGATGGTCCTGCCAGGATTGTATTCACGCGCGACTATTTCTCCAGCGCGCTTCACGAAATCAGCCACTGGTTTATCGCCGGTTCATCTCGCCGCTCGCTTCCCGACTACGGCTACTGGTACTGTCCCGACGGACGTACGAATGAACAGCAACAAGCGTTTGAGCAGGTGGAAATCAAACCACAGGCGCTTGAATGGTTGTTTTCAATAGCAGCCGGAAAAACCTTTCACCTCAGTACTGATAACCTGTCTGGGGGTGGGGCAGCAGACGCCACGGAATTTCGCCGCCAGGTGGTTAATCAGGCCGATGCCTACATTACGAGCGGTTTGCCAGTGAGGGCAGCATTTTTCCATAAGGTTCTGTTGAATTTCTACGGCACAACGCACCGGTTTTTAGACGATTGGAACGCACGGTGTGATGCCGAACCAGACTCGGTAGCCTGCAGCGTTACCGACTAAATGTGAACTGTCAGCCCATTCAAGGGCTGTGGAGATACACGTGCCATCAGACACAACCCGAACAAACGCTCAAAGACCCGAAGTGCCGGTCGTTGAGGGCAAAACACGCTTTGTTGACCTTGGTCTCGACCAGCGTTTACTCGATGCGATTACGGATATCGGTTTCGAATACTGCACGCCGATTCAGGCGGAAACCCTGCCTTTTACCATTGCTGGTAAGGATCTGATCGGTCAGGCCCAGACGGGCACAGGTAAAACCGCTGCCTTTCTGATCAACGGCATCCAGCGTATGCTGGAAAATCCTATTCCGGAGGCAGACCGGTTCGCATCCGAGCCGCGGGTACTGGCGCTGGCGCCGACCCGGGAGTTGGCGATGCAGATCGCCAAAGATGCTGAAGAACTCTGCGGCTATACCGGTCATAACGTTGTGACGGTCGTTGGAGGCATGAACTATGATAAGCAGCGGGATCAGTTGCAAAACGAAGTCGTGGACATTCTGGTTGCAACTCCGGGTCGCCTGATCGATTTTCTGGGTTCCCAGGATGTATTCCTTGACCAGCTTGACCTGCTCATTCTGGACGAAGCTGATCGCATGCTGGATATGGGTTTTATACCCGACGTCAAACGCATCATCCGTAAATGCACACCCAAGGAAGATCGTCAGACCTTGCTGTTTAGCGCTACCTTTAACCAGGATGTACTGAACCTTGCTTCCATGTGGACGCGCAATGCCGAGTTTGTTGAGATTGAACCTGAGCAAAAGACTGCAGAGCGGGTTCAGCAAACCGTTTATTTTGTCGGTGGTGATGAAAAGTTGACGGTGTTGGTCAACTGCCTGAAGAAAGACGGCGTGGAAAAAGCGCTGGTATTTGCCAACCGCCGTGACCAATGCCGGGATCTGGACGAAGACCTCCGCAATCAAGGTGTCAAGACCGCTCTGATGTCTGGTGAAATCCCCCAGAACAAGCGCCTTAAAACCCTCGACCAGTTTAAACGCGGGGATATTCAGGTTCTGGTTGCTACGGATGTGGCGGGGCGTGGTATCCATGTGGACGGAGTGACCCATGTCTTCAATTACAACCTGCCAGACAGTGCGGAAGATTATGTCCATCGTATCGGGCGCACCGGACGGGCGGGACAGAACGGCATATCCATCAGTTTTGCCAGCGAAGACGATGCATTCTCCCTGCCGGCTATCGAGCGTTACATCGGCCAGAAACTGACATCGAGTGTTCCCGAGGAAGATCTCATGCAACCGCTTGAACAGCCGGTCATAGCCCGGCGTCGGGGTGGTAACCGACGTCCCCCGGCCGCCCGCAATCAACGGCCGCGCCAGCGGCGAGCCTGAATCACGGGATTGAACATGTTAATCGTAGCTGATGAAAACATCCCGCTGCTGGATGCGTTTTTCGAGGATATTGGACAGATTCGCCGTGTATCCGGCCGTGATATGACCGCCGAAGATGTGCGGCACGCCGATATCCTGCTTGTCCGTTCGGTCAGCCGCGTCAACAGCGCATTACTGGAGGGCAGCCGCGTCAAGTTTGTCGGTACCGCCACCATCGGTACGGATCATGTCGACAGAGAATATCTGACAAGCCGGGGTATCACTTTTTGCTGCGCGCCGGGTTGCAATGCAAATAGTGTGGTGGAGTACGTTCTCAGCGTGCTGTCGCTTTGGGCCGAACGCACGGGCCGAGCCAATTGGGCCGCCCGTAGTGTAGGCATTGTGGGCGCCGGTAACGTAGGTGGCGCACTTTGGCGGACACTGGAAAGGCTCGGTTTCGATATCAAGGTATGCGACCCGTTCCGTGAGGCAGAAGAGACAGACTCAAATCTGTTTGTCGCTCTGGACGAAGCTCTTGCCTGTGATGTCGTGAGCATCCACACGCCGTTGACTCGTGATGGAGAGCATCCGACATTTCACATGATTGATGCTGCGAGGCTGGCACGTATGAACGCGGGTCAGTTGTTGATTAATAGTAGCCGGGGTGAAGTTATCGATGAAACAGCTCTGCGTGAACGCCTGCAGCAGCCCGATGCGCCAACAGTCGCTCTCGACGTGTGGGAGAACGAGCCGGGCATTAATCCCGAGACGGTAGCGCTCTCGTGGTTGGCGACGCCACATATTGCAGGCTACAGCCTGGAAGGGAAAGTGCAGGGTACCGAGATGATCTATCAGGCTCTATGTCGTTTTCTGGGACTGCCCGCACGCAAGCGTAGTGGTCAGTTTCTGCCGGAACCTGCGTTAGCCAAGATTGCCTTTACCAGTTCTGCGCAGGCACCGGACGCTTCCGGTACAGCCATTCGCGCATGCTACGACCCCAGACGCGATGATGCTCAATTACGAAGTACGATGACACTGGCTGTTGCTGAACGAGGCAGGGAATTCGACCGCCTTCGTCACGACTATCCGGTGCGGCGGGAATTTTCCAGTGTGAAAATTCAGCTTAAAGGTACCAGCCGGTCGCTTCAGGATGTCTTCAAAGGCTTGGGTTTCAGGCTGAAATTGTGACTTTCGGCATCAGGACGACGCCGAATTTTGCTCCGACGGATCATTGATGGGCTCGACCATGGCATCAAGGGACTGACGCACCATGGTATCGGTGATAGGTACTTCCCGACCATCAGAAAGAATGATCGCGGCGCCGTTCATCAAATCTTCTGACTGCTTTTCCTGCTGCATCATTTCCTTTTTCTCCGTCATAGTGTTCCTCCAAGGATTCGTCCCAGACTAAGCCGTAATTATGTCCGAAATATTACACGGGAAGCGAGCATCTGGAGTTATTTTGACAATTTATTTGATCGCTCGCCATCCTACCTTGAAATGATACGGCATTGGGGCTCACGCCAATGCCGAATTCTGCTTTAACGCTGCTATGCGTTTTTCCAGCGGAGGGTGGGTCATGAACAGCGCGCTCAGACCGCCTCGAGCCCCGCGGTTGATCCCAAACGCCTGTAAGCTTTCGGGCATCTCATCGGGTACTTCACTTTCCTGCTTCAGTCGTGCGAGGGCGTTGATCATGGCGCCCCGGCCAGCCAGTTGGGCACCTGCAATGTCGGCGCGGAACTCTCGGCGGCGAGAGAACCAGAACACAATGGTGCTGGCAAGAATACCCAACACGATTTCCGCCACAATGCTCACTACAAAAAAGCCGATGCCATGACCGCTTTCATTTTTGAACACGACCCGGTCCACAAATGACCCAATAACCCGTGAAGCAAAAATAACGAAGGTGTTGACCACCCCCTGAATGAGCGCGAGCGTTATCATATCGCCATTGGCCACGTGGCCGATCTCATGACCGAGTACTGCCTGTATCTCATCTTTGTTAAACCGTTGTAGCAGGCCTTCGCTGACGGCCACCAGAGCGTTGTTCTTGTTCCAGCCAGTCGCAAAGGCATTTGATTGCTTCGCCGGGAATATCGCAACCTCGGGCATGCCGATACCCGACTGTTTGGCCATCTGGGCGACGGTATCCACTAACCAACGCTCCGCAGGCGTGCGAGGGTTCTCGATGACCTTGGCCTTGGTACCCCACTTGGCCATTCGTTTGGATATCAGCAAAGATATAAAGGAGCCGGCGAAGCCGAAAATCCCCGCAAAAATTAAAAGCGACTCATAGTTGATACCGTTCTGAGTCAGGTAGCTGTCGACACCGAGTATACGCAGCGTAAAACTGGCCACCAGAATGACAGCAAGGTTGGTTGCCAGAAACAAAAGTATTCTCATGGACTGAGACCTCGAAATTCAATCGGAATGATGACACATACACCGCTATCAGGCTCAACACTTCACTAACGCGACAGCTGTATCCTTGTAGAACTCTTCGATATGAATATCTGCCATTTGCGTTTGGGCCTACTGCTGATAGGTTGACAGAAAGTGCGCCAGACGCTTTATGGCATCTTCCAGCGCGTCCTCTCTTGGGAGGAAAACCACCCTTAAATGCTGTTTATCATCGATATTGAAGGCAGACCCCTGAACCAGCAATATCTTTTCCTGCACCAGAAGATCAAGTACCAGACGCTCGTCATTCTGGATCGGAAACCGCTTCGGATCGAGATGGGGGAACAGGTAGAGCGCGCCCTTGGGCTTCACACAACTGACACCGGGGATATCATTAAGCAGGGACCAGGCGGTTTCCCTTTGCTCATACAAGCGCCCGCCGGGGGCTACGAGGTCATTGATCGACTGATAACCGCCAAGTGCTGTCTGGATGGCGAGCTGCGCCGGGACGTTGGCACACAGTCGCATGGAGGCGAGCATGTCGATACCTTCAATCAGGTCTCGGGCTTTGTGTTTGGCGCCACTGATAATCATCCAGCCCGAGCGGTAACCTGCAGCCCGGTAATTCTTGGACAAGCCGTTGTAGGTGAAGAACAATACGTCGTCGGCGAGGGAAGCGGTAGAAACGTGTTCTACACCGTCGTAGAGTATCTTGTCGTAGATTTCATCGGACAACACAATCAGGTTGTGCTGGCGCGCGAGCTCGATAATCTGTTCCAACAATTCCGTAGAGTAGACGGCTCCGGTCGGATTGTTCGGGTTGATCAACACAATGGCCCGGGTACGGGAGGTCAGTTTACTCCTGATGTCGTCAATATCCGGGTACCAGTCCTGCTTCTCGTCGCAACGATAGTGCACCGGTTTGCCGCTTGAGAGCGTGACTGCTGCAGTCCACAAGGGATAGTCCGGTGCCGGTATAAGAACTTCGTCCCCGGTGTTCAGCAGCGCCTGCATGGACATCACGATCATTTCGCTGACACCGTTCCCGAGATAGATGTCATCAATATCCACTTTCTCGATACCCCGCTGCTGGCAATAATGCATCACGGCCTTGCGGGCGGAGAACAAACCCTTGGATTCCACATACCCCTGGGCGGCGGGCATGTTATAGATCACGTCCTGCTGGATTTCTTCAGGTACATCCAGGTCAAATGCGGCCGGATTGCCAATATTGAGTTTGAGAACCCGGTGGCCTTCTTCTTCCAGACGACGTGCCTCGCGCAGAACCACGCCACGTATTTCGTAACACACGTTATCGAGCTTGGCGGACTTCTTGTAGTTCTGCATAAACGGACACTTCCTGAGTCTGAGGGCTAAACCGGTATTCTAGCGGAGCATGAGGCGCCGGTAACAGGTCAATCGTGATGAATTGTGATGAAAAATGGCACGAATTCCATGGATTTACCAGCTACAGGTTGATGACCTGCTCGCGTAAGGTGCAAAACAATTGTGTGAATAGATTGGGAACAATTTAATTTTGTGAAATTGAAGGAGCTCAGCATGGCATGCAGCCTGTATGACATTAAAGTTCAGGACATTGGTGGTGATCAACATTCTTTGGCTGACTACCAGGGCCAGGTGCTGCTGATTGTCAACACCGCTAGCAAGTGTGGCTTCACCCCCCAGTTTGAAGGTTTGCAGTCACTTTACTCGGAGTTGAAAGATAAAGGTTTTAATGTGTTGGGCTTTCCATGCAACCAGTTCCTTAATCAGGACCCTGATGATAATGACGCGATCAGCCAGTTCTGCAGTCTGAATTATGGCGTCGACTTTCCGATGTTTGCCAAGATCGAAGTGAACGGACCGAACGCGCATCCGCTCTATGAAATGCTGAAGTCTGAAGCGAAGGGCCTGCTAGGCTCCGAAAAGATCAAATGGAATTTCACCAAATTTCTGGTTAACCGGGAAGGGCAGGTAGTGAAACGCTACCCGCCAACCGCCAAGCCTGAGTCGATCCGCAGCGATATTGAAAAATTGCTTTGAGCCATGACTGACATCGACGTGCTGGCACTCGATAACCAGCTCTGTCGGGGGCAAGAAGACGAGCGGTCTACTCCTTCTCAGACTCCGTCCAACGCTCAATGATCAGCTTTAGTCCCTGTTTGTCATAGGGCTTGGTGATGTAATCGTTCATTCCTGCCGCGAGGCAATCGTCTTTGTCACCCTGCATAACGTTAGCCGTTACGGCGATGATGGGAAGGCGCTGCCATTCAGGATTCTGACGGATGTTCCGAGTGGCTTCATATCCATCCATGATCGGCATCTGGCAGTCCATCAGCACCATATCGTAATGCCCGTTGGACAATGCAGCGATTGCTCGTTCACCGTTCTCGGCCAAATCCACCGTATGGCCAAGTTTTTTAAGAATACCGCTGGCAACAATCTGGTTAACCCGGTTGTCCTCAACCAGTAACAGATGAAGATGCCGACCGGCAGCCTCTTCGTCACCTTTGGGGGGCGCAATCAATGGTATCGATTCGATGCCACCGCCTGCGCGATAAAGCTTCCGGTGTAGCTCCAGTCGCCCCAGCGGCAGCGGGAGAGCTTGCCAGCTTTGACGAACGGGCAGATGGCTACGTTGCTCAAGTACGATAACCTGGCCCGCCCTCCATTGGTCGGCGATATCGAAGGCGCCTGGCGCTGCCAGATCTATAATCAATACTGCTTGATAATTCGGGTCCAGTTCGGTCTCCGCGCCATCGTCGATATTGTGTAGCGGCAGATTCCAGGCTTGTAATTGTCGCTCTATCGGTAATCGGTGAGGGTTATCGTGGGGGATAGCCAGGTAAACGCCATGAGCCTTCAGCCTATCGGGGAACTCAAACACTGATATTTCTGACGAACGGACTGGCAGGGGTAGCAAAACGGTGAAATGGGTACCCTGTTTTTCCGCTGACTCCACCATGATCTGGCCATGCATCCGCTCAACCAGTTGCCGACACAATGTCAGGCCCAGTCCGGTGCCTCCATAGCGGCGTGTTGTGTCAGACCCCGCTTGAGAAAAGGGTGCGAAAATGCGCCGAAGTCCGTCATCGGACATGCCAATACCGGTATCAATAATGTCGAGCCGTACATTGCCGCCGGTCTGGGTAACTCCAACCCTGACTTCCCCTGCATCGGTGAATTTGATGGCGTTGCCAAGCAGGTTATTTATGATTTGCCGGGTGCGGGTCGGGTCACCGATAAAACTGTCAGGCAGGCTGGGTTCAATATCAGCTACGAGTTCGATGCCTTTTCGCAGAGATTGTTGTGCGTGAAGGGTCGCACACTCCTCCACCAGACCCCGCAAATCGAAAGGGATGGTTTCAAGATTGAGTTTGCCCGCCTCTACTTTGGAAATATCGAGAATATCGTTGAGTAGCCCTAGCAGGCTTTGCCCTGCGTTTTGCGCGATTTCGAGCCGGTTTCGCTGGCTGGCCTCCAGTTTGCCCTCCAGTGACAGGCTCAACATGCCGAGTACGCCATTAAGCGGGGTGCGGATTTCATGGCTCATACTGGCCAGGAAATTGGCCCGGGAACGGGCTCTTCGCACGGCGTCTTCCTTGGCCCGAATCAACGCTCGGTTGCCCCGCTGTAAGGCTTCGTTTTTATCGGATATCTCGCGAGTACGGTCGTCGACCTTTTTCTCAAGCTTGCCGGAGTAGTTCTTCATTTCGCTTTCGGCGGCACGGAGTTGGTCGAGGCTAGAGTCTATGGTGTCCAGATGTCGGTTAATGATGCCCACCATCTGACCTATTTCGTCTTCTTCATGCTTGTAGGGTACTGGCAGGCGGACTTTTTCCGGAGTCTTCGGCTCTACCTCACTCAGGGTTTCGATAACCCGCAGCATGGGTTTGGTGAGTAAAAAGTAAAAAACGATTAACAGCATGATGGAGAGCGCGAGACTTTTAACGAAGCCACTGATAATGGTGTAGCCCGCCCGACTCAGGAACTCAGTACCATAGTGATAAGTATCGATGGTGATGGCCAGGTTGCCGAGCGGTATCTCAGCCAACTGGGGCACACGAAGATCCGTGGAATAAAATTGGCTGGGCTCAAAGAGCAGGTCGCTGAGCCAGCGATAGCGCGATTCCGGGCTGCTGCGGCTGGCGGCCGCAAGAGTTCTGTCTTCAGAATCAACAATTCGGGCATCAACAATGGCCGGATGTTTAATCAGCCCGTTGAGCAACTCCTCTGCAAGGCGGGCGTCGATGTTGTAGGCAATCTGGGACGCCGGGCTGTGACTGATTTCCATCAGAGCCAGGATCTCGTTACTCATGTTCTCCCGGGCGTTAACATAGTCCAGCGTGACCTGGACAATATTGAGCGCAAAGCCTAACAGCATAGCCAGTAGCACAGTGTTGCGCGTGAGGCGAAACGAAAGGCGCTTGTTGAATGCGGTTGTCAAAACCTGTTACGTCCCTGTTTATCGAGCTCAAATAAAGATGAGCGAGTCATTATGCGGCTACTATTCGTCGTAATCCGCCTTCTTTTTCCATTCATCGTCATGTAGGAAGCTATCCCACTCTTTATCCATACGGTGTTGCTTGTCAGATGAGTCACCTGTGGAACCATCGGCCATTTGGGCTTCCAATTCCTTGATACGGGTCCGGAAACTCTTTACCGCCTTGAGTGCCAACGGGTTATCGCTCGATTTACTTAGCTCGGTACTTGCCATGTGATAGGCATGTATTGCTTTGCGAAGCTGGTTCTGGCGAATGAATTCACGAGCCTGGAATACATGGAGATCAGCGTGAGTTTTATGGACGAGAAACAACACGTATTTCAGGTTCTTTTTCGCTACCGCACTATCGATTCGGCGATTTTTATGAAGGGATTCAATAAGTTTGAATAAGCTCTGCAATAATTCCTTAACATAGGCGGATTTCTCTGCAGAGTCGATTTTGAGTGGAGCACGTTGGTCTTCCCCTTCGACAACTTTCTGTTTCATCTGTCGGGCTTCATTCAACCACTGGGCGGCCGGAAGCTGGGTTTTGAAGCTTGCGAGCTCACTGCATATCTCCTCCAGACGGGTCAGGAGCAGTAGTTTGAGATCCGCTGTCAGGTACTGGCCGGGAATTTCATTAAGCAGCCGATTAGTGCGGTTATAACTGTCTTCCAGGGCCGTTACTTTTCGAGCACGCTCCAGCTTCGCTCGCTCCCGCATCTGGCTCAGGACAATGAGGCCTACGGAGGCGAGCACAATAACAGCGAAAAATATAACAATTGTTGTTGTATCCATGCAGTCTGACACTACCTTTGCGATGGGTTAGCCTTGTTCGCCGCCTTGTGAAAGTGCGTTCACATGAAGGCAGGCAAGTATCCGAAAGGTTAGCAGAAATTCCTCATATAATCCGTTATCAGATGTAAACGGCCAGTACCTGCTCGGGACTCCCATTATTTTGGCATCGCACTGTTTCAGGCTCTTTGTATCAGTCATTTTTATTGCTAGTCTGACAGGCATTTATTTTCGGAATGTAGTCACTTTTTCAAGTAGTGTGGATATCAAGGCGGGCGCAAAATGGATATTTCTCGGGTCGATCTGAATCTTCTGGTTTATCTGGATGTGCTGTTACGTGAAAAGAACGTGACCAAATCAGCGAACCATCTCGGTATTACCCAGCCCGCAATGAGCAATGGCCTGCGTCGCCTACGTGACCTGTTTGGTGATCCCTTGCTGGTGAGAACCAGCGAGGGTATGACACCGACAGAGCGGGCAGCGGAATTGCAGCCACTGGTAAGAAGCATTCTGGCCGATATTGAACAGGCAGTGCAGGAGAAAACGCCCTTTGCGGCCATGGAAAGCCAGCGGGTTTTCCGCATTATGGCCAGTGATTATGCGGAGTCCTGCCTGATGCCCCGAGTTCTACGCCGAATTCGCCAGGAGGCGCCGCATGTCACACTCGATGTGTTAACGCCCAGCGACGTTAGCTTTCTGGATGTTGAGCAGGGGCGTCTCGACATGGCGATTAACCGATTCGACAAGATTCCGCAGTCTTTCCACCAAAAGACGCTCTGGACAGAGTATTTTGCTTGTCTGATGAATGCCGGTAATCCGATACTGAGGCAGCCTTTTACCCTTGATTCCTATTTGGAAGCCAGCCATATATGGGTTAGTAAAACAGGGTTTGGTGTGGGCGTCGGGGTTAACCCGAAAGATGTGCAGAGACTAGGCTGGGTTGATGAAGCCCTTTCCCTGATGGGTCGGAAGCGGCAGATTTCAGTGTTCACCCGGCATTATCAGGTGGCGATGTTGCTCGCGGAGCAACACGATCTTATTGCGACCCTGCCGAGCCGGGCAGCCTGGCTGCAAAAGGACAACACCGGACTCGTAGTCAAGGTACCGCCGTTTGATATTCCTCCTTTTGAATTAAAGATGGCCTGGAGCCCGTTGCTACAACACAATTCAGATCATCAATGGCTGAGACGCGTCATCAGTGGGGTAGCAGAGGAGGTAGACGCAGAATTTGCGCCATTTGGGCGACAGTTTGAGGCGCCTGACGGTTCAGTGCCCCAACACTCAGAGCGGTAACTGGCGTAACTCCAGCGAGGGGCGCCCTGCATCCCACATACGTTGAAAATTGTCAGCGAGACGCTTTACGTGGCCCTGGGCCGAGAAATTGGCGAAACCCTCTGCGGCGTCAAAGCCGTGGCGATAGACCATAGCCGATCGGTCCGCCAGCATGAATGGCTGGCTTTCGCAGGGGTGACCCGGGTTAACCAGTCGTAGCTGGATCTTGCTGGGCAGCCGGCGCATTAATTCGACGATCTGATGTCTGCGTTTAACCAGCGGTTTGTCATCGTGAATCAGCAGCCTTACGTCGCTTAACCGATGGCCCCTTGCCAGAGTGGACAGAATTTCCCGGAACCGGTGGCGGTCGTAAAGGTCATGCCGAAGGGTTTGATCATAAAGCCAGAGCCGCTGCCTGGCCTGATTGACCATCGAGTCGGACAGAGCAACGAGGTCCGCTTCGGAATCGAACAGCCAGGTTTTTTCGTCGTGGTCCATCACCAGGGGGTTGGCGCGATCCTCCCTTTGCGATGTCACCAAAACCGGGGCGTAACAGCGCATATCAACATGTTGGATACCAGCGTCATCATAGGGCAGCGAACAGACGTGGAATCCGGCGCGCTGATAAAAGGATACAGCGGCGAGCTGGGCGGAGAGGTACATATCGTCAAAGTCTGATGCTGCCTCATGCATTATGTGTTGCAGCAATTGCTCACCAACACCTATACCACGGTAAGCTGGCAGCACTGCCATGCGACCGACGTGTGCGGTCTCGGTCCCAGAGGGAAACATGCGGGCCACTGCAACAGGTGTATTATCCGGAAGCAGAGCGAGAAAATGATCTGCAATGCTATCGGTATCATCCCATTCCATTTCCGCCGGTACGTGCTGCTCGTCAATAAACACGGATTTCCGGATTTCCTTGACCGCGCCTGGAGCCAGTTGCCAGCTGTATTTGTGGATCGTCAGAGTCATTCCAGTATCAGGTTTCCGTGGTTATACAGATTCGTTATCAGGCCCAGGAGAGCCTCGTCTTCGAGATAACCCGCCATCGCAACGGTATCGGGTCGGTTGCCTCGGCATAATACCGGCGCCAGCCCGAGGGCTTCGCCGCGCAACAGGTAGCGCTCGCCGTCGACAAACAGCGCCGTTTCAGCATCGCCTTCATGGTAGGCAAAACGCGAGCCTTCATTCCATCGCAGAGTTGCGCCGTCTTCAATCTCCGACAGCAACGCGTCGGGGCTCATGGGTGAATCTGGCGCTACGAGTATGTTGGCTGATTTCGGGACGGTCGCGTACTGGCCAAACCAATAGGCCAGTTGCAGAGGGTCATTGGTGTACCTGGCGATAACGTCGCCGAGCTTACGGATGAGCTCGGGAGAAATGGCACCTGGATTGTCCGGGCATTTCAGATCCGGATCGGCAAGAGGGTTGTTGGTTTCCGGATGAGCGCAAAGAAAATCGGTGAACCCGGTTAACACATCATCCACGGACGGGGCCCGGAAGCCCACGGAAAGCGTAATACAGTCATCAGTGGCAACGCCATGATGGCCGATACCTGGCGGCAGATACAGCATATCCCCAGGGGCGAGGGTGACGGTTTCTTCCCCTTGCCAGCGGCTGAGTATCCTTAAAGGCGTTCCCTCGATCCGGGGTGAAGTCTGATCGCAATGACCGCCAAATTCCCAGCGCCGATGGCCTTCTGCCTGTAGAAGAAACACATCATACTGGTCAAAGTGGGGCCCCACGCTGCCACCGACCGGTGCGTAACTGGCCATAACATCATCCAGACGCCAGTTGGGTACAAACCGGAAAGCTTCCAATATATCAGCCACCTCGGGGACCCAGTGGTCCAGGCCTTGCACCAGCAACGTCCAGTGGCTTTCGGGCAGCGCTTCAAAACGCTCGGGAGGAAAAGGGCCATTTTCAAGCTGCCAGGGCTTGCCGTTGTCAGTTTCAATGACAATACGGGATTCGACGCTTTCCTCGCAGGCTAGTCCAGCCAGCTCATCGGGGGAGACCGGGCTGGTGAAGCCGGGGAAAGCCTTTCGGATGACAAGAGGCTTCTTCTGCCAGTAATCCCGCAGGAAAATGTCTGCCGATAGCCCGCCGGGAATATTCATGGTCAGATATTCCGCGCCTGGTCTTCTGCGTTACCGGCATAGTTGTCGGGCGTCAGTGTGCGTAATTCCGCCTTCGCCGCTTCCGGAATGGCCAAGCCCTCCACAAACGCTTTGATCACGTCAGGAGTCATGGCTTTGCCGCGCGTCAGCTCTTTCAGTTTCTCGTAAGGTTTCTCGATGTTGTAGCGTCTCATCACCGTCTGAATCGGCTCGGCCAACACTTCCCAGGCATGGTCAAGATCGTCATTCAGGCGGGCAGGGTTAATTTCCAGTTTGCTCAGGCCTTTCAGCGTAGCCTCATAGGCGATCAGGCTGTGAGCGAAACCCACCCCCAGATTACGAAGTACCGTAGAGTCAGTCAGATCACGCTGCCAGCGAGAAATCGGCAGTTTTGCTGACAGGTGGCTGAAAAGAGCATTGGCAATACCCAGATTGCCTTCGGAGTTCTCAAAATCAATGGGATTGACCTTGTGAGGCATGGTGGACGAGCCAACTTCGCCTTCTACCGTCTTCTGCTTGAAGTAGCCCAGGGAAATGTAGCCCCAGATATCGCGATCAAGATCGATGAGAATCGTGTTGAAGCGAGCGACGGCGTCGTAGAGCTCGGCGATATAATCGTGGGGCTCTATCTGGGTGGTGTACGGGTTCCAGTCCAGCCCCAGCGCTTCGACAAACTGTTGTGCGTTTGCCGCCCAGTCGATGTCCGGGTAGGCAGACAGGTGGGCGTTGTAATTACCCACCGCGCCGTTGATTTTGCCCATCAACTCAACCTGACGAATCTGTTTAATTTGCCGGCGCAAGCGGTGAACAACGTTGGCAAACTCCTTACCGACTGTAGAGGGCGAGGCAGTCTGACCGTGGGTGCGGGAAAGCATGGCCTGCGCCGCGTGTTCATGAGCCAGCACCGCGAGTTTTTCGATGACGCGATCCATGGCAGGTAAGAGGCCCAGATCGAGCCCCTCGCGAAGCATCAGAGCGTGGGACAGGTTGTTGATGTCTTCTGACGTGCAGGCGAAGTGAACAAATTCCGTGACCGCCTGAAGTTCGGGCACTCCAGCTATTTTGTTCTTGATGAAGTATTCCACTGCTTTTACGTCGTGATTGGTGGTGCGTTCAATATCTTTAATGCTGCTAGCATCCGCCAGATTGAATTCGCTGACAATGACATCAAGAGCCTTGTTGGCATCGTCAGAAAAAGCTGGCACCTCGGAAATTTGCGGATGGGATGCCAATTGCTGCAACCAGCGAATTTCGACCGTCACCCGGTTTCGGATCAAGCCATACTCACTGAAAATATTGCGGAAGACCCGCACTTTTTCTCCGTAGCGTCCGTCGACCGGAGAAATGGCAGTCAGGGCAGTGAGTTCCATCGAAAACCTCGCAATTCATGACGGCTGGGGCCGAAGCAAATGCATGACGTGCTCGCCCAAATACCTGTCGGTTAAAAGTCAGTGGTAAAAAAGGTGCCATATAATACACCACCGGCGGACGGTAATCAGTGGTAAACGGACTCGTTTGCCTTTTCTGCCAGTTCTCTGGCCGTGGCAATCACTTTTTTACGATTGAAGATCAGATGCCACCTCCGTCCACCAGTCTGGCGCCAAAGTACTGCGGAGCGAATGCCGGCAAGTAACAGGGCCCGCACTTTGGCAGCATTTTCTTCGACCCGGAGCTGGTTTGGGTCGCCGGTTACCTGGATACGTAGTTTGAAGGTGCTGATGGTGTCGGTGTAAATTGATGCCAGGTTGCTGGTCAGATTGCGGTGGCCGTAGCCAAAGTGATTAGCGGTATGGCGAGCTTGTCCAATACGGCCTGAGATCACATCCAGCATGTCATTCCGCTTGTTGAGCTTCGCCTCAAGCTGGATCAGGTTAAGGCTATAACGCAGAATTTCCATGTCCTGCTGTTTGCTCTGTTCCCCCAATACCCCGGCAAGAGCATTGAGACCCTCGCGTAAATCCTTCAACTCGCCATACACGGCAAGTGTTGAGTCCGGGTTGGTGGCAAATAATGATCGAACGCAGGCCTCGAAGGTCGAGTTCGAGCATTGGCCTTGATGGGCAAGCTGTTGTACGAGCGCTGCAGCCTGGAATATGCCTGCAAGCGCCAGCGTCTGTTCCTGAATCGATTGGCTCAAGAGAGTGTGCCTGTTGTTTGGAGTGTCGCGTCCGTGAGGATAGGATCGGGCTCGCCGTCCCGCCAGGTTTGCTCAATGACACCGCCACCGAGACAAATGTCGCCTTGGTAGAAAACCACGGACTGGCCTGGAGTTACGGCGCGTTGGGCCTCGTCAAATACAACCCGAAAACCGTCTCCGTGGACGCTCACGTCGCAGGCTTGGTCAGGCTGGCGATAGCGGGTTTTCGCCATACAACGGAAAGGCCCGGATGGCGCTTCACCGGCCACCCAGTCCACGGGGCCGCTGATTAACCCGCGGGAGAACAGCAGCGGGTGGTGTTTGCCCTGAACAGCAATGAGAACGTTGCGGTCGAGATTTTTCTCCGCAACGTACCAGGGGTCGTCGCCAAACTTGCTCATTCCCCCGATGCCCAGGCCCTGGCGCTGACCAATCGTGTGGTACATCAAACCTTGGTGACGCCCGATGACGTGGCCGTCGGGCGTTTCAATGTCGCCTGGTTGGGCAGGAATGTATTGCTTCAGGAAATCCCTGAACTTGCGTTCTCCGATAAAGCAGATGCCGGTGGAATCTTTCTTGTCATGAGTCACAAACCCCTGTTCTGCCGCAATTCGACGCACTTCGGGCTTTTCAATTTCACCAATCGGGAACAGGGTTCGGGCGATTCGGTCGCCGGATACTGCGTGGAGAAAGTAGCTTTGGTCTTTGTTCGAGTCCAGACCTTTGAGCAGCTGTGCGCGGCCACTGCCATCGTCAAGGGGGTGCTGCCGGGTGTAGTGGCCGGTGGCAATATAATCCGCCCCCAACGTAACGGCATAGTCCAGAAACGCTCGAAACTTCACTTCCTTATTGCAGAGGATATCCGGATTGGGCGTACGCCCGGCTTTGTACTCGGAGATAAAGTGTTCGAACACGCGGTCCCAGTATTCGGCAGCAAAACTGGCGGTGTGCAGAGTGATACCAATGTGGTCTGCGACAGCTTGGGCATCAGCCAGATCGGTCATCGCAGTGCAATATTCGGTACCGTCGTCCTCATCCCAGTTCTTCATGAACAGGCCTTCAACTGCATAGCCCTGGTCTTTCAAAAGCCAGGCTGCAACAGAAGAATCCACACCGCCGGACATACCGACGATGACGCGGGTTTGTGATGGGGCTGGGTTTAAAGCAGAAGTCATAAATCGCTCTGACGTAACATCTGACATCAAGCCTCTGCAGTACCGGGCTGCGGAGGCGATTGTCTGAATTGAGGCGGGAAAGTCTACCACTTTCGGCAGATCAGGTCTGCTTTGGGTGTGTTCCTTTGGGCGGTTTTGACTTTGCCGGTTTGGGGGCATGGACTTGAAGTGTTTTGATGGTACCTGGGGCTAGCTCGTCAATAGACCATACGCCTATGCTGTAACGAATCAGTCGCAAAGTAGGAAAACCCACCGCCGCTGTCATTCTGCGAACCTGCCGGTTCCTGCCTTCGCGAATCGTTAATTCAAGCCAGGAGGTGGGGATTGCCTTACGTTCACGGACGGCTGGATGGCGCGGCCAGACTTCAGGTTCTACCATCCTCTGGGCTGCAGCGGGCAGGGTTCTGCCGTCCTTGAGTTCCACCCCGTTGCAGAGCGTAAACAGCGCCTCTTCGGTGATATCACCTTCAACCTGAACCCAGTATGTTTTCGTCATCTTATATTTTGGTGAAGCAATTTTCTGCTGAAGCTGCCCATTGTCGGTGAGCAACACCAAGCCTTCAGAGTCATAATCCAGGCGGCCTGCGGGGTAGACATTGGTCACGTTTATGTAGTTTGCCAGCGTATTGCGACCGCTGGTGTCGGTGAACTGGCAAAGTACGTTAAATGGCTTGTTCAGGAGAATCAGTTTTGACATGGACGGGAATAGCTCACAGCAGTTTGCCTGAATCGCAACTCACGTGGATTAAAAGTGTAAGGCCCCAACAGACAATACAGCGCCATTTTCGGCGCTGTATTGTCTGTCCCGAGGCTATTCGTCAACGACAAAACGCCCTCACGTCTCATTTGAGCGTGATCTGACTCAGACTTTCTACGCGGGTTAGTCAGCCGTTTGCGGCTCTCGGATGATCCGGGTAGGATTCATCCTCAGCATCATCGCTGGCGTTACCCTCAGTGGGCGTATCGCTTTCTGCGGACTGTTTCTGTGGCTGATCCACAGGCACAATGTTCACCGCATGAACGCCCTTGTCACTAGGCTTCTTATCAAAGGTTACTGCCTGACCGGCTTTAAGGGTTTTGTAGCCGTCCATTTGCACAGATGAAAAATGTGCAAACAGGTCGTCACTGCAGCCCTCTTCGATAATGAAGCCATAACCCTTGGCATTATTGAACCACTTTACTTTGCCTATTGGCATTTTGAACTCCCCTGTTCCGTCATTACCTGTCGTTATTATTTGCACAATATTTACATGGCATAACATAATTTTACATTTCAGTAGTAACTGTTGACCAATATGGGCTCTGAGTCAATAGTCAAATCTCTGGTTGGGCAGGGGGTGAGACGTTAATATGAAGGAAGCTTTAGGTCCGGTCCTTGAAAATGGGCTCGGGCACAACCATCTTATGCACATGCACAGACATTCGGTAAAGAATCATGCGGATTATTGAGAATTCTCTACTAGTATTAAATCAGGAGGGCAATGATGAACCAGGGCGTCAAGACGGCCTCAGCGTTGCACCTGCGAAGCCGGCCTTAAAACGGCCCGCCCGCTTTCGGGTGATGCTTTTGAATGATGACTACACGCCTATGGACTTTGTTGTCGAGGTATTGGTGACGTTCTTTGGCATGAATGAAGAAAAGGCGACGCAGGTGATGCTGCTCGTCCATACGCAGGGAAAGGCCGTATGTGGGGTGTATACCCGAGACATCGCGGAAACGAAAGCAGCACAGGTGAACCAGTACTCTTCTGAGTGCGAACACCCGCTGTTATGCGAGATTGAACGTGCGGACTGATAAACCTTGGGGTGGCATATGCTTAGCAAAGACCTTGAAATTACGCTGAATACCGCCTTTAAAAATGCGCGCGACAAGCGTCATGAGTTTATGACGGTCGAGCATCTGTTGCTGGCATTGCTGGATAATGACTCTGCCCTGGGGGTTCTTAAAGCGTGTGGCGCCGATCTGCAACGGCTTCAGGAAGAGCTTGCAGAGTTCGTTGATTCAACCACACCGCTGATTCCAAGCAGCGATAGTGAGCGGGAAACTCAGCCAACGCTGGGCTTCCAGAGAGTTTTGCAAAGGGCTGTATTTCATGTGCAGTCCTCTGGCAAGAAGGAAGTCACTGGTGCAAACGTTCTGGTAGCAATCTTCAGTGAGCAGGAAAGCCAGGCTGTCTATGTGCTCAAGAAACAGAATATTGCCCGGATTGACGTAGTCAATTTCGTATCTCACGGTATTTCCCGGGTTCAGGGCGCTGAAGATCAGGAAGGTGCTGATCAGGCCCCCCATGAAGAGGCTGGTGAAGAAGGCAGTTCCTCCAAACCGCTTGAGGCCTACGCATCCAATCTGAATGAATTGGCGCGTCAGGGCAGAATTGACCCGTTGATCGGCCGTGAGCACGAAGTCGAGCGAGTGGTCCAGACTCTGGTCCGCCGCCGCAAGAACAATCCCTTGTTGGTGGGTGAGGCTGGTGTTGGTAAAACCGCCATTGCCGAGGGCTTGGCACGTCGTATAGTCGATAAGCAGGTGCCGGAGATTATTTCCGACGCCGTGGTTTATTCCCTGGACCTGGGTGCCCTGTTAGCGGGCACCAAGTACCGTGGCGATTTTGAAAAACGTCTTAAAGGCCTGCTATCCGACCTGAAAAAGGAAAAGCATGCCATTCTCTTCATTGATGAGATTCACACTATTATTGGTGCAGGCTCTGCCTCCGGCGGGGTTATGGATGCGTCTAATTTGCTCAAGCCGATGCTGGGGTCAGGTGAGATTCGTTGCATAGGGTCTACGACCTTCCAGGAATTCCGCGGTATATTCGAGAAAGACAGCGCCCTTGCTCGCCGTTTCCAGAAAATTGATGTGAATGAACCCAGTGTTGAGGACACCTATCAGATACTCAAAGGCCTCAAGCCCCATTTTGAGAAACACCACGATCTGAAATACACCGACAAGGCTCTCCGCGTCGCGGCAGAGCTGGCCGAGCGCTATATCACTGATCGCCACCTACCGGACAAGGCCATCGATGTTATTGATGAAGCCGGGGCCCGCCAGCGACTCATGCCAGCGGCCAAGCGGAAGAAGGTCATCGGAGTGTCGGCCATCGAAGATGTGGTAGCAACGATCGCCCGGATACCGCCGAAAAATGTTTCTTCCAGCGACAAAGATCTGCTGCGCAACCTGGAGCGGGATCTCAAGATGGTGGTCTTTGGTCAGGATCCGGCCATTGAGTCACTGTCGACCGCTATCAAACTGGCCCGTGCTGGCCTGAAATCGCCAGAAAAGCCGGAAGGCGCGTTCCTGTTTGCTGGTCCCACCGGGGTCGGCAAGACCGAGGTGACCCGTCAACTCGCCAAAGTTCTGGGTATTGAGCTGGTCAGGTTCGATATGTCGGAGTATATGGAACGCCACACTGTGTCACGCCTGATTGGTGCGCCTCCGGGCTATGTCGGGTTTGATCAGGGTGGTCTGCTGACAGAGTCCGTCAACAAACATCCCCATTGCGTATTGCTGTTGGATGAGATTGAGAAAGCACACCCGGAAGTCTTTAACCTGCTGTTGCAGGTGATGGATCACGGTACGCTCACGGATAATAACGGGCGTAAAGCGGATTTCCGTCACGTCATCCTGGTTATGACCACTAACGCGGGTGCCGAAAACATGGCACGGCGCTCTATCGGCTTCAGTGAACAGGACCACAGCAGCGACGGCATGGAAGTGATCACCAAATCCTTCACGCCAGAGTTCCGCAACCGTCTTGACAGCATCATCCAGTTTGCTGATCTGCAGAAAGAAACCATCACTCATGTGGTGGACAAATTCCTCACGGAATTGCAGGCGCAACTGGACGAGAAGCATGTGGTGATCCACGTCGATGAGCCCGCTAAAGCCTGGCTGGCAGAGAAAGGCTATGATGTGAAAATGGGTGCAAGACCCATGGCGCGCCTGATCCAGGACAAGATCAAACGCCCACTTGCCGAACAGATACTGTTTGGTAGCCTGTCCGAGAATGGTGGTGAAGTGTACGTCAGACTCAAAGGAGATGAGCTCGAGTTCGAATACGAGAACGAACCAGCAGAAGCGGTCTGATAAAAAAGCAAAAAAAAGCCCCTCACAACAAGAGGGGCTTTTTCTATTCGGCTGGAGTCAGCGAGCGCGGTAGACGATACGACCCTTTGAAAGATCGTACGGTGTCAGTTCGACCTTGACCTTATCGCCCGTCAGGATTCGAATATAGTTCTTGCGCATTTTGCCGGAAATATGAGCGGTCACCACATGGCCGTTTTCAAGTTCGACCCGGAACATGGTGTTGGGCAGGGTATCAACAATAACCCCTTCCATTTCAATAGCATCTGATTTCGCCATTCAGTAAAAACCTCGGTTAAAGTGCGATCTGCACTTTCTGGTAATTTTGAACTGCGCAATTCTGCCTGATTTGTCGTCATTTGGCAAAAAATCTGCGGGATAAAACTGTTTGCGCAGGGCTTCTGATTAATCCGCGGTGGCTGTTTTTGGCGAGGCTCGGAGTGTTTGCCAGTGACCGTTAAGCAGCGCTTCGATAGGGCGGAAGCGGGTTTTGTAATTCATCTTTCGACATTCTCTTATCCAATAACCCAGATAGAGATATGGCAACTGTTGTCTCCTGGCCTCTTCTATTTGCCAGAGGATCGCCATAGTGCCGAGGCTTCGGCTTTCATAGCGCGGCTCGAACACGGTGTATATGGCTGAGAGCCCGTCGTCCAGAGCATCTACTACCGCAAGACCGATCAGTTCATCGTCCGTGCGCATTTCAAGAAAATAACTATCGGTGGCGCCTTCAACCAGGAAGGAAGCAAACTGCTCTCGAGAGGGCGGATACATGTCGCCATCGGCATGCCGTTGTTCAATATAGCGTGCGTAGAGATCGTAATAGGCTTCCGAGAAGCGGGCTGGTGTGTAGTGGAAGGTGAGGTCGCTGTTACGCCGTTGCACTCGCCGTTGACTGCGATCAGGACTGAATTCTTGTACGTTGAGGCGCACCGGGATGCAGGCATTGCAGTTTTCGCAGTGGGGCCGGTAATAGTGGGAGCCACTACGCCGAAAACCCAAGGCCGTGAGCTGGCTATATAGCCGCTTATCGACTTTTGCCCTGGGATCGACAAACATGGTGGTGGCATCCCGGTCGTCCAGGTAGCTGCATTCGTGAGCTGGCGTTGCAAAGAAAACGAGCGTTTTTAAACTACTCATTTATTGAACCTCGGCTTGGCTCGGATTGTCATCATGTTCCGCTGGATCCGCCTGGCCAGCGCCATTCCATTGCCCAGGAGGTATGATCCGGCCTGGTTTGAGCGTATTTTTTGAGTATAGATAAAAACTCGCTTCTTGCGATACATCGTGCACCCATCCGCACCAAATGGCTGCTTTCAACCTGGCAATCCATCACCTGGTAACCCCATGCGTCCAGTTGATGGGCAATGGCGACCACCAATGCCTTGGATGCGTCGGTTTCCAGAGAGAACATGGACTCTCCAAAGAAACATTTTCCCAGAGCAATTCCGTAAAGGCCGCCTACGAGTTCGCCCGATGGATTCCAGGCCTCGAAGGAATGGGCAGTGCCCTGATGGTGAAGTGTTGTGTAGGCGGCGATCATATCGGCTGTAATCCAGGTGCCTTCCTCGCGAACGGTAGCGCAGTGGTAAATCACGTCTGAAAAGGCCTGGTCAGCCGTGATTCTGAAATAGCCCTTATTGAGAGTACGTTTCAGGCTTCTGGAGATATGGACTTCATTGGGAAACAGTACACAACGGGGGTTGGGAGACCACCACAGAATAGGCTGGTCATCACTGAACCAGGGGAAAATACCGTTCTGGTAGGCATGGACCAAACGTTGTGGCGCCAGGTCGCCCCCGAGTGCCAGCAGGCCATCAGGTTCTTCCAGAGCTTCTTCGGGAGGCGGGAACCAGAGGAATTCGGTATCCAGCCAGGGCAGGGAGGTCATGGTCGAGCGCCTTCAAACGCGGTACAGGCCGGGCGCGCAGGGCCCAGGGCTTGCGCCGCGCACGTCGGTCTGAGAGATAAAATCAGCCCTGCTGATCCAGGAAACGCTCAGCGTCGAGGGCCGCCATGCAACCGAATCCTGCTGAGGTCACCGCCTGGCGGTAGACATGGTCGGCAACATCGCCCGCTGCAAAGACACCGGGAACACTTGTTTGGGTTGCCATACCTTCAAGGCCGGACTTGATGTTCAAGTAGCCGTTTTCCATCTCCAGCTGGCCCTGGAACAGGTCCGTATTCGGCTTATGGCCGATGGCTATGAAGACTCCCGCCAGTTCGATATCACGAGTGGTTCCATCCTTGGTGTTTTTAATACGCATACCTGTTACGCCGGTTCCGTCACCAAGGACTTCGTCCAGTGTGTGATCCCACACCAGCCGGATATTGCCGTTCTCGGCTTTCTCGAACAGTTTGTCCTGAAGGATCTTCTCTGCCCGGAGGCTATCCCGTCGATGCACGAGGGTGACTTCTTCGGCAATGTTAGAGAGATAGAGAGCTTCCTCAACTGCAGTATTGCCACCCCCGATCACGGCCACTTTCTGCTTGCGATAGAAAAAACCATCGCAGGTTGCACAGGCAGATACGCCCTGGCCTTTAAAGGCCTCCTCGGAGTCGAGTCCCAGATACATAGCGGTAGCGCCGGTTGCGATGATCAGTGCATCGCAAGTGAACTCTCCGCTGTCTCCCTTGAGCCGGAAAGGTCTGGAGCGTACGTCAACCTCATTGATGGTGTCGTACACAATGGTGGTTTCGAACCGCTCCGCGTGCTTGAGCATGCGCTGCATAAGCTCTGGCCCCTGGACCCCGTCGTTATCACCTGGCCAATTATCCACATCGGTGGTGGTGGTCAACTGGCCACCAACCTCAATGCCGGTAATGAGCGTCGGATTAAGATTGGCGCGCGCGGCGTAAACGGCAGCAGTGTAACCTGCGGGGCCGGAGCCAAGAATGATCAAACGGGAATGTCGGTTGTCTTTCATGGTGAGTCTCTCGTTACGGGTTCCGTGATCCTAATAACTGGTGCTGTTTTGAGATTATTCAATCACTGAAACGGTATTTAACAATTGCTGTACCCGATCCTTACTCTTACCACTTTCTCCCTGTTCAAGCCTGTGTTCAGCGATAGAAGGGAAAACGGCCTGTATGTCATCGGGCAGAACATGATGCCTGCCATTCATCAACGCCCATGCCCGCGCGGCCCGTACCAGGCCAAGCCCGGCCCGGGGTGAGAGCCCATAGACTACACCAGGCATACGACGGCTATGGTCCAGCAAACGCTGGACGTAATCGAGCAAAGCGGGGCTGGTGGAAACACGACCCACAGCCTCCTGGAGCGCTAGCAGATCGCTCTGGCTTAGTTGAGGTTGCATTTTTGCGGTCATGGTTCGGCGGTCTTCGCCTTCCAGCAATTCCCGCTCCGCCCGAGGATCGGGGTAGCCGAGTTTCAGCCGCATCAGGAAACGGTCGAGCTGGGACTCGGGTAGCGGGTAGGTGCCGCCCTGTTCCAGGGGATTCTGAGTCGCGATCACAAAAAACGGGCGAGGAAGAGCGCGAGTTTCGCCTTCAATTGATACCTGCTGTTCTTCCATGGCCTCGAGCAATGCACTCTGAGTGCGTGGCGAAGCACGATTTATTTCATCGGCCAGTACGACTTGAGCGAAAATCGGCCCCTGATGGAAAACCAGAGCGCCAGCTTCCTTGTCGTACATTGAAAAGCCCAATACGTCAGCCGGAAGCAGATCACTGGTAAACTGAATACGCTGATAGCTGAGGCCGCTCACCCGGGCGAGAGCGTGTGACAAAGTGGTTTTGCCCATGCCCGGTATGTCTTCAATCAACAGATGACCCCGGGCTAGTAATGCGCACAGGGACAAACGGACCTGATGATCTTTGCCAAGCAGAATACTATTGAGTTGAGCTATCGTTGCGTCGATCAGTTTCTTCATCTATCAGTCCCGTACCCGCTTGAGAATGTCCCCATAGGCGTCAATGCGTCGGTCACGGAGATACGGCCAGATTCTGCGAATCGATTCACTACGGTTTCGATCAAGGGTTGCGGTCAGAATGGTTTCACTGCTGTCGTCAGCTCTTGCAAGCACTTCGCCTTGAGGGCCACAGATAAAACTGTTGCCCCAGAAACGAATTCCACTGCCTTGTCCATTGGGGTCATTTTCAACTCCAATCCGATTGGGCGCGATTACCGGGAGATTGTTAGCGACGGAATGACCACGCTGGACGGTCACCCAGGCATCCAACTGACGCGCCTGTTCGGCTGGATCGTCGGTCACATCCCAGCCGATGGCGGTGGGATAGATCAATATTTCTGCGCCCGCCAGCGCCATCAGGCGTGCTGCCTCCGGGTACCATTGGTCCCAACAAACCATGACGCCGAGGCGTCCTACAGAGGTATCGATGGGCGTAAAACCGCTTTCCCCGGTATTAAACACGGCGTCCCCGGGGGTGAAATAGAATTTTTCATAAAAACCCGGGTCATCGGGTATGTGCATCTTGCGGTAAATTCCAGCGATGGATCCATCAGTGTCG
Organism: Marinobacter sp.; assembly: GCF_040882185.1. GTDB lineage: Bacteria > Pseudomonadota > Gammaproteobacteria > Pseudomonadales > Oleiphilaceae > Marinobacter. The sequence goes on along the minus strand of NZ_JBBEBW010000001.1, from coordinate 73,041 downwards.
AATACCACCGCTGTGTTGTGGTAAACGCCGTTCATCCGCCGCTCAAATATAGACCCCACCAGAACAATACCCAACTCGGAGGCCAGCATCGATAAGCGTTCGCTGGTAGGGCCTGGGATGGGCTCTGCCCACTCAAATACTGCTGTATCTTCGGTCTGGCAGAAATAGAGTGTTGCGTGCAACTCCTGGAGGACAACAAGCCTGGCTCCGCTCCTGGCGGCTTCTCTTACCAATCGCTCCGTCGTTTCCAGGCTGGTTCGCTTGTCTTTGCTGCAAGCCTGCTGGATCGCAGCAACCTCAAGAACGCCGGATGTTGAAGCGGTGCTCATAACGTTACTACCCCTTGTGGAAGCTGCATGGTCACGCAATGCAGGCTGCCATGCTGGGCTATAAGCGCACGACAATTAATAGGAATGATCTCCCGATCCGGGAAAATTCCGGCCATTACACGAACGGCTTCGGTATCCTCCGGGACGTCATAAACAGGCAAGAGCACTGCGCCGTTAATGATCAGAAAGTTTGCGTAAGTCGCTGGCATGCGTTCTTCGTTTTCGTCAAATAATGGGGCAGGCCAGGGTAGCGGCGTCAAGCGATAAGGTGTGCCGTCCAGTTTTCTGAAATGCCGTAATTCCTCTTCCATGGCATTGAGCGCATCGAAGTGTTCGTCGTCAACATCTTCACATCGAACGTAACAGATATCATCCGGGCTACAGAACCGGGCCAGGGTATCAATATGACTGTCCGTATCGTCGCCTGCCAGATAGCCATGGTTCAGCCAGAGTACCTGGTCGGCTCCCAGGGTTTCTGCCAGCAGGGACTCAATCAGGGTGCGGTCAAAGGTGGGATTTCTGGCCGGAGTTAACAGACACTCACTGGTTGTGAGGAGGGTCCCCTGGCCATCGGATTCCAGAGACCCGCCCTCCAGAATAAAATCGACGGTGCTCAGGGAGGTATCGCCAAAAGCACCCCTGCTGGCAAGGTTTTGATTGAGTGCGTTATCTTTTTCGCAGGGGAATTTCCCACCCCAGGCGTTGAATCCGAAATCCAATAATCTGGTGCCCGCTGGCCCAGTCACCGAGATCGGACCGTGGTCCCTTGCCCAGGTGTCATCGGCTGGAGCATGAACTGCTTTCACTCGACCTGGAAGTCCTTGGGATTCGGCATAATGGTTAAGCTCCCGGGCGAGGCTCTCCAGGCCAGCGGCGTCTTCACAGCTAATGAGAACGTGCTGAAAACGCAAAGTAGCTTTCGCGATATCACGAAATACGGGCTCGACCTCCAACAAGACGTCTTTCCAATCGGTACCAGCATGAGGCCAGGTCAACATAATAGCGCTTTGCGGGGCCCATTCGGCGGGCATCCGGTATCTTGGCGTACTCAAATCTTAATCACCTTTAGTGCCGCTAAATAGTGCCGCTAGTCCTGCGCAGATCAGCGCGCGGGTTTGATGACGGAGTGTATTACCCGGTCGCCTTCAAAGTACACCACGAAGTCCGGATAAAACAGTTGGACGATAGGGGGCTCACCTGTTGGCCCTTTGGTGCCTTCGGGCGTACCAAAACGCTCTTCAACTGTTGTGCGCGTCTGGCCTGTTTTGGGTAAGTCCATTGCATCCTGGTTACCACCCTGCGACATGATCGGCACGCGAACCTGATCAGCGGAAACGGGCAGTGAGGCCATCAGCGTGGCGGCAATGATTGGTGCAATGGTTAATTTGATCAGGATCTGTATAGGGGCTCTCATGGGGATTCAACTCCTGCTATGAATCGTGGTGCATTATTTTTATGTATAAAGCGTAATTTTAAATAAACCGGGCCAGGTCAGCCAGTTATACCTTATCCGTATGGGGCGCCTTCTTGCTGGCGTTGACGAATCTGCCACCGCATGACGTGGCGCGCAATCTGCTGTCGATCGGCATCCTGGATAACGGTAAATTCTGCGTGAACCCTTCTGCCGCCGGTCTCCAGTGGTGTGCTACTGATAACTTTTGCAAGGGCCTGGGGGCGATACAATTCGGGAGGTAGTGTCATCCGCAGGTCGATTACATCATCAATCATTAGTGAGCTTTCGGATTCAATGAATGAGATGCCACCTTCGCTGAGTGTCGCATTCTGCCACTCATGCGGTTGCAACGGATTTTGCTCAAAGGCCATAATGCGCGCCAGCGTATCGACCTTGCTATTGAGCGATTTAATCAGCGTCGCCAGCAGGCGGTCTTTTTCTGACAGACTGGCCAACTGGTTCCTGACATCGAGATCCAGACGCCGAAGCTCCGCCCTCAAGCCATCCAGATGGCCATTTTCGGCAGTGCTGCCGGGGCTGGCAAGGGTTTCCGGGCATCGTTTGAACTCGAGCCCGATCCAGTCTTCAATGCGATAGTAATCGCGCCTTTCCGAAGGTGCTTCTGAATCCATTGGCGCTCCCGTGCGGTGTGCTTTTTTGTTTGATTACGCAAGTTTAGCAGCTTCCTGTCGGTTCGTGCGCCAGGAAGGCTTTCGATGACTATAACCGGGTTGCGGTAGGCCTCACCACATGTTCAAACCATTATCGTTTTATGTCGGTTTGCGGTATACCGCCGCCAAGCGGCGCAATCACTTTATATCCTTTATTTCACTGACGTCCATGATCGGGCTGATGCTGGGGATTGCCGTATTAATTATCGTGCTGTCGGTAATGAACGGCTTTGACCGGGAGCTAAAGCAGCGCATTCTGGGCATGGTGCCCCATGCCGTCATCCAGGGTGATGGTCTGCTCGACGACTGGCAGCAGGTTGATGATGTTGTCTCAGAGCACCCATCCGTTGTTGCTGCTGCGCCGTTTATTCAGGGCCAGGGCATGGTGACTGGCGGCGGAAACGTCAGGGGCGTAGCCATCAACGGCATCCTGCCGGAACAGGAACGCAGTGTATCGATCATCGAAAATCACATGATCGAGGGCAAGCTGGATGACCTCCATGCCGGAGAGTTCGGTATTATTGTGGGCAAAACTCTGGCTTCCAGCCTGCGGTTGCAGGTTGGGGACCGGTTAACCGTTGTCCTGCCTGAAGCTTCCGTTACCCCCGCGGGCGTATTGCCCAGGCTTAAACGCTTCACTATCAAAGGAATTTTCAGCGTTGGGGCTGAGCTGGACGGTAATTACACCCTGGTCCATATGGACGATGCTTCGAAATTGATGCGTACCAATGGCAAGGCGCAGGGCGTAAGGCTTTTGGTCGACGATCTGTTCAAGGCGCCGAAAGTGGCGGAGGAGGCAGCCCGCGATCTTGGGGGGCGGCACTATGTGTCTGACTGGACCCGAACTCACGGTAACCTGTTCCAGGCCATCCGCATGGAAAAAACCATGATCGGCCTGCTGCTGATGTTTATTGTGGCGGTGGCGGCCTTCAATATCGTCTCGACGCTGGTCATGGTTGTGACCGATAAAACCGCTGATATCGCGATCCTTCGAACCATGGGTGCTACACCTGGGCGCATCATGAGGATATTCATCGTTCAAGGTGCGGTCATTGGCGTACTGGGTACTATTGTAGGGACCACATTGGGCGTGCTCGGCGCGACCTATATCAGCGATATCATTGGTTGGATCGAGGCAGTTCGTGGCAGCAAGTTCCTCAATGCCGATGTCTACTTCATCAGCTACCTGCCGTCCCAGTTGCGATGGGAAGACGTCTATATCATCAGTGGTGCCGGCATGGCGATGAGCCTGCTGGCGACCATATATCCAGCGTGGCGTGCGTCCCGCGTTGATCCAGCAGAGGCCCTGCGTTATGAGTAATCCCGAACGGGCCGTTGCGCCAGAGAAACCGGTGATCGAATGTGATCGAATTACCCGAACGTATAACGAAGGGCCAGGCAAGCTGACGATATTCTCGGATATTTCCTTGAGGGTGGACGCTGGCGAGACGGTCGCGATTGTCGGTAGCAGTGGCGCTGGTAAAACCACCTTGTTGAATTTGCTGGGCGGTCTGGATAAACCTTCAACGGGTGATATCGCTATTTGTGGAAAGGACATCCATCGAATGTCAGAAGCGGCCAGAGCGCGGTTCCGCAACAAGTACCTCGGTTTTGTCTACCAGTTTCACCATTTGTTGCCGGAGTTTACGGCGCTTGAAAATGTGATGATGCCCTGCGTGTTAGGCAGCGCGTCGGTTCGGGAGGCTGCCAGGCGAGCCGAGAGTATCCTCTCCGAAGTGGGGCTGGGCGCGAGGCTTGATCACAAACCTGGTGAGTTGTCAGGCGGAGAAAGGCAGCGGGTGGCTATCGCCCGGGCGCTGGTCAATGAACCGCAGTGTGTATTGATGGATGAGCCTACTGGCAATCTCGATGAGCAAACCGGGGAGGGCGTACGTCAGATGATTGCAGCCCTGAGAGACCGGCTTGGCATCGCATTTGTGGTCGTCACCCACGATATGGGTATGGCTCAAAGTCTTGGGCGAGTGCTTCGCCTGGAGCAGGGCAAGCTGGTCGAACAGTTCTGAACAGGAACAAGGCGAGCGAATAGGTGGGTTGGCTAGTCGTCGTCATTCAACCGGGTGTCGACGCTTGCCCCACTCGGAGCGTACCTTGCGGCGCCAGAGGAATTGAATGGCCAGATAACTTACGCAGGCCGCTGCCGTGGCGATAATGATCGAACCTAAATAGAGCGGAATACCAATATCGACGATACGTTCACTGAGCCAGGACCAGCTCAACTGAAACTCGAAGGTCATCACCGGGCGACCCAGTAGCCAGGCTCCAAATTTATAATTAAAGTAAAATATCGGTGGCATGGTGAGGGGATTGCTGATCCACACAAGGGCCACGGCGAGAGGCATATTAGCGTTGAACCAGATGGCGCAGATAGCTGCAGCCATCATCTGAAACGGTATCGGCATGAAACACCAGAAAATACCGATAAAAAAGGCTCTGGAAACACAGTGACGATTGATGTGCCAGAGGTTCGGCTCATGAAGAATATCGCCGAGGAAGTGCAGTGAACGGATAGCTCTTACTTTATCCGGTGTCGGCAAATAGCGCTTCATGAACTTCTTCGGCATGTCGACGGGCTGCCTGTTGTAGAGGGTGATTCAGCTGCATTATAGGCGCTGAATCCCGAAAATTCGTCGAGGGGGCAAGGATTGCCTCGGGGGTTATCTGTGCGAGCAGGGATTGCTGCTTTTTCTTGCGGCGTCATCTTACTGTATTGCAGCGGGATGCTGCTACCTTGGCCGGAATTGATTTCCGGCTTTTCGGTGCTGATAGCATTCGTTTTGCTAATCCCCCGACGCTCCCGGCTGATCTCAGTGGTCATACTGTGTTGTTTCGGCTGCGGTTTGATGTGGGCTAACTGGCATGCGGATAATCGCACGCTGGCCGCGCTTCCCGCCAATGCCGAAGGATCTGATCTGGTGGTTGAAGGCTATCTCTGTGACATTCCCTCCCCTGGGCTTTTTAACAGCGTTCGTTTTAGCTTTTGTGTCAGCCGGTGGGTTTCTTTGCCCTCCGCTGCCGACCCACTGCCAGATAAGCTAAGGCTTGCGTGGTATGGCAAACAGGCTACCCGTGACTTGCCGCATACTCAGCGCCTGACGGTCAGACTCAAACGCGCCCACGGTTCCGTAAACCCAGCGGGGTTTCGTTATGAGACCTGGCTTTACCGGCATGGCTTTCGTGCTACGGGGACAGTGCGCGAAGTGACGTCCCTCAATGCGGAGTCTTGTCATATCCGCTGCCAATACCACCGATGGCGAAACGTCGTGGCGGCAGAGCTGGAAACCAGGCTCGGTCATACAGCTTACTATCCACTGATTGAAGCGTTACTCATTGGCCAGCGCGGACAAATGACTCCGGCCCAATGGCGCGTACTTCAGGACACCGGAACCATTCACCTGGTGGCGATCTCCGGTCTACATATCGGTTTGATTGCAATCGGGCTCGGTCTGCTCGCGCGCTGGTTTTTGTTGCGCTTGCCGCAACATTGGTTGGCGCCCTCACGCCGCAGAGCCATCGCCTTCAGCCTTGTCATCGCTGGTAGTATTACTTATGCCCTTGCGGCGGGTTTCACTGTTCCTACCCGACGCGCCTTGATGATGGTAATTATTGCTGGCTGGCTGGTTTTCAGGGCGGGGCGTACAGGCCCATGGGCGGCCTGGTTGCTGGCCGTTTTCGTTGTTTTGCTGTTTGACCCGTTTGCGCCGCTTGACCGGGGCTTCTGGCTGTCCTTCGGCGCCGTAATGATATTGATTCTGGTGTTTTCCGCACGGCTATCCCCGCCCTCTTCGGTAACAGCATTAGTGCTGGCACAGTGCGGAGTGTTCGCCGGGCTCTGGCCCATACTGGCGCTGATGGATCAACCGCCAGCGGCGATGGGTTGGCTGGCCAATCTGGTAGCGATTCCCTGGGTCTCGCTGGTTGTAATGCCGGTGTTGATGACCGGTGCCTTGCTGATAGTCCTGGTACCTGCGACCTCCTCCTTTGTAGGTCAGGCTTGCGATCTGGTACTCGGGATTCTCTGGTGGTTTCTCGAACTGATTGCCAGTTTGCCTGCACCAACACTGATGAGCTCGTTCGGGATCGCGTTGGTGATAGCCACACTAATGCTAGCAGCATTATTATTTCCGATCCCAAGATTGCGTTTATTGGCTGGCACATTGGTCGCCGTCTGGCTCAGCACCTCTTTTGGCTTCGGTGGTAAGGAGGTAAATAACCCGTGGGTTGAGAAACCCGAACTCTGGGTTTGGGACGTGGGGCAGGGGCTGTCGGTGCTTTTTCGCCATCAGGATCAGGTGCTGTTATACGATACCGGACCGGAAACGCCTTCCGGCTACTCGGCAGTCAACAGCGTGGTGCTGCCAAATCTTGCCTATCTCGGGGTGCGCAAAATTAACACGCTGGTGTTAAGCCATGGGGATGCAGATCACGCGGGGGGTCTCGAGGAGTTGTTTGAGGAAATGGCCGTGGGCCAGGTCCTTTCGGGACAGCCTGAGCGCTTGCTGGCAGATATGTCGGGTGCCGGGCTTTCGAGCATCGGGCCATGTGGTTCTGGCAGGTCTTTCCTTGTGGGCGGCGCAAGAGTGCGCCTGTGGCAGGCGTCGCCTGTACTCGTTGGCGCCGACAGTAACGATGCCTCCTGTCTGGTGGGTATTCGTTATGGCGATACGGCTATCCTGTTGCCAGGTGACATATCACGAGAGGTTGAGCAGCTCTATATCGAGCAGGTCGGTTTCCCGGCTGCCCAATATCGTATCCTGATTGCCTCCCATCACGGCAGTAATACCTCTTCCGGACAGCGTTGGATTGATGCAATGGCTGCTGATGATGTGATTTACAGTGCGGGCTACCGCCACCGTTATGGTCACCCCCACCAGGATGTTGTAGGTCGCTTCAGGGCCGCCGGGGCCCGACAGTTTAATACCGCTTATTCCGGAGCTCTGAGTTTTACATTGGAGGGTGCCGAAGCTCGGGTCGAGGAGTGGCGATCAAAAGCGCCTTTCTGGATTCGACGTGTGGAAGATCACTGGAATGCGCCCTGAGGGTGTGGCCTATGCCAGCGGCTATGCTAAAGTAGCGCGGCTTGTAACTAATCAGGGAGACCAAGCGTGTTCGAGCTCTTGAAAGCGGGTGGCATCATCATGGTGCCGATTGTAGCCTGTTCGATTCTTGCCCTTGCCATTATCCTGGAACGCTTCTGGACTCTCAGGGAATCCCGGGTTGCGCCTCAGACCACCATCAACGAACTCTGGCGCTGGATCAAAAAGAAAGAGCTTAACGGGCGTAAGCTCAAGGCTTTGCAAGGGTCGTCGCCGATGGGCAGAATTCTGGCCAGTGGGCTTATGAATGCCAAGCATGGCCGGGAGATCATGAAAGAGAGCATTGAGCACGAGGCCAGTCAGGTCATTCATGAATTGGAGCGTTTTCTCAATCCACTCGGTACGGTTGCCACTATCACACCTTTGCTGGGTTTGTTGGGCACCGTCGTGGGTATGATCAAGGTCTTTGCTGAAATCCAGTTGGCTGGTGTGGGTGATGCTGGCAACCTGGCGGGCGGTATATCGGAAGCGTTAATGACGACCGCAGCGGGCCTGAGCGTAGCCATTCCAGCGCTGATTTGTCACCGGTACTTTCTCCGCCGTGTCGATGAACTCGTGGTGAATATGGAGCAGGAAGCCATAAAGCTGGTTGAAGTGGTTCATGGTGACCGCGAAATCGACGTGGAAGGAGCCTGAGCGCCGTGAAGTTCAAGCGCCAGAGAAGTCAGGAGGTCGGGGTCGATCTGACGCCGCTGATCGATGTTGTGTTCTTGCTGCTTATTTTTTTCATGGTATCAACGACGTTCACTCGTGAAAGTCACCTCAAGGTTGATCTCCCTGAGGCGAATGGAGAAGCAGCGGAAACACAGATCAACCAGGTGGATGTTGTCATCAACGCCGAAGGTCAGTACATGATCAATGACAGAGCACTGGTCAACAATCAGCGTGCCACTTTGCAGCGTGCGGTTGAGGAGCTCGCGGCTGGCGATACCAGTCTTCCTTTCATCATTACCGCTGATGCCCGAACGCCCCACGAATATGTTGTCCGGGCGATGGATATTGCCGGCAAACTCGGGTTTTCAAGGCTTAGCATCACGACTGAACGGACCGGCGATGAAAGTTGAAAGTGAAGCATCCGGCCAACATAGTGTTGACGACCCTTCCAACTGGCAGACCTACAAGCGCCTCGTTGCCTACGTAAAGCCCTTCTGGTTTGCTTTTTCCCTGGCGGTGCTGGGAAATGTCATTTACGCTGCCGCTTCCACCGGTATGGCGGCGTCCATGGAGTACGTCATTACCGCGCTGGAAAATCCGACGGATCAACATCGCGTACAGTTAACGCTTTTGATTGTCGGGGTATTTGCTTTCCGCGGTGTCGGGACATTCCTCAGCCAGTACTTCATCAGTTATGTCGGTCGGCAGGTAATAAATGCTCTGCGCACCCAGGTGTTCGACCGCATGCTGGCGTTGCCCTCCCGATATTTCGATGAAAATGCTTCCGGACGCCTGGTCTCAAAACTTACCTTCAACGTGGAACAGGTTGCAGAAGCCACCACCAACGCTATTACGATCACTCTCCGGGAAGGTCTCACGATTATCGGCCTGCTTGGCTTCATGCTCTACACCAATTGGAAACTTACCTTGGTGTTTCTGGCGGTAGGGCCATTAATTGCCTTCGTGGTGAGCTATGCCAGCAAACGTTTTCGCAAGCTCAGTAAACGCATTCAGGGCTCCATGGGGGATATTACCCACGTAGCTTCCGAGTCCATCAACGGGTATCGCGTGGTACGGACTTTCGGTGGGGAGGACTACGAACGCAAGCGCTTTGGAGAGGTCAGTGAGCGCAATCTGACCCAAAGTCTCAAGCTTGCTTCGACCCAGGCCATCAGTATTCCTGTTATCCAGGTTCTCGTGGCCATCGCCATTGCAGCGTTGGTCTGGACTATGCTGGCGCCGGAAATTCGAGGCAATATGAGTACGGGCGAACTGGTGGCTTTCATTACGGCAGCCACGACGATGGCAAAGCCCATCCGCCAGGTCACTTCTGTGCATGCCAAGATCCAGAAGGGCGTCGCTGCTGCACACGATGTGTTTGGCACCATGGACGAGGCACCCGAGCCAGATAACGGCCAGTTCGCGCCTGATCGGGTGAACGGCGAGATCGAGCTGAAAAATGTTTCATTTCGCTACCGGGATCAGTTGGACCATGTACTCGAAGATATCAATCTCCGGATCCCCGCAGGGCAGAGCGTAGCGCTGGTGGGGCGGTCCGGTAGCGGAAAATCGACGCTGGTCAGCCTGTTGCCTCGCTTTTACGATTATTCCGATGGCGAAATCCTGATTGATGACCATGAACTCAAGGATTTCCGCCTGTCTGCACTGCGCGCCCAGATAGCTCTGGTAACCCAGAATGTGGTGCTGTTCAATGACACGATTGCCGCCAACATCGGTTATGGCTCGCTGCGGGAAAGCAGCCGGGAAGATATCCGTGACGCCGCGGCCAAGGCCCATGCGCTGGAATTTATCGACCGCATGCCGGATGGCCTGGACACCATGATCGGTGATAACGGGGTGATGCTCTCCGGTGGGCAACGGCAGCGACTGGCCATTGCCCGGGCGCTGTTAAAAGATGCCCCCATACTGATTCTTGATGAAGCCACTTCGGCTCTCGATACCGAGTCCGAACGCCATATTCAGGCGGCCCTGGATACGGTTATGGAAGGCCGGACGACATTGGTGATCGCTCATCGGCTCTCCACCATTGAGAAGGCAGATCGCATCCTGGTCATGGATGCCGGTCGGATTATAGAGTCCGGTCGTCACGACGAATTGCTTGCGGCCGGTGGTACCTATGCGCAGTTGCATCAGATGCAATTCAGCGAGACCGGATGAAAAGCCGGGTGGACCGATGGTGGTACGGCACCCGCCGGCCACTTTGGTTATTATGGCCCCTGGCATGGCTGTATCGCGTCGTTGCGGAACGCCGCAAGCAACGCTCCCTTGCCTCTTTGGCGCTCAATCAGTCACTGAGGGTACCGGTTATTGTGGTGGGTAATATAACGGCTGGTGGTACCGGAAAATCCCCACTGACAGCCTGGCTAGTCGACGCATTACAGCGTGAGGGCTGGCACCCGGTAATTCTCACCCGCGGCTATGGTGGCAGGGCGGAACAATACCCGCTGAAGGTTACCGACAGCACGCCGGCGAATGTGGCCGGTGACGAACCCGTTATGCTCGCCACAATGACTGGGTGTCCCGTCGTAGTCGATCCGAGGCGATTTCGGGGTGCACAGTGGGCGGTGGAGCAGCAACTCGGTGATATCCTCGTATGCGATGATGGTCTTCAGCATTACCAACTGCCGCGCCAGTTGGAGATCGCGGTATTTGACGGCGAGCGCGGTATCGGTAATGGCGCCCCCATTCCAGTAGGACCGCTAAGGGAGCCAGTTTCCCGACTGGCCGAAGTGGACTTCGTCGTATTTAATGGCGCTCCAGCGACCCCACTGCCCGTTGCTCAGTTGAATACCTACGTCATGAGGCTGGAACCCCGGGTGTTGCGCCATTTGGATTCGGGCGAAACCCGGGAGCTTGACTGGCTTGAAGGTAAGCGGGTCAGAGCGGTAGCAGGTATCGGAAACCCTTCTCGTTTTTTCAATACATTGAAAGCCTTGGGCGCTAAAGTTCAGGGGATTTCTTTTTCTGATCATCATCGATTCAGGCAGAATGACCTCGACGTAGAGCCGGGTCAGATTCTGGTCATGACCGCAAAAGATGCAGTGAAATGCCAGGGCTTTGCTCATGAGAGGTGCTGGGTGCTGGAGGTAGCCGCAACCATGCCCCCTTCGTTCCGCGAAGCATTGCTCCTCGCCGTGAAGAGCTTACACTAGGTTGCATGGGGATACCCATGCTTCGTGGATTAATTACAGCGAGACCGTATCATGGATAAAAAACTGGTGGCTATGCTGGCATGCCCTGTTTGCAAGGGTGAGCTGAAGCTGGACCGAGAACGGCAAGAGCTCATCTGTCACGGTGACGCAATGGCGTTCCCGATTAAAGAGGGTATTCCCGTCATGCTTGCCGTCGAAGCCCGTACTCTCACAACCGATGAGCGACTCGGCCCCCGCTGATCGTTGTTTTCCCAATAGCACAGCAGGAACCTTTCATGTCTTTCACGGTAGTGATACCCGCCCGCTACGCGTCAACCCGACTACCGGGAAAGCCCCTGGCTGACATTGGGGGCAAACCGATGATCCAGCATGTCTGTGAGCGAGCTGCAGAAAGTCGGGCGGAGAGGGTTGTTGTGGCAACCGATGACGATCGAATCCGCAGCGCTTGTGAAGCGTTCGGAGCAGAGGTGGTGATGACCTTGGCATCCCACACCAGCGGCACGGATCGTCTGGAGGAAGTGGCCCGTCAGTTGGGGTTTGAGGCGGACGCCCGTATCATCAATGTGCAAGGCGACGAGCCTTTAATACCCGCGTCACTGATCAATCAGGTGGCAGATAATCTGGAGATCTATCCTGATGCCGCCATTGCCACCCTGTGTGAGAAGATCTTTGATATCGACTCTGTGCTGAACCCCAATGTGGTCAAGGTGGTATTCGATTACCGTGGCATGGCCCACTATTTCAGCCGGGCCCCGATCCCCTGGGCCCGCGATGCGTGGTCGCCAACCGCTGCGCCGCAATTACTGCCGGTAAACGCTGAGTATTTTCGCCATATAGGTATCTATGGCTACCGGGTGGGTCTGTTGCAGGACTTTGTGACCTGGCCTCCGGCTCCGACAGAGCAGATTGAGTCGCTTGAGCAATTAAGGGCTCTTCACAACGGTGCCCGGATTCACGTGGATGTTGCCTGCGAGACACCACCTTCAGGGGTGGATACCGAAGCGGACCTTGTCCGTTTAAGAGAGTACATGTTACGAGAGTACGTGAAATTTTAATGGTTGGAGCACTGGATTTTATGGACCCTGTAAAGGTTCTGTTTGTTTGCATGGGAAATATTTGCCGTTCGCCGACGGCGGAGGGCGTTTTCCGAAAACTTGTGGTGGATTCGGGCCTGGGCGAGCGCATTCAGATCGACTCATGCGGGACCGGTGACTGGCATGTCGGAAAGGCCCCGGACTCCAGAGCAATTGCCGCCTCCTGGTCACGAAGTATTGATATCAAAGGTTTGAAAGCCCGGCAGGTGATAGCCGAGGATCTGTCAACGTTCGACTACGTGCTGGCAATGGACTACAACAATCTTGCTCATCTGAGAGCGATTCAAAATCAAACCGGTGGAGTTGAGCCTGAGCTATTTTTGGCTTACGCCCGGAACGTGATCGAGGAAGAAGTCCCGGATCCCTATTACGGCGGCGACGATGGGTTCGAGCATGTGTTGAACCTGATCGAAGCCGCAAGTGAAGGTTTGCTTGCCGCGATTCGGGGTAAACATTTTGATTGATCCGCCAAGCAATCTCGGCAAAGAGATAGCTCTGAAATCAATGAATACCCTACGGTTACCCTCGACGGCCCGGTTTTTTGCCGAAGTAACTGATGAGCAGGCATTGGTAAAAGCGTTGAACTGGGCGGACGCACAGGGCCTGGAAACTCTGATTGTCGGTGGTGGAAGTAATCTCGTACTGGTGGCGGATTTTGACGGTCTGGTAATTCACCTGGCAATCAAGGGGCGGCAATGGGAAAATGTTTCGGAGGACGGCGCAACCCTGGTCCTGGGGGCAGGTGAGCACTGGCACGATGTGGTGCTCTACGTTGCTGGTTCAGGATATCGAGGTATCGAAAACCTGGCACTCATTCCGGGAACCTGCGGAGCCGCACCAGTACAGAATATTGGCGCTTACGGGGTAGAGTTGAAAGATACCCTGGTGAGCGTTAAGGCCTGGGATTGCGAGCAGCAAAAAATGATCATTCTCGATAACGCTGCCTGTCAGTTTGCCTACCGGGATAGTCTGTTCAAACGACTGCCCAGGCGCTATCTTATCGTCCAGATAAAATTACGTCTGTCTCGTACCCTGCCTTTGTCGCTGGGCTACGGAGACCTGATGCAGTATTTTTCCGATCTCCCCGATAAGGCTGCTTTGACACCTTTAGATGTAGCGGAAGGCGTTATGGCGGTACGTCGACGAAAGCTTCCGGACCCGGAGCAGATTCCCAATGTTGGCAGTTTCTTTAAAAACCCCGTCGTCTCTATGGCGGAATGGGAACAATTGAAGGCGAAATTCCCCGACATTGCCGCGTACCCCGGTGACTCCAGTGTAAAATTGGCTGCGGCCTGGTTGATTGATCAGTGTGGCTGGAAAGGCTACCGCAACAATAAAGTTGGGGTGCATAACCACCAGGCGCTGGTGCTGATCAATCATTCCAATGGCACAGGCAAGGATATTCTGGCGTTGGCAGGGCGCATCAGGGCTGATGTTGCGGACGTGTTTGGTGTTGAACTCGAAATTGAACCTCGAATCATTTCGGGCTGATCAATCAGGCACTCTGAAATCGCTCTTCCAGAGTGCCTCCCGGCTGAGGCTTGTTCAAAGGGCCGGTTTAATGGTCGCGCCGTGGTGAAGCATTAACCAGAAAAGGAACGATCTCTTTGATCGGCAGATCCTGTTTGTCGGCGTCCTTGCGCCCCTTGTATTCCAGAGTGCCTGCCGCCACGCCTCGATCTGATACCACGACTCGGTGGGGAATGCCCACCAGCTCCATATCCGCAAATTTGACCCCCGGCCGCTCGTTGCGATCATCCAACAACACATCAAAGCCCGCCTGGGTAAGCTCCGAATAAAGTTTCTCTCCCGCTGCCTTCACGTCCGGCGACTTGTGAGCGTTCAGGGTGACCACCACCACTTCGAAAGGCGCAATGGCATCGGGCCAAAGGATGCCGCGGTCATCAAAGTTCTGCTCAATGGCGGCAGCGACAATGCGGGATACGCCTACGCCGTAACAGCCCATTTCCACAATGGCGGTTTTGCCATTCTCATCGAGCACGGTGGCGCCCATCGCCCGACTGTATTTGTTCCCCAGCTTGAAAATATGGCCGACTTCGATGCCACGGCGAATCTCGAGGAACCCTTTGCCGTCAGGGCTGGGATCACCCTCAACGACGTTTCTCAAATCTTCAACCCGGGTCAGCTCAACATCCCGCTCCCAGTTCACACCGGTGAGGTGGAAGTCATCCTTGTTGGCGCCGCAGACAAAATCGGCAAGGTGGGCAGCGCTGCGATCGACAATCACAGGTACCGGCAGGTCGACCGGCCCGATCGAGCCGGGAGCACACCCGATGGCCGCCTTGATTTCTTCGTCCGTTGCCATGGTCAGTGGTTCCGAGACACCGTCCAGATTCTCTGCTTTGATCTCGTTAAGGCTATGGTCACCCCGAAGAATCAGCGCCACCAGCCCTTGGCTGTCGTCTTCCGCGGGCTCACCATGCACCAGCAGTGTTTTCACGCTCTGGTGCGCTGGCAGGTTCAGAAACTGAGACACCGCCTCGATGGTCCGTTGCCCGGGTGTCGAAACTTCCGCCATAGATTGGGAGGGGGCGGGGCGCTCGCCAGCCGGTGCTACGGCTTCCGCTTTTTCAATATTTGCGGCGTATTCGCTGTCTGTGCTGAACACAATGGCGTCCTCACCAGAGGAGGCCAATACATGGAACTCATGGGAGGCATTACCGCCAATGGCGCCGGAGTCAGCCTGAACCGGCCGGTAATCCAGGCCGAGCCGATCAAAAATAGCACAGTAGGTGCGGTGCATGACCTGATAGGTTTCCTCAAGAGATTCCGCGTTCAGGTGAAAGGAGTAGGCGTCCTTCATCAGGAATTCCCGGGCGCGCATGATGCCGAAGCGAGGTCTGCGTTCATCCCGGAACTTGGTTTGAATCTGGTAGAAATTTGCGGGCAGCTCTTTATAACTTTTTAGCTCATTGCGAACCAGGTCGGTGATGACTTCCTCATGGGTGGGGCCGAAGCAGAAGTCACGTCCGTGGCGGTCCTGCATTCGCAAAAGTTCACCACCATACTGTTCCCAGCGCCCGGATTCCTGCCACAGTTCTGCTGGCTGGACTGCTGGCATTAATACTTCCTGGGCGCCACTGCGGTCCATTTCCTCGCGCACGATGCGTTCAACCTTGCGCAACACTCGCAGGCCCAGAGGCAGCCAGGAGTAGAGGCCTGAGGCAAGTTTTCGGATCATGCCAGCTCTCAACATTAACTGGTGGCTGATAATCTCGGCGTCGGCAGGCGTCTCTTTTTGGGTGGCAATCAGGTAGCGGCTTGCTCGCATTATGTTTTCCGTGAAAAGTTATTGAAGGAGCCTTTGAACAACTCCCGAGGGTTTATTTGTAAGTGTCTGACGGTTATTGTACGGAGCCTGCCACACAAGGTACAGATCGATGGAGCAACCCCTGTGAGTTTGACTGCGGAAGAGGTTCAGGCCCTGATATGCGCTGGTGTACCGATGGCTAAAGACATCGGTTTTACCATAGAAAAAGCCGGTTCGGGCTACGCACGGGCCAAGGTTCCTTTTCAAGAGCGGATGGTCCGTCCGGGCGGCACACTTTCCGGCCCGACCCAGATGGCGCTGGCAGACGCTGCAATGTATGCGGCCATACTGGCGACCCTGGGGAAAGTTGAGATGGCGGTGACCAGTAACCTGTCGATCAACTTCCTGCAGAAGCCCCAACCCATGGATCTCATTGCCGAGGCCACCGTGCTGAAAATGGGGCGCCGATTGGCCTTCTGTGAAGTGCGCCTGCTTTCGGGAGCGCCGGGGGAAGAAGTGTTGGTTGCCCATGTGACGGGAAGTTACGCCCTGCCGGGAGCTCCGAATCAACAGGCTCAGGAGAGGTAGTTCAGCGGCAACGCCGTGCTATCGATAACACGTCTGAGCACAAAGCTGGAATGCACCCCGCTCACGCCCTGAATTCGGGTGATTCGGTTAAGCAATAAATGATGGTAGTGGTCCATATCCGGCACTACGACTTTGAGCATATAATCGGCGTCTTGTCCGGTAATAATGTAACACTCCTGGACTTCGGGAAGCTTCGCCACCTCGGACTCGAAGGCGGCAAAGCGTTCCGGCGTGTGACGATCCATGCCTATCAGAAGAATTGCGGTGAGTGCCAGCCCGAGTTTTTTATGATCCAGAATGGTTACCCGCCGGATGATGATTCCGGCCTGCTCCAGAGCCCGTACACGCCGCAAGCAGGGTGAAGGTGAAAGTCCAACCTTGTCCGCAACTTCTTGATTCGTCAGTTCTGCATTCTGTTGCAGTAACTCCAGAATACTTCGGTCAATTCGATCCAGTTTGAGTAGGGAATCCTGTTTTTTAGCCATTATATGCTCTGATTTTGCTATTGGGTGATGTAATATTCTAAAAATATAGAAATTGTCCGCAAAAAAGCAATCATTATCTCGCCAGGGTGGCGTAATCTGTACCAAGTCAATGAATCAGTTGAGGATAGCAACCATGGCGTTTGATCATAATAAGTACGTCCCGTTCACACCTGTCGCGAAAACCAATCGCCGCTGGCCGGATCGTGTTATCAAGCGCGCGCCCAGATGGTGTGCCGTCGACCTGAGGGATGGCAATCAGGCGTTGGTCAAACCCATGAGCGTGGCTCAGAAACAACGCATGTTCGAGTTGCTGGTCAAACTCGGGTTCAAGGAAATCGAGATTGGTTTTCCGGCGGCCAGCCAGCCGGACTTCGATTTTTGCCGCAAGTTGATCGAAGAGAACCGGATTCCTGACGATGTACACATCCAGGTGCTCACTCAGGCCCGTCCCGAATTGATCGAACGTACTTACCTGGCGCTGGAGGGCGCGAAGCGAGCTATCGTCCATGTTTACAATTCCACCTCGACGGTGCAGCGAGAGCAGGTGTTCAATCTTGACCGTGCGGGCATCCGGGATATTGCGGTGGATGGTGCCAGAATTGTCAAAGCCCACGCCGCAAAACGACCTGAAACCGAGTGGACGTTCCAGTATTCGCCTGAGAGCTTTACCGGTACTGAGCTGGATTTTGCTGCGGAAGTCATCGATGCGGTCAATGACGTATGGCGACCCGATCAGGGTCAGCCGGTGGTTATCAATCTTCCCGCTACCGTGGAGATGGCCACGCCCAATATCTTTGCTGATCAGATTGAATGGATTTGCGACCACGTAAAATACCGCGAACATATCAGCATCAGCGTGCATACCCATAATGACCGTGGTTGTGCTGTGGCGGCGGCGGAGTTGGCTGTTATGGCTGGCGCTGACCGGGTTGAAGGCACGCTGATGGGTAATGGTGAGCGCACTGGCAATATGGATCTGGTCACCATGGCGATGAATCTGTATTCCCAGGGCATCGACCCGCAGCTGGACCTTTCCGGAATGGCGGAGATCACCGATGTGGTCGAAGCTTGCACGGAAATTGCGACCCATCCGAGGCATCCCTATGCTGGCGAGCTGGTTTTTACGGCCTTCTCCGGTAGTCATCAGGATGCTATTCGCAAGTGCCTGGCATTGCGCGAAGATTCCGACCCCTGGCATGTAGCTTACTTGCCGATTGACCCGAAAGACCTGGGGCGTCGCTATGAAGAAGTGGTCAGGATCAACAGCCAATCAGGCAAAGGTGGCGTGGCTTACGTGCTGGAGCGTGATTACAACATCAGCCTGCCGCGCTGGTTGCAGATCGAATTCAGCAAGGTAGTTCAGCGGGAAGCAGAGGCAGAAGGTGGCGAAATTGATTCACTCACCATTCATCGTCTGTTTGAAGACCGCTATCTGAAGGTTCATGCGCCTTGGCAGCTCAATACCTATGATTTGCACCGGGACACCGACGGTGTCCAGGCCAAGGTTAGCTTTGGCTCAGAAGGTCGGGAGCAAATGCTGTCTGGCCGGGGTCTGGGAGCCGTGGAGGCTTTGGCGGCCGCTCTGGAAAATCGCTTCGGCATCAAGCTTGCGGTAGAGGCCTACGATGAGTTCGCCCTCGGAGAGGGTACCAATGCTAACGCTTTGGCCTGTATTCGCGTACTGGTAGACGGTGAGGTCTGTAGTGCAGCGGCATTGGCAGAAGACACCACGTCCGGAACCTTGCAGGCTTTACTGTCTGCAGTAGCGCAGAAGGTGGGTAATGCCGTGACGGACAGCAATGCTGGAGCCAGAAGGGATGAGGCAGCGGTCAAATAAATGAAAGGTCATAAAAAAGCCAGCCGCAAGGGCTGGCTTTTTACTGTCCAATGCCCGTGAGGGGCAATGGCCGGAATTCATAACCTCAGACCGGGGTTACGTTTTCCGCCTGGGGGCCTTTGGGGCCCTGCGTGACGGTGAACTGTACCTGCTGGCCTTCTGCCAGAGTACGGAACCCGCTTGCATTGATTGCACTGTAGTGAACGAAAACGTCACTGCCACCGTCCTGAGCGATGAAACCAAAGCCTTTGGACTCATTGAACCACTTGACGTGGCCGGTTTTAGTATCAGACATTGATCTTTCCTGTATTTCCGAAATTTTTGCCCTCACGGGACCTTCGATTGCTTTGGACAAACAAGACCGAAGCAACGCTTGCTGAGAAATGGAAAGGAGTACCAAGGAAGGGGCAACGAAGAGCACAAAAGCAGGACGTTGTGACACTTTCACTGAATACCGCTGTCTTTTCACAGCAATTTCAGTATAGACCGTGTCAGCAACTCGTCAACGGTTTTTTTAAGATTGTAACGTGCTGGTTTAAAAGAAATTTTAGGTTGGATGCCTTTTTCGTGAAATCATGTCTGGGGCCAGCGTGCCGGTATGTTGGGGTGGCTTCGGGTAGATTGGTTATCGATCGGGCCGCCGGTTTTTTTACGGCAGCCCATCCCCGTTAGTGTTTCAAGTGCTGATTGATCTCCTCGAGAATCGCAGGGTCATCAATGGTAGAAGGCACTGAGTATTCTTCGCCATCGGCAATTTGCCGGATAACCCGCCGCAGTATTTTGCCGGAGCGGGTTTTGGGTAGACGCTCCACCACGATCGCTCTGCGGAAGCAGGCAACCGCTCCGATACGGTCCCGAACCATCTCGATGAGCTCTTCTTCCAACTCGTCCTGGGATATGGTTGCGCCATCTTTGACGAGTACCAGTCCAATCGGCACCTGACCCCTGAGTTCGTCGTGAGCTCCAACGACACAGCATTCAGCTACCGCCGGATGAGCCGCAACCACCTCTTCCATTTCTCCCGTCGACAGCCGATGCCCGGCCACATTAATGACGTCATCGGTGCGACCCATAATGAAGACGTAACCTTCTTCGTCGACATAGCCGCCATCGCCGGAGCTGTAATAGCCGGGAACAGGCTCCAGGTAAGTCTTGCAGAATCGGGCATCGTCGCCCCAGACGGTAGTCAGGCATCCGGGAGGAAGGGGGAGTTTCACCACCACGTGGCCCTGATCACCGGTACGAACCGACCGACCTTGTTGGTCGACAATTTTTACATTGAAGCCCGGCGTGGGCACTGTGGCGGAGCCTGGTTTCGCTGGCAGAGCTTCGATGCCCACCGGATTGCAACAGATTGCCCAGCCGGTTTCCGTCTGCCACCAATGATCCATGATTGGCAGGCCAGTATGCTCATGAAGCCAGTCATAAGTGGGTGGGTCCAATCGTTCTCCGGCCAGAAATATACGGCGCAGCGCGCTGATGTCATAACGCTTGAGCTGATCCGCTTCCGGGTCTTCTTTGCGCACGGCACGAAAGGCCGTGGGTGCGGTAAACAACAGGTTGACCTTGTGTTCCTGACACACGCGCCAGAAGGCGCCCGCATCAGGCGTTTTGACAGGCTTCCCCTCGTAGAGAATTGTGGTACAACCGGCAAAAAGCGGTGCATAGACAATATAACTGTGGCCGACCACCCAACCTACATCAGAAGCTGCCCAGTAAACGTCGCCAGGGCTGGCACCGTATACCAGAGACATACTGTACTTAAGCGCAACGGCGTGACCACCGTTATCTCGGACCACGCCTTTGGGCTTGCCAGTGGTGCCGGAGGTATAAAGAATATAAAGCGGATCGGTCGATTTAAGCGGTATTGGGTCAGCAGGGGTGGCGCTGGCTATCAGATCCTCCCAGTCAAAATCCCGGCCGGAGGTCATTTCAGCCTTCACTTGAGGCCTCTGCAACACTATGCAGCAGTCAATTTTGTGGTCGGCTTCCTCAATTGCCTTATCAACCAACGGCTTGTAAGGAATAACCTTCTGTACTTCGATACCGCAGGACGACGTCACAATGACTTTCGGTTTGGCGTCGTCAATTCGTACTGCCAGCTCGTGGGAAGCAAACCCGCCAAAAACCACAGAATGCACCGCACCGATTCTGGCACAGCCGAGCATGGCGATGACGGCTTCAGGCACCATGGGCATATAGATGATAACCCGATCACCTTTCTTGATTTCCCGATCCCGAAGAGCGCCAGCAAAAAGCGCTACCTGATGAGTAAGTTCTTTATAAGTCAGTGACCGGGTTTCGCCGGTCACCGGGGAGTCGTACACCAGTGCTTTCTGGTCGCCCCGCCCAGCCCTGATATTGGCGTCCAAAGCAACATCAGAGGTGTTCAGAATGCCATCGGGGAACCAGTCCCCATGGCCATTCCCTTTTGCCTCCCAGATAACAGAGGGCGATTCTATCCAGTCCAGCTGTTCAGCCTGTTCGCGCCAGAAATCTTCGGATTGCTTTATAGATCTGTCGAATTCGGAGTGATATCCCATTACTCCACCTCCTTGAAGGATGCTTTTTTATCGTTGTTATCTGCCATCTCCAGACTTTAGGCGCTTTGGCAGTGAGGGGTACTAGACCAAAGGCTAACGATAAGCTGGCTATGGCAGATTAATCTCGATTCTGCGTTGGAGAGAGATCGGTGGAGCCCACGTGAATACGCACGACGGTGGCCTCCACGGAGCCCCGGGAGAGGCGGGCGGTAAGTGTGTCACCCGGTTTCAGTTCGGCTGCATTTCTGATCACCGGTTGGCTGCTCGTCTGGACGATAGCGTAGCCACGGTCGAGGGTCGCGAGCGGGCTCACAACATTCAGCGATTGTCCGAGATGGCCCAGCCTCTCGGATTTCCGCAGTAATAAGCGTTCCATACTACTAAAAAGCTGATCCGATACCTGGCCAAGTCGGGTTTGATTAAGGCCGAGCTGGCGGCCAGGAGACTGCATTGCAAGGCGGTTACGAAGGTGATCGAGCCGGACTCGTTCACGGCTCAGGCGGTTTTGGGTGACGGTTACAAGGCGACTATCCAACTCATCAAGACGCTGAGCTTTCTCCATCAGTTCCCGGCGGGGGTCTCGTAACCGCGCCCCGAGGTGTCCCAATTGGTTTTCCAGGCGCCGGAGAGTTGTCTGCAGGGATTGTGCCAGGCGAGCTTGCTGGCCCTCCAGATGACGGAGCCAGTCATGCTGGTCTGGTGAGAGCTTTTCTGCGGCGGCTGAGGGGGTGGGGGCTCTGAAGTCCGCTACAAAGTCAGCGATAGTGAAGTCTACTTCGTGTCCGACAGCGCTCACGGTGGGCAGGGGACAGTTGGCTATAGCGCGGGCTACAGCCTCGTCGTTAAAACACCACAGATCCTCCAGTGAGCCACCGCCCCGGCCGATGATGAGGACGTCTGCTCGGCCATGCTGTTCGGCCCGGCGAATCGCCACGACAATCTCTCCTGCCGCAGCGGCGCCCTGAACCACCGTCGGGTAAACCGTCACCGGTATCGAGGGGAAGCGTCGCTCTAGCACTGTGAGAATATCGTGGATAGCCGCACCGGTGGAAGACGTGACCACACCAATATGCCGGGGCAGGGTCGGGACCGGTTTCTTGCGGGCCGGATCAAACAGCCCCTCCGTCTGGAGCTTGTATTTCAGTTCCTCAAAAGCCTGTTGCAATACTCCAAGGCCCGCGGGCTCAATGTGCTCTGCAATGATCTGATAATCGCCACGGTTTTCATACAGGCTGACTTTGCCCCGTATGCGTACCTGATCACCTTCTTTCGGTATCCCCCGAATTCGCTGGTTGAAGCCTTTAAACATGGCGCAGCGCACCTGGCACTTGGCGTCTTTCAGAGTGAAGTACCAATGCCCCGAACCTGGCCTGGAAAAGCTGGAAAGCTCCCCCACAACCCAGGCCTGCATAAAACTGACCTCCAGCAGATGACGAACCTGATGATTAAGTTCGCTGACTGTTAACGCACCTGGTCGGGTTGGAATGGCAGGTATATCCATAAAATATAGGGGATTTCCGAAAAGGGGTGTGGGTCAAAAATAGCGAAAATTCAAAAAGATGCAACATTCTTATAAAACACTGCCGGTTTACTGTGAACCGCCACGGATTTATAATGGATCGATTAAACTTAGCACGTTCAAAAGGCGGGTCCCAATGTTGCGTATTGCCGAAGAAGCCCTCACATTTGATGATGTCCTGCTCATCCCTGGATATTCAGAAGTTCTGCCAAATCAGGTTAACCTTAAAACCCAGTTGACCAAAGGTATCGCACTGAATATTCCGCTGGTTTCCGCTGCTATGGACACCGTCACCGAGGCGGAATTGGCGATCGCGATGGCGCAGGAAGGCGGCATCGGCATAATGCACAAGAATATGAGCCCGGAGCAACAGGCCGCGGCGGTTCGAAAAGTAAAAAAGTACGAAAGTGGCGTAGTAAAGGACCCCATCACCGTCTCCCCTGATACCACTGTCCGCGAACTGCTTGATATCACGACCGCGAACAATATCTCGGGCCTGCCCGTGGTCGATGGGCGTGACCTGGTCGGCATTGTAACCGGTCGGGATATTCGTTTTGAAAGTCGTCTGGATACCCGCGTCTCCGACATCATGACGCCCAAGGATAAACTCGTTACAGCGCCGGAAGGGGCCGATCTTGAAGAAGTTAAAAACCTGCTTCACAAACACCGTATCGAGAAGGTTCTGGTCGTCAACGACGAGTTCCAGCTCAAAGGTCTTATCACCGTCAAAGACATCCAAAAAGCCAAAGATTACCCGCTGGCTTGTAAGGATGAGCAAGGGCGACTGCGCGTTGGTGCTGCGGTAGGTACCGGGGGGGACACCGAAGCCCGTATTGCTGCCCTGGTCGAGGCGGGCGTCGATGTCATTGTTATTGATACTGCTCATGGCCACTCCAAAGGCGTGATTGACCGTGTCAGCTGGGTCAAGACCCGCTATCCCGAAGTGCAGGTTATCGGTGGCAATATAGCAACCGCTGAAGCGGCCATTGCGCTGGCCGACGCCGGTGCTGACGCGGTCAAGGTCGGGATTGGTCCGGGTTCCATCTGCACCACTCGTATTGTGGCCGGTATCGGGGTGCCTCAGATTACTGCGGTATCCAATGTCGCTGCGGCTTTGAAAGATCGTGGCGTGCCGCTGATCGCTGATGGTGGCGTTCGGTTCTCCGGTGATATTGCCAAGGCGATTGCCGCGGGCGCTTACTGCGTGATGATTGGTGGCCTGCTGGCCGGTACTGATGAGGCACCTGGTGAAGTTGAGCTGTTCCAGGGTCGGAGCTACAAAGCTTACCGGGGCATGGGATCTATCGGCGCTATGGGGCAGGGGTCCAGCGACCGGTATTTTCAGGATGCCAGTAAAGGTGTTGATAAACTGGTTCCGGAAGGTATCGAGGGTCGGGTGGCCTGTAAAGGACCCATGCGCAACATTGTTCATCAATTGATGGGCGGCCTCCGGGCCTCCATGGGCTACACGGGCAGCGCCTCAATGGAAGAGATGCGTACCAAGCCGCAGTTTGCACGAATCACCAATGCTGGCATGCGCGAGAGTCATGTGCACGATGTCACCATCACCAAAGAAGCGCCGAACTATCGCGTCGGCTGATTCCGACCTTACCCCCTGCGCGGTTCAGGTTATGGAGCCGCGCTGTTCAACTCTGACTTGAGGACCCCATGGCCCAGAACATCCATGACCACCGCATCCTGATTCTTGATTTTGGCTCCCAGTATACTCAGCTCATTGCCCGTCGAGTACGGGAACTAGGCGTCTACTGTGAGGTCAGGGCGTTTGATATCACGGACGCTGAGCTTGATGAATTCAATCCCAGGGGTATCTTGCTTGCAGGTGGTCCGGAGTCGGTCACTCAACTGGGCGGTCCGCGGGCGCCGGATGGTCTGTTTGATCGGGGCATTCCGGTCTTGGGGATTTGCTATGGCATGCAAACCATGGCTGAGCAACTCGGTGGCAGGGTGGCCAGTTCCGAGAAGCGGGAGTTTGGCTATGCCCAGGTTAAAGTCCGGGCTGAAGGCGCGCTGTTAAATGGCATCACCGATCACCTTACCGGCCAGGGCGAGTCTTTGCTGGATGTTTGGATGAGTCATGGCGATAAGGTCGTTACCTTGCCTGAAGGTTTTGAGCTGCTGGCGTCGACCGAGAGCGCTCCCATTGCTGCCATGCAAGATCTCAAACGCAAGCTTTTTGGTGTTCAGTTCCACCCGGAGGTTACTCATACCCTGCAGGGCCAACGTATCCTCGAGCACTTCGTATTGGATATCTGTGCCTGTGATGCGCTCTGGACGCCAGCGAAAATCGTCGACGATGCCGTACGCCAGATTCAGGCTCAAGTAGGATCGGAAAAGGTGCTGTTGGGGTTGTCAGGAGGTGTCGATTCCTCAGTTACGGCTGCCCTGCTGCATAAAGCGATCGGGGACCAGCTCACCTGTGTATTTGTGGATAACGGCCTGCTGCGCCTGCACGAAGGTGATCAGGTCATGGACATGTTCGGCCGCAATATGGGCATCAAGGTGATTCGGGCCGACACTGAAGATCTTTTTCTCTCGCGTCTCAAGGGGGTCAGTGATCCTGAGCAGAAACGCAAGATCATCGGCAATAGCTTTATTGAAGTCTTCGACCAATACGCGACTGAAATTCGGGAAGTGAACTGGCTGGCACAAGGCACGATCTATCCGGATGTCATCGAGTCGGCAGCTTCCAAAACCGGTAAGGCCCACGTCATCAAGTCTCACCATAATGTGGGTGGTTTGCCAGAGAAGATGAAGCTGAAGCTGGTGGAGCCCCTGCGTGAGCTTTTCAAGGACGAAGTTCGCCGTATCGGTCTGGAATTGGGTCTGCCTTACGATATGGTCTACCGGCACCCGTTCCCGGGCCCGGGTCTGGGCGTGCGGATTCTGGGCGAAGTCAAGAAGGAATACGCGGACATCCTGCGGCGGGCGGATGCGATATTTTTGGAAGAATTGCACCGGGCAGACCTTTACCACAAGACCAGCCAGGCTTTTGCTGTTTTCCTGCCGGTCAAATCCGTCGGCGTGGTCGGTGATGCCCGGCGTTACGAATACGTAATTGCGATTCGAGCTGTGGAGACGGTAGATTTCATGACTGCACGGTGGGCGCGCTTACCGTATGAGTTACTGGAAACGGTATCGAACCGGGTTATTAACGAGATTTCCGGCGTCTCCAGAGTAACTTACGATATTTCATCCAAGCCTCCCGCTACCATTGAGTGGGAATAATCCGACTTACCGGGGGCGATATCAGTGGATGATGAATTCTGGATGAATCGCGCCCTGGGGTTGGCGAAGTCTGCCGCTGATCGGGGTGAAGTACCCGTTGGCGCC
This sequence comes from Marinobacter sp., assembly GCF_040882185.1. Taxonomy (GTDB): domain Bacteria; phylum Pseudomonadota; class Gammaproteobacteria; order Pseudomonadales; family Oleiphilaceae; genus Marinobacter. The sequence continues at coordinate 46,959 of NZ_JBBEBW010000001.1, read as the reverse complement.
GTGGTGGTCAGAGCCGGTCGCGAAATTGGTGCGGGTTATAACGCTCCGATCAGTAGTTGCGACCCCACCGCCCACGCTGAAATCAGAGCATTACGGGATGCTGCTCGACGAGAGGGTAATTACCGCTTGTCCGGAGCCACCCTATACGTCACGCTTGAGCCCTGCACCATGTGTGTCGGAGCTCTTATCCATAGCCGTGTTTCGCGGCTTGTGTACGGTGCCCGAGAGCCCAAAGCCGGTGCGATTGAATCAACGCGCCAAACGTTGAACGAAGACATTTTCAACTGGCAGGTTGAGGCCGTCGGGGGCGTACTTGAACACCCATGCAGTGAGGTGATTTCCGACTTTTTTGCTGCTCGTCGTGAGCAGATTCGCCGTCGGCGTCATGGTCATTCAGGGAACGAACAGGAGTAATCCATGAAAGTGCTCGTTACCGGCGGTGCCGGTTATATTGGAAGTCACGTGGTACGTCAGCTCGGAGAAGCGGGCCACGATATTGTCGTATTTGATAACCTGTCCACCGGGTATCGCTGGGCAGTCACTTTTGGTGAGCTGGTCATAGGCGATCTGGCGGATGAAGAGGCAATTGAGGCCGTCTTCAGCCAACACAGATTTGAAGCAGTTCTGCATTTTGCTGCCAATATCGTGGTTCCGGAATCCGTTGCCAACCCGCTCAAGTACTACAGCAACAACACTCGTAATACCCTGAATCTTTTAAAAGTCATCGAGCGGCATAAAACGCCTTACATGGTGTTTTCCTCAACTGCTGCGGTATACGGCATGCCTGATGAGAAAGTGCTCGCTGAATCGCAGCCACTGGCGCCCATCAACCCTTACGGCGCATCGAAGATGATGAGTGAGCGCATGATTATGGATCTTGCTGCCGCTTCTTCATTGAACTATGTCATTCTGCGGTATTTCAATGTTGCAGGCGCAAATCCTGATGGTCTGCTTGGTCAGGCCACGCCGGAAGCGACGCATTTGATCAAGGTCGCCTGTGAGTGCGTTACCGGTCAACGTGATGGCATGAGTGTATTCGGCACCGACTATGACACCCGGGATGGCACCTGTGTTCGTGATTACATCCACGTTGAAGATCTGGCCAAGGCTCATGTAATGGCGCTTGAATTCATGCGCAACGGGGGCGAGTCTCAGGTTCTGAATTGCGGATACGGGCGCGGCTTTACCGTCAGTGAAGTCATTGATGTGGTTAAGAGGCTGTCCGGGAATGACTTCCCGGTAGAGCGGGTGGGGCGGCGCGCTGGCGATCCGGATGCTTTGATGGCTGACAACAGCAAAATTACCCGAACTCTGGGCTGGACGCCTGATCACGACAACCTGGATACCATTGTCGGTACAGCGTTGGCGTGGGAGGCCATCTGGCAGAAGCGGCGCCAGGCCTGATAACCGTTTCAAGCGACTTATGACCACTTTTCAGGATGGAGTTTAAAGGATGAAAATCACCATTTTCGGTACTGGCTACGTCGGTCTCGTTACAGGCGCATGTCTTGCCGACGTTGGCCATGATGTACTCTGTATGGACGTTGACGAGAACAAGATCGGTAAATTGAAGAACGGACATATTCCCATCTACGAGCCGGGTCTGGACAGTATTGTTAAGCACAACGTGGAAGCTGGCAGACTGAATTTTACCACCGACACCGAACAGGCTGTGGGGCATGGTGCTTTGCAGTTCATTGCGGTGGGCACGCCTCCGGATGAGGACGGTTCTGCCGATTTACAGTACGTAACGGCGGTCGCGCGCTCCATCGGCCAGTACATGACCGACTACAAGGTAATTGTCGACAAGTCGACAGTGCCGGTTGGTACGGGTGACAAAGTTTATGCTGCCGCCCGGGCGGAGCTGGATCGCCGTGGCCTGGAGCTGGAATTTGATGTTGTATCGAATCCTGAGTTCCTCAAGGAAGGCGCCGCGATCAATGACTTTATGAAGCCTGATCGAATCGTAATTGGCACCGACAGTGAGCGGGCGCAGGATTTGCTGCGGGAAGTCTACTACCCGTTTAACCGCAGCCATGACCGCATGATCTACATGGACATTCGTTCCGCTGAGCTGACGAAGTACGCGGCCAATGCCATGCTGGCGACGAAGATCAGTTTCATGAATGAAATTGCCAATATATCCGAACGACTGGGCGCCGACATTGAGGCTGTCCGCCGCGGGATTGGTTCCGACCCCCGTATTGGCTACCACTTTATATATCCGGGTTGTGGCTATGGCGGTTCCTGCTTTCCAAAGGATGTAACGGCGCTCACCAGAACTGCCCGTGATTGCGATTATGAGGCCCGACTTCTGAATGCTGTGGATGAAGTGAACGCCGCCCAGAAACACGTACTTTTCGACAAGGTCAGCCACTACTTTCAGGGCAATGTGGAAGGTAAAGTAGTTGCACTCTGGGGGCTCGCTTTCAAGCCCAATACTGATGACATGCGCGAAGCCTCTGCCCGGATGCTAATGGAAGATTTATGGAAGGCAGGCGCCAAAGTACAGGCATTTGACCCGGAAGCGATGGAGGAGACCCAGCGTATCTATGGTGATCAGGAAGGCTTACAGCTTTGCGGAACCAAAGAGCAGGCATTGAAAGGTGCGGATGTGCTGGTAATTTGTACCGAGTGGAAAGAATTCCGCTCTCCGGATTTCGCCAGTATTGCCGCCGCGCTGAAAGAGCCCGTGATATTTGATGGGCGCAACCTGTATGAGCCGGAAATGCTTGAGCGCTATGGCATGATCTACTACGCCATTGGCCGCGGGCGTAACCAGTTCACTGCGGTCTGAGATTCAGGTTATGGCCTTTGAACTGCACCCTCGTCTTGCAGAGGACACCATCAGCCTGGGCTACACCGGGTTGTGTGATATACGGTTGATGGACGACTCCACCTGGCCCTGGCTGTTACTGGTACCTATGCGAGAAGGTGTGCGGGAAATCTACCAACTGTCCGAACGGGACCAAGTGCGTTTACTGAGAGACTCCTCTGCGCTCGGTAAGGGCTTGATGGAGCTGTTCGGTGGCCACAAGCTCAACGTGGCAGCTCTCGGTAATATGGTGCCTCAGTTGCACGTGCACCATATCGTCCGGTATGAAGGTGATGTCGGCTGGCCGGGTCCTGTGTGGGGTGTTCGAGCGCCTGTTCCTTACTCCCCGGCAGGGCTTGATCGACGAATCGAAGTGCTCGGTGAACTGATCGAAGACATGGTACAGAAAGGCAGCGACTAAGTTGTCAGCTAAGCTTGTTCTGGCTGTTTTCGTGAGACCTTGGCCAGGGTTTGGGAGCCCACCAGAATCATTCGGAGCTCAGTCTTCAGTTTGGTTTTTAGAATCTCTTTTTCCTTACTGCTCGCATCCAGTGCTTCGGCGCCATGGTTAAACACCAGGGTAACCATGGCTTCAGCGACTAGGTGGGCATCATAAAGAGGCTTCTTCTGCTCATCGGCAATTCGCCGAAGGTCGTCGGCCAGCTCAGTAACAAAATGGTCAATTTCTGCCTGGACCGCAGTGCGGAATGGCTTCGAAACGCCCGTGCGTTCACGAAGCAGCAACCTGAAAAGGTTCGCGTTATTGCCCAGGTACTCCATAAATGTTTCGACTGATGTACTGATGGCACTACCGTTGCGGGCAATGCGTTTGCGAGCCTGGCGCATCAGTTGGCGCAAGGCGAGCCCACTCTCGTCCACCAGGGCCAATCCGAGCTCGTCAAGCTCTGCAAAGTGACGGTAGAAAGACGTCGGCGCAATGCCAGCCGCTCGCGTCACCTCTCGGAGACTCAGGCTGCTAAAACCCCGGTCGGCACTTAACTGGCCCAGCGCGGCATCCATCAGCGCTCGACGTGTTTTCAACTTCTGTTCGGCTCGGGCTGCCAAATTGGTGCTCCATAGGCGGGATGACTAGGCGAAGTATTCTAGCCTTCAGACCTTGCGCCGTCATCTATGGATAAAGAAGTACCATTGAAGTATCGAGAAGGCCCCGTCGGAGTCGGAATGGAGGGAGTGGGCCTGCCCTTACCAGACCGTGTGTTGCCATGGATGGCAACACCGAGCCTACATGGATGTATCGACGGCGTGTCTGGTAAGGGCAGGCCCGCTCCCTCCACAGGCTCCAGTCAGCCAGCTGACTAACCGAAGTCCCCGATACGCCAACAAAGAATACCCATCGCCCCCTGATTTTATGATTGATTGTGTTTATAATGGTGCGCTTTTTACAGGGTCCGCCAAAACTTGCAAAGTTGTCATGAAATTGGCAACCCCGACAGTGACATACGGCGTATCCGATGATGTGAGCAGGGCTGGTATCCGAAAAGGGCAGTGTCCCGTCCGGCTAATTCGTTGACCTACTGCGAATTAGCCGGACGGGACACTGGTGTTGGTTATATTGTGGGGTATCTGAAATGCCGATTTATGAATATGTATGTGACGACTGTGGGTTTGAGAAAGACATTATCCAGAAAATGAGCGAAACGCCTCTGAAGGATTGCCCTTCCTGCGAGGCAGCCTCGTTCCGGAAACGGATCTCTGCGGCGGGTTTTCGCCTGGCCGGGACCGGCTGGTACGAAACCGATTTTAAAACCGGAAAGAAGAAGAATCTGGTGGAGAAGGGCAGTTCATCAACACCGACAGAATCCTCTGCGGGCTGAAAACACATTCAATCGAACACAGAAACAACGGGACAGGGTATGCGCAGTCACTATTGCGGTGGAATCGACGAATCTCACATTGATCAGGACGTTACACTATGTGGTTGGGTCCACCGCCGCCGTGATCACGGCGGGGTTATTTTCCTTGATTTGCGCGATCGGGACGGCATTTCCCAGGTGGTGTTTGATCCAGATACCCCGGAAAGTTTTTCGCTGGCTGAAAAAGTCCGCAGCGAATTCGTTATCCAGGTGACCGGTCGCGTTCGCCGCCGCCCAGCTGGCACTGAAAACGCCAATATGCCTACCGGGCAGGTTGAAGTGCTCGGCACTGCATTGACCATTCTGAACGCCGCTGCCACGCCCCCGTTCCCGCTGGATGAACATGTCGATGTTGGTGAGGATGTTCGCCTGCGTTATCGCTTTATTGACTTGCGGCGCCCGGAAATGCTGAACCGCCTTCGGTTCCGGTCACGGGTCACCAGTTATATCCGCAACTTTCTCGACCGCAATGAATTCATGGATGTTGAGACCCCGATCCTCACTCGCGCCACGCCCGAAGGCGCCCGCGACTATCTGGTGCCCAGTCGTACCCATGAAGGCTCGTTCTTCGCCTTGCCGCAGTCGCCCCAGCTTTTCAAACAGCTTCTGATGGTGTCCGGCGTTGACCGTTATTATCAGATCGCCAAGTGCTTCCGGGATGAAGACCTGCGGGCGGATCGTCAGCCTGAATTCACCCAGATCGACATTGAGGCATCTTTCATCAACGAAGATAGCCTGATGGGTTTGACCGAGTCGATGATCCGGGACCTGTTCAAGGATGTGCTGCAGGTCGAACTGCCCGAGTTCCCGCGTATGCCGTACGCCGAAGCCATGCAACGCTACGGCAGTGACAAACCGGACCTGCGTATTCCGCTGGAACTGATCGATGTGGCTGATCTGGTTGCTGGCGTTGATTTCAAGGTCTTCGCTGGGCCAGCCAACGACGCTAAAGGTCGGGTTGCTGCTCTGCGAGTGCCTAAAGGCGGCGAAATCAGCCGTAAGCAAATTGATGATTACACCAAGTACGTTGGCATCTATGGCGCCAAGGGCCTGGCCTATATCAAGGTCAATGATCTGAGCAAAGGGGCTGAAGGCCTGCAATCGCCGATTATCAAGTTTCTGGGCAACGAAGTCGCGCTCGCCATTATCGAGCGCGTAGCTGCTGAAGACGGCGATATCGTGTTTTTCGGGGCGGACAAGACCACCGTCGTCAATGAAGCCCTCGGTGCGCTGCGTATCAAGATCGGCCATGATCTGAAAATGCTGACGAAAGCGTGGGCGCCCCTTTGGGTGGTGGACTTCCCGATGTTTGAGGAAACCTCTGATGGCGGCCTGCACGCTATTCACCATCCATTCACTGCTCCGTCCTGCACGCCGGAACAACTGGTTGCCTCCCCGGACACCGCGTTGTCCCGAGCCTACGATATGGTGTTGAACGGTACGGAGCTTGGCGGTGGATCAATTCGTATCCATGACGAGACCATGCAACAGACCGTGTTCCGGATTCTGGGTATCGAGGAAGAAGAAGCTCGCGCCAAATTTGGCTTCCTGCTGGACGCCCTGAAGTTCGGTTGCCCTCCGCACGGTGGCCTGGCATTTGGCCTTGACCGGCTGGTGATGCTGATGACCGGGGCATCCTCCATTCGCGACGTTATTGCGTTTCCGAAAACCCAGAGCGCTACCTGCCTGATGACTCAGGCGCCGGGTCTGGTGGATGAACAGCAACTGCGGGAGCTGCACATCAAGCTGCGCAAGCCTGCAAACAAACAGGTGCCGGAGTCGGTTGGCAATGTGGACCTTGGCGAGTAAAGCGGTCGAGCAACGCTGACCAGGGTATTGGTAGCAAGGAGAAAGTGTGGCCATCATACTCGGTGTTGATCCGGGCTCGCGTATTACCGGTTATGGACTCATCCGGTGTGAGGGTCGCCACACTGAATATCTCGACAGTGGTTGCATAAGGTTGGGGGAGAAACCGCTGGCAGAGCGATTGCAAACCATCTTTCACAGCCTGGCAACGCTGATCGGTGAATTCCGGCCGGACGAATTCGCCATCGAACAGGTATTCATGGCCCGCAATCCGGACTCAGCACTCAAGTTGGGACAGGCGCGGGGCGCCGCGATTGTCAGCGCAGCCAACAGCGGACTTGCGGTACATGAGTATTCAGCCCGGCAGGTGAAACAGGCTGTGGTAGGAAAGGGCAGCGCGGACAAAGCTCAGGTACAGCATATGGTGCAGACGCTGCTGGGTTTATCGAGAAAACCTCAGGCGGATGCTGCCGATGCGCTCGCCATTGCCCTCTGTCACGCTCATATGAACCAGAGTATGAATCGCATATCAGCAGGGGGCCGTGTCAGAGGCGGTCGCATTCGGCCATAACGGGTTTCAGTACTAACTGGGAATAGTAACGGGCGAAAGGCCTGGGGAGCTTCATTTGATCGGTCGCATTCACGGTATTCTCATTGAAAAGGCTCCCGGTCAGGCATTGATCGAGTGCGCCGGGCTTGGCTATGAAGTGGACATTCCCTACACCACCTTCTTTCACCTGCCGGAGCCTGGACAGGAAATCACCCTTCATACCCACTTCTCCGTTCGGGAGGACGCTCATAGCCTTTTCGGCTTTGCAGCAAGACTTGATCGTAATGTCTTTCGTCTGTTGATCAGAGTTAATGGTGTGGGGCCCAAGCTTGCACTGGCGATTCTCTCGGGCCTGGATGCACATCAGTTCATCCAGTGTGTGGAAGCGAGAGATGCTAACTCGTTGGTCAAACTGCCTGGGGTGGGCAAGAAAACCGCTGAACGCCTGCTTATAGAGATAGCTGATCGAATCGGTCAACTGGAAGGCCAGTTTACTCCGGGCGGTGTGCAAGGTAGTCCCTCAACTGTCCCGGTGAGGGAGGCCCACAGTCCCCGGGACGAGGCGGAAGCCGCGTTGATCGCGTTGGGCTATAAGCCGCAAGAGGCCAGCAAGGCAGTCAACAAAATCGCAGAGAGAGATATGAGCCGGGAAGAACTTATTCGTCTGGCCCTGAAGAACATGATACCTGCGAGCTGAAGGCCAAAACACTGGTGGTCTTTCTGTCGAGAGGGTAACGTGACAGTCAAAGCACCCCTTGTACAATAACCGTCGCGTTGGGAAACATAAAAACGCAATGTCGATCTCCAGCTTTGAGCACATTGATGATTGAGTCCGACCGATTGATTACGGCCCGACCAGGCCAGTATGAGGAAGTTCAGGATCGCGCCATTCGTCCAACGCGCTTGGCCGACTATGTCGGACAGCCGACGGTTCGCGAGCAAATGGATATTTTTATTTCTGCGGCCAGAGGGCGGCAGGAAGCTCTGGATCATGTGCTGATTTTTGGCCCACCCGGTCTGGGCAAAACAACGCTGGCGAATATTATCGCTAATGAAATGGGCGTCGCGATCAAGACCACTTCGGGCCCTGTGCTGGAACGGGCTGGCGACCTGGCAGCCATGCTGACCAATCTGGAAGAAGGTGACGTTCTTTTTATTGATGAGATCCATCGTCTGAGTGCTGCAGTGGAAGAAGTGCTCTATCCGGCCATGGAAGATTATCAACTCGATATCATGATCGGAGAAGGCCCGGCGGCCCGCTCTATCAAACTTGATTTGCCGCCATTTACGCTGGTGGGCGCCACCACCAGAGCCGGGTTGCTCACCTCTCCGCTACGGGACCGGTTTGGCATTGTTCAGCGTCTTGAGTTTTATAATACAGCGGATCTGACGCACATCGTATTGCGCTCGGCAGATCTCTCCGGGGTCAGTATCGAAAAAGCGGGAGCCCTCGAAATTGCCAGACGTTCCCGGGGCACGCCCCGTATTGCGAACCGGCTGTTGCGGCGGGTACGGGACTACGCCGAGGTCAAAGCGGATGGCATTATCACCGAAGAAATCGCCGATCAGGCGCTCAATATGCTCAAAGTGGACAGTCAGGGCTTTGACCACATGGACCGCCGCCTGCTACTGGCGATGATTGAAAAATTCGATGGCGGCCCTGTCGGGGTCGAGAGTCTTGCGGCTGCCATCAGCGAAGAGCGCGGCACCATTGAAGATGTGCTCGAGCCTTTTCTTATCCAGCAGGGTTATATGGTGCGAACCCCGAGAGGCCGCATGGTGACATCCCATGCTTACCTGCATTTTGGTATTGCATCGGGGAAGTCGGAACAGGAGGATCTACTTGATTGACACCGCGCCGTCGCCGTTCACCTTGCCGGTTCGGGTCTATATAGAAGATACCGATGCCGGGGGTATCGTGTTCCATGCGAAGTATCTGCACTACATGGAGCGCGCCAGGACAGAGTGGGTACGCAGCCGTGGTGTCGGGTTGCGGGCAGGGCTGAGCGAGAACATCAGCTATGTCGTGCAACGGTTGTCGATACACTATGCGGTGCCTGCAAAGCTCGACGATCAACTGCGAGTAACCGCAGATCTTGTGAGAGGTGGCAGGGTCTGGATGGAATTTAACCAGCGCGTGGAGCGCGAAGCCGATGGCGCGCTGTTGGCGGACGCCGTCGTCAAGGTGGCGTGTGTGGCCTTGGATACCGGACGCCCCCGGGTGTTGCCGGAGGCCATGAAGGCTTTAATTCCGATAGCATAGTAAGGCACCGGCAAATTTTGCCGAAGGATAAATTTCTTACAGGAGAGGCGCGCGCGCTCTCTGAACTTAAAAACGGAAAACCAGGAGTAGAAGGTGGATTCAGAACTCTCAGTTTGGTCTCTAATCGCCAATGCAGGCTTGCTGGTGCAGCTGGTTATGCTGTTGCTGGTGCTCGCGTCGGTCATATCCTGGGCATTGATCTTTCAGCGTTTCCAGGTTTTTCGCAAAGCGAAGCAGGCACAATTGGCGTTTGAGGAGCGTTTTTGGTCTGGCATGGACTTGGGGCAGCTCTACCGTGAAGTCAATACAGACCCAACGCCTTTTTCCGGACTTGAAGCCATCTTTCGGGCGGGGTTCAAAGAGTTTTCCCGGCTTCGGCAGCAAAGCCGTGATGCCGATGCGGTAATGGAAGGCGCGCAGCGTGCGATGCGTGTAGCTTTTTCCCGGGAACAGGAACGGCTTGAAACTCATCTGCCATTTCTCGCGACCGTAGGTTCGACCAGTCCGTATGTCGGGTTGTTCGGCACGGTTTGGGGCATTATGAATTCATTCCGGGGCCTGGCTCAGGCTCAGCAGGCCACGCTTGCGACGGTCGCACCGGGCATTTCCGAAGCGCTTATTGCAACCGCTATGGGCCTGTTCGCTGCGATTCCTGCGGTTATCGCCTATAACCGCTTTTCCACGACATCGGACTCGCTGCTCAAGAATTATGAAACCTTTGCCGAGGAATTCTCCAGCATCCTTCATCGTCGGGTACATAACAGCGAGAAAGCCCCTGCGGCCTAAGCCTGATCCCCTGGCAGGAGTACGAATGTGAGCATGAAAGGTATGGGGATGATGCCCCACGAACGCCGCAAGCCAATGTCGGAAATCAACGTGGTGCCCTACATCGACGTGATGTTGGTGCTGCTGATCATTTTTATGGTGACGGCACCGATGCTTACTCAGGGTGTAAAGGTTGATCTGCCCAATACCGTCTCGGACCCGCTGCAGGCGGAAAAAGACGTGGAATCGATCATCGTTTCTGTGGATGGAAACGGGGCATATTACCTGGAGGTGGGAGATGAAAGCAGTGATCCCATGTCTCTCGAGGAGGTTCAGGGCCAGGTTGCTAAAATACTCTCCGGGCGGGCTCGAAGCGAAGTGCTCGTTCGGGGTGACGAGTTTGTGACTTATGGAGTGGTTGTTCGGCTGATGTCAGCATTGCAGGGGGCCGGAGCCTCAAGCGTCGGTCTTATTACCGAAAGCTCGCAAGATAATTAGGGGTTGATGTTTCGTGATTGACCAGCAGCGAGAACCGATCAGCACAGGGCAGCCAGCGTGGAAATCCCCTGTTGCGCTGTCCCTGCTGTTGCACGGCCTGATTGTAGTGGTTGCGCTGGCCGGTTGGAGCTGGACAAACCCGGTAGATGAGCCGATGCCCAGAAGCATATCGGCACGTCTGGTTATCAATGAGCAGCCCGCACAACAGCCTGCTCCTGAGCCTGCACCAGCGCCCGCTCCAGAGCCTGAACCCGAGCCCGAGCCCGAAGAGGATCTGGAAGAACTCGAAGCCGAACGCCAGGCCGCTGCAGAGCGCGAACGACAACAGCAGGAGCGTGAACGCCAGGCAGAACAGGAGCGCCAGCAAGCGGAAGAGCGTGAAGCCCGGCAACGTGAAGAGCAGGCGGCCAAGCAAAAAGAGCAGGAACAGGCCCGTCAGAAAGCTGAAGCCGAAGCTAAGGAGCGGGCTCGCCAAAAAGCAGAACAAGAGCAAAAGCGCCAACAGGCAGAAGAAGCACGTAAACGGGAAGCTGCTGCCAAAGCTGCGGAAGAGGAACGTCGCAAGCAGGAGGAGGCTGAACGTCAGCGTCAACAGGAGGCCGAAGCTGAAGCCAGGCGGCAGGCTGAGGCCAAGCGTGAGGCAGAAGCCAAACGTCGGGAAGCCGAACGTAAGCTCAGAGAGCAGCAGCTGGAAGCGCTTGCGGATTCCGCCCGTGAGTCCGAGGAGGCCGCCCGTCGTCAGTCGGAAGCTGAGGCTGCAGCCCGTGCGCGGGAGTCGCAAATGTTGACAGACAGCCAGCGATATCAGGGGCTGATTCGTGAACGGTTGAAAAACGGCTGGTATATGCCGTCTTCAGCTACGAGTGAGATGACGGCGACGCTGAGAATTACCTTGTTACCGACGGGTGAACTTTCTTCTGTTGAGCTGGTCAGGGGCAGTGGCAACACCGCCTTTGACAATTCCGCGCTGAGTGCAGTGCGGGGTGTTAACCGATACCCGGTTCCGAGTGAGCGGGACACATTTGAAAAATACTTTCGTCAGTTTACGATTGAATTCAACCCTGAGCGGCTGAGATGACCATGGATATCGAGAACATGACAGATCAAACCCTGACTGACCAAAACCGGAATGGTCGGTATTCCCGTTTGCAGAACCGTTGGTTGCGTGTGCTGGCACCTCTGGTATTTATGCTCGCTACAACCACTCCCGTTAGTGCGGAATTGATGATTCGCATAACCGAAGGGGTTGATTCCGCTATCCCTCTCGCGGTGGTGCCATTCTCAAAGACAGGCAATATACCCAATGGTGATGATGTCAGTGACATCGTCCGGGATGACCTGACCATGAGCGGGGAGTTCAAACCTCTCAGCCCTGAACGGATGCTTAGCCTGCCGTCCAGAAGTGACGACGTTTATTACCGGGACTGGCGGATGCTGGGGCAGCGATTTCTGTTAGTTGGTGAGCTCAGCCAGGAAGGTGACCGTATCAAAGCCCGTTATGAGCTGTTCGATGTGAACGGCGAGCGGCGCTTGCTGGGTGAGACAGCGACAGCTTCCGCGGATGGTATACGTGGTCTTGCCCACCACATCAGCGACAAGGTGTTTGAAGCCATCACTGGAGTGCGCGGTGCATTCTCGACCAAACTGGCCTATGTGACGCTCGAAACCGGCAATGGCGAACGAATATACAAGCTGCAAGTCAGTGATGTTGACGGGAAGCGCGCCAGGGTCCGGATGGAGAGTGATGAGCCGATTCTCTCTCCAACGTGGTCGCCAGATGGCCAGAGTCTGGCGTATGTCTCCTTTGAGACCGGTCGTCCGGCGATATACACCCATGAACTGTCCACCGGCAAGCGCACTCGTGTTGCTTCTTTTCCAGGGTTGAATTCGTCACCGGACTGGTCCCCAGACGGCAAATCCCTGTTGGTCACTCTGTCAAAGGATGGCAACGCTGAAATTTACAAGCTGGATCTCGCGTCGAGTTCACTCAAACGTCTGACGGATCACTGGTCGATTGACACTGAAGGCAGCTGGAGTGCCGATGGCCGGGGCTTCCTGTTCACTTCTGACCGTTCGGGTGGGCCACAGATATATCAGAAAGAGACTGAAGGGGCGGAACCCAGGCGACTAACCTTTGGTAGCCGATATAATGCGCGTCCCCGGTTCAGCCCGGACAGCAAGCATATATATTACGTTCATCAACGCGAGGGAGGCTTCCACATCGCCCGGATGAACCTGGAAACCGGAAATGAAACGATCCTGACGCGGACGGGGCTGGATGAATCTCCGAGCGTTGCGCCGAACGGACGCATGTTGATCTATTCCACGCAGCAGAATGGTGAGAGCGTATTAACGGTCATGTCTGCTGGTGGTGGTTCGAATTACGTACTGCCAGCTGCCAGGGGCGATGTTCGGGAGCCAGCCTGGTCACCATTTTTGGACTAGCTTTATTAACAGTTCTGACGCTCCTGGACGTCGGAACTAACTTTGACGTGCGATAGCACATTTGAAAATAAAGGAACGATTATGATGGTTACGATGAAGACAAAGGCATTTGCATTGGTGTTGGCCCTGGGCTTTATCGCGGGCTGTAGCTCCACAGGTGATCCCATGGAAGAAGGCGGTTACGGCACCGATGGTTCCGCTTCGGGTCAGCAGGATGGCAGTACCGTGTACGGTGGCAGTGATGGCAGCGGCGTTTCCTCCGATGGCCTGAGTGACTCCGAGCGCATGGAAGCAGAGGAACGGGCGGAGCAGGCAGAGGCGGAAGCGTTGCGTAACATCACCACCTTCTACTTTGATTTCGACACCTCTGAGATCAAAGCTGAATCCCGCGACGTTCTGGCCGCTCACGCCCGTTATCTGTCCGACAACCCGCGCACTCAGGTTCGTCTGGAAGGTCATTCCGATGAGCGTGGTACCACCGAATACAACCTGGCGTTGGGCGAGCGTCGTGCCAACGCGATTCAGCGTTTCCTGATTGTCAACGGGGCTTCCCGTGGTCAGCTTGAAACCGTAAGCTATGGAGAAGAGAAGCCAGCGGTCTCAGGTTCCAGCGAGAGCGCCTGGGCCCAGAACCGTCGCGTTGAAATGATTTTCCAGTAAACGCGAAAATTGCAACCAACAGGACCCACCATGAGAAAATTCCTCATGGCGACAGTTGCGCTGTCGCTCAGTGGTTGCGCAGTGGCGCAGTCATCGGCACCAGGATCTCAGAGCGCCCAGCCGGAGCCCCGCCAACAGGCGGGTGCCAGCCAGGCCAACGCTGAGTTGTTCTTCATGATTGAGCAATTGCAAGGCGAAGTGCGCCGCTTGCAGGGGGAGCTTGAAGAGCAGCGTAACCAGCTCAATCGACTATCAAATCAATCGAAAGAGCGCTATATCGATCTCGACCAACGGTTGTTGAATGTCTCGGAGCGGCTTCAGGCCGCCCCGGCACCCACCGACAGCTCGTCTGCTGATGCCCCGGAATCGAATATACAGCCGATTACCCGCGAATACCGTCAGCCAACCGCTTTTGAGCGAGAGTCCTACCAGAAGATTCAGACCTTGATTCGCGACGGGAATTATGACGCCGCGATAGACGGTATATACAGCTTCATCTCAGATTACCCGGAAGGGGATTTGACCGTTAACGCTTATTACTGGCTGGGGGAGGTTTATCTGGTTAAACCGCAGCTGGAGCAGGCGAAACAGGCATTTACCATTGTTGCCACAAGGTTTTCAGATCATCGGAAAGCGGCGGATGCAGTTTACAAACTCGGCGTGACCTTCGATCGTCTGAATGAAAAAGCGGACGCAGTCCGGCAGATGGAGCGAGTGGTATCGACTTATCCTGCGTCCAATGCCGCGTCTCTGGCAAAAGAGTATCTGGATAAACGTTGAACTTGGCTGTATTGAAATATTGCGGAAAAAGGTTGAAGCGGGGCGAAAAATCCGTACTATATGCGCCTCGTTTGGGTCGTTAGCTCAGTTGGTAGAGCAGTTGGCTTTTAACCAATTGGTCGATGGTTCGAATCCATCACGACCCACCATTATTGAAATTGATTGCACGCAGGTGGTGAGTGAGCGTGCAGTTATGGCTTGATACGCCAGCCCGTTTTGGGTCGTTAGCTCAGTTGGTAGAGCAGTTGGCTTTTAACCAATTGGTCGATGGTTCGAATCCATCACGACCCACCATTATTGAAATTGATTGCACGCAGGTGGTGAGTGAGCGTGCAGTTATGGCTTGATACGCCAGCCCGTTTTGGGTCGTTAGCTCAGTTGGTAGAGCAGTTGGCTTTTAACCAATTGGTCGATGGTTCGAATCCATCACGACCCACCAAATTGATCCCCATCTGCAGCTCATTTGAGTCAAAGCCGGGGGTCGGAGAAAAGAGCCTTCAGGCTCTTTTTTTTTGCCTCCAAACCCCAATCTATGACTATAGTGAAGCCGTAAAACTGGCTTATGATAATAGCGGCGAGCCTTGGTAAAGAATGACAATCAAGGAGCTTAGGCGCGCAAACGATGAGAGAAGCAATGACACGATCCGATAACCGCATTCTGGTTCAGGAACACTTGGCACACGAGGCGGAGCCGAGACCACTCACTGCCGACAGGCAGGCCGAGTTGGAAATGCGTATCAAGCAGGCGCTGAAGGATCGAGACGCCGTGTTGGTGGCCCATTACTACACTGATCCGGACATCCAGCGCCTTGCCGAGGAAACCGGTGGTTGCGTGGCCGATTCACTGGAAATGGCCCGTTTCAGTAACCAGCATTCAGCGTCGACAGTGGTGGTCGCTGGCGTCAAATTTATGGGTGAGACAGCAAAAATCCTGAACCCGGAAAAGCAGGTTCTGATGCCAACGCTGGAGGCTACCTGTTCTCTTGATATTGGCTGCCCCGCGGACGAATTTGCTGCTTTCTGCGATCAGCATCCTGATCGCACTGTGGTGGTCTATGCCAACACCTCTGCGGCCGTCAAGGCGCGGGCAGACTGGGTCGTTACCTCCAGTTGTGCTCAAGCGATTGTAGAATCTCTCGATGCCAGCGGTGAAAAGGTCCTGTGGGCGCCGGATAAACACCTTGGGAATTATGTCCAGAAGACCACCGGTGCCGATATGCTGTTATGGGAAGGCTCCTGCATCGTTCACGAAGAGTTCAAATCCCGTGGGCTGGAAGATCTCAAGGCCCTGTATCCGGATGCGGCGATCCTGGTTCATCCGGAATCCCGGGAGGCGGTGGTTGAGATGGCGGACGTGGTGGGTTCTACATCTCAACTGATTAATGCTGTTCAGGTGCTTCCCAACGAACGTTTTATCGTTGCGACAGACAACGGCATTTTTTACAAGATGCAGCAATCGGCGCCGACTAAAACCCTGATTGAAGCTCCGACTGCGGGTAATGGGGCGACCTGTCGCAGTTGTGCTCACTGCCCCTGGATGGCGATGAACGGGTTGGAAAATCTGCTTTATGTGCTTGAGCACGGCGGCCAGGAAATCACCATTGACCCTGATCTGCGGGAACGGGCATTAAGACCGCTGCGTCGAATGCTTGATTTTACCGCCAACCGGAACCTGAAGGCTGCGGGAAACGCCTGATTTGTGCGGCGCTTTCTCCGGGTCAGCGCTGGCGGGCGAGGGCATCAGATACCTGAGACAGGCGCTCCGTGATGATCTGTCTCAGGGGGGCTTCAGGAGGCGTTTTTTCCTGTGCCTCCCTTAATTGCCGTTGGGCAGACTCAAGATCCCCCATCAAGAGGTCATATTCTGCCCGTGCGCGGTGAACGCCCACAATGTTTCTGGCCTGCCCTTCAGCCTCAGCAAGCTCAAGCCACAGATCTTCCCGTTGCGGGTATTCCCGCGTCAGAGTTTTAAGATACTCGGATGATTGCTGTGCGTTGCCAGCATCACGCTCGACAGCTGCCAGCATGGTTATAATGGGTACGTTACCCGGGTTTCTCTGCAACGCATTTTTCATTAATGTCCTGGCTTCCTCGGTCTGGTTCAATTTATATAAGGCCTCTGCCAGGGTGACAAGATAGGTAATGCGTCCTGGCTGTTTCTCCAACAGGGCTTCCAGTTTCTTACGGGCGTCCTGCGGACGGTCAGCTGCGAGATACGCAACGGCCAATCCATAGTGGGCAGCATCCTCCTGATCTGCACTCTCGTTGGCCAGATAGTCTTCGAACAGAGCTACTGCATCCCCGGGCGATTTTGCGTATCTCACTTGCAGGCGGGCCCGCACCAGATGGTATTCAAGGGCGTCTGTGAAGCCACCTTCAGGATATTGTTCCGCGCGACTTCGGCTATCTGAGACCCGGCTTTGGGTCAAAGGGTGCGTCGAGAGATACTCCGGCAGACGATTTCCCTGCAGACGGTTCTGCCTCATCATCACTTCAAACATTTCTGGCATGCCTCTCGGGTCCATACCCGCGTTGGCCATGATATCGATGCCGACGCGGTCCGCTTCCTGCTCATTGGAGCGGCTGTATTGCAGCATGTTCTGAACCGCCAGGGCCTGGGTGCCTGCGATAGCTGCAATGCCCACATCCGACCGGGTCACCGCCGACAGAATGATACCTGCAATCATTCCAGCTATTGTTAACGGCGCGCTGGTTTCCTGCTGCTCCATTCGGCGTGCAAAATGACGTTGGCTCAGGTGGGCAAGCTCGTGGGCGATAACCGAGGCAAATTGCTGCTCAGTGGCGGCATTGAGAAACAGTCCGGCATTTACCCCGATAATATTGCCTGGCACTGCAAAGGCATTGAGTGCCGGGCTGTCGATCACAACCAGGGACAGGCGTTTGTCTTTAAGTGGCACAAACGGTACCAACTGATAAACAATGCTGCTCATGTAGTCCGTAACCAGGGGGTCCCGTATCTGGTCGGCTGACAGCCTCAATGATCTCATCACCTGACGGCCGATTTCAGCTTCCTGCTGCTCGGAAATAAGGCCGCCGCCAACGCCGCCAAGCGTTGGCAACAGGGCCTCGTTCGCAACAACGCTGTTGCAGGGCAGGGAGAGGGAAGCGAAAAGTGCCAGGCTCAGCCCTGCCTTCCTTGTTAACGTCTGGTAAAAAGCTGCACGGACGATTTTCATACGTTGCCTGATATACTTCCTGACAATCAGTGCAATGCCGGATACTCACCGGCATAATGCACCGTTCGACTGTTGAACCTACAAGCCATCGAAAACGCAACGGTTTACCAAAGACTCATGGCCGATATTATTCTTGATGCGTCCGGGCTTATTTGCCCGATGCCGCTGTTAAAAACCAAACTTCAGCTGAACGCCATGCAGCCCGGCGAGGAGCTTGAGGTCATTGCGACCGATGCCGGTTCAGCTCGGGATATACCTGCGTTCCTAAAGCTATCATCTCATATACTGATTAGCACGTGGGAAACCGACGGCTGTTATCGCTTCGTTATACGACGCGGAAGTTAGCGTTTTGTTCCGGGCATTCTGTTTCGTGTAGTAACGGAGACATTGATGGTAAGAATTTTACGTGGTTTGGCGCATAAATACTTTTCAGATGACGAAGCAGTCATACTTTTCCTGTTGCTGATTTTCGGCACTCTGATCGTTATTTTCTTCGGTCACATGCTGGCACCAGTCATTGCGGCCGTCATCATCGCGTTCATTCTCCAGGGCCTGGTCACCAAACTGACTTCTCTGGGGATCCCCGAGTTTGTATCTATTTTTGGCGTATTTCTGGTGTTTCTCGGAACTCTGATAGGTTTCCTGTTTGGTCTCTTGCCCCTGCTATGGACTCAGGTCACCTCGCTGGCAGGGGAGACTCCCCGAATTTTCAGAGAAATGCAGACCTATTTCGAGCTGCTGCCTCAACAGTACCCGAATCTGATCTCGATAGAACAGATCAACAACCTTTACCAACAGGTAACGGGCGAAGCAGCCCGTATGACCCAGTGGCTGGTATCGTTCTCCATCGCCAGTATCCCGGACCTTATGGCACTGCTTATTTACATGGTGCTACTGCCCATACTGGTATTTTTCTTTTTAAAGGATCGGGATTTACTGCTCGGTTCCATATCCCGCCTCCTGCCTCATCAGCGGCCAATGATGGTGAGAATCTGGAATGAGGTGAATCTCCAGTGTGCAAACTACGTTCGCGGTAAAGCGGTTGAAATATTAATTGTTGGCGGCGCCACTTATGTCAGTTTCAAACTGCTCGGTATGCCTTACGCCGCCTTACTGTCATTGCTCGTAGGGATAAGCGTTGTCATCCCCTATATTGGTGCTGCCGTTGTGACCATTCCAGTGGCGATGATTGGCCTGTTTGCTTTTGGCTGGGGCAGTCAGTTCATTTGGGTCATGGTGGTATATGGGATTATCCAGGCACTCGATGGCAATGTCCTGGTGCCTATCCTGTTCTCGGAAGTGAACAATCTGCATCCGGTGGCCATTATTGTGGCGGTGCTGTTTTTTGGTGGAATATGGGGGCTTTGGGGAGTGTTTTTTGCAATCCCGCTCGCGACGATGCTGAAGGCAATTTTCTCCGCCTGGCCGGTCCAGCGAATCACACAGCCGTTGATAAAACCTGACGGTGAGTAAGCTAACCCGTGCCCGCAAGTTAGCAGGCCATCAGTTCAATGTATTATTGGAGCTGGTAAGCTATTTATTCGGTCGTTCTCTTGTGTCAGTTCACGGCCAACATTACCATTAGCCTTTTATTCCGACGGAGTTTTTATGATTACTGGTAGCCTTGTCGCACTGGTAACGCCAATGCACCCGGATGGCAGCATCCATTGGGAGCATCTGGATAACCTGGTGGACTTTCATCTTGATAACGGAACCCACGGTATCGTCGCTGTAGGTACAACGGGCGAGTCTGCGACGCTGGACCCAGACGAGCATTGTCGCGTTATCGGCCAGATCATAAAACGTGTTCAGGGGCGGATACCGGTCATTGCTGGTACCGGAGCCAACTCCACTCGCGAAGCTATCGAGCTCACCGGAGAGGCCCATAAACTCGGAGCCGACGCCTGTCTGCTCGTGGTGCCGTATTATAACAAGCCAAGTCAGGAAGGGCTTTACCGCCATTTCCGCGCCATTGCCGAAGCCGTCCCGGTTAATCAGATACTTTATAATGTTCCTGGACGCACGGCCTGCGATATGCTCAACGAAACTGTTGAACGCCTGGCCGATATCCCGAATATTATCGGCATCAAGGATGCGACCGGCAATATTCCGCGCGGAGCCGAGCTTATCCGTGCGGTGGAAGGGCGCCTTGTGGTCTACTCAGGTGACGACGCGACCGCTGCAGATCTTATGCTGGCCGGTGGCAAAGGCAATGTCTCGGTCACTGCCAACGTTGCGCCGAAAGGCATGGCAGCACTGTGTGAAGCAGCCATTGCTGGCAACCGCGAAGAAGTTGAGCGTATCAATGAATCCTTGATGCCGTTGCATCGAAAACTTTTTCTCGAAGCCAATCCCATACCGGTCAAGTGGGCTCTGGAACGTATGGGGATGCTCAACGAAGGTATTCGTTTGCCTCTGACGCCGCTGGATGCAAAGTTCCATGGTGAAGTCGAAGAAGCACTCAGAGCGGCAGGTGTCCTCTGAGCCGTTTTAAACTCTTGCAAACGACTCCCTGGAGTTACTCAATGGCAGTGCAGTCAAGGAAAGTCCTGACTGGCTCAGTATTCGGATTCCTTCTGAGTGCCGGGCTGGCAGGTTGCAGTCTTATAGACGATCGCTCTGAAAATTACGTCAATGCGTCCGAGGGTGAGCCATTGAAGCTGGCTGAGGGGCATGTCATGGAGCGAAGAGGCGAAGCGTTCCCGATCCGGGAGATCGGCAGCAACAACCGCGGCGAAATGAACCCCTCAGATATTCCGCAACCTCCTGATATGACATCCGAAATTCTGGAGGAAAATTATATTATCGAAGAAGTGGACGATCAGGCCTGGGTATTGGTGAATGATGTGCCCGGTCGGGTTTGGCCCTCTGTTACAGCTTACTTTAATGATCGCGGGCTGGGGGTGGTGGAAGACAGCACGCAGTTAGGCGTCATACAGAGCGATGTCGTTAATTTCAGCCAGCGTGCCCGCACCCTTTTGCAGTTGCCCCAGAATTCGGAGGGCGAGGAATTGGTGGTAGTTCAAGCCAGGGTGACGCCAGGTGTTCGTCGGAAAACCACTGAAATTCAGCTGCGTAAGCTGGAAATTAGTGAAAGCCCGGACCAATTGCTGCAATGGCAGTCTGATTCAGACAATCTGATTATTGAGAAGTCGCTTTTGACGGACCTGGCGTCTTACCTTGAGGCTCGTGATGATACCAAGTCTTATTCCCGTGCTGCCCTGACGATGACAACGGCCCCCAAGGTCGCCATGGTAAATGAGGACGGGATAGCGAACGCCATCGAGATGGTTGTCGGGTTTGACCGTGCCTGGGCGGAAGTGAGGCGCGCTTTGGACGAAGCTGAAGTGCCTGTTGTGGATCTTGATCGTAGTAATGGCATATTTTACGTCGATTTCCGCACCGACGAAGAACGGGATCCTGGCTGGTTTAACTGGTTTGCCGATGAGCCTACCCCGGAGTACACCTTCCAGGTTCGGCTCGAAACGCAACAGGACAGGGTGTTGGTGAGTACCGCAAAATCTGATGAATATGCCGGCAATGATCGCTCACAAAGATTGTTGTCAGAGTTGTTCGAATATCTTTACTAGATGTTGTGCGTCAGCGGATATGGCCTGACCTAACAGGAGAACAGGAATGGAAAAGCGCGATGAGCTTTATGCGGGTAAAGCCAAATCTGTTTATCGAACAGTAGATCCTGACCGGTTTGTGTTGTTATTTCGCGATGACACCTCTGCCTTCGATGGCGAACGGAAAGAGCAACTTAACCGCAAGGGTATGGTAAACAATCGTTTTAACGCTTTTATAATGGAGAAGCTTGAAGCAGCCGGGATCCCCACCCACTTCGTAAGTTTATTGTCTCCTGTCGAGTCGCTGGTCATGAGGCTTGACATGATTCCGGTCGAATGTGTCGTCCGCAATATCTCGGCGGGCAGTCTTTGCCGCCGCCTCGGAGTTGAGGAAGGTCAGAATCTCTCCCCCCCGACATTCGAGTTGTTTCTCAAAAATGATGCGCTCCACGACCCTATGGTGAACGAGTCTCTGGCGGTCACTTTCGGTTGGGCCTCTGCAGACGAACTGTCGCAGATGAAGACATTGACCTATCGGGTCAATGACGTGCTTAAATCGCTGTTTGATGCTGCTGGTATGTTGTTGGTGGATTATAAACTGGAATTCGGGCGTTCCGGCGACAAGATTGTGCTCGGCGACGAGTTCAGCCCCGACGGTTGTCGTATATGGGATAAGGACAGCCGCAAGAAAATGGACAAGGACCGATTCAGGCAAGGGCTTGGAGACGTTATCGAAACCTATGAAGAAGTCGGCCGCCGTCTGGGCATTCAGTTCGACTGATATCGACCAGCCCTACCAGCGGGGAAACAACCACAAGAAGGTAATTTATGCGAAAAATTCTATTGCTAGCCGGGACCACTCTGGTGCTTGCCGCCCCATTCGCCAGTGCCGACATTGTTGGCATCGGCGCCAACGTCAGTTATTGGGATTCTGATCTGAGTGGCACAGCAACCAACAGTGATTCTGCCATTGACGTTGAGGATGACCTCAATCTTGACAGTGACTCAAACGCCAACCTGAGTGCTTATATCGAGCACCCGGTTCCGTTGCTGCCAAACGTCAGACTGAACTATACCTCTATTGAGCAGAATGGAAGGGGTGAAGTTGGTGTCGCTGCGTTCGATGGCATCGCGCCGGGCGCAGAGGTGGACTCAAGGCTCGACCTCGATCAGTTTGATGTCACACTTTATTATGAGGTACTCGATAACTGGGTCAATCTGGACGCAGGTATCACCGCCCGTACTTTTGACGGCGAACTGTTAATAGAAGAGCGGTTCCCGGGCAATGAAGTCAGTCGTACTAAAATAGATGGCACGCTTCCCATGGGTTACCTGGCAGCACGGTTCGATCTACCTTTTACCGGGGCTTCCGTAGGTGCTGAGGGTAACTTCATCAGCTTCGATGGTGATTCCATCTATGACTATAACGCCTACGGTCAATACGAGTTCGCAGTGGTGCAGTTGCGCGCAGGCTACCGTCAGATGAACATCGATTACGAAGACAGTAACGAAGCGCTCGATATCGAAATTGGCGGACCTTTCGTAAGTGCCGGTCTGGTATTCTGACCCGATTGAACATTTCGATTCTGTTGTAGGAGCGACTTCAGTCGCGAACCGAGTAAACCCGATAGCTGCCACAGCCATTTGGCAACATTGGTAAATCCAGTACAGGGAGAAAGCATTGAAAATTCTCGTAACAGGGACCGCCGGGTTTATCGGCTCACATCTGGCTCATCGCCTGCTGGACCGCGGAGATGAAGTCATTGGCGTTGATATCGTCAATGACTACTACGATGTCAGCCTTAAAGAAGCCCGTCTGGCTCGGTTAACCTGCAAGGCCGGGTTTACCGAAGTGCGAAAGGATATATCCGATCGTGCCGCCATGGAGGCCCTGTTCCGGGAACACAAACCGGAGCGGGTAGTGAATCTGGCTGCCCAGGCCGGAGTGCGCTACTCCATCGAGAATCCGAATGCTTATGTAGACGCCAACCTCGTTGGCTTCATGAATATTCTAGAAGGTTGTCGCCACAACGGCGTTAAGCATCTCGTTTATGCGTCCAGTAGCTCGGTCTATGGCGCCAACGAGGCGATGCCATTCTCGGTACACGATAACGTCGATCATCCGTTGAGTCTCTACGCAGCGTCCAAGAAAGCCAACGAACTGATGGCCCACACCTACAGTAACCTTTACCAGTTGCCTACCACAGGACTGCGCTTCTTTACCGTTTACGGCCCCTGGGGCAGACCGGATATGGCGCTGTTTATCTTCACTAAAAAGATACTGGCAGGCGAGCCCATTGATGTGTTCAACCATGGGCACCACAAACGTGATTTCACCTACATAGACGATATCGTCGAAGGCGTCGTACGGACCCTCGACAACGTCGCTTCACCGAATGAGCAATGGTCAGGTAAGAACCCCGATCCCGGCACCAGCATGGCGCCTTACAGGCTTTACAATATCGGCAGCAACAATCCGGTGGAGCTCTCCCGCTTTATTGAGATTATCGAGGAACGACTCGGTAAGAAAGCCGAGAAAAACCTGCTGCCTCTGCAGCCGGGTGACGTGCCTGCTACCTATGCCAATGTAGACGCGCTGATAGACGATGTGGGCTACAAGCCAGCAACCACTGTTGATGAGGGAATCGCCAACTTCGTTGATTGGTATCGGGGATTTTATAAGGTTTAACCGCGTAAGCGGATACCTTCCCTCCTGAAGTGATCCATTCGTCCGGCTTGAATGGATTTTTTCTTCGTCGCTACTTATGAGTTTTATTTGCGAACTGTGTTTCTGTCGCCATCGAGCACTTTCCTTACTTTCAGCGCCAGATCCCGGCGCCGGTAGGGTTTGCTCAGCAGGTCGACACCTGGGTCCAGGCGACCATGGTGCACGATCGCGTTTTCCGTATAACCAGAGGTGTACAACACTCTGAGCGCGGGGTGCTTGCCCTGCGCTATATTCGAAAGCTCTCGGCCATTCATACCACCGGGCATGATGATGTCTGTTAACAGCAAGCTGATATCACTATTTAGGTGAAGGGCAGCCAATGCAGCGGGGCCTGAGCCGACACTTGTTACCCGGTAGCCAAGCGTTTGTAATTGTCCGGTCAGATGCTCCCGTACCAGATCGTCATCTTCAGCGATCAGGATATGTTCATCGCCGCCACGCATGGGTTGCTCTGTCTCGTCAATGTCGCTGCTCTCCTGCAGGGCTTCTGCGCTCGGGAAGTACAGTTTTACTGAAGTGCCTTCACCCTGTTCGGAATAGATTTTAATATGGCCACCAGTTTGTTTGGTGAAGCCGAATACCATACTTAATCCAAGCCCACTGCCTTTGCCAATAGCTTTGGTGGTAAAAAATGGTTCGAACGCACTGTTCTGGGTGTCTTCATCCATTCCTATGCCAGTGTCTGAAACACAGATCATCACATATTCACCAGGCGATACTTCCTGATGGCGGGCGGCATACTCATCATCGAGCCAGGCGTTACCGGTTTCGATGGTCAATTTGCCACCGTTAGGCATGGCATCCCGGGCGTTTATCACAAGGTTGAGTAATGCTGTATCCAACTGGTTCGCGTCTACCTCCGTGATTTTGAGGTCTGATTCGCCCAGAAACTCGAATTGGATATTCTCAGGCAGGGTGCGGCGAATGAGAGCTTCCATTTCACCAACCAGCCGGTTGACGTTCATGGGCTTTGGCTCCAGCGGCTGGCGACGGGCAAAGGCCAGCAGGCGATTGGTTAATTCAGCACCTCGCGCGGCGGCAGAAACAGTCATCTCGGCCATAAGGCGAAGATGTCGGTCGGTGAGTCGTTCCGCCAGTTCTTCTGAGTTACCCATGATGACGGTCAGTAAATTGTTAAAGTCATGGGCGACGCCTCCGGTAAGATGGCCAACAGCTTCAAGCTTCTGGGACTCCCGCAGCCGCGTCTCAAGCTCCATGCGCTCAGTAATGTCGAGCATACTTCCCAGCATCCGAATCGCTTTACCAGAGGGCTCACGAATAACAAAACCGCGATCAATTACCGTCGCGTATTGACCATCACCTTTGATAAACCGATATTCTTCAGTCCAGTGATCCACCGGCCCGTCGATAACTTCGTGGATGCTGTGGTAAACGCGGTCGAGGTCATCCGGGTGTATCCTGCGGGTCCAGGATTCCGGCCCGGGTTCTAAATCAGAGGCCTGGTGGCCAAAAACCTCGTACATGGAATCGTTCCACCAAACTGTACCGGCGTCGAAGTTCCAGTCCCAAATCACATCGTTGGTTGCCTTTGATATCAGGCGGAAGCGTTCCTGATTCAGCAGTAACTCGGCCTCCTGCTGTTTACGCTGGGTGATGTCGCGAAAGTAAACCGCCAACCCATCGGGTATCGGATAGGCACTCACGTCCAACCATTTATTAAGAGGGGGGTAAAACTCCCTGAACTCGACTGTTTGCTGGTTTTCCAGAGCATGTTGGTATTGCCGCTGAAAGGTGCTTCCGACCGCCGTCGGAAACTCGGTCCATACGTTGCGTCCCAGCAGATCGACACGTGAGCGTTCAAGCAGCACCTCTGCTTGTCGATTGAGATAGCTGAAATTCCAATTTTCATCGAGAGCAAAAAAGGCATCGCTGATGCTCTCGAGGATGTGGATTCTTTGGCGATCAGCCTGGTCGGCGCGATCTTCAGCTTCGCGCAGCTTTGAAATATCCTGAAATGCCCCTTGTACTGCGATGATCCTGCCGTGCTCGTCCCGTTCGGGGGCACCGATTACCCGAACCCATATGCGTTGTGTGGTGGCTGTGTCCAGTTGGCAAATAACATCAAATTCTTTGCCATATTGAATACAATTCTGGAAGGCGTTCAAGATGAGTCCTCTATGCTCCGGAGCATAGAATCCCATCCCCTCTTCTACGGATGCCGGAGAAAAGCCCGCAGGTTTGCCGTGAATTGCAGCGGTTTCCCGGGTCCAGATAACGACTTCAGAGTCGAGTTCGACGCACCAGCCACCCAGCCGAACCTTTTGCCCTGCCAGCTGTAAAAGCTGTTCTGCCTGGGTCAGGCTGCCCTCCGGCTGCGGATGAACGATCCCTGTAACGTCTTCCACTCGGTGGATAATGAATTCGATGTCACCCGCTCCATCCAGGACCGGGGTGTTAACCGGACTCCAGAAGCGCTCCTCAAAGCCCCCGCTTGGAGTTGGAATGGGGTAGCGTTGCACCCCCATGATATCGGGCGCCTTGAATGATCGAACCCGTTGGAGTGAGGCACGCAGATTATGAGTGCCATCTGCCTTCGGGTCGTCGGGTGCATCCGGAAAGACCTCGAAGAGGTTTTTGCCAACGATATCTTCTTCCCGAGTCATGGTGACGTTCAGGTAGTCTTTACTTGCCGCCAGTATTTCATAGCTGTCTGGCCGCAGTACCAGAGTTTTGCCCGCGGCACTCTCGAACAGACGCCGATATTGCTGGTCGGTGAGCTGGCTCATTGCTAAACCTCGAAAGGGGGTTGTGTCCATGCTGATGCAGCAGGAGTGGCCATCGGTCGGGCAATGAAGTATCCCTGAGCCTCGTCACAACCAATCTCATGCAAAAAGTTCAATGCCCATGGATCTTCCACACCCTCTGCCGTCACATCAAGCCCCAAGGATTTACCAAGATTAACGATCGCAGTGACAATTTTCTGAGATTCCTTCGAGGTGGCAACAGTCTTGACAAACATCTGATCAATCTTGAGTTCTGAAAATGGGAGCCGAGCAAGCTGAACGAGGGAAGAATATCCAACACCGAAATCATCAATGGATAGCTGAAAGCCCTTAATGCGGAACTGGGTCAGGTTCTCAAGTAACGCCAGGGGGCTATCCATACTGGCTGTTTCCGTAACTTCCAGTATGACCTGAGATGGTGCTACGTCGTTCTCTTCACACTTCTCAAGTAGCCAACGAGGGAAACCCTCATCTTTCAGGTTAATTGGAGAGAGGTTCAGTGCAATTTTCACGCCTTGGCTATGCACTTGCTGTGGAAGATTAGCCATTGCGAAATGATAAACCTGCCGGCTAAGTTCGTGAATCAGCCCCGTCTGCTCAGCCAAGCTGATAAAAAGATCAGGGGGTATCATGCTACCGTCTTTTAGCGGCCAGCGGGCCAGGCACTCAAAACCAGCTAGCGCACCGTTGGTACATGAAATCTTGGGTTGGAAATGCGCCACAAATACTTGGTTATGCAGAGCGTCGGCAAGCTGCTCTTCGGTGACTGAGCTTAGGTTGGCAGCGGAAGAAGTTACCTTACGCGGCAAGGACGTTGGGACGTCTGTAGTAAGCAAAGCCCGAAACGCAGCACGGGAAAATGGTTTCGACAACGTACCTATAAACTGGAGTCCGTTTTCCTTGGCAGCCCTGGCAGCGGAGTCCAATATTCGGCCACCCAGTCCTGAAGCGATGATCACAGCGGCTCCGCACCCCATTTTCGCTAGAGTCTGCAACACCTCAACCCCGTCCCTGTCAGGCATTTGCAAGTCTACAACGACATGGGTCGGTGACCAGGTATCGATTTTTTCCAGGAATACTTCAGCATCGCTGGTATGTTGGGTCTCAAAAAAGGCCCCTTCCGCCATGAGGCATAGGGTGGTAGCAACGTCCGGCTCATCATCGAGAACAAGCAAACGCTTCAAATCGGTTGTGTTTTGCATTCTGTCCCCGGTTTGACACTCGCGAGATGACACGCAGCCGTTTGAATGCGCTCACATAATGGGAATATATAACATTATCGTCAGTGATCGGAAAATAAAGTTAGCTTTATTGCGCACGTCTGGCAAATTGCAGGACAAAAAAGGCTTGAGTCTTCAGGAAGATCTACGAATTACGGCTATTGTGTCGGACGTAAAATCGAAAAAGCGGACAGAGGGGGTGAGACTTTTAAAATGGTAGGACCAGGCAGATTTGAACTGCCGACCTCTGCCATGTCAAGGCAGCGCTCTAACCAACTGAGCTATGGTCCTCCGTCAACGGGGTGGAAATATACTGATACTGGACAAAGCGGTCAACCTCTTTGTTTCAACCATCCCCGGGTTACCCGGCTAAACACCGTCCAGCGGTTAATCAGCAGCGCGGTGAAAATCACGGCGCAGCCGCCAACTTGCGTAATGGTCATGCTTTCGTCAAACCACCCTGCGGCAAACAGTGCCACCCATACTGGCTCAACAATGAGGATCACGACGCCATGACTGTGGACGGACAGGCTCTGGGCATAGGTTTGTACGAGAAAACGCCCCGCTGTGCCGATAATCGCACTTGCACTGACCCACCAGACCATGGCCCAGGAGAGCGAATTCAGGGTCGGCACCCAAGGCTCCAGCAGTGCAGAGAGCGACGTTGTCACTACTGCGACAGTCAATAGTGCAATAGCGGTTAGAGGTAACGCGGGCACCCGGTCTTTCTGGCGAGATTCACCAGCCCGGTTTGTCACCATGCGGTTGTTGGCTGCGCGAGTATTGAGAGTAAAATAGAGCGCAAAAATAAAGGCTGCGGCTATGAAAAAGAGTTGTCCCAATTCCGGCCGGAAACCGTTTTCAAGCGAAAGCAGCGCCAGACCACTCACAGCGACGGGAATGGCAAGCCAGGTACTGGTAGGTTGCGCCTCCTTGAACAACACCCGTGCGATTATCGGGACAATCACCACCCCCAGACTGGTGAGAAAGGCGCCTTCACCCAGGTGGGTGCCGAGAAACAGGCCCGTCACCCAGCAACTCATAGCGATACCAAACACCAGCCCGACCCTGGCGCTCTGAATCAACTGCTCTGCTGACATCCGTCTCAAGTGGCGATGTGCCAAAAGAGCCAGAATGCTACCGGCCATCAAAAATCGAACCGCCATAAACATCAGCGGCGGCATCAACGATACGGCCTCTTTGGAGAACATCCAGCTCATCGCTGCCAGCAGCGTAGAAACCAGCAATAACAGATCGGATTTGCGCGCGTCAGTCATGGGCATTCAGCAGAGCTCCAGACACAGGTAAAAGCAGCGGGACAGGCTGAAATGCTAACATGAATAGCAAGCGAAGTACTTACCGCTGAGTGGCAGGCAAGGGCGTTGGCAGAAAGATTAATCGGGTAGGGCAGGCCTGCAAATGGCCCGTCCCTGGGCCAACTGGCAATCACTGAATCAGTTGTTCAGAGTGTTATACATCAATGAGGACGTATCCGTGCTGGCAGAGCCCGGCACTTCAATGTATCGGTCTCCCGCACCCCACCATTGATACCACGCGCGCTTGTTGTAAGTACGGCTGGCAAAGTCTACCTGTAACCCGTTGAGGGTTGTGTTGTTCACCACCGGCACCGAGATATTGCCGGTTTCGCTACCCAACACACCGCTGTGGCTGGCGCCTTCGTCCATCAATACCGTGAAGTGATTGAAGTACAGCGCCGAAGGACCATTCTGGCCTGACACTTTGCATCGGTCGCTGACTCAAGGCTGGCCGACATACTATGACCAACCACCATTGGACCGGACAGGCTGGCAACCACCAGAATATCCTCCTCTCGGGTAAAGCGGAATTTTTCGAGAGACACGGTGAATTCACCGCCGTTAGAAAGTGGCAGGGCGATGGGGTCAAAATGATTACCCGCATAGGCGGTTGCTTGTTCCGAACTTAGCGCAACGGAGTAACTTGGGTAACGGGAGCTTTGTTCGTATTGATCTGCGACCTGAATGAACATATAACCGAGTGCGTCATCAGAAGGGGGAGCAGGTGCAGCGGCCTCCTTCGCCAATACAGGTTCAGGAGGTGGTATTTTTGCAGGTGTGATGGTTTCACTCCGCAGTGCCAGTTGAAATGGCACGGGCAAAGACCACTGGTTTTCTTTCGCCACAGCCCATCCCAGGCCCG
The DNA here is from genome assembly GCF_040882185.1 of Marinobacter sp. Lineage (GTDB taxonomy): Bacteria > Pseudomonadota > Gammaproteobacteria > Pseudomonadales > Oleiphilaceae > Marinobacter. Next base: position 16,867 of record NZ_JBBEBW010000001.1, on the reverse strand, counting down.
CTGCCGAAGCCACCAACGCCAGCACGATCAAGGGGCCGCGAACACGCATTCGTCACTCCAGACTGACGATAGGAAGACCGCCAGAATATTTATTGTTGTTGTCTCGAAACTACAAAAACCCAATCGATTGAACAAATTGTAGGCGAATTTTGAGCCATTACGAGCAACAACTGTGACGCGGGTCACATGCAGGGTCAGTCTTTGATCGCCTCTAATTCAAACTGCAGTTTTATGTCGTCTTCGACCATATTCAAGCCGTAGCTGATACCCCATTCACTGCGTTTGATGGTGGTCTCTGCTGAAATGCCCACGGTATATTTTTCATGGCCAAAGGGGTACTCAGCCGCCTTGTTAAAGGTGACGTCAAGGGTGACTGGCTTGGTTTCACCGTGCATCTCGAGGTCGCCGGAGAGTTTACCGGTGTTATCGCCAGTGGTTTCAAAATCGCCCACTGTAAACACGATTTCCGGGTATTCGTCAGTGTTAAGAAAATCTTCGCCGCGCAGATGGCTGTCCCGACGGTCATGGTTGGTGAATATGCTGTCAGCCTGAATCGTCACGGTGCCAGCGCTGATGTCGTTGGACTCGGAATCGTACTCGAAAGAGCCTTCGGCTTCGGTAAACATCCCGATCACGTTGGCATAACCAAGATGCATGACCTGAAAGCTGATGGAGAAATGTTCGTCGTCAATGGTGTAGCTAGCCGGTTCGGCAGTAGCCGTAGTAGGTGACAAGACCAGGGCTGCGGCGAGCGTCGCCGGGGCTAGCAGGCTAGGTGATAACTTCATAGTGGGCTCCTTGATTGTGGCTCGGTAACTTGTTCAGGGTTCAAACGTCGATGACGCACAAGCCAGACCGTATCCAACGCAAACGAATAGACCAGCAGAACCAGTGCCAGTGCGAGTGTCCAGAAGGCAAACCCAGCGCTGACGACGGGCAATATTGCGATCATCAGCGTGACGATTTGCCAAACACACACTGTTTTACGCCAAAAACTTTCCGGTAGCGGCGCTTGCAGCGCTGGCCAGAATAAGCCAGCGATAATAAAAGCGTAGCGCATAACCCCCAGAGCGAGCACCCAGAGCCCGACTTTATCAAGGTTAACCAGTGCGATGCACAGTACGACAATCAGCAGAGCGTCCAGTTCCATGTCAAACCGGGCGCCGAACGCGCTCTTAAAGCCAGAGCTGCGCGCGATGGCACCATCCACTCCGTCCAGCAGGAGTATAGCCAGACTGCTGACGGCGAACGGCCATGCCAGTATGGTGAGAAGATCGGGAAAGCAGGCGAGAGCCGCAAGAGTAACCGTGATCATACCGCGTAGCAGGGTGACCCGATTGGCCCAGCCAAAGTCCCGATAGTTTGCGCTTGTATGCCAACCCCACAGGATGAGTCCCGCCAAAAGGGTATAGAGAGCCACCGCCAGGCCATAAACCGGTAATCCAACTGAAACGTGAACGGGCAGAATAACGTCAGCCAGCACCAGTAAGACAACCATCAGCACGAGCCCGGAAAGTAGTTCCGGCATCAGGTTGGCGCGATGATAGTGTTTATCGGTATCGATCGTAATAGAATCCATTCAGCCCTCGGCACGTAAGCTCTTAAGGTAGTATAGATGCACTGACTATAAAGGTTTTACGGGCCGCACCTCCGAACAGATGGACCCGTCACTGCAAATCCATAAGCAAAGGAGGCTTGATGTCGAGCACACCAGTTGATCAGACCGTCGCAGCAACTGCAGACGCCTTCTGGGTTACCGGGGCCGCCACCGGAGAAATTCGTGCAACCCCGCTAACGACGGAAGTGAACATCGGCACCCCAATGGTCGAGGTGGAAACCCATTATTCCGGTGTCAGCCGGGGTACTGAGAGTCTGGTTTTTCTCAACAAGGTGCCCGAAAGCGAATATGAGCGCATGCGCGCGCCATTTCAGGCGGGCGATTTTCCCTATCCGGTGCGACACGGTTACGCCAACGCTGGCAAAGTGATTTCCGGCCCTGATTCGTTATTGGGCAAGATGGTGTTCTGCCTCTACTCCCACCAAACCCGGTACCGGGTGCCAGCGGATGCCGTCATTCCGCTACCTGATGATGTACCCGCTCATCGCGCGGTGCTGGCGGCGAACATGGAAACCGCCGTCAACGGTCTCTGGGATGCGTCACCTCGGGTGGGCGATCGCATTGCCGTGGTGGGTTGTGGCGTAGTAGGAATTTTAATGGCCTACCTTGCGAATAAAATTCCCGGTACCCGGGTGACCGCTATTGATACCAACGCTGACCGCTTGCCATTGCTCGATTCACTCGGCGTCCGGTTTGCGACTCAGAGCGACCTGACCGATCATGATCTGGTGATCCATGCCAGCGGCCACCCCGCAGGACTGGTAACGGCATTGGATCTTGCGGGCCAGGAAGGGCGCATCATCGAGATGAGCTGGTTTGGCGATCAGAACGTATCGCTACCTTTGGGTCAGTCATTTCATGCCCGCCGCCTGACACTGCGTTCCAGCCAGGTTGGCAGTATCAGCCCTTCGCAGACCCCCCGCTGGGAATATCGGGACCGGCTCTCCCTGGCGCTGTCCCTGCTGGCGGATCCGGTCCTTGATGCTCTGATCAGTGGTGAGAGCCGGTTTGACCAGTTGCCGGAAACCATGGCTGTTCTCAGCCAGGCGGGCAGCTCAGAACTTTGTCATCGAATCATTTACCCACCCGCGAACCCTGAGATTTGATCGGGTTTGGCAGGTAACAGGAGCCCCTATGTACAGTTTGACTGTTAGAGACCACATGATGATCGCCCATAGCTTCAACGGCGAAATCTTCGGCCCGGCCCAGGCGCTTCACGGTGCCACCTATGTGGTGGATGTCAGTTTTGAGCGGGAGGTTCTGGATCAGGACGATCTGATCGTTGATATCGGCCTCGCCAGCGAGCAACTCAAGCAGATTCTGGCCGAATTCAACATGAAGAACCTGGACGAACTGCCCGCCTTGGCGGGCCGCAACACCACTACCGAAGTCATGGCGAAGGTAGTGTTTGACCGTATGGCCGCCGCTATAAAAGCGAACGCCCTGGGGGAAACTGGCAAGGGCCTGACGGCGCTGAACGTCACCCTGGGCGAATCCCATGTTGCCTGGGCAAGCTATCGCAGCGAGCTTTAAAGGGGCACTGGCATGACCCAACCGTTGACCTTTATCGTACCTGGCAGCCCGGAACAACGCACCGGCGGTTACACCTATGTACGCCGCATAGTATCGGCGCTTCGGGGAGATGGACAAGCTGTTGAGCTGAAAGGTCTGGAAGGCCGCTTTCCGGAAGTCGATGCCGTGGCGAGGCAGGCGATGGACAACGAGCTTCGGGGGTTGCCTGACCACTCGGTTGTCATCCTGGACGGTTTGGCTATGGGGGGATTACCGGATGTACTTGCGCAGCATGCCGGGCGTCTGCATCTGATAGCGCTTGTGCATCATCCGTTGGCCGATGAAACCGGCCTTAATGACGAGTCGCGGGAAAGCCTGTTCTTCAGTGAAAAGGCGGCTCTGGCTCAGGTTGCTGGTGTTATAACAACCAGCGGTTTTACCGTGCAGGAGCTGGCCCGGTATGACGTGCCTGCCGACCGGATGAGAACAGTAGAGCCCGGCGTTGATGTCTTCCCTGAAGCGTCCGTACTGGCCGCCACCGAGTTATCAAAACCGGTTCAATTACTGTCGGTGGGCACACTTTCGCCCAGAAAAGCCCAGGATCAATTGGTCTCGGCACTGGCCCAATTGCGGGAGCTGCCATGGCAGTGCACCCTGGTGGGTTCTCCTGATCGGGCGGCGGACTATGCGAGCGAATTACAGCTACAGATTGAGCACCTGAACCTTGCAGAGCGCATTTTGCTGGCGGGGGAGAAGGGTGATGAAGAACTGGCGAAGGCTTTCGATAACGCGGATATCTTTATCCTGCCCTCTCTGTACGAAGGCTACGGCATGGTGATCGACGAAGCACTGGCCCGGGGGCTGCCGGTGATCAGTTCAGACGGCGGGGCTCTCGCCCGGACGGCCGACCGGCCCGGGATACAAAAGTATGGAGCAGGGCAGGTGGCGGAGTTGGTGAGTTGTCTGAGAGCCTGGATATCCGATCGTGACCTGCTCCTAGAGAACCGAGAACAGGCACGCATCGCCCGGTCACAACTAACTTCCTGGCCACTGGCAGGCACAACGTTCAAAACGGCCATTGATGAGATCCTGCAAACCTTCCCCGATCACAGCGTTTTCGATGGAAACTGGCTGGCATTACGGGAAAACGCCGATCACCGGGCTCGTGACGTTACCATCACCAGTCATCTGGCGGATTGGTTGAGTCATCGGTTCACCGAGGCCGGGCGGCCAGTCGAGATTGCTGATCTGGGGTCGGGTTCCGGGTCGAATTGTCGATATCTGGTCCCCCGGCTCCCCATGCCACAGCATTGGATGTTGCTCGATCAGGATAAACAATTGCTGACCCATGCACTCAAGCATCTTCCCGAGAGTGCGTTGGGTGTACGTGCTGATTATCACTTGGTGCGTCTGACGGCCTCGAATCTGGATGAGGCGTTACCTTCGAGCGTTGATCTGGTAACCGCGTCGGCCTTGATCGACCTGGTTTCAGAGCCATGGCTGGAGGCTTTGGCGGATGCTGTCACCGCCCGTAACTCGGCTTTACTGATCGTGCTCTCATACGCAGGCGAATTCGGGTTCGAACCAGGCCATCAGGATGATGATCTCATCCAGCACGCACTCAATGCTCACCAGTCTCGGGACAAAGGCCTCGGTCAGGCGTCAGGTCCGGGGGCAACCGGCGCTCTGGTCCGCTTAATGAAAGCCCGCGGCGCGGTGATCTGTGAGGCACCCAGTGCCTGGCGGCTCGGGGCCGAGGATCGTCGTCTTCAGCTTGCGTTGCTGGAGGGCTACCGGGATGCAGCGGTGGAACAAATGCCGGAATCTGAGGATCGTATTCAGCGTTGGTTTGAAGATCGTGGCCAGTCCATTCGGGCCGGTGATCTCGTAGTGTCAGTGCATCACCGTGATCTGTTAGCGCTGCCTGGTAACTGACGCTATGCCTCCCTGGTTATCACACCCCATTGTGCGTTGGCTTGTGACTGGCCTGTTGCTTGCCGCGGTTATAAGCTCGCTGGACGGTAAAACCATCCTCGACCAATTGAAGATGATTGCTCCGGCCTTTTGGGTGGCAGCATTGGCGGTCACGGTGGTGCAGGTCGGGTTGTCGGCCTGGCGCTGGCGCTATACTGCCCGACGCCTGAACCTCGAATTACCGTTTAGCAAAGCTATCCGCGAATATTATCTTGCAACGTTCGTTAATCAGGTTTTACCCGGAGGCGTGTTGGGGGATGTTAACCGTGCCTGGCGTCATGGCACGGACGCCAACTCGCGAGCTCCTGCCATCCATGCAGTGATGATTGAACGGCTGTCAGGACAGCTTGCCCTGGCCTTGGTGACCGTCGTCTTGCTGGTGGCGTTCTGGCCATTTTCCGATACCGGGGCGGGATCGGTCTCCAGCTCCTTGAGCACCGGTTTATCGTGGCCTGTGTTCGTAATGGCTGCGGTCATTTTAATGGTAATAGGTGTGTTCTACCGCCGTTCTCTTGCAGGCTTTTTCAGGCAGGGTGCGGAAGCCGTCAGACGCTCGCTGTTCAATCGAAGATCTTTGGTGATACAGCTCACCAGTTCTGTACTGGTAGTGGCGACCTATCTGGCGGTTTTCGTTATCCTGGCCAAAGGCCAGACTGTTCCGGATATGCAGGCAACTACTTTGGCGCTGCACCAGCTGTTGCCCCTGAGTGCCGGCTTGTTACTGGCTATGATGTTACCGATTACGATTGCAGGCTGGGGAGTGCGCGAGGGCGCGGCTGCGCTGCTGTGGCCGTTGGCCGGTTTTCCCGCTGAACAGGGCGTGGCGTTGAGTGTTGCCTACGGCCTGTTGGTTCTGGTCTCCAGTTTGCCGGGCGTGGGCGTGTTGCTCAGCGGGGCGGGGCGGGCTCGTCAAAGTTCAGATCAAACAACATATCCGAACCAAGGTTGATCATGGTGGCGGAAGGCCGCAGAGCCTGATCAATGGAATCGATTTCCGGGAGCGAAAACGCTGCCTGCCCGCTGCCAATAATCATTGGGGCGACCATCACATGCAACCGGTTAAGCAACCGGGCTTTCAGAAAGCTGGACACCGTCAGGCCTCCACCTTCTATGAATATCCGTTTCAGGCCGAACGATGCCAGCACGGACAGTATCAGTGCGGGATCTGCCGGTTGACCCGCAGGCGGAAGACAAGGCACCTCAGTAACGCCTTTTGCCGGAACAAGCTTTGATCCCGGCGCTAGCGTGCCAGCCACAAGCCGCAATGTGGGTGCCTGCTCATCGGTAAACAGGTGGTGGTTGTCGGGTACGCGTTTTCTCGGGTCGATCACCACCCGCACAGGATTCACACCCTCTACCTTGCGCACGGTAAGCTGCGGGTTATCTGCAGTGGCTGTACCGGCGCCTATTACGACAGCGTCGGAGAGCGCCCGTATGCGATGAAGATGGGCAATGCCGTCCTTGCCGTTGATCAACTGACAGGCTCCCCGCTCTGTGGCCGTCCGGCCATCCAGACTTTGACCTAATTGGGCAACAACGTGCTGCTTGCGGGCTCCGCCGACGGGCCTGCAAAGGGGCAGAAATAGAGTGAAAAGATCTCTGGCCACATCGGTAGCAGGCAAACACACCTGCCGGTCAGCTTTATTGCCAAGCTTCAGGGCAGGGGTATGTGAGCCGGGCAGCATCAACGTCACGCCCTGCCTGTCTACAGAATCCCGAATAAGCTGCCACGCAGTTGCAGCGTCAATGGTATGTTTTGTCATTCGTTTCGTGCCCATGGATAACGGTTTTTAGAGATACGAACAAAAACGTCATCGAATCACTTTCAGGGTATTAAATGCCTCAATCCCGGCTTCATTGCCAAACAACCGGTGCTGAGTTGTAATGGATAGTCCCCGATTAACTTTAGAATGTTTTTAAAGGAGTGTCCCGGTTTGGAGTATGAACAACAGGTCACGCTTACGCAGGATGGTGTGGTTGCGACGCTCACGCTCAGAAATCCGCCTCGTCATGAGTGGTCGGAGGCCATGCTGGAGCAGTTTCATAGCCATATAGTGGCACTGGGGCGTGATGCACGTTGTCGCTGTCTGATCATAACATCGACGGAACCCGGGGAAGGCCGTGGCTGGTTCTCTGCAGGCCTTTCACCCGAAGTACTGGCAGTCCAGGACCCGTTGAAGGGGGCAAATCTGGGTCGGTTGTTCTCCCAGGCCTTCAGTGCCCTACGAAGGTTTCCCGGTGTTACGTTTGCAGCCATAACCGGGGATGCGCACAATGAGGGTGTAGCTGTTGCGCTCAATTGCGACTTCAGGGTGTGCGCCGATACCGCCCGCTTTCAATTTACAGCCGGTTCCGAGGGACGGCTGGCCTACGGTGGGGCCAGTCAGTTGCTCCCCCGCCTGATCGGAGAGTCCCGTGCCAAGCGAATGATGCTGCTGGAAGAGACCGTGAACGCCCAAGAAGCATTAAAGCTTGGTTTGGTGGATGACGTTGCCGAGGCTGGCAGTGTGGTAAATCATACTCTTAATTGGGCGGAACGGGTTTTACGGCAGAGCCCCAGGGCGAGTCGGGCGGCCAAACAGCTCATAGAACATGCCAGGATGAGACCACTGGAAACCGGTTTTGCTGCCGAGCGCGACTGGCTGGCGCAAATCATAGACAGCGGTGATCCGGCCGAAGCTCAGAAAGCGTTGGAAGAAAACCGAATTCCGAACTGGTCAAATCAGGATTGAAGATCGGGAATCGTTTGAGCCAGCGCGGTAACGCGTTCAGTAGAGTTGTCGAGGCGAACACTTATGCGATACATGCAATCATTCCATCGGCGTTTAGTACACCTGCGGGACACTCTCAAGTTGTCCCAGGCAGATATTGCCCGCATATGCAGTGTGGACGAAGCGGAGGTGGACCGCTGGGAATCGTCAGATACCAGATACAGGAGCTATCCGAGTGTTGTCGAGCTAATGGATCTGTGCCTCAGGACCGAAACAACCCTCGAAACCCTGCTCGACTTTGAAGACCTTGCGGATGCTGGCCAGCTCGAATTGCCTGGCCTGACATTTGGCAACGGACATGATCTGAACGAATCCCTTGCCCAACTTGAAAAAGAAATTGGTCGTCTTCAATTGACCGAAGACGAAACTGAATTGCTACGCCGATTCCGCAAAAACACCAGTGAAAACCGACGCATGGTCATACAATTACTCGGGTAAACCGCAGAGCGACTGAAGTCGCGAAGAAGACCTCGCCAATAGCCAGAATCACAGCAAATTATTTCTTTTCTTTCTTACCCCCGGTCGCCGTGGTGTTTTTGCCAGCCTTATAAATATTCTCGTAGACATAATTGGTCGCTTCGACGAAGCCATCAATACTGCCGCAGTCAAAACGACGCCCCTTGAACTTATACGCCAGCACACAGCCGTTTTTGGCCTGTTCCAGCAGCGCGTCTGTAATCTGCACCTCGCCGTTTTTGCCCGGTGGTGTCCGCTCGATAATATCGAAAATATCGGGCGTCAGAATATACCGGCCGATGATGGCCAGGTTGCTGGGAGCGTCTTCAGGTGCTGGTTTTTCAACCATGTCTGTAATGCGATAAAGCCCGTCCTTCATGGACTCGCCTGCGATAACGCCATATTTATGGGTTTCATCGGCGGGAACTTCTTCGATGGCCACAATGGAGCACCGGAACTGGTGATAAAGCTTGACCATCTGGGCCAGTACGCCCTCATCAGCGCCGTCTGCAACACAGAAGTCATCCGCTAGCACCACAGCGAACGGATTGTCACCCACCAGATTTCGGCCGGTTAAAATGGCGTGACCCAGACCTTTCATTTCATTCTGACGGGTAAAGGCAAAGCTGTTGTTATCAATGAGTTCACGAATGGATTGGAGCAAATCTTCTTTGCCAGAACCGGCAATCTGATGTTCCAGCTCATAGCTGATATCGAAGTGGTCCTCAATGGCGCGCTTACCGCGGCCTGTTACGAAACCAAACTCGTGAATGCCGGCAGCAGCCGCTTCTTCAACCCCGTACTGCACCAGAGGCTTGTTAACAATCGGAAGAATTTCCTTCGGCATCGCCTTGGTGGCGGGTAGGAAGCGGGTTCCATAACCGGCAACCGGGAACAGACACTTTTTAATCATTTTGGCATCCTTATCAATGAACATAACGGTGTAGAACGGTAGAAATTGAGTGTACCGGACTTGTTGAACAAACAGGAAGCCTGAAAACAACGGCTTGTAAAATGGAAATGTACGTCAGGGTAAACCCCTTGGGAAATAGCCATAGACGCGCCCGCTTATGGATTGTTGACAAAATGGGCTATGAAGCGTACTTTTCAACGCTATAAATCCTGGATTGTTAACAAAAGTGACTATGCACGCGACGATTCAATCCCAAACCAGAGCAGATGACGCCTTTGACTGTTTGCAAACAGCCATTGTGAAAGGTGATTTGGCCCCCGGTGAAAAAATTGGCGAGATCGAATTGTGTGCTCGTTTTAATCTGACGCGGGGCCCGCTTCGGGAAGCTCTCGGCCGTCTCGAGTCCCGGGGACTTCTGGTAAGGCGGCCCCATGCCGGGGTTAAAGTCGTCTCGGTCAGCGCTGATGAGCTTATAGAGCTCTACCACATTCGTGAAACCATGGAGGGTCTGGCGGCACGTCAGGCTGCCGAGCGAATGACAGACGCCGAAATCGCTGACTTGTATGCCACCCTGGACAGCCACGAAACCATGATCGAACAGGCTCATGGTCAAGCGTATTATCAGGGTGAAGGGGACTACGACTTCCATCACCGGATCGCTACCGGCAGCCGCAACGCCAAACTTGCACAAATGCTACTGGGCGACCTGTACTACATGGTCAGAATGTACAGGTATCGTTTAAGTACCTCAGCCGGTCGCCCCCACAAAGCGCTGGGTGAACACCGACGCATTGTGGAAGCAATCGCCCAGCGGGATGGCGAACTGGCTGAATTTCTTATGCGCAGACACATCAACGCCGCAAGAAAAAACATTGAGCAGAAAATCAGGGAAGGTGTGCTGGATATTTGAAGTACCGCCAGCATACCCGATCCTATAAACCACAGGAGCCCCACCATGTCCCATACACAATCGCCCGGTGCCCGTTTTCGCAAGGCACTCAAAGATAACCACCCACTCCAGATTGTCGGCACTGTTAATGCGTACACGGCTATGATGGCTGAAAAAGTGGGGCATCAGGCTATTTATCTGTCTGGCGGCGGGGTAGCTAACGCCTCCTACGGTCTGCCGGATCTGGGCATGACCTCGCTTAATGACGTCATCGAGGATGTTCGCCGTATTACCGGCGCCAGCGCTGTACCACTGTTAGTCGATATCGATACTGGCTGGGGCGGCGCCTTCAACATCACCCGTACCATCCAGCAGATGGAGCGAGCCGGTGCTGCTGCTGTGCACATTGAAGACCAGGTTGCCCAGAAGCGTTGCGGCCATCGCCCGAACAAGGCCATCGTCTCGAAAGAGGAAATGGTAGACCGAATCAAAGCCTGCGTAGACGCCCGGGAAGACGAAGACTTCTTTATCATGGCCCGCACCGATGCTTTCCAGCAGGAAGGGCTGGACGCTGCTATTGATCGTGCCCAGGCCTGCATAGAGGCGGGTGCAGACGGCATCTTTGCTGAAGCCGTCACCGAACTCGAGCATTACAAAGCGTTCTCCGCTGCCGTTGATGCACCCATACTCGCCAACATCACCGAGTTTGGCGCAACACCTTTATACAATCGCGAGGAATTGGCGGAGGCCGGAGCTGCCATGGTTCTTTATCCACTCAGCGCCTTCCGCGCCATGAATAAAGCGGCCCTTGAGGTCTATCAAAACATCCTCACCAAAGGCGATCAGAAAGAGGTGGTGGACAAAATGCAGACCCGCATGGAACTGTACGATTTCCTGAATTACCACGAGTTCGAACAGAAGCTCGACCAATTGTTTCAACAGAAGAAATAACTACAGAAAACCACGAGGAAGGACTGTGGACTGGGGGGTCTGACCCCGTACGGGGTCAGACCCCCCAGTCCACAGTCCCCCTCAGGCCTATAAAAAATACGACAACGTAAAAGATGAAAGGGGAACACCATGGCGGAGCAAAAACAGAACAGCGCAGGCCTTCGCGGCCAGGTGGCGGGTGAAACCGCACTATGTACCGTCGGACAGAGCGGCGCCGGGTTAACCTATCGCGGTTACGAGATCAACGATCTGGCAGACAACGCGCAGTTTGAGGAAGTCGCTTACCTGTTGCTGCGGGGCAAGCTGCCCAATCGTCAGGAACTGGATGCTTATAAAAAGAAACTGAGCAGCCTGCGCACATTGCCGGACGCACTCAAAACAGTATTGGAGCAGATCCCCAAAGATGCTCACCCCATGGACGTAATGCGCACCGGTTGTTCCATGCTGGGCAACCTGGAAACCGAACAGGATTTCAGCGAGCAGGACGACAAGATTGATCGCATGCTGGCGGCGTTCCCCAGCATCATCTGTTACTGGTATCGCTTCGTTACTGATGGCGTGCGCATCAAGACCGACGGTGACTGCGATTCCATCGGCGGGCATTTCCTGGAGCTGTTGCACGGCAAGAAGCCAAGTGAGCTCCATGAACGCGTTATGAACGTGTCATTGATCCTGTATGCCGAGCACGAATTCAACGCCTCTACCTTCACCGCCCGGGTTTGCGCTTCCACACTGTCAGATATTCATAGCTGTGTAACCGGTGCCATAGGGACCTTGCGCGGGCCGCTGCACGGTGGTGCCAATGAGGCCGCTATGGCGCTGATCGAACGCTTCAAAACTCCGGACGAGGCCGAAAAAGGCCTGATGGGCATGCTGGAGCGCAAAGAAAAAATCATGGGCTTCGGCCATGCCATCTACCGTGAAACCGATCCTCGCAATGGCATTATCAAGAAATGGTCTGAAAAACTTGCGGAGGAAGTGGGAGACAAGGTGCTTTACCCCGTCTCCGTGCGCTGTGAAGAAGTTATGTGGCGGGAGAAAAAACTGTTCTGCAACGCCGATTTTTTCCATGCCTCGGCCTATCACTTTATGGGCATCCCCACCGAGCTGTTCACCCCCATCTTCGTGATGTCCCGGGTATCCGGGTGGACTGCTCACGTTAAAGAGCAGCGGGAAAACAATCGCATTATCCGCCCCAGCGCCGATTATACCGGGCCATCGGATTCCAAATGGGTGCCGATCGACGAGCGGCCTTGAGGTACAGGGGTCGGTAAAGGGGTCTGACCCCGTACGGGGTCAGACCCCTCAGTCTGGCTCTTCAGTCTCGGTAAAGGGGTCTGACCCCATGCGGGGTCAGACCCCTCAGTCTCCTCAGTCTCCATTTCAATCAATTGAGTTGCTAACCATGAACACTGAATACCGCAAGCCTCTTCCCGGCACCGAGTTTGATTACTTTGACACCCGCGAGGCAGTCGATGCTATCCAGCCCGGTGCCTACGACAAACTCCCTTACACTTCCCGCGTGCTGGCGGAGAATCTGGTGCGTCGCTGTGATCCTGGCATGCTGACCGATGCCCTCAAACAGATGATCGAGCGTAAGCGCGACCTGGATTTCCCCTGGTACCCGGCACGGGTTGTATGCCATGACATTCTGGGCCAGACCGCGCTGGTAGATCTGGCAGGTTTGCGGGATGCCATCGCAGATAAAGGCGGCGACCCGGCAAAAGTAAACCCGGTGGTACCGACCCAGCTGATTGTGGATCACTCCCTGGCGGTGGAACACGCCGGTTTCGAAGCCGACGCTTTCGAGAAGAACCGTGCCATTGAAGACCGCCGTAACGATGACCGGTTTCACTTCATCAACTGGACGAAAACCGCATTCAAGAACGTAGATGTAATTCCTCCCGGCAACGGCATCATGCACCAGATCAATCTGGAGAAGATGTCGCCGGTGGTGCAGGTCAGCGATCGGGTAGCCTTTGTAGATACCTGTGTGGGCACTGACAGCCACACTCCGATGGTTGATGCCCTGGGTGTCATCTCCATTGGCGTAGGTGGGCTGGAAGCGGAAAGCGTAATGCTGGGCCGCGCCTCTTATATGCGCCTGCCGGATATCGTTGGCGTTGAACTCACCGGGAAGCTGCAGCCTGGCATTACCAGTACAGATCTCGTGCTGGCGCTGACCGCCTTTCTGCGAAAGCAGCGTGTAGTGGGCGCCTACCTTGAGTTTTATGGCGAGGGTGCTTCCCGATTAACCGTTGGTGACCGCGCTACCATCTCCAACATGACTCCGGAATACGGCGCTACTGCAGCCATGTTCTTTATCGACGAGCAAACCACGGATTACCTCCGCCTCACCGGTAGGGAAGATGACCAGGTCAAGTTGGTAGAAATCTTCGCCAAACATACCGGCCTGTGGGCAGACGCCCTGAAAGACGCAGAGTATGAACGGGTGCTGACGTTTGATCTGTCCAGCGTGCCCCGCACGTTGGCCGGTCCGTCCAACCCTCATTCATTGTTGCCTACTTCAGAACTGGCCTCCCGGGGCGTCAGTGGGATTGTAGAGAACGAAGAAGGCAGGATGCCGGACGGCGCTGTTATCATCGCGGCGATCACCAGTTGCACCAACACCAGCAACCCGCGCAACATGATTGCTGCCGGACTGATCGCCCGCAACGCCAATAAACTGGGTCTGACCCGCAAGCCCTGGGTAAAATCCTCCCTGGCTCCGGGTTCCAAGACCGTAAAAATGTACCTGGAAGAAGCCAAACTTCTGCCTGAGTTGGAACACCTGGGCTTTGGCGTTGTTGCCTTTGCCTGCACCACCTGCAACGGCATGAGTGGCGCCCTGGACCCGGTGATCCAGAAAGAAGTGGTGGATCGGGATCTGTATTCCACCGCCGTGTTGTCCGGCAACCGTAACTTTGATGGCCGTATCCATCCCTACGCCAAACAGGCTTTCCTGGCATCTCCTCCGCTGGTCGTGGCCTATGCGATCGCAGGCACCATCCGGTTTGATATCGAGAAAGACACCCTCGGCACTGACCAGCAGGGCAACCCGATAACCCTCAAGGATATCTGGCCCAGCGACGAAGAAATCGATGCCATCGTTAAGACCAGTGTAAAACCGCAACAATACCGCGACGTTTACATTCCAATGTTTGATGTAACCCGCGAAGCCCAGGCCCAGGTCAGCCCGCTTTATGAATGGCGCCCGCAAAGCACCTACATCCGCCGGCCGCCATATTGGGAGGGCGCATTGGCGGGAGAGCGTGCCATGAAGGGCATGCGGCCATTGGCGGTTCTGGGTGACAACATCACCACCGATCATCTGTCGCCTTCCAACGCCATCATGTTGGACAGCGCCGCTGGCGCCTATCTGGAAAAAATGGGTGTGCCGGAAGTGGATTTCAACTCCTATGCCACTCACCGGGGAGACCACCTGACCGCTCAACGTGCGACCTTTGCCAACCCCAAACTGCTCAATGAGATGGTGCAGGAGAATGGTAAGGTCAAACAGGGCTCACTGGCCCGCATTGAGCCGGAAGGTCAGGTCACCCGCATGTGGGAAGCCATCGAAACCTACATGGAACGCAAGCAGCCGCTGATCATCATCGCAGGTGCCGACTACGGTCAGGGTTCCTCCCGTGACTGGGCTGCCAAAGGTGTTCGCCTGGCAGGCGTCGAGGCCATCGTAGCAGAAGGTTTTGAGCGCATTCATCGCACCAACCTGGTGGGTATGGGCGTCATGCCACTTGAGTTCAAGCCCGGTACAACCCGTACAACGCTTGGTATTGACGGCACCGAAACCTTCGATGTGGTGGGTGACTTTAAACCCGGAACGACTCTGACGCTGGTTATCCATCGCAAGACTGGTGAGCGTGAGGAAATACCGGTTACCTGCCGCCTCGATACCCAGGAAGAGTTTTCCATCTACGAAGCGGGCGGCGTACTGCAACGCTTCGCACAGGATTTCCTGGAATCGGAAGCCGTCGCCTGAGGAACCTTTTATGAACCAGACAGTCATTCACGCACCACAGATCAAAATCCCCGCGACCTACATGCGGGGAGGGACCAGCAAAGGGGTGTTCCTCCGCCTGGAAGATTTGCCTGAGGCCGCTCAGGTGCCTGGTAAAGCCAGAGACCAGCTTCTGTTGAGAGTCATTGGTAGCCCTGATCCTTATGAGAAGCAGATTGACGGTATGGGTAGCGCCACCTCCAGCACCAGCAAAACCGTCATCCTCGCCAAACCAACGGTACCGGACCACGATGTGGATTATCTGTTTGGCCAGGTTGCTATCGACAAGCCGTTTGTAGACTGGAGTGGTAATTGCGGCAATCTGTCTGCAGCAGTCGGCGCCTTTGCCATTAATAGCGGGTTGATTGACCCGGATCGTGTGCCACAGAACGGCACAGTCACGGTGCGCATCTGGCAGGCGAATATCCAGAAAACCATCATCGCCCATATACCCATTACCAACGGTGAAGTGCAGGAAACTGGCGATTTTGAACTTGATGGAGTGACCTTTCCCGCCGCTGAGGTCCAGATTGAATTCATGGATCCCGCTGACGGCGACGGTGCCATGTTTCCCACAGGCAACCGGGTAGACGATCTGGATGTGCCGGGTGTTGGCACGTTCAAAGCGACGATGATCAACGCAGGCATCCCGACTATTTTCCTGAACGCCGAAGATATTGGCTACAAAGGCACGGAATTGCAGGAGGCGATTAACAGCGATCCCAAGGCTCTGGCAATGTTCGAAACCATCCGTCTTCATGGAGCGGTGCGCATGGGTCTGGCGAAAACCATTGAAGAAGCCTCCGGCAGTCAACATACGCCCAAGGTCGCCTTTGTTGCTAGGCCAGCGGAGTATGTTTCTTCCAGTGGTAAGCAGGTATCTGCCAGTGAAATCGATTTGCTGGTGCGTGCTTTGTCGATGGGTAAATTGCATCACGCCATGATGGGCACCGCCGCCGTCGCAATTGCTACCGCCGCTGCCGTGCCGGAAACCCTGGTTAACCAGGCGGCGGGCGGTGGCGACCGTACCTCCGTGTGCTTCGGGCATCCTTCCGGCACCCTGAGAGTTGGGGCAGAGGCCACTCAGGTAAATGGCGAATGGACGGTGAGAAAAGCGATTATGAGCCGAAGTGCAAGAATATTAATGGAAGGATGGGTGAGGGTGCCCGGAGATGCGCTGAAAGTCGCTGAGTAATTTGCTGCCGGGTTCCGTTCTGGTGGCGGCTTTCGGTACCATAATCCTCTTTGGGTACTATAATCCTTTTGGATTTGTCATTATCTGAAAGCGCTGGCCAGCGCCCACAAGGATCAGCCGCTGTGAGGCCTGAATGAATCTCGCCGTCAAAATCCACATACCATTGCTCATCGGTATGTTATTGGTGCTACTCGCCTCACAGTCGGCTTTCGCCGACACAGTGCGGCGGGTCGTTCATCCGGACGGCAGTGTGGAGTTCACTAATATACCGGCTGCCGAGCAGGCGCCGCTTGCCAGCACCAAGAAAGAAACCATTTATCGCTACCAGAACAGTGATGGTGTGCTGGCGTTCAGCAAAGTGCGTCCAGCAGGTGTCGACTTTGATGTTATTCGTTTCGAATGTTACGCGTGCCAGCCGGATTCCAAGGTTGACTGGCACAATACCCGCTTATATGTGAGCGTTTATCAGGATGAAATTGAAACCGCCGCGCAGCAGTTTCAGGTTGATCCAGCCCTCGTTCGAGCGGTGATTCATGCGGAGTCAGCTTTTAACCCCAAAGCATTGTCCTC